>CAXSGY010000022.1:0-82331 GCA_964237235.1 uncultured Pyrinomonadaceae bacterium
CTTGGAAAATCAAAGAGGCGGTTTGCGGGCTATGAAAAACTCCGCGACCCCTCAATTATTTGCTCGTTTCAGGACAACCACGAAACGCCGAACGGTTGAGATGACGTGGGCAAAAACACTTAAACGATGGCAAACCATTTAACGTCGCTGTTTTTGCCTCACGTCTATTGATTGGTTCGACATTGCGTTATCAACAAAGAAGTTTTATGCACACACAAATACAACAAAAAATGGATTTCGACGATTTGCGCGAAACGATTGACAATTTCGCCGGAAAACCTATTAAAGCGGCAATTAACAACGCCGGGCGAAGCTATCAATTCGCGGACTTAGAACCGAGCGTCTCTTTTAATCCTGATAATTGCGGCGTAAGCATCAATCATTCTTTTCAACCGCAGGCTGTAAGCCGTTCGCGGTTTCACGATGACGAAGATATTGCCGTTAGATTCAGCCGCGATGAATTTAAGAGTGCCGTTAAATTTATTTCTGCTGAATCTGTAAGCCTGTTAATTATGACAAAGACGTTTTCCTATTTGTTATCGGTTGCGTCGGAATTAACAGGAGGATGTCGAACGATTGAGATGACGCGGGGCGAAACCGCCACCGCGCAACGTCAGGGAAACCAAAAACCGTTGATAAGAAAGTCGCTGTTTCGCCCTCACGTCCATTGATTTGTTAGATTTACTCCCGCCATTCAAGTCGCATTATTATCTTTTTTTTCCTCTACATACAACAACTCTGTGGTTCGTTCTGTTACACTCGGTATCGGTTCAAGATACGAGTCGTCGAGAAGTTTTGCGGGCGTTTCAAATTCCGGCATCTCTTCCGGCGGCTGTAACCGATTCTTGACAGCCGTCTTTTTCAGAAAGTTGGCATAATTGAAAAAGAATGCTGCTGAAAGTCCGCAAATGATAATTGTTAAAAGTGCGAGTCCGCCAAGGATTTTACCTTGCACCAGCATCATATCGGAAATTATCATATAAGACATAGCTCCTACACCGACAACTCCGACACCAATCAAAGCAATAAAGCCAAAGCGTTCGAGTTTCTCTTTTCGCCTCTCAAGGCTTTGGTCAATCTTTGCCGGAATCTGTTCGACAAGCGACTGCGCGGTTTTCTCCAGACTCAAGCCGCAAGAACGACAAAACTTTTGTTGCGTAGAATTTTTGCTTCCGCAATTAGGACAGAACATATTTACCTCCGAGCGCAGAAGTTGTTAAATAAACTTACGCTTCGAGTTAAGCTAAAGTTATGATTATCGGTTTTCACTTCTCAAAATTACGCACTGTTAAAAGTAAATCTAACGATTGAGATGACATGGAGCGAAACCGCCACCAAGACCGCCAAAGTTTAACGGATAACGTAATAAGAAAGTCGCTGTTTCGCCCTCACGTCCATTGATTTGTTGGACTTGTCGTTATTATTTTGCCCCAACTTCTACAATCTTTAAGTTTGCCTTTTGCTTCGATTGCCTTTGCCCGTTTTCGTCAACTATTACGTTGTCTTCTGCTTCCACACTCAAGTTCTTTTTGTTCAAACGCAAAACATCGGCATAAATGGTTTGCTTGTTATGGCTAAATTTAACATTTCGGTATTCTGTTTCCAAGCCTTTGCGCTTCCCCTTTTGATACTCAATAACAACATTAAGAGGCGAATCAGAGAACGGCAAAAATTCTTCGTAGTTTGGTTTTGCGGCATACTCAACAGGTTCTCGAACTCCTTTCGACGTTACTTCCAGAAAAATGGCGAGAATCCGATATGTTGGTCTGATGTTAATTGTTACTGTTTCATTCGACTCAACAGAAAACACGGCTCTTTTGAGAGGGTAAAAAGTGCCTTGCTTTGTGGTAATAGAATAAACTCCTGCTGGAAGTTGCATCTCATATTTTCCGTCTTCGTTAGGCAAAACGCTTTTACGGAAATTTGCGTTTTCAATAATAACTTCTTCTCCGAGAATAAGAGCATCTTGCCTGTCAAAAACGTATCCAGTAACTCTTCCTAAAGTTGCTTGTTGTGCTTTAGCAGAAAGGTTAAATGCGAAAACGCAAACGGATAATAAAATCGCCGAAATAATTTCTGTTTTTTCTGGTGGTAAGACAATCATAGATTAACCAAGAAAAGCCCAACGATTGAGATGACGTGGGCAAAAACCGCCTGCGCGCAACTCCGAGTTTAACAAAGCAAGTTTTAACAGGGAAGCTGTTTCGCCCTCACATCCATTGATTTGTTCGGTTGCCGTCGTTTATTTTCTCCGCGAAGCGTTTGACCGCTGCTTTTTCCCAACGCCGTTTCTCCACGCCCAACTTGAGCTTTTGCGCTGTTCGGATTCGCGCCGTCCGGCGGAAATCCGTTGCCAACAAAAACGTTTGGTTTTCAAAAGTTACTCGAAGCAGAAAACTATTGCAAGTTTTCAGGGCAAATTGCTTCCGCCACAGTTTTCCGTGTTGCCACCAAAGGCGACCGAACGATTGAGGTGACGCGGGCGAAACCGGCAACACGCAAGCTAAAGTTTAACGAACAACGTTCTTATGAGGCAAGCTGTTTCGCCTCGCGTCCATTGATTTGTTCGGCGCGTTTTGATTTTACCAAAAGCGTCGAGCCAAAGACAGACGTTGAGCGGCGTTCAAGTTTATTTTCAAACCACGTTAGCCATCGCGCAAGTTTGATTTGACGCGGAGCGCATTTCGTTTTCAAAAGCGACGTTTAATTTCCGTTTGCCAACGAGAAGCGCCGAACGATTGAGATGACGTGGTTCGGGGCGGCAACCACGCAACTTTGAGTTTAACACGCGACGTTTTTATGAAAGCCGCTGCCCCGAACTCACGTCCATTGATTTGCTCGACGCGTCTTCTTCCGCAGGGAAAGCGCATCAGCTTCACGCCACTCTAAATTTATCGCGGAGCGTTTCCGTCATCAAGCATTCAAGCCGCAGTTGAGCTTCTTGTCGGGAAGCGTTGAACGATTGAGATGACGTGGCGGCAACAGCCACGCAACTTGAGCAACCATTCAACGCAAGCTGCCCGCGCTCACGTCCATTGATTTGTTCGGCACGTCATTATTTCCCGTTAGTTTGCAGCAGATCCAGCCAAGCCCGTAAAGACTTTTCAAGTTGTTCCGCATCTGTGTCCTCAAGTTTTCCGACACGCTTTCTGACCAGCGTTTCTTTTATCGTAAAGATGCCTCGCTTAACCGCCGTTTCTACATTCAAGCCTGACGCTTTCCACTCGGTCAGAACGAACTCACCCGCCAACAAATTGCTCGTTTTGCTCGTTAGTGCAACAACAAACAAGTCTTGAGAAGGGTGCGCCGCGTTGACGACAACTGCCGGTCTGACTTTTGAACTCGTCAAATCTGAAAACGGATAGCGGACAAGCACGACTTCAAACTTCGAGTAACTCGGCATAAATGTCGTCCTCCGCATTGTCCCAAATCTCGTCGAGCGATGCGGAGCTTGCCGCCTGCCAAAAATCGGCTTCGTCTTCAACCAGCAGTGTCACCAAAGCTCGCGTTCCCTCCGGCGCATCAACCGTGTTGACTGTTTCGATTTTGCCTTCGTGGACGACAGCCCAAACTGTATTTAACATAACTCAAACCTCACAAAAACAGTTTATAGCAGGTCAACCGTCGAAACAACAGGAAAGTGCCGAACGATTGAGATGGCGCGGGCGAAACCGGCAACACGCAAGCTAAAGTTTAACGAACAACGTTCTTATGAGGCAAGCTGTTTCGCCTCGCGTCCATTGATTTGTTCGGCGCGTTTTGATTTTACCAAAAGCGTCGAGCCAAAGACAGACGTTGAGCGGCGTTCAAGTTTATTTTCAAACCACGTTAGCCATCGCGCAAGTTTGATTTGACGCGGAGCGCATTTCGTTTTCAAAAGCGACGTTTAATTTCCGTTTGCCAACGAGAAGCACCGAACGGTTGAGATGACGTGGGGCGAAACCGCTGCCAAGCCCGTTTAAGTTTAACGGACAACGCGATAAGAAAGTCGCTGTTTCGCCCTCACATCCATTGATTTGTTGGGCGTGTCGTGGCTATGAAAAGTCCATTCCATAAAGATGACGTTTGCAATGCCGACACACAAATTTATAAATGGCTGGATCGCCGCCTGCTTCGTAATGCGGAACAAAATCTTTCCATTCTGACTCTGACCATTCAATCTCGGATAAAAATTGCTCTAAAGTTTCGCCATCAAGTTCACGCAACTCTGTTTTTGGCGCGTCGCCGTGAAACTCACAAGCATCTTCGCAGCAAGTCAACCAAACTTCCTGCTGCCAAGAAATATATCCGGGAGTTCGGCGAGTTACTTCGGCAACAATTTCTTCAGAAATGCCAGCTTGGTAAAGCGGATAATCATCGGAAAACATAGCGTTGAACTTTTCTGCGGCAGAACCGTCGGCGATACAAAAAGGGCAAATCGCTTCGTTCAATGTTTCTCTGGAATAAACCGAAGCCGTATAAATATAACCGCGACTTCGTTCGCAACACAGACAAACCGTTTCGCTCGGTTGAATGTTGCCGGTAGCGATAGGATTTGGATGGTAGCGAAATTCAGGAATCATTGCTTGAAAATTATACTGCATTAGACAACCAAGAAACGCCCAACGATTGAGATGACGTGGGGCGAAACCGCCGCCACGCAAGTTAAAAGTAACCAAAAAATGTTGACAAGAAAGTCGCTGTTTCGCCCTCACATCCATTGAATTGTTGGGTTGCGCCGTTATTTTTGACGAGCATCTTAAAAATAAGTCAGTTTCCGATACAAGAATTCTCGCGGTTTTACGACAAACTTGGTTTCGTCGTCTCCTTCAGACGTAATTCTTTTCGTCCAGTTTCCTTTTGCGTCAAATTCTAGATATTTATATGTTTCTTTGCCCTCAAGTTTATTGGTTTCAGTGTCATACGCAAGCATCTCAATTTCGTTTCCTTTGTCATCGAGAGTATAAAGGTATTTCTGATTGAGAGAACTGTCCGCAGAATAAACAAGTTCTTCCCTCTGATTGCCTTTGAAATTATAGACATACCTCAACCATAAATCGCCATTGCTTTGAATCCACGCTTCTTCCGATACATTTCCGTCACTGTCATATTTGTATTTGAATTTGTAGTTATATCGAGTGTCAAAAGGTTTCTGTGGTTTGTCGCTCGGCGCAGACATTGCAGTGATTTTGCTTGGATTTTCAATTTCTTTGTAAATTGAAACTTTATGTCCGTCAATGCGGCTGTAAATGACCGAATCAAATAAAGTTCCGCTCAGATAGTCGTAACTTTTCCAAGTCAAACGATTGCCAATTTTATCGTAAGTATATTCACTTTCGGATTTGCGTTTAGATTCGACTGACTTGCCGGAAGTTTTTTTTAGGTCGGCTCTCTCCGTAAAAACAGATTTGATTAAGCCCTTTAAGCCATCGGTTTCTCTGTCCGTTTTCTGCTTTTGAGCAAGAACAGATAAAGAGAGAAGCAACACAAAACTGATTGTCGTAGTTAGTAATTTCATCATTTGTAAATTTACGAAAATCTTTACGCCTTAATCAAGCAAAGATGTCGAACGATTGAGATGACGTGGGGCGAAACCGGCTACATCGCAAGCTAGAATAAAAGAAGCAACGTAAAAAGAAAGTCGCTGTTTCGCCCTCACGTCCATTAATTTGTTCGGCACGGCGTTATTATCAAAATAAAATTGTAAAACCTTCTTGCTCAAAATGATGGTCGTTCGTCAAAACTTCTTGAATGTTGCGCTCCCGACAAGTAACCATTGAAATACAGTCGGTCAAACTGTGACCTTTGTCTTCTCTTTGCCGATACAACTCAAAACCGTGCGAAAAAGATTCGTGCGCGGCAGAAACAACTGTGATATTTGGATGAAGCAAAACCTGTTCACACATTGCGCCGACGATTCTTCGACGATACATTCCGGCTTCAGCGTAAAAATTCAAAAATTCAGTTAAAACTTCTTCCGTCGTAACCAATGACGCATTTGGATTCGCCTTGTCGAATTGCTTGACGGCATCGTGCCATTGGTCTGCCGGGTTTGCCAATGCAATCCAATAAAATGCGTCGGCGAAAACTTCGTCCATAAAAGTTATTTCGTTTTCTTCGGTGCGCCGTAAAGATAATGGTCGTGGTTTTCCGCTCCGTCAGAAGGCAATTCGCGCCATTCGTCAAGCGGTATCTCGCTGCTCAAATCTTCAAATATCGCGGAAATCGGTTTGGCTTGCGAAGTCGCCTTTTCTTTCCGCAAGCCATTCACGAAATTCAAAACTTGACGCATCTCCTCTTCGGACAAAACGCGAATCTGTTCCTGAATAGTATGTTGTAAAGTAGCTGACATAATTTCCTCCGAATAACAAAACCATTTTACAACGAGCCGTAAAAAATTGCATTTCAAAGAACGAAGATTGATGAAACCAGAAAGTGCCGAACGGCTGAGATGACGTGGGGCGAAACCGCCACCAAGCCCGCCGAAGTTTAACGGACACCTCGATAACAAAGTCGCTGTTTCGCCCTCACATCCATTGATTTGTTCGACGGCGCGTTATTCTCCACGCGCCTTTATTTTCCGTATAACCCAAGCCGCCGACAGTTCGCCAATTTGAGAACAAACGTCGCCTTTGAGTTTAGTCATCAAGCCGTCAAAGGGCAACACAATGCCGGCAATTTTGACTTGCCCGTTTTGCGGCGTAACTATTAAAGGAACAAAATTATCTTCAACGTCATCTTGCCACGACGCAACGACAATGAGCAATATAAACTCGCCTGACGATGAAAACTGACGCGACTTTTCAAGCAAGTGTCCATCTTCGTTCGGGGCGCGACAATGAAAATTTACACCGTTCACGCAACACTCTCGCCCGACATCGGTGAGAAGTTCACCGCGATAAATCAAAGAGCCAATTTCAGCGTCGCTGCCGTGAGCGAGAGCATCGTAAAAATCTTCAAAAGAATCTGGCATAGCAATTTGAGCGTTTTGGTTTGAGAAAGTTAAAGAAACCCATTTCAGTTTTGCAAGCGATTGTCGTTCACAGCAAGCGAAGCCGTCGAACGATTGAGATGATGTGGGCGAAACCGAATACACGCAACTCCGGGTTAAAGAAAGGACGTTTTTATGAAGATAGCTGTTTCGCCTCACGTCCATTGATTTGTTAGCTTGCGTTTTTATTTTCACCACGCACTTCGGCAACATCATACTTTCGATTGTATGTGCCGCGCCAAGAACGAACATAAACATCTTGACACGATTTATCAAGCCAATTCCAACCGGACAAATCCGGCTTTTCGTCTGCCGAAGCAGACGTTGAACCACAAAATGAGTTTCCGTTAAAGACTGCCACGAAATAAACTTTCTCATCAAGGACAGATTTAATGAACTCGACAGCATCGGCAAAGTTTTGCGCTTCGGTTTGAAACTCGAAATGGTCAAAGTGCGCGTGATGATAATCGAAACCGACTATAATTTCTCCGTCGGAAAAAATCCACAAAAAGTTTCCGTTCTTCAAAAGTTTCTCGTCCGAAATTAGTCCTTTCGTCAGCGCAGGAACTTCAACCACTAGAAAACCAAGTTCGTCAGCAGCATTGTGTTTTTTAACGGAAGAAAACTGCTTCCAGTCAGGAAAAGCCTGAAATAAAACTGTTGCAAAACGCTTTGAGTAATCGTCAAGTTTATCCATTGCGAACCAAATACCGTTGATAACCAAGAGCAAGCTAACGTTTGAGATGACGTGGGCGAAACCGGCAACACGCAAGCTAAAGTTTAACGGTCAACGTTCTTATGAGGCAAGCGGTTTCGCCTCACGTCCATTGATTTGTTCGATGCCGCCGCTTATTAGAAAGCGTTTCCTTTCCGCAAATGCTTTTCAAAGAATAGAAGAACTCTTTGCTCATATTCTTCTCTTGCAAGTGGATAAAAGTCAACGTGCTTTGCGTTTGGAACTATCCAAAGTTCTTTCGGCTCGCCTGTCGCTGTAAAAAGCGCGTTGGATTCTTTGAGCGTCGTGTGTTCGTCATTTGCGCCTGCAATGAAAAGTTTCGGTAGGTTATTTGTGCCGACATAATCAATCGGGCGCATTTCTGAGGCACTAATTCCCAATCTCGGTTTAAGCTGCCACGTCAAAAGCGGCGTAAGAATTGTTGCCCAACTGCCAAGCCGCGTTGTGATGCGGTTTGAAACGGCTTGCTCGATTGTCGGATAAACCATTTCAAGCACAACGGCGTTAATTTCTAGTTGCGGCTTCGCAAGCAAAACGGCTGCGCCGCCCATCGAAACGCCGATAACGCCGATTTTTTCTTTCGGCAAGCGCGAATGAACGAAACCAACCGCTGCTTGCGCGTCTTTGCTTTCAAGATAGCCGAATGTAATGTTTTTACCGTTGCTTTCGCCGTGTGCCTGAAAGTCAAACAACAAAACCGAATATCCTGCGCGAGAAAGAAAACGCGCTCGTTCCAACATACTCAAGCGGTTTGCGCGAACGCCATGCATTAAAATAACTGCGCCAGAATTTTCTTTGCCCTGAATAAACCAACCGTGAACAGTTGCACCGGACAAGCTGGAAAACTGCACAATTTCAGCGGCGATGTCCGGCGGCGGTTCTCCAATGTGTTGATTGACGGAAGAACTAAGCAAACTGCCCGTTATCCAGATTGTCGCTAAAAATACGACACTAAATAAAATTGCAATGAATATCAATTTTCGCATCGTGATTTTTTACCAAGAGGCATCGAACGATTGAGATGACGTGGGCAAAAACCGGCTACACACAAGCTAAGGTTACAGAAGAACCGTGATAAGAAAGTCGCTGTTTTTGCCTCACGTCCATTGATTTGTTCGGTGCGGCATTATTTTCTCACGCTCTTTAATTTATTCGTTTGTAGTATGCGATAAAGCCTTCAGGATTTATCGGCGTTGCAATCATAAAATCCTTTTCAAATTTGAAAGTTGATTTTGTCGTAGAATTGTTGGCTCGATTAGAAATTGTCAAAATACCATTCTCGATTGTGTAAATGCCGGAAACTTTCGTGTTTTTATCAGGCGATTTAGGATAAATAACTTCGCCGTCAAAAGTTTTGTCCGGCTTAAAATTTAGTTGTCCTGTCATTAGGTCTGATTCAGTAACACGCTCGATTTCAACAGGAGTTTTTACCATTCCCATTAACTTCCACGAACCAACAATAGTTTTTTCCGGCGAAACAGTTTCAGAAGTTCCGCTGCAACTTATGGTCACGATTAAAAGAATGAAAATTAAGAAACGCATACTCAAACAATTGCTGTTGATTTTACTCCGCTTCGATTTCAAAAGAAAGCACCGAACGATTGAGATGACGTGGGCGAAACCGGCAACACGCAACTCCGAGTTTAACAATGGACGTTTTTGAGAAGATCGCTGTTTCGCCTCACGTCCATTGATTTGTTCGATGCGTCTTAATTATCTGCATCTTGTTCTTTGGCTTCACGCGCTTGTTGTGATTCCAAAAGCATTTGGAAGTGTTCTTCTAACTCAACTAACATTTCCGACAACTTCGGCGGTAACAAACGCTTTGCTTCTGCTCCAAATGGCGAACTGTCAAACTCAAGGTGTTCTAAAAACGAAACGTAAACAGCGTTTTCGACGCTTGGCGATGCGCTTTTCATAGTGTCGTCAACAATTTTATAGCAACGCTTCAGCGCAGCAAAATCTCCGCGCTCGATTGCGTTTTCTGCCACGCGACTAAATGCCGCCATTTGAGGATGAAGCAAACCTTCGTATTCTGCAAAGTCGTCACGCAGGTCAGGAAACTCTGCGAGAGCCAACGCCAAAAACTTTGCTTCGTCGGTGCGGTCTGGGCTTTCAACTAAAACGCCTTTTTCGTCTTCCAATAACATACGACTCTGTTTTTACCACGAAGCATCGAACGGCTGAGATGACGTGGGCAAAAACACTAAAATGCTGGCAAAGAAAACAACGTCGCTGTTTTTGCCTCACGTCCATTGAATTGTTCGCCCGTCCGTCATAGGGACGAATCATCTTACGCATTCGCTTTGTTCCAACTTAGCGATTAATATTCACGCAACCGCAACTCCATAACTTCATTTTCCGCGTCAAATCCCGCACGTTCGTAGAAACTCACGGCTTGCTCGCTCGGATAAACTATCAGCAATTCCAAGTCTTCCGATTTTGCCCAGTCTTTAACCTCTTGCATCAATTTAGAACCGATGCCTTTATTTCGATATTCGGGCTTGGTGTAGTTGTTCGTAACATAGCCGAATTGGTCGCGGATTTTACACGGGCGCGGAACTAATTCTATTTTATGCACGAAAATATGCGCGGCGATTTCGCCTGCTTCTTCGGCAAGCCAATAAACGTAGTAACCGTTTTCCAAGCCGCGCCTCAAAAAAGAAACACAGGCTACGACAAAATCCGACTTGCCGACAGCCGCCGTTTCATCTCCGTCTTCCATCCGAAAATCCCAACGCAATTCTGCAAGCTGACTCAAATCTTTAATTTTTGCTGTTCGGTAATCCATACGTCTCACTTTAGTAGAAAGCGGGCGAACGATTGAGATGACGTGGGGCGAAACCGCCACCAAGCCCGCTAAAAGTAACCAAAGACCGTTTTAAGAAGGTCGCTGTTTCGCCCTCACGTCCATTGATTTGTTGGGTGCGGCGTTATTTAGCGAACATCTCTGCCAGCACGCGCAATGTTTCTTCTTGCGTTTCATCGTCTAACTCACCTAGCTTTTTGACGAGTCGCGTTTTGTCAACCGTGCGAATTTGGTCTAACACTATTTGACCTTGCTTGCCGTCAAACTTACACTCAACTCGCGTCGGATATTTTTTGCCTTTCGTCGTCATTGGGGCAACGATGACGGTTTGAATATGACGATTCATTTGGTCAGGCGAGACTATCGCGCAAGGTCGAGTCTTTTGAATTTCGCTGCCGAGCGTCGGGTTAAGGCGAACAAAATAAACTTCAAATCTTTTTACCATTGCCATTCGGTTTCATCCCAAACACTCAAGTTGTTTGTTTCGTCTGCATCAAGCAATTTGTCGTCGCCGTTTTGCGCCATTGCCTGAAAAGCGACATCCCAATCGTCTCGCGGCTCACGCGCCGCACGAATCACAATTTGCCGGTCGAAGGCTTCGATTTCAACTTCTTCCGCCAGCCGACTTTGTTCAAGCAACACCTTCGGAATACGAACGCCAAGAGAGTTGCCGATTTTCACAATGCGAGTTCTCATAAGCACATTGTAGTTACATTGAATAGATTTTGTCAAATATCATTTTCGCGCCGTCTGGGGAAACAGAGAAGCACCCAACGTTTGAGATGACGTGGGCGAAACCGGCAACACACAAGCTAAAGTTTAACGGTCAACGTTCTTATGAGGCAAGCGGTTTCGCCTCACGTCCATTGATTTGTTCGGTTGCCGTCGTTTGGTTTCTCCGCGAAGCGTTCGACCGCTGCTTTTTTCCAACGCCGTTTTCACCACGCCCAGGTTGAGCTTTTGCATTGTTTAGATTTCACGCCGCCTGGTGGAAACCGGTCGTCAACCAAGTTCGTCGGTGTTTATAAGTTACTCGAAGCAACAGACTTTTTCAAGCGTTTCATTTCAGTCGAGTTAGCCAAAACTTTCCGGTTAACCGCCACCAGGCAACCGAACGTTTGAGATGACGTGGCGCGGGCAAATTCACGCAAGCTAACCTTTCACCGGAGACGTTTCATAAGAAAGTCGCTGCCCGCGCTCACATCCATTGATTTGTTATACATCCGGTTGATTTCAAAAGCAATGCCGCGCTTTGCGTCTTCAGATCAACAGCGGTTTGTCTTTTCCTTTTCAACCGGATGTATAACGTTTGAGATGACGTGGGGCGAAACCGAATTCACGCAACTCTGGGTTAAAAAGACCTGTTTGATAACAAAGTCGCTGTTTCGCCCTCACGTCCATTGATTTGTTATGCTTTGCGTTAATTGTCATTCGTATGTTTTTATCGGCTTTTCGCCCTTTTCCTCAAATTCTTTCAAATCTTTGGTTGCTTTTTCTAAAGACGTAGTTCTAGTGCAACCGTTTGTTGTGAACTCATCCTTGTATTTATAAGCATAAATTAAGTATTTGTCCCATACATTGCCGAAAAAGCCGCAAGACGTTCTGCTGGTTACTAAAGTAATAGTTTCTCCGACATCTAATTTCCAAACACTTTTAATTTTGAACTTTACTTTTTCCTCATTAGGAGTAGAGCCTTTTTGGATTTCGATAATTTCACCTGTGAATACAATGTCGGAAGTTTTAAGGGCTTTGTGTGGCGTATAATGGTCGCCTCCGGGAACAACCGCACATTGACATTGAGCGTTAATCTTGCCGAACTCAAAGATGATTACAAAAACAACCCAAATAAATAAAAATAACTTTCTCATCTTGTTACTCCAAAACCAAAAGATAGAAGCATAACGGTTGAGATGACGTGGGGCGAAACCGCCGTCACACAAGTTGAAGGAAACGGACGACGTTGATAAGAAAGTCGCTGTTTCGCCCTCACGTCCATTGATTTGTTAGATTTCGCCGTTGGGGAAATCTATTTCTTAAAAATATCAGACTTGCCTTTCTGTGCGAACATCTCGCCGTATGTAACTCCGCTTTTCTCAATTTTATAAGGCAGAAAAACCTCTACCGAGTAACCGTCAATATGGTCAAGATTAGCCTGAATAGCGTCCGTTTTTTCTTTCGACTCTGGAATTTGAACTTTCACGTCAAACAAAATTGCTGTCGCTCTGTATTCTCCGGTTTTAGCTTTAGCTCTGAAGCCTTCAACCATTAATTCGATTAACTTTTGAGAAGGAGGCTTTTCGTTTCCATCAGAAACTCCGACGTGAATAATCTCGCCTTTCGAGGTGATAACTCCGCCGAAAGGAAAAAACTCACCGTGTTCGGCAAGCATCTTTTGAGCGAAAGGAATCAACTCGTTCATCAAATCTTCAACTTCTTCTTTGGGCATTCGTTTTTCCTTAGAATTTTGTGCATAAACAGGCAAAGCCAAAGCTAATAATACGCACAATAAAATTGCTATCGAAATACTGAATAAAGTTCGTCGGCTCATAAAAGAGAAATCTAACGGCTGAGATGACGTGGCGCGGGCGGCAACACGCAACTCTAAATTTAACAATGGACGCTGATAAGAGGACAGCTGCCCGCGCTCACGTCCATTGATTTGTTATACATTTGGCTGATTTCATAATGCCGCCGCGTTATTGCCAACTCTTGGAAATGAGCGGCGCATTTCCTTTTCAGCCAAATGTATAACGATTGAGATGACGTGGGCGGAAACGGCAACCACGCAACTCCGGGTTCAAAAGACTTCGTGATGAGAAAGACGCTGTTTCCGCCTCACGTCCATTGATTTGTTATACATTTGGCTGACCTCAAAATGCCGCCGCGCTATTCTGACGTTCCGGCTAATAAGCGGCGCATTCTCTTTTCAGCCAGATGTATAACGTTTGAGATGACGTGGGGCGAAACCGCCACCAAAACCGTTTAAGTTTAACGGACAACGTGATAAGAAAGTCGCTGTTTCGCCCTCACGTCCATTGATTTGTTGGGTTGCGCCTTCATATAACCACGAACCTTAGCCCATTGTTCCGGCAATACATTTTTCAGCATATTCTCTCAGTTCCAACTTAACAAACCGCCGACGCAAATAATCTTTAATTGTCTTTTCAATTTCAGGATGCTTCAAATGTCCCAAACCGTGTAATGCACTCTTTTGACATTCTTCAGAGTCAATTTTGAGAATACGCCGTAATGTTTCAAACATCGCTTGCTGAACTTTAGCCCCGTTCTCGTCTTCAGGCTTACCATTTGACATATAGTAGCCGTAGGCTAAACAGTCCCACCACATAAAGCCGATAGTTTTTAGCGAGTTCACAGCAAAAAAGCGTGAGAAAAGCTCATACATTGACGAAATACAATTCTTGCGCAACGAAAACGGAATGCTTTCTGCCCACAACAAACCGTCAAACTTAATGTAGCAAAGCAAGAATGTAATAAAATAAAACCCTTGCTCAAGCTGTTCGAGACTATATTTTTCAAACAAAAATTCAGGTTCACGAAAAAGCGATGTCAGATGTTCAACCGTTGCTATTCCATCATCAAAATAATAATCAAAATCATCTGCCCAATACCAAGCTGGGTCGGTTACAGGATGATTGAAAACCAAATCAACAAACTGTTCAAATGAGAGTTCGTCTAAATTTACATCCATTTACGTTTAATCATCCGCTTGTTCACCAAAACGAGCAACCCAACGATTGAGATGACGTGGGGCGAAACCAGCCACACACAACTCCGAGCAACGGAAGAAAGATTTTAAAGAGAAGCTGTTTCGCCCTCACGTCCATTGATTTGTTGGGTGCGGTGTTATTTCTCGCTAATTTCTTAACATAACAACTTCTTCGCGCCAAAAGTTACTTTGCTGCCAAGCGGTTTCGTCAATCCTTTTCAGTTCTTCAGAACACCACGCTTCTAATTCAGTTGTTGTTTTCTTTTGCACACAACTGCGAAAAACCAATAAACTTTCTGCTAACTGCAAAACTGATGAGTTCATCAATACTCGCTCAAAATTGTTGTCGTGATTGAGAAAAACGACTGCGCCGAAAGCCTTTTCATCAAGACAAATCGGATCGCCCGAACCGTTAAAACCGATCACGCGAAAATGACTGTAAGTTTCCGGCAACTGCCACGCTTGGGAAACTGTCGGTAATGAACCGCTCTTTGGAACTTCAAAACTCAGAAACGGCGCGGCAGAATCAGGAAGCCCTGCCGCAAGCAAAAAGTTTTGTGCTTCAACGGATATTTTCAAATCTGTTAAAGATTCTGACGGAAAACGCAATAAAACTTCTCGTTCATCTTGAGCGTTCCAATTTTTGACAAAATCTAAAAGTTGCATATTTTCGCAGACCAAAAGAAAGCACCCAACGATTGAGATGACGTGGGGCGAAACCGCCACCGCGCAAGTTTGAGTTAAAAAGACACCGCCAAAACAAAGTCGCTGTTTCGCCCTTACGTCCATTGATTTGTTAGACGTGCCTTAACAAACGAATCGCCTTCCGGTGGTTTTGTGCCGCCGCCTTTTCAAGCCAAATTTTAGCTGAACGCTTGTTCGGGCGCAAACTTTCGCCTTCCAAATACGCGCGTCCCAAATTGTATTGCGCTTTTGCGTCGCCTTTCCGAGCCGCACGCCGAACCCATTCAACGCCTTTGGCAAGATTCTGTTTCGTCCCGAAGCCGTCAAGATAACAAACGCCAAGATTACATTGCGCCCAAGCGTCGCCCAAAAGCGCGGCTTGCTTATAAAGAAGAAATGCTTTGCGCGGATTCGGCTCAACTCCTTTACCGTGTGCATAGAAAATAGCAAGATTGCAAAGTGCTTCTTTGTGGCGATGTCGAGCGGCGCGTTGATACCAAAAAGCCGCCTGCGACAAATCTTTCTCCACGCCCAAGCCCAAATTGTAACAAAACCCTACCAAGTTCTGCGGATGAACGTCGCCCGCCAAAGCCGCTTCGAGCAGAAAGGGAAAAGCCTTGCGGTAATTCCTGCGTCCAGAATCGCCGTAAAAATACTGCTGCCCGATAACGGAGGGATTTTGCTTTCTTGTTCTCATACGTTCAGGGCAAAAAGGAAACGTCTAACGATTGAGATGACGTGGGGCGAAACCGAATCCACGCAACTCCGAGCAACGGAAGAAAGATTTAAAAGAGAAGCTGTTTCGCCCTCACGTCCATTGATTTGTTATGCTTTGCGTTGAATCACAAACATTCTATTTTGTTTTTGACTTTGTTGACTGACGTTTTTCGACATCAGCAAGTAGTTTTCCTTTGCCAATAGACCTGAAAATTTTCTTTGCGTTCTTTAGCCTCTGATTCCAAGTGCAAGGGTCAACTGTCAAAACTTTCTCAGTTTTGCCTGTATAAGCAAATATCACATATTGTTCGTTAAGCTGAAAATTAAAACCGCAATCCGAACCAAAAGAAAAATCTTTGACTATGACTTGTGATTCTGAAACGCCTTTCCACACTCTTTCAACTTCAAAAGTATAAACTCCTTCTTTAGCAGAAATAACTTTGCCTGAAAAAACCGCATCAGCCCACTCAAGATTTTCTTTTGGACTTTCAGGTCCAACACAAACACAAGCGAAAGATTGACTGCTTGCAAAAGCGAGAATAAATGCAACGAAAAATAAAAGTCCAAATTTACTCATACATATTCTAATTTACAAAGGAAAAAGCATAACGATTGAGATGACGTGGGGCGAAACCGCCACCGCGCAACTCCGAGTTCACCAAAAGACGCTGATAACAAAGTCGCTGTTTCGCCCTCACGTCCATTGATTTGTTGTGCGTCCCGTTATTTTCACTCGACTTTCGCCCCGCCTTTGTGTTCGCCTGTGTTCACGTTTAAAGAAAACGGAAGCCAAACGTCGTCCAAACTCCACGCCTCGCCCATCAAAGTTTCTCCGTTCAACTTCACGGAGCGAATACCGTCCCAAGAAATGCGGCGACTTTGCCACACGCGCCCACCAATTCCGAGAGCTTCAAAGTCAAGACAAGTTCCGAAAACGACGAGATTTTTTTCGGGAACGCGAATTAAAGTTTCAAACATTCCGCCGAAAGTCTCTTTCAGTGTTCGATTTTCAACGTCAACAATATAGCACTCGCCGCCAGCGACAACAACGATGGAAGAACCGTCTGGATGTTCAAACACTTCGTTAAGCTGCGTTACGCCGCGCTGAAAGTTGCCAACCCAAGAAGCGCGATTTTCAGACGGAAAGAACTCAACACCCAAACCTTCGCGGTGCGTTCCCATTCCAGTTGCGCTAAATTGTTCCGGCAAATCCCCGTAAACGGGAAGTCCGGCTAAGATTTTGAACTTTTCCACAGCAACAGAAAGACGCACAACGATTGAGATGACGTGGGGCGAAACCGCCACCGCGCAAGTTTAGGGAAACAAGACAACGTGAAAAGAAAGTCGCTGTTTCGCCCTCACATCCATTGAATTGTTAGCTTGCGTCTTTATTTTCACCACGCACTTCCGCGACAGTGTATTTTCGGTTAAATGTGCCGCGCCAAGACCGAACGTAAACATCTTGACACGACGCGCTTAAAT
Organism: uncultured Pyrinomonadaceae bacterium; assembly: GCA_964237235.1. Classification (GTDB taxonomy): domain Bacteria; phylum Acidobacteriota; class Blastocatellia; order Pyrinomonadales; family Pyrinomonadaceae. The sequence continues at coordinate 17,126 of CAXSGY010000022.1, forward strand.
TTTGCCAATGCGACAACTCAGGTTTTTCGCCTGCGTCAACGGACGTTGAACCGCACCATTCGTTGCCATTCAAAACTACAACAGGACAAATCTTTTCCTCAACAATAGATTGGATAAATTCAACAGCTTGGTTAAATTCTTCCGTTTCATTAGTGTCTGAAAAAGTATCGAAATGCGTGTGGTAATAGTCAAAAGCAACGGTAATTTCACCGTCAGAATCAATACTCAAAAAGTCTTTGTAATCTGGAAGCAAACTGCTCGGAATTAAACTTTTTACCGGCGCAGGAACTTTGACCAAAAGATAACCTTCTTCGTCGGAATCATTCTCGCTTTGAACAGAAACATATTCTTTCCATTTTGGGAAAGTTTGAAATAAAACATCTGCGAAACGCTGCGAGTAACCGTTGAGTTTTTTCATAATGCGAATTATACGTTCACCAACAAGAGCAAGCTAACGGCTGAGATGACGTGGGGCGAAACCTTCACCAAGTCCGTTAAAGTTTAACGGACAACGCGAAAAGAAAGTAGCTGTTTCGCCCTCACGTCCATTGATTTGTTATGCGCGTTTTTCCTTTCAAAAGTTCATTCTTTAATACCAAAATTGGTTAAGTTGTTATTACTCAACTGCAATGATTGCTTTGATTGATTTAAGTTTAAAGGAAATTTCCAGTTATAAAATTCTGATATTTGAACGAAATTTCTTGAAAGCACTTCTGAACTAGGATTTTCACCTGGAGTTGCCAACTTGCCAATCTCTTTTAGCCGTTTCTTAAGAATCGCTATGTTATAAAGCCTATATGTTTCTCCCAAAGATTTGCTTATCGAACTCTTGTCAAGCAGTTCCTTGTCAGAATCTCCAGATAGTTTCTCTTGATACGTTCGAGTCGCATTAGAATTTAACAAATACGAACCCAATGGAACAACAATAGAAAATTTCCCATCAGCATTAGTCGTAGTTTTAAAAATCTGTTTTGTTGCTTGATTTTCGAGATTAACTTCTGCGAGTCCGATTTTTACATTCCCGCTTCCTTGAGTAACGACAAAAACCTCACCATTTAGTTCTGTGTTAGTGATTAAAGGTTGATTTTGAGATGAGTTTAGATTGCCAGAAAACGACTTTTCTTCACCAGAAATATTTATAAAAAAGAACAAAACTCCACCAAGAAGAATTAGTGAAAGAAGAATCACGCCAAATTTCCAGTAGTTAGTTTGCATTCAAAATATATTGACCAAACAACAAATAATTTGCAAAAGTTTTACATTCAAGAGGCGTTTCCCTTTAACCACGAAGCGCATAACGGCTGAGATGACGTGGGCGAAACTGGCAACACGCAACTCCGGGTTAAAGAATGAACGTTTTTATGAGGCAAGCTGTTTCGCCTCACGTCCATTGATTTGTTGGGCGGCTCTTTAGCAGGAAGCTACTGATTTACAACATCAACCTGCTTTTCCTGCGTGTCAACGCTCCATTGTGCAACTGTTTTGCCGTTAATCAAATAAGAGACAACAAAACTATGCGTGGTATCTATTCCGCCGGGTTCACACGGACGACAAACTTCCCAATTGCGTTCTTCTGCGTCAAACCACCAACGACTTTCTGCCGAAACATATTCTTTTCGTTTAGATTGTTCAGCTTTGGCGTGTTGTGTTTCAACTTCACGGATGAGTTTTTGCTGGCTGCTCCAAACTAAAAATAATGCTTCACAATGCGGGGGCAAATCGTCCTTTTCTTCAGGCGGAGATTTTGCTTTATTTTGAGCAAAAGTATTTTTGAAAAGAAAAGTCCCGATGCCCAAATAGCCTAAAGTTGAAAGAAGATGTCGCCTTGAAATCATAAATGTAATTGTTTTGCGTTTTGATTTGAAATCTGTTGGTTTTACCACGCAGCCGACGCAAAATCGTTCCAAACAAATCGAATGTTAAAATGTAAGCGCAGCCGCCCAACGATTGAGATGACGTGGGGCGAAACCAATTACACGCAACGTCAAATTAACCGCACAAGTTTTTAAAGAGAAGCTGTTTCGCCCTCACGTCCATTGATTTGTTGGGTTTCGCCTTACATCAACGGACGCTCTTTTTGTCTTTTATCTTGATTTCAGGCTCAACTACCGAACCGTCCATTTTTACGAGAATGTTGAAAGTGTAATTAGTCTTTTCGACGCATTCTCGCTTGTAACAACTAAAAGAAATATCGTAAATCCATTTTTGCGTGTCAACTTCACTAAGGTTAATTGTTTTCACATTCCAACCGTCGGTATTTTTCACAAATCGTTTCAAGTTATCTCGCGCAATTGTCAGTGCGTTCGGTAAAGATAAAGGCGGCTCACCGTTTGACGAATTCCACGATGGAGTATCCTTTACGTCATCGGTTGCTAACTCATAATTGTATTCGCGTCCGTCATACTGAAATGTTTGACCCATAGCGAAGCCGCGTAGTTTAGTTTGGTCTGATTCGTTAGTTTGTCCTTGTGCGAGTTGAAACAAAGATAGCAACAAAACAACGGATAAAAATGTGAATTTGTATTTCATAAAAACTCCAAAAGAAAACCAAAAACTTTGCATTTAGGATTTTTGTTGGTCAGCAGAACGAGAAACCCAACTTTGATTTTGGCTGAATTATCATATTTATAGCCAGAAATTTTTATATGCCTTTTTTCATAGGAAGTCAATTAAAAGTTGATTTCGACTGGTGATTTGGGCTATTTTCATATTAAATCTCAAATTCTGCCTAAAAATTTATGCCGAATTATTAAATTATGTCTAAATTGCTTGACGAAGTACGTGCGGTTTTGCGGGTTCGACACTATAGTTATCGCACTGAGAAAACTTATATCGAATGGATTCTTCAATATATTCGTTTTCACAACATCAGACATCCGAATGAGATGGGAGCGGCTGAGATCGAGGCTTTTTTGTCGCATCTGGCGGTTGATCGCGAGGTGGCGGCTTCGACTCAGAATCAGGCTCTCTCCGCTTTGCTGTTTCTCTACCGCGAGGTCTTGAAAATTGATTTGCCGTGGCTTGAAAAATTTACGCCCGCCAAAAAATCCGATCACGTTCCGGTGGTTTTGACCAAAGACGAGGTAAAGTTGATTGTCAAACAACTCAAAGATACAAATTGGCTCATCGCCGGGTTGCTTTATGGCGCGGGTTTGCGGCTTCAGGAGGCGTTGCGGCTGCGCGTCAAGGACCTGGATTTCGGTTTTCGGCAAATAGTCGTGCGCGACGGTAAGGGAGCGAAAGATCGGTTCACGGTGCTGCCGAATAGTTTGATCGAACCGCTGCAAAAACAACTGCGGTTTGCTCAAAAAATTCACGAACAGGATTTGCGAAACGATTTGGGGCGGGTCATGTTGCCGTTCGCGCTGGCGAGAAAGTATCCGGGCGCACAGACGGAATGGGCTTGGCAATATGTTTTTCCGTCGAAAAGTTTAAGCGTTGACCCGCGTACGGGCAAAAACGGCAGACAGCACGTTTCGCCTTCGAATCTGCAAAAAGCCTTCAAAGACGCTCTCCGAAAAAGCCGCATTCCGAAAAATGCCAGTCCGCACACGCTCCGACATTCTTTTGCGACGCATCTTTTGCAGGACGGTTATGACATCCGCACGATTCAGGATTTGTTAGGACACAAAGAAATTTCGACGACGATGATTTATACACACGTCCTGCAAAACAATCGCCTCGGCGTAAGAAGTCCGATTGATTTATAAACTGAAGGTCATCGTCTGAAACTAATTTTCCCGGTGTTTCAACGCCAGCTTTAAAAAGTTTTCAAATAAGATGCGCCCATCGCGCGATTCGTTCGGGTGTTCCCAGCGCGTCGGATTTTTCGACCAGTCTTCAAACGATTTTTCGAGGTGAAACTGAACGGTATAAATCAATTGATTGTCGCTGCGCTTGACCATCATTTGATTTCTGCACAGGTAAGCGGTCGCCAGTTGTTGAAAGCCTTCGGGAATGCCTTCGACCTGTAAGCCGTGATTTTGCCAGACGCGCAGGATATTGGCTTCGAGCGTGTAATCCTGCCAGATTCCGCTTTCCGTATCGCCGATGCCTTGGAAAATCGGGTCGGTCGAATCGGTGATTTTAATAAACCGGTATTGATACTCGACCACGCGGTTGGCGCGTTTTTCCGATGCGTCCAGATGGTCGAGCGTCATCAATTTATTGCCGAAACTCATCCCGACCAGTTGATGCGCGCCGCAAATCGCCAACACGGGAATTTTCGTTTTCTTGATAAAGTTGCCGAATTTTTCGAGCATTTTCGGATTGTAATAATCGAAATCCGAAAGCGTTCCGCTCATCACAATCGCATCGGGCGCGAATTGCTTCGCCGCTTCACCGACTTCAGATAAATGCACGGTCAGCGTTTTCGGTTTTTGGACGAGCCGCAAAACGTTTTTGGCGATATTGTCGCACGCCATACCGGAAATTTTGCGCTCGAACCGCAGCTTACCTTCGCGCGTTCCGTTCCATTCTTTGCGCGCCAAATCTGACAAATCGTCGTCATAGCGCAGCAAATCGTTGACGATCAAGACTTTAGCGTGTTCGATGCGCTTTTCAATCGGTTCGTAGCGACAGAAAGGTCGTTTATTGAAAGGAAACGGCAAAGTTTCCGACTGTAAAATGGCTGATGGTGTTCCGTCTAACATATATCGAAAATAAAAGCCAAAATAAATTTGGCTTTTCAAAGGATTATATCATCATTTAATTCTGCGTAAAGGCTTTGGTAGGCAAAACACTTAAATTCGGCTGCACCGCATTGGTCGAGACGATTTAAAGTGCAGAGAATATATTCGTCGGGATCGTCTTTCTTTTCACAGCTTTGACAAAGCTCCGGTTAGCGGAATCAGCGCGGGATTTATTTCATTTCCGTCATCATCGTAAAACATTTTTCGATAAAAATTCAGCTTTTTCTCTGCTTCGTCGTTTGTTTGAATTCGGGCATCAGTGAACCCGCGCCGATTTCGTCTATTTCGTGGCGTATTTCCCTGATTAAATTTGAACGGACGCGACCTCTGACCGGCGCGGTTTTATCGCCGGTTTGCGTTTCGAGCAGCAAGAGAGTTTTTTGCCACGAAGATTCGAGTTCGTCGGCGAGCGTCGAGATTTTTGTAATATCGTAGGGAACGGCGATTGACGGACAACCGATGCGCGCGAAAATTTGTAAATATCTGGCGGTTGATAAATCCGGGCAGGAAAAGCGTTGATTGCCGACCTTCAATTCGACTCCGAGCAATGTGTGTTGGACGACGGCGCGGTTTTCACGTCGCGGAATTTCGAGTCTGTGCGCGCGTGTGCGCTGCGTTCGAACTTTGGCGCAGTAAATTTCGGGCAGCCATTCCGCGCCGAGTTTTTCCTTTATTTCCGCCGCAATGTCCATCGGAAGACTGTTAAAAACTAAAAACTAAAAACTAATAGTGAAAAGCGAAAGGTGAAACTTAATCGTTTTTCACTATTAGTTTTTCACTCGTCACTAATTTCATTTTTCCGCCGTTATCGTGATTGCCGGCGCGTGCGAAAATCTTTCGATCACGCTGTCGCTGAAAATTCCGAAGTAAAAAACTCCCGCGATTGTAATAACCAGAACCGCCGCCAATGCCGTGGGAATTTTCGGCGCGGACCAATCGTCCGAGCGTTCGCGGAAAAACATCACGACGATCAGGCGCAGATAATAATAAGCAGAAATCGCCGTGTTGATAACCGCGAACACGACCAAAACCGTCAAAAGCGGCTCGCCGGCTTCGAGCGCAGGGCGAAAAACTAAAACTTTTCCCATAAATCCGGCGGTCAAAGGCAATCCAAGCAGGGAAAGCATAAACAATGAAAGCGAAAATGCCAGCACCGGAGACTTAAAGCCGATGCCGTTGTAATCTTCAAATTCCGTGCGGCGGTCGTTTTTCTGCGCGAGCAGAGCGACGACGGCGAACGCGCCCAAATTCGTAATCGCGTAGGTCAGCATATAAAAAGCGACCGAAGCGATTGCCGCATCGCGCTTTTCAGGCGAAGTCGCCACGCCCGCGCCGATAAACCCGACGAGCGCGTAACCGGCGTGAGCGATTGACGAATATGCAAGCATTCGCTTGACGTTATTCTGCACAATTGCCGCAATATTGCCGACGGTCATCGTCAAGATTCCCATAATTGACAACGCCGTTATCCAGGAGTCGTGCAGATAAGTCGAAGCCGCTGCGTTTGCGACGAGCGGAAAGCCGAGAACGAAGACGCGGACGAATGAAGCGAACGCCGCCGATTTCGGTCCCGCCGCCATAAACGCCGTGATTGGAGTCGGCGCGCCTTCGTAAACGTCGGGTGTCCAGACGTGAAACGGCACGGTGGCGACCTTAAAACCGAAGCCGATAATCAGCATCGCGCCGCCGATTAATAAAAGAGCTGGAAAATTCGGATGAGAAATTTTCGCGGCGATTTCCGAGATGTTTGTCGTCCCGGTCGCGCCGTAAATCAAAGCCATCCCGTAAAGCAGAAAGGCGGACGCGAACGAACCTAAAATAAAATACTTCATCGCCGATTCGTTCGAGCGCAGATCGGTTTTTCGCAAGCCCGCCATCACATACGTCGCAATCGAAGACGTTTCGAGACCGAGAAAAATAATTACTAAATTATTGCCCGAAGCCATAAACATCATTCCGACCGTCGCAAACAAAAGAAGGCAATGATATTCGCCGATTGGCACGTCTTCGCGTTCGATCCAAACCGACGAAATCAAAATCGTCAGAGCCGTAACGAGTAGAAACACGAACGAAAAGCCGATTCGTAAGTTGTCGTTGGCGATCATTCCGCTCCACGCCGACGAATACGAGCCGTCGTTCCACATCAAACCGAGCAGAACGGCGGAAAACGCGATGCCGATCAGGGAAATCGCGCCGGTTACGTAACGCTGTCGGGGCGCGAAGCTGTCGAAAAGCATCACGATCACGCCGGTAATCGCCAGCATCGTTTCCGGCAAAATCGCCGAAATATCCGCGTTCGGGCTGACTAAACTTGCTAAAATTTCTGTGTTCATTTTTGATCTCGCCGCGAAAAATTTAGAAAAATTCCGCGGGATTTTTATTCGTGTCCGACTGTTTTCTCGGTTGTCGCCGGTCTAAGATTCGTTTCCGCTTTTTCAATCGTGCCGCCTGCCGGATTCGTTAAGCGTCCTTCAATCGCCGCGACGCTTTCACGCGAAGCATTCGTAAACGGCGAAGGATAAACGCCCATAAAGACCATCAGGAAAAGCAGCGGCGCGATCAGTCCGATTTCGCGCCAATTTAAATCGCGCAGAACATTATTTTTCGGATTAGTAATTTTGCCGAAGAAAACGCGCTGCACCATCCAGAGCAAATAAACCGCGGCGAAAATCACGCCCGTTCCAGCGAACATCGTCGCTATGTAATTCCAATTCCAGTTAAAGAAGCGAATAGTGTCGAGCGCGTGCGAATTCCACATTCCGATCATCGTTAAAAATTCGCCGACAAAACCGTTCAAAAAGGGAAGTCCGATTGACGACATTGTTGTAAAAACGAAAATCGTCGCGTAAACCGGCATTCGATTGGCGATGCCGCCGTATTCGGTAATCGCTCTCGTGTGGCGGCGTTCGTATATAAATCCGACGAGCAGAAACAGCGCGCCGGTCGAGATACCGTGATTGAGCATTTGATAAAGCGCGCCCTGCATTCCCATTTCGGTGAACGAAAACATTCCCAAAATCACGAAACCCATATGCGCGACCGACGAATACGCGACCAATCTTTTAATATCCGGCTGCACCATTGCGACCAGCGCGCCGTAGATAATTCCGATGACCGCGAGCAGAATGAACAGCCACGCGAATTCGCGCGACGCTTCGGGGAACAGCGTGAAATTAAAGCGCATCAAACCGTAAGTTCCCATTTTCAGCATTACGGCGGCTAAGATCACCGAACCGGCGGTCGGAGCTTCGGTATGCGCGTCGGGTAGCCACGTGTGGAACGGAAACAGCGGAACTTTGATGGCAAATGCGAGCGCGAACGCGAAGAAAATTAACGTTCCGGCTGAACCGGCAAGCAAACGCGGATTAGCTTTCAGCGCGTTCAAAAGCACGACATAATCAAACGACTGCGTGCCGGTCAGATAATATAAAGCGACAATCGCCGCGAGCATCAGAAGGCTGCCGAGCGCGGTATAAACGAAAAATTTGACCGCCGCGTAAACGCGGTTTTCGCCGCCCCAAATGCCGATCAAAAAGAACATCGGAACTAACGACGCTTCAAAAAACAAATAGAAAACCAGCAAATCGAGCGACATAAAAACGCCGAGCATTGCGCTTTCCAAAAGCAAAAGAAAAGCGTAAAAAGCCGTTGCCCGTTTCTCGACCGCGTGCCACGTCGAAAGAATCGCAATCGGCATAATAAACGTCGTCAAAATCACGAGCCACAAAGATAAACCGTCAACGCCGATGTGATAATTCGTATTGATCGCTTTGATCCAGGGGATATTTTTCTCGAAGAAAAATCCGTTCGACGAAACTGCGCCCTGATCGAAAATCAGCATCAGGGACGCGAGAAAATTAACGATTGTAAACGCGAGCGTGATCCATTTCAAATTGCTTTCCTGCTTCCAAAAAAGCGCGTGTCCGACGACGGCAAGCGCGCCGAATGCCGGAAGCAAAATCAAAATCGTTAAAAGATTTTCTGTTATTAAATCCATACTGTTTTGTTAAAGGTTCAAAGTTCAGGGTTGAAGGTTGCTGAAGAAAACTTTGAACCTTGAACTTTGAACCTTGAACTTTGAACCTTAAACCTAAATTATCCGATCAACTTAAATCCGTAATAAATAAAATATCCGATCACGATCAACGCGCCGAATAAAATGAACGCCGCGTAACTGCGGACGAAGCCGACCTGAACGCGTCGCGCGATGCCGCCGAGCGCGGCGACGAAATGACCGATGCCGTTGACGATGCCGTCCACCACGCCGACATCGAAGCCATTCCACAATCCGTTGCGCGAAAAATTTGTCAAAGGATCAACGACGTAATAATTATAGATTTCATCAATGCGCCATTTGTCCTGCAAAATTCGCGGCAGTGGTTTGAGCGGTTCTTTGGCGAAAATCATCCAACCGATGCCAATTCCCAGCAGCGCGAGAAAAACCGATAGAACGGCAAGCAATCTTTCGGTTCGCAGTTCTTCCGGCGAATGTTCGGCGTGTTCGGTCGTGTTCGCGTGTTCGGCGGTGTCGGCGTGAACGGTCGGCGATGCGGTCTTTTCCGATTCGTTCGTCGCCGCGTGTTCGCCCGGGTTGACCGTTGAATGATTCGCCGGTTCTTTGTGCGAAACTTTGGCGATAATCGGTTCGAGGGTTCGTTCAAACGCATTCGCATTTTCAACGCCGACGAGGGAACTGAGCGCGTATGGAATACCGACCAGTCCGCCGAGCGTCGAAAGAATTGCCAGAACGATTAGCGGAACGGTCATCGTCCAGGGCGATTCGTGCGGATGAAAATCAGCCGCCAGCTCGTGATGATGTTCATCGTCGTCATCGTCAAGGTCGTCCGTGTGCGCCGCGCCGTGTGCGTCCGCTTGATGATGTGCTAAAGCGTGCGCGTCGCCGTGCGGAACTTTCGCATCGTGCGCGTCGCCCGCGGCAAAAGCGTTTTCTTCCGCGCGTGAAGGTTCGTCCGAATTTACGGCGACGGGCAATTTGTCGTGATAACGCTCATCGCCCCAAAACGTCATCACCATCATCCGGGTCATATAAACCGCCGTCAAAACTGCCGTCAGCAATCCGACAATCCACAAAACATAATTCCACGGCTCGGGAATATTCGGCGCGGCGAAAGTTTTATAAAGAATTTCGTCCTTCGAGAAAAAGCCCGCCCAGATCGGAATGCCGCAAATCGCCAGCCAGCCCATCATCATCGTAATCCAGGTAATGGGCATATATTTTTTCAAGTTGCCCATCAGCCGCATATCCTGTTCGTGGTGCATTCCGTGAATGACCGAACCCGAACCGAGGAATAAAAGAGCTTTGAAAAAAGCGTGCGTCATCACGTGAAAAATCGCCGCGATGAACGCGCCGACTCCGCAGGCGAGAAACATATAACCCAGTTGCGAAACCGTCGAATAAGCGAGAACTTTTTTGATGTCGTTTTGCGCCAAGCCAATCGTCGCCGCGAAAATCGCCGTCGCGCAGCCGATCATTGCGACAATAAACATCGCCGTCGGCGCGTTTTGATAAATTCCGTTGCAGCGCACGACCATATAAACGCCCGCCGTGACCATCGTCGCCGCGTGTATAAGAGCCGAAACCGGAGTCGGTCCCGCCATCGCGTCGGGCAGCCACGTCAGCAGCGGAATCTGCGCCGATTTGCCGGTCGCGCCGATGAATAAAAGAACGGCAATGCTCGTGATACCGCCCGCCGCAATCGCGCTCAAAGCAAACGGTTCCTGCGCTTTCTCGGCGATTAATCGAAGCGAGCTTTCAACGACGGGCATTCCGGGTAACGCTTTGTCGTAAAACGAAATCGAGCCGGTCGTCGTGAACACCAGAAAAACGCCCATCAAAACGCCCCAATCGCCGATACGATTCATCACGAACGCCTTCTTCGCCGCTTTTCTCGCTTCATCGCGTTTGATGTAAAAGCCGATGAGCAGGTAAGAACAAAGCCCGACACCTTCCCAACCGACGAACATCAGCAGAAAATTATCCGCCAGAACGAGCGTCAGCATCGAGAACATAAACAAATTCAGATAAGCGAAAAAGCGGTAAAAACCTTTGTCGCCGTGCATATAGCCGGTGGCGAAAATATGTATGAACAGCGCGACGAACGTGATAAAGCAGGCGTAAATTCCCGACAGCCGGTCCATTCCCAAACCGAAATCGGCGCGAAATCCCCCGACCTGAATCCACGTCCAGAGTTGATCGAGAATCGGCTTGCCTTCGGGCGCGAACAACGCGCCGCCCTGATCGAAAAACGCGACGATAAAAGCGACCACGCACGACACGCCGACCGCCGCGCAAGCGATTGTTCCGCTGAACAACTCGCTGTTCATCTTCTTTCCGAACAGCCCGTTGATTGCCGCGCCGACGAGCGGTGCGAAAATTATCAGACTTAAAAAATTGTTTTCAGTCATTTTACAAAATTAGATCTAATACGCGATAAATTTTCCGTTTCGATAAAGGTGAATTCCGCCGATGTCCGATTCGCACCGAAAATCGCTTATCGCATCATATTTAACATAGACATTTTGATCGCTCATTACGTATCTATCGCCTCTTTTCCAAACATCTAACCTCAGAGACTTAACTTCCGTCGCATCGGTATTATGCAAAACAAACGCCTTGTAATTTTGATTTTGAGCGAGGAAAGCTAATATAAAACCTTTCTTTCCGCGCACGAATTTTACTGCGTAGTCAAGTTTTCCATCACCGTTAAAATTACCTGTTACGATAGCTTTGCCCGGTTCGTCCGGGTAACACAAATCTTTTTGTAATTTCCAGCCTTTATAATTTTTGTTCAGGTAACTTTTGATTTTCGCCGGTAAATTTTGAGCGAAATTTATTTGTGTCGCAAAAACAACAAAAATTAAACTCCCCAAAAGTATCCTTGCTTTCATTTTAATATTCTCAAAAACTTAAATCGCTGTCCTCATCTTCGATTTGCAAATCCTGTTCGACAATTTCATTCCAAAATTTCAAAATCGTTTCGTTTGCTTCTTCGCGTCGCAAAATTTCTTCGACTTCGCCCGTTTCTGTTTTTAATTCGGGAAAACGCAAAAGCAATAACGTCAAATCCCGTCTGTCCGTCCACGATTTTGCTTTGCCGTATCTTGATTGGAACGAAATAACCTTACTCGCAATCAATTCGGCGGGCGATAAAACGCGAATATTTTCAATCGTTAAAGTCTTCGGAAATTCGTTGACGATTCTCACATCCGCCAGATGACGATTTCCTTCCTTTCTGACCTGGTAAACGCGAAAACCTTTTTCTTTAATCTCAGGAACTCTGACGGCGATATGAAATTTACCGCTTAAAAAATCTTTTAATTCTTCGGCTAATTCATCCGCGCGTGTCGAGAGCAAATCAACATCCTGCGTCATACGCGGTTCGGACACATAAGCGTTGACGGCTTACGCTCCGAACAAAACCGCATCTTCGCGCCCTTGTAGAAATTCAAGCACCGCGCCGTGAATTTTGGAGAGCGGCAAAGGTTCGTTCATCGCAAACTCCTGAAATGTCAAAACGTCGGCATTCAGCATTTAAAAATTAGTGTAATTAAATAATTCTGCAAGCAAAACAGCGAAGAAATTATTAAATTTTCAATTATTCTCGACGGTCAAATCCAACATCATTTCGACCATTGTATTTTTAAAGCCGGAACGCTCGAAAAATTCTTTCGCCAGGTTGTTTTTCGCGGCGAATGACAGCATCAATTTGTCCGCGCCAAATTTTTTGGCGATCCCGACGGATTTTTCAATCAAAAATTTGCCGGCAAATTGCCCCCGCGCAGCTTCGTCAACGTATAAATCGTGAAGCCAGGCGGCATTTTCGAGCAGGTTCGCATAATCAATCGCTTCGTATTGCAGATATGCGAAGCCAACGATTTCGTTTTCAATTTCGGCAACTAAAACCGCCGCGTCTTTTGCTTCGGTTTGGCTGCCGTAATATTTTTCCGCGCCTTCGGTTGAAGCGATTTCGGCGAAACGGCGCGCATTGTATTCTTGATGCTGCGCGAAAAGTTTGATCGCAAATTCGGCAATCGTTCGCGCGTCTCGTTTGACGGCGCGACGAACTTCGACGGTCATAAAAATTAATTTTTCAAAATACTCGCGTCATCAACGTCAATCGAAATGCGATTGCGGAAAAACGCAATGATGATTCCCAAACCGACGGCGGCTTCGGCGGCGGCAACCGACATCACCATAAAAACGAAAAGCTGTCCGGTTACGTCGGCGTAATAACGCGAAAAAGCGACGAACGTTAAATTAACGGCGTTGAGCATCAGCTCGATGCACATAAACATTCCGAGCGCGTTGCGTTTGAAAATCACGCCCGTCGCGCCGATGGTAAAAAGTATGCCTGAAAGTGCTAAATAGCTTGCTAAACTCGGTTCCATAATCTTGTTTAAGTTTTTACATTCCCGCCGGTCTTTCGTCTTCGCCGAGACGCTTGTTTAATTCGTTGTCAACGACCAATTCCAATTTCGGCTGTTCTAAACGACGGGCTAAAATCACGCCGCCGATGACCGCCATCAAAAGCAGAATGCCGACGATTTCGACCGGCAAAAGATATTGCGTATACATCGCCTCGCCGATACTCAAAGTCTTGCCGACGGTTACTTCCGTATTGACCGTTTGGTTCGGCGCGCGCATCACGGCGTAAAAAACGAAAAACGTCTGCACGAGCAGAACCAATCCCAAACCCGCGCCGACGGCGTATAAATATTGCAGCCGGTTGAGCGGTTTATCTTCGTCGAGATTAAGCAACATAATCACGAACACGACCAGAACCATAATTGCGCCCGCATAAATCAGAATCTGCACGGCGGCGATGAACGGCGCGGCGAGCGTGATGTAAATGCACGACAAACCGATAAACACGCCGACCAATGAAATCGCACTATACAGCGGATTTTTGTGATAAACCATCGAAACCGCGCACGCAATGGCGAGTCCGGCGAATAAAAAAAATAGAGCGGTCGTTACCATTTTTATCAATCGTAAGTGGCAAACGGTAAACGGTAAATTTAGGAAAGTTTTTCACTTACCGTTTACCGTTTACCACTCGCCACTAAAAAAATCATCTATTCAAAAAATAAACCAAAATAATCGTTAAAACGACATTGCCGAGCGCGACCGGCAAAAGAAATTTCCAGCCGAAATTCATCAGTTGGTCGAAACGAAAACGCGGCAGAGTGGCGCGCACCCAAATATAGAAAAACAGGAACGCGCAGATTTTGGCTATAAATCCTATATGGCTGACGAGTGCGTAACCAATTGCGCCCGGAACAAACCAGGTAATTCCAAAATGTGCAGCTATCCAATATCCTGCCGCTCCTAGTCCGGGCAAATACCAGCCGCCCAGAAACAAAACCGTACACATCACGGAAACGGTGAACATATTCACGTATTCCGCCATAAAAAACAGCGCGAATTTAAGCGCGGAATATTCCGTGTGAAATCCGGCAACCAACTCGGTTTCGGCTTCCGGCAAATCGAACGGAACGCGGTTCGTTTCGGCGAACGCGGCGATTAAAAACACAATGAAGCCGATAAATTGCGGAATGATAAACCATCTGAACGGCGAATTGATTTGCGCCGCGATAATGCCGCCTAAGTTAAGCGAACCGGCGAGCATCACGACCCCGATGACCGACGCGCCCATCGCCAATTCGTAGGAAATCATCTGCGCCGACGAACGCAGTCCGCCCATCAGAGAATATTTATTGTTCGACGACCAACCGGCGAGCGCGATGCCGTAAACGCCGACCGACGTGATTCCCAAAACGAACAGCACGCCGACATCTATGCTTGCAATCGTCAACGGCAGTTGCCGCACATTCTCACCTAAACCGAACGGTAGAAATGTCCAATCAACCGTCGTAATCGCCGGACCGAACGGGTAAACGACAATCGGCATCAAAGCGCAGACGAGCGCGATAATCGGCGCAAGATAATAAACGAATTTCGTAGATTTATCAGGAACGATGTCTTCCTTAAAAATAAATTTGAAAAGGTCTGCGAATGGCTGCAAAACGCCCCACGGTCCGACGCGGTTCGGTCCGATGCGTCCCTGCATCCAGCCTAAAACCTTGCGTTCCGCCAAAACCGTGTAGGCGACGATCATCAAAACGCCCTGAAACGCCAGCAAAATGCCGACGCTGATGACGGCGACCGGGAAAATTGTTTTAATAACGGATTCCATAAAAATTTCAATCAATCTGTTTGTTCTCGACGACGTTCTCCGATTGTTTTTTCGTTAAAATACTTGCGCGGATTTCCGCACATAAAACACGAACACGATTGTCGAGAACGGGCAAATCTTCCGATAAATCTTAAATCGTCAGCTAAATTTTTAGACCGAACGCGAAGATGTTTTCGGCAACGCTGTTTGAATTTTTCTGCATAGTGTCTTCTAATGTCCCGCGTCTTCATTACCGTTTTACCTACTTGATTTATCTTTTGATAGTTTGCGACTGAACGTTTTTGTCGGATTCCCGGTCGCCGATACCGACCGCCGCGGCTTCGGAGCGTTCTTCGACGCGCGGTGTGCCGTCCAGATTAAACTGCACGAGCGGCGAAACCAGTAAATTTTCCGGTTTCGGATTGCCGTGCGCGAGCAGATGAAACTGCTTTGTTTTACTCGTCATCGTCGTCAAACGATGAAGCTTATGTCCGACCTTCGGCGTTTCCATGATTTTATTCGACTCGTCGCTCATCGCCGCGATTTGTCTTTGCAGCGCGTCCGTTTCTTTCGACAAATCTTTTTTCGCCGCCATCGCGTAATTAAGCCGCGCCGGATTCGATTCATCCTTTAAATTCGGATAACGCAAGCCGTTGTAACCCGCGATTGAATCGGCGAGCTGGCGAAAAACTGCCGGAGCGGAGAAGTTGTAATTAAAATCAACGCCCATTTCGCGGGCAATCAACGCGGTGATAACCCAATCGGCTTTCGCCTGATGAACCGGTTCGATTGCCTGACGAACTCTCTGGACGAAACCCGAATTATTCGTATAAGTTCCGTCAATTTCGGCAAAGCTCGCCGCCGGCAAAACGACATCAGCGAATTCGGTCGTCGGCGTTTCAAACAATTCCTGCACGACGATAAAATCCTTTTTGCTCAAAAATCCGTCGGTCAACGCCGACGCTTTGCAAAGACTTCCGCCGATTAAAAGCGCGGTCGAATTGATTAAAACGTCCGAAAGAGATTTTTTGCCCGCGAGCATATCGTTCGCGCCGATTGAATTGTTATAAAGTGGTAACGGATGAAGCAGAACGCGCCGATTTTCCGAAGCGAAATTTCCCGCCGCGTTTGCCAAAACAGCCTGCGCTTCCGGTGATAAATCTCTGCCGAACATAATGACAAAATCGCCGCTCGTTTCGCCAACCGTTTTCGTTAAATCGTCAATCGCCGATTTTTCAATGCCGAGCTTTTTCAAAGTCGCGCTCTCCGCTTTATCCGCAAACGCGAACGCGAACGCGTCGAGCGAGCCTTTGTTGACGTGAACAAACTGCGTCGCCTGCGCCGTCAAACGAATCGGCGTGTCGTGAACGATAATTAATTTCGCGCCGTCGTTGCGAACGGCTTGACGCATTTGTTTCGCCGTAAAAGTCTGCTCTTCTTCCGGCTCGCCGCCGATCAAAAGAATCGTCTTCGCTTTGCGAATTTCCTTGTGCGTCGCTAGCGGAACGCTCAAATTGTCGAAGAAAGGAGACAAATCATATGCGTCGGAAACCGCGTAATTGTCCGAGCCGCAAACTTCGGTCGCAAAGCGTTTCAAGGTGAAAATCGCTTCGTTCGTCAGGCGCGACGAAGCGACCACGCCGACGTTTGTGCCGTATTCCTTAAATTTATTGCCGACGAAATGAATCGCTTCGTCCCACGTCGCCGGAATTAATTTTCCACCTTTTTTATATCGGATCAAAGGGGTTTTCACGCGGTCTGGATGATTGACGAATTCGTGCGCGAATCTCGCCTTGACATCGAGAAATTCGCCGTTCAAACCGTCAACGTAACGGTCGCGGGCAACGATTCGATGCACCAAGCCGCCGCGCGAACCGATTGAAAGCTGCATTCCGTCCGACGAATACGTGTCGGTCGTAATCGTCTGGTCTAACTCCCAGGGGCGCGTTTCGTGCCGGTAAACGCCGTCGAGCAAAGTTCCGGTCGGACAAACCTCTATGCAGTTTCCGCACTGCGAACAGCCGAGCCAGCCGCCGTATGTTCCGATGACCGTATTCGCGCCGCGATTGGCGGCTTCGATGGCATCTTCGCCCATCCATTCGTCGCAAACCCGCGTGCAGCGTTTACAGACGATGCAGCGTTGCGGATCGTTAGCGACGATCGGCGAAAGAAATTTTTCCGGCGTGGCGTTTTTCTTTTCGGTGAAACGCTCTTCAACATCGCCCCAGTCGAAAATCATTTCCTGCAGCTCGCATTCGCCGCCGCGGTCGCAAACCGGACAGTCGAGCGGATGATTCGCCAGCAAAAATTCGCCCATCGCCCTTTGCGCCTTTTCGATTTCCGGGCTTTGCGTCGTCACGATCATCCCGTCCGTGCAGGTAATCGTGCAGGAAGTTTGCAGCTTCGGCATTTTTTCGATACGCACCAGACACATCCGGCACGAAGCCTGCAAAGCGAGGTCCTGATAATAACAAAACGACGGAATGTTAAAGGCTTTCTCGCGGCAGACATCAATCAGCCGCGCGCCTTTTTCGGTTTCAAATTCCTGTCCGTTAATCGTAACTTTGATCGGTTCTGACATTATTTAAATTCTAAATCTGAAAATTTATTCTTGTGTTTCTGATTTGTTTTCGGTCTTCGCGCCCGTAGTTTTCTTTTTCGGACGGGTTTTGCCGAAGCTGCCCGCAAAAATTTTCCCGCGTCGTGTTCTTTTATCGCCTTTTCCCATAATTCTAAACTCCTTTTTAGTAATAAATAAAACTTTAATTTTAACCGAAGCGAACAATTTTGTCTTTCGCTCCGGTCGTTATTTCGCCGCCATTTGGTCGAAAAAAAGACGCGCCTGCAAAATTGCGGGAGCGGCAGCGGTGATGTGGTTCAAACTCGCGTCTTTAATCACATACTGCCGGACGAGATTGCTTCGATTTTTCATCGTTTCAAACGCTTTTTCAGTGCTGCCCGCGTCAACAATCGCGTCGCCTTCGAGATTGACGAGCAACATCGGCGTGCGCGGTGTCCAATCGTAGGCATCGTTTTTCTGCAATTCGTTGATTACCGAATCGGAACGGTCAAATTGTTCCAGAGCCTTCTTAAAACGCGGCGTGATTACATTTTCGAGCGAATTTCCAGCCCGCATTAAGACCGCCGCCACGCCCAATCTTTTAATAATGTCTTCGTCCTTGCGATTCGTTTTGTATGCCTGCGCGACGGTTAGAGCCATCGCCGGTTTAAAGTAATCGGTCAATTTTGCGCCGCGATTTTTGTGAAAATACTGCGCCATAAATGACAGCAAATAAAGCCGCGTCAAAAACGGTTCGGCTTCTTTGGTCGGCGCGAGCAGCCATTTGCGCGTCGTCCCCGATAAATCGTAGGGACCCGAAAGGGGCGCGGAAGCCGTCAAACGATATTGCGCGACACTCGATTTCCGCTCCAAATCGCGCGCCGTCCACATCGCCACGCCGCCGCCTTCCGAGTAACCCGTTACAAAAAGTTTCGCGTCGAGCGCGACATTTTTCTGACGCGCCAACGCCCGCGCCGGAATGATAATATCAATCGCCGAAACCGAATTGACCGCGCCGAGCGGATACGGATGAAAACCTTTTTCGTCGCCCAAACCCAAATAATCCGGCATTGCCACGGCATAACCGCCCGAAGCGAAGGCTAAAATCGCTAATTCGGTTTCCGACGCGTTCGCTTCGCCATTATAAAGCGACGGCGAACGCTGGCGATCGGCGGTCGTGCCGTGATTGAAAACGACCAAACCTTTCGGCGCGTCGTTTTTCGGCAGCGCGACTAATCCGCTGACGATAACCGGTGCATTTTTGTCGTTCAAGGAACGATAGGTAATTTTATATAATTCGACGATTTTGTCTGCCGTCGTAACCGAATCGCCGAAAGCCATTTTTGCGCGGCGGTTGATCTGCGCCGCCGTCATTTGCCCGTTCAATGACGAAGCGATTAAATTATTACTCTGCGCGGAAACAGAAACGGCTGACGCGAACATCAGAACCATCGCCGCGATATACGCGCTTTGCGGAGTTTTCATAATCCTTTCTGAGTTCGCGCGTCGGTCACGCCCGGAAATATTTCAGTCTGCCCGTTTCTCGTTTAGAAGTTTTCAATGCGCTCCGTTACCGTTCGAAAATCGTTTGCCTTCGGTTAAATAAGGCTTAAAATCTTCAGGGAAACGCTTGATCGCACCTTGAATCGCCCACGCCGCCGCGTCGCCCAAGGCGCAAAAACTTTTTCCTTCGATGTTGTCAACCAAATCTAAAATAAGCTGCGCGTCTTCGGGTCGCCCGCCGCCGCTCGAAATGCGCGTGAAGATTTTCGTCAGCCAATCGGTTCCTTCGCGGCACGGTGTACACCAGCCGCACGATTCGTGTTTGTAAAATTCGGTCAAATTTTTGGTCGAATCAACCATATCAACCGTTTCGTCCATCACGATAAATCCGCCTGAACCAACGAGCGAACCGGCTTCGACCAAGCCTTCGTAATCCATTCGCACTTTTTTACCGAAGATCTGATCGGCGCGCATCGCGTAAACGCTTGAGCCGCCGGGAATGCAAGCCTTTAATTCGTGTCCGTTGCGAATGCCGCCGCAGTCTTCCATAATGAACTTTTCCATATCCATATAGCCCATCGGAAGCTCGTAAACGCCGGGCTTGACGACGTGTCCCGAAACCGACCAGAGTTTCGTGCCGCCCGATTTTTCCGTTCCTAAATTATGCCACGCTTCGCCGCCCATTTCGAGAATTTGCGGCACGGCGGTCAAAGTTTCGACGTTGTTGACGACCGTCGGCGAAGCATAAAGACCCTCGATTGCCGGAAACGGCGGCTTCATTCGCGGATGCCCTCGATAGCCTTCCAAACTCGATAAAAGCGCGGTTTCCTCGCCGCAGATATATGCGCCCGCGCCGGTGTGCGTGTAGAATTCGCACGAAAAATCCGAGCCTAAAATTTTATCGCCGATCAAGCCCGCGCCGCGCGCTTCTTCAATTGCCTTGTCCATTATATCAATCAGATAATGATATTCGCCGCGATAATAAATGTAACAAGCCTTTGAACCGAGCGCGAATGCCGCGATTAGCATTCCTTCAATCAGCGCGTGCGGATCGCGTTCGAGCAAGTATCTGTCCTTAAATGTTCCCGGCTCGGATTCATCGGCGTTACAGACGACGTATTTTTCTTTCGGCGAATCCTTCGGCACGAACGACCATTTCATTCCGGTCGGAAAACCCGCGCCGCCGCGCCCGCGCAACGCCGATTTTTTCACCTCTTCGATAATATCGGCGGGCGACATATCCAAAGCCTTTTTCAGCCATTTATAACCGCCGTTTTCCTGATAAACCTTCAGCGTGTGCGAATCCTTCAAATGCACGCGCTTTAATTGTAAAGGCTCACAGCCAATTGCTTTGATTTCCATAAACTATAAAATCTTTATTACTTTTCCCAAAATACTTTCCCGTTTGATAGTTGTAGATTTCCAAAATCTACTGTCATTGCTTTCAGGACGGTTATCGCCCAGCAAGAAAAATTCGTTTTCAGGAACGATAATCGCGCCGAAATTATCAATAGATTGATTTTTTTCGAAAGGTTCGGCTAATAATTTATCGTTGATAAAAACTTTGCCTTCTTTAATTTCAACCTTTTCACCGCTTAACCCAATTACACGGAAAATAAATCTTGAATTTTCATTCAAGCCAAGTTTTTTCAAATGTTCGTCAATCGGAACTTTATGAATAACAATATCAAATCTGTTAATCGGCTGACCGGATGAATAAGCTGTTTCATCAGTAATTACTTTCGAGCCGATTTGTATAGCCGGCTGCATTGCGCCGGTTGGAACTCTAATTAAGTGATGACCGCAACCGATTGCTAAATAGCAAAAAACTAGTATTGTGCAAGCGGCAAAACTTTGCATACTTTATTTATTTAAAGCAATTTCTTGAACTCCTCAATCGTGATACCCGCGTCCCGAATAATTCCGCCCATCGTAAAAGCATTGACAGGATTATGACGTGGGATTGTAACAATCCGAATATCGTTGGTCATCACAATATGTTTGCCTTGCCGCGCAATATAAAATCCTGCTTTCTCAAACGCTTTGACTGCCTTCAAGTGATTAACACCAACGAGTTTCCCATCTCTTATGCCGCAACCTCAACTTCCCGGACATCGGCATTTTTAATTTGCTCGTTCAGCACAAACATATAATCTTCAATCGCGTCTTTGATATTTTCCAGAGCGTCCTCTTCCGTTTCACCCTGCGACCAACAACCCGGCAATGCCGGACACGAAACGCTGTAACCTTCTTCGGATTTTTGTAAAACTACTTTATAAAACATCTATTTTATCAATTATCGTAATCCGCGTATGAACCGATCCAGAACCAAACGATTCCTTCCTTTCTATCCAAGCCGAGTACGCGAAAATGTTTGCCGACCAAAGGTTTCCGATTTGTTTGATAATGCAATGACGGATGTTTCGGATTGGCTTTCAATAACTTAAAATTTTTGTCCGCCAACTCTCGCACGCCGTTCGGCAATGCGTTGCAACACGCCCAATCATCAAAACGCTCGCCTCGATTGCGCCGGTATACTGCCCTTCGTAATTTCCGGTGACGCTTAATTCGCCGGTATTCGTCGGCGGCTGGCGGCGCGTTTGATTGTAATAACCGACATTGCCGTAAATTCGGTTGCCGCTTTCCTGCGCGAACAAAATCTGATTGACAAAAAACAATAAACTCAAAACTAAAAACGCTTTTATCATTTTCTACCTCTATTTGATTTGAAATTTTTTGCCGCGGGAAGAGTTTGCGGCATTTCTGAACTGCTTTTCCAAATCTGATGCGCCAAGTCTTGCAAAAGCAGCTTTACTGCCGGCAAACATTTAGCCTAAAAGCGTTTTAAATTTTCAAATTTTTGGCGAAATTTGAAATCTGCAATTTCAAATTATTAAAACCGATAGCAAACTGTCACGACCCCTTCGTTGTCGTCGCGCGAATGCGAAATATTTATCAACCGTTCGCGTCCGAGACGGCTTGCAAATTCCGCCGCTTTCTCAAATAATTTTTCCCGACTCGTAAAAGTTCCGCGAAAATCTTCAAATTTGACTTCCATTTTTTATTTTGCAGCTCTTTGGATTTTCATTGAAGAATCGAAGAAAATCCGTCTTTCCGACAAATTTATTTCAAAGAATTCAAAATTTCGTCTACTTTTTCCGTCGTTAAATCTTCGTGATAATCGAAATTTATCTGCATCATCGGCGCAGTGCCGCAGCTTCCCAAACATTCGACTCTTGAAATCGTAAATTTTTCGTCGTCGGTCGTTTCGCCGACGTGAATACCGAGTTTATCGCAAATATGATTGGTTATTTCCGGCTCGCCCATAATGCGGCACGACAAAGTTTTGCAAACCTGAATGTGATATTTGCCGATTTTGTGCAAATTGAACATCGAATAAAACGTCGCCGTTTCCCAAACGTCCGTTACTTCCAAATCGAGAAATTTCGCCAAAAAATTCACGCCCGGATTATCGAGAAAACCGCGCTCGCGCTGAATGACGAACAGCAGAGGAATCAACGCCGAACGCTTTCGCTCAGGCGGATATTTCGTCAGATGCGACTTCATTTCTTCGACGACCGCCGCCGAAAATTCAGCCGTTTCGTCGGTTGCGACGACCTGATTCGTGTAATATGTCGGTGCTACTGATGCCATATTTATAAAGATTACGGAGTAAAATTATAATTGATAATTCCTGTAATCTGAACAGGAACTTCCTGTAAAAAGGTCGGCGAAAACTTCGAATCTCGCGCCGCCTTTTCTGCCGCGCTGCGAAGTAAAGGATGTCCGCTGACGGCTCTCGCCTCAATAATCTCGCCGTCTTCGTCAATCGTAACTTGCACGCCGACCGTTCCGGCGGCTCTCACTGCATGCGCCGCTGCCGGATATTTCGGCGTTACCAAACTCAATGCTTTAACGTTTACTGACTGTTGGTCCGATTCGTTTTTTTCACCGATCCTGACCGTGCCGAGCTTTACTAAACGAAAATTAGTAGCTTTGTTTGAATTACCTTTTTGCAGGTAGATATTTTTTGCAATCGTCTCAATCGTTTCGACGTTTCGGCATGATAATTCAAATTCTTTGACCCGTCGCTGATAACCGTTTTTTGTTATCTCAATTTTATAATTGCCCGCAGTCAAATTATTAAACAAAAGTATTTTGTTTGATTCCGAAGCCGTAATTGTCTTATTCGTCGCTAAATCAATCAAATCCGCTTCCACATCTATGACCAAATATTCCGTCAATTCTGATTTTGCCGGATTAAATTCAAAAACATTGAACTGCAAATTACAGACAGCCGTTTGCGCGTCGGAAAAAGTGGCGAGAGTGCAAAATGCCAACAGTAGAAATCCGAATTTTCCGAGTTTTTCAATCATTGTCTTCAATGAATTTTCTGCCGTAAATCGGCGACATCTTTTTCGACCACAGTCAGCCGCTTATCATTAACCAACACAATTTCGGCGATGTTGTCGGTTTTTGCTTCCAAACGATTTAAAGCTCGAGAATGTTCGTTTAGGGTTCGAGAATGTTCGTTCAAAATCCGGGAATGTTCATTTAAAATCCGGGAATGTTCATTTAAAGTAATTTTTATTTCTTGAACGTCGGTCTTCAAAACCTGAACGTCGGTCTTGACCTCTTTGAGGTCAGATTGAATTATATTTACACCTTTAACCAACGAGGCGAGCGTATTAAAAAGTTCTTTTTCCTGATTAGCTGTCATAGAAACTTTATCTGTCAATTTCCCCGAGAACAATATCGAGCGAACCGATAATGGCGACGACATCGGCGACCATTTCGCCTTCGCTCATTACCGGCAGAGCGGCGAGATTAACAAAGCTCGGACCTCGGAAGTGAACCCGTTCGGGTTTCGGTCCGCCGTTCGATTTCATATACACGCCGAGTTCGCCTTTCGAGGCTTCGATGGCGTGATAAACTTCGCCTTCGGGAACGTTGAAACCTTCGGCGACGATTAAGAAATGGTGAATCAGCGAATCCATATGTTTTCGCATATCGTCGCGGTCGGGCAGAACGATTTTCGGCGCGTCGGCTTTGATCGGTCCCGGTTTCAATCTTTCGAGTGCCTGACGGACGATTTTGTATGATTCGTAGAGTTCGCGCATTCGAACGCGGAAACGCGCCCAGACATCGCCGTCGCGCTCGACCGGAATGTCGAAATCGTAAGTTTCGTAGCCCGAATACGGATTATGCCGGCGCAAATCGAGTTCAACGCCGCTGCCGCGCAAACACGGTCCGGTCAAGCCCCAATCAATCGCTTCTTCGCCGGTGATGACACCGATGCCTTTGGTTCTTGACTGCCAAATCGTATTTCCCGTCACGAGCGTTTCGAGCAAATCGAGCGCGGCAGGGAAGTCTTCCAGAAATTGTTTGCAGCGACGGTCAAATCCGGCGGGCAAATCCATCATCAAACCGCCGATGCGGAAATAGCTCGGGGTCATACGCCCGCCCGACGCTGCTTCGATTAAATTCAAAATCTTTTCGCGCTGGCGGAAACAATAAAAGAACGGCGACATCGCGCCGATGTCGAGCGCGTGTGTTCCCAACCAAACCATATGCGAAGCGATGCGCTGCAATTCGCAAAACAATACGCGAATCGTCTGTGCGCGTTCGGGAATTTCCAAATCGAGCAGTTTTTCCGCCGCCATTACATAAGCGAGATTGTTTCCGAGCGGATTCAGATAATCCATCCGGTCGGTGATGACGATGCCTTGCTGGTATTTTTTATACTCGAACAGCTTTTCCATTCCCGTATGCAGATAACCGATGTCGGGTATGGCTTTGATGACGAGTTCACCGTCGAGTTGGAGTTCGAGCCGCAGAACGCCGTGCGTCGAAGGATGCTGCGGTCCCATCGAAAGCGTCATCTGCGAATCCAACGCCTGGTCAACGACTTCAAATTGACTCGGTATATTTTCTACTGCCACGCTCATAAAAATGTAAAAAAAATTAAAATTTGAAAATGTCCTTCAGCTTCAGCGAAAAATCCGGCAGAAGCGGCGTTTCAATCGTTTCGTTAATCTCGAACCGCTTGATTAAATCCAGCCCGTTTTCGTTGAGACGATAAACTTCAATCGTGTTAAATAATCCGTCAACCACCCAATATTCCCGAACGCCGTAATCGCCGTAAAGCTGTCTTTTGAAAATCCGGTCGCGTTTCACGTCTTGTTTTCCATACGACAAAATTTCGATCATCAATTCCGGCGCGGCGATAAATTTTCCGTCGAATTTTTCGTTTTCACCGGCGACGTTTTTTTTAATCGTTTCGTGCGTGGCAAAAACCAGGTCGGGAATTACCGCGTCCTTTGCGCTGAAAATTACGCCCGGTGTCGTGAAAATTTCGCCGAGCGGATTTCTGTCCAAATACCGAATGAATACTGCGAGAATATTTGTAACGGTTCGTTGATGGTCAAGGTGTGGTGCGCGAGACACGAATAATTTTCCTCCAATCAGTTCATAGCGGTTGGTATCGTCCGGCATAAAGTCCAAGTCGTCCGCCGCATAAGAAATCGGCAGCGGGCGAATCTCGGTCAAAGCGTCTCGGAGAGTTTCGGTAATCATTCTTTAGGTCAAACTATACGGTTCGTAACCGCGCAACGGATAATCTTTTCTCAGCGCGTGTCCGTCGAAATCGGACGGCAATAAAATTCTTCTTAAATCCGGATGTCCGTTGAAAATCACGCCGATCAAATCATAAGTTTCGCGCTCGTGCCAATTGGCGGTTTTCCAGACGGTGACGACGGTCGAAACATTCGGTTCGTCTTCGCTTAGTAAAACTTTCAGGCGCAGACGATTATAAGTTTTGGTCGAAAACAAATGATAATTAACTTCAAAACGCGGTTCTTCTTCGGGTCCGCGGTCGCCGCCGCATAAATCGGCGAGCAGATCGAAGCCGTATTTCGTTTTCAAAACCCAGCACACGTCAACAATAAATTCGCGCGGAACGGTCGCGGTCACTTCGCCGCGCGCGTCTTTGAAATCGGTAATCCACGCCGCGTTTTCCGCTTTCAGACTATCAATATAATCAAGCAGAATTGCCGTATTAGCCATATCTTTTTAATAAAAAAGCGGTGATTTTTTTTCGATTTCTCACCGCTTCGGAAATTTTACGAAGAACGTCTTTTCTCGTGTCTCGAAGCCGTCGTATAGGGACGCGCCTTCGCGGTTTTTGCCGATTCTTCGAGTCGTGTCCCGCTCGTTACCGGCAAAGTTCCGGGAACGATTGAATGGCGCGATTCCGCTTCGTAACTGTCGCGGCGGTCTTTGACCGATTCGTTCATAATCTTTTCCTGCAACATCATAATCGCGTGAATCAACATTTCCGGGCGCGGCGGACAGCCGGGAATATAAACGTCAACCGGGACGATTTTATCTACCCCTTGAACAATCGCGTAATTGTCGAAAACGCCGCCGCTCGTCGCGCACGCGCCCATCGAGATTACCCATTTCGGTTCGGGCATCTGATCGTAAATACGCCGCAGAGCCGGAGCCATCTTTCTCGAAACGCGCCCCGAAACGATCATCACATCGGCTTGTCTGGGACTGGCGCGAAAAGTTTCCGCGCCGAAACGCGATAAATCGTTTCTGGCTGAAACGCTGTTCATCATCTCAATCGCGCAGCAAGCCAACCCGAACGTCGCCGGCCAGAGCGAAGATTTTCGCGCCCAGTTGACCACCGCGTCTAATTTGACGGTAACTACATCCGGCAAAGATTCAAATAAAGTATTTTCTAAACCCATAATTTTGATTTTGGATTTTAGATTTTAGATTTCGGATTAGATGCTAAATCTAAAATCCAAAATCTGAAATCTAAAATCATTAAGCGGCGCGTTTCATCACTTCGATGCGCTGGCGTTTTTTATTGACTAATTCGTGCGCTTCGGCGCGGGCTTCGACGCGGGCTTGCACGCCCCAGTCGAACGTGCCTTTTTTCCAAACGTAAATATACCCGACAATCAGGGTGGCAATAAAAACGATAATTTCGACGAACGCGACGGTGCCGAAGGCGATGCCGCTGATTTTTTCCTCCGCCAACAGGCTCTTGAAAGCGACGGCGAACGGAATCATAAACAAAACTTCGATGTCGAACAGCAGAAAGATCACGGCGACCGCGTAAAATTTGATCGAAAATCTGTCGCGCGCCGAACCGACCGGGTCTTTGCCGCATTCATAAGGCATTAATTTAACGGCGGTGCGCTTGCGCGGTCCGATCAGTTGCGTGACTAAAATCTGACTCGCCGCAAAACCCATCGCCACCAGAAACATCATCGCAATCGGCAGGTAATCGAATAAATTAAAATCAGACATAAAATTTAAAGTCCGTTCGTAAATTTCGGCTGTCAATAAAGCGCGGAAACAGCGAAAATTCGTGCTAAATTATATTGAGAATTATATCACAAATTAATCGTAAGTGAAGAAGGGAAACAGAGTCAAGAGCATTAGACAGGCGAAAAAAGTTAAATAAATATCATTCGGCGAAAACCTCCGCACGTCGTCCGCGCCGCAAATTTTATTCGTTGACCGTGCGCGAACGGCTGTGTTAATTTCATATAGGGAATAGTTGCAGAATCTTACGAATTCAGGCTCGCCGATTATTTTACAAACACCGTGATTACAGGTTTCAACACAGACATTGATTTTGAAGGCGTTACTTACCACGTTCAAACCGAGGACAAAGGTTTGGCGACACCGCTGATTTTGTCTCTGGTTTACAATCGCGGCACGATTCTGGCTAGTAAACGCTCGCCTTATGATGATTTATTAGCCGATTTTGATGAAAAAGTATTAACCGAGCGTCTTCAAAAACAACACAAGCTGATTTGCGCGGCGATCAGAGCCGGTCGCCTCGAAGATTTGAAGCGAATGACGATCAAGGAATCCGCTTTGCGTCAAAAAGGGTTAATCGCGCAGAAGGAAGTCAAATCGGTCGTTGAAAAAAAAGAAGAGCCGAAGCCCGAAAACATCGAAGCTCCGACACCGGCTATTTTGCAGGAAAAATTATCGCCGACCGCGCAGCCGCTCAACAATCAAATCGCTTTTGACGATAAGCAAGGTAATTCCGGCGAAGCGGTTTGGGATATTCCTTTGAAAATTCTCGACGAATCGGCGATTGAAATCGTCGAGGTCGTCGGCGAGGAAGCGATTTTACCCGCCGAAGCGGTCGAAATTATTTCCGATTTGGCGAAGGGCGAAAAGCCGGATAACAAGTTGCGAATTGAGATACTCGATAAAACGTCGTTTCGCGGCGGCGAGCGCAAAGCGATAAATTTGATGGTGCGGCGCGGTAAACGGAAAATCGGTTTGAGCGGGGCGCAAATTTTAGTGAAAATTATCGGCACGTCATTCCGACCTTTAATTTTTCACGCCAAAACCGACACAAGCGGCAAGGCGACGGTTCATTTACAGTTGCCGAATTTCGTCAGCGGGCGCGCCGCGGTCATTGCCAGGGCAATCAGCGAAGGCGAAGAAGTCGAAATCCGCCGCGCCATCCGCGCCCGCTGAAATTAAAAAACCGAACTATGCAAATCACGCTCAACGGAGAAATCAAACAACTCAACCGAGAGATAAATCTCGCCGAACTGCTCGAATATTTTTCGCTGCCCGCCGAACGCATTGCGATTGAATTAAATAAACAAGTCGTCCGCAAAAAAGACTGGACGACAATTAAAATCAACAACGCGGACCGAATCGAAGTCATCCATTTCGTCGGCGGCGGATAAATCAATTGCGAATTGCAAATTACGAATTACGAAAAGCGGATTGAAACGAAATTTCAGTCCGCATTTCTTTTGCGCGGTTTTTTGCTAACATTAGAAGATATAAAATTCGTAATTCGTAATTTGAAATTCGTAATTGAAACTATGTCTGATTTATTTGAACTCGCCGGAAAAACCTTCGCGTCGCGGCTGATTATCGGCACGGGAAAATATCGTTCGTTCGATGAAATGCGGGCGGCGCACGCGGCTTCGGGCGCGGAGATGGTCACGGTCGCGGTCAACCGTGTTCCGCTTGACCGCGCGACCGAATCTTTTCTCGATTATCTCGATCCGAAAATGCAGATCTTGCCGAACACCGCCGGTTGTTTCGATGCCGAACACGCCATTCGCACGGCGCGTCTGGCGCGGGAAGCTCTCGAAACCGATTGGATTAAGCTCGAAGTCATCGGCGATAAAACGACGCTTTTGCCCGACAACGAACAAACGCTCGAAGCCGCGAAAATTCTCGTTCGAGAAGGCTTTATCGTGATGCCTTATTTCAGCGACGATTTGATTATGGCGAAAAAATTATTGGACATCGGCTGTCCGTGCGTGATGCCGCTTGCCGCGCCGATTGGTTCCGGTTTGGGCGTGCAGAATCCGGCGAATTTAAAAATTATGCGCGAACAGTTGCCCGATGCCGTAATCATCGTTGATGCCGGAGTCGGCGTACCGTCGGACGCGGCGATTGCGATGGAACTCGGCGCGGACGCTATTTTGATGAACACGGCGATTGCCGAAGCGCGCAATTCCGAACAGATGGCGACCGCGATGAATTACGCCGTCAAAGCCGGACGTTTGGCGTATCTTTCAGGCAGAATGCCGAAAAGATTGTATGCGAGCGCGTCCAGCCCGCTTGAAGGCGCGATCAAATAAAAAGGATTTTTGGTAAAAAAGCAGCTCGCTTCGTCGCATTTTGACGAAGCGAGCCGTGCAAACGCTGCTCGCAGCCGAAGAATGTTTTGATGAATGAGATTTATTAAAGCGATTGTCGTTGTATTTGTCGTTGTATTTGGCATTATTGCTTGCTCCGGCGACGGCGCGCGGCATAACGAATTCGTCATCGCCGACAGCAAATCGTACGAAGCGTCTCTGTTTCGTCAAAACTGCGCGATTTGTCACGGACAAGAAGCGAACGGTAAGGAAACGGACGGCAAACTGATTCCATCTTTGAGATACGGCGAAGCGGCGACTCTGAGCGATGAACAAATTTATCTGCAAATCAAGGAAGGCAAACTGCCGATGCCTGCGTTCAAAAATCAATTGACCGAAGAAGAAATTCAAAAAATGGTAAAATTCGTTAGGCGTGATTTGCAAGGAAAGCGGGAAACGGAAAAGTGAAAATGAACGATGAAAAATATCCTTATCAAATACAGTGGGAGGATTATAAACTCCGGGAGAAAATATATTGGGGAATTTTCTTAGCGTATATTCCAGGCTTTTTTTTACTAGCAATTTTACTACATTATATTTTTAAGCCTACTAACATCGGAAATGGTGACAAAGGTCTAATAAGTTTTTTAATTTATGGAATTATATGGGGCATTGCAGGTTACAGATTATATTTCTGGAAATGTCCGAAATGTAATAAACCTTATCTCAAAAATTTTATGAATTATTTTTCAAGAAGCAATTGTTCAAACTGCGGCTTAACAAAATATAAAGGCTCCACTTTTTGCAGACTAAAATAAATGAAAATTTTAATTTCGGGCGCGAGCGGCTTGGTCGGAACGCATTTGATTCCGACGTTAAGGGCGAAAGGACACGAAGTTTACAAGCTCGTCAGAAAATCGCCGAAAGCGACGGACGAAATCGAATGGGATGCGGAAAATGGATTCAGCGAAATTGAACAGGCGAAGCTCGAACGTTTCGATGCGGCGATTCATTTGGCGGGCGACAATGTCGCGTCTGAAAATTGGTCGGCGGAAAAAAAACGAAAAATAAAGGAAAGCCGCACCGTCGGAACGAGAGTTTTAGTTGACGCTTTGCGAAAAACCGAAAATCCGCCCAAAACTTTTATTTCCGCGTCGGCAATCGGTTTTTACGGCGACAGGAAAAATGAAAAAATAACCGAAACGAGCGCGAAGGGCGAAGGATTTTTCCCCGAAGTTTGTTCCGGGTGGGAAGCCGAATCGCAAAAGGCGGGCGATTTCGGCGCGCGCGTCGTCAATCCGCGCATCGGCGTTGTGTTGGCGAAGGACGGCGGCGCGCTTGAGAAAATGCTCACGCCGTTCAAGTTGGGTCTCGGCGGCGTGATCGGTTCGGGCAAACAATATTTGTCCTGGATCGCGCTCGACGATTTGATAAAAATTTTTCACTTTATCCTGGAAAATGAAAATTTCAGCGGCGCAGTCAACGCCGTCGCGCCGAACGCCGCGACGAACGAAGAATTTACAAAAACGCTCGGCAAAGTTATCAGTCGTCCGACGATTATTCCGATTCCCGAATTTGCGATTAAACTTTTATTCGGCGAAATGGGCGAAACCACGGTTTTGCAGGGCGCGAATGTCTATCCGCAAAGACTGATAGACGCGGATTTTAAGTTTGAATATCCGACGCTCGAGGCGGCTTTAAAGCACGTTTTGAATCAGTAAGCCGAAGGATTTTACTCGCTCCATAGATAACAGTTGATATTGAAGAGCGAATAGTTTCAGCGCACCGAACTATTCGCTCTTCAATATCAACTGTTATCTATAAAAATTGGTAATCTTCGATTTTATTATTTTGGAATATTCGCTCGATTAAATCTTAAAACTCTCTTTGCGCTTCACGGCAAATAATTGTTCGATGAAAAAAAACGTCCTTCAAATCACCGGCAGCTTTCATCAAGGCGGCTCGGAACGCCAAGCCTTACAGCTCGCCAAACTTTTGCGCGAAGATGATTCGTTTAATGTTTTTCTCGCCGCTTTGACAAGCGAAGGAGTTTTAAAAGCCGAAGCCGAGCGCGCCGGTTTTACGGACATTCCCGAATTTCGCTTGCGTTCGTTTTACGATTTGAATTTTCTCAAACAATTAAAACGCTGCGCGAAATTTATCAAAGAAAATCGAATTGAAATCGTTCAAACACACGATTTTTACACGAATATTTTCGGCATTTCGGCGGCGCGTCTTGCGGGCGTTTCTTTGAAAATCGCCTCGAAACGCGAAACGTCGGGAATGAAAAGCCGGACACAGGAACAAATCGAAAGAAATATTTTTAAAATCGCCGACGCGATTGTCGTTAATTCCGAAGCGGTCGAAAAATATCTGATTGACGCGGGCGTTTCCGCCAAAAAAATCAATGTCGTTTACAACGGTTTGGATTTGGAAAGGCTGGAGCCGAAGGAAACGAACCGCCGCCGAATCTGTGAAATATTGAATTTGCCTGTAAATGAAGATTTAAAATTCATCACGCTCGTCGCTAATTTGAGACATCCGGTTAAAAATCAGCCGATGTTTCTGCGCGCGGCAAAAATCGTCGCCGCAAAATTTTCCGAAGCGCGATTTGTGCTGGCAGGCGAAGGCGAATTAAAAGCGGATTTGGAAACGCTGGCGCGTGAAATGAACATCGCTGAAAAAACGCATTTTATCGGGCGTTGTGCCATTGTCCCGGAATTGCTTTCAATATCTTACGCGGGCATTTTGACTTCGTTCGCCGAAGGTTTTTCCAATTCGATTTTGGAATATATGGCGGCTAATTTGCCAATCGTCGCCACGAACGTCGGCGGCGCGGGCGAAGCGATCATCGAGAACGAAACCGGATTTATCGTCGAATCGGACGACGATAAATCTCTGGCGAAACGCTTAATCGAACTTTTGGAAAATCCCGAAAAAGCAAAGCAATTCGGCAGGAAAGGAAGAGAAATCGTCGAAGAAAAATTTTCGTGCGAAATGCAGCTCCGGCGGACGTTAGAGCTTTATCAGCGATGATTTTGGAAGAACGCGGAGCAAACATCAGCCTTTAGCAACGAATCAACTGCGTCAATCTGAGAATAATCGGGATATTTTTCCTTGATTTGTTTTAGCAGTAGGCAGCCGCCAACAGGAGATTTGATCTTTTTTTCGGAGAATCTTTTAAGGTAATACAATGAAATTTTATAAAGTTGATCGGCTCTTTCCTCTTGTAAAACCTTTAAATAACTTTTTAGCTCGGACTGCGAAGTTAAATCGGGACAATTGTTTAAAATCAACATTAAATCTTTTTCCGCTCTGCTGTGTATTTCAGTATTTTCCCAGCGTCTTGCAAATGAATCTTTCGCGCTGTTAACAAATTCTTTGCTGCAAATATCGAGATTATTTTTTGAATTTACCGAAACGGATTGGGTTTGCTCGAATATAATTTGCGGAATGAAAACTATGCAAAAAGTGAAAATTAAAATCAATAATTTCATAAATCAAAATTTAACTTGATTTCAGAAGCAAAATTTATTCGTCAAAACTATAAATGCCTAATTAATCTACCGCTGCAATATTAAAACAGATGCAAATTATTGACAAAAAAACATCGTTCGTGAAATCATAAAAACAGTTAGCGCAGACCACGCACACCTGCCTTTTAACTCTTATATAGCTTCATTTATCTTAATTAATCCGAAATTATTTACATTTTAAAAATTATGAAACAAGTTATTCGCAGAGGTTTGAAAGAAATAATCGTTGACGAAGTGACCGATCCGCTTCCGTCATCGAACCACGTTTTGGTCAGACCGTTTTATTCATTGATTAGTCCGGGAACGGAAACCGCCGACATACACACCGACAGCATCGTCAAAGAAGTCGCCGATAATCCTTCGCATTTGCAGACCGTCTGGAACATTATGCTGAAAACCGATCCGGTCAGCACTTTCAACGAAATTCGCGCCAAGTTTAAAGACTACGCCGTTCTCGGTTATTCGGGCGCGGGAATCGTCATTGACAAAGACGACAAGGTAATGGATTTGCAAATCGGTCAGCGCGTCGCTTACGGCGGCGAAGGCACCGGACACGGCGAAACGATTAACGTCGGGCGCAATTTGATTGCCCGCGTTCCCGACGCGGTTTCGTTTCAGGAAGCGTGTTTTACGACGCTCGGCGCGATTGCGATGAATTCGGTCAGATTGTCGGAAATAGGTGTCGGTGAAACAGTCGCCGTCATCGGTTTGGGCTTAGTCGGGCAGCTTGTCGCGCAGCTCGTCCGCTGTCAGGGCGGCGTGGCGATTGTGATTGATTTGGATAAATCGCGCGTTGAACTGGCGATGGCGACCGGTGCGGATTTCGGTTTGACGGCGACCGATGCGACGGTTGACGCGGTGAAAAATTTAACCGGCGGGCGCGGCGCGGATTGCGTGATCGTCGCGGCGGCTTCGGCTTCGGCGAAACCTTTGCAGCAAGCCGTCACGATGTGCCGCGACCGCGGGCGCGTCGTGATGGTCGGCGCGTGTCCGATTGAAATTCCGCGCGCCGAAATGTATGTCAAGGAATTGAAATTTATGATTTCCCGCGCCTACGGTCCGGGCAGCTACGACCCGCAATACGAAAAGCAGGGCATTGATTACCCGATTTCTTACGTGCGCTGGACGGAAAACCGCAATATGGAAGAGTTTCTGCGGCTCGTCGCCACTCAGAAAGTCAACGTCAAATCTTTGATTTCGCACGAATTCGATTTGGAAAACGCGCCGCGGGCTTACGAAACGATTATGGGCAACGGCAGTTCGAGTCTCGCCGTCGTTTTGAAGTATCCAATCAACGAAACCGCGAACGCGATTGAAGCGTTCAAACCGGTCAGAAAAATCGTCGTCAATTCCGCGCCGTTCAAAAAAGACGAAATAAATTTCGCGCTCGTCGGCGCGGGAAACCTTGCAAAATGGGCGCATCTGCCCGCACTGAAAAAAATCAACGGCGCAAATTTGCGCGCGGTTTACTCGAACAACGGCGCGCGCGGCAAATCTTACGCGATGCGCTTCGGCGCAAATTACGCGAGTTCTGACTTTGAAGAAATCTTGAACGACCAGGAAATTGACGCGATTTTGATTGTCACGCGCCACAAGGAACACGCCGCGCAAGCCGTCGCCGCGCTCGATGCCGGCAAGCACGTTTTCATCGAAAAACCGATGGCGGTCACGCTCGAAGAATGCCGCAAAATATACGACGCGGTGCAAAAAAGCGGCAAGCAATTAATGGTCGGCTTTAACCGAAGATTCGCGCCGTATTACGTCGAAATCAAAAATCAACTGAAAAACCGCACCAGCCCGATGGTCGTTTCAACCCGTATGAATTCGCCGGGCATCGAAAACGGCTGGGCGGCGGAACCGGCACAGGGCGGCGTGGTTTTGGGCGAAGGCTGTCATTTCGTTGATTTGATGTATTGGCTGACCGAAAGCGAGCCGGTCAGCGTTTCGGCTTACGGTTTCGACAAACACAACGTCGCCGCAACCTTCAAATTCGCCGACGGATCAGTCGGCAGTTTCATCTACACGGTCGTCGGCAGCGAAACGTCGGGCGGCGAATTAGTTGAAATTTTCGCGCCCGGTGTCGCGGCAACGACCGAAGATTTTAAACGCATCGTCGTCAAACGAAAATCGATCACGCCGCGCTCGAGGTTTTTCGCCGCGAAAGGTTACGAAGCGCAGCTCGAAGCGTTCGTCAACAGTCTAAGAAACGGTCAGGCGATGCCGATCAACGCCGTTGACGGAACGCGGGCGACGCTCGGTTGTTTGTTGATGCTTGAAGCGGCGCGAACCGGCGAAGCGCAGCAGTTTAATTTGGACGAAATTCTAAACGAAACCGCCGTCGCCGCGCGAGCCGAATAAAAAATGCACGTTTTGCAGCTCGGACCTTATCCGCCGCCGGAAGGCGGGATCAATCGAAATATGCTGGAGATTCGTGATGAATTGCGGAAAAACGGACGCGAATGTTCGATTATCGCCACATCGAAAAGCACGAAAATAACGCCCGAAGCGGACGTTTATCATCCGCGCTCGCCGCGCCGATTATTAACGCTGTTGTCGAAATTAAATTACGACGTATTACACGTTCATATCGGCGGCGACGTTACGCCGCGCATTCTGGGTTTCCTGGCGGCTTGCGCGTTTTTCGGGCGCGGCAAAAGCGTTTTGACAATGCATTCGGGGGGCTACGCGCTGGTCAACGTCGAAACGGCAAAAAAAAACTCCGTTGCCGGAAATATTTTTCGCCGTTTCGAGCGTATCGTCTGCGTCAATTCGCTGATGCTCGAAATGTTCGAACGCTTCGGCGTAAAATCGAACCGGTTGCGTCTTATTTATCCGTTCGTGCTGAAAAGTCCCGACGATACGGCGGAAATTCCAGCCGCGCTGAAAAAATTTAGCGAACGCCACAAACCGTTTTTGCTGGCGGTTTGTCTGCTGGAAGAAACTTACGATTTGTTTATGCAGATTGACGCGCTCGGCAAAATTTTACAAAAGTTTCCCGCTGCCGGTTTAATGATTGTCGGTTCGGGCAGTTTGGAAGCCGGTTTAAAAAAAGCAATCCGCGACAAACCGTATTCGCAGAACATTCTTCTGACCGGCGATGTCGAGCATAAAACGACGCTGCATTTAATAAACCGCGCCGACGTGCTTTTGAGAACGACGCTTTACGACGGCGACGCGATTGCCGTCCGCGAGGCTCTACACCTGGAAACGCCGGTCATCGCCACCGATAATAAAATGCGTCCGGCAGGAGTTCGGCTGATACCAATGCGTGATTCGGGCGAGTTAATTCGGGCGATTGAAGATTTTGCGCCGTTTGCAGGAAAAAAGAAAACGCCGAAAACCGAAGACCGTCAAAATATTTTAGAAGTTTTAAAGGTTTACGAAGAAATTTATCAATCAAAATAACGATTTCCGGCAATTTCCGCCGCCTGTTTCGATTGGGATATTTTAATGAGCGAAAAGAAAAAATTAAAAGTCGTAATTTTAACGCACGGCGGCGCGAATCTTTTGCTAGAAGTTCTTTCACGGCTTGAAACGGTACAGATTGCCGGCGTTTTTCTCGAAACGGCAACCGAACCGCAGCGAAGTTTGAAACAGAAATTGAAACGTTCGATTCGGTACGACGGTTACTGGGCGACGGCAAAAAAGTTTTCGACGAAATTTTTAGGCGGTCAAACCGGCAGCGCGGACGAAATGAACGTCGTTCGCGCCAATCAAAATGATTTAAGAAAAACGGCGGAAGCATTGAAAATTCCGCTCGTCGAAATCGAAAACTATCACAGCGAATCGGCAATTAATTTGTTGAAAAAAACGAATGCCGAACTTGGAATTCTCTACGGCACGAACATCATCAAAGAACCGGTTTTTTCGATTCCGAAGCTCGGTTCGATCAATATTCATCAAGGACTCGCGCCGTTTTATCGCGGCGGTCCGACGGTTTTCTGGGAGCTTTTTAACGATGAAAAAAAAGTCGGCATTACGGTTCATTTCGTCGCCGCCAAAGTTGACACGGGCGACATAATTTTGCAGAAAATCATACCGTTGCGCTATGATTTTGCTCGGTACGGTTTAAATTATGAATCTTTCTTCAGCGATTTTCGCGCTGGTTTAATCGAGCCGTCGGCGCGTTTAATCGCCGAAGCCGTGCGTTTGATTGCGGCGGGCAAAGAGCCGCGCATCAAACAGGATACGAGTCTCGGCAAGCGTTATCGTCTGCCGACGAAAACTGAAAAAAACGAGCTTTTAAGAATTTTAAAAAGGCGGCGCGCATTGTCTACCTCAGCCGCGCCGCACAAATAAAAATCACGTGAAAAAAACTCTTTTGAAAATTTTCTATAATCTCGGCGGCTTTGCTCCGTTTCATTTGGCGGCGCGGGAAAAGATTTTAATTTTGACGTATCACCGTTTCAGCCGCGCGGCGGACGCGTCGAAAATTTCCGCCGACGAGTTCGCGGCGCATCTCGCTTATTTAAAGAAATACAATCAGGTCTTATCTTTAAACGAATTGACAAGCGCGCTGAGTGAAGGAAAATCTTTGCCGCCGAACGCGGCGGCGATTACGATTGACGACGGTTACGCGGACGCATTTGAAATCGCCTTTCCTATTTTGAAGCAATTCGATTTGCCCGCGACGCTATTTGCCGTGACGGATTTTCTCGACCGAAAATGCTGGCTTTGGACGGATTTAATGCGGTTCGTTTTGAGCGAAACCAAGGAAACAAGAATAAGCGTCGAATTTGAGAACGGCGAGTGCGTCCCAACCGATTTAACCGACGATTGGCAACGATTAAAAACGGCGGCGCGGCTTAATTCGCAGTTGAAAAAACTGCCCGACGAAGAAAAAAGCGAGAAAATCAAATCAATTGCCGCCGACTTGAACGTCGAAATTCCCGCTTTGCCGATTGGCGAATTCGCGCCCGTTAGTTGGGAACAAGCCAGGGAAATGGACGCGAACAATTTGAGCGTTGAATCGCACACGGTGACGCATCCGATTTTGACGAACATCAATCAAGAGATGCTCGATTTTGAACTCGGCGAATCGAAAAAAAGATTGCAGGCGAAGCTGAATAGAGAAGTCGAACATTTCTGTTATCCGAACGGCTCACTAA
The DNA here is from genome assembly GCA_964237235.1 of uncultured Pyrinomonadaceae bacterium. GTDB lineage: Bacteria > Acidobacteriota > Blastocatellia > Pyrinomonadales > Pyrinomonadaceae. The sequence continues at coordinate 55,363 of CAXSGY010000022.1, forward strand.
ACGAACAGGTGAAAAAATCGGTCGAAAACGCCGGTTACAAAAGCGCGGTGACAACCGCTTACGGATTTAATGAAAAAAGCGCGAACCGCTTTGCCCTAAACAGAATTGACGCTTCGGCGGCGATTGAAAATTTTGCTCAGAGCGCGAGCGGTTTCGAGGCTTTGCGGGCAACGTCGTAAATTCGACGGCGTTCGACTTAAAACAAAATGTGCGGAATAAACGGAATCGCTTTTTCAAGCCGTTCAAACAAACGAATAAATCGGGAAATGCTCGTGGCGATGCGCGACGCGATTACACACCGCGGACCCGACGATGCGGGCGAATTCATTGACGAAAATATCGGTCTCGGACACCGCCGTCTGTCCATCGTTGATGTCGCACACGGACATCAGCCGATGTTTAACCGGGACGAATCGCGCGTGATAATTTACAACGGCGAAGTTTATAATCACGCCGATTACCGCGCCGAACTCGAGGCGAAAGGCTATAAATTTCAAACGCATTGCGACACCGAAACGATTCTTTATTTGTATGAAGAATACGGGGCGAAATGCGTCGAAAAGCTGCGCGGAATGTTCGCGTTCGCCGTTTGGGACAAACGCCGAAAAGAGCTTTTCATTGCCCGCGACCGGCTCGGCGTAAAGCCGCTTTATTATGTTCAGGACGCGGAAGGAAATTTGTTTTTCGCCTCTGAAATCAAAAGTATATTAGCAGCGAATGCCGTCAAAGCCGAATTAAATTACGATGCTCTGCCCGACCAGCTCGCCAATCACGGAACTTCGTTCGACGAAACGCTTTTCAAAAACGTCAAACGGCTGTTGCCCGGACATTTTCTGATTTGGCGCGACGGCGATTTGAAAATACAAAAATTTTGGGACGTTTCGTTCGAGCCGAAACACGAAGAAATTGCCGACGCGGATTTTGTCGAAGAATGGCGCGAGTTGTTTCAAAAATCAGTCGAACTGCGCCTGATGGCGGACGTGCCGCTCGGAATGTTTTTGTCGGGCGGCGTTGATTCGAGCGCGATTTGCGCGATGATGGCGCGGCTCGTGAAAGAACCGATTAAAACATTTTCAGTCGGGTTCAAAGAGCGCGAAGCGAACGAATTTGAGTTTGCGCGAATCGTTGCCGAACAGTTTAAAACCGAACATCACGAAATCACGATCACGCCCGAGCAATTCTTCAACGAGCTGCCGAATCTCATTTATCATGAAGACGAACCGCTCGGATTTATCGCCAGCGTGCCGCTTTATTTCGTGTCGAAGCTCGCGCAAAAGCACGTCAAAGTCGTTTTGACCGGCGAAGGCAGCGACGAAATTTTGGGCGGTTACGGACGTTACCGAAAAACGCTCGCGCTGCTTCAATACGGCGAAAAATACGAAAGTCTCACGCCGAAATTTCTGCGGCGCGCCGTGCAGACCGGCGTTGCCGGATTGCCGAACTCGCTCGGCGGAAAATTGAACCGCACATTTTTGTCGCGCGTCGCCGACATCGAAAATTTGTATTTCGACAACTTTGCGATTTTTCCGAAACGAATGCAGGAAAAACTTTTAACTGATAAAACGCGCGAACGCATCGCCGACCGAAATCCTTACACGCATTTGCGAAAGTGGCTGGAAAATTCCGACGCGGAAGACGTTTTAGATAAACTTTTATACGCCGACACGAAAACTTATCTGCACGAGCTTCTGATGAAACAAGACCAGATGTCAATGGCGGCTTCGATTGAATCGCGCGTGCCGTTTCTCGACCATAAGCTCGTCGAATTTACCGCGAAAATGCCGGCGCGAATGAAGATACGCGGCAAAACGACCAAATTTCTGCTCAAAGAAGCGATGCGCGGCATTTTGCCCGACGAAATTTTACATCGTCCGAAGATGGGTTTTCCCGTTCCGCTCGGCGCGTGGCTGCGCGGTAAATTCCGGCACGTCGTCGAGGAAAACGTCTTGAGCGAACGCGCGCTCAATCGCGGAATTTTCAACGCCGATTTTCTGCGCGAATTAGCCGCCAAACATTTCGCGGGCGAAAATCACGACGAACGGCTTTGGTTTTTAATCAATTTTGAAGTGTGGCAGCGGCGGTTTATTGATTCGGACAAATAATTTCCCGCAAAGGCGCAAAGTTCGCAAAGATTTTTTAGCGAATTTTAATTTCTTGCTTTCCTTTGCCGCTTTGCGCCTTTGCGGGAAACTAAATTTATGTATGAAAATGAAACCTCAAAAATTATCGTTGACGCTGCCTTTAAAATTCACAACGGCTTTGGTCCCGGCTTGCTCGAATCAGTGTACGAAGCGATTTTAGCTTATGAATTAGAAAAACGCGGCTGTAAAGTTATTTGCCAGCAAGCTATACCGGTTGTTTATGAAACCGTCCGGCTCGAAGCCGGTTTTCGCGCAGATTTAATTATTAACGACTGCGTTATTATTGAGATTAAATCGGTCGAGGCGGTTACGCCGGTTCATTTGAAACAATTGCGAACATATCTTCGTCTGGGCGACAAAAAACTCGGATTGCTGATAAATTTTAATGTTGAGTTGATTAAGGATGGAATTAGGCGGGTTGTGAATAATTTATAGGAAATTTCCCGCAAAGGCGCAAAGTTCGCAAAGATTTTTTACGGTTAATTAAAGTTATGGCAACGGCAATTTCAGAACAAAAAGCAGATTCTTCACAGATTCTCAGAGGGCGTGATATTGTGTGTTTTTCGCACGATTGGACGGGCGATCCGTTGTCGAAAACTCATCTGATGCGCGTTTTATCCAGAGAAAACCGGATTTTATGGATTAACGCGATTGCCAACCGGATGCCGACGACTTCGGCGAAGGACATCAATCGTATTTTCAAAAAATTGAAAAGTTTTACCGAGCCGGTGCGCGAAGTCGAGAGAAATATTTTCGTCTTGAATCCGCTGGCGATTCCGGCTTATGGCACGGAGGCGGTTAAAAAATTCAACGAAAAATTTCTCGTCTCGCAAGTTAAAAAAGCGATGCGAAAGCTCAAGTTTCAAAAAATCATCAATATGATTTTTAATCCCGCTGCCGGATTGCTCGCCGGAAAGCTCGGCGAGGAACAGACAATTTATTATTGCGTTGACGAATACACGGCTTTTACCGGCGCGTCGAAAGGTTTAAAGGAAATTGAAGACGCGCTGTTTAAAAAATCCGACGCGGTAATCGTTTCGGCGGAAAAGTTGTTTGAGACCAAACAACATTTCAATCCGAACACTTTTATCATCAGACACGGAACGGATTGGAAGCATTTTCGCACGGCTTTAGATGACGAAACGAAAATTCCCGCTGAAATCGCCGATTTGCCGAAACCGATTATCGGTTTTCACGGGCTTTTGGCGGATTGGGTTGACTTCGAGCTTTTGAAAAAAACGGCGGCGCATTTTAGAAACGGCTCAATCGTTTTAATCGGAAAAATTGCGGTTGATGCCGAACAAAAAATCAAAATTCTCGACGGCGTAAAAAATATTCATCTGCTTGGCAGAAAGCCTTACGCGGATTTGCCGAATTATTGCAAAGGCTTTGATGTCGCGCTTAATCCGTTTGCCATCAATGATTTAACGCTCGCCGCAAATCCCTTAAAGGTGCGCGAATATCTCGCCGCCGGTTTGCCGGTTGTTTCGACCGATATTCCCGAAGTCAGGATTTTGAAATACTGCCGCATCGGACGCACCGCCGACGAATTTATCAAGGAAATCGAAGCCGCGCTCGGCGATAAAATTGCGCGCGAAACGATCAGCGATTCGATCAAAGCGGAAAGCTGGGAAGCGAAAATCAACGATTTGCGCGAGATTCTGGCGCGCGTCGAACGGGTGAAAATGTGAAGAAGTTTTTCACGGCTAAATTTTTACTTTTTTTTATTTTAGCAATCGTTTTATGGGCGGCAATCGCGCCGTTGCTGGCTGAAAGGCTGGTCGTTGAAAAACCTCTCAGCCGCGCCGACGCGCTTTTCGTGCTAGCCGGTTCGAGCGCGTATATCGAACGCACGAACAAAGCCGCCGAATTATTTAAGCAGGGAATTGCGCCGAAAATCGTTTTGACCGACGACGACGAAAAAACCGGCTGGTCGCGCGCCGAGCGCAGAAATATTCCGTATGTCGAAATGGCGCAGAGAAATCTGGCGGCGCGGGGTGTTCCCGCCGAAGCGGTCGAAGTTATTAAACCAATCGGTTCAGGCACGATTTATGAAGCGCAAATTTTTCAGGAAAAAGCGGCGCGGGACAATTTAAAAACCGTTTTGCTGGTGACTTCCGCCTACCACACGCGGCGGACGCTCTGGACTTTCGAGCGCGTTTTCGCCGGCGCAAACGTCGAACTCGGAATCGTCTCGCCCGCCGTCGGCGAGCAAACGCCGTCGCCGTTTTACTGGTGGCTTTTTCCGCGCGGCTGGAATTTTGTCGCGGGCGAATATGTGAAAAGCGCGTATTATTGGTTATATTATTAAACGATTTGAAATTTCAACGAGAGTCAGAACCGTTTTCGGTAGCGGGCGGTTAAAGGTTAAGTTGTCAACACGCTTATTCGCAGCGGAGTTGTTTGAGATTGGCAGAGCGTTAAAATATAACCGTTAGAAAGAACCGGCTTCAACCATTCGCTGCCGCGGGCGGTTCTGACGTTAAACTCAAAGTTATGAAGCATCTCGAAAAACCGAATTGGAAGAAACAGGAAGAACATAAAAAGTCCCGTTGGCTCATTTTGCTGGGCGCGTTTTTGCTTGTTCCACTGATTATCGGCGCAGTTTTCGCTTTTGTAAATTTCGGTCCCGCGCAGGAATTGGAAATTAACGGCGCAACGATTTATGTCAAATCGGGCGGCGATTTACAGGCGGCGATCAACCGCGCTAAAGCGGGCGATACGGTTTCGCTGGAAGCGGGCGCGACTTTTACGGGAAATTTTAATTTGCCCAAAAAATCGGGCGACGAATTTATCACGATTCGCACGTCGGCAATTGACGAAAAACTTCCCGCCGCCGACACGCGCCTCGATCCTGTAAAATACGCTTCCGCGCTGGCGAAAATCGTGACGGCGAACAGCAGTCCGGTGATTGACGCGGAGAACGGCGCGCATCATTTTCGATTCGTCGGCGTGGAATTTACGGTTGCCAAGCCGGATACGGAAGTCTGGAAATTAATCACCATCGGCGACGGCGATCAGGAGAACCTTGAACAAGTGCCGCATCACATCGTTTTCGACCGTTGTTTCATACACGCGCATCCGCAGGCGGGCAAGGTCAGAAGCGGACTTTCAATCAACGGCAGCAACATCGAAATCCTAAACTCGAATATTTCGGATTTTCGACTTTCGGGCGATGAAGGTCACGGCATTGTCGCCTGGAACGCGCCGGGTCCGTTTCGCATCGTCAATAATTATATCGAAGCGTCGGGCATCAATGTATTGTTCGGCGGCGCGTTAGCGCACAAAGGAATGAATCCGGCAAATTTGGAATTCAGGCGCAATTTCGTCACGAAAAAAATCGAATGGCGCGGCACGCAGTCGGTTAAAAATTTGTTTGAATTAAAAGATATGCATCGCGCGACAATCGAAGAAAACGTTTTTGAAAATAACTGGGCATCGGCGCAGGACGGAACGGCGATTGTGTTTACGCCGGCAAGTCTGCAAAGCGGCGCGGACGCGCGCGTCGAAGATGTTATTTTTCGCTCGAACATCGTGCGAAAAATTGCCAATGCCGTCACGATGACCGGAACAGACTACGGCGATCCGAAATATCCGAATATCCCCGTTCAAAATCACGGCGTGAAAATCGAGAACAATTTTTTCGGTGAAATCGGCTTTTCGTGGGGCGAAAAAAGCGCGGGACGATTTTTGCTTCTGACGAGCGGCGCGGGACCCGACGATTTAACGGTTAATCATAACACGGTGATCAACAGCGGAAATTTTCTCGTGCTGGACGGCGGCTTGAGCAAAAATTTCGTGTTTACGAACAACATCGGTTTTCATAACGAATACGGCGTAATCTCGGTCGGAAAGCGCGAAGGCGGAATCGGAACCGCCGCGCTGAGAAGTTATATGACGACTTTTCTGTTCAGAAAAAATGTTTTGATCGGCGCGGATATGCGGCGTTATCCGCCGGACAATTTTTATCCGGCAAACCGCGCTGATCTGCGGTTCGTTAATTTTGAAGGCGGCGATTTTCAGTTGAGCGATGCCAGCCAGTTAAAAGGAAAAGCGGCTGACGGCGGAAACATCGGCTGCGATTTCGCAGCACTTGCGGCGATGGAAAAAAAGGTTTTGTCGGGAATCAATAATTAAAATGTCGGAGTGCGGGCGGGAATTTCTGTAGTCGAACGCGAACAGCGAGGCAAATCGTCGCCGCCGCGTCGCGCTAATCCCAATCAAACAAATTCGCTTCGCTTTTTGTCGGACGAATCGTCCGCGCTCCATTTGAACGATTATTTTTTCAAATAAATCTGGTAAGCGTCGTTTTCATAAACCATCCGATATTCGTCTAGAAGACGCGGCAAATATTGGTAGTATTCGGGATAAAACTTTTCCGATTCGAGCCACGAATTGCGGCTTTCGTCATCAAAAACCAGCACGCGCGGACGTTTGCCGGTCGTCATTCCGAAGCGTCCGTCGCCGATTAAATTGTCGGGAAATCCGAGCGCGAAGCCGAGCGTCGGGCTGCCCATTACCGGCTCGTGCGCGTCGGTATTTTTCTGCAAATATTCGATGGTCGGTTGATAAGCTTTGGCGTAGGTATTTTGTCTGATGCGGAGAGCCAGACCGCCGATTTGTAAAACAAACAGTATTGCGACCGCCGCAATTAGAAGCGGTCGCGGCACGAAACGATTGCGCCACGCGAATTCGAGCCAAATCGCCAGCAGAGCGCAGTAAAACGGCACGATGTGAATTAAATAAGGCGTTTGTTTCTGACCGTCGAGCAAAGCCATGGCGAGAAAATAAATCAATGTCAAAATGAGCAGCGCGAAATAACTTCGATTCCGTCGCAAACTTTTCGTGAATATTACGCCAAAAAAGCCGACGACGTATCCGACCAAAATCAAACTTTTCAAATAAATCGGTCCCGAATGTCCGCCGGAACTCGCGCCGAGACCGTAAGCGTGCGGATATTTTTCGGTAAATTCCCTGATTATTGCCGACAGCGGCGAACTCGCGCCGCTCATCCGCCCGCTCATCAAGGCATTGTCAATAAACTGCGCCCGAAAAGCCTCGACATCCTGCAAAACCCAAATGCCGAACGCCGCGCCGCCGATTAAGTAGGGAATTAAAGCCGCGCCGATTTGTTTTACTCCGAGACGGCGAAAATCGAAATAAACGGTAATGAAAATTAAACCTAAAAAAGCAAAAACTCCGTTCGGATGTGTCAAACCGGAAGCGACAACGCAAGTCTGGCTGACGAAAATTGCCATCGTTAAACCGCGCTCGCGCCGGGCTAAATAAACGGCGAGTCCGGCGAAACCGAGAGCCGCGCTCATTATATCCATTCGCCCGAGCGAAGCGGTGTCCAAAACCGTGTAATTGATGGCAACCAAAAATAAACACAAAAGCGCGACGTGTTGATTACCGGACAATTTCAAAGCGATAAAATACCAGGCGGCGAGCAGGACGATTCCCCAAAAAACCGAAACGAGCCGCATCGAAAGCAAGCTCATTCCGAACGCCTTGAACGAAGCGGCGACGTTCAGCAAAAACAGCGGCATCACCCAATATGTGCGCTGCTCTATGCGCGTCAGCGGCGACTTTTCGGTTTCGATGGCGGTTGTACCGAAAAATCCTTTATATGCCAGATTATAAGCCGGACTCGCAAACATCGCCTCATCAACTTGCGGGCGACCGGCGAGCGAGCTGCCAATCGTCATTGCGAGAAATAACATTACGATTGATAAAATCAAAATTTGATGCGAGCGAGATTTTAAAATTGAGTTTGTCATTTTTTGTGAATTGTAATCTGAATTTATTAGATGACAATTAGAGACGAATCTTTAAAAACGACGAGGTGTTTTCTTTTAAATCGCGATATTTTGAACTCTCAAATTTGAAATTTCATATCGCCGAGCGTGAATTCGATTCAAAGTCAAAATCTAAAAATCTTGTTTACAAAGTTAAATTACAGAGTTTTAATCGTGCGGCGCGATTTTACTTAAAATCTCTTGAAAGCGCGCATCCTGACGCAACGGCGCGAGCGTTTTGTCATTTTCAAACCACGGTTTGTTTTCGTTGCCTAATTTGATCGCTTTTTCGAGCCATTTAAATGCCTCGTCAACCTCGCCCAGCGACGACAACGCCTCGCACATCCAGTAAGCCATATCGTGATCGGCTTTTGCCAGACTGCGCGCTTCGTCGGTGAGCTGCGCTCTCGCTTCTTCGATTTTGCCCTGACTTGCCAAAAAAGTTCCGAGCATCGGATGTATGCCTTCCATTTGCGGATTATTTTCGAGAACTTTCTTGATAATTTCGACGGCTTGTTCGGTTTTTCCTTCGTGGAAGAAAACGATTGATCGGAAAATACGAATCATCGGATGATTCGGTTCTAATTCTGCGCCTTTATCTAATTCTTTTATCGCCTGGTCGTAATTTCCCTGATAGAGAAAAATTCTGGCGCGGTTATAACTGGCGACGACCTGCGCCGCCGGATCGAGACGGACAAGCTTTTCCCAGGATTTTAAGGATTTTTCATATTCGCCGTCGAGCCGGTGCATCGTGCCTTTAACGAAAAACAGCGGAGCTTCATTCGGAAAGCGTTCCTGCAAAACATTGATTTCCGCGCGGGCTTTTTTCTTTTCGCCGCGCGAAAGATAGATGAAAACCATCAAAACTCGCGCTTCGACGACGTTCGGGTCGTAGATGAACGCTTTGCTGAACGCGGCTTCGGCATATGTGTAATCTTCGGCATCGCCCATTCCTTTGAAAACGCGGTTCGCGTAACACGCGCCGAGACCGCTGTAGGCAAGGGCGAAATGCAAATCGAGTTCGATGGCGTGTTTGAAATTGGCGATAGCCGCTTCGCAATCTTCGTTGGAAAGCGTCTGGAAAATAAATCTGCCGAAATTGTCGCGTCCGCGCAAGAATTCTTCCCACGCTTCCGGGTTTTCGGTGGCGCGTTTGCCGAGCTTTTCCTGTTCTTTTTCGGTCAGTTCGAGTTTTAATCCGCTCAAAATGCGACCGGCGATCATATCCTGCACGGCGAGAATATCGCCGCCCTGCGCGTCAATTCGGTCGCTCCAAAGAATCTCGCCGGAAATCACGTCGAGCAGCTGCGCCGTGACGCGCAGACGGTCGCCGGCGCGAATAAAACCGGCGGACAAAACGGCGTGAACACGCAATTCTCTGCCGACTTCGCGCGGATCGAAATCAACGCCTTGATATTTGGCGATGACCGACGAAGGGCGCACGATTAAGGAACGAAGTCCGGCGAGTTCGGTAATCACCGCGTCGGCGAGCGAGAATTCGTAAAAATTCGCGTTGCCGTCGCCGCCCAAATTTTTAAACGGCAAAATCGCCACGCTTTTCTTTTCCTGTCCGGTGGCGGTCATCGTCAATTCCGGCGAATAAGACGGCGTGTTAGAAATGGCTGGCGGACGAGGCGATGAGCTATTTTCAGAGCCGGATTTTCCGGTCAGCCAATTCCACGCACGTTTGACCGGATTATCGTCTAAATGATGCGGCGTGTATGTGTCGCCATGTAAAACAGGCATTCCTGAAATCTCCTGTAAAATCTGGCGTAAGTCGTCGCGCATTTGCGAAATCTTTTGATAGCGGTCTTTCGGATTTTTAGCCAGCGCGCGGTCAATAATCGGCTGTAATTGCGGCGGCAGCGGTTCGGGGCGCATCGCGGCGAGCGGCTTCGGCGTTCCGTAAAGAACTTGATGGCGCACGTCAATCACGGTTTTCCCCTGAAAAGCCCAGATGCCGGTCAGCATTTCGTAAAGCAGAACGCCGGTCGAAAAAATATCGGCGCGGTGGTCGGTTTTTTCGCCTTTGGCTTGTTCGGGCGCGGCATAAGTCGCCGTGCCGTATGGAACGCCGAGTTCGGTAATATCGGTGCGGTCGAGTCCTTTGATATGTTCGGCGGGTTCGTCCTGGATGAGCTTTGCCAGACCGAAATCGAGAACTTTAACCTGCCCGTTGTCGGTCACCATTATATTTCCGGCTTTGATGTCGCGGTGAATAATTCCGCGCGAATGCGTATAAGCGAGCGCGTCGCAAACCTGCACGGCGATGCTCAACGCGCTTCGCAGTTCGAGCGGGCGACCGCTGACGAGCTGGCGCACGTTTTTGCCTTGGACATACTGCATCGCAATATAAAAAACGCCGTTCGCTTCGTGGAAATCGTAAATCGTGCAGATGTTCGGATGGTCGAGCTGCGAACACAACTGCGCTTCGCGCTCGAAGCGTTTGAAGTTCGCGGTTTTCTGAGTTAATTCCGGCGGAAGGACCTTGATGACGACCGTTCGGTCGAGTTTGGTATCCTGAGCTTTATAAACGGTTCCCTGACCGCCCGCACCGATTTTTTCTAAGATTTTATATTGATTTATTCTTTCGCCAACCATTGTGGAAATTAGATGATAAATCTTAAATTTTGGATTGTCGAATTGTTCAATCTGTCATCATAGACCTATTCAGGTTTCACGTAAAGCAGGCAGAATAAAAAATTTAAATGTTTGATTGAACGAGCGTGAAATTAAATTCGATTCGCTTTCATAAACGTCAATCAAGTGTATAATTGCGAGCGTGGACACTGAAAAATTGCCGCCGACCAGAAAGGGCAGAGACTATGAAATACGCGCCATCGGTCTGCGCGAATTCGCCGGTTTGCGGCGTGACGACGAAACGCTCGATCCGTTCAAATTAGCCGGTTACGCTAAACTGCTCATCGCTTCGTTCGAGCAGATCGAACCGTTTTTGACCGCCGAAACAAAAGCGCATCTGCTCGGCGCGGGCAGCGATAAATGGTCGGGCGGCGCGTGTTCGCAACCGATTGGCGACGGCAGAAAACTGATCGTCTTAAATCCGACGCACGGCGAAAATCGGCAGAATGCGACGTTGATGGAAGAAATCTGTCACGTTTTTCTCGGACACAAGCCGTCGCGCTTAGCGATTGCGAACGTCAACAAGCAGGGCAAGCCGATTGCCCGCGATTACCGCGAAGACGACGAAGAAGCCGCTTATTCGGTCGGCGCGGCGGCTCTCGTTCCGTATTCTTCGCTGCGCCGTTTCGTCGAACAGGGAAAAACGTCCCGAGAAATCGCCAGACATTTCAACGTCAGCCGCGAGTTGGTCGAATATCGTCTGAAAATTTCGCGGCTCTGGGAAAATTACAAAACGAAAGTGATGAGCGGCTAGTTGGAGCGCGGACGGCTCGTCCGCAAAGATTGCGCGAGCAATCTAATGAATTTTGATTACATTCAACTTGAATTATAATTAAGTTTGTTTTCGCGCGGGTCGCGCTCAATGCGGACGAGCCGTCCGCGCTCTAAATAAAAAATGAACGACCAAATCGGACAAAACACTTCGCCCGACGCGCGGCTTTCAACGGTTGATAAGCTGCGAATGCTGCTCGACATTACGAAAAAAATCAGTCGTTCGCTCGATTTGGACGAAGTTCTAAAGCTCGTGATGGACACGCTCGATTCGCTGATTCATTACGACGCGGCGGGCATTTATTTAATCGAAGCTATCATCGAAAACGGCGAGACGCAGTATATTTTCAAATCGAAGGCGGTGCGCGGTTATCAAATAAGTTTCGAGATGGTCGAGCCGCGTCTGAAGCTCGGCGAAGGCTTTATCGGCTACGCGGCGCAAACCGGCAAGCCGCTTATTTCGCCGGACGTTTATCAGGACGAGCGGTATTTTCACGCCAGAGAAAGAACGCGCTCGGAAATGGTCGCGCCGATTATTTCCAACGATCAGGTGATCGGCGTTTTCGACCTCGAAAGCGATTCGGTAAATTCGTATAACGAAGACGATTTATCGGTTTTGCAACTGCTCGCTTCGCAGGTCGCCATCATCATCGAAAAAGTTCAGTTGCACGAACAAGTCGTCGAAAAAAATCGTCTGCAAGCGCAGCTTGAAATCGCCAGACACGTCCAGCTCGAACTTCTGCCCGAAGCCGATCCGCAATTAAAAGGCTTCGACATCAGCGCGTATATTTTTCCGACCGAAGAAGTTTCCGGCGATTATTACGATTGGGTGAAAATGTTCGACGATCAAATCGGCATCGTCGTCGCCGACGCGGTCGGCAAGGGAATTCCCGCCGCGCTTTTGATGTCGTTTCTGCGCGCCTCTTTGCGTTCGAGCGTGCAGGTCGGCTACGCTCCGCATATCGCGCTTTCAAAGGTCGGCAATCTTTTGTGGGATTCGGTCGAAGACAACCAATTTATCACGGCGATTTACGGTATGCTCGACGCGACGAACCGCACGTTCGTTTTTTCCAACGCCGGACATAATCCGCCGCTGCTTATTAAACCGAGCGGCGAATATCGTTTTGTCGAATACGGCGATTTGCCGCTCGGAATGTTTTTCGACGCGCATTATCACCAGCATTTTATCCGCTTCGACGACAATCAAACGATGGTTTTATACACCGACGGCATCACCGAAAGCGCGAATGCAATCGGCGAAGAATACGGCAACGACCGTTTCGCCAAGCGTGTGTTGGAAGGCATAGATTTGCCCGCCAAAGAATTGATTGATTTTGTCCGCAAAGGCGTAGCTGATTTTACCGAAAGAAAATTTCTCGACGACGACGGAACGCTTTTCATCGTCAAGGCGATTTGAGAATTCGGCGGCTTTAAAATCGAAAAGCGGAAGGATTTTTCGATTCTAAATCTGAAAAACACCTTCCGCGTTCCTTCGGTTGTTTGGGGGAACTTAAAAAACTTTTTAATGCGCCGTCAACGAGCAGTGAGCGGCATCGCCGCCCGGCACGATTTGCGCCCGGTAATCGCCGTAATTTATCTTTTCGCCGGTTTGCGAAAACGAGTAAACGTCAAAGCCGTAAGCATCGAGAAACTGAACCAGATCAGTCGAATTATCAACATACAAAACCTGCGGATAACCGAATTCATTCCGAATCTCGAGCAGTCTTTCAATAACTTCGAGCGGAGCAAAACATTTGATCGGGTCTTTGTAGGTAGCCATAAAAATTTCTTTCAAGGTGAACGGCGACGTTTATTACGTCGGCATTTCTTTGATTGTTTCGGACGGCAAAAGGTTGTTTTTAATTTGCGCGATTCGAAATAGTTGCCGAAACGCGCGAAAAAAAATTGTTTATGTCAAAAAAATCGTTTAAGATAAAGACACTTTCAATATTCCAGACGGAGGCGAAAATGAAGAAAAATCTGTTCTATTTTCTTTCGGTTAATCTAACGGCGATTTTACTGATCGGCGTTGCGTTCGCGCAGAACGACCGGCGCACGGTTTCCGAAGCTTCGAAATTATATGTGGTTTCCGCGAAAGCCGGCGGCGTAAATTTTGTCGAAGGCGACGTGACGGTCGCCAGAAGATTCGGCAAAGGCGGCAGACTTTTAAGCGGCGACACGCTCGAAGTCGGCGATAAAGTTTCGACCGGCGCAGGCGGAAAAGCGGAAATTTTATTAAATCCGGGTTCGTTCGTCCGGCTCGGCGAAAACTCCGATTTTGAATTTGCGACGACTTCGCTCGAAGACTTACAGTTAAAATTAACGCGCGGCAGCGCGATGTTTGAAGTCATCACCGACAACCAGTTTTCCTTCGTCGTCAACGCTCCGAAAGCCGAATTCAACATCGTGCAAACGGGCGTTTACCGCATAGACGTTTTGAACGGCGAAACGAGCCGCATCGAAGTCTGGAAGGGCAAAGCGCAAATCAACGGCGCGGCGGAAGTTATCAAGGGCGGCAAACAGGCGACCGTCAGCAACGGGCAGGTCAGCATCGCCAAATTTGACCGCGGCGATAAGGACGCGCTCGAAGCGTTCAGTAAATCGCGCGCCAAAGATTTATCGAAAGCGAACGCGCTGCTGCAAAATCGAGCGGTGCGAACGAGTTTGATGAATTCGTTTTATCGAACGCGCTGGAGTTTGTATGATTCATACGGACTTTGGGTTTATAGCCCGTCTTACAGCGGTTTCTGTTTTTTGCCGTTCGGTTACGGCTGGAATTCGCCGTATGGATATTATTATCACAACGACATTTGGGGCTACAATTTGCCGCCGATAATTTACACGTCGCCGTCGGTTACGCAAAATCCGACCAATCCGACCAATCCGACACAGCCGCAGCTTTCCGGTCCGGGAAGAATCAGAAATACTGTCAAATCTCCGCAGGCTGACGGCAACGCGGCGGAAGATACGAGAATTACGCCGCCCTTCGCCAGAGTGCAGAGACAAATCGGAACAGTGCGCGACGAGACGGTTTACGCGCCTTCAACGCCGGTCAACGTGCCGGTCACGGTCGCTCCGTCGTCCCCGCCGCCGTCGATAGTTTCGCCGTCAAGCATTCCGACGACGAGAACTAAAGGCGATCAATAAATTTTGAAATTAAGTTTCGACTGAACGGCGGAAGATTCCGAATCTTCCGCCTTTTTTTATTTGAAAAAATGAAAAAAAGCATCGGTCGGCGGCGGATTATTTTCTAAATATTTTTCGAGATAAGGCTGTAAAATCATCAGAAGCGACTGCGAACCGTTAAGAACCGTGTGCAACGCAATGCACGGCAGCAGATTGCCGGTGCGGGCGCGAAGCAGCGTTAGAACCAAACTGAGTATGCAAATTAAAATGATCGTTCCGGGGCTGCCCCAATACTGAAAAAAGTGGATAGAGGCAAATAAAACCGACGTAATCAAAACCGCCGCCGGAACGCCCGCGCTTCTTTGAAAAGCCGAATATAAAATGCCCCGGTAAACGACTTCTTCGACGAGCGGCGCGGTAAAGGTCGCCAGAAATGAGACGACGTAAACCGCATTGCGCGAGCTTTTTAAAATTCTTATCAAATCGTTTTCCTGTTCAGGAAGCAGATACAAAATCGCTCCCGACAAAATATAGAATCCGCCGACAATGATAATGCAAGTCCAGATATTGAAACCATTCCAACGCCAGCCGAGCATTGTCCGAAAAGAATATTTTCTGATTCTCGTGACAACCAGCCACGATAAAATTAAAGTGAAAATATGCGCCGGTATGACGGAGATTAACTGTAATAGAATTGCCATCGCGTCGGTTTGAGCAAATTCGAGAATCGCTGCGCGGTCGGCAAAATTAATACTCTGTTTCGATAAATACGGCAGCAAAAAAATGTTCGGAAAAACGATGATAAAAATGATGCTGGCAATCCAAACGCCAATCGCCGCCAGACTATTCCAGGGCGGATTATTCGGCGCAATCAATTCCGGCGCAACCGGCGAAACGTCCTGGTTGATATACGGCGAAGGCGGATTTTCGAGTTCGTTCGATTCGTAGTTTTGCACGAAAACGAGTTTAGCTAAAAAAGTTCGAGGTTCAAAGTTCAAGGCTTAAAGTTCCCGAATCTTTTGACATCCGCGGCGCGAGCTTCTGCAAATATTTTCGGAATTTGACCGTTGATTCTGAAACTTTGAACTTTGAACCTTGAACTTTGAACCAAACACGGATAATCTAAAATCCCGTGAAGCAAGACGGGAAAAATCCGCCACAAGAAGTTATCGCAATTATCCCGGCAAGACTCGTTTCGACGCGTCTGCCGAACAAATTACTTTTGCCTTTAGCCGGAAAACCGCTGATTTTGCACACGCTCGAAAAGACGAAACAAGCGAAAAATATCTCGCGCGTGATTGTTGCCACAGACAGCGTTAAAATTATCAAAATCGTCGAACAAAGCGGCAACGAAGCCGTTTTGACCGCCGCGACGCATCAATCAGGCAGCGACCGCATCGCCGAAGTCGCCGCGACGCTTCCCGGCAATTCAATCATCGTCAACGTGCAGGGCGACGAGCCTCTGATTTCTCCGGCAGTTATCGAAAAAGCCGTCGAAGCGGTTTTGCAAAACGATTCGATTCAGATGGCGACGACTTGTGAAAGAATTGATAATGTCGAAGACGTTTTATCGCCCGATGTCGTCAAAGTGGTGTGCGATAAGGATAATTTCGCGCTTTATTTTTCGCGCTCGCCGATTCCGTTTCCGCGCGATGCGGTGAAAAAATTCGGTTTATTGGAAACGGCTCTGCGCGAAGATGCAAATTTAATTTCGACGTTTCGCAAACACACCGGGCTTTACATTTACCGGCGCGAATTTTTGTTGGATTTTACAAAACTGGCGCAAACGAATCTTGAAAAAATCGAAATGCTCGAGCAGCTTCGCGCGCTGGAGACCGGCGCGAAAATAAAAGTCGTCGAAGTAGCGGAAAAATCAATCGGCGTTGACACGCCCGAAGATTTCGAGCGGGTGAAAATGATTCTGGAAGATCCAAATTCCAAAATCTAAAACCGAAAATTATGCAGGATTGGATCGGACTTTTATTTTTCATTTTGCTAATCGTCGGCGCGTTCGTCGGCTTGAAAATTTTGTCGAAGCCGCAAATAAAAAACGAAGAAGAATTCGAGCGCGGCGCAGCGGAAAGCACTTCGGCGTTGGGCGCGAGTATGAACGCCCTGCAGGAAATTCTCGATCCGGCGGAAGCCAGAGCAAAGGAAGTTAAAGTTCAATTAAAAGAAGGTCGTTACAATAAAAAGAAACGCGAAGGAAAAGCGAACGGCGACGATTTGAGCGACGATAAAGAGGAAAAAAATGACTGAGAAAAAAACAAAATATATTTTCGTAACGGGCGGCGTGGTTTCGAGTCTCGGCAAAGGTTTGGCGGCGAGTTCGATTGGCTGCCTTTTGGAAGCGCGCGGGATGAACGTGCAGATGATGAAGCTCGATCCGTATATCAACGTTGATCCGGGAACGATGTCGCCGTTTCAGCACGGTGAATGTTACGTGACCGACGACGGCGCGGAGACGGATTTGGATTTGGGACATTACGAGCGATTTACCAACGCGAAATTGTCGCAGGCGAATAATTGGACGAGCGGCAGAATTTATCTGAGCGTGATCGAAAAGGAGAGGCGCGGCGATTATTTGGGGAAAACGATTCAGGTGATTCCGCATATCACCGACGAGATCAAAGCCGCCGTGCGCGTCGTCGCGGAAAAAGAAAGACCCGACGTTTTGATCGTCGAAATCGGCGGCACGGTCGGCGACATCGAATCGCTGCCGTTTATGGAGGCGATCCGGCAAATCGGCAACGAAGAAGGGCGACAAAACGCGATTTTTATACACGTCACGCTCGTGCCGTATATTGCCGCCGCCGGTGAATTGAAAACGAAGCCGACACAGCATTCGGTCAAGGAACTTCGGGAAATCGGCATCGCGCCGGATATTCTTTTGTGTCGTTCGGAACATACTTTGTCGCTCGATTTGCGCCGAAAAATCGCTCTGTTTTGCAACGTGCAGGAAAACGCCGTCATTTCCGCGCTCGATGTCAAAACGATTTACGAAGTGCCGCTCGCGTTTCACGAACAGGAACTCGACGAATTGATCGTCGAATCTTTGAACTTGACCGAAACGTTTCCGCACGCCGATTTGAAAAATTGGCGCGAATTGGTTTCGACCATTAAAGAACCGAGCGACGGCGAAGTGCGAATTGCGATTGTCGGCAAATACGTCGAACTCGAAGATTCATACAAATCTCTGCGCGAAGCCTTAACGCACGCGGGCGTGGCGAATAATTTGAAAGTAAACGTCAATTGGATCGAATCGGACAGTCTGGTTGACGACGAAAATTATCAAACCAGATTACAGGATTTCGATGCGATTTTAGTTCCCGGCGGTTTCGGCAAACGCGGCATTTCGGGAATGATTCGCGCCATCAAATACGCCAGAAAATCAGGCACGCCGTATTTCGGAATTTGCCTCGGAATGCAGACCGCGTGCATCGAATTTGCCAGAAACGTCTGCGGCTTGCGTGATGCCGATTCGACCGAATTTAACAACGACACGCCGTTTCCGATAATTTTTAAGCTGCGCGATTTGGTGAACGTCGAAGAATACGGCGGCACGATGCGTCTGGGCGCGTGGGAATGCCGATTAAAAGAAAATTCGCTCGTCAGAGAAATTTATCGAGGCGCGGAACAAATTTTTGAAAGACACCGGCACCGCTACGAATTCAACCCGGAATTTCGCGCGGTTTTAGAAAAAGAAGGCTTCGTCTTTAGCGGCATTTCGCCCGACGGGAAATTTGTCGAAATGATCGAATTGCCCGGCGAAGTTCACCCGTTTTTCGTCGGCTGTCAATTTCATCCCGAATATAAATCGAAACCTTTGAACGCGCATCCGCTTTTCGTTTCGTTCGTCAAAGCCGCGCTCGCCAATCGCCTGAACAGCGAAAATTTAGCCGACGACGTTTCGAGCGATAAACGAATCGAAATGCCCGAACGCGCTTCTGTCAGCGAAGAAGAAGAAGTCGAATAGTTCAGATTAGAAACGAATTTTTATGTGTTCAATCTTGAAGCGGCGTAGCCTAAGCCGGTGGCGACGGAGCTGAAATAATCGGGGCGGAGAATTTTTTCCGCCCCGAAAATCTTGACGATTGAACGGTTTATCAAAGGAACCTGCGAAGTTCCGCCGGTCAGCAGAACGCGATTGATTTCAGTTGCTTTGACTGATGCCGCCGCCAGGCATTCGTCAATCGAAGTTTCGATATTTTCGACGGTCGCGGCGATCATTCGTTCAAATTCGCCGATTTTAATTTTTTCGCGCAAATCGAGCGGTTTGAATTTTATTTCCGCCGAAGCGTTTTCCGACAGGTTCTGTTTGGCGGCATCAATCGCGCGGAACAGCTCGAAGCCGTGATAGTGTTCGATTAAATTCAGCACGCGCTCGACATCTTCCGGTCGGTCGGACGAAGGAAGAATTGATTGCAAAGTATCGCGGTCGCGCTGATTATTTAAAAGATTGATGCGGTGCCACTTGGAAAGTTTGTGAATGATGTGCGCGGGAAAAGGCAAAATTTTTCCCAGCGATTTAAATGTTGAACCGGCTCCGAAGCGCGGGGCGAGTTTGTGTTTCATAATCTGCGCGTTCAATTCGTCGCCGGCTTGGTAAACGCCGCCGACGGCTTTGATGTCGCTCAGGCGGTCAAGGGAAAACGAGCGTTTCGCCGAAGTCTCAATCACGCAGACATCGCTCGTGCCGCCGCCGATGTCCACGACGCAGATTAATTCGTCAACGCCCGCCGTCGCCTCATATGCCAACGCCGCCGCGACCGGTTCGAGCCAGAAAACGACCTTTTTAAAGCCCGCGATTTGCGCTGCTTTTTCAAGACGGCTGACGGCAAGTTCGTTAAACTGCACGGGTCTGCCCAAAACCACGCCGTCGAAAGTTTTTGTAAATTGTCGCTCGGCGTTTCGCTTTAAAATTGATAAAAACTTGGCGACTAAATCTGCGGCGGTCAGCGGACCGAAACCGGCGACCGTCGTGTAATCGAAATTGGCTTCGGGCAGAAGCGTCTTGATGCTCAACATCAATCTGCCGCCGATGCCGCTTTCTTCGAGATGATTTAAATACTGATAAACGGCTTCATTGCCGATGAAATGTTGCTTTGACTTGGCTGGAAAATAAATAATCGTCGGGTTGCTGATATTGCCGTCGGGAAAATTGGCGAACTTTATTTGCCCGTTTTCAAACAGCGATGCGAGTGAATTTGAAGTGCCGAAATCAATTCCGATAAACTGCATTTTTGTTTTAAGCGGTAAAGCTCCGAAATGGAAAAGGCGACGTTTGAACATCGCCTTTTTCGTAAAAAATTAAATTCAAATCGCTTAGTCAGCGTGAACCAGAGGAACATCAACCAGATGCTCCGAAATAAACCAGACGTGGCGTTCGTTGGTACGAATGACATCGCTGACCAGGACATCGTTCGTGCCGTCGTCGCCGTTGTCGTCGGCATCTTTGGCGTATTGCCGACATTCCTTCAAAATAATTTCGTGCGCTTCAAGCAGGCGCGAAATCTGCACGGGAGCTTCTTCTCTGCCGCGCGGCGGGCGTTCGATGTTGGTTTCTTCGGCAACGTCGCCGCCCATTGCCAGAGCGATGCCGCCGAGCCTTTGAACGCGCTCGGCGAGAACGTCAATCAATTCGTTCTGTTCTTCGTAATGTTTGTCGAACAGCAGATGAAGCTGATAAAAGGTATGACCGACGACCTGCCAGTGATGTTTTTTATACATATCGCGGATGGCAATCGTGTCCGCCAGAACCTGATTCAGCGCGTTGACGCTTTTCAGACAAATCTGTTCGTCCAAGCCAATCGGCAATTTGACGACCGTGCCGTAATCCTGCAAAATCCGCCCGCGCTGATTTATAATCGGTT
This sequence comes from uncultured Pyrinomonadaceae bacterium, assembly GCA_964237235.1. Classification (GTDB taxonomy): domain Bacteria; phylum Acidobacteriota; class Blastocatellia; order Pyrinomonadales; family Pyrinomonadaceae. Next base: position 75,712 of record CAXSGY010000022.1, read on the forward strand.
CAGCCGCATTTTTATCCGGCGCGGTCATTGCCGGCTTTTTCTTCGGTGCCGCCGCGCTTTTTGTTTTCGTATTCGTTTTTGTATTCGATTTTTTCTTCGTATCCTTGCTCATAAATTCCACCTTGTGTTTTTAACCTTGTAAATTCGTTTTCAACTAAATCCGGCGGTCAATTTGCAATGCCCTCGAAATTCAACCGCTTTTGAAAATAAAATAGTCGTGTAAAATAGAATACACTTCTTATTTTGAGAATCAAACGATAATGACGGAAATTAAATCGAATTCTTTTCAGGTCGGAAACGTAACGTTCGGCGGCGGCAATTTAACTTTTATCTTAGGTCCGTGCGTCGTCGAGTCCGCAGATCACGCGCTGTTTATGGCGCAGGAAATTCACGACATTTGTCAGGTCGTCGGCGTTGATTTCATTTATAAATCTTCGTTCGACAAAGCGAACCGCAGCTCCGGCGAAAGCTTTCGCGGCGGCGGAATGGAACGCGGTTTGGAAGTTCTCGCCAAGGTCAAAGAGGAAATTGGCGTTCCGGTGATTACCGACGTTCACGAAACGTGGCAAGTTGAAAAAGTTGCCGAAGTCGCCGACATTATACAGATTCCGGCGTTTCTCTGCCGTCAAACGGATTTACTGGTTGAGTCGGCGCGAACGGGCAAAGCCGTCAACGTCAAAAAAGGTCAATTTCTCGCGCCGTGGGACGCGAAAAATATCGTCGAAAAATTGCAGTCGGCGGGCAGCGAAAAAATCCTTCTGACCGAACGCGGCGCGAGTTTCGGTTATAACAATCTAGTGGTTGATTTGAGAAGTTTTCCGATTATGAGAAGTTTCGGAGTTCCCGTCGTTTTCGACGTAACGCATTCGCTGCAACTGCCCGGCGGTTTAGGCAAAGCAACGGGCGGGCAAGCCGAATACATCGAACACTTCGCCCGCGCCGGTGTCGCCTGCGGCGTTGACGCGGTTTTTATGGAAGTTCACGACGATCCGAAAAATGCGCCGAGCGACGGACCGAATCAATTGCCTTTAGAAAAATTGGAAAAATTGCTGGCGAAGCTCAAGTCTATTCACGAATTGGTTAATGAACAATGAAGGATATTGTTTGGAATTCACAGAAAAACAAGACGAATGAAACCAAACACGGAATATCTTTTAACGAGGCTTCGGAAATCTTTTTTGATTTATTGTCTCTGACGGTTGCGGACGACGAACATTCTTTAGATGAAAGAAGATTTGTGACAATCGGACAAACGAGCGCGGGCAAATTGATCGTCGTTTTTCACACCGAGACGGAAACCGGGATAAGAATTTTCAGCGCAAGAAAACCGACTAAAACGGAAAGATTGAATTATGAAGAGCATTGATTTTAGCAAAGGCGCGAGAGGTAAATATGCGAAGGAGAATCTGCGGGTCGTCGGAGATAATAAAGAAAAATCATCGTGGGCGATTTGCATAACGAGCGAAGGAAAAAATTTGATTCCATTAAAATTATATGAAGTTAAAATTCACCAAAACCCTTCAGAAGTCGAAGTTGTTGACGAAACCGATGAAGCCGTAATTTATCCGCTAAACTATTTTCTGTTGATAAATCTCTTAAAAAACGAAGCCGAACTATTGAGTAAAGTTTCGCTTTCTATATGAATAAAATAATTTTTGTTTGGTTAATTTTTACACTTGTATTTTCCGCTTTCGCGCAAGACGAAAATCGCGCTTCTAAAACCTGGGAAGTGCAGAAATATGACATTGCGGCGACTTTGCCCGGCGGCGAAGCGGGTAGAGATTTGAACGCGAAAGCCGTTTTAAGTTTGAAAAATATTTCGAACCGCGCGGCGACGACTTTGAGTTTGCGAATCAATCCGGGCGCGACGGTTTCCGCCGTTAAAATTAACGATGCGGCGGCGGAGTTTACGAAAAACGAAGAAAAGGTCGGAACGGGAACTTTGCAAAAAATCGTGATTCGCATCGCTCCAATTCAGCCGAACGCGAATTTTAATGTTGCGGTCGAATACAAATTAAACGTCAAAGAAAATTCCGGTTTGAACGCGCTTTCGCCGGTCGGTTCGCAGTTTTTGCCTTTGTCGTATTGGTATCCGACACCGAATAACTGGTATTTCGCGCGCGGCGCGGATTTCGCGCCGGTTCATTTGCAAGTAAATTCGGCGAACGGCGAAACAATCGTCGCTTCGGGAACGCAGAGCGGAAATTCATTTGACCAAAAGTTACTCAGCCAGCCGTTTTTCGTCGCCGGAAATTGGGACAAAATTGACGCGAACGGCGTTTCGGTTTTTGTGCCGAAAGGTGCGGACGCGAAAACGCGCGCCGACGAATTAGCCGCGTTCGCTTTGGAAGCGAAAAATTTTACGGCGACGCTTTTCGGTACCGCGCCCGACGCGCCTTTGAAAATCGTCGCGGTCAGACGCGGCGGCGGATTTGCGGACGGCGGCACGATTTTCGTTGACGAAAGCGTTTTCCGGCGACAGAAAATTGACGCGCAAGCCGCGATGAACATTGCCGAAGCGACGGCGAAATTGTGGCTCGGAAATGCGGTTGCCGTTAGCGGTGACGGCTTCGGCGCGATTCGTGAAGGCTTGGCGCAATTTGTCGCCACGCAGTTTCTCGAAAAAAAATACGGCAGGGAAATCGCCGATGTCGAGCGTTTGCGGCAGCGCACGGCATACGCGGCGATTGTCAAACGCGACGCGCCTCTGACGCAGGTTTCGCCGCTCGACGATTATTTTTACGCGGCGGTTTCCAACAAAGGCGCGATGATTTGGCGGCTGCTTGCCAGACAAGTCGGGCAGGACGAATTCTTTAAAACCGTGCAGGCGCAAATGCGCGACGGCAATCTGACTTTGAGCGAAATTCGCGCCGCGTTTCCGTCGCAGAAGGATTTGCTCGACAACGAGTTTGACCAGATTACCGATATGAATTTGCTCGTCGGTTTGCCGCAGTCGAGCGGCGCGGAAACGAAAGTCGCGCTGCGAAATTTGGGAGCGTTCGACGCGGCGGTTAATGTTTCGGCGACGACGCAAAGCGGCGAGCATCTGACGGCGCAGGCAACAATTCCGGCAAAAAGTTTCGGCGAAACGAATTTTAAAACTACGAATAAAATTACGCGCGTTGAAGTTGACACCGACAAATTTTATCCGCAAACCGATTATTCGGATGATGTCGCGCCGCGCGAATTTGATACGAGCGACGCGATTGCAGTCATCAAGCGCGCTTTCGACCAACAATATTACGCCAGGGCTGAAAAATCAGCCGCGACGATTTTACAGACCGCGCCACGTTTTGACGACGCGCGAACCTGGCTGGCGCGTGCGCTCGCCGCGCAAAACAAATCTACGGAAGCCGAACGTGAATTTCGCGCCGCGCTCGACGAAAAATTGCCGACTGCCCGGACGCTCGCCTGGGCGAATGTCGGCTTGGGCGATTTGGCTTTGAAGACGAATCAAAATTCTCAAGCCGCCAATTTTTTCGCCGAAGCGATTCGCGCCGACGGCGAATACGGAGCGACTTTAGCGGCGCGCGCCGGTTTAAATAAAACAGGCGCGGCGCAGGCATCCGACGAAAGCATCAAAGCGTTTTTCGCACAGTTTGATAAAGCCGCTGTTTCGGGACGCAAAGCGGACGTTGAAGCATTGGTTTTAGCCGGTGAAATAACGAGATTTGCCGGCGGTATTGCAGGACAAGCGCAGGAATGGACGACAAAAGTCGCGCGCGTTGATAAATTGGACGCGAACAACGCGTTGACGGAAGTTAATTTGAATATACGACTTTTAAGCAAAAACGCGGAGAGCGGCACGGCGGTCTTTCTTTTGACGAAAGTCGGCGGAAATTGGAAACTGAGCGGCGTGGATATTTTTGAAGTCAGATAAATTTCGCGCTTGGAAAACAAATATCAAAAAGGAAGCGATATGATTCGGAATGGTTGAGTGATGAAAGATAATAGTCGATGGATGAAATTTGCTTTCATATATTTTCAGTAATTGTTCTTGCTCTCAATTGTATGATTTCTAAAAAAGTAAAAATTAAAAAAACGAACTTTATTGTTTTGATTTTACCCTTAATTTTCTGTGCCGTTTTAACTGTCGGCGCGAATGCACAGAGAACAAAATCGAAGGTCAGATTGGGAAAAATTTGCGGTAATCCGCAGTTGAAATGCCGCACGGCGGATTATAACTTTCAGGCGCACGAAATCCCTTTTGAAATTCCATCGAACGACGCGGTGATTGTGCAATCGGAAATGTTTTATATGATTGTTTTGAAATCAGTCAAACCGGCTTCCGATGCCGATTGCGAAAATATCTTTTCGGAAAGAGAGCGTTTGGAAATTCAGGAATTATTTCCCGACCACAAAGTTTTCGCTCTGAAATGTTTGGGCGCGGGCGACCTTTATTATGACAACATAACCGACGGTATAAATTTTATTGCCGTTTACGCCGGAAAAACTCTGACCGAAGCGAAGGCGTTTTTAGAGACGGTGAAGGCGACCGAAAAATTTAAAGGCGCAAATATTCGACGCACACAGGCGAACATCAACGGCACATAAAGATGAACAAGGAATTTATCGAACGCGCCCGCAAAATAAAATTGTTGTTGATGGACTGCGACGGCGTTTTGACCGACGGCAGACTTTATTACACGGAAAGCGGCGAGCAGATGAAGGTTTTCAATGTGCGCGACGGGCAGGGAATTGTGTCGTGGCATCGAGCCGGTTTTCAATCGGGAATTATTTCCGGCAGAGACGCGGAAAAAATTCTTAATGCGCGGGCGACCGAACTGGGAATGCGTTACGTCAAAGCCCGTTCGCAAGACAAGACAAAGGATTTTTTGGATATTTTACGAGATGCGAAAATTGCTTCCGAAGAAGTCGCGTATATCGGCGACGACATCGGCGATATTTGTTTGATGAAGCAAGTCGGATTGCCGATTGCCGTTGCCGATGCCGCTTTGGAAGTGTTACCTTATATTGCTTTTCAAACCGAATCAAAAGGCGGTTGCGGTGCAATTCGGGAAATAACGGATTTGCTTTTAAGAACAAAGGAAATTCTTTAGAATAATTTTATGAATCGGACAACTCGAATTCTTCGCCGGACATCGGAATCCTTCACTCAAAATTGAGTGATGAATTTTTAGAAATTTTGATAATTTGCAGTTGCTTTGTCGTTGTAAAGGAAAAGACTTGGTATAAAATGAGTCTTTTACTTTCATCTGAGAGGCTGAATCCGAAACAGTTTCGAAAAATGTTTCGAGTCCGCTTGACAAGTAAATGCCGAATGTATAAATTAGGTGATTGCCGCAACGAAAGATTTTTAACTTGAAAAGAGAAATGTTGAAAAAGTTTCGTTGACCGGTTGACAAAAAGTTTTGATTAGGTATAATCGAAAGTTCGCCTCGTAGTTGGAGACGAAAACAAAAAACAATTTTGATGTTTGAAAACTAGATATGCGAGTCCATGTGTTAATTCAAAACACGAGTTCGTGAAATGCGAACCAACGAACAATAGAGTTAGTAAAAACTTTTTAACGAGAGTTTGATCCTGGCTCAGAATCAACGCTGGCGGCGTGCCTCAGACATGCAAGTCGAACGATTAAACTTTCCTTCGGGGAAGATATAAAGTGGCGCACGGGTGAGTAACACGTAGGTAATGTACCTTTGGGTGGGGAATAACTTAGGGAAACTTAAGCTAATACCGCATAATGCAGCGGCTTCTTCGGAAGACAGTTGTTAAAGATTTATCGCCTAAAGAGCAGCCTGCGGCAGATTAGCTAGTTGGTAAGGTAACGGCTTACCAAGGCGACGATCTGTATCCGACCTGAGAGGGTGGTCGGACACACTGACACTGAATAACGGGTCAGACTCCTACGGGAGGCAGCAGTCGGGAATTTTGGGCAATGGGCGAAAGCCTGACCCAGCAACGCCGCGTGAAGGATGAAGTCTTTCGGGATGTAAACTTCGTAAGAATAGGAAGAATAAATGACGGTACTATTTGTAAGGTCCGGCTAACTACGTGCCAGCAGCCGCGGTAATACGTAGGGACCAAGCGTTGTTCGGATTTACTGGGCGTAAAGGGCGCGTAGGCGGCAATTCAAGTCAGTTGTGAAATCTCCGAGCTTAACTCGGAACGGTCAACTGATACTGCTTTGCTAGAGTACAGAAGGGGCAATCGGAATTCTTGGTGTAGCGGTGAAATGCGTAGATATCAAGAGGAACACCAGAGGTGAAGACGGGTTGCTGGGCTGATACTGACGCTGAGGCGCGAAAGCTAGGGTAGCAAACGGGATTAGATACCCCGGTAGTCCTAGCCCTAAACGATGAATACTTGGTGTCTGGAGTTTTATTCTCCGGGTGCCGTCGCTAACGTTTTTAGTATTCCGCCTGGGGAGTACGCACGCAAGTGTGAAACTCAAAGGAATTGACGGGGACCCGCACAAGCGGTGGAGCATGTGGTTTAATTCGACGCAACGCGAAGAACCTTACCTGGGCTCGAAATGCTATTGAATCCGGCAGAAACGTCGGCGGCCCGCAAGGGACAGTAGTATAGGTGCTGCATGGCTGTCGTCAGCTCGTGTCGTGAGATGTTGGGTTAAGTCCCGCAACGAGCGCAACCCCTAT
>CAXSGY010000023.1:0-82209 GCA_964237235.1 uncultured Pyrinomonadaceae bacterium
CGCCGACATCGGCTTGCGCGAGCGCGGGCGCGTCGTTCGTGCCGTCGCCGGTCATTGCGACGAGTTTTCCGCCGGCTTGTTCGCGTTTTATCAAAGCCATTTTGTCTTCGGGCGTAGCTTCGGCAAGAAAGTCGTCAACGCCCGCTTCCTGGGCGATGGTCGCGGCGGTCATCGGATTATCGCCGGTAATCATCACGGTTTTAATGCCCATTTGACGAAGCTGAAAAAATCTTTCGCGCATTCCGGTTTTGACGACATCCTTCAAATAAATCACGCCTAAAGACTGATGATTGTTGGCGACGACGAGCGGCGTTCCGCCGAGCCTGGCGATGCGTTCGACGGTTTCGCGCAATTCTTTCGTGGATTGAACGCCGCCGGAAACGAGATATTTTTCAATCGCGTCAACCGCACCTTTGCGGATTTCACGTCCGTCGAAATTTACGCCGGACATTCTCGTCTGCGCTGTGAACTGAATAAATTCGGCATTTTCGGCGAGTGGCTTGTTGCCGTTCACGCCGTATTTTTCCTTTGCCAGAACGACGATTGAACGACCTTCGGGCGTTTCGTCGGCGAGCGAAGAAATTTGCGCGGCTTCGGCTAACTCTTTTTCGCTGATGCCCGCGACCGGAATAAATTCGGCAGCTTGACGATTGCCGTAAGTTATCGTGCCGGTTTTATCGAGCAGAAGCGTGTTGATATCGCCCGCCGCCTCGACGGCTCTGCCCGACATCGCCAGAACATTGTGCTGAACAAGCCTGTCCATTCCGGCAATACCAATTGCCGAAAGCAGTCCGCCGATAGTCGTCGGAATCAGACAAACCAACAAAGAAATTAATACGAAAATCGTCTGCGCCGCGTTTGAATAAATCGCAAACGGCTGTAAGGTTACGACGGCGAGCAGAAAAATAATCGTCAAACCGGCAAGCAGAATATTCAAAGCGATTTCGTTCGGCGTTTTTTGTCTGGCTGCGCCTTCGACGAGGGCGATCATCCGGTCAATAAAACTTTCGCCCGGATTCGACGAAATGCGAACTTTTATCCAATCCGACAAAACCTTCGTGCCGCCCGTCACCGCCGAACGGTCGCCGCCCGATTCGCGTATGACGGGCGCGGATTCACCCGTAATCGCCGATTCGTCAACCGACGCAACACCTTCGACAACTTCGCCGTCGCCCGCGATAAATTCGCCCGCTTCGACTAAAATCACGTCGCCTTTTCTCAGCGCGGTCGCCGCGACGATTTCCGTTTCGCCGTTTATTTTCAGGCGTTTCGCGCTCGTTTCGGTTTTCGCCTTGCGAAGCGTGGCGGCTTGCGCCTTGCCGCGTCCTTCCGCCATCGCTTCGGCGAAACTGGCAAATAAAACCGTGAACCAGAGCCACAAAGTTATTTGCAACTCAAACGCGAAACTGCCGTTTCCGCCGCCGATCAAACTCAAAAAAAGTTTCACGCTCAAAAACGCTGCACCGACTTCGACGACGAACATCACCGGATTTTTGAGCATCAATTTCGGATTCAATTTTTTAATCGAATCAATCAATGCCCGCGAAATAATTCTTCCGTCCCAAATTGAAATTTCGTTTTTCATATTTTTACTTTTTGCCCACGAAACACACGAAAGAAATGAAGAAAGAAAAAAAATTATTTCGCATATTTCGCGTGTCTCGTCAGCAGATATTCTTAAAAAGTCTGCCCGTTAATCATCTGAAAATGCTCTAAAATCGGCGACAAGCTCAACGCCGGAAAAAACGTCAACGCTCCCAAAATGATAATTACGCTCACCAGCAAAACGCTGAAAAGCGCGGTGTTGACGGGAAAAGTTCCAAGACTCGGCGGCACATATTTTTTACGCGCCAAGTTTCCGGCGATTGCCAAAATCGGCACAATCATTAGAAATCTGCCGACGAGCATTGCCATTCCGAGCGTCGTGTTATACCAGAGCGTATTCGCATTCAAACCCGCGAAAGCCGAACCGTTATTGCCCGTCCCGCTCGTGAATGCGTATAAAATTTCCGAAAGCCCGTGTGCGCCGCCGTTATTCAGCGACAACAAACCGAAATCCGGCGCAAGCGACGAAACTGCTGTCAAAGCCAAAATCACGAGCGGAAAAATCAGCGCATACAGCATCGCCATCTGCACGTCATAGGCTTCGATTTTTTTGCCGAGATATTCGGGCGTTCTGCCGACCATCAAACCCGCAATAAAAACCGTCAAAATTATCATTACCAAAACGCCATACATTCCCGCGCCGACTCCGCCGAAGATCACTTCGCCGAGCATTATATTCACCAGCGGAACGAGTCCGCCGAGCGGCGTGAACGAATCGTGCATTCCGTTCACCGCGCCGCACGAAGCGTCGGTCGTAATCGTTGCAAATAATGCCGTGTTCGCAACACCGAAGCGCATTTCTTTGCCTTCAAAATTGCCGCCGACAAGTGCTTGATCGACGCTCGCCGGGTAAAGCGGATTGCCTTTGCTTTCCGCCCGGTAAAGGGTAAAAGTTCCGGCAATCATCAAAATCATCATCGCGCCGAAAACTGCCCAACCGTGTCCTTGCGATTTCGTCATTCGTCCGAGCATATATGTAAAGCCCGCCGGAATCAGCAAAATCAAAATCATTTGAATGAAGTTTGAAAACGATGTCGGGTTTTCAAACGGATGCGCCGAATTTGCGTTAAAAAATCCGCCGCCGTTTGTGCCGAGCATCTTGATGGCAAGCTGCGAGGCGACCGGACCCTGCGCGATTGTTTGCGTTGTTAAGATTTGACTTTCTTTTATGTTTTCGCCGTTCGCATCTTTCAAAACATTTCCGTCAGCGTCTTTTTTGTCAATCCGAATCGTCTGCGCTTCAATCAACTGCGCCGTGTCGTATGATTTGAAATTCTGCACCACGCCTTGCGACACAAAGAAAATCGCCGCGAGGAATGAAAAAGGCAATAAAACATACAGCGTTCCGCGCACCAAATCCAACCAAAAATTACCGAGATTTTCCGTTTCAAAACGTGAAATTCCGCGAATGAAAACGACTGCCAAAGCCATTCCGACCGCCGCCGATTTGAAATTTTGCACGGCAAGCCCAACCATTTGCGAAATATAACTCATCGTCGTTTCGCCGGAATACGATTGCCAATTCGTATTGGTGACAAACGAAACCGCCGTATTAAAGGAAAGCTCCGGTGAAGCTCCGCCGAAAGATTGCGGATTGAGCGGTAAATAAAATTGCAAGCGCAAAATCGTATAAACCGCTAAGGTCGAAACAAGACTGAAAATCAGCATCGCCGTGCCGTATTGTTTCCAATTCATTTCGCGCGTCGCATTGACGCGGCATAATTTGCCGATAATTTTTTCTATCGGCTGGAAAATCAAACTCAAAAAAGTTTTTTCACCGTTATAAACCTTGGTTAAATAAACGCCCATCGGTTTTGTCAGCAAAGTCAAAACGACGATGTAAAATAAAATTTGTAAAATTCCGTTCGTAGTCATCTAAAATTTCTCCGGCTTTAAAAGCGCGTAAGTCAGATAAATCATTAATAAAGAAGCGCATATGACGGCTAAAATTATTTCCCAATTCATTTTTTTGTTTCTCCCCGCCGCAAAATTTCACAGCTTTTGAGATAAGCCAACGCCAGCAAAAAAAATCCGATGATTGCAAATATAAAAATTAAATCCAGCATAATATCTCCAGTCGAAAGCGGTCGGCGAAATTATTGTTTCCCGCTTCATTTTCCATTTTCCGTTTTTCGTTAATTAAAGTTGTAGCCGACCTCGAACAGAAAAAAATGATTTCCCTGTTTCAGTTGATTGTTGCCGAGCGAATATGAGAAATACGTCGTCAGCTTCGGCGTTGGTTTGTAAATCGCGCCGGGCGTGAAATAACCGTTCGCGTGGCTGCCGGTAATCCAATCGGCGGCGACGGTCAATTTTGAGTTGATTGTTTGCTCGAAGCCGAATTGTCCGCCCGCGCGTCCGGCGTTTGGCGCGACGACATTTTTCGAGGTATAATAACCGCCCGCCGTCAGACGGGTTTTGTTAATCGTTTTACTTCCCGCGACGTAACTGTAACTGCCGAATTGATAAACGCGATTGCGAACCGGAATATAAATATTAGTTCCGGCAATCAGCGCGACATTCTTATTTTTATCCTGGTAAAACCGCCATTTTACGGACGGAACTAACGTAGTCGAATCAAGTCCCGGTTGAATGTTGCCGCTGACGTTCAAGCCTGCTTCGACGTTGCCGCCCGCGCCGATTACGACGCGCGGAACAAAGCTCGAAAATTTTCCGAGCGCGCTTTGTCCGTTCGGCTTCAATGAAGCGTCGAGTTCGACGTAAATTTTGCCCGCCTCTAAAACGTCGGTCGTCGGCACGTTGAAAATTGTTTGTTGAGCTTTTGCGGCGGTGTTTGGAAATATCGTCGTTAAAATCAATAGAATAATAAAATTGCGAAACTTGCTCATTGCTTTGTTCTTGTAAAACTAATTTTCCGGCAGCTTGCCGGTTTTGATTTGTTTGTTGTTAACCAGTCGCCTTTGTCCAAAGGCGAGCCGTGCATTTTTCTTTGCCGCGTCGGATTTGTCGAGAAAATGCGAGCCAAACGCCAGCAGCACAAACGACGCGATGAGCGTGGTAACATCCCAGCCGTGAAATCTGCCGTTCAGGACGAATGATATTGCCGAAAGAATAATTCCCGTCAGCAACAGCAGAAAACCGCCCGCAATGACGATCATCGCCAGCGCGAGTTTGTTTGAAAAAAATTCGCGTGTTTCGTTATGTTTTGCTCTTCGACTTGCCATCGCCGTCTGAATCATATTTTCACCTCGAGCTAAAAAGTCGGGTTGTATCGGCGGCTTCTATTTATTGAAAATCCGCCGGCAAATATAGATTACGGCTTTCGATATAAAGATTGCGTAAGGGATTTATAAAGATTTTATAAAATTTTGCAGAGCATCTTTGAATCGCTTAGACGGCTTTCGGAACGAAGCGATAACCGATCCAAGGCTCGGTCAGAAGATACTTCGGGTGCGAGAAATCCAATTCGATTTTTTTCCGCAAAGAGCCGACCAAAACGCGCAGGGCTTCGGGCGATTCGGTGTAATAACCGCCCCAAACTTTTGAGAGAAGAATTTGATGCGTGAGAACCTTTTCGGGATTTTTGACGAGAAAAGCGAGCAGCTCGAATTCCTTCGGCGTAAGATGAATTTCCTCGCCCCGCGCCGAAACTTTATGCGCCGCGAAATCTATCGAAAAATCGCCGACCTCAACAACGATTTCGTCTTTTTCCGGCAGACGGCGCAGAGCGGCGCGAACGCGGGCGAGCAGCTCGTTTGTGCCGAAGGGTTTGGTCACGTAATCGTCCGCGCCCGCGTCCAACGCTTCAACGATTGTTTTTTCGTCGTCTTTCACGGACAAAACGATTATCGGTTTTTGCGAAAATTCGCGCAGATTTTTACAAAACTCCAGACCATTCATATTCGGCATCTGCAAATCCGTGATGATCAAATCCGGTTGCCAATCTTGAAAAAGCTCCAGTCCGGCAACACCATCGCTCGCCGTGCGGATGTCGAATTGATGCGCCGACAAAATCTGCCGCATCACGCGCGCGATTTGCGGTTCGTCGTCAATCACCAAAATTTTTCGTCGGTCATTCATCAGCTTTCACGGGTAAATCGAAAACAAACCGCGCTCCTTTTCTCCCGTTTTCGACGCGGATTTCGCCGCCGTGCGCTTCGACGATGCCGCGGGCAATCGCTAAACCCATTCCGAATCCTTTCACCGATTTAGAGGCGCGGTAAAACTTGCGAAAAATCTGTTCGCGCTCCGCTTCGGAAACGCCATCGCCCTCGTCCTCGATCGCGATTTGAATTTTGTCGGCGCGTTGTCCGGCTTCGATTTTTATCGTCGAATTCGGCGGCGAATATTTCGCGGCGTTATCAAGCAAATTATAAACGACTTCCGAGACGGCTTTCGAATCAACCGAAAGCGTCGGCAAATTTTCTTCGATTTCAACTTCGACGCGGTGATTGCCCATCAATTTCGCCGCTCTCTGCAAAGCGTTCGAGAAGATTTCTTCGACTTTGCCGCGCGTTTTTCGCAGACTGAATTCGCCTGCTTCGATGCGGGCGAGTTCGACCATTGACTCGACAAATTTATTCAGATTATCGGTTTCTTCGTTGATGATTTCAAGCAGCTCTTCGCGCCCGCCCGAATCGAGTGTGATGTGAATCGCGCCGGTTTGATTTTCTTCGATAAGCATCGTGATAGACGCTTTGATGGAAGTGAGCGGTGTTCGCAAATCGTGCGTTACGGCATCAAGCAGAGCCGATTTTAAACGCTCGCTACGTTCGAGTGCTTCGGCTTGGCTGGCTTTCTCAAATGCCGTCTGCAATTCGATATAAAGCCGTTCAGCTTCTTCGGCGCGGCGTTTCGCTTTGGCTGATAATTGTCCGGCAGTGATGGCGACGATTAAAAAAGCGACCAAAGCAATCCAATTTTCCGGGTCGGAAACGGTTAAAGTTCCGATTGGCGGAAGAAAAAAGAAATTCAGGGCGAGCATCGTTAAAATCGAACAGAAAATTGCCGGACGGCTGCCGAAGACCGTCGCCAGAAGCAGCACGAAAAGTAAAAAAATCAACGCCACCGTGACCGGATTGATTTGATTGCGAAATATAAACATCAACGCCGTCAACGCGGCAACGCCCGACACGGCAAGCAGATACGGAACAAAGATTCGCAGGCTTTTCATTCGCGCTTTTATTGTTCATTTTTTTCGGGCAATTGTAAAAGATTTTTGTTAAAATCAAGTTTTTCGAGGCAAAGTCGGCGTTTTTTTTCCGAACTTTGCCCCGCAGAAGAGCGTAAAAACAAAATGAACCGAAATCTCTTTGCCCATTTTCATAACCGCGAGATTTTAAATCAAAATTTAGAAAAGACTTTTATTTGGAGAAATATAAATGTTGAAAAATGTGTTTGAAAAAACGGCGCATCGCAGATTGCCGCTTTTATTTTTGATAATTTCGATAGTCGCCTTCGCAGGTTGTAAATCCGCTTATCTCAGCGGTCAGGAAAGTTCCGCCGCGCCGCCGCCGCCGAATCAGCCGACCGCGCCCGCCGCGCCGCTAGTCGTTGACGGAATGCGGACTTCATACGCCGATGTCGTCGAAAAAACTTCGCCCGCCGTCGTCCGCATCGAATCGGATATTCGCGTCAAACAACAGCAGACGCAAACTCCTTTCGATGACTTTTTCAATTTTCCGCAGATGCCGCAGGGACAGCAGCAGCAGCAGCAACAGCAGCAGCAACCGCTTCAGCGCGGTCTCGGTTCGGGCGTGATCGTTAGCGCAGACGGTTTTGTTTTGACGAACAATCACGTCGTTGAAGGCGCGGAAAAAATTACCGTGATGACGAGCGATAACAAAACCTTCGACGCAAAGGTCATCGGTTTGGACGCGCCGTCGGATTTGGCGGTTTTGAAAATCGAAGCGGCAAACCTGCCGTTTTTGAGTCCCGGCAATTCGGATAACGTGCGCGTCGGCGATGTCGTGCTGGCAATCGGCAATCCGCTCGGCATCGGGCAAACCGTCACCGAAGGAATCATCAGCGCGAAGGGTCGGCGCACGGGTTTGAGCGACGGCAACAGCTTTGAAGATTTTCTGCAAACCGACGCGCCGATTAACCGCGGCAATTCGGGCGGCGCGCTCGTCAATCTGAACGGCGAGCTGATCGGCATCAATTCGCAGATTTTATCGAGCGGACAGCAGGGCGGCAGCATCGGCATCGGCTTTTCGATTCCGTCGAATATGGCGAAGGGCGTGATGGAACAACTAATCGCCGGCGGCAAAGTGCGCCGCGGTCAGCTCGGTGTCGGCATTCAGCCGGTGACCGACGAAATCAAACAAGCGTTCAATTTGCAGAACACGAAAGGCGTTCTCATCAATGAAGTCAAACGCGGCAGCGCGGCGGACAAAGCCGGAATCAAGCGCGACGACGTAATCGTCGCCATTAACGGCGAATTGATTGACGATACGAACGTGCTTCGCAACAAGGTCGCTTCGACGCAGCCCGGCACGGAAATTAAAGTGAAAGTTATGCGCGACGGCAAGGAAGAAGAAATTCCCGTCACGCTCGACGAATTAAACACCGAAGCCGCGAAAAACGACGCGCCGAACGGCAAAAACGAAAACGGCAACGCGCAGCGCGAAGGCGGCAAGCTCGGGTTGAATTTACAGCCGGTCACGCCGCAAATCGCCCGCCAGTTGGAGCTTCCGGCAGATACCGAAGGCTTGGTCGTTACCGATATTGACCCGAACGGCACGGCGGCAAACGCCGGAATTGCCCGCGGCGATGTCATCTCGGCGATCAATCGCCAACCGGTTACTTCAATCGAAGACGTGCAAACCGCGCTCGATAAATCGGGCGACAAACCGGTTTTGCTGCTGATTTCGAGAAAGGGACAGACGGTTTATGTTACCGTTCGACCGAAGTAGATTGTAAGTGTCGAGTTTTTCCGTGACGAAAGTCCGCGGGCGTAAGCAAGGGCGGAACCGACAGCGCGAAACAAAGACAAAGCGGGACGATTTTAATTTTCATCGTCTCGCTTTTCATTTATCCGGTCATCGTAGTAAGTCGCGCACCATTGCCGCGCGGATTTTTACTTTGAGGTTATGGATGCTCAGTTTAAATTGCAAATGCCGGATTTATAAAAAATCCGGCATTTTATTATTTTCACGATAGCGATTTTGCTAACTGCGCGACGCGTCTTAACTTCGCGCCATTATACAATTCGCCGTGGCTAACCTTAGCACCCGATACTAAAATTCTACCAACTGAAGCGCATCTGTAATTCGACGCGGCGATTGCCGGAATTCGCATTGCCGCCGCCGCCGCCAAATCCGCCGAAGCCAGCGGCGGTCGAGACCGATTGACCGAAACGGGTTGAATTTAAGTTTCCGACCGGCGTACCGAAATTCACGTTATTAAATAAATTCGTGAATTGCACGCCGAGAGTTAGATTATAAGGTTTGTCGCTTCCGCCGCCGCCGAAACCGCCGCCGCCGCCGCCGCCAAGCCCGCCAAGCCCGCCGCCGCCGCGATTTCCGCCGCCGCCGTTTCCGCCGCGACCGCCGGAGTTTCGATTGCCGCCCGAAGTTTGCCCGTCGGTTTTGGCAACGACTTTTTCTTTCGACCCGCCGAAACCGAAGGTTTTGTCGAGGCGCATATTGAGGCTGAAAAACGACGGACCGCGACCGTAATTGCGCGGGATAATCGTCGTGTTCGGGTCGGAAACGCCGCCGATGTCGCAGAACGAATTGGTTAATCCGCGCGCGGCGCAGGCGTTGCTCAGTGCGGTAAACGTCGGGCGTTCGGTGAACAGCGTGTCGCCGTTCGAATCAACGCCGCTCGTGATGTTATACGGTCGCCCCGAAAAAGCGACGACGAACGGACTCAAACGCACCTTCCAGGGCATCGTGAACGAGCCGCCGATTGTCACGTTATGGCGAATATCGAACGCCGAATTTCCGTATTCGCCGCTCAAATCGTAGCTGTATGCCGGAAAGCTGCCCGCGCTGTCCGAATCGCTTTTGGCAAAATTCAAACGATAGTTTCCGAAGACCGTAAAATTCTGATTCAGAAGCGTACGGAAATTTAAGATCACCTGCTGCTGATTGGCGATGCCGCTCGATTCGTATTGATAAATGTTGCCCTGCGCCGGATTCGGACGCGGCGCGTTCAGACAATTTAACTGCGTCGGGCAGACGGGAGCGTTGATGTTGCGCGTCCGCAAAAGATTGACGGTTCGCTGCGCGATATAGAAAACCGACGCGGTTGTTTTGAACGGCAACTGCCGCTCTATTCCGAGCGCGGCTTGATAGGTCGCGGGCGATTTCAAATCATCGGCGACAGTGCGAATCGTGTTCGATTGCGGCAGCGCGGTGAGAATCTGCGCCGCGGTCGGCACGTTCGTTACGCCGCCGACGGTAAACACCGGCTGATTCAAAAGCGCGAGCGCGGCGGCGCGGCGCACCGGATCGGTTTCGTTCGCGCTGACAATCAAACTCAACTGGTTCGTGCCATTAAATCGAAGCGACTGCAAAGTCAGATTTTCGCTGAAACGGTCGTAGAAAATTCCCGCGCCGCCGCGAAAAACGGTTTTCGGCTGTTTCGCGCCGCCCGCGCCCGGCGAATAGGCGAACGAAAAGCGCGGCGCGAAATCGCCGTTGTCGCTGATGTTCGTCTGATTTTCGTAACGCAACCCGAAACCGAACGTCAACTTCGGATTAACGCGCCAATCGTCAGTGATGAACGCGCCGATGTCGAAACGCGAAACGTTTGCCAGCGGATTGCCCGTCGTAATCGTAAATTGCGTCGGGTTAAAACGCGGGTCAACGTTGCCTAAAACATTCTGTTGATATTGCACAATCGGCGAGGTAAACAGCGGATTGTTCGGGTCGGTCGAATCGAAAAAGCCGGGAAACGTAAAAGATCCGCCGTAGTTCGACTGCGATTGATCGTTGATTCGATTATTGCGAATGCGCGCGCCGAATTTCAGCGAATGCTGCGAATTTTTGCCGGCTGTCGTCGTCGTGTAATTTTGAATCTCGATGTAATTCTGCCGGTTAAAACTGTTGCCGATTTGCGCGCCGCCGCCGGTAAATGCCGTCGCTACGTTAATCGTCGGAATCGAATTGTCGCCGTTTTGCTCGTTTTTCTGAAACGAATATTCGAAGCGCGTTTCGTTGACCGTTTTCGGATTGAGAATCGCCGTTTCGGTCAAACGAATCTCGTGTTCGGTGTTCGTGGACGCATACGCGCGGCTCGGCAGAGAAAATTCCGAGATGCCGAGATTATTGAACGTCGAGCGCGTAAAGCTGTATCTGGCGATGAGCGTGTTGTTCGTATTTATCTGATAGTCGAACCGCGGGCTGACGGAAAAACGGCGGTTCGGCTGCGGAAAATCCTGTTGAAACGGAACAATCCCGCCGGACGAGTTTAAGATTAAAGCATTGACGACCGCCGCGTTGTCAATGTCGCGCTTGCTGATGTCTAAAAAGAACGACGATTTCCCTTTTTTCACCGGACCGCTGACCGTGCCGCCGAAAAATCTCTGCTGGCTCGAAGCGCGGTTGAGCGCGAACGGGTTGCGCGAATTCAAACTTTCGTCGTTGAAGTTAAAAAACGCCTGACCGCGCCAACGGTCTGAACCGGGCTTGGTCAAAATTTCGATGCGCCCGAAACCGAGCCGCTCGAATTCGGCGGAAAACGGATTTTGATTGATGCGAATTTCACGAATCGCATCTTTCGGCGGAATTCGTCCGCCGGTAAAACCGTCTATGTAAATCTGTCCGCCATTCGGTCCCGCCGACGGTCCGGCGAGTGCCTGCAAAGCGGCTTCGAGGTCGTCAGGATCGTCGGGCAGAGCTTCCAAATCCTTTTCGCTTAACTTAGTCGCGCTCGCGTTGTTGTCGTTGTCGGTCGAAATTTGATTGTTGCCCGAAACTTCGACGTTTTCAGTTGCGGCGGCAACCGCCAGCGCAATCGTCAATTCCTCGCGCTCTCCGGTGGTAATCGTCACCGCCGTGTTTTCGTAAAGTCCGAATTTCGGCGCGACGGCGCGAACCGTATAAGTTCCGGGCGCGAGACCGCTGATGGTAAATGCGCCCTGCGCGTTGCTCGTCGCCGCCTTCTCCTTGCCCGTCGAATCAACCACCGTGACGGTCGCGCCGACGATAATCGCGCCGAGACTGTCAAAAACCTGACCGTGCAAACTTCCCGCCGCCTGCGCGAAAATCGTCGAATTTATAAATAAAGTTAAAAGTCCGAGATATAAAAATGATTTAATGTTCTTCATACAAAAATAACGAAATAAAAATAATGAATCGCCGCGTTTTTCGTCGGCAATTCATCGCAAAAAAATTACTTGTTAAAATCCGCCGTCGAGACCCGGAATGCTAAAGCCCGAATCCGCGCCGCCCGCGCGTCGTCCGCCGCCGCCCGCGACTTTCGGTGCGGTCAGAAACGGCTCAACGCCGGATAAAAGTTTGATGGCGGTAACGCGCTCCTGGCTCGTTCCTTTGGTGCTTGAAAAAGCAATCATCTGTCCGACCTTCAAATCGGCAAGCGTAATCGTCGGAAAGCGTTCGAGCATTTCGTCAATGCCGCCGCCGCCGCGCATTCCGCCGCCGCCCCCCGGTCGCATTCCGCCGCCGTTCGGCGGAGTTTGTCCGGTCGGCGGCTGATTTGCCTGCCCGTTTGTTTGTCCGCCGGTCTGACCGTTGGCTTGCGGCGGTCGCATTCCGCCCGCGCCGCTTTGAAACGCCGCCATACGCTGCGCCATTTCCGCCGGAAATTGTTTGATGACCGTATTCTGACCGACGACGACCGTCAACGGCTTTTTCGTTTTGATGTCGCTGATCGTGATTTCATTTTTCGCCGCGTCAATCGCGGTAATCGCGCCGGCGACGGTTTGAAACGAACCGCTGACGATTTCGTCGGCTTTGAGCGTCGCGCCGTCTTCGGACTTTTCTCCGCGCGCTCTAATCGAATCGCCGACGCTGATTTCACTAATCGAACTCGTTTTCGATTCGCCGTAGCTGACCGAATTCGGCGCGTAACGCCGGAACGCCGCGTTGTCCTTCGGTGTCAAAACAATTTTCGTCTCGCCCGTAAAACCGCGCGACGTAACTGTGATTTCCTTCGTGACCGGGTTAATCGCCGCGACTTGTCCGCTTACGCCGCGTTTCCAAAGTTCCTGATCTTTCGTTTGCTTGGATGCGATGTCGGATTTGGTCATCAAATAAACCGAACGCGCCGGAATTGATTTTTTATCCGTCGCCATAATTCCGGTGACGGCGATTTTATCCCCGACCTCGATGTCGGAAAAAGCAGCGGCGGTCGCCGTTTTCAAACTCGGATTGTCCGGCGACACGCGCTTATATTCGGTTTTGCCGGACAAAACGACATCAACCGCGCCGTCTTTGGTCTGCAAAACCATTTTGCCGTCTGAAACAGTCTGCACCTCGCCCGAAACAAGGCTCGGCTTGACCGTCGCGTCGGAAGTTTGCGCCGACGCGCTCAGAATCTGACTCGTCAGAAATACAAATAAAGCTAATAAAATAATTCTTGGACGCATAAATTTTCTTCTTTAATAAAAATGAATCGGTTGTTATTTGTTACGCAACTTTCCGCTTTCAAGTTGCTTTTTTGAATCAAATATACAGACGTGAGTTTAAACGAAAAGGTTCGATTGTTTGTGTAAAGAATTGTCAATATAAGGTAATCGTATATGTAAGCTGGAAATTGACAATGCAAAATGCGGAATTAATTAAAATAACACTTCGGCACAAAACAAATAGACTGGAGCGTAAGCGGTGATGCTTGCGCTCCAGTCTTTGGCAGATTAAAAACTCTTACGGAAAAGATACGAAGCCTTGATAAAAAACGTCCGTCCGTTGCCGCGAAAACCCGATTCCAAAGTTCCCGTGTAAGGATTATAGCCGCGATAATTGAAATCGTCGTTGTAACCGGCGTAGAACGCGGTTCCCGGACTCGGTGTCCAGCCTAAAACAAACTGCGGGCGGAAATGTTTATTCAAAGTCGAATAATCGAGCCGCAAACGAGCGAAGGTGTTGCGCGAAAATTGATAGGTCGAGCGTGAGCTGAACAAATTATCGTCAAACGCCAGAAGTCCTGTGTCGTTGCGAACGAGCCGCGTTTTATTGTAGTTAAGCTGCGTTTGCAGCGCGTTCGTCGGCTGGTAGCGAACGCTCGCTTCAATGTAAAGCTGATTGCCCGCGCCCGGATCGAACGGCGCGTCTTGTCCGAGCGCGCGAGCCGCCGGACTGACGCGCGGAAAATCCGTCCCCGCGCCGTAATCGTAATCGAGTTGTCCGCGCGTGTATTCGGTCTCGACGCTGGCGTAAATTTGTTTGAGCGGCGTGGTTTCGATAAAGCCGTAAACGCTGCGGCTGTTCGCCGAGCGTTCCGCATCGGGTCCGAAAAACGCGCCTTGCCGGTTTGCGCGGCGGTTCGCGCCGAATTCGTGTTCAAAAACGCGCTCGTAACCGACCGTAAAACCGCCGCCGATATATGTTTGACGCTGCAAGGCGAGCATTCCCTGCGTATTGGAAACCCAATTCTGCATTCGCCCGCGCCAGTCATAATTGATATTCGTCGAATTATTGAGCCGTTTGTAGATAATGCTTTTTTTCGCGTCGCGCTCGGTCTGATAGCGGATGAAGGAGCCTAGATAATTCGTGTCAACGCGGTTCGTAAAACCGACATCGGCTTGATAATCGCGCGTTCTGCCCTGGGCGAGATAATTCATATACAAATTTCTGCCTGCACGCTCCGCCCAGACGCGATAGCCGAAACCGTTGCCCGTTCGATACAAATTATGGTTC
Source organism: uncultured Pyrinomonadaceae bacterium (assembly GCA_964237235.1). Taxonomy (GTDB): domain Bacteria; phylum Acidobacteriota; class Blastocatellia; order Pyrinomonadales; family Pyrinomonadaceae. Next base: position 14,394 of record CAXSGY010000023.1, read on the forward strand.
AAATCGGAATCGTAAAAAATGCCGCGCGTCGTCGTGCCGACCACCTGAAATTCGGAAACGATTTTATCGGTAAAGCGAAAACGCCCGTCGAATCCGCCGGTGTTGTTGTGGCGGTCAACGAAATTATAAGTCGTGGCAAAAAATCCTAAATTGTGCTGACTGCCGATGTCGCGCTTGAATCGCAAAACGCCGATGTCCGCGTTTTTGTCTATAAAGCGTTCGTTGGCGCAAACCAAATCGGGATTAGTCAAACGTCTCTGGCGGCACTGAAATAAACCTTGCCGCTCGTCTTTTGAATAATTTCCCGGCGCGTTGTCCGAAGCATAAAGCAAGCCGAAAGTGTTTTTGCCGCGTCGTCCGGTAATTTTCGCGGCGATGTCCGGATCAACAATCGCGCGCGTGTTGACGACGTTCATTCCGGTTTGAAAAATGTCAATTCGTTCGAGAAAAAACGGTCGCTTTTCCTCATAAAAAATCGGAAAACGCTGGTTGACGGTCGTCACCGGCGCATCGGCTTCGACCTGCGCGAAGTCAGGATTATATGCGAAATCGAGCGTGATCGTCGGCGTTAAGCTGAATTTGGCGGTCATTCCGAATTCGCCTTTGATGCCCTCGTTGACATAACGTCCCGCCGGATTATTGTCGAACGTATATTGCGTGCGTCTGCCCGACTGCGAAACCGTAAAGCTCGGATTGATTTCGAGCTGGCGCGTCGTTTCGATGCCTTCCAAACCGGTGATATGTCCGGCTTGATTGAGCGAGCCGGAAATGCCGCGATTGTTTTTCATCCATGAATCGAGTTCTTCGTTTTTATATTTTATGCGCCGGAAAATATGAATTCCCCAATTTTTATTTTTACCGGCTTCGTAGCGCAAAGATTTAAACGGAATCGCGGCTTCAATCGTGTAGCCGTCTTCGGTCAAAACGCCCTTCGAATCCATCAAGATGTCCACGCTGTAATCTTCGCCGCGCCCTTCGGAGAAAATTCCGTCCGCCTGCACGCCGAGCGGATTAAAAAAAATCGTGTAGGCTTGCCGCTGGTCGTTAAAGGTGTCGAGGTAAACGCCGATGTAATCGTCGCTGAAAATATCGTCGCGGCGGGCGACGGTAGCGCGAATTTTATCGCGCTCTTCTTTGACGCGAAACGCGATATACAGATTTTTCGCGTCATAGCCGATCAACGCCTCGGTCGGCGCGACGGGCGCGACGTTATCGCCCGGCGTGATTTGCAAAAAGTCGCCGAACGCGGTCGCCGTCTGCCACACGGCATCATTTAACTGCCCGTCAATCACCGGCGCGGTATCGAATTTTGTGATTTGCGCGGGCGCGTCCTTCGGCGCATAACGCAAAATCGGCGGCTTCAAACTGCCGCCGGCAATCGTTTTCGGTTCGTCTTTGTTCGGAACGGAATTGTTCGTTATCGTCGGCGCGGACGGATTGTTTTCGGCATCCGCGGGCGAAGGAGTCGGAACGGTTTGCTGCGCGTTTTGGGCGAAAATGTTCAAAGTGCAGAAAGAAAATACAATGCAAAAAATTATAAAATTCCTCATAAAGCCTCGGTAAAAATTATTGAAATATGCGGAAGATACGCGCCGGATATATGAATGGAACTGAATAAATTTTATCGAGCGCGGTTAAACTTCAATCTGATAACACCGGGCGCGTCGGTTTTATGACAATTATTTTTGAATCAAAAGCTGAGGAGGCACGCGCATTCCCGGCAGTTCAAAAAAACACCGGAGCGAGAGGCAAGGATGCCTCTCGCTCCGGTCTTCTCTTATGTCTCAAGTAAAATTGGAGAATTTAATTTTTCTGCCACTCGCCGGTCGCCGAACGCGCCGTTAAAATTAGTCCGAAGCTGGCGGCGGTGAGAATAATTAAAGCAAGAACCCACAGATACGGAATCGAGAGAAAAAACGTCCAGATGAACGTGCCGAGCAGCAGCGCGAGCGTTTCGGAATGTCTGCTGTTCGGCAAAAGATATTTTTGCAGGCGTTTGCCGACGCTGACCTGTAGTGCGACGCGTCCGAAAATAAAGCTCGTCAGCATAAAAACGAACGACATTAAAACGACAATCGCGTAAACGTAATTCGGCAGAAAGCTCAGGCTCGCCATCACCAAAATAATTGTCAAAATGAATCCGCCGAATCCGAGCGCGACGACTTTGAGGGTCGAGAGTTGAAAACGGGCGACCGCGCGGCTGACCGCGCCGGGCGCGATGGTCGTTAAAGCCAGCGAAATTACGAACCAGAAAAGCAGCAGCAATACGCGCTGGGCGAAAAAGCCGACGGTTAAGGACGGCGAAAAAATCTGCGCCGGATTTTGCGAAATATTGCGGAGCTGCTGCTCGAAAACCGCGAAGACAATCGTTTCCTTTTCCGCATCGCGCAGAGGCGTTTTGCTTTCGGGATAATATGCGCCGCCGAAAATTATCACGTCGCCGCTGATCGAAGCTTTTTCCTTTTGATAAATCGAGCCGCCGATGGTCGCCACGTCGCCGTCAACCGTTCCTTCGACGACGGCATCGCCGCCGAAAACCAGAATGCCTTTGGCGTTGCCTTTGACGATAACGTTTTTGCCGAACGAATAAACTTCGCCCTGCGGTTCTTCGATGACGAGCGTGTTTTCATCAATTTGTCTGGTGACGGTGGTTTGCGCGAAGACGGCGAAGACGGCGAGAAAAACGAAAATCGAAACGGCTAAAATGCGCCCGAAAAAGATTTGCAAATCCGTAAAATTGTTTTTCAGAGAATTTGTATAAATCACTTTTTCCCGAGCCTGCGAAATTTTTGTTCTTTTGTTTTATTCGGACGCGCTTTGACGAACAACCAGGCGCGAAAGCGCGAGCGTCGCGGCGCACGTCAAGCCGATAAGAAATGCCGCCGAAACGATTAAGTTGAGCGCGAACTGCCCGCTTAAAGAGCGCAGGATAACCGCCACGCCGATTGAAACGTCATAAATTATATGCGCGACGAAACCGCCGACGGCGAACATTTGTTCGGCGAATTTGGCGAACGCGCCGAACACCGCTTCGGTTTCGCCGCCCAAAAATAAAAGTCCCAAAATCAACAAAACGGCGCAGACGAACAAAGCTTTGAAACGTTCCTGCGGACGACGCAAACCGCTGACTTTGCTTTCGGCGTTGGCGACGACCACTTTTGTAAAATTGGCGGGCAATTCGATTTCCGATTCTTGTTCGAGCGCGCAATCGAGCGCGCATAAAAGTTTTTTCTGCTCGTTCAATTCGTCCCGGCAACTTTCACAAACGGCGGCGTGCGCTTCAAATTCGAATTCTTCGCGCGGCGGCAACTCGCCTTCGATATAGGCGGCGATGTTTTCGCGCTGCGCGCAAATTTGTTTAATTGTCGAAACGTCCGAATTCATCAATCAAATAAAAAGAATCAAACCTAACTTATTTCAAAAATTTTATCGTTAAAGGATATTCCCAAAGCTCGCCGTTGTTGGCTTTCACGCCGCCGATAATCGGGAAAACGATATGCATTACAATGGCGGCGAAGAACGTCAGAAATCCGACTAGCAAAAACATCAACGGAATGCTGACAACGATATAAATCAGCATTGAAATCATAAAGTTGACGATCATTTTGCCGTGCGCGTCGAGCGCGGGAATTTTTTCCTTCTGCGTTTGCCAGAGAACAATCGGCACGACGAGTCCGGCAAACGGGACGACCATTCCGAGCAGTTGCGACAGATGCAGAAACATTCCCATCTGCCGTTGTTCGGCGGTCTGCAAAGACTGCGGTGGCTGAAACTGCATATCGTAATTCATAATTTCGCTCTCCTTTATAAGCTCGTAAAACCGCGCTCGATAAACATTTCGCGCATCATTTCACGCGCTCGAAAAAGCCGGTTCTTCACCGTTCCGAGCGGCAAATTAGTGATCGCGGCGATTTCGTCGTAGCTTAAATCGCGCGTGTGTCTGAGCAAAATCAATTCCCTGTAAACCGTCGGCAGACATTTGACGACCGCTTCGATTTCGCTGCGCCATTCGCTGCGTTCCCTTTCTTGTTCGGGTGTCGGCTGCGGGCTTTCGATTTGCAATTGATAACTGCCGTCTTCGTTCTGCGCTTCGATGCTTTGCTGATTCGTTGAATTGCGGCGCATCCAATCAATCGCCGCGTTGTGCGCGATGCGGTAAAGCCACGTCGAAAACTTATATTCCGCGCTGTATTTTTCCAAAGAATTATAAACCTTGATAAAAACTTCCTGCGTGACATCGAGCGCGGCATCGTAATTATTCAGCATCCGGTAAACGTAGCCGGTAATCGGTCGCTGGTAACGGCGCACCAATTCTTCAAAACCGTCCTCACGCCCGCCAATCGCTTTTTCGATCAGCTCGCCGTCGGTCAGAATTTTAATATTCGGAATCGCAAATGCTTCGGTTGTCATATTTGCAAAGTTATTACGCGATAGATTTTTGAATAGTTTCAAATCTGCGGACAAATGAAAAGCGAAAATAATTTTTTACTGAATCAACTTTAAAAATGGAGCGCGGACGGCTCGTCCGCTTTTCGAGCGCGACAGCGCGAGACACACCGTTACCTTCAAATCGCGCGAAGGTAATCAAACAACATCGCTTGCGCTCGTTGGGCGGACGAGCCGTCCGCGCTCCTTTTTTTTAATTCCAGCCGAGCGTCGCTAAACCGGCGGGCGCGGCGAGATCGTTGAAACTCAAAGTTTGCGCGGGCAAACTCAAGCCGACATCTCCGGCACTCAAAATTTTCAAAGGTCTGCCGATGGCTTCGTCGGCGATTTCCTTTAAGCGGGCAGGCGCGAAATTTTTGCCGACGACCAACAGTTTTTCGAGTGCGTTCGCGCTCGCTTCGCTGCCGAAACGGTCGCGGTAAAACATCAGCAGGCGATAAATTTCGTCGTCGGTTTCGTTTTCCGTGCAGGTCACCGAACGGACGACGGTCGGTTCGTCGCCGCGCAGCAGAAGCGCGACGAAACCGTCGAATTGCGAGCTGATTAAAAGCGCGTCCGTCTGTTTTTTCGCGTCGGTCAGCCAGTTCGCTTCGCTGACCGCGCGCGGCATAATCAGACCGGCGCGCCAGCCGAGCCGCTCGAACAAAGTTTCGTATTCGTCAATCACGCTCAATTTGACGGCGGTCGCAAAATAACGCGGTTTGCCGCCCGCTTCGGATTTGATTTTGCGGCGGGCAATGCGAAGCTCGCCGGCGGGCGCGCCGAACGTGTGTTCGGCTTTCCAATCTAAAATTTCCGTCAATTCGTCTTTTGAATTCGGCTCGTTTTCGAGCGTCAAAATCGCCGTCCGCGCCGTGTTGCTCGGCAATGAAACCGACCAGCGTTTTTGATTACGCAAACCGGCGTTCGTCGTCGCTTCGTCGAGCAGCACGAGCATTTCTTCGCCGTTCGCAATATTTTTTTCGATAAAATTCGGATTGAGCAAATGTGCGGGCAATTCGACCGTCGCCGCCTGTTTGATGCCGAAGCGTCCGCGCCCTTCTTTTTGCAGAGCGAGTGCGGTCAGCGTGTCTTTTTCAAAGCCGAGCGCGGCTTTCGGATAATTCGGATTTATTAAACTTTCCAACATAATTTTTGTAATGGAAAACGGAAAATGGAAAATGGAAAATTAATTTAGTCTCAAATTTTCCATTTTCCATTTTCCGTTTTCCATTTATTCAATAATCAGAGTATGACTTGCCGTCGCTGTCTTCGCCTTCAGCCAGACTTTTCACGTCTTTCAAGCCGTCTTCGCCTTCGACCGAATTGACATCCGCGCCGCGAATCTCGGTCCATTCGGTTTTTTCGGAAATCGGGTCAACCGGCTTTTCGCGCAGGTATTCGCCCGTTACCAAATCGTCTATTGATTGCGGCAATTTTCCTTTGTCCGCGCCGTATTGACTGATTGCGCGGCGCATCGTATCGAGATTTTGCTTGAGAACATTTTCCCGCGCCGTCTGCACGCTACGCATATAAGCCGGAATCGCCACCGAAATCAGAATGATGATGATAAACATCGAAATCATCAATTCGAGTAGCGAGAAACCTTTTTGCGCCTTCAGCTTCCGCGCCGCAATTTTCGCCGCGTCGTCTTTCACTGCTAACTGCTCGCCGCTCACTGCAAACTTAAATTTACCAATCACTGTATTTCTCCCCGTTCAAGGCTTCGCCGTCCGTTGCGGAACGCGCGTCAAAAACGTTTACTTCGTCCCAATCGCCGTCTTTTTCGGTTTGATACGACGAGTGCAGCTTCCAATCGGATTTGCCGGTCATCGGATCAACCGGCATCGTTCGCAAATAAACTTTTTTCTTGTCTTCCTCGTCCTTATCCTTAAAAACATTCGATTTCGGATCGTCGCCCAACCCGTTGTTCGTGTTGATTGACAAACCGCGCGGCTTGACCTTTACGCCTTCGACCAGAATGTCGAGGCTCGGCGGAAAATGGTCGAGATTGTCCGTTTCAAAAATTTTACAATCGTCAATAATCACGCGGCTGCGCGGATCGGTCTGAATCGGCGCGCCGAGATTGCCCGGCACGTTCGGCACATTTCCGGCGACGTTGCCGCTGTTGCACGCGCCGAGCGAATCGCGATGAAATTCGTCAATCGCGCTGCGAATTTCACGAAGCGTTTCACGCAGTTCTAATTCCTTCTGCCGCTTGACGGCGTTCTGCGTCAAAGGAATCGCGCCCATCACCAAAATCGCCAGCACCGATAAAGTGATTATCAGCTCGAGCAGGGTGAAGCCGCCTGATGATGTTTGATTTTCAATTTGCGATTGATTTTTCATTAATGTTTCTTCGATGCCGTTTCGCGGATTAATAGTTGACCGCGAAGGTTTTGCCGTCGGCGGTCACCATACTTAAAACATCCGAGACGAATTCGATTTCCGGTTTGCCGTCGGTCAAGGCTTCGATTTCGATGTAAGCCAGCACGCCCGAAGCGTTTTTGGCATCATCGCCCGACGATGCGAGAGTAACGAACATTTTGCCGCTTTCGTTGACAAACGGTTTCGCGGCGGTGTTTACCAGATTCGTGCCGAACGCTTCGCCGTAGCTGACCGAACGGACGGCGACTTTTGTTTGGTCGAATTTCAAACCGAGCGTCGCCGAACGAAAAGCCGTCGCGCTTTTAATCATCACCGCAACCTTCGTTTTTTCGCCCGCCTTCATTTCGGAAAGCGACGGCAAAATTTGCAGGTCAGCCGTCGGCGCGTTCGTTTTCGGCGCGTCTTCGATTGGCGCGGCGGTCGTTTCCGCGGATTTATTTTCCGAAGTCAGGCTCGTCTGTCCCAACTGCAAAGTTTTTCTGACGCTCGAATCAATCGGTTTCAAGCTGCTGATAATCGGCGGAGCTTCCTGCGGCGCAGTTTCGGTTTTATTTTCCGCCGTTGTTTGGGCGGCGTTCGTTTCGGTTTTGTTTGTCGTTTCCGCGCCGTTCGTTTCAATTCTGTTCTGGTCAACCGCCGCCGAAGTTTGCGCCGGATCCGTTTTGACATAAACCGGTTCTCCAGTTTTTTGGCTCGGCAATTGAGCCTTTGCCACGTTGCTCGCGCGACGCGCGACGGCTAATTGTTCTTCGGCTTCGTCCTGAATAATCATCGCTTCGAGCGAACCGCTGGTCGGTGTCGCCACGCTGCCCGTCGGACGTTCGGCTTCGTCTTCGGGCAAAATCGCCGGAGCGCGTATGACGCGCGGCGTAACGGCGATCACAATATCAATCTGCTGATTATTTCTTTTCGGTGCAGTAAAAAATCTGCCCAAAATCGGTATCAAACCGAGCAGCGGCAAACCGGTGCGCCCGCTGGTCTCATTATTCTGCGCGACGCTCGCCAATAATAAGGTTTTATTATTTTGGACACGCGCCGTTCCTTTGATCGTCCGCTCGGTGAAAATCGGATTTGCTGAAGTTCCGCCGGCAACATCTTTCGATTCGATCTCCATCTTCACCTGCACGTCTTGATTCGGAAAAACAATCGGCGTGAATTTAAGCGTCAGACCGACTTGCTCATAACTAACGACGCTTGCCGCGTTATTAAAACCATTGTTGCCAAAACCATTGCCGGTTCCGGTAGTATTACCCGTTGAATTGTTACCGTATCCTAAAAGTTGCGCCGACTGCACAGGAACGCGCTGCCCGATTCGCGCCGACGAATCTTCGTTGTTGAATGCGTGAATCTGCGTCGAGGCGATTAGTTTCGTATTTGATTTGTCCTGTAATGCCACCAGATTAATTGCCGGAATGACCAGTCCGACTCCAAATGCCGCCGGCACGATGCTGGAGACAATGCTTCCGGTCGCATCGGTAACTGATTTAGTGATTCCGAATTCGTTATTGCCGAAGCTGCTGGCAGTCGTGCCGCCAAGATTGCCCAGTGAGCTGGAAGTGCCGATTTGATTACCGAGCTGCAGCAGATCGGTTTTGTTGACTTCGTAAATCTGCACGTCCATCACGACTTCGGCGCGGTCTTTATCAAGTGAATTGATTAAACTGCCGATGATGCGAATGTTTTCGGTCGTATCGCGAATCGTCAAGCTGTTCGTCGCCTTGTCCACGAGCGGCTGCGAAGGCGCGCGTCCCTGTTGCGGCGGAATGGCAAACTGCACGACCTTCGCCACTTCGGTCGGGTCGGCGTTCGCTAAATAAAACGTTCTTAAAACGAGTTGCTGAAATTTGATGCGCTGTTCCTGTTTGGCGATTATAATCGTGCGCGGTCCGACTTTTTGGAAGAACAAGCCGGTTTGCAAAAAGATATAATCGAGGGCTTTAGCCGCCGAGACTTGTTTTAAGTCAATGTAAACTTTTTGACCTTCCTGCCCGCGAAAAGATTGATCGTCAAACAGCACATTTAAATCAAGGTCGTTCGCCAGTTCACGAATAATATATTGTAAAGGCACGCCGCTCGGAAACGGCAGATCGCGCAGTTTTTCGAGCTTTTGCGGAACGACGACCGAATCGCGCGGCGCGGCGGTTTTTTGATAACCGGTCGGCACAAGCTTGACACCGTTCGCATCGGTTTCGGTTTTTTCCTGTGAATCATCGTCCGGACTCAAGCCTTTTTGCAGGCGCAGCATTCTGACCATTTCCGATTTCGCCAATTCATTCGTCGAATCGTAAGCGTAAGCGCGGCGGAAAGCGTCGTATGCGCCGATGTAATCTTTTTCGTTCGCCTGCGCCGTGCCTTTTTTGATATACATCTGCGAAGCGTTAAAAGTCGCGCGTTGATAATGCAGACGATATTCTGGGTTTTTCGGATCGTCCACAATCGCCAGCGCAAATTCTTCGACGGCTTTGTCCCATTGCTCGGCACCTTCGGCGACCATTCCGGCTTTGAAATGCTTCTTGCCGTCGGGCGCGGCGAACGCGGCGGTCGGCGAAAGCATTGCGGCAAATAAAAATAAGGTAATTGAAATGCGAACAAAAGCGGTTTGTTTCATATTTTTGGCTATTCGGTTCGTTTTACTTAAATATCAGATGCAAAAAAGTCTGTATGCGAGTTTATACACGCGACTTTCGGGGCGAAGTTTCAAAATTAAAGCTAAATAATTGAAACCTTTTGTATTTTCAACTTATCGCGCGAAAAAATCAACCGGTTCTTTTATTAAACGCGCGATTGGATTAAACGAAAGTGACGCGGTTGATTTCGTGCAGCGTCGTCTGTCCGGCGAAAACTTTTTTAACCGCCGATTCGCGCAGGCTCGACAAACCCTCTTTTTCGGCGGCGCGGCGGATTTCCGAACCCGGACGGCGCGCGACGATTAATTCCTTGATGTTGTCGGACATATCGAGCAGTTCGTGAATCGCCGTTCTGCCGCGATAGCCGGTGTGATTGCAGGCATCGCAGCCGACGTTCATATAAAATTCGCGTCCCTTCACTTTTTCCGGCGACAAGCCCGATTCGTGAAATTCGTCTTCGCCCGGCTGATAATGACGCTTGCAAACCGGACATAAAAGTCTGACCAGACGTTGCGCGAGAACGCAGTTCAAAGCCGAAACAAAGTTGTAGAGGTCAACCTGCATATTCAAAAAACGCCCGATGACATCAATCACGTTGTTGGCGTGAACCGTCGTAAAAACAAGGTGTCCGGTCAGCGCGGAGTTAATCGCAATCTGCGCCGTTTCCTCGTCGCGGATTTCGCCGACCATCACCTTGTCCGGGTCGTGGCGCAGAATCGAACGCAGCCCGCGCGCGAACGTCAAGCCTTTTTTCTCGTTGACGGGAATCTGCATAATGCCTTGCAGCTGATATTCGACCGGGTCTTCAATCGTGATAATTTTATCTTCCGGGTTGCGGATTTCGTTGAGCGCGCCGTACAGCGTCGTCGTTTTTCCCGAACCGGTCGGACCTGTAACGAGAACCATTCCGTAAGGTTCTTTGATGTATTGCCGGAAATTTTTCAAATCATCCGGGTCGAAGCCGACGATTTCCAAACTCAGATTTTTAAATTCTTCCGAGATTTGTTCCTTATCCAAAATACGAATCACGCAGTTTTCGCCGAACGAAGCGGGCAGGATCGAAACGCGAAAGTCAACGGTTCGACCTTTGTAGCGCACGCGGAATCTGCCGTCCTGCGGAGTGCGGCGTTCGGCGATGTCGAGTTCGGACATCACCTTGATACGCGAAATCAAAGTCTGATGATAAGCGATGTCAATCGGATCAACCTTTTGATACAGCGCGCCGTCAATGCGGAATTTCACGGCGACATCGCGGTCGCCGGCTTCGATGTGTATGTCGGAGGCGCGTGATTCCATCGCGTTGTAAACGATTGTGTCAACCAATTTGATAATCGGCGACATATCCGCGTCGTTCGCCAATCGGTCAAGGTCGAGAACTTCTTCGCCCTGATCGGTTTCCTTGACGAGCGAAATTTTAAAAGTCGAAGCCGCTTCCTGCAAAACTCTCTGCGTCGCGTCGCCTTTTCGCAAAACGACATCAATCGCGCCCGCCGTCGCCACATACGGCACGATGCGGACGTTTAAGACGTTTTCGAGTTCGTCAAGAACTTCGAGATTTGTCGGGTCAGCCATTCCGACGTGCAGATTTCTGCCTTCTCTTTTGAGCGGCACGAATTGATTGCGAAGCATCAAATCAACCGGAATTCCGGCGAGTTCTTCGTAGCTGATCGGCGAAGATTTACCCGGCGGCAGCAAATCAATATACGGCAGCCGGTAACGCTTCGCTAACGCTTTCGCTTCGACGACTTCAGGCGGTTCGTTATCCAAAAATTTCGTGGCGACCGTCGGCGGCAAAGTCGCCGCCGTTGCCGTTGCCGTGTGATTATTTCCGTTCGTATTATTTTCCATCTGTTTTGTCAGTTGTTCGTTGATTGTCGTTCGTTGCTCGAAGAATTTAAATTTCTAGTGTTTTCCGCTGAACGGTCCCGAAGAAATCGTTTGAATAATCGGCAGATAAATCGCCAGCAGAATCGTGATGACGATGCCCGCCATAAAAACGAGAATCACGGGTTCGAGCAGAGTCGTTAATTGTTCGAGCTTGACTTCGGATTCGGCATCGTAAAAGTTTGCCACTTCGTCGAGCATTTCGCGCAGAGAGCCGGATTTTTCGCCGATGCCGATCATATCGAGCGCGAGTTCAGGAATCCAGTTCGCCGTCGCTAAGGAATCCGTAAAAAGACGACCTTCACGAATCAGCGGCAAAACCGCCTGACTGCGCCGCCGGAGTTCGAGGTTGTTGATTGATTGCGAAGCGATGTCCCAGGCATCCGGCACGGTGATGCCGCCCGAGAGCAGAGTCGAAAGCGAACGCGCCAATTGCGAAGTCGTCATTTGTTTGATGAGCGGTCCGACAATCGGCAGCTTGAGCAGAAGTTTGCCCAGAAGCAGTTTTCCGTTCGGCGTTCGGAGCCAGACGAACAGCGAAAATCCCAACACCAGCAGAAGCGGCAGCAGCCACCAGATATTGCTCGAAACAAAATTTGAGAAGCCGAGAACGACGAGCGTCACGGTCGGCAAGCCTTTATTGGTGCTGAGACCTTTGAACAAATCGGACATTCGCGGCACGATGTAAAGCGTTAAAAACGCGACCATCAGCATCGCCGCCGTCAAAAGAAAAAGCGGATACGCGAGCGCGCCGCGCAGTTTTCGAGACACGCCGACGCTGCGTTTCAAATAATCAACATACCGCGCCAAAACGTCGTCGAGCGCGCCGCTTTTCTCGCCCGCAAGCAGCGAAGCCGTGTAGATTTTCGGAAAAACACCCTGCGCTTCAAACGCGTCGGACAGCGGAATGCCGCTTTTGATTTTCGTTTCGATGTCGGCGAGCATCGTCCGCAGAGTCGAGGAAGCCGAGCGGTTTTTCAGCAAATTGATTGACTGCAAAACCGGAATGCCGGCGCGCAGAAGCGCGGAAAGCTGTTGATTGAATAACAAAAAATCGCCCGGCTTGACGCGACCTTTTTTCCCGCCCGCGCCGCCGAACGGCAAAACCGCCGACAAACCTTTTTCGGCATTGGCGACCGTAAACACTCGAAAGCCTTCGCCTTCCAGCCGCGTTCTGGCTTCGGCGGCGGCGGCGGCTTCGACCACGCGCGTTAAAATCTCGCCCGAAGGCGTTCCCAAGCGACAAATAAATTCAGCCATAGTTCGATTTTGGATTTTAGGTTTTGGATTTTGGATTTTTGAACCTGTTCAAGATTTAGATTTATAGAATTTTGATTGTCCGGCGAACGTAAAGTTTAATTTATAAATTCAATTGTCGAGCAAATCCAAAATCTAAAACCTAAAATCCAAAATCAATTATATCACGCCTTTTTGCGATAAATGTTGCGCTTTTGAAATTAAAAATCGTCGGCAAAATAAAATCGAGAATCCGACCGCGCCAATCCAACGAATGTTATCATCAGAACATCAAAGAAATATCTTGCAGGAAGACAACGACTTCTCTTAGAATATAGAGAAATTTCTAAAGGAAAAAATATGGCTGTGAAAATTTTTCAAGTAGTCAGCCGCTCGTGCGCCGCGCATCGGTGGAGTTTACTGATTTTATTCGTTTTCCTAACCGTGATGACGACGGCGACTCTTGCTCAGGATTCGCAGCCGACTCCGCCGCCCGCCGACGATAACGAAAAACCGATTTCCGTCAAAACCGATTTAGTGACGTTCAACCTGACCGTGACCGACGTTTACGGGCGTTTCGTTTCCGGCTTGGGCAAAAACGCTTTTACGATTCTCGACAATAACGAAGAACAGGAAATTACGTATTTCAGCGATTCGGACGCGCCGATTTCAATCGGCATTCTGTTCGACGTTTCCGGTTCGATGAGCGGCGAGAAAATCGGCAAAGCGCGCACGGCTCTCGAAAAATTTATCAACACGAGTCATCCGTCCGACGAGTATTTTTTAGTCGCCTTTAACAACCGCGCTCAATTGCTGCTCGACCGTTCGCGCGACGGCGAAGCACTTCTGCAAAAACTGACGCTCGTTCAGCCGAAAAACAATACCGCGCTTTACGATGCCTGTTATCTCGGAGTCGAGCGCGTCACGCGCGGCACGCGCCAGAAAAAGGCGATGCTGATTATCAGCGACGGTCAGGACAACGCTTCGCGCTATAATTTTAATGAAGTGCGCCGCCTGATGAAGGAATCGGATGTCACCGTTTATGCAGTCGGCATTATGGACGGCAGAGACGCGGGCAGCGTCACCGGAATGCAGGGACAGGCGTTTCTCGACGAATTGACGAACGTGACCGGCGGAAAAGCCTTCTATCCGCAGACCGATGTCGAGCTTGACGAAATTTTTGAACGCATCGCCCTCGAGCTGCGCCATCAGTATTCGGTCGGCTATACGCCGAAGGAATTTACGCCCGACGGCAAATGGCACAAAACCAAAGTTAAGGTCAAACCTCCGCGCGGCATTTCGCGTCTAACGGTTCGCACGCGCGAAGGCTATTACGCCGCGCCGAATACGAATCCGTCCAATTAACTTTGGATTTTTAATTAAAAGATGAAAAAAAACTCGACCGTCAAATTATCGCTGGCATTCGGACTTTTAACCGCATCGGCTTGTTATAGTTTTTTCACCGCCGAAGCGCAAACCTCGAAACCGACCGACAGCCGCAGTCGCCAAGTCACCGCGACTCCGACTGTTTCGCCAGCCGCGAAGCCGACCGCATCACCGCTCGCAACCCCGAAACCGTCGGCGACACCGACACCGGAGGACGACGACGGCGGCATAATTAAAGTCGAATCCAATCTCGTTAATCTGAACGTGCGCGTCGTTGACCGCAGCAATCATTCAATCGGCAATCTGCGTCAGGAAGATTTCAAAGTTTACGAAAATAACGTTCTGCAACCGATAGATTTTTTCAGCAAAGCCGAAGTTCCGACCAATTATTCGCTTGTCATTGATAATTCCAACTCGCTGCGCCCGCAGATCGAAAAAGTCATCGAAGCGAGCAAAATTCTCGTCAATTCAAATCTGCCCGACGACGAAACGAGCATCATTCGTTTCGTCAGCTCGCAGAAAATCGAAATTCTTTCGGATTTTACGAACGACAAAGCCGATTTGGGCGAAACGCTCGACAATCTTTACACCGAAGGCGGACAGACGGCGATTATTGACGCGGTTTATCTGGCGGCGGAAAAAGTCAACGAATACGAGCAAACGCGCGACCCGAACGACCGCAAACGGCGCGCTCTGATTTTGATTTCCGACGGCGAAGACCGCGACAGCTTTTACAAGGAAAAACAGCTTTTCGATATGCTCAAGGAAATAGACGTGCAGATTTACACCATCGGCTTCGTCAAGGAACTGGACAAGGAAGGCGGATTTATCGGCAAAAGTCCGCAGGGTAAAGCCAAGGCTCTGCTCGAAAGAATGGCGGCTGAAACCGGCGGCAAATCATATTTCCCCGACGATGCCGGCGAACTAAACACCATCGCCGCCGATATTTCGCGCGAGCTTCGCACGCAATATATCGTCAGTTACGCGCCGACCGACGACCGCAAAGACGGCGGTTTCAGAAACATTCGCATTGATGTCGCCGACGGACCGAACAAACAAAAACGCATCGCCGTCACGCGCACCGGCAGAACGGCGACAAACGACAAAACCGCCGCGCCGATTCTGACCGCGCCGAATCAAAGAGTGAAATCTCAATAAATTTTAATTTTTGTCTATCAAAGCGAAAAGCCGCCGTCGAAGTTTAATTCGACGGCGGCTTTGATTGTCAGAACCGTCTGCGTAAGCCGGCGGGAAACTTTGTCTTAAATAAATAGCCCGCCCGCTTACGCAGGCGGCTTTTACATTAAGGCTCGATTGACGAAGGCGATGGAACGTCGCCGTTTTGACCGAAAATTTTACCGACAAATGCGCCGTTCGCACTGTTCAGACGATACCAGGCGTTATTGTTCGGGCGAAAAACCGCGATGTCGGCTTTACCGTCGCCGTCGTAATCCGCCGGCACGGGAACGTCGTTCGCCTGTCCGAATTGACTGGCGGTCAGCGAATCGTCGCGCGAATTGTTGATATACCAGATGCCTTCCGACGGGCGAAACACGGCGAAATCGGTTTTGCCGTCGCCGTCAAAATCGCCGGTCAGCGGTTTATCGGTGCTGATGCCGAATTGCCTTGCAATCATCAAGTCCGAAGAGCTTTGCAAAATATACCACGTGCCGTTCGATGGTCGCCAAACGACGAAATCGGCTTTGCCGTCGTTGTCGAAATCGCCCGACATCGCTTTATCGTTCAGAGTGCCGAATTGTTCGGCGCGAAATCCGAGCGAGCTTTGCTGAACATACCAAACACCGTTTGAAGGGCGGAAAACAGCCAAGTCGGTTTTGCCGTCGGCATCGAAATCAGCCGCGACCGGCACGTCGCCGTTTGTCCCGAATTGCTGCGAGCGGAAACCCATTGCGCTGCCCAAGATATACCAAACGCCGTCTGTCGGACGAAAAACCGCCACATCGGTTTTACCGTCGCCGTCATAATCGCCCGCTTCGATTTTATCGCTGCCCGCGCCGAACTGGACTGCCAAAGCGTTGCCGTTCTGGCTGTTTTCCATTCGCCACACGCCGTTCGCGGGCGTGTAGGTCGAATAATCGGTTCGACCGTCGCCGTCGAAATCGGAAACGTAATTTTTCGCCGAGTTGTTGATTTTTGTTGCGTCAACGACGAGCAGAC
The DNA here is from genome assembly GCA_964237235.1 of uncultured Pyrinomonadaceae bacterium. GTDB lineage: Bacteria > Acidobacteriota > Blastocatellia > Pyrinomonadales > Pyrinomonadaceae. The sequence goes on from CAXSGY010000023.1 coordinate 30,518, forward strand.
CGTTTTTCAAGTCGCCGAGCAGAACTTTGTTTTGACCCAAAAACGGATAAACCGCCCAGTTGCCGTTATAGCCGGTCGGCAGATTATTCTGCATTCGCGCCGCACCGCAAATCATATCCCAGGGTTCTTCAGTCAAGGCGGTCGTGCGGCGAAATTCTTCCGCGTCGAACTGCGTCGGATACGAATCGTATTGACCGACGCGCTTCGGCGCGGCTGGATTGGAAATATCGAAAACCTGCAGTCCCGCTTCATACCACGAAACGTATAAATAATTGCCCATCACGACCGGGTTGTGCGGCGATGTCGCATTTAGCCCCAAATCGTTCATCGAAAGCCGATTGACCAGTAACGGCTGCGCCGGATTGGAGATGTTATACGTTCGCAAATCGGCGTTGCCGTTGTTCGTCTCGCGGCAGCTATACAGGTAATTGCCGTCTTCGCTCGTCCAACTGCTGTGCATATTATTGCCGGCGGTCGTGCTGGAAGTATCTTCGATAAATCCCAGTAAAGTCGGCGGCTGCGTTCCAATGTTCGAAATGTCGTAAATCTCGGTTCTGCCGCGCGCGTTAGAGCTGCCCCAACCTGACGTGAACATACGGTTGCCGCGAATATGGATGGCGTGAACCCAGAGGCTTTCGGTCGGATTGATGTCGCGGACAAAAACCGGATTCGCCGGATTGGAAATGTTGATGACCTTGAGAACTTTCGTGTTAAAGCCGTTGAAATTTTCGATCAGATAATTTCCGAATACGACCATTTCGTGAATCGAGTTGTAAGCGTTGCCGCGGGTCGCGTCAACAATACCGAGCAGTTGCGGATTGTGCGGATCGGTCAGATCAACGATATGCACGCCGCCGCCGTTGCCGCTGCCGAAATAGGCGCGGTTGCCGACGACGACGGCTTCCAGAAACTGTATATTGTTGCCCGGATTATACCAGGAAGCGAGCGCGGGCGCGTCGGGGTTGGAAATATCGTAAATAAACGCGCCGCGGCAGGCGTAACTGCCCTGCACGGCGATGTTGCCGTCGGCGAAAATATCGGCGAATTTGGCGAGCGAATTCACGCCGCAATCGGGCGTTATCTGCGCCCGCAGACGAACCTTCTGCGCCGCCGCGCTGCTATAGCCAAAAACGATGACTGAAAATAACAAACTGAGAACGATGAATGAATTTTTAAAATTAAAAACGTTTGGGAAAGTCATATTTTTTACTGCTTAGTTGGCTGCAAATTAAATTTAGTTGTTTTAAAAACGCACGGGTTTATATTTTTGCTTAACGAAAAGCAAAATACAAGCCGAAAATATAAATGAAAAGTGCGTCGAGGAAATTTAAGACGCGGCTTGCGAAGCGTCGCGCATTATCAAATCGAACGTGCCGGGCGCGACTTTGCGAAAGCGTCGGTTGCGGTTTAATGAAACGGCAATCGAAATCGTCGGGTTGTTGCCTTTGAATTCAAAACCGCCTTCGCACAAAAATTTATAAAGGTCGTTGACGTGCAAAGGCGCGGTCGCCTCACGAAGCAGCAGCGTGCAAGCCTGCGTAATCGTGCGGTCGGCGAAACGGTTGTTTTTCTGCTCGAAGCTGCGGTTAATCGGCGCGACGTTTCTCGAATTATTCAAATATGACACCGAATTATTGCGGTAATTATCCGGCTGATTGCCGTTCTGGTTGCCGCCGTTTTGGTTGCCGTTTGACGGACGCGCGTAGCGACGACCGTCGTTCGACATTTGATAATCGTCTTCGTCTTCGTAGCGATTTTTCTTCGGATAATTGCCGTCGTCGTAGCGTTGGATTTTTTGATAATCGTCCGTCTCTTCATAATGCGGCTTTTTCGGATAATTATTTTCGTCTTCGGGCGCGGCTTTGCGGTGCGTTTTCCAGGATTTGGTGCCGCTTCGCATCGTCGAGAAAAGACTTTCGAGAGCTTCCTCGGTTTTTTCCGCGCTGTTCTGGAGAGCTTCGATTTCGATTTTCAAATCATGAGCTTCGGCTTCGACTTTACGCAGACGTTCCTGTAAGCGTTGTTCGGCTTGCTGAAATTGCCGCAAGCTCTGTTCGAGCGTCGAAATCAAGTTATCTTCATTTAACATAAAATTTACAATCGGTTAATTATTGCGTTCGATCATATAACCGGGAATCGCTTCCAATGCAGAACGATACTCTGATTCGGGCAATAATTCAAGATTTTTTATAGCTTGGTTGGCATAAGTATAAGCCATCTGCCGCGTTTCCGCCAGTAAATTATGTTGTTCGAGCCGCTCGATTAATTTCTGCTGCGAAAACGCCCGGTAATCGCCGTCGTAAATGATTTTCTCCAAATCGTTTTTGATCGAAGGCTCGCGCGCGACCAGCAAAATCAGCGGCATCGTCAATTTTCCTTCCAACAAATCCGCGCCCGAAGCCTTGCCCAAAACTTCTTCTTCCGCCGTAAAATCCAGAATATCGTCGGCGATTTGAAACGCCGTGCCGAGATTCATTCCGAAATTTTTGAGCGCGATTTGCCAGTCCATCGGCGCATTCGCTAAAATCGCGCCGATTTCGCAGCACGCCGAAAACAGATACGCAGTTTTACGCTGTAAGATGTCGAAATATTCCGTTTCGGAAATCGAAGTTTTGCCCAAAGTCGTCAGTTGAATCAATTCGCCTTCGGTCATTTTGCGCGTCAGTCTTGTGAGAATATCCAAAACTTCCAAACTGCGTTCTTTGAGCGAAGTTTCAAACGCCGACATATAAAGCCAATCGCCCATCAAAACCGCCGTCTGATTGCCGTATCGGGCATTGACCGAAGCGCGGTTGCGGCGCGTGTCGGCGTTGTCAATAATGTCGTCGTGAACCAAAGTCGCCGTGTGCAGCATCTCCATCACGGTCGCCAACCGCACGACGTTTTCGTCCGCCGCCGCGCCGCCCGCCGCGTAATTCGACAACAGAAGCAGCGCGGGGCGCACGCGCTTGCCGCCCGACGCGCGCAGATAGTCGCCCAAAAAATTAATCACCTGAATATTCGACGCGGCTTGCCGTTCAAACTCCGCTTCGACCAAAGCCATTTCAGCTTTTATCAAACTGAAAATCTTTTGAGCCGCGACGTTCGGATTTAATTTTTCTTTGATTGGCGCAAATTTTTGCATTTACTTTTCAGCCCTTGAATATGTAGCGTAATATCTTCCCGTAATTAATTTTTCATCTACCGTTCCCCAATATCTCGAATCCGAAGAATTATCCCTATTGTCGCCCATCACGAAATACTGATATTCCGGCACTTTGCGCGGCGCAAAAGTCGCTTTGCTTTGGTTGTATTCTTCATTGACATAAGGCTCATCTAAAATTTCGCCGTTGACGTATGTTTTTCCTTCACGAATCTCGACAGTTTCGCCCGGCAGCGCAATAATTCTTTTAATATAAGATTTTGTTCGATCTTTCGGATAAAGGAACGTAATAATATCGCCGCGTTTCAAATCCTTTAAGTTTTTATCTGCAAAAATTTTGTCTCCGTTTCTGAAGTTCGGAGACATCGCCGTTCCTTCGACAACGACCGGTTGAATCGAACAAGCCAAAAGGAAATTCGCAGCCACAACTAAAATTAGAAACGGCGAGTATTTTTTCATCACGGAAAATTTTAATTGCTTCGATAATTATCAAACTGCATATCAATTCCGAAATCCTTCACCTTGAGCGCGGCGATTGTTTCCTGCAAAACGTCGCGGTCTTTGCCGGAGACGCGGACGGTTTCGCCCTGAATCGAAGCCTGCACTTTTAACTTCGCGTCCTTAATGAATTTGACGATTTCCTTCGCTTTTTCAATCGGAATTCCCTGTTGGATTTTCACCGTCTGCCGCACTGTGCCGCCCGCCGCCGGTTCGATTTTTTGATAATCGAGAGCCTTCAGCGAAATGTTTCGTTTGACGAACTTCGATTGCAGAATATCGTTCATATTTCGCAGTTTCGTTTCGTCTTCGGCTGACATAACAAGGTCTTTGTCCTGCTGCTCGACGGTCGCCTTCGAGCCTTTGAAATCGAAGCGTTGCGATACTTCTTTGGTCGTCTGGTTGAGCGCGTTGGTAATTTCCGCGTAATCGGTTTTCGATACGATGTCGAATGAATTTTCTTTTGCCATATTTTTTATTTAACCACATAGAAACATAGAACACATAGAGAATGTTTTTTGGACGCGGATCAAGCGAATAGGCGCGAATTGATTTTGATTAAAAAAATCCGCCTTTATCTGTCTAATCCGCGTTCAAAAAAACTATGTGTTCTATGTTTCTATGTGGTTCAATTCAAATTAAAAAAATCTAAAAAATTGCGCGTCGTTTGATTCGCCAGTGTTTCTAATTCGATGTTATAAAAATCAGCCAAAAACCGCGCCGTGTGAACGACGAACGACGGTTCGTTGCGCTTGCCGCGGTTGGGAACGGGCGCGAGAAACGGGCAATCGGTTTCGATTAAAAGTCGTTCGAGCGGCACAATGCGCGCCGCTTCGCGCAGATTTTCCGCCTTTTTAAAAGTGACGTTTCCGGCAAACGAAATGTAAAAACCGACATCGAGCATCGCCTTTGCCATTTCAACCGAGCCGCCGAAACAATGCATCACGCCGCCGCGTCCGGGGTTTTCTTTGTATTCTTCGGTTAAAATTTCAACCGTTTCGTCGTCCGCCTCGCGCGAATGAATGATGACCGGCAAATCCAAATTTTTCGCTAATTTAATTTGTCGCCGGAAAACATCGCGCTGCACGTCGCGCGGCGAATAATCGTAAAAATAATCAAGTCCGATTTCGCCCCACGCGACGACTTTTTCGTTTTTCGCCAATTCGATCAAATGCGTTTCCGCCGCTTCGTCGTAAAGCCTCGCGTCGTGCGGATGAACGCCGATTGCCGCGAAAACCGTTTCGTATTTTTCCGCAACTTTAACGGCGCGCTCGATCTCGCCGTCGTGCGGATTTCCCGTCCCGACGGTCAGCATCATTTCCACGCCCGCGGCTTTCGCCCTTTGAACGATTTCGTCGCGGTCAGCGTCAAACTGCGCGCCGTCAATATGACAATGTGAATCAACGAAAATCATTTTTGTTTTAATTCAGTCTGATGTTCTTTGGTAATTCTCATCAAAAACCGCAATGCTTCATTAACCGAATTGGAGTCGGGAAAAACTTTCGCCACATCCACATCGAGGTGAATTTGATTTAACAACCGTCTGCCTTCGCCGACTTTTCTGACTTTCATCTTTGTTAAATCATATTCCGACTTCAGGTCATCATCCAAAGTTTCCGTGTTCATAATCTTTTCTTTCCTTGGCGGTCAATTCCCGCGCGCTGATTACTCTAAAGTGATTGTCTCTTTCCGTGTAAGAAACAATCAACAGTCTTTTTCTATCCGATTCGCCGATTATCAGAAAGCGGCTCTCATCGGCGGAATGCTCATCAAATAAATCAATATAAAAATAATCGCCCCAAACCGTCGTCGCTTCTTCGAAACTTACGCCGTGATTCTTGTGATTGCTTGCGGCTTTTTCTTCGTTCCTTTCAAATCGCATAACCCGCTCGTCATTTACTTTCGATTATTTCAAACGAATCAATAAATTGCTTTGTTTTCGTCTTTATTTCGGAACTGATGTCTTTCGGCGATTGTCCGTCTTTAGCTAAAACCGTCGTCAAAATCGAATAATATCTTTGATTTTTGAGCAGTTGCAGTTCGTTGTGCAAAGCCGCCCGCGGAAAGATTTCGTTGGCGTTCTGTTCTGTTTCCAGATAAAGGGCGGGAAAATTGCCGACGTTTTTTTCGGTTTCCGAAACGAATTTTGAAACGGCTTCCATTCCTTCGATCCGCATCTTTTTTTGTTCTTCAAAAAATTGTTTCGGATTTTCGACCTTCCGAGTAAAATCTTGAAAACCGACGGAAAAATGCGCGATTTCGTTGCCGCATTCGTAAGCGGTCATCGTTTTGTTTCCATAATTCGATTCGGTCGCCAATTCGCTTTTGATCGGTTCGCAAGGAAAATCAATTTTAAATCCGCCTTCCTTCGACTCGAATTTTCCCGGTCTCGAAACATTATTTTGTTTCAAAACGTCTTCCGCCGTGCGCGGCTTGTTTTGCGCGTTACACGAAATAATCGCTGAAATCAACAGTAAAAACAAAAAAGTCTTCACGATTCGCATAAAATAATTATTTCAATCTCGCGCCGATATCTACGCTCTCGACAAACGCCGCCAATGCCGGTTTTTCGCCCGTGCCGTCTTCCAAACTCGCGGCGCAAATCATTCCCTGCGATTCGAGACCGCGCATCATTCTGGGTTTCAAGTTGGCGACGACGACGACTTTGCGACCGATTAAAGTTTCCGGTTCGTAATATTCGGCGAGACCGGCGAGAATTTGGCGCGGTTTCGCTTCGCCCAAATCAATTTCAAACCGCAGCAGCTTGTCGGCTTTCGGAATGCGCTCGCAAACTTTTACTTCGCCGATTTTCAATTCGACTTTGAGGAAATCGTCAATCGTGATGAAGTTTTCCATCGCCGTTTGTTCTTCGTCCTTCGTCGTTTGTCCCGCACTTTTCGCCTCGACAATCGGCGCGGGATTTTCCTTCTTCGACTGTTCATTGCGCGCCGCCGATTTTTGGCTTTCTTCTAACTGCTCACTGCTCACTGCTGACTGTTCGCTGATTTCATTCATAACTTTTGTTTTCTCAATGCGCGGAAAAACGGCGACGGTTTCGCCGATTTTCGTTTCCGCTTGTAATTCTCCGTATTTTAGATTTTCAGGATTGATTGTTGAAACATCGTCGCCTAAACCGATTTGCGCGTAGATTTTTCGCGCCGCTTCGGGCATTACCGGAAACAGCAAAACAGACAGCCAGCGCAACGTTTCGACGGCGCGATACAACACGGCGTTTAATGTTTCGGTTTGATTCGCGTCTTTGATTAATTCCCAGGGCTTCGCGTCGGAAATCATTTTGTCTATTTTGGCAATCACGCTCCAGATTAATTCCAAGCCGTGCGAAAATTCAAAATTATCGAAGCGTCTGACAAATTCGTTACGCGCGCTTTCTAAAACTGAAACGAGTTCCTGTTCATCGGGCAAAATTCCGGCGCGCTTGGCGTGGATGTAATTCGATTCGCTGATTTTACCGTCGGGTATTTCGCCGCCGCGATATTTGGTAATCATCGAAAGCGTGCGGCTCGAAAGATTGCCCAAACCACTCGCTAAGTCGGCGTTGGCGCGTTCGATCAGATTTTCGTAGCCGAATTTTCCGTCCTGCCCGAAAACCATTTCGCGCAGCACGAAATAACGAATCGCGTCGGTTTGAAAATGCTTGTGCAGAACGTCGAGGCTGATGGCGTTGCCGAGACTTTTCGACATCTTGCGCCCGTCCGCGTCGAGCCACAAACCGTGCGCGTAAACCGTGTCGGGCAATTTCAAATTCGCCGCCTGCAAAAACGACCACCAATAAATTGTGTGAAAACGCAGAATATCTTTACCGACCAGATGCGTTACGTTCTGCCAATATTTCTCAAAGCCGACTGCTTTTCTTTCATCGTTGCCGTAACCGATTGCCGTGATGTAATTGGAAAGCGCGTCGAGCCAGACATACATTACGTGATTTTCATCGCCGGGAACGGGAACGCCCCAATAAACATTTTTCTTTTCGCGCGAGATTGATAAATCCTGCAAACCGCCTTTGATAAACGAAACGACTTCATTGCGGCGCGCTTCGGGTCGAAGCCGTTCGGGATTTTTCTCAATCGTTTCGAGCAGAAACTCTTCGTAATCCGAAAGGCGGAAAAAATAGCTTTCCTCTTTGACCAGATCGAGCGGTTTTTCGTGAATCAAGCAGCGCGGAAATTTTTCGCCCGCGCGAATTTCATATTCGGTTTCGGCTTTAAATTCGGCGCAGTTCGGGCAAAACCACGCTTCGTAAAAATCTTTGTAAATCGTCGAATTCCCTTTCGGCGTTCTATTTTTCGCAATCGCGCGCCAGAGATTTTGCACCGCTTCGTAATGAAACGGCGCGGTCGTCCGCATAAAAACGTCGTAGTCGGTCAAACCGAATTCGGCAAACATTCTTTTTAATTCGCCGGAAATAAAATCCACATATTCCTTCGGCGTTTTGCCGTCTCCTTCGGCGACGCGCTGAATATTGACACCGTGTTCGTCGGTGCCGGTCAGAAAATATACGTCAAAGCCGCGCTGCTTTTTGTGCTTCGCCAAGACATCGGCGACCGTCGTCGTGTAAAAATGTCCGAGATGCGGCAGCGAATTGGCGTAATAAATCGGCGTTGTAATATAGAAAGTTTTCATATCAAATTCAAAAAACAATTTTGCCACGAATTACACGAATAACACGAATAGAAATTTATTTTCTTTATTCGTGTAATTCGTGTAATTCGTGGCTGATTTTTCTTCGCGCTTAAATCTATTTCCGATTCGGCTGCGCTTTGGCAAATTCGTCCGACGGTTTGAAGGCGGGCATTTCCTTTTGATTGGAAACCTGCATACCGATTGCCATCGAAACTTCCAAATTTTGCACAACGCCGTCGTAACGCCAGCTTTCGTCGAAGTTATCCGACGGCTGATGATAATGAAGCGTGTTGTATTCTTCAAAGCGTTTCTGCGCGGCGGCTTTGTCTTGCCCGACGTAGTTTGTGCCGCTTTCGACGTTCAAAGACGGAACGCCGACCTTGGCGAACGGAAAATGATCCGAGCGAAAAAAGAAACCTTGTTCCGGGTGTTCGTCAACGGCAAACGTCATCGAGCGTTCCTTCAAAACCTGATTAATAATCGGTTCGAGCGACGAGCGTTCCGCGCCGAGCGCGCCGTAATCCATCGTCAAACCGTAAAAATTCGCGCCGTCGTGATTGATGTTCGCCGCGGTTTTATCGAGCGGAAAAACCGGATGTTTGGAATACCAATCCGCGCCTAAAAGCCCTTGTTCTTCGGCGGTCGGAAACAGAAAAACCTGCGAGCGTTTCGGCTGCTGATTTTTCGGCAATTTCGTAATCGCTTCGGCAATCGCCAAAATCGAAGCGCAGCCCGAAGCGTTGTCGAGCGCGCCGTTATAAATTTTATCGCCGTTTTTGTCCGCTTCGCCGATGCCGAGATGATCCCAGTGCGCCGAATAAACGACGTATTCGTTTTTCAATTTTTTATCGCTGCCCGTCCAAACGCCGACGACGTTGTTTGAATTAACGGTTTTCGTTTCGCTCTGCACGTCCAGCTTGGCTTTGACACCGAGATTGACCGGCTGAAAATCACGCGATTTAGCTTTTTCGCGCAGTTCGTCCAAATTTTTTCCGGCGTTGGAAAATATTTTTCGCGCCGTGTCTTCGGTCATCCACGAACGCCACTGCAAAAACGGCGTTTTGTCGTCGGCGGTTCGCGCGACATCGAAACGCCAGTTGCCGTTTGACGTGCGGACGACATTCCAGCCGTAACCGGCGGATTCGGTCGTGTGAATTAAAATCACGCCCGCCGCGCCCATTCTGGCTGCCTGCTCGAATTTATACGTCCAACGACCGTAATACGTCAGAGCCTTACCGCCGAACAGCGTCGGCTCGTTCGCCGGCGCGGGCGGATCGTTGACCATTATCACGAGAATTTTTCCGCGATAGTTTGCCGCATCGCCTTTAAAGTCGTTCCATTTTTGCTCGGGCGCGTCAATGCCGTAACCGACAAAAACCAAATCGGCATCGAGCTTGACTTGTCCCGTTTGCGCTCCGGTCGAACCGACAAAATCGTCGCCGAATTTATACTGCGTTCCGCCGACATCTAAAACGGTGTTCGGATTCGATTTGACGGCGAATAAAGTGACGGGCTGAAAATAAGAATTTTTGACCGCCGGTTTGACACCGATTTGTTTCAGACGGTCGGCGATATATTTTGCCGCTGCTTCGCCGCTCACGCTACCCGGCGCGCGTCCTTCGTATTTATCGTCGGACAGAGTTTTAACGTCCGCCTTAATTGTCGCTTCGTCGAATAGATTCGTGTATTTGCCTTTCGTTTGCGCGAAAGCCGTCGAATAAACCGCGAAGCTCAAAAGACTCCAAAATATAAACTTTTTCATAAATTTATTTTCTCTTCTATTCAAATTATTTCATCGCGGATAATCTTTTAAATGTTCAGCGGATTGATTGTCTTCAGCTTCGAGAATCGCGCGAAATCTTTGTCGGTCGTCGCCAGCGTCGCGCCGTGTTCGATTGCCAAAGTCGCTAAATGCGCGTCCATCATTACTGCTCCGTTGGTTTGACCTTCGACAATTAAACGGCTGAAAATCGTCCAATGCTTTTCCGTCGGCAGTAAAATTCTAACTTGCGGCTGCGCCATCCAATCATTCACGATTTCGATTGTTTCGTCCAGAGTGAACGGCAGCGGAAACGATTTTGGATTGGTCGAAATTCTCAGGAAAGCGGTGATAACCTGCCAGCTCAAGCCGAATATCTCCGGCGAAGCAAGACTTTCTTCGAGCCATTCTTTCGCCGGTTCGTGTTGCGGCGCGCTTTCATTATAGGCATATAAAAGCAAGTTCGCATCCGTAATTTTCACCTGTTTACTCCCTCGATCTGTTCGATCAATTCGCCGATGTTGTCATAATTTAACCCTTTAACGATACCGAGCGGACGACTGCGAACCCGAAAACCTTTATTCTTTTTTAATTCTTTCTCCACGCTCAATCCAAGCCGCAAAGTTTCATTAACAATATCCTTGAAAGTTTTATCGGTCGAATTTTTTAGTTTGGCTTTTAGTTTGGTCGAGACATCTTCATCAATAGTTAAAGTAGTTCTCATAACCACCAATTATAAAGCGTGATGATTTGATGTCAAATATCGAGCATCAAATCATCACGCCAATTACTAATTGATTGAAACCGAATCTAATCGGTCGTATCGTCAGTCGCCGCTGTCGGCGCGTTGGTTTTGACCGATTCGATGCCGTTTTCCATCGCCGCCGTCGAAGAATACATTTCGCTGCGACCGATTTCCTGACCGTTCGCCGCCTTCAAAACAAAATACGGATCGCCTTTTGTAGATTCGCGTCTTTCGTAACGATTTTCGTCGGGCGCGTTTTTTTTCACCGATTCGATGCCGTTTTCGCACGCCGCTTTTGTTTCATACATTTCGCTCGACAAAATAATCTGCCCGTTGCCGGCTTTTAAGTTAAAGTGATGTTTGTCATTCGTTGATTTTTTTATTTCAAATTTTCCTGCCATTCTAATTTTCTCCTCTAATTTTTGAATTTACCCCTTGATTAAACTCATCGCTTCGGCGCGCGTTCGCGCGTCTTTGCGAAAACCGCCGAGGACGCTCGACGTGATAGTTTTCGCGCCCGGTTTTTTCACGCCGCGCAAGGTCATACAAGTATGCTCGGCTTCGATGACGACCATCACGCCGCGCGGCTCTAATTTTTCAAATAAAGTCTGCGCGATTTGCTGCGTCAAGCGTTCCTGCACTTGCCGCCGCGCCGTAGTTGCGGCAATAAAACTCTTGACATAATTTATATGGCTTCTGTAAGATAAGCAATATAGGCAATAAACTCTTTTTAGTTGACAAACTCTTATCATTCACATAGGAAGATTTTATCTAATGATTTTACGTTCTTTTTTCCGTTGCTCTTCTTCAAAAACCGCCGATTCTGTAACTTGGACTGTTTTTTATAACGGTAAAAAGCCTCGTGAAGCAGGGCTTGTAAAAATTATCTACGATGTTATAAACATAGCTGTCAACAAACCTCGCTGTAGGGAATGTTTTGAAGCCCTAGACGCAACCCCAATCATCGAGCAAAATGGACTTGTTTTTGTTACCGAATCAATTTTTACCGATTCAGACCTTGATTCTCATTGGACTCCAGATAAAAAAGTCGCAGATGGAATGAGAGCAAAGTTTGATAAAACAAAATCTCTCTTTCTTGGAAACACCACCGCCGCAGATGTTTCTGTAGTAGGACTTTATAATGGAAAAAGATATATTGGCATTACAAGTTCCGGTTTGAGGGAAGAATTGGATTATCTTTCTGTAACAATTATTCATGCCTTACTACACTCAGGAGGAAAAGAGGCACGAAGCGGTTTCCACGATTTAGTATATTTGGGCAAGAAGTATGATGATGTTATTGAAGCCTGCCAAAATAATCAATCCAAAATCAAGAAAGCAGCAGGTTCTGAAGAGGATGAACAATGATGAATTTGAGGAAAAAATCACTTATTTTAAGTAGTATCGGATTTATTACCTCATTACTAATCTGCGGCTATGCTTTTTTAGTTTTTTATCAAACAAGAAAAACTGAAATTTTAGACATTAATTTTTCTGGAAATTCTGGTATCAGTTATGATACGCCTTTTGAATCTTTTGTGAGATTCGGTGTTCTTGCAATATGTTTTTTGCTCACCTGTTTAATAATTAAATTTACAGAAAGTAGTATTTTGAAATCAGTAAGTATTTTATTTTTATCAATTATATTATTACAATCGTATGCAGTTTTAAAAGAACCCATTTCAGTAATTGAATATGAATTGTATGTTGGAAATCCAAATCTTTTAATAAATGCCTTACTGCTTTTCGTTTGTCTTGGCGGATTAATAATTGTTCCAGCATTTTTCACTTTTATTTTTCAAATCTTTTCAATTTGGAGGACAAAAACCTCTAAAGATTTATTAGTATTTTGATTCAATCGAGTGAAATATTACTTTAACCTTTTATCAAACTCATCGCTTCGGCGCGTGTTCGCGCGTCTTTGCGGAAGCCGCCGAGAACGCTCGACGTGATTGTCTTCGCGCCCGGTTTTTTCACGCCGCGCAGAGTCATACAAGTATGTTCGGCTTCGATGACGACCATCACGCCGCGCGGCTCTAATTTTTCAAATAAAGTCTGCGCGATTTGCTGCGTCAGCCGTTCCTGGACTTGCAGGCGGCGGGCGAAAATTTCGGCGATGCGCGCTAATTTTGAAAGCCCGACGATGCGCCCGTTTTTCGGAATATACGCGATATGACATTTGCCGACGAACGGCGCGAGATGATGTTCGCAGACCGACGCGATGGAAATGTCTTTGACGATGACCATTTCGTCGTGCGAATCGCCGGGCAGAGGCACGATATGTTCCGCCGCGTCTTCCCACATTCCGGTCGTCAATTCGGCGTAAAACTGCGCGACTCGTTCGGGCGTTTTTAATAAACCGTCACGCTCCGCGTCTTCGCCGATGCCTTCGAGCATCAAACGCACGCCTGCCGCGATTTTTTCCAAATCCACCGTTATTTTTTTGCCTTTCTTTGCCAATTTTTCACCTGTCTTTTAATTTATCCAAAACTTCGCGTTCGACTTCGCGCAGAGATCTATTTGATTTTAGCGCAATTTCGCGGATTTGTTCATATTCGGGTTTGATATTCACAACGCGGTCTTTATATTTAGAGATTTTCACGTCAACCGTGCCGAATTCGTTTTCGATTTTCACCGTTTCGCGCGGCAGACAATTTCTCTCGACTTGCCTGACGCGCACGCCGAGCGTCGAAGTTTCCGTGTAAAGCAATTCAATCAAGCTCTCCTTTTTCTCCGCGTCGCACAAAATCGAAATCATCGTCGCCGGACGATTTTTTTTCATCTGAATCGGCGTAAACCAGCAGTCAAGGCAACCGATTTCAAAAGCGCGTTCCATCACGAAACCGAGCGTTTGCGGCGATAAATCGTCAATGTTCGTTTCGATCAGAAAAAGCGAATCGTGAATCGTAAATCGTGAATCGTATTCTTTTCGTAATTCATAATTCGTAATTCGTAATTCGTTTTCAGCTTCGCCGAGAATCAATCGCAAAGCATTTGGAAAATCTTTATATTCCCGCGTTCCTGCTCCGTAGGCGGTTTTCTCAACTTTCATTTCGGGAATCGCGCCGAATTCGTCGCAGACGGTCATAATAATCGCCGCGCCGGTCGGCGTGATCAGCTCGCCTTCGATTTCGGTCGAGTAAATCGGAATATCAGTCAAAAGCTCGGCGACGGCGGGCGGCGGCACTGGAAATTTGCCGTGCGCCATCTGCGCGAAACCTGAGCCGACGTGAATTTTTGAACACGCGAAACGCTCGATTTTCAAAAGCTCAAACCCGACGCACGCCCCGACCACATCAACAATCGCGTCCATCGCGCCGACTTCGTGAAAATGCACTTTGTTGATGTCAATGCCGTGAATTTTCGCTTCGGCTTTTGCCAGATTTGTAAAAATTTTTATCGCGCGTTCCTTAATTTTCTCATCGAGCCGCGAATCATTGATAATTTTCTCGATGTGGTGCAGATGCCGGTGCGCGTGTTCGTGCGGCACGCGCACTTCGGCGTGCGTCGCCGAAATTCCCGATTTATCGCGCACTGAAAATTCGATTGAAAAATCAGCAACGTCGAGTAATTTGATTTGCTCGATTAATTCATTTTCGTCAACGCCGAGCGCGACCAGCGCGCCCAAAATCATATTGCCGCTCGCGCCCGCGAAACAATCGAAATAAAGTGTTCTCATAAATAAGTTCAAGGTTCAAGGTTCAAAGCTCAAGGTTCAAGATTTTCGATTGAAAGTTTTAAACTTTGAACCTCGAACTCAATGCTGTGTCGCCGGTGTCGCGTTGCTAATCGTTTCCGCCGCTTGATGATGAACGTCGGGCAGAAAGTAAAATAAAATTCCCAAAATCGCATAAACCGATAAAAGCTGCAAGCCTTCGACCCAGTTGCTTTCGCCGTCCGAACAGATTTGCTGAACGATTAAAATCGCGGCGAAGACGGCGACGACTTCGGGAATCGAAAATTCGAGATTCATCGGTTTGCCGAAGGCGTAAGACGCGAAAATTAAAATCGGCGCGACGAACAAAGCGATTTGCAGACTCGAGCCGAGCGCGATGCCCAGCGTCAAATCCATCTTATTGCGCATCGCCATTAAAACCGCCGACGAATGTTCCGCCGCATTGCCGATCACCGCCACGACGATTACGCCGACGAACACTTCGGTAAATCCTAACGCGCCGCGCGCCGCTTCGACCGCGCCGACCAGAAACTCGGAAATCAGAGCGACGAACGCCGTCGCCGCGAATAAAACTAAGACGGATTTTCCCTTCGACCAGTGATCGCCCGCTTCTTCTTCTTCGTGTCCGACTTCCTGCGCGCAGCCCTGCATCGCTTCGCCGACAAATAATTCCTTGTGCGTCACGAGCGAAAAAACGAGCGTTCCGACATAAGTTAAAAGCAGCACAACCGCAATCGCCAGCGAAAGATTTTGCTCTTTTTGCGGAGTCCAGCCGCCCTGCGCGACCGGCACGTTGTCGCCGATCAGATGAAAAACCGTCGGAATCAGCAGCGCGATGCCGGCGAGCGTCAGAGCCGTCGCCGACGCGCCCGCCGCCGTTTTATCGAAACTTTGCGTTTTGAATTTCGCGCCGCCGACAATTACCGAAAGCCCCAGAACGAGCAAAAGATTGCCGATAATCGAGCCGGTGATCGAAGCCTTGACCACGCCTTCCAGACCTTTGGATAAAGCGAACAGCGCGATAATCAATTCCGCCGCGTTGCCGAACGTCGCGTTGAGAAGTCCGCCGATGCCTTGCCCGAGATGTTCCGCCAAGTGTTCGGTCGCCTTGCCCATCCAGCCGGCGAGCGGAATAATCGCCAGACACGAACAAATAAAAAGCGCGGTCGGATTATTAAATGAAGGAACGAATCGCAAAGCGATAGCGATGGGAACAAAGATCAAAAGCCAATCGAGCGAAGGCTTGAGCCACGAGTTATTTTTTGTTTCAGCCATATTTTGAAGAAATGCGGAATGGTTAATTATAATTCAACCGACAGATTTTCGCAGCCGTGAACACAAGCATCACTGCCTGCCTCGTTCGCTCGAAACAGGAACGGAACGCGCCGCGACATAAATTTAACGTCGCGGTAATTCAATTTTTGCGCGCCTGTTCCCGCTTCGCTCGAGCGGCGCGGACCGGCAGGATGCTCGCGCTCCCGACGGTAAATTTTGCTCGACCGACAAAAACCATACATCGAAACAATATCGGACAATCACCGATTCGATTTCGATTCAGAAAAGAATTAAATTTTTCGCGCGGCGGCGAAATTGAATCAAATAGATACAGAAAAATCCACGAAACTCAATAAATTTCTCTTGGCATCGAATTTGCCCTTGTAAATACTTTGAAATTATCTCCCAACGCGAAAAATTACTTTCGCACAAACAATAATTTAACCGAAAGGAGCAAGAGAAAATGAAAAAATATATCGTTACCCTATTGATGTTTTTTGTATTCGCAGGCGGCTTGCCGCTTCTGATGCCGACGAACGTTGCAGCCCAGCAATACGTTCGCCGCATCCGCGACCGCAATGGAAATGTTCGCTATGTGCGCGTCAGGCGACCGAGCTTTTACCGTCGTCATCGTAACGCTTCGAACGTCGCCATCGGCACGGGCGGCGGCGCGATTTTAGGCGCGTTAATCGGCGGACGAAAAGGCGCACTGATCGGCGCAGGCACAGGCGCGGGCGGTTCGGCACTTTACACTTATAAACTCAAGAAAAAGAAACGACGTTATTATAAAGTCCGCAATTATTAATTATGTTCTAAGCCCAGAATAAAAAAGCCGCGATGAATAATTATTCATCGCGGCTTTTTTATTCAAAACGGAAAAGCGATCTGTCGGCAAGGGCGAAAAATCTTTCATCGGCGCGATTTTTCAAAGCCGGCGTTGGACAAAATCTAAACTCTCGCGCAACTTATTATTTAATGTCGAAAATTTTTCCGGCGATTTTAAGCGTCGTCGTTTTTCTGGCGGCGATTTGGATTGTCGTTCCCGCGCCGCATTATTACATATGGCTTTTCGCGGTGGCGGCGAGCGAATGGAGCTTGTGGCTTGCCGCGCTGAGTTTGATTGCGATAATTTTCAGCATTTATGTTTACCTATTTTCAAACGACGGAAAGTTTCAAATTATTTGGCTCGTATTTTCAACGACGGCATTAATCATTTCGCTCTACCCGGTTTTCAGCGTTCAAAGCGTTGCGGTTGAAAACAATGTTTCGCTTTCGTTCACCGAATATTTTAGCGGATTAAAGAGAGATAATTCTTCAAAACAGAATTTTACGACCCGCGTTTTCGCCAGTGTTGACGGCAATGATCTAAATTTCGACGTTTATTCGCCAACGGTTCAAAACGAAAATAACGGTGCGGCAATCATCGTCGTTCACGGCGGCTCCTGGCAAGCCGGAACGCGCGGCGATTTTCCAAACTGGAACGAATGGCTTGCCCGCAACGGTTTTACCGTTTTTGACGTTGATTACCGACTCGTGCCGCAGCCGAATTATTTAACGGCGACCGGCGACGTGAAATGCGCCGTTCGCTTCGTTAAAAATCATCACGCCGAATTTAACGTCGCGCCCGACCGTATCGCCGTTTTCGGACGTTCCGCCGGAGCGCACCTCGCACTTCTCGCCGCTTTCTCAGCCGACGATGCGCGTCTGCCGTCGAGTTGTTCTGAAAACGATCAAACCGAACAAGTCCGCGCCGTCGTTGCATTTTACGCGCCGACCGATTTGCTCTGGTCGTTCGATCATCCGGCAAATCAAATGGTCATTGACGGACCGAAAACGCTCGCCGATTTTCTCGGCGGCAACCCGCACGAATCCGTTGAAATCCGCGAACGCTTCATTCTCGCTTCGCCGACCGCGCAAGCTTCTCCGAAAACGCCGCCGACGCTACTTGTTCACGGCAGCAAAGATCAGCTTGTCAACGACGAAAATATGCAAATTCTCGACGAGAAATTAAACGAAGCTCAAGTCGCGCATCGAACGATTTTAATTCCTTACGCGCAGCATGGTTTCGACTTCAATTTTCACGGCTTCGGCTCGCAAATCGTCAAACCCGCGATGCTTAAATTTCTGCGCGAAAACACAAAGACAAAATAATCTACGGATTCGTCTTGATTCGTTTACGTCGAAGATTTTCATGCGCAACTAAAAAGCGTCGGATATTTAAGTATCCGACGCTTTCTATTCCGGCTAAAATCGCCTTGATTTTAAAATCTTAAACCACCGCCTAACTATAAAATTTTAGCTTTCCTGACCGGTTTTTTGCGTTCCGATTCACGCTTGCCGCCGAGTTTTTCATATTCCGCGCTGTCCTTACCGTATTTCAAGCCGCCCGCCGGCAAAACTTTGCCGTTAAATTTTTGCAGCTCGGTTTCCTTTTGCTGGAAAGCCGTCAGCAAACCGTCTGAAACAGCGAGCGAAGCGTTATAATCTTCCAGAAGTTTTCTCGCTCCAAAGAGTAATGTTTCTCCGTTTGCCACCGTTACATCGCTGCCCAAATCCAAATTAACGGCAATTGATTTCATTCCCGCAATTCTTTGTTCCCCATCGGAAATAGCCGCTGAAGTAGTTTTTCTGACTTTCGCCATAATATTTATTTCTCCTTTTATTTTCTGAGTTGTCTTAATTGTTTTCGATTTGCCGACACACTGAATCGTTCAGCTAACGCCGCAGACTCGAAAATGAATACTTACTTTTTAATAATGAGCATTTGATCTGCGTAGATGAATACGCGAAATCTTTAATTGTTTATTTAATTATCTTAAATGAGTATTCATTCATTGAGAATGAGTGTTTAAAGTTACATATTTAACACTTAAATTTATTCAACATACGAACGAATTTCACCGTCAAATATTGAACGATTCGGTGAATTCCCGGTAAATCGAAACTAATATACAACGGAATCTTTCGAGTGTAAATAGTTATTTTTTACAGTTGCTTCGATTTTTTCAATCAAACGGATAATTTTGTCGTAAATCAAACCTTTATCGTTTACATGAGGAAAAATCTTTTCGTCAAAAACTCCCTCGATTATTTCAGAAATATTTTTAATTTCGTGCTGAACTTTTTAAGAATATTTGTTGCATAAATTTTCGTCCTGAAAATTTGTGATTAGGTAAAGTTTGTGGATTATAAAACTGCTGTTTTTGCATAGAATATAGAAAGTATTTGATAAGATTTTGTTAGCGAATTAAGTTTATTATTTTACTAATTGAATCTTAAATTATTAAATTCTCATCTCATTCGATAGATAATTTTAATTATTATCTTCAATTATAAAACTGCCGCGTGATTTTATAATTAAGTTTGGACGATTGATGCGCACTCGGATTTCACTGCGGAAAGGTAAATTTTTAATTGTGTTTAATTCAACGGTTATTAAGTATCTGGGTTTCAGTAAAGTCGAGATACTATGTATTTCCTCAGGCTTTAAATTTTCCAGTTTTTTAACTTCGATTGCCGTTCCGCCGGAAAGCGCAGCCAGATCAATTAAAAATTGTCTGCCGATGTCATATTGGGCTTTGGTAATCGAAGGTTGTTTAGATGTTCGGAGCGGTTGATTTGGCGTGAAAGTTACTATATCAACTAATTTTGAATTAACTTCTGAAGTGTCAAGAAAAAATGGAAAGATAACCGCATCATTTTTTTCAGCTTCTTCTAATGCACTCTGGTAATTTGCCCGTAATGAAGTGGTATCAACCGCATCTGTCAATAATACAACCGTTTTATCTGCATCAATTGTTTTAATTTGCTCATGAAAAATTAATTTTACGGCATCGTAGAGTGCTGTTCCGTCATCAATTTTTAGTTTGCTTATTGCCTTATTTATAATTTGGCGGTCGTTCGTCAATTCGGTAGAAACTCTTACTTTTCCGTTAAAATTAATTAACTGAACTTTGTCTTGCGGCTGTAATCGGGACACTAAATTTAGGGCGAAATTTTTAATATCTTCGATTTTATAAGCTGTTGAAGGACTTGTGTCTAAAATCAAAATTAAATTAAGAGGTCTTATTTCGTTTGAAAAAGTAGAAATATTTTGTTCCTGCTCATTAATAAAAACTTTAAAGTTATCGGACTGTAAACCTTCGACAAACATATTTCTCGAATCGAAAACAGAAACAGGAATATGAATGAATTTGTTTTTATCTATTTCGTTTGGCAAGGCATTTTTTGTTTCTCTGCTTTTGTTAGATTTTTGATTTTTATTGTTTTTAGTTTTCGTTGAATTTGTATTAATTGCACGCGGAGAATAAGAAATTGATTCCGAATAAGTTTTATTTTGTGATTGTGAAAAATCAACAGAGCATATAATCAGGGACATCAGAAAAATATTTATAATTTTATACATTTTACAAACCTTGATATTTATAATTTAACAAATAAATTTAATTTCATTCTAATTGGCGAACTTAATTGTTTTCTCATAGATTTATTTAAATTATCGAATATTTTATGAATTAATACAGCCTTTTTTTTCATTGCGCTGTTCTTCGCGCATACTGCCGTCGGCGAGATCGAACCAGCGTTGATAGCGGTGTTTTGCCAAGCCCTACGCGATTGCTCCGCCGTGTTTGATGATGTGTTCTTTGATTAAACTGCGATTGATCAAATTGTTCCGACTCAGCAAAAACACGGCATCTTCCTGATCTTTGAAGCGTCCGGCGATGAATTTCAGAATGACTAACCATTTGGGCGTGAGAATCGGAAAACCGTAGATATTCACTGCTTCTTTTAATGCCGCATTGAGGAACGGTTTGAATTCGTCGTTGCGGATAATCCAATTAACAATCACGATTTTTTCTTCGGTTTTTGTGTTATAACGCTCGCCGCCTTGTTTGAGCCATCCGGCGATTTGGTTTTTGGCAACGGGTAAAAGGTTATCCGCAATTACGTTTACATCTTTGGTTAAACGGTCGTTGCCATACAAATTCATCGCCAAACCGCCGACCAATGCTCAATTAATTCCGTTTTCTTCGGCAAATTTGCCAATAATTTCTATTGCTTCGGATGCGGAAGCTTCGTCAATGACACCGAGATTAATTTTTCGTCGCGCCATAGTTTTATTTTAACATCGGAATTTTAATATCGTTCTTCTCGGCAAATTCAATCGCTTCCGCGTATCCAGCGTCAGCGTGGCGGACAACGCCCATTCCCGGATCGGTCGTTAAAACTCTTTCGATTCTCCTGGCGGCTTCGATTGTTCCGTCGGCGACGATGACTTGTCCGGCGTGTAAGCTGTAACCGATGCCGACTCCGCCGCCTTGATGCAAACTTACCCACGTTGCGCCGCCGACGGCGTTAATCATTGCGTTGAGGTAAACCCAATCGGCGATGGCATCCGAGCCGTCGCGCATCGCTTCGGTTTCGCGGTTCGGGCTGGCGACCGAGCCGCAATCCAAATGATCGCGTCCGATGACGATGGGAGCTTTGAGTTCGCCGGACGCGACCATTTCGTTTAATTTTAATCCGGCTCTGGCGCGCTCGTCGTAACCGAGCCAGCAGATTCTCGCCGGCAAGCCTTGAAATTCGACTCGTTCCTGCGCCATTGTCAGCCACTTCGTTAAATGATCGTTGTCGGGGAACAGATTCATTATCGCTTCGTCGGTTTTGTAGATGTCTTCTTTGTCGCCGCTCAAAGCGACCCAGCGAAACGGTCCTTTGCCTTCACAGAACAGGGGGCGAATGTAGGCGGGAACAAAGCCCGGATAATCGAAGGCGTTTTCGACACCGTTGTCTTTGGCGCGCTGGCGTAGATTGTTGCCGTAATCGAAGACGATTGAGCCTCTGCGTTGGAATTCGAGCATTGCTCGGACGTGTTTCGCCATCGAATCCATCGCCAGTTTTCCGTATTCGGTCTGATTCGTTCGGCGCAGTTCGTTCGCTTCTTCGATTGAGAGATTTTCGGGAATGTAACCGTAAAGAACATCGTGCGCGGAAGTTTGGTCGGTAACGACATCGGGAATGATTCCTTTTTCCAGAATTTCCCAATGAACGGTGGCGGCATTGCCCAGAAGCGCGATTGATTTGGCTTCTTTTTTGGCGGTGAATTCTTTGACCATCGCCAACGCTTCGTCCAAACTCTCGGTCGCCAAATCAACTTGCTTTAATTGCAAGCGACGTTCGATGCGCCATTTGTCAACTTCGACTAAGAGTCCGACACCGCCGTTAAATGTAATCGCCTGCGCCTGCGCTCCGCCCATTTCGCCTAAGCCCGCCGTCAAAACGAACTTTCCTTGCAAATCATTCCAATTGTTTTGTCGGGCGAGTGAGCCGAAAGTTTCATAAGTTCCCTGCAAAATTCCCTGCGTGCCGATGTAAATCCAGCTTCCGGCGGTCATCTGTCCATACATCATTAAACCTTCGCGTTCGTAGCGGTTGAAATTTTCCTGCGTCGCCCAATGCGGAACGATGTTCGTATTGGCAATTAAAACCTTCGGCGCGTCGGTATGCGTTTTGAAGACGGCGACGGGTTTGCCCGATTGCACGAGCAGAGTTTCGTCGGCTTCGAGATTTTTCAGAGATTCTAAAATCGCGTCGAACGATTCCCAATTTCGGGCAGCTTTGCCGCGTCCGCCGTAAACGATTAAATTATCTGGATCGAACGCGACATTCTGGTCGAGATTGTTTTGAATCATCCGATACGCGGCTTCGGAAAGCCAGTTTTTGCAGGTTAAAGTTGTTCCGGTCGGTGCTTTGATCAGGCGTTTTGTCATAGCGAAATGATAAACGAAAATTAATTAGAGATGAAATTACGGACATTTTAATCTTTCTGCCGCGAAAGAAATTCGCCGCTCTAATAATTTATTTTTTGTGACCGGTGACACCTTTTAAACGAAAAACCCGTTTACTCGATTGAAGGTTAAAATTTTAAACGGAAAGAGAATTGAAAATGACGAAAGTTTTCTTGATTGTTTTATTTGTCACGGCGTTTGTTGCAGGCGCGTCAAATGCGGCGTTGGCGCAGCAATCGAAAGTTGATGCGTCGAACGCAGCGCAAATCAACCGGTTAGTCGCGCTGACGGGCAACGCTTTTCCGAAACCGGGTTCGATAAAAGACATTAAATGCGAAGTAAATCGCCCTTGAACAAACGCCGCTCGACGGTTTATATCTCAAAATCGTTTAAACGGAAACAGAAGAAAACTTCAAATCCAAAGGGCAAGCATCGGAAGAGAAATTAAACAGCGACTTGAGCAAATTTTTCACGAAGCAAGCCCTGGACAAAATGCTCGACGAATTTCTCGAAGAGCATTCTGAAAATTAGTTTTCGCGCGAATTTCTCAGCGTGCGGTTTACTATGTGTCGCTATGTCTCTATGTGTTTAAGAAAAATTTGAAACACATAGAAACATAGCAACACATAGATTTTTACTTTATTTCAATGCCTGCCGTCTAACTCCATACATACTCAAAATCTGTTTCAAGGTCTTTCGGGCAAGCGGTTTAATTATTCGTTTCACGTCAATTTTATGTTAAAGTTTTCCAGTAAAAAAAGCGTCAAATTTCGCTTCGTGAATAATTATGCGCCTGTTGATTTTGATTTGTTTGATATTTACGCTGCTCACGACCGGCGTTCCGGCTCAAAAAAGCCGGAAGAAACCGGCTGCGAATTTGCCTGAAACGACGCTTCAAAATGCGCCCGCCGTTGCTGCGCCGCCGACGGCGAAGGAAATTTCGGGCGCGGGAATCAGCGGAAAATTATTACGCTATAAAGATTTCCCGACGAAGATTTCTCTCGCGCGCAACGTTGACGTTTGGCTGCCGCCCGGTTACGACCAGAACGAAAACGAACGCTATCCGGTTTTGTATATGCACGACGGGCAGAATGTTTTCAACCCGGCAGATTCGCAGAGCGGCGTTGAATGGGGCGTTGACGAAACCTTAACCCGTTTGATAACGGAAAAAAAAGCGCGCCCGGCGATCATCGTCGGCATCTGGAACACTCCGTATCGTTTTACCGAATACGCGCCGCGCAAAGCTCTCGAATTAAATATCCGCAAAGACATCGAATCTTCGCCGCTCATCACACAAAAAGAAGGCGAATCCGACAAATATCTGCGCTTTATCGTCAGCGAACTGAAACCGTTCGTTGACGAAAATTATCGCACCAAACCCGACGCGAAAAACACTCTTATAATGGGTTCGAGCCAGGGCGGTTTGATGTCGGTTTATGCGATTTCAGAATATCCGAACGTCTTCGGCGGCGCGGCGTGTCTCTCGACGCAGTTTCCGCTCGGCGACGGAATCATCGTCGAATATATGAAACAATTTCTGCCCGCGCCGAAAACGCACCGCATTTATTTCGATTACGGAACCGAATCGCTCGATGCGGATTATGAACCTTTTCAGGAAAAGGCGGACGCGGTAATGCGGGCGAAGGGTTACAAGCGCGACAAAAATTGGACGACGCGAAAATTCGTTGGCGCGGATCACACCGAAAAATCCTGGAGCGCGCGCGTTGACGTGCCACTCGTTTTTCTGCTCGGCAAATAATTTGAATTGATTTCGCTTCGTCAAAACTTTATGAACGAATCCGACGAGAAAATAAATCAACTGCAGGCGCGGCTCGACAAAATGGTCGAATACCAGAATTATTTTTACCGCGAAATAAATCAAATCCGCGACGAAATTAAGCTTCTCCAATCCGGCAAAGCAACCGCCGAAACGAATCAAACAGCCGCCAATGCTCACAACGAACCGCCGGTGCGCGAGATAAACCGCGTGCCGAAAATTCTCCCGCGCGCTCAAGATCAAACGACTGCTAATCAAACCGCCGACCGAACCGCGCCGCCAACTTTTGAAGCGTCCGTTGCACAGCCGAAGGCGGCTCGTCAATCGAACCTCGAAGAATTTGTCGGCAAAAATCTGATTAGCTTGATCGGCATCGTGATAACGATTTTAGGTGTCGGCATCGGCGCGAAATACGCGATTGACCGCGACTTGATCAGCCCGACGATGCGGATCATTCTCGGCTACGCTTTCGCCGCCGGACTGCTCGCCGTCGCTCTTCGATTAAAAAATAAATACTTAAATTTCAGCGCGGTTTTATTGAGCGGCGCGTTAGCGATTATTTATTTTTTGACGCTTTTCGCTTACAGCTTTTACGCTTTGATGCCGCAGCCGGTCGCGTTTTTGATAATGCTTGTGACGACGGCGTTCGGCGTGGTCGCGGCGATCAATTTTAACCGGCAAGTCATCGCGCACATCGGTTTGGTCGGAGCTTATGCCGTGCCGTTTCTTCTGAGCAATAATTCGGGGCGCGCCGACGTTTTGTTCGGCTATATGACGATTATCAATTTCGGAATTTTGGTGATTTCAATCAAAAAATTCTGGAAAAGTTTATATTATTCGTCGTTCATTTTTACGTGGCTGATTTACGCGGTCTGGTTTTTGAGCAGTTATCGTCCCGACGAACAATTCGCCGTTGCGCTCGGCTTCGCGTTCGTATTTTTTATCACATTTTATTTAACTTTTCTGTCCTACAAATTAATCGCCAAAGAAGATTTTAATGCCGAAATCGTCGTGCTTGTTTTGCTCAATTCGTTCATTTTTTACGGCTTCGGCTATGCGATTATCAACGACCGCGCGGGCTTCGACGCTTATCTCGGTTTGTTTACGCTGCTCAACGCGCTAATCAATTTGGCGTTCGCCGCCGTTATCTACAAATACAAATTGGGCGACGAAAAAAATCTCTATCTCGCCGTCGCACTGGCAATCACTTTTGTCACCATCGCCGTTCCGGTGCAGTTTCGCGGCAGTTGGATCACGCTTTTATGGACGGCGGAAATGTTAATTCTTTTCTGGCTCGGGCGTTTTCGCAAAATCACTCTTTATGAAAATCTTTCCTACGTTTTGATGATTTTGGCGAGC
Organism: uncultured Pyrinomonadaceae bacterium; assembly: GCA_964237235.1. Classification (GTDB taxonomy): domain Bacteria; phylum Acidobacteriota; class Blastocatellia; order Pyrinomonadales; family Pyrinomonadaceae. The sequence continues at coordinate 56,178 of CAXSGY010000023.1, forward strand.
CTTAGTCTTTTAATCGAATGGGAATACGCCGTTTCGAGCGAGGCGGTTTTAACGCCGGTTTTTAATCGAAATTTTCTGACTTCGATTTTGTTCGCAGCGGGTTTTGCCGTCGTCGCCTTTCTCAATCGCCGAATGCCCGCCGTTGAAAATCGAAAATCAATCGGCGCATTGCTCGATGTCGCGCTTCCGGCGATTTTTTTGTTCGCTTTATACAATACTTTGCGCATCGAAATCGGCAATTATTTTCACGCGCGAACGACGGCGACGCGCGTTCCGGCGGTTTCATCGGCTGATTCGGAAACAACCTATTTTCAAAGCGACGGCGACTTGAATTTATTTAACGTCGTCTGGCAGATAAATTACTCGATGCTTTTTCTCGCCGCGCTGTCGCTCGTCAACATCAAAAAATTCCGCAGCGCGACGCTCGGGTTTGCCAATCTCGGATTGAACGCGCTCGTTATTTTTGTTTTTTTGACCGCCGGATTGTTCGTCCTGAGTCTTCTGCGCGCCAATTATCTTTTTCCGCCGGATTCAAATTCGTTTCCGCATTCGATTTTTAATATTTATCTCAGATACGTTTCGCTCGCCTTCGCCGCCGCGCTCGTTTCGGCGAGTTATTTTTATATTAAACAATCGTTTCTCACGGAAAAAATCTCCGCGAAATATTTGACCTTCGCATTCGACGCGGCTTTTCATTCGACGATTTTGATTGCGGCGAGCAGCGAATTGATAAATTGGATGGACATTGTCGGCTACAACGATTCGTATAAACTCGGCTTGAGTATTTTGTGGGGTTTCTACGCGCTCCTTCTGATCGTTCTCGGCATCGTGCAGCGCAAAAAATATTTGCGAATCGGCGCGATTGGCTTGTTCGGCTTAACGCTTCTGAAATTATTTTTCTACGACATTTCCGATCTCGACACGATTTCCAAAACCGTCGTTTTCGTCGTTCTCGGCGTTTTGCTCTTAATCGTTTCGTTTCTTTACAACAAATACAAAACGATTATTTTTACCGACGACGAAGCCGTCTGAAATTTCGCTTTTCGTTTTATGTTCGATATTTTTCAAAACACGACGCGACCGGCGGCAAATCTGTTTTTTCGCAAAAACGACGCGCACGATCCGCGTCTCGGCGAGACAGTTTCGGCGGCAATCGAAGATTACGAAAAATCCGAAATCGTTATTCTCGGCTGTCCGCAGGACGAAGGCGTGGCGAGAAACGGAGGCAGACTCGGCGCGGCGCGCGCGCCAGACGCGATTCGAACGCAGTTTTATAAATTAACGACGTTCGGAGTCGAAGCGAAAATTTTCGATGTCGGCGACACGATCATTCAAAAATCTCTGGAAGCAACGCACGATTCGCAGACAAAAATCGTCGAACAAATTTTGCGCGATGAAAAAAAGTTAATCGTTCTCGGCGGCGGCAACGATGTTTCCTACGCGGACGCGCGTGCCGTCTCAAACATCTTCGGCGCGGAAAATTTGACGGCTTTGAATATTGACGCGCATTTTGACGTTCGCGCCGACGAGGCGCGCAACAGCGGCACGCCTTACCGGCAACTTTTGGAAGAACGATTGATCGCACCCGCAAATTTTTACGAAGTCGCGTTTCAGATGCATCTCGCTTCGCCCGTTTATTTTGAATATCTGAAAAATTTGAACGTCAAATTGATGAGCCTCGAAGCGTTTCAAAACTCGTCCGACGAATTTCGAAAAGATTTTTCCAAAAAAATTTCGACGTTTGACGCGGACGCGGCGATTTTTTGGGGTTTTGACGTTGATGCGGTTCGTGCGGCGGACGCGCCCGGCACGTCCGCGCCCGGTCCGCTCGGTTTGAGCGCGGCGGAGTTTGGCGCGCTTGCCGCGTTTGCCGGAAAATTTGCGGCGACGAAAATAATTGAATTTACTGAAATGAATCCGAATTTTGACATTGATTATCGCACCGCCAAACTCGTCGCCGTCGCAATGCATAAATTCATCGTCGCTTGTAAAAAATAAAAAAGGCTCGATTGAAATTTTCAACCGAACCCTGCATTAAATAGAACTTTAAAAGCTAATTCTATGTTCTTAAACTTCTTCCCGTCGCCAAACGATAAATTGCCAGAACGACAATCGCGCCGATAACGGAAAAGATAAATCCGACTAAAGAATTGCTCACATTCGACATCGAATCCGCCATCGGATAACCGAGCAGGCTGGCGACAAATCCGCCGACCACCGCGCCGACAATACCCAAAATCGTCGTCAGAATAAATCCGCCGCCGTCAGGTCCGGGCATAATTGATTTTGCGATAAAACCAGCCAAGAACCCCAAAATTATCCAGATAATTAAAGAAATCATATTTTCATCTCCTGTTTTAAAGTTTCCAAGTTTCCCTTTTTAAAGTTATCCCGTCAAGGCTTTTACCTTATGTAAAGTTATTGAGCAACAGACGTGCCAAGAATTATACTTCAATTTGCCAGGCATAAATAGTTATTTTTATTGTATATTTCGATCTACGGCAAAAATCGAGCTTTGCAGAGTCTTCTCTTGTGTATTGATTTCGCACATTTTTTAAATTGAAGCCGAAGGATGTTTTCAACGAATACGTTTACTATTTTCGCGGATCGGATTACTATTTATCTGCTAAATATTTAAGGAGTTGACAGGTGTTTGTAAAAAAAATTTTAATCTTCTCAATCGGCATCGCGCTGTTCGGCAATTCACTGGCTCAAACCGATTCTAAAAATCCGCCGCCGAAAACTGATACCGCGCCGGAAGTTCAGGAAAAGGCAATTAAATTACTGACCAGACTCGCCGGTGATGCCGAGCAGTTTTCGCTGCCGCAGAACCGCATAATGGCGCGCACGCTGGTGGCGAACTTACTCTGGGACAGCGACGAAAAACAAGCCCGCGCGCTTTTTCAAAGCGCGATTAACGAATTGAATTTACTGATCGGACAGCTACCGATTGAGCCGCCCGAAGAAGAAAGCGACGAAGAAAGCTATGAAAGATACAACCGCCTGAACGACGCAAAAACTTTGCGGAGCGATCTGCTTTTGAAAATCGCTGCCCGCGATCCGAAATTCGCTCTCGAATCAATGCAGCTGCTCGCCCGCAAAAACGCCGACGGCGCGAGTATTTTTGAAGAAGACCAAACCCTCGAACTGGATTTAGCAACGCAAATCGCTGCCAAAGACCCGAAACAAGCCTATGATTTGGCAAAGAAAAATCTTGAAAACGGACTCAGCGCGAATCTTTATTCGACGCTTGAAGACCTTTATAAGAAAGATTCGGAACTCGGCGCGAAATTGGCGCAGGATATTTTATCCAAATTAAAAAGCCGCGACACGACGATCAGCTCCAGTTCGGATTACGTCGGCAACGCGAGTGTAATGTCTAATGGTGCAGTAATTGCCAAGTCAAACGGTTTAATCGTCAACGTCTGGGAAGTTCAGTCGTTTCTCGAAAGCGTTAAAAAACTCAACCGGCAGGCGGCGAAGGACAAAAAACCGAATCTTCTGGCGGACAATGAGATAAAGGATTTAATCGAAATTCTGGCACAGAAATACGTGCGCCAGCAATATCTTTCGTCGTATGAAGTTTCCAAGATTATGCCGGAAATCAGCAAATTTTTTCCGGCGCAGGCGCAGGCGATTCGCGCCAAGCTCGGTCAAGCCGAATCGGCGACGCTCAACAATTTAATCGGCGACGAAGCGTTTCAAAACGAAATCGAAGACAAACCAATCGAGGAAGTTTTGCAGATTATCGAGAAAAAGCCCGTCGCCGACCGCGACAATTTATATTATCAAGCCGCGCAAAAATCCTTCGGCGCGAATCAGATCGAAGATGCCAAAAAACTTTACGGCAAGATGAAAGTTAAGCGCGAGGGCGATTATCTGGATAAACAAATTGCCAACGCTCTGCCGCTCGAATTAGCCAAAAAGGGTGATTTAAGCGAAGTTCGGCAAGCTCTCGCGCGGCTTAAATCGCCCGAAGAACGCATCGAAGTTTTAACCGCGCTCGCCCAATCCGTCGCCGAAAGCGGCGATAAAAAAACCGCCGTCGTGCTGTTCGGCGAAGCGCGCTCGATTTACACGGGCAGAATGAAGAGCCGCAAAAATCTCGCTTCGATTATGCAGCTCGCGCAAGCCGCGAGTGTTGTCGAACCGGAACAGGGCTTTTCGATTATTGAAACGAACGTCAATTATTTTAACGACATCATCGGCGCGGCGATTGTTCTGGACGAATTTAATGAGGTCGGCGCGGTCAAAGACGAAGAGCTGCGGCTCGAAACGGTGCAAGCCGAAGCGTATCGGAGCGTTCCCGATTCGGTTCGATTAATCAAAAATTTCGCCGCCGCCGATTTTGACCGGGCAGTAAATTTAGCCGATAAATTCGCGCGTTCCGAAGCCAGATTTTTCGCCGCGTTCCGCATCGCCGAAGCGATTCTCGATCCGAACGCCGAGAAAATCGAAAAGGATTTTCAAACGAAAATCAGCCAGGAAGAATACGACCATTAAATTTCGCGCGGCGCGAATTCAGTTTAATTGATACGTAACCGAAAATCTCTAATTTTGATATTTATAAAGGAGTCGTCAAATGCATCGCAAATTAATTTCCACCGTTTTCGTTTTGTTCGTTTTCATACACGCGGCGTTTTCGCAAAGCGTCGAGAACGCCAAAAAAGATGAAATTTCCGCCGATGTCAAAAAAGAAGCCGTCGCCTTTCTGCGCGAAACCTCAACTGAAATCACCCAGCTGCGAACGCTCGAAAACCGCATCGGCTTGTCGGCGGAGCTGGCGAATTTAATGTGGTTCAGCGACGAAAAAGAAGCGCGGGCAATGTTTCAAACCGTCATCAACGATTTCAGGCAGTTGTTGACCAATTACGACGCACAATTTGTCGCCCTCGGCGCAACGCCGGAGTTGTCCGACACGTATTCGGGCGACACGGGCGAGAAAATCCTTCTGACCCGAAAATTCGTTAAAGCGATTTCCGTCCGCCAGCAAATCGCCGACGCTATCGCCGAACACGATCCGCAGCTCGCTTTTGAATTTTTTACCGCTTCGGCGGAGGCGATTACCAGCCCGACTTTTCGGAAGCAAATTGAAGCCAACGACGGCTCTTACGAAACGCGTCTGCTCAATAAAATCGCCGAAAAAGATCCTGATTTGGCTCTAAAATACGGTCGTCAGAGTTTAGCGAAAAATTTTAGCAGCGAAATTCTGTCTTTACTGCAAAAAATTTACGACAAAGATGCCGATAAAGGCGCGGCGTTCGCCGAAGACATCGTTTCAAAACTAAAATCAAACGCCGCCAACCCGGAAAATTTTTACAACGTATCCAGAGCTTTAAGTTTCGGCATTGAAAACCTCGACGCAGCGAAGGGTAAAAACGGCAAACGCCCGATGTTCAGCGAACAAGCAATGCGCGACCTTGCCGAATTAACGGCGCAGGAAATCTTAAAACGCGAAGACGGCGAAGGCTACGAATTCATCGGTTACGCTGACCTAATCGAACGATTTTTGCCGGCGCGCGCCGCGCAAATCCGTCAAAAATTCGATATTAGAAAGAAAAAATCAACAGTTAATACAATGTCAGTAGCCGTTGGCGAACCGCCGCCCACGCCGCCGACGGCAACATCGGGTATCGGAGCGAAGGTCGGAGGCAAACCGGACAATGAAGAACGATTATCTGAAAATCTACAGAGCCTCGCCGCGAAAAAACTCTCTGACGAAGAGCGAAAAGCGGTCATCGAGCAATCGAAAAAAATCATTGCTGAAATTCCCGACCGCGAGCGAAAATTTATGGCTCTGGCTGGTTTAGCTTCGCAGGTCGCGCAGTCGGGCGATCAAGAGACGGCGGCGGCGATTATGACCGATGCCCGAAATTTTATTAATCTGCAACCGAAAAATTACCGCGATTATATGCAAATCTGGATGCTGACGAGCGCATATGCACAAGCTGATCCGGACAAAGCATTTCCGCTTTTGGAAGACACGATTTTCCGGCTCAACGACACAATCGCCGCGTTCATCAAAATCGGCGAATTTATGGACGTTTCCGACGAGATTGTCGTTGACGGCGAAATTCAAATCGGCGGCTTCGGCGGCGAAATATCGCGCGAATTAGTAAGGAATCTCGGTTCGTCCGACGCGACCGTCCGCAATCTGGCAACCGCCGATTTCAAGCGAACAAAAGCTCTAAGCGAAAAATTCGACCGTCAGGAAGTTCGCATTTTAGCGAAATTATTAATTTTGCGGGCAGTTCTGACCGATAAAAAAACCGCCGCTCAGGAAAAAGAAGATTATTAATTTATCGAATATCGGAACCGCCGGCGTGAGCGGGCAGTTCAATCTAACGAATTCAAACTTTCGATTTAAGTTTTAACTCGTTGTTTTCAATTGCCCGCGCTCAATCGGTTATGACTTTCAGCCAAAACTCAATTTACGTATTCCTTCGGAAAAAACAGAATATTATTGTTCTCTGCGTTTTGCGTTTGGTCTTTTCGCAGACGCGCGCAAGCGAGCAATTCTCCGGCGGTTTCGCCGTCGTGCCAGAAAGATGCCGCGCCAAATTTTAATTCCAGATTGATGGTTTCGCGCTTGGAGATTTCAAACGGTTTTGAAACGAATTTTCTTTCGATGCGATTGACGATTTCCGAAGCGGTTTGTTCCGTCGCGGTCGGCAGCGCGGCGAGAAATTCGTCGCCGCTCGAACGCGCCAGAAAATCCATTTCCCGGAGCTGGCTTTTGATCAGCTCCGCCGCGTATTCGAGCAGACAATCGCCGGTCGAATGCCCGTAACGCAAATTCAATTCGCCGAAATTCACAATATCAACGGTCAAAACGGTCAGCGGGCGTTGGTCTCGGAAACGCTGCGCTTCGGCGAGCTGATTTTCTAAAATCATATAAAACGCGCGCTCGTTCGGCAGTTTGGTCAACGCGTCAACCAGAGCGTTTGAGAGGTTTTCTTCAAAAACGCGCGAATTCGCAAAAAGCGGCGCGACGCGCTCGCCGACCGCTTCGAGAAGCCGCAAAGATTTTTGATTTAAGTCGTTTTCGGCGGCATACAGCGTCAAAACGCCGTAAGTCCTGCCGTTTTGTGCAAGCGGCGCGGCGATTGCCGACTTTAATTTTTTCAATTCGGAGGCGGTGAAAATCGCTTCTTCCGAATGTAAATCGCTCGCGTGATACGGCTTTCCGCTTTGAAACGCGCTGCCGGCAACGCCCGCGTCCGAAGAAATTTCAATTTCCTTCAAATGTTCCGCGCCTTTGCCGACCGCGTAAGCGATTTTTAGTTTCGATTGATCCTTCTCGGCTAAAGAAAGCGTCAAAATCGTGAACGGCACAATTTCGGCAACACGATTGGCGATCAAACGAAACATATCGCCGGATTTGAGCGACGCGCCGAAAAATTGATTGACTTCTTCGAGCGCGAATAATTTTCTTTCGATTTCTTCGTCAAAAGTCGCAACGTTTGAAATTTCCGCCAACACGCTTTGCCATCCTCTGTAATCTGCCAGACAAAACAGCAAAAACGAAATTGCAATCGAAACGAAAATAGAGAGTTTCGCAGCAAATCCAAACTCTGAAGTTGAAATAAAAAAAGTCGCCGTCAAAGCGCAGAGCGAAACGACGATCAACGACAAAAAATTCGGCTGCGAAGCTTGTTTCGTTGGATTTTTTGCCCCGGAATCGCTCATAAAGTTGAAAAGTATATAACTTGCGGAAATTTTCAGGAGAAATTTTGAGAAAATTTTCTCAGGTTTGAAGATAACTTTTTGACGTGCGCGAAGTCAATAATTTTACGCGCCTGCCGAAAATCGTCTTACAGATGAAATTTTTCAAGAAAAATAATTTGAAAAATGTCAAAAAAATCGTTTTTTTACCGTCTTTTGATTTGACTATCTGAATGCGGAAATCTATATTGTGCAATGTTCCCAAAAAATTTTCAGGGGACACGACTGTCTAAAAAACGGTCGCTATAGTAAAAAACAGGTTAATCTTTGAAGAAGACAGGAGAATTTAATTAAAATGAAGAAGACTTTAGTTCTTTCAGCAGTATTGGCGTTAGGCGCATTAGGTGCGGCTTGCGGCACCGACGCGAACATGAACGCTAACAAAATGAATTCAAATATGATGACGAATTCATCAATGTCGAACGGTTCGATGTCGAACGGTTCGATGTCGAACGGTTCGATGTCGAACGGTTCAATGTCGAACGGTTCAATGTCGAACGGTTCAATGTCGAATGACAAAATGATGATGAACGACAACAAAATGATGTCGAACAGTTCAATGTCGAACGGCAAAATGATGAACGATAACAAAATGATGATGAACGACAACAAAATGATGTCGAACGGCAAAATGATGAACGACAACAAAATGATGTCGAACAGCAAAATGATGAACGACGACAAAATGATGTCGAACGGCAATATGAAAAAACCGTAATATCAATCATCTTAAATTATCAAAAAAGCGCGAGGTTGAAAGCCGTCGCGCTTTTTTGTTGTCCGCAATTTTTCGCTTGAGCCGCAATTCAAATTTAAGTTGTCGCCGGATAATTTCAAAAACCTTTGAATTTTCCATCAAACTTCTGTTATATTGTTGGCAACAGCGTATGACTCCCCGTTCGATTTCAAAACTCCGACCGAACCGCACGCGCCCAAATCTTTTCGGCGGCGATTAATCTTAATTTTCTTCAAAAATCGTTTAGCGTCGGACGACACAACCGACATTTTTTTAATTTGAGTTGAAACTTTCAAACGGCTAAATGGAAGATGTTTTTACGTCTTCAAAAACGGAGAAAAAATTTATGACACCGACCACCGAATTACAAAAACCGATTATCAAAACCGAACTTCCCGGACCGAAGGCAAAGGAAATTATCGCGGCTGACGCGCGATACGTTACGCCGTCTTACCCACGCCCCGATTACAAGCTCGTCGCCGAAAAAGGCTACGGCGTGTGGATTGAAGACGCGGACGGCAACGTCTTTCTGGATTGCAACGCGGGCGTGGCGGTTTGTTCGACCGGACATTGCCACCCGGAAATCGTCGCGGCGATTACGAAACAGACCGAAACTTTGATTCATATGTGCGGCACGGATTATTATTATCGCCAGATGCCCGCATTGGGGGGAAAACTAGACGAAATCGTCCCGATTAAATCGCCCACGAAAACGCATTTCGCCAACAGCGGCGCGGAAGCCGTCGAAACGGCTTTGAAATTGGCGATGTACCACACCGGACGACAAAAATTTATTTCGTTTTTCGGCTCGTTTCACGGTCGAACTTTGGGCGCATTATCTTTGACTTCATCGAAAAAAGCGCAGCGCAGCGGCTTCGGTCGTCAGCCGCTCGATGTCGTCCACGTGCCGTATCCGAATTGGATTCGCTCGCCGTTAGCAAACGTAACCGATGCGGAAAGCGCGTCGAAAGCGACGATTGAATGGATCGAAAACCACGTTTTTCAAACGACCACGCCGCCCGAAGAAGTCGCCGGCATCGTCGTCGAAGCCGTGCAGGGCGAAGGCGGTTATGTTCCCGCGCCGCAGAATTTCTTGAAGGAACTACGTCGCATCTGCGACCAGCACGGAATTATGCTGATCGTTGACGAAGTGCAGTCCGGTATGGGCAGAACCGGAAAAATGTTCGCCACCGATTATTACGATGTCGAGCCGGATATAATGTGTCTCGCCAAAGGCATCGGTTCGGGTTTGCCGATTGGCGTGTGCGTCGCCCGCGCCGACATAATGGACTGGCACAAGGGAGCGCACGCTTCAACGTTCGGCGGCAATCCGGTCTGCATCGCGTCGGCTTTGAAAACGATTGAGCTGCTCGAAAACGGTTTGGTCGAAAACGCCAAAACAGTCGGCGATTACCTGCAAAGTGAATTGCGAAAATTGCAGGAAAAATACGAATGCATCGGCGACGTGCGCGGACTCGGTTTGATGGTCGGCGTGGAATTCGTCGAATCGAAGACAACGATGAAAGCCGCGCCCGAACTGCGTGACCGCATCGAAATGGCGTGTTTCAATCGCGGTCTGATTATTTTAGGCTGCGGCGCGAACACGATTCGCTGGTCGCCGCCGCTGATTTTGACGAAAGAAAATGTCAATGTCGCGCTGGAAATTTTCGACGCGGCGATTGCCGATTCAATTTAATTGCAAAAAATCAAGTTGTTTTGAGTTTCGAGTTCCAGATTTATTTAATCAAATCTGGAACTCGAAACTTTTTCTACAAATAAAAAGCCGAACATTCAATTCGGCTTTTTATTCTTGATTTTATGACAATCGAATTTTTTCATTCACCGGCTTTCGCCGCGTTTGCTTTGTCCTGTAAGATTTCAAGTGCTTTTTTCAACTGCAAATCTTCGGGCGAAGCGGTCGGCTTCGGAATCGGAGTCGCTTGCGGCTGCGGCGTGGCGTTCGGATTCGGTTCCTGTTTTTCCTGTTCCTGCTGGTCAATTAAATCTTCGACTTCGAGCGGTTCGGGCGTTTCGGGACGTTTGACTTCGACCGAAGGTTTTACGCCCGAATCGGCGCGTTCGGTCGAAAGAAAAGTCTTGCCGGTCGGCGAAGCCCATTTTGCCGTCGTCAAAAGCAGACCGTCGCCGCCGCGCAGCGTGAATAACTGTTGTCTCGTTCCCGCGCCGAAACTTCTTTCGCCGACGACCTCGCCGCGCTTTCTGTCCAAAATCGCCGAAGCGACGACTTCCGCCGCGCCGGACGTTCCCAAATCAATGATCGCCGCCATTTTGCCGTCGAAAACAGATTTATTCGGATCGGCGGCAAATGTTTGTAAAACCTTATTGTCGCGTCCGATGATTTGCGCCAGATTGCCGTCTTTGATAAACAAATTGGCAACTTCGACCGCTTCGTTGATATCGCCGGCGGCGACACCGCGCAAATCGAGAACGATTTTGCTCACGCCCTGTTTTTGCAGTTCGCCGATGCGGGCTTTAATATCCTTCGATTCGCCGTTTTCCAAACTGAAAACTTTGATTACGCCGATTTTGCCGTCTTCGACGCGGGCAGTCGCTTCGGGAATTTTGTATTCGCCGCGGACGACCGAAATCGTCTGCGGTTTCGTGCCTGTTCTGAGGACGCGCAAATTGACTTTTGATCCCGGCTCGCCGAGCAGAAGCTGACGCGCGTCATACAACGAAATATCGCGCGTCGCTTTGTTTTCGATATATTCGATAACGTCTCCGGCTTTCAATCCGGCTTTTTCGGCGGGCGAATCCTTGATTACGGAGATAAGATAGAGATAGGCGGAAACCTGCGAAAATTCCGCGCCGATGCCGACCGGATTGGTGTTTTTCTTTGCCTGAAAATCCCTGACCTGATCAGCCGTCAGATACGACGAATAAGGGTCGAGTCCGCCCGCCAGACCGCGCAATGCGCCGGCGCGAACTTTTTCCAGATTCGGCTCGTCCACATAATCGTTTTGAATATGCTGCAAAACCGACGAAAAAATTCTGATTTGCGCGCCGGCATCGTTGATCGGCTGTTGCGCGTAGGTCGGCGTTAAACCGCGCAGCAGACCGCCGAACACGGCATACATCGAAATCGCCACTGAAACTAATACGATAAAAAACTTTCCGCGATATGACATTAATTACCTCTTAAAAATTGAAAATTAAAAATTGAAAGTGGAAAATGTTTACTGGCATCGGCTGTGATTTTCCATTTTTCATTATCCATTTTACATTTATTCCGTGCAAGACCAGGAAACGACTAATTCAGACGGCTTTACAGATGTTTTTCGCGTTCCCGACGCGGGCAGATTGCTCGCGCTCGACCTCGGAACGAAGCATATCGGCGTTGCCGTCAGCGACGAGCTGCAATTTGCCGCGCGTCCCGTTTCCGTTATTGAACGCAAATCCTGGAAAAAAGTTCTCAAACGAATCGTCGCCTATCTTGACGAGTTTGATGCGGTCGGTTTGGTTTTAGGTTTGCCGCTCAATACCGACGGCTCGGAAAGCGAAATGTCAACGGAAGCCCGCCGCCTCGCCCGAAATTTTTCGCTGTCGGTCAGTGTGCCGGTAATTTTGCAGGACGAACGCTTAACTTCGTATGAAGCGAAAGGTTATTTGACGAAACTCGGTTTGAGCGAAAAGGAAATTTGGGACCGCGTGGACAGCGAAGCGGCGGCGATTATTTTGAGCGATTTTCTGACGCGCAGGAATGAATTAGAACAAAGGAAGGAAATTTAACAAGGATGAAGAGGATAAAAAGGATTGTTTTAAATCAAAACAAAATCCTTTTTATCCTCTTCATCCCTGTTAAATAAATCTTACTTCTGCGGAACGAGCAAAATCGTTTCCTTCGCCGCTTTTTCAATCGCCGATTTTGAAAACGGGAAAACCGGCGTGTTGCCCGAATGCCAGTTTTCCAGTTGATCCTTCCAGTGCGGCGATCTCGGATTGCCCGATTCGCCGGTCGTGATCGTGTGGCGCGTGTTATCCCAATCGCCGGGCGTGGCAATCAGGCGCATCGAAACGTTCGCGCCGACGTTCGGCGTTGCCGCCGAGCCGCCCGAACCGTTGAGCGGAAGCGGCTGAATCGTAAACTGCGCGCCGATCAAAGGCGCAATGCTCAGCGGATGTATGAAACGAATTTTGTTCGCTTCGCCCCAACTCCATTTCGCTTCGTCCGCGCCGAGCCGTTTCTTCAAACTTTCACGCGCGTCTTTTTCGCACGCCTTCATTAAATCCGCGTAATCAGAAAATTCCTTCGGCAGCCAGTTTTTCGGCTTCGTTCTAATTATCTTTTCAAAAAAATTACCTTCGTTCGACCAGTTGATATTTTTCAACTGCTCCGCGCCGAACGCCGCCGATAAAACGCGGTTGCGAAAAGCGACGCGCATTTCGTTGACAAGCAGCGCGGCTTTTGAATCGGCAAGCATTCGCCCGTCCCAATCGCTCAAAAGTTTTAAGGTCTCATCGGTCGCGGCTTTTTGATTGACGATTTCCTTGGCGAACAGCGAATTCAAAATGCTGTATATATCGAATTGAAAATCGCCGACATCTTTAACGGTAATTTTTGATTTTTCGGCGATCAATTGATGCAGCCGCGCGGCGCGAAACGGCGCGTAAACTCGGGCATAAACATCGTGATATTTATAAGATTTGCCGACCGTTCGCTGGTTCGCCGTGACGATAAAATTTTCCGGCGGATTGTATAAATTCGGCAATTCTTCAAACGGTATAAATCCCGTCCAATCGCCGTCCGCAGTTTTGCCGTCGTAAGGCAGACTGCCGTCGCCCGTGCGCCGGATCGGAATTTTTCCGGCGGCATACCAGCCGATATTTCCCTTCACGTCGGCGTAAACGAAATTTTGCGTCGCGCCGCCGTAGCGTTTCAGAGCGGCGCGAAAATCGTCCCAATTTTTCGCGCGGTTCAGATAGAAAAATCCGTCAAGCTCGCTGTTTTTCGCGTCGAGCGCAGTCCATTTTAAGGCGTAGCGTTTGCCCGCGTCTTCAAAAAAAATCACGCCGTCGCGCGTCGTCACGACATCGAGCGAAACTGTCTCGGTTTCCGCGCTCAGAGGATTTTTACGAACCTTGATTTCTTCGCGGCGCGTCTGCGCGGTCTCAAAACCGTTCGGCGTTCGATAACGCGAAGCATCTGCCGCGCTGAATTCTTCGAGGTATAAATCCTGCACGTCGGGTCCGACGTTGGTCGCGCCCCACGCGATATTTTCGTTGTGTCCGAGAACCACGCCCGGCGCGCCCGGCAAGGCAACGCCCGCGACCTTCAGATTCGGCGCGGCGAGATTAACCAGATACCAGATCGGCGGCTGCGTCGCGTCGAGGTGCGGGTCGTTCGCCAAAAGCGGTTTGCCGTCGGCGGTCTTTTTTCCGGAAATCACCCAGTTATTGCTCGCCGCCAGATTTTCCGCGTAAAATCCGACGTTTTCGAGCGATTTCTTTCTGACGTTTTCCGAAATTTGCAGCGCGTCTAAAATCGAATTCCGCTCCGCTTCGTTCGTTTCGTTCGCGCCGGAATTTTTCTCGATTTTTTCAATTCGCGCCGTCTGCGCTTTTTCGTCTTTGCCGAATAACAAAACATCGTAATTTGAAGTCGGCTCGAACATCGCGGCGCGTTTTTCCGCCGGCATCAACGCCTTAAATAAATCCTGCCGCCACGTCGAACTCAAGCCTTCGGACAAAATTTTTCCAATCGCAATCGAATCCGTCGGCTGCCATTCGCGCGGGCGATACTGCAAAATCTGAAACTCGGCGGGCAGAGTTTTTTGGTCGAGGGTGTTGATGTAGGCGTTCACGCCGCGCGCGTAATTGTCGAGCGCGCTGCGAACGTCCGGCGCGGTCAATTTATACATTTCGGGAACGATTTGCCGGAAACCGTATTTGCGCCACATCTTGTCTTCTTCGAGCCGCAATTTGCCGAAAATCTCCGCCGTTTCGCCGAACGCGACGCGCCGCAGCAAATCCATCTGCCAGAGCCGGTCCTGCGCCGTTATAAAACCTTGCGCGAAATACAAATCGGCTTCGCTTTTCGCTTCGATATACGGAATGCCGCGTTCGTCGCGGCGCACCGTGACCGTCTCCGTCAAACCGGAAACATTCAAAGTTTGCGTCGGCGTTTGCGCGAAACAACTGCTCGAAACGACGAATAAAATCAACGTCAGCGAAATTTTATTTAAGTAATTTTTCATTTCATTTTACGGAAGAGTCTGCGCCAAAATATACAACCTTACTGCGTGCAGCGGCAATCCGAATCATCGGCATCGCCCGCGTTGATTGTATGATCTTCGCTGTCGTCAAATTCGACGCGCTTTTTCGGCTTGCCGTCGTATAAAACGCATATTTCGACTTGATTTTTGTCGGACGCGCTCGCCATAAAAAATATGCTCGAAAGATTCTGCACGCGGTCGGGCAAGTTAAATTTTTTCTGCGCCGCATCTTGTTTCCAGGCGGCAAAAACTTGGCTGTCGTTTTTATTCGGTCCGGCGGACATCGTCACCGTCTGCGCCCTTGATGAACAAACAACCGCCGACCAATGCGTTTTCGCCGCGCTGTTCGACGACGCGGACGAGTTTGTATTATTCACGTTCGCATTCGGCTGATTGACATTGACCGTGCAGCCGAACGCAAAGACGGCGGCGAGAAAAACCATCGCAAAATTAATTTTCAGCTTCATCGTTCACACTCCTTCAAATTTATTTTTTCGGCGAAAAGTTTCCAAAATTTCAAGCGAAAACACTCTTGATTTTTAATCTGAACTTCGGCAGAAAATCGCTTTTCAAAAATTCGTTTTCGTTGTAAATCTTTGGTTCCGCGCCGCGCCGGAAAATTTCGATTTGTTTTTCCTGCGGCTTGACGACCCAGTATTCCGGCACTTCAAATATTTCATAAAGCTCGCGCTTAATCTGCAAATCGCGGCGGGCATTGACTCTGCCCGGCGAAAGAATTTCGATGACGATTTCCGGCGCGCCGTGAAATTTTCCGTCTTTTTCGTTTAAGATTTCTTCGCGCCGTTCGTGCGAAACGAAAATCAAATCGGGAATCACGCCGTCGAACTCGCTAAAAATCAAACCCGGCGTTGTCAGAATATCGCCGATTGAATTTTTCTTCAGATATACGCCAAACTGTAAAACTATTCGAGTTGCTAAAAGCTGATGAATGTAACGCGGTGCGGTTGACACAATAATTTCTCCTCCGATCAGTTCGTAACGACAAAATTCGTCGGTCGCCAATTTTATGACATCATCGTTCGTGAAAAGTTCGCTTTTTTCCTCGGCTCGCGGGCGAAAAACGTATTGCTGCGGCGCGGATTTTGTGATTTGTTCGAGCATTTTAAAACCTCCGGTTGCGACTAAGAATTTAACACAATTAATCTGATTTCGCTCATTTCTTCCATCGCGTAACGCACGCCCTCGCGCCCGAAACCCGAATCTTTCGCGCCGCCGTAAGGCATATTGTCCACGCGAAAAGTCGGCGCGTCGTTGATGATGACACCGCCGTATTCGAGATTGTTTGAAGCGTAATTGATGTTGGCGAAATCGTTTGAAAAAACGCCCGCCTGCAAGCCGTATTTCGTCTGATTCGCCCGCTCGACGGCTTCTTCAAATTCGGAAAAGCGTTCGACGACGGCGACCGGCGCGAAGATTTCTTCCGAGACGACGCGCATTTCAGGATTCGTTTTCGTCAACACGGTTGCGTCGAGCAGCGCGCCGTCTCGCGCATTGCCGCAGAGAACTTCCGCGCCGTTGTTTTTCGCTTCAAGAATCCAACTTTGCGCTTTTTCAGCCGCCGTTTCGTCAATCATTGCGGAAAGCTCCGTCGCTTCATCGAGCGGATTTCCCTTTTTGAGATTGTTGGCGTTTGCGACAAATTTTTCCGTCCATTCGTCGAAAATTTTATCGTGTATGTAGATTCGCTGAACCGCGATGCAAACTTGTCCGGCATAAGCGAACGCGCCCGTCGTCGTTTGTTTCAGAGAGCATTCAAAATCAGCCGTTTCGTCAACAATAACGGGCGCGTTCCCGCCGAGTTCGAGCGTGACCGTTTTTTTGTTTGCTTTAGCTTTTATGTTCCAGCCGACTTCCGCGCTGCCGGTAAACGAAATCATTTTCACGCGTTCGTCGGCGTAAACAGACTCGATATATTTAGTGTCCATCGGAACGATTTGCAAAGCCGCTTTCGGCAAGCCCGATTCAAGAAAAATTTCGCCTAACAGGAGAGCGGTCAAAGGCGTGCGTTGGCTCGGCTTGATGATTATCGCGTTGCCGGTGGCGAGCGCGGGCGCGACTTTGTGCGCGACTAAATTGAGCGGAAAATTAAACGGTGTAATGCCGTAAATCACGCCGCGCGGAATCGGCTTCGTATAAGCGAATTTTCCTCTGCCGAGCGCAATCGTATCAACGGGAACGACTTCGCCCGCGAAGCGTTCGGCTTCGCCCGCCGCCCAAGCGAAAGTCGCCGCGCCGCGCAGCACTTCGCCGAGCGCGAGCTTGATCGGTTTCGACGCTTCTTTGGCAATCGTTTCGGCAAATTCCGTTTTCCTGTTTTCGAGAGTTTCGGCGATTCGTCGCAAGCCTTTGGCAATTTCAAAACGCGGCAAATCGCGCATCAGCTTCGCCGCCTCAAACGCCGCCGCGATTGCCGATTCGTTTTCCGATTGGTCAACCGAAAAAACCTCGGCGATTTGTTCGCCATCGTATGGATTTCTGACCGCGAAAGTTTCCGCCGCGGCGCGCCATTCGCCGCCGATTAAAATTTTCTTCGTTTCCATAAAAATTATTTTGATTTGCAAATCGAGCGAGGTCAATCTAAAATCAAAACTGATTTGCACCTGTAGCTCAGCTGGATAGAGTATCTGGCTTCGAACCAGAGGGTCGCAGGTTCGAATCCTGCCGGGTGTACCATATTTAATAACGGTTTAGAGGCATCGTATGATGCCTCTTTTCTGTTTCACACCTAAATTCACACCAAATAATTTCAGCTTTCTATATTCACACCTGCTTTTTCGTTCAACATAATTAATTTGCACCGAAACTTAAGCCAGAAGATTTTTGCATCCTTCGGCACAACCGGAAGAAAAGAATCAATCTGCTTGATAACGGCGTTTCGTTCGTTCGTGTCAGCGTTTTGGCAAATAACAAGCATCTGTTTGGCTTGTCGGTCGAGATACGCTTGTTTCGCGTCCTTATGTGTTTGTGTTAAATTGTTCATTGTAATTAATTCTTTTTATTAGGGATTATTGAAGGGCTTTCCTCTAACTTGGCGGTTTAGGAAAGCCTTTCGTATTTAGGCTGATTTATGTTTCAAACCTTGCCGATAGATGTTGACGGTTGCGCCCGCGACAATGTGATAACAGACCAATCCTTTTTCAGCGGCTTTGCATTCGCATTGACCAAACTTTTCGCCATTTTTCATATCAAAAGAAACGTGATAAACATTTGAATTATTTGACGAATAAACGACAAACAAACGATCTTTTATAAATTTCACTTTCGGTTTTAACTGTTTGCATCGCGCGACTGCTTTTTGTGTATTGTCTTTGGTTAATCTAATCATTTTATTTTCCTCACAAGATTTGGTATTTGTTGTTTCCAACTAAGAATAATTATACATATAGACGCATAGTTTATCAAGTCAAAATAAGCATATTGACGAATAGTTTCTAATAAATTATTATTAGCATGATGAAAAATTTAATCAGTTCAAAAGAAGCGGCGGAAAAATTAGGTTTGAGTCTGCGGCGTGTGCAGGCGTTAATTACATCCGGCAGACTTCCGGCGCAGAAGATTGGCAATTCCTATGTTGTCATTGAAAAGGATTTAGAACTTGTGAAGGAAAGAACGCCCGGCAGACCGTCAAACGCGCAGAAAACTTCTTAATAATCAAAAAACTTTCATAATTTTATGGCTGAAAATGAATGGCTCACCAGAAAGCAAAGAATTGATTCAAAACTTCGCTCGGCAAATACATCTTGGAAAATCATCGCTTACAAAGATAGTTTGGATTTATCGAAACTGACAAATCACGCGGTTGAAGAATTTCCGACCGAAAACGGTTTTGCTGATTACGCTTTATTTGTGCAGGGCAAATTAATCGGCATTATCGAAGCCAAAAAAGTTAGCGTCGGAGCGCAAAATGTTCTGGAACAGGCAAAGCGATATTCAAAGACGACATTTCACGGCATTGGAAACTGGAACGGCTTTCGAGTGCCTTTCATTTATGCGACGAACGGCGAAACTATTTGGTTTGCCGATTTGCGAAGAATAGACTACGTTTCGCGTCAACTAAATAATTTTCACACGCCAAATGCTCTTTTGGAAATGTTTGAGCGTGATTCGGCTGGTGCTTTTTCTTGGCTTGATAACACCGATCCGTCGCAAATTACTCGCTTGCGTCATTACCAAACAGATGCAATCCGAGCCATTGAAAACGAATTGAAAAATGACCGCCGGGCGATGTTGATTGCAATGGCAACGGGAACAGGCAAGACATTTTTTACTGTTGCCCAAATTTATCGGTTACTTGAATCAAAACTATTTCAGCGCATCTTGTTTTTAGTTGATCGAAAAGCACTGGCAGCGCAAGCCGTTCGAGAATTTAACTCGTTTCAAACGCCGCACGGAAATAAATTTAATCAAGAATATGAAGTTTTCAGTCAAAAATTCCGGCGGGAAGATTTTGGCGATGAGTTGCCGTTTGATCCGAAAATTTTGCCGGAAAGCTATCTGACGAATCCGAACGCGGCGCAAACATTCGTTTATATTTCGACAGTTCAGCGAATGACGATTAATCTTTTCGGACAAGAAAAATCTTTCAAGCAATCCGAAAGTGATCCTGATTATGAAGCCGATGCGAAAAAACTTGATATTCCAAATAACGCTTTTGATTTGATTATCGCAGACGAATGCCATCGCGGTTATACATCGCAGGAAACAAGCACTTGGCGAAATACTTTGGATCATTTCGACGCGGTAAAAGTCGGACTGACGGCGACACCGGCGGCGCATACCGTTTCACTATTTGGACAACCTGTTTTTCGTTACGGCGTTGAGCAAGCCATTCAGGAAGGGTATTTAGTTGATTACGAACCTGTAAAAATCAAATCAAATGTCAAAATTGACGGCGTGTTTTTGCGTGAAGGCGAAAACATCGAAAAGATTGATACCCAAACGGGCGAAAAGATTTTCGATGAACTCGAAGACGAACGAAAGTATGAATCAACACAAGTCGAGCAGGAAATAACCGTTCCCGACAGCAACCGCAAAATCATCGAAGAAATTGCTCGTTACGCTCTCGAACACGAAAAGAAGACCGGCAATTTTCCGAAAACTTTGATCTTTGCCGTCAATGACATCAATCATACTTCACACGCCGATCAGCTTGTCAGGATTTGCCGCGAAGTATTCGGGCGCGGCGATGATTTCGTGCAGAAAATAACCGGAAATGCGAATGTTGACCGACCTTTGCAGAAAATCCGCGAATTTCGCAATCGTCCGAATCCGAAAATAGTTGTTACCGTTGATATGCTTTCAACCGGCGTTGATATTCCCGCGCTCGAATACATCGTTTTCCTGCGTCCGGTTAAATCGCGTATTTTGTGGGAACAAATGCTCGGACGCGGGACGCGCCTTTGTTCGGACATTAACAAAACTCATTTTACGGTTTTCGACTGTTTTGATGGCACTTTGTTTGAGTATTTCAAAGACGTTTCAAATTTCAAAATCGAACCGCCAACAAAAAAGCCGACACCGACACCGCAAGTGATCGAAAACATCTGGCAAAATGTCGAGCGCGGTTATTTCACTGGATTGCTGATAAAACGTCTGCGCCGCATTGAAAAGAATATGACCGGCAAAGCGCGTGAAGAGTTTGAGCGTTTCATTTCCGAAGGCGATGTCGGAAAGTTTGCCGATACGTTAGCGACCGAACTTCACAAAAACTTTACCGCGACAATGAAAACCTTGCGCGATGCCGATTTTCAAAATTTGATGGAAAATTATGATCGCGCTTCAAAAACTTTCGTCGTGGCGATAGATGCCGAAGATGAAGTCGAATCGGAAAAACTTGAGCGTTACGGTAAATACGACAAAGCCGAAGATTATCTCGAAGCCTTCACCGAATTTGTTAAAACAAACGCCGATTCCGTTTCAGCACTGACGATTTTGCTGACGCGCCCGCAGGAATGGCAGCCGGACGCTTTGCGCGAACTCTGCCAAAAACTTAAAGAAGAAAAATTCAAAACAAACGATTTGCAGAAGGCACACGCCCGAATTTATCATAAAGAACTCGCCGATCTTATTTCGATGGTCAAACACGCGGCTAACGTGCAGGAAATTCTTCTGACTGCCAGAGAGCGCGTCGAACGGGCGATTGAAAAATTTACCGACGGCAAACAATTTAATCACGACCAAACCAAATGGCTCGGATTGATTCAGGAACATCTTGCCACTAACTTAACGATTGATGAAGAAGATTTTGAATATCAGTCAATCTTTCACGACAACGGCGGCAAAGGAAAAGCAAAAAAAGTTTTCGGCGCGATGGAGTTTCAAACGCTTCTGCGTGAGCTGAATGCGGCGATTGCAGCGTGATATTAACTAAAATCACCAAATAATTAATTTCAAATATGAAAGCCTCAGAAACAAAGGTTCAAAAGATAATTGAAGGAACAAACCAATACATCGTTCCGCTTTTTCAGAGAGCATACAGTTGGAAGAAAGAAAACTGGAACGTGCTTTGGGATGATTTAATTTGGCTTTGTGAAAACGATGAACCTAAAAGCCATTTTATCGGTTCAATAGTAACAATGCCGGCAGTTGCTGTTCCCGAAGGAATTTCAAAGTTTCTTTTGATTGATGGGCAACAGAGAATCACCACGATTTATGTTTTGCTCTCAGCTATTAGGGATAAAGCCCAGCAAGACGGTTTGGAACAACTTGCTCAAAAGATTCATCAAACGATGCTTGTCAATCATTTTGAAACAGGTCTTGACCGTTATAAATTGCTTCCAACTCAAACCGACCGCTTACCGTTTGAGACTTTGATTCTAAACAATACTTCTGACATAGAAAGTAAAATAACCGAATGTTATTCGTTTTTTGAACGCAAGCTCAAAGGCAGTTCAGTAGATTTAAGCAATTTAGCTTCGGTAGTTACAAACCGATTGTCGGTGGTAAGTATCGTTTTAGATTATGACGATAATCCACATCTTGTTTTTGAAAGTTTGAACGCAAAAGGACTTCCTTTAACTCAATCTGATTTGATTAGGAATTACTTTTTTATGCGTATTCACGTCAATGAACAGGATGAAATCTACGAACAATTTTGGAAACCGATGCAGAATGCACTTGGCGATAATTTGACTGAGTATATTCGGCATTTTTTAATGCGTAACGGCACTTTCGTAAAGCAGAGTGATGTTTATTACACACTGAAAGATAGAGTCGGACAATCGAATGCGCTTGAATTTCTAAAGGAGATTCATAGATTCTCAACTTATTACAGAAAAATACTTTTTCCGACAAGCGAATCAGAGCCATCAATACAAAAACGTTTAGAGCGAATCAAACGATTAGAAGTAACAACCGCATATCCTTTTCTGCTGAACTGTTATAACGAATATGCACAAGAGCGTTTGACTGCCGACGCTTTCGGAACAATTTTTCAGTATCTTGAAAACTATTTAATCAGGCGTTTCGTCTGCAATTATCCAAGTAATCAACTTAACAAAATTTTCCCCGCGCTTTACGATCAGGCGCAATTAGAATCTTCAACCGATTTAACAGAGGGCGTGAGACTAACTTTACAAAAAAGAGATTATCCGAAAGATTTAGAGTTTCGTTCAAGGTTGATCGAATCAAAACTTTATGGAGCAGGCGACCGCCGAATCAAAACTAAACTTTTGCTCGAAACTTTAGAATCTTCTTTCGGACACAAAGAGCAAACAATTTTTGATAATTTGACGATAGAACATATAATGCCGCAGACTCCGACCGATTGGTGGCAAGGCGAATTAGGCGATGACTGGCAGACGACTCACGAACTCTGGTTGCACACGCTCGGAAATCTAACTTTGACGGGTTACAACTCCGAACTTTCAAACGCGAATTTTCCAACGAAGAAAGATTTATTGAATGAAAGTCATTTGGAACTTAATAAATATTTCAATGATTTGGAAAAATGGACTCAATATGAAATTGAAAAACGCTCGAATAATCTTGCCGATATAGCTCTTGAAGTTTGGTCTTATTTTGGCGACCTTCAATCTGAAGGCGATTCAAAAGCCGTAACAGATGAAGTTACCGGCAAAGTTCCGAGAGTAGTTTCAATTCTCGGTCAAACCAATGCTGTTGCATCTTGGCGCGATGTTCTTGAAAGCACTATGAATGCGATTGCGATGGTTGAACCCGAAGCATTTACAATTCTTGTGAATGATTATCCGAGATTTATTAGTGCTGATGGCATTGGCTTACGCTCATCAAGAAAACTTCAAAACGATTACTTTATAGAAACTAATCTTTCTGCTAAAAGTATTCATCGTTTTTGCGTTCAAGCAATTGAAGCAACTGGCTTGACCAAAAACGATTGGATCGTCGAAACCAATAATTAAATATATGTCAGATATTGTTAATAAACTTTGGGGATTTTGTAATACACTTCGGCACGACGGCATTGATTATGGCGACTATATCGAACAGCTAACATATCTTCTGTTTCTTAAAATGGCGGATGAACGCGGTATTGATTTATCTGCCGTCGAATTGACCAACGAAAAAGGTGCGCCGGTCAAAACCGATTGTTCGTGGTCTTCGCTTTCGACTAAATCAGGCATCAGTTTGTTAGATCATTTCACGGATATAATGCGCGTGTTGAGCCGTCAGAAAGGCTTGCTCGGCGACATCTTCGCGCAATCACAACCGCGTTTTAATAATCCGGTTAATCTCAAGCGCGT
This sequence comes from uncultured Pyrinomonadaceae bacterium, assembly GCA_964237235.1. Taxonomy (GTDB): domain Bacteria; phylum Acidobacteriota; class Blastocatellia; order Pyrinomonadales; family Pyrinomonadaceae. The sequence continues at coordinate 79,613 of CAXSGY010000023.1, forward strand.
CATCACGATGATTGATGAAGATGAGTGGTCTTCGATGGACGTTGATGTCAAAGGCGCGGCGTTTGAAGGTTTGTTAGAGAAAGCGGCGAGCGAAGGCAAAAAAGGCGCGGGACAGTATTTCACGCCGCGCCCGCTGATTCGTTCGATTGTCGAAGTGATGAAGCCCGATCCGCGAACCAAAAAAGATTTTACGATTTGCGATCCGGCTTGCGGCACGGGCGGTTTTTTGGTCGAGGCTTACGAATGGCTAACCAATGAAACGGGCGGCGTGCTTGACCGCGACGATGCGAAGCGCGTGAAAGAGAAAACTTATTTCGCGCAGGATTTAGTGCCGCGCCCGCGCCGTCTGGCTTTGATGAATCTTTTTCTGCACGGCGTGACACCGCATATTTATCTCGGCGATACGATTTACGAATCGGACAGAGGCGAGCGTTACGACTGCATTTTGACTAATCCGCCGTTTGGAACGAAAGGCGCGAGCCAAGCACCGGAACGCGAAGATTTCACGATTGAAACGAGTAACAAACAACTTAATTTCGTGCAGCACGTCAGCACGATTTTGAAAAGCGGCGGACGGGCGGCGATGGTTTTGCCGGATAACTGTTTGTTTGAAAGCAAAGCGGGCGAAGTTCTGGAAATACTGATGCAGGACTGCAACCTGCACACGGTTTTGCGTCTGCCGCGCGGCACGTTCACGCCTTACAGTCAGGGCGTAAAGGCGAACGTGATTTTCTTTACCAAAGGCGCGGCGACGGAAAACGTCTGGATTTATGATGCGCGTTCAAATGTTCCGGGCATCACGAAAAAAGACCGACCGCTGACCGACGCGCATTTCGCCGAATTTATCGAAAGTTACGGCACGAACGCGAACGGCACCAGCGGACGCGAAGAATCCGAACGATTCAAACGCTTTCACATCAGCGACATCAAAGAGCGCGATTACAAACTTGATATAACGTGGCTGAAAGACGAATCGCTCGAAGACGCGGACGATTTGCCCGAACCGGATTTTCTCGCCACCGAAGCGATTACCGAACTCGAAGCCGTCGTCGGCGATTTGCGGGAAATTATCAGTTTGATCGAAAAAGAAGAAATGACGGCGGCAACTGCTTAGAATGAAAAACTCAGCGATTATCTTGATGCCGAATCGCTGATAAATGATTTTGAATCGGAAATATGAAGACATCTGAAAAATTAAAAATCGGCGATTGGTTCGACCGCGAAGAGATTTCACAAATGTTCGGGGGAAATTATCAACAGGCTTTACCGCACAGAAACGGCGATGTCGTTTGCGGCTGTTTTGATCCGGTGCTGAATCCGAACGCGCCGAAAGAAGTTTTAGTCGGTTTCGGCAGAGATCGTGAAAGATACGCCGCCAGAATTGTCGAGCAAAATGTTTCGATTCCGATTTTCATCAAACGCGGCTCAAAGCAGTATGAATTTGTCGGACATTTTCGCGCCACCGGATATTCCAAAGACGCGAACGAAGTTTCTCAAAAAACAAAAATGGTCGCAAACGCCGACGAAATTGCTGGAGTGCTTTATTTTGAAGAGGCAAAAACTATATGAGTCTTGTAGTTCCTTTCAAAGAAATCTTCCAAGATGAAGTTGGTTTACTGTCTAAACATCAAACCTGGGAACGAGTTGAACTTGGTGAAATTTGCAATGTGTTGAATGGCTATGCTTTCAAATCTACTCAGTTCAACAAGACCAACGGCTTTCCTATTATTCGCATTCGTGACCTTGCCAGAAGTTCAACCGAAACTTTCTATAAAGGCGAGTATCCGAAAGAATATGTAGTTGATAACGGTGATTTTCTTATTGGAATGGATGGAAATTTTGGTTGCTATGAATGGAAAGGTGATAAGGCTTTATTGAATCAACGAGTTTGTAAGTTGATTACAAATGAAGAAGTTTTCAGCGGCAAGTTTTTATTGTTTTCTATAAATGGTTATCTCAAAGCCATTCAAGACGCAACTTCATCGGTTACAGTCGGACATTTATCATCAAGAGATATTCAAAAAATCCCTTTACCTTTTCCGCCGCTCAACGAACAAAAACGCATCGTCGAGAAATTGGAAAAACTGCTCGACAAGGTTGAAGCCGTGCAAGCGCGTCTAAGCAAAATTCCTGTCATTCTCAAACGCTTCCGCCAAGCCGTTTTAGCCGCCGCCTGTTCGGGCAAACTGACGGCGGATTGGAGAGCAGAAAACCGAAATGTTAAATCTGCTAATCAACTACTGAACGAGATAGCTGAACAAAGAAAAATTGATTATATAAAAGCTGTTGAGAATGCTAAACGATTAGGATTGAAAAAGCCTAGAAAAATTCTATCTGAAACTGTTCCGTATGTTGAATTAAATGTTGTTGATTTACCATCAACCTGGACAATGACAGACGTAAATTTTTTGGCGCACGTTACGAAACTAGCAGGTTTTGAATATACGAAATATTTTGATGTAAAAGACGAAGGCGAGATTCCACTTATCCGAGCGCAAAATGTGCAAATGGGAAGATTTGTTGATGAAAACATCAAATATATTTGAGGGGTCGCGGAGTTTTTCATAGCCCGCAAACCGCCTCTTTGATTTTCCAAG
>CAXSGY010000024.1:0-78552 GCA_964237235.1 uncultured Pyrinomonadaceae bacterium
CCAATACGCTTCCAAAGCATTTCATCATCTGTTGCCGCAAAATTGTTTGCGGCAAAGTATGAGCGGTAAAGGCAATTGTTACGATAATGCCCGAGCCGAGAGTTTCTTTTCGCGCTTCAAAGCCGAATTGATTGAGAGTGGAGTATTTGCAGACCTTGAACAAGCCCGCTCGGAAATCTTCAGCTACATCGAAGGCGACTACAATCGGGTCAGATTACATTCGAGTTTGGGATATAAAAGTCCGCTCGAATTCGAGCAGGAATTAAAAACTAAAAATGGAGAAAACAAAAGACAGCTTTTTGTCTAAAAAAACTTGACCATCACAGTCGTTAGCGGGCTGACAAGCGAGATTTATTTTTGAGTTGCTGAAATCAGCGCGTCAATCGTTTTTCCGTCGTGATGCTCGATTGAGTCGAAAATCGAAAACATCGGGGCGCGAATAATGACCGGAAACGTCGAGCGTCATTTTCTCTTCGTCAATCCGCGTGAAGTCGAGTTCGGCGACGATAATTTTTTCTTCATCAAAAAGCGGCTCGACTATAAAACTTCCGTCGGGCGCGATGATGCAGCTTCCGCCGCGCAAAATGTTTTCCGGCAATTTCGACAAATCCGTTTCGCTCAAAAGTTCTTCGGGCAAGTCCGTCGCTTTCATCATCGAACCGGCGGCGAGAACGAAACATCTGCCTTCAAAAGCGTAATGGCGGCTGGCAATCTGGTGCGCGTCGTGAACCGTCGGATAAACCGCAACGTGAATCTGTTCGCCCGCTTCGTGCATTGCCTGGCGCGCAAGCGGCATCCAGTGTTCCCAGCAAATGAGCGAGCCGACGCGACCGGCGGCGGTTTCGACCGCCCGCAGTCCGTCGCCGTCGCCCTGCCCGTGAACGAGTCTTTCGGTGTAAGTCGGAACTAATTTGCGATGATGATTAACCAGAACTCCTTTTTCATCGAACGATAAAAGAGAATTGTAAAGCGTGCCGCTGCCCACGCCGCGCTCGACTCGTTCGTTGATTCCGATGACGACGGCGATTTTGTTTTCGCGGGCGGCGCGCGCAATCATTTCGGTTTCGCGGCTCGGCACAACGACGCTCGTTTGCCGCATCAGAGCGAAAACTTTTTTGGTCGGCTCGTAATTCCAGAGCGCAACATTCGGACAGAAATCGAGCCACGCCGGATAACCCGCGAGCCACGTTTCGCCGAACGCGACGATTTGCGCGTTTTGTCGGGCGGCTTGCGAAATACGCTCGACGGCTTTTTCAACGCTCGCCGCCAAATCGTTGAAAATCGGAGCCGATTGGACGAGCGCGACAACAGATTTTGACATAAATTTTTAGAACCTAATTTTTCGGTTTGAGTCGGCGTTCGATTTCTCTGCCTTGCTTTCGCGCTTCCGCCCAGGTGATCGGGATTTTTCGCACGTCGCCGCTTTCTCTTGCGGTCGTCAAAAAATCAAGCGCATCGAGAATGATTCGTCTTTGTAAATCACGATGAAACGGCACGCCGAAATGATGTCCCATCATAAACGGCACGAAGACGGCGCGCGGCGGTTTAGCGTGTTCAATGACATCCAATGCGACGGAAATTGAAACGGTCGGAATTCCTTTTTTTTCGATGGCGCGCTGCACGAGCGCGATGCTCTGATGGCAGATCGGTCAGGCGGGCGCGAGCAAAACCGCGTCCGGTTTTTCCGCTTCGATGGCGGCGGCGATTATTTCGGCGAGCGTGTTTTCCAATCGCTCGGCATCCATATTGTAGCCGATGAACGAGTAGAAATTTTCCGCGAGTTCGCCGATGATTTTTTCTTTTACTAATTCCTGAAGCCGCTCAATCGGAAAGATGACGTTCAAATCGCGCTTCGCTCCGGCGGTCGGATATTTGAGTTGATGAATTTCCAAATCGGAAACTTTTGAATTTGAAGGCACGCGCCGGAAAGTGTAATCGCCGACGGGATGAACCGTGTCGAACGGCGTAGAATTTTTCGGCTGCACGCCCGCCGTCGAAACGAAACAAAGCCGCGCCTCCGACAAAGGCTTTTTCAATTTTGCTAACGGCACGCGGGTCTTTTTCGTAATCAACGCGCCCGGATAACGCTCGTTGACCGTCTGCCACAAACCGGGACGCAGCTGCGTCGAATCTGTTTCGTTAAAGTTCACCATCGTGAATCCATTCTCCCGATTTTTTGACAAAATAAAAATGCAGATGAAAGAAAAGATGCGCCAGCGTCGCCGCGTCTTCTTCGGCTAAAGTCTGCAAAATAAACTCGCGCTTCGTTGCCGGAACGTCGAGCAGTAATTTCAACGCTTCCGTCCACGCCTTATCAATTTCCTTTTTCCCTGCGGCTTCGTTTCCGTCGCCGAAATGCAGCCGCACATAACGAATTAGTTTTTCCGTATCGCCCGCAGCGACGGCTTCTTTAAGATATTCGAGCGACATAATTACTCTTTGATTTGCGCCGATGATTTTGGCTCATCGGATATTATCGAATCGGCTTTTTCTTTTTCAACGCCAATCGCTTCCGCGCTGTTGTCGGATTCTCAAAAACGAATTTCTTCGATTTCCCCGCGAATCAAACTCGCCACCGTTTCGGGAACTTCGAGCGGCAAAAGATGTTTCGCGTTTTCGATAACAGTCAGACGAGCATCCGAAATGCGCTGTGCGATTTCGCGCTCAAGCAGTTCGGCGGTCATATTTCCGTCTTCCGCGCCCGCCGCGATTAAAACCGGCACATTGATATTCCCGACTTCATTTGAGATGTCCTCGCGGCTTCCCTTTTCCAGCCACGCTTGCCAAGCTGTTTCCGAAGTTCGCAGATTGTCATCAATCGCACGGGCGAAAACCGCGCCGGGCAATCGTCCGCCCGCCGCCTGACAAACCGTTTCGGTGGCGGCGCAGCGATTGCCGTGCGAATTTAATAATTTCTTGCGTTCCGCGTCCTTCATCGGTTCGGGTGTCGGCGGCGACGGCGCGAATAAAACCAAAGACTGCAAACCCGGCGGATTACGCGCCGCCAGCGCGAGCGCGATTTTGCCGCCCATCGAATGACCGGCGAAAATGTAATTTTCGAGCGACAGCACGCGAATTAAATCGGCGGCATCGTCGGCGTAATCCGCGACCGCGAAACTTTCCGCCGCTTCGTGCGACGCGCCGAAACCGCGCAGATCCGGCGCGACGCAGTGATAATCGGCGGAAAGTTTTTCAATCACTTCCGTCCACGATTGCGACGAGCCGCCGAAATAATGCAGAAAAAGAAGCGTCGGGCGCAAATTGTAATTTTCCGCGCCCGTTTCAAAAACATTCAAAATCGTGCCGTTGATTTTCAATCGCATCGAATCAAACCTCGACTTTGAGCCGCGCCGCTTCGCCGGTGATTTCAAACATTTCGCCGTGCGGGACAATCGTGATTTGACCGTATTCTTTCAAAAGCATTCGGTAGGCTTCCGCGACGGGACGCGGTTTTCTGTCCAAATCATACAAACCGCATCGGTTAACCGTGCCTTCTTTTTTGGAAAGTCCTTTGTCCCAATCAATCTGGTCGATCAGGCTATACCACGTAAAACCGAGAACCGGCACGCCGTCAGCGCGCATCCGCAGAATATTAATCCACTGTTTCCAGAGCCACGTCGGAGCTTTTTCCGGGTCTTTGTGATTTGTTTCGGTGTGCATCACGGGTTTTTTGTAGCGGTTGTAATAATCTTTCGTGATTTGATACCAGCCGAAAACGTCTTCCGCCGTGCAGATCGTGCCGTCGGGCTTTAAAATGCGCTCGTTGTCGCCGTAATAATCGTTGCCCATCACCTGATAACCCGGAGGCTCGCCGACCATAAACCAATCGTATTCCTCTTTGGTCAAGCCGTTGTCGAGCAGATATTGATAAATTTCCGCGTCCGGCTGTTTGGCGTAAAGCAGATCGAGCGAGATCAATCGCTGCTTATTTTCCATTCGGGTTTTTTGGGAGATTTCGGCGCAGGTTTCGTGCAGATATTCGGCGGTTTCCGATTGGACGATAATGCAGTCGTTGCGGTGTTTGGCGATTTCCTGCGTTCCCAAAATGCTCGCCGCGACCGTGTGCTTCATCGCCGTCACGAACGCCTGATCGCTGTTTAGCTGCTCGTTCCAAACGCCGTCTTTCGCGCTGAATTTCGCCGTCACATAGATTTCATTGACCGGCGTGTAATATCTGACCCACGGATAGCGACGGGCGACCGCCGCGCAGTATTTGGCGAAATGCACGGGCAGTTCCGGGTTTTGATAATCGCCGACCCAATCGGGAACGCCGAAGTGCATCAAATCGAGAATCGGTGTCAGTTCCAGTTTTTTAATCAGATTCATCGCCTGATCCGCGAATTCCCAATCGTAATGTCCTTCGCGGCGGCTGATTTTGTAATACGGCAAACCGTAGCGGACGACCTTCAAGCCCAAATCTTTGATCAGATGCAAATCTTCCTCAAAACGCTCGTAATGCCCGCATTCTTCCAATAAATCGCGCCGCGTTTTGCCGTTGTCAATCGTCGGATACGAGCATTCGATGCCGGTCGCAAACATAAAATTATGCGCCGCGCCGGTCGGCATCCCGCTTCCGTCCTGCCCGCGCCCGCCGCCGAACTCGTCGCCCGAATAACTGCCGCCGCCTTTTTCTTTTTTGATGATGTCGAGAAAGTTTTTTTTCATAGTTCAAAATTCAAGATTCAAAATTCAAGATTCAAGATTCAAGATTCAAGATTCAAGATTCGAGGTTCAAGGTTCGGCTAAACAGACTTTGAACCTTGAACCCGGAACTTTGAACTTTCCAAAAATCCGTCCGCCGTCCGCAGAGCCAGAGCCATAATCGTCAACGCCGGATTGACCGACAGTGCCGACGGAAAAACCGAGTTGTCGCAGACGTAAAGATTCGGCACGTCGAACGAGCGGCAGTTTTCATCGACGACGTTTTCCGCCGCGTCTTTTCCCATCCGGCACGTTCCGATAATGTGCGCGTTTCTCTGAAACGTCCACATTTTCTTCGCGCCCGCTTCCGTCCAGATTGCGCTCATTATTTTTTCGGCGTGTCCGGTCATCCGGTTTTCATTTTCGCCGTGCGAAAAATAAATTTTCGGCTTCGGCAGTCCGCGTTCGTCTTTTTCGTTCGCTAATTCCATAAAATTATTTTCAGACGGCAGACAGTCGCCCAAAATATTGATGCCCGCCGTGCGGTTGTAATTTTTCATCCAATCGTCCAATTCGGAGCCGAAAATCTTTTCGCCGCGGGCAAGCTGCGAAGCGTATGTGACCGGCATCACGCCGATTGATTGAAGCAGATAACCGCCTGCAAAATCGGCATCTTTCGGGCGGTGCGTGTCTTCCGAAATTAAGCCGCCGGGAATGCCTTTGTGCGGATAAATTTCTTCGTCGAACGTTCCCCAAATCTGCACGCCCGTGTGCGCCATAAAATTTTTGCCGACTTGCCCGCTCGAATTGGCGAGATTATTGATCAGCAAAAGGCGCGGCGATTCGATGCCGCCCGCGCACAAAAAAACATTTTTGCAAAGCTGTTTTTTCGTTGCGCCGTTCTGCGAATAAACGACGGCTTTGATTGCGCCCTGTTCATCGTATTCAAATTCGGTGACAAAACATTCGCTTCTGATTTCCGCGCCGTATTTGACGGCGAGCGGCAAAAAAGTGACATCCATCGAACCTTTCGCGCCGACCGAACAACCGGCTTGGCAAAAACCGCGATTCGTGCAGGCGTGCCGCATTCCGATTTTTTCCTGAAAGTAGTTTTGCGAAAGCGCGGCGTTCGGCGCGGGCGCGGTTCGGATATTTAGTTTCGCGCAAGCCCGCTGCATCAAACGCGCCGCGCCGTTCAAAGGCAGCGGCGGCAGCGGATAATTTTTTCGCCGCGTTCCCCACGGGTAATTCGAATCGCCCGACACGCCCAAAAACCATTCGAGTTCGTCGTAATATGGTTCTAAATCTTCAAACGACAGACACCAGTCGCGCCCGACTCCGAAGTCCGAAAAGACGCGAAAATCATCCGCCTGCGGGCGCGGCGTGTAAGCCGTAAAATGCAGAGTCGAACCGCCGACACCGCAGCCGGAATTATTGCTGCCGAAAGCGACGGCGTTTGTTCCCGCGCTCAAGCGTTCGTCCGTCCAAAAAAGTTTCGACTGCTCGCGCTCGTCGGTCGCAAACTCCCGGTAATCGAAACTTTTCCCCGCTTCGAGCGCGACGACGCTTAATCCGGCTTGCGCCAGCCGCGCTAAAATCGGCGCGCCGCCCGCGCCCGTGCCGATCACGACCGCATCAACCACATCCGATTTCGGATTTCGGATTTCGGATTTCGGACCGGCTTCAATTTCCGAACTTTGGACTTTGAAGTTTAAACTTTGAACTTCCGACGGACTTTGGACTTTGGACTTTGGACTTTGGACTTCCGACGGACTTTGGACTTCCAAATCCCAACCCTTCGCGTCAGCGAAACCGACGTAGCCGATTTCCTCTAAAACGAGCGGATGACTATAAAAAAGCTCGACGAATTCGGCGCAGATTTCTTCCAAAAATCGGTCGTGCGAAAGCTCGAATCCGGTTTCCTTATTTTTTACGCGGCGCAAAATCTCGCGCCTTTTGTCGTTTGCGAGCGCGGCGAAAGTTTCGCCGAAATTTTCGCGGGCGAGGCGGTCGAGTTCGGTTAATGAAGTTCGGTAAACTTCCGCGTCGGTCGGCATTGCCGCGTAACGCCAGCCGTTGCCCTTGTTTTCCGCCAGGCGCGAATCAATCGCGCCCGCGGCGAATTCGCCCGGCACAACCGCCGACGGCGCGAGCGCGGCGCACACGCTTTTCAAAATTTCAAACTCGCGCTCGTCAAAAAAACGCGGCGGATTTTCGTCCGCGTTCAACCTTTCCAGCAAAACGCGGCGCGTCGGCGCGGTCACGAAATCCGAGTCGAGCAATTCAAAAATCGTTTTTTCCGTCGGAACATCTTTCATCATTTTTCAAATTTCTAAGAAGTTGGGTTCAAACACTTAAAAACGGAAGAAACTGTCTGCGAATAACACTAAAAACACTAAAAAAGTTTAGTTGAACAACAGTTTCGTGCCGATTTCGTGCCGATTTCGTGTCTTTTCGTGTCTTTTCGTGTCTTTTCGTGGACAGTTTCTTCTCTTATTCCGAGTTTGAACGCCGGCTTTCGTGTATTACCTAATCGCTCGACATTTTGCCGCCCGTCACATCGAGCAGGCAGCCGGTCACGAAACTGCCGTCTTCCGAAGCTAAAAAAACATACGCCGGAGCTAATTCTTCCGGCTGTCCGGGGCGTTTTAACGCGACTTCGTGACCGAAATTTTCGACTTCTTCAATCGGCATCGTGCCGGGAATATTCGGTGTCCAAACCGGACCGGGAACGACGCAGTTGACGCGAATTCCCTTTTCGCCCAGATTCATCGCCAGCGATTTCGTGAACGAATGAATCGCGCCCTTGGTCGAAGAATAATCGATCAAAATCGGAATGCCGACGCGCCCGACGATGCTGCCGGTGTTGACGATTGCGTCGCCTTTTTTCAAATGCGGGACGGCGGCTTGCGCCATAAAAAAGTAGCCCAGGATATTCGTTTCAAACGTCCGGCGCAAATCTTCTTCTTCGATGTCTTCAAAGTTTTTCTCGGCTTTTTGAAACGCGGCGTTGTTGACCAGAATATTCAAGCCGCCGAACTCCGCGACCGTCTGCTCGACCGCGTCGAGACACATTTGTTTGTAGCGCACGTCGGATTTGATGACCAGACATTTGCCGCCGTTTTTTTCGCAAAGCCGTTTGGTTTCCGCCGCGTCCGTCTCGTTTTCGTTGTAAACAATCGCCACATTCGCGCCTTCTTTGCAGAACGCAATCGCCACGGCGCGACCGATGCCCGAATCCGCGCCGGTGATAATCGCCGTTTTATCTTTCAGTTTGCCCGCCGCTTTGTAATTCGACAAATCCGAATCCGGCTGTTGTTTCATCTCCGACTGCTTCGCCGGATACGGCAATTTTTCGCCTTTGATTTCGTCCGCCATCGGGCGTTTTTCTTCCGTGTTCATTTTTCTTTTTCTCCCTCTTGTCAAATAAAATTTTTGTTAGCCTGTCAGAACCGCCTGCGTAAGCGGGCGGGTTAACGCCGGCAGCCACTCGCCCGCTCACGCAGGCGGTTCTGACTTTACGCATTAATTAACTTGAATTAGTATAATTTTCTCTGATAAATTCTTCCAAAGCGAACCGGCGAAATAGTTTTTCCGCCGCAAAAATTTCCAATCACTCGAAAACCGCTTTGACGGGCGATTCGTTCAATCGTTCGCCGCTCTCAATGCGTTTAATTTAATGCGCGTCTAATTTCGCATCGCTCGACAAATCCGTCACAGCCGCCCGCAATTTTTCGGTTTGCAGCGCGTCGAACGCGGGCGAAATTTTCACGGCGGTTTCGAGCAGACGCTTCGCTTCGCCCGGATTGCCCGCCGCTTTCGCAATCATTCCGGCGTGATAAAAAAGCCGCGCGTCGTTTGTGCCGAGCCGCAAAGCGTCTTTGATCGCCGCGTTCGCTTCGGTTAATTTTCCCGCCTTGAGCGCAGTCCAGGCGAGCGCGTCCGCGCCGTAAATGTCTTTTCTCACTTCGTATTCTTTGGCGGCGAGATTGTAGGCTTCTTCCGGTTTCAAATCGTGATCGGCGTAAAAAAGCGCGAGCTGGCGATTGTAGAGCGCGCCGTTCAATTCGCTCAGATGTCCGATTTGCTCGACCAATTCATACTGCCTTTTCGCGTCGCCGGCGCGTCCGGCGAGCGCGTCCGAATCGCCGAGCGCGGCGACGTAATTCGGATCGGGCAAAATGCGCGTTACTTTTTCGTATTGTTCGATTGCGCCGTTCAAATCATTACGGGCGGCGCGCGCTCGTCCGAGCGAGGCGACGGCGCGGTAATAATCGGGAAACGTCGTCAGCGCGTCCTGATAAAACTGTTCGGCGGTTTGGTAATCGCCGACGGAAAACGCCGTTTCGCCCAATTGCCAGCGCAGCCACGCGACCGTTTCACGCGGCGGAACGCTTTCGTCGAGCGCGAGCTTCAAAGCGGCGGCGAAATGTTTTTGCGCTTCCCCGTTGTCGCCTTTTAACTGCGCTAAACGGGCGAAACGCGCTTCGCTTCCCGAACTGCTTCCGTTGTCGAGCAGCGTGATTTTTTTATACGCGATTTCAGCTTTTTCGTATTCGCCGAGTTCCAAAAGCGCGTCGCCCAAAATGGATTGCGGGTAACTTTTCGACGGTTCGAGTTCGATTAAACGAACGGCGTGATCGCGGGAATTCGTGAAATCGTGCGCGGCGAATTCGGCGAGCGCGAGCGCGGCGAGTCCGCCGGAATTTCGCACGTCCGGCACCGAATCTAAAGATGCGCGGGCGGCGCGAAAAGCCAAATTCAGCAAAGCGACATCGCCCGTTTCGCGCAGTTTTTGCAGGTAAAGCGCGGCGAGTTTGTTGTTCGCGCTAAAATCTTCCCGGTCGTTTTTGACTTTGTTTTCGTAAAAGCGAATCTCTTCCTGATTCGCCGTCGCGTCCGAAACAATCGGCGCGGCGGGAGCAGCGGAAATCACGGCGCGGCTTTCCGTCGAACGACACGCGCCGCTTATCAAAACGCCGAAAATTACCGCCGAAAGCGCGAATTTATTTTTCAATCTGTCCATCAAAATACAAATTTTCATTGAGCGAAATTAAGAGGAAGAACGACCCGGTTTCACAATCGAATCATTCTTCCGTCTCATTTCAGCGAATGCCCGAACTGAAAACGCCGAACGATAATTTTCAAATTTCCAAAAACTACTGTCTGGTTCTGTCGTCAACCGAGCTGCCCGGAGCGGACGGCTGATTCGGTTTGGCGACGAACGGAAATTGATTGCCGAACGGTTTGTCGTTCGCGTCAACTTTATCGCCGAGCATTTTGCCGTTGTTGATCGTCGTGAAAACCATATCGACCACGTCGTCCTTCAAACGTCTGCCGCCCATTTTCGTAAAACCGCCGTCTTTGTTGTCGCCGCCGCCCGCGCCTTTGTTCGGCACGGTCACATCAATTCGCAGCATATCGCCGTTATCAACCGCCGCTTTCGCCAAAATCGCCATATGCGCGGCATCGGTGTTGAATAATTTGAGCGATTTGACGATGTCGTCTTTGAATTTTCCTTTCGCGTCGTCTTCGGTCGTAGCGGCGTTGTATTCGTCCTTGCGCGCCGGGGGAATCAGCCCGTTATTGACGAGCGGTCCGCCGTCGCGGTCAATCGTCACCCAATCGCCGTCGGCTTCGATTTTGTTGTCTTTGCCGATTTTCGTTCGCTCGCGCCGCTGCGTGACGGCGTTGATGCCGATCACGTTGCCCTTGCCTTTGAGCATCGAAACCGGAACTTCGACCGCCGTAATCAAAACATTTAATCCGGCGTAAGTGTCGCGCCCGCCGCGTTCGGACAGGCGTTTCAAATCGGGATTGCCCGGATTCATAATCGCCGAAGCGACCATTCTATTCGCGCCCGTATCGTCTAGGAAAAACGGGTCGTCGGCGACTCCGGCATAAAACGACGCGCCGGTTTCACGGTCGTTCGTGACGGCGAATTCCGGCGCATCATATTCCTGGTTGGAAACGGTCGTCGGCGCGGTAAATTTCTTCCCGTTCGGCAGTTCAATCGTCGCCGTCTGCGTGGTGACGCGCCCTAAACCGGGCGAATAATAAACGTCAACGTATGCCTCGGGTTTGGCATCGCCGGTGTTTTCGATTTCAAAGCGATAGCGAATATTATGATCGAAAATCGCTTCGCCGAAATGTTCGCCGGCAACGATAAACCCCTGCGTTGACATCATCAACACGACTTTGGAATTATCGTTCGGATCGAGAAACGACCAGTGATCGTCAATGTCCGCGCTGCGGTCGTGCGTGATAATCGGCGAATCGATATGATCGGACGCTAACGAGCGCGTCGGCGGAACAAACTGCGCCGCCAACGCGAGCGTCAGCAGGGTCGCCGCGCCGGACGCGAATATTTTGTGTGTCTTCAGAATCATTAATTTTTCTCCTCGGTTTATCTATGCCTTGAATGTTTTTTCGTCGCTTAATTTTTGAATCGCCTCTGGTGCTTCGGCGAAAAGTTCGGTGTGACTTTCGGCGGCATCGAACTTCGAGTTTTGAAAAAATGTTCCGGCTCTCGCTTCAAACTGCCGGTCGGCGAAAGCCGAAACATTTTTTCGTTCTCTCAAATCTTTCTAAGACTACACGCGCGAAAACCCGCTGCTCTGTGCGCTTTTACACATACCGGATTTTTGGCTGGCAGATTTACGTCCGGCAATGATCCGGCTGCCGGGAATAAAATTTCCGTTTTCGGTTATTTTATTTTCAAAACGATTTCGAATCCTTTCGCCGTCGTTTTCGATATTCGCTTTTTATCGGCTCGTGTTCGCCAAAGTTGAATCGGGTATGCCAGGAGTATAAAAATTTTGAAGATGCTTTCTCTGTGCGCTTTTGCACATATCGGAAGTTATTTATGGTGAGGATTTACGAGAGACTTCGACTCTGAGTTATTCGAGGGCAAATAAAATAAATTTTACGCACGTTAGCCGACCAACATAACCGATTTGATATTTACTGATACCCTTTCCCGTTGAATGAAACATTTGTAGAAATCTATGCTGCTGACAGATCAGACGGTAAACCGATTGAAAAAATTAACATCCGCTGCCGATCCTGTTGCGGATGCGCCGAGTCTCTTTTGCGATGCGCGGTCGAATCGGCTGCTCGGTGCGTTGCCGGATGCGGATTACGAGCGTTTTTTGCCCGCGCTCAAACCGGTTGATTTGTCGCTCGGCGAGATGCTTTACAATTCGGGCGACGAGATGCGGTATGTTTATTTTCCGATTACCTCGATTATCTCCCGCCTTTACACGACCGAGTGCGGTTCGACCGCCGAGATGGGCATCGTCGGCAGATGCGGCATGGTCGGCGCGCCGGTTTTCCTGGGCGGCAATTCAACGCCGAACCAGGCGATTGTGCAGGTCGCGGGCAGCGCGCTGCGCGTTAAAGCTAAAGCTATCCAGGACGAATTCGCGCGCGGCGGCGCACTGCAGCGCATTCTGCTTTTATACACGCAATATCTTTTGACGCAGGTTTCGCAAGTCGCCGTCTGCAACCGCCTGCACACTTTTGAACAGCGACTCTGCCGCTGGCTGCTGTTCTGCCACGACTGCGTGTTGCAGGACGAAATTATTTTGACGCAGGAAATTATCTCGCATCTTTTGGGCGTGCGGCGCGAAGGCGTGACGGTCGCCGCCGGACGTTTGCAGGACGCGAAATTGATCAGCTATCTGCGCGGTCATATTCATATTCTCGACCGCGCCGGTCTCGAACGAAACGCCTGCGAATGTTACGAAGTCGTGAGAGACGAGTATGAGCGGCTTTTAGCTTTGTAGTTTTGGCATTGAACTCGAAAGCGGTGTTTTTGGAAGGAATAAAATTTTTCGGCGGAAACGAGACGAATCAAACTTGCGCCGCGCCTTGAAAACGGGCGAGCAGCCGCCCGATAAATTTTCTCAACTGATTGAAATCGTCCGGGCAGGAAAGGTAGATATTGCGCTCGGCGGCTGATTCGTCCGCTTCCGCTTCGTCGGCGCAAAAAATCACAATCGGCACATTTTCGCCTGCTCCGACAAATCGGCGAATGCGTTCGGCGACGACGGTTATTTCTCCGATTTTCCCGTTGAGGCTGACCAGCATCAAATCAATTTGTTTCAAACAGACCCGCTTTTCCGCCGCGTCCGGCTCGTCCCGCGCCGTCAAAACGCGATACCCGTCGCGTTCGAGCATTTCCTTAATGCCGGCGCGCGTCGCCTCAACGTCGTTGACGACCAAAATCGTTCGGCTCTCGTTTTTCATCATTTGAATTCACAACTCCCGCTTCAACCTGATTATCGGCTCGGATTTTCAGGACGAATTGGGAATTTATAACAAATGAAAATCTTTCGTTCTGTGCGCTAAACTACATAGACGAAAAAAACTGACGAAAAAAACTTCGGGCGGCGGCGCGAAGATTATTCCTGCTTATCATTTATTTGATTGTTTTTCGCTTTAATGGTCGCCGAATTTGTCCGAATATAAATCCGTTTGCCGATTTGATACTACCGGAATAAATATCGCTTCCCAAAAAAAAATCGCTCCGCAGATCAAAAAACTCTGGAGATTTTACCGCCGCATCCTGCGTCTGCAGGTCTGTCAGATTACTGCCCTCATTTAAGTTTTCACAACCGCTCAAAACTCGCACACCGTTGCTCGGGTTTCTTAAAATAATATTTGAACCGGCAATTTCCCGGTCGTTAAAATTATTGACGATTTGTTGCGCGGAATGATTTCAAGTTACGAGCGGAAGCATAAAATAAAAAAGGCGGAATGAAATCCGCCTTCACTCAGCCTCTTAAATGACTTCATAAAAATTCGTTCACTAGTAAGCGCGTGTTCCCGCAACCGGAAAATCGCCCGCCTGACCGTATTGAATGCCTGAAGTTGTCGTAAAATTAGGACTGTTGAGCCAGTAAAAAGAACTGTTTGACGAGCGATAAATGGCGATGTCCTGTTTGCCGTCGCCGTTATAATCTC
Source organism: uncultured Pyrinomonadaceae bacterium (assembly GCA_964237235.1). Taxonomy (GTDB): domain Bacteria; phylum Acidobacteriota; class Blastocatellia; order Pyrinomonadales; family Pyrinomonadaceae. The sequence continues at coordinate 13,609 of CAXSGY010000024.1, forward strand.
CGCAAATCGGACGGTCGCCGCCTCCGGCTAACGCATTGTTGCCGAAAGCGCGGGCGACGATGTTGGTGCCGCCGTTTTCGAGAATATACCAGGTTCCGTTGACACCGCCGGAAAGCGAACGGAAAACGGCAAAATCAGCGCGCCGGTCGCCTAAGTAATCACCGACCACATAAAAATCCGTCGCATAATTTCCCCAGGGCTGAACCTGCACGAGCGCGCCCGTGTTGCTGTCGCCAATCAAATAACTGCTGCCGCTGCCGTCCGGATTATTTCTGATAACGGTTATTTCGGCTCGTCCGTCGCCCGTATAATCGGCTCCCGCAATCGGAATATCGCCCGTTCCGTTGGCAAAACCGGACGTGCCGAAGTTTACGCCGTTAAACGTGTTGGTGGCACTTCGCAGAATAAACCAGGTCAAACCGCTGCCGGTATCTCTGACGACCGTGTAATCGTCCCGACCGTCGCCGTCGTAATCGGCTTCGCGCCCGGAAATATCATTCGCCGCGCCGAACTGTACGCGCTGGAATGAATTTGCGGCGGCGGTCGAAGGACGAACGAAATACGCTGATTCGGTCGTCCGGTAAACGGCTACGTCGGCGCGATTATCGCCGTCAAAGTAACCGGGCGTGATATTGTCGGTCGCCGTCGCGCCGAATTGAAAGGCTTGTACGCCGCCGCCGCCGAAAGTGTTATTTTCCAGAATCCGCCAGACGAGATTCTGTGAACCGCGCGTCACGGTGGCGAACGAAGTTCTTCCGCTGCCCGTAAAATCGAAACAAGGCTTGGCGGCGGGAATCGTCTGTGCGTAGGTCGGCATCAGAATCGCCGCCATCGAAAAAATCGCTCCGATTAAAAATCGCGCCCGAATTTTTCTAAAATGTTTAGCTGACATTATGTTTCTCCTCATAAATTCTGCAAAACAGTCCCGAAGACCGCCGCAGATGAAAACTTGTTACTGACAAAATTATTTGTTTCTCTTTTCGTCAACGCCCTCGGTGCCGCTTTGATTTCTCTGAAAAACTCCGCCGCGCCCGCGCGAAAATCGGACAAACGGCGCGGCATTAGCCAATACCTGGTCCGCCGTCAACGGTTCGTCAAACGCTTCGCTGACCGTCGTCGCCGGAAAGCCGGTGAGAGCGACGACATCAATGCCGCCCTGCACGGTATTTTCTTCACCGTTATAAACGCCCTGCGCGATAGCCGGCAGACTGCCGCGCGAATTGAGCGTAATCCATCCCTTTTCGCCGCGAATACGTCTTAATTCGGACGCGTGCCGCGCCTCGACCGAATGAAAACGCAGAGCGGTTGTTAAAACGAAATCATCCGCCATAACGTTTCCGGCTTGTCCTTTGTAAGCGCGCACTCCGTTGTCCTCGAAGGTTTGTCCGAGACCGATAAACGTATTAAAGTTCGTAAAAACATCCGGCAGCACGCCGCGAGCCGTAAAATCGAACATCGGTTTGGGAATCGCGTTGCTGCCCAAAACCGTCAGCAAAGTTTCGCGGTGTCCGACTTCATTAAGCAGAATTCGCACAAAAACCTGGCGTAAATCGTTCGAGATTAACCCCGGAGTATTCAAGCCGGTGCTGTAAAATTCCGTCTCCAGATATTCGGCGAGCAAGGCAAGATTCAGCGCGGCGATAATCTGCGCGGGCAACGTTTGGTTGAGCGGCGTTCGGGCATTAGTCGGAGTAAATAAATCAGAACCGATTTGTCGCGCAGCGGCGGCGCGACTATTGAGATAATGACTATCTTTGAACGCTTCGGGATGTTCGCTTAAATTTTGGACTAGTTCATCATTGACGTTATCAAATATTGTTTCACTCATTTTATTATTTCTCCTGTTAGGCGAGAATTACTCTCGGTAATCCGCTGGCATTGACTGTGACACCGCTCGGCAGAAACGGGCTGGCTAAACCGAGGACGGTTAATGGATCGAGCGCGAAATCTTCCGGGTGCGTCGAGAAGAAACCGTTGCGCGGAATTCGCAGGTCACGAATCGCCGCTGCGTGACGGGCTTCGACCGAAACGATTTTACCCGCCAGCAACAAATAATCCGGACTGACAATCGCCTGTCCCGCTCCGTTGTAGGCGGAAACGCCCGTATCTTCCAAATTCTGCGATGTCGTCAGCACACTGTCGCGGCTGTTAAAGTCAACAATGGAAAAGTTAAATGTTAAATCGGGTATCACCATTGTCGGCGCGGCGGCAGTTATCGCCGCCTTGAAAAATTGCCGGTGAATGCTTTCGTGGTCACGTAAATCAGTCAGTATCTGACGTTCCTCAGCCGTCGAGCCGGTGAAAAAACTATTAGATACGACCCGCGCGTAAAATTGGGCTTCCAGTTGCTCCAATAGATAAGCGAAATTTAGAATGCCGACATCGCCCGTCCCGAGATTAATCGTTTGGGTTGTTTGTTTCGAGAGCGGGTTGGCAAAAGTCGTCTGCCTCGATACTTGACCGAGAGCGAGAGCCGCGATGCCCAAACCGCCTATTTTAAGAAATTTGCGGCGATCTTCAAGATGAGTCGTCGCAATAGTGACTTCATCAGTTTGATTTATTTTTTCATTGTCTGACATATTTCTCTCCCTAGTTTCTGGCTGTCATTACAGACTTCCAGCTTTAAAAAGACCAAAATCAATCTTCTTTATCTAGAAATCCACTTGTTCTGAAAATTTACACCTTAGGACGGATGTAACACGAATTTTAATTTAGTAACACTACATATCATACTTTCGTTCGTATTCGGCTCGCAGATTCAAAATTAAAGTTAATATTTTTTTCTATCAAGATTTTAAGTGAAATAATTTCATTATTTTGCACAGATAGAATTCTCTCCGGCTCGACTTTTCAATTTCCCATTGAAGTAATTATGAATGATGTTCAAACTCAATCTGTCCTCTGCCATACATAGCACTTAACAATCTTTATTTCTTTTGAAATAAAAAGAACAATCATTCTGACTGCTCTATCTTTTATTTAGATTTCGGGCTGACGGGAAAAGAAAAATTTCCGTCCGAATGAGAGTTCGGCAAGAGGGCGGACGCTCGAAGATTGAGCTTGCCCGAAAGCTGTTCGAGCAGGCGCGAGCCGACGGCATAAAGCCCGTGGAGGTGTTGTTTGACAGTCGGTATAGCTCGAATAAACTGTTGAATCTGCTTAGACGGTTCGGTTGGCATTATATCGGCAGAGCGAAGATTAATCGCGCCCCGGTCTTCCGCCGTCTCGACTATAAATTCGCCCGGGTCTTGTCGCATCGCGGCTTCGTCTTCCGGGAACATTATTTTATTCGCCGTGAGCGCGCTGAAAAGAACCGTTGTGCCAAACATTCCGCCGATTGTGCCAAGTGCGAACCGCACGATTAAATTTTCGTTTTTTATTTTTCTTAGCCTCTCAAAATTTTGTCGTTATGAAAACAATTCGTTCAATTTATTGCGGAAGATCGTCGAAGCGATTTTGCCTTTATCAGATTGACCTCTGGCTAATGCTTCGGCGAAATTTTTCGCCTGCCATGCTTCGATTTTTGAAGGCATCGGCGGCTCATTCGGGTCCACGACGATTTCGACGAGCGCGGGTTTATCCGATGCCAAAGCCTTTTCTAACGCCGGTCGAATGTCTTCGGGTTTTTCGACCGTGATGCCGAGTCCGCCGCATGCTTCGGCGTATCGGGCGAAGTTGATTTCCTGCAATTCACAACCGTATTCGGGATTGCCGAGGAAAACGATTTGCTCCCATTTAATTTGCCCGAGCGTGTTATTTTTGATGACGACGACCGTGATCGGCAAATTGTATTTGACCGCCGTCACAAATTCGCCCATCAGCATCGTAAAACCGCCGTCGCCGACAAAGGCAATACTTTGCCGTTCGGGAAAAGCGATTTGCGCGGCAATCGCATACGGCAGCCCGCACGCCATCGTCGCTAAAGTGCCGGAACACGACCATTTTTGAGTGCCGCGCACCTTAAATTGTCTCGCCGCCCAAATCGTATTCGTGCCGGAATCGCCGGAAAAAATCGCGTCATCGCTTGCCAAATCAGACAATTCCCACGCGGCGCGTTGCGGTTTAATCGGCACATCGTCGCGCATCGCGCGGGTTTCCATCAATTTCCACCAATCCTGCATTTCAGATTGCGCGCTTTCTAAAAAACTCTGATCCTCGTGCAGTTCGATAAATTGATTGAGGGCGGCAAGAGTGGCGCGCGCATCGCCGACGAGTCCGACTTCGACCGGATAACGCAAGCCGATTCTATCCGCTTGATCGTCAATCTGCACGCCCTTCGCCCGGTCGGGTTTCGGCAAAAATTCGAGATACGGAAAGCTCGTTCCGACGAGAAAAATCGCGTCGCAATTTTCCGCCGCGTTCTGCGCCGGAGTCGTTCCCAATAATCCGAGTCCGCCCAAAGAAAGCGGATGTTCGTCTGGGATGACGGCTTTCCCAAGGAGAGCTTTGATAATCGGCGCGCTGAGTTTTTCGGCGATTTTAATTAACTCCGCACCGGCATTCAGCGCGCCTGCGCCCGCCAGAATAATCGGCTTTTGCGCCGCGTTTAAAATCGCGGCAGCCTGGCGCAGCTCCGATTCCTGCGGCAGAGATACAGGTTTTGACCAGGTTCTTCCGGTCATCTCCGATTTTTGATTGTGCAGAGAGATTTTTCCGTCCGGTTCGACCTCCTGATAATCGTTCGGAAAAGTGATGTGCGCGACCGAGCGATGATTAAGGGCGTGGCGGCAAGCCTCGTTCGTCAGCATTTGAATTTGATTCGGATTGATGACTTCCTGATTGTAAACCGCGACATCTTCAAACAGGCGCACGAGATTTACTTCCTGCTGAAAACGGCTGCCGCGTAAATCCGACGCGGCTTGCCCGGTAATCGCCAAAACCGGCGCGCCGTCCATTTTTGCGTCGTATAAACCGTTTAATAAATGAATTCCGCCGGGACCCGAAGTCGCCAGACAACACCCCAAACGTCCCGTATATTTCGCGTAGGCGCAAGCCATAAACGCGGCGGCTTCTTCGTGACGCACCTGCACGAAACGAATCTTTTCCTGCCTTGTCCGCAAAGCTTCCATCACGCCGTTGATGCCGTCGCCCGGAAGTCCGAAAACCACTTCAACGCCCCATTCGATAATTCCTTCGACGAATAAATCGGCGGCTGTCTTTGCCATTTAATTTTTCCTCGTTCTCTTTGATTTTGTTTTTTTTATTCTAATCGGGCAGTTCGTCAATGCTCGTCGGTTCAACTCGGTTTCGCACGTTCATCTGATGCGGCAATTTTCCGTTGATGTTGGGCAGAAGCTTGTTTAAACCGAACTTCTGCCGTTTTCCTTAAGCTTCTGACGGCATTGTTCCGGCGATGTCAATGACGTAACGATAGCGGACTTCTTCGTTTTTCATTCGCTGATGCGCGTCGTTAATGTCTTCCATTCGAATGATTTCGACCTCCGGCGTAATGTTGTGTTCGCCGCAGAAATCAAGCAGTTCCTGCGTTTCGGGAACGCCGCCGACCAGGGAGCCGGCAAGATTGCGACGGTGAAAAGCGATTTCCATATTGTTGGTTTCCGCCTTGAACGGCAGCAGCAAACCGACGACCGCCATCGTGCCGTCGCGTTTCAAAAGTTTGACATACGGATTCGGATCGAACGGATACGGAATCGTGTTGAGCAGAAAATCGTATTTCAATTCGAGCGCGTCCATTGCGGCGGTATCGGTGGATAAAACAAAATCCTTTGCGCCTAGTTCGAGCGCGTCTTTCGACTTTTCTTCGTCCGTGCTGAAAATCGTCACTTCCGCGCCGAGCGCGACAGCGAGTTTGACACCGATATGTCCGAGTCCGCCGAGACCGATCACGCCGATTTTCTGCCCCGCGCCGACTTTCCAGTGCTTGAGCGGCGAATACGTCGTCAAACCCGCACAGAGAAGTGGCGCGACGGCTTTGAGGTCGAGATTTTCAGGAATCGTATAAACGAAATGTTCGTCCACAACGATTTTGTTCGAGTATCCGCCGAAAGTGTTTGTGCCGTCCGGTTTGAACGGTCCGTTGTAAGTGTTGGTCGCGCCGACCGGACCTTCGCAGTATTGCTCTAAACCTTCTTTGCAGTTTTCGCACTCGCGACACGAATCAACTAAAGTTCCGATGGCGACCGTTTCGCCGACTTTAAATTTTGAAACTTCATTTCCAACCGCCGTCACGCGCCCGACGATTTCGTGACCGGGTATGCACGGATAAATCGTGTTGCCCCAATCGTTGCTCGCCTGATGCAAATCCGAATGGCACACGCCGCAGTATAAAATATCAACCGCGACATCTTTCGCCCCGGGCGCGCGCCGCTCGATTTCCATCGCCCCGAGATTGGTAAATGAATGATTATTGCCGTAGGCGATTGCTTTCACGCCCGTTTCCTTTTCCGCTGCTACTTTTGCCATAATTTTCTCCCAATTGTTCGTTAAGATTTTTTATTCGTTGTCTTCAAAAGCCGCGACACCCGCTTCGGCGACTTTAATGTCCTGGTCAACCGTGCCGCCGGAAACGCCGATTGCGCCGACGATTCTCGTTCCTCTTTGCAGCGGAATGCCGCCGCCGAAAATGATGATTTTCAAATGATTGCTCGCGTGAATGCCGAACAGCGGCTCGCCCGACTGCGCCATTTTGCCCAAGTCTTCGGTCGTCATATCGAACGCCCGCGCCGTGTAAGCCTTGTTCATCGAAATATCGATGCTGCCCTGCCACGCGCCGTCCATCCGGGCGAACGCGACGAGATTGCCGCCTTCGTCAATGACCGTGACGTTCTGCATCACGCCGATTTCTTGGGCTTTGTTAATCGCCGCCGTGACAACCTTCAACGCTTCGTCGAATGTAATTCCGCTCGCCGCCGGAACGGGTTTGTCTTTTCCAAAAAGTGCCATTTTAGTTGTTCTCCAAAAATTTTAAATGTAAATTTCGCTCGCCGAAATTATTCGGCAAGTCGTTTTGATTTTTCCCCTTTTCCAGACTTCTCAACCTTCCTTTTCAGCCTTCAACTTTATCGCGGCGCGACCAGTGATTCGCGCTCGCTTCGCATTCGGCTAATTCAAACGTCGTAGCATAGGGCGTAAAACTGACTTCTTTGTTCACGGCGTAAAGAGCCTGACGCGAGCATAAAAAGAGTGCCGAAGCATCTTCGTAAACGAACTTATCGAGCGCATTGGCGAACTGCGCCTGTTTTAACTGATTGGTCTGCGCGACGAATTGTTTGTATAAGTCGTCGAATTCCGGCGTTTCGCCGCCTCGCCGCAGCGCGCCGTATTTGCCTAAAACGTGGTAATGCAATTCGAGCGGCGGCGCGTCCGCGATTTGCCCGCTCCAGCCGTAAAGCAAAATGTCCCAATCCAAATCGCCTTTTCGAGTCGCCAGATTTCGTAAATCGTGGAGTTTTTCCGCGCTCGACAAAATTTGAACATCAACCGCGATTTGCAGATTTTCGCGCAAATCTTCGGCGACGATTTGACCGAGCGTTTCAAATTCGTTCGGCACCGCGAGCCGCAGCGCGCGCCCGTTCTCCCAACCCGTTTCGGCTAAAAGCCCGGCGGCTTTTTCCGCGTCGAATGCATAAATTGCCGGTCGCGTTAGAAGGCTATACGTCCAGCGCGGTGTCAATGCGCCAGCCGGTTCGCCATAGCCTTTTAAGGCATCGGCGACCAGTTTTTCGCGGTCAATCGCCAGATTAATCGCCTGCCGCAGACGAACGTCGTTCAGCAAATTATCGTCGCCGTCGCAGTTGAAAATACCAAAAATATTACGCAGCGCGTCGGCGTAAACCAATTGAGCAAATTCCGAATTTTTGACGCGCTCGGCATCTTCCGGCGCGATGTTTGTGACAATATCAACTTCGCCTTCGCCCGTGCAGACGAGTTCGATTGCGTTTCGTTGTTCGATGTCGTTTAAGAAAACGACTTTTTCCAATCGCGCGCCGCGTTTTGAGTTCCAGTAATTCGGATTCGCTTCTAAAACGACTTCCGAAGTGCGGTCTTCCGTTTGAAACCAGACGCAGTGAAACGGCACTTCGCTCGTGACGGCGATTTCCGTATCAATCGTTGAATGTCCGCTCGTTAAAACAAAAGCTCCCGTGGCAAACTGCCCCGCCTCGTCAATCGCTCACCAATGACCGTCGCCGCTGCCGTTGCGTTTATATCCAAAGCCGACGGTTTCCCAAAAGCGTGCGTTCATCAGGTGCATCGCGCGAAATTTCCCGACCGCCAAACCGTCCGGTTCGGGAAAAAACATCCGCACGGTGAAATCGTCCACGATTTCCATTCTTGTTCCGGCGGGATGATTAAACTGCGTTCCGGGCGGGTGCGGAGATTTCCATTTCATCATCTCCTTAAAACTTCGCAGAACGCTTTTTGAATCGAGCTTTTCGCCGTTCTGGAAAACCTCATCGTCGCGGATTTCGATTTCCAAAGTGTAATCGTCAATCCAGCGAAAAGTCTTCATCGCCGCCGGAGTAATCAAACCTTTTTCATCGGTGCGAATCATTTCTTCGACCGTGTTGTAGGTAATGTAAAGCCAGTTGAGCGGGCTGCGGTCAACGACGCGAATTTCTCCTTTCGGATTGTGCGGTTTGATTTTCGATACTATATTTTCTATTAAACTCATATTTCCCTTCCCGTAAATTTTCCTATCGATTTATTCGTCGGCTGATTTCCCGTCCGATTCCTGCAAAGTGCCTTTGGTATCGTCGCCGAAATCGGGAATTTGGTTGTAACCGGCAAGCCGCACAGCCGGGTCTTCGACCGCTTCGAGTGGTTCCTGGTCAACCAATTCGCCTTCTGATAAATCCTGTTCGCTCGGTTGTTTTTCATTTTCGTTCGCCATAATTTCTCCCGTCAGGCGTTTTCGCCCCGCGCCTGTTGTTTTGATTTGCTTAAATCCAAAACCGCTTTCACGACCGCTTCGGGCTGCTCGCGCGTCAAAAAATGACCGATGCCGCTCAGTGGGCGGCGTTCGTAAAAGCTCGTAAAATAATGCTCCTGATTTTCGCTCGATGCGGCAAGGCTCGCGCCGTCGCGTTCGCCGTGCAGCACGATTGTCGGAACCGCAATTTTCGGTTTTCCCAGAAGTTTCGGCTCGAAATCCTTATAACGCGAGTCGCCCGCCGCGTTTTTATAACGAACGCGATACGAATGAATGACGATTGATTGAAAATCAGGATTGTTCCACGACTGCGCCGTTTTTTGAAATTCTTCTTCCGTAAAATTCCAGTCCGGCGACCAGACGCGCCACATATCCCGGCATAATTCATCGCGTCGCACAGCGAGTGTTTCCGGTCCCTGCGGAGTGTTGAAATGCCACTGATACCAGTAAGCGCGAATCTGCGGAATCGGCATCGGTTTGTCGGCAGCATCGGGCAGAGCCGATTCGTAGCCGACCGACGCGGCGACCATTCCGTCGAGCCTTTCAGGATAAAGAATGCCGAGCGTATAAGCCGCAATCGCACCCCAGTCGTGTCCGACGAACGTGAATTTTTCCAACCCAAGCGCGTCAGCAAACTCGATAATATCCTGCGCGTAAGCCACTCCTTCGCCGCTTCGCATCGTATCTTTGTCGAGGAAGCGAGTTCCTCCGTAGCCGCGCGTGTAAACGGCAAACGTGCGAAACCCGTTTGCCGACAATTGTTCGGTAACAGCGTTCCAAGTCTGCCCGCCGTCCGGAAATCCGTGCATCAAAATCACGGGCGCACCGTTTTCCGCGCCATTTTCTTCGTAAGCCATTTCGAGCAGCGATGTTTTTATTTTTTTCAGCATTTTAATTTCTCAATCATTTTATTTAAGTAAAACGGGCGTTCCATCTATTTTCACGCGAAACAGGCTGTATGGTTTTTGCCGCAAATCAACTCCATTGTTATAACCGGCTTGGCGGTGAAGTTGGTTGGCGTTGAAATACAGGTAGCCGTTTGACGCGACGGACATCGTATCCGACCAGAGCATTCGCGCATCCTGCGCGACGGTTTCAAAATCGCCGTTCGGAAGCAGCCGCACAATTGCGTTGTTTTCGTAAGCCGTGCAGTAAATTCTCCCCTGCGCGTCCGATTCCAACCCGTCGGAGGACGGTTTCATCGTTTCCATTTTGACGGTTGCGGCAACCTGCGTATCCGACAAAGCCGGATCGAGCAGTGCATCGGTCGGGACGCTGTATAGTTTGCGCGAGGCGAGCGGGCAGTAATAAAGCTTCGCGCCGTCCGCGCTGATTGCAATGCCGTCCGCCCCGAGCGCGAGTGCCATCGGCGGCTGTCCGGGCTTGTGCTGCATGACGGATTTTCCCTCGACGAAGGCGCGGAAATTCGGTTCGGCGGTGACGGACGGATGACCGTTCAACAGACGGCGGCTCGCGCCCGTCCCCAAATCAACGACGATAATCGCGTTCGGTCCGGAACCGCTCGAATCGGTGATGTAAGCCACTCCGCCCGTGCCTTTTCTTAAATCGAAACGGATGTCGTTAATGTAGGTCGTCGGCAAAACTACATTCGCCGGAAATTTTATCGTTTTGAAAATCTTGTTGGTTTTCAGGTCAATGCCGATGAGCTTTACGGCATCCTGCGAAACGATTGGCATCAGATTGATGCTGCCCGTATCAAGCAGCCACAAACGTTCCTGCGGATCAACGACGACTGACTGTACGGAAACGAACGTTTCGCCGGCGTTTTGCAGATTGAGCCGGTTGATATTCGCGTCCGGGTAAGGAACTTCGCGCCCGCCTACAATTTCGGCGACAGTGAATTCCACTTTGTCCTCCCAGCGCGGGTAATTGACGAAAATTCTGCCCGTCTGCGAAACGGTCACGCCGGTCGGCATCTGATTATTAAAGGCGTAAATCTGTTCGATCTGTCCGGTCGGTTTCTCGCCCGGCAGATTGCGCGGCGTTTGACGATTTTGCGCCGTCAGATTTGTTTGAAATGTAAATATCGTGATGAGTAATGCGGCGCAGAAAGATGCGCGCCGTTTTGTAGTTTGCAGATTGATTGTCACTTGTAATTTCCCCTTGTTCGTTTATATTTTGCCGGCGCGGAAAGGCGAAAAACTGTAATGTATCCGACGGTCTTTCGCGTCTCCGCTGATGAATTAACAATTTATTTGTTGCCGAATGCCTCGCGCAATCCTTTCGCTGCCTGCGCGACGGCTTCTTTGGCTGCATCGTTGACCGCGCCCGTGCCGAAAAATTCGTGTGTTTCGCCCGCGTAAAGTTTGTAATCGACGCGCACGCCGGCGGCTTTTAATCTATCGCTCAAAAGCCATCCTTCCGAACGAAGCGGGTCGATTTCCGCTGCGATTAAAGTCGTCGGCGGAAGTCCGTTCAAATTTGCCTTCACTAGCGCAATGCGCGTATCGCTCGATTGTTCCTGATTTTTTAAATATTTATCCAAAAACCAAGAAATCATCGCCCGGTTCAAAGGTTTGGCGTTCGCGTTTTCAAGCATCGAAGCGGAATTCAAATCGTTGTTCGCCACCGGATAAACCGAAACGAGGTGAACCGGCATTTGAATTTTTTTGTCGCGCGCCATAATCGCCACGTTGACCGCTAAATTTCCGCCCGCCGATTCGCCCGCCACGGCGATTTTTGCCGCATCGCCATTAAATGATTTAGCATTGGCGAGCGTCCATCGATACGCCGCGAAAGCGTCGTCGTGCGCCGCCGGAAATTTATTTTCCGGTCCCTTTCGATATTCAACCGAAACGACAATCGCACCCGCCGCGTTCGTCAAAGCGCGCGCCGATGAATCGTATGTGTCAATCGTCGCAATCACCCAGCCGCCGCCGTGAAAATAGACAATCAATGGAAACGGTCCGTTCCCTGTCGGTGTGTAAATCCGCGCCGCAATGCGCCCGTCCGCGCCGTCAATCTGCCGGTCTTCGACTTTACCGACCGATTCGGGCAGCGGTGTCATTCCGCGTTTCTGTATGAGATTTTTCACCGCGTCGGCGATTGTCGGCTGCTGACGTGCTTCCTGCGGAGTCAGCGTTTCAATCGGTTTCGGATTGAGCGAAGCCAGCGAATCGAGAATCGCCTGCATTTGCGGATCCGCCTTTTTCATTGCCATCGGCACAGGCATCGGAGTCGGTTTTTGCGCGAAGCCGTTAACCGCCAAAACGAAAATCGCCGTCGCTAAAAATAATAAAGTTGTTTTTGAATTTTTCATTTTCCTTTCCCACATTCGTTCTTTTGAAAAATAGCCCGAAGCCCGAACTTTTAAAGATTTTCAGACTTCGGAAACGTTTCGGCGAATGTCTCAACGCTTCGATTGCGAAAATCGCAATCGAATTCGATTTGTCGCACGGAAACCAAATTTCCTTGTCGCCGCCAATCGCCGTCAAACGTTTCTGCGTTTGTAGTTGGCTCGTGAACTGCGCCTCATTAAAACTTCAACTTTGCCGGCTCTGCCGCCACTCTATGTTGAGCCGCCCATATTATCTTTTTGAAGCAACGTCAATATAATTCCAATGAAAAAGCGATGCCCGAACGTCGCTTTTTCAGATTCGGTTGCGGTTCTGATTCTTAACGGTTGATGTTTGAATTCGAGTTGGAATTCATCGAGTTGGAATTCATATTCGAGTTCATCTCCGAATTGGAATTCATCGAATTGGAATTTTTATTCTTTTTACTCTTTTTCGATTTCTTGTTTGAATTGCCGTTCGAGTTATCCTGACTGGAATTGTTTTGATTGGTTTGTCCGCTTGAAAGACTCGCTCCTTGGGTCGTTGCCAATGAGCTGCCGACGAATACCGTCATTCCGAGCAGTGCCAGACTCAGCATTGTTAATTTTAATTTATGCATAAGCTTTTTGTTCTCCCTAAAATATTTGGTTTAGAAATTTAATTTATTATTTTCTGCCGCAGCGATTTGTCTGGAATCGAACAAAAAGCAAAGTTTTTTAGAGATTTGTCATTTGCCAAATAAAAAAGGGAGGCTATTCGGAAATAACCTCCACTCTTTTAATTCATATTTAGGAAAAGTTTCGAGAAAAACTGTTTTACATTTATAATTTGAACACAGCGAAACCAAAAATGTATGTCTCATAGCAGACAAAATAGAAAAAGATTCCGCCAGAATTATTTAAGTCGGTTGATTTATAAAACGGCTTGCCAAACGCGAGCCTTTTCAATCTGTTAAAATTTGCTTTATTATTTTTTCTTTCCCGCACCGCTCTTTTTGCCGCCGCCATCTTGCTTGTTCACGGTTGCCCAGGCGCGTTTTTCGGCTTCTTCGTCGGATACGCCTTTTTTCTCGTAGCCTTCCTCGATGTGTTCGGACTGGCGTTGCTGTTCGTCAGTGTATTTCGATTTATCTCCTCTCGGCATATTTATTTCTCCTTCGTTAGATGATTTTGAAATTCAAATTTGAAATATATTCAAAATCGCTGACCGCTGACTGTCCTTTAAATTACAAATGATGATTAAATTCATCTGGAATGAAATTGTTTGTCAAATTGTCTTTTGATTTGCCGATGTATTTTCCTTTACCGAAAAATTCTTTCGACGCTCGGCAGCATCTCTTCTCAAAAGATGCTCGCTTTAGTAGTACCGACGCTGTAATATGAAAAAAAGTTATTCCTCTAAATCACTCCCGGATAAAACCTTTTTTATTAAAAACAATAATGCGATAGTTATAATTTTTTATGAGTAAAAATGCAGCAACCGGAATTAATTCTTTGGATACATTCGATAAGCAGACAAATGATTTGAACGTCATCATTGAAACTCCAAAGGGCAGCCGCAATAAATATACGTTCGACGACAAATGGGAAATCTTCAAGCTCGGCGGCATTCTCCCGCTCGGAGCGAGTTTTCCGTTCGATTTCGGTTTTATCCCGCAGACTCTCGGCGAAGACGGCGATCCGCTCGACGTTTTGATTTTAATGGATGAACCGGCATTTCCCGGCTGTTTAATTCCGGCGCGGCTGATCGGAGTCATCGAAGCCAATCAAACCGAAGACGGAAAAACGGTTCGCAACGACCGGCTCATCGCCGTCGCCTGCAAATCGCCGACCCACAGCGACCTTAAAACGCTCGACGATTTGAATGAAAACCTTATCGAGCAAATCAAGCATTTTTTCATTTCCTACAACGAAGCCAAAGGGAAAAAGTTTGAACCGCTCGGGCAGTATGGCATTAGCAAAGCCGAGCGATTAATTCTGGCGGGAGTTAAAATATACGAAGCGAATAAACGTCGTTCAGGGAAACACTCGACGACAAAAAGATGAATTAAGCGAGCGGCGGTAATTTCCCGACTTTGATGCCAAAGAATTTTGAAGGGATTTTGGAAACTCGTCGGACAAAGCGCGGCGGCGTTGCTTGTCGCCAATGCTTTACTGTTGAACGGCGGCGCGGCACTAGCGATTGTTTCGTCTCCGCCGCTCAGATACGACGAATTCAATACGATAATCGTCGGATTTTTGATTTCGCTCGGAGTCGGAACGGCGGCGGTTTTGGCAAATGCCGACGATGCCGAACGGAGCGAATTTTTTTAGGACTGGCAGCGACCGCGCAAATCGTCACTGTTGCTGTCTGTTTTGGAATTTGTTTAATTTTTTGGTTTCCGGCGATGACCGATCAAAGAGAAATTACAATTCGAATTGCCGGTTTGGATTTGAATGAGCTGGCGATCATCGTCGCTTCGCTCATAACTTACGCCGCTCTCGGCGTGGGGAAAAGATTACAAAATTATCCTGAATGAAATGCATCGCGCCGGAAGGTTTTTCATTTCAATTTTATTTTCGCAAACGGGCGCGTGTCGGCATCAAGCACGCGCTCGATATATTTTAAGGCGTGTTCGTGTTCGAGTTCATCAACCGCCGCCACGCAATCGCGCGGCACGACGATTTTGTAATCGCGCAGATAAGCGTCGCTCGCCGTAAACAAAACGCAGATGTCGGTTGATAAACCGGCGAGAACGATTTTTTTCGTCTGAAAATGCTTGAGCAATAAATCGAGCGTCGTCGAAAAAAACGCCGAATGCTTCGGCTTTAAAATAAAATAATCGCGCTCCTCCGGTGCGAGCAGCCCGGCGATTTCGTTGCCTTTGGAAGATTTGCTCTGACAATGCGCGAGCAGCTTTGTAAAATCGGACTGCCATTTGCCGAAGTTGTCGTTGACGTAAACGACCGGAACATTTTCTTTTTTTGCGCGCTTTTTTAATTCGGCGATATTTTTCACAATCGCCGAAACATTTCCCAGAAGCCGCGCCCCGTCCGGGAAGTCAAAATCGGAAATAACGTCAATTAACAGAAGCGCGACCGAATGTTTAGCGGGCGCGCTGCCGTGCAAATTTTTGTCTCCGGTCGGCATAATTAGAGAAAACGACAGATTGCAAAATCAGGCTCGTTAAACTCAAATATCAAAACTAATCTTCACTTCCAGGCGAAAATTATATTCCAATTGCGAAGGTGATTTTTTCGGCGATGACAAATTAGAAAGCATTCGCGCTTTTGAAAAATTCTTCCTCGAAATTCATTCCCGAAACTCCGGCGATGACATCCATCGTGCCGTTCATAAAAGTAGTAAAAGTCAGACGCTTCATCAGATTGTTCATCCGGTGCGAGGTTTTCGTCGTGGATAAATCGAACAAACTTAAAACCGTATCGCGCGAGCTTTCAATCGAATCAACCGCCGCATAAATCCGATAACGGACACAGGAAAAATTGTCAGAAGAGGTTTTCCCTGTTACGGCATTTTGCAAGTCTAACGGATTAAGCGAGCTTCTCAACACCTTAATCCGTTAGAAGTGCCAAAACCATTTTCGAAAAAACGTTTGACGGAAAGAAATTAACAAACGGCGGGCAAAAATTTCTGTCCGCTGCCGAACAAAAAACTAACGGGTCGGGATATGTCGCACCGACCCGTCAGAAGTTGCCGGAAGGAGATTAGAGAAACCTTCGACAAGTTTGAAATTAGCAGGAAACGGGGAAAAGTTTTGTTCGATGGCGGACACAAGAAAAAGGACGACACAAAATTATTTAATTGATGTGCCGGTGACGGCGTTTGACATACACGCCCCGTTAATGTCGGCGGAGAACCGACGGGTGCGCGGAAACCGCGTTTGCCCGGCAACAGAACACGATAAATTTAAGAGCGTTCCGATAATCGGCAAAAGTTGTAATTTTCCCTTCAATTTTTTCCGCCGTTGTCAGTTGTAAATTCGTCTTTATACCCGTTGAAAGATTTGTGTCATTTTTTGAGCAGTTGATTTTCGGTTTTGAAAAAGCGAAATCGTTTTACTTTGAACCGTTATTTTTATAATTTTCAAACTACCTTCCGGCTCGCTTTTTTTTAACTCAGGACGATTACAATTTACATTTGCGGTATAAAAAAAGAGCGACCGCTGACCGCTCTTTTATTTTGAAGGGTATTCGTTTGAAAAAATTAACCGCGCCGTCGGCGGCAATTTTACGCCGAAAGTTTTTCTAAGATCGCGCGCGACTTGCAGGTGCGTCCAATGACGAATAAGGCGCGAAAATTAAACCGCTCGGCGATTATTCGGTTAATGTAATCAAGAGAAAAATTATGAAGATTTTATGTTTAAACTTTGTGAAAACTGTAGCAATCAACACGAGACGATCAGAAAATTCGCAAAATATTATAGCTAAAAATGTTTTTCGAATTCTCTGCAGGCGAGTGTTTCTATTCGCCTTAAACGGATTATAAAAAAGTTAAATCATTTTCCAGCCTTAATCTTAATTGCTGCCCGAATCATCTGACTGTTTTGCATTCTCATAGTTGCGCCTCATCCTATAAGCGACGACCAGATAAGTGATAGCTGCGCCAAAGATTGCGCCGCTCCCGAATAAGCCGACGATTCTGACCGCTCGCACATCTTGGGAAGCGTTCCATAATCCCGTCAGAGATAAGAACAGGCAAAATAAAATCGCCAAAGATATTCCGTATTTCATACTGATTCCTTAATACTGAATTCATAAGATACTTTATCAACTAAAAAGTCAATTAAATACTTGATTTGCAAACCAAAACCCGCATATCTGAATCAAATAATAAAATTCCATTTCGACGGTCGCCGCTTTGTGGAGAGTAATTTATAAACGGGAGATTCTAAGATGAAAATTATTAAACATTTGATTTGGGTCGTTTTTGTCACGGCTTTGATTTTTCTATCTTCAGCATTCGTCAAAGCGCAAACCGCCGTTGATTACAAATTTCTCGAAGTCGTGGATTTCGCCGGAAAACCGTTGGCGGACGCAACCGTCAGAACTGCGGGTTTTGATGCGGAAGAAAAAAAAACCGATCAAAAAGGGCAAATCGAAGGCGGGCTGAAAATTTGGGGAGGCGACTATAATACAACCGGTTTCACAGTTTCAAAAAACGGTTATTATTCATTCACGGATATTTTTGATTTGATTCGTTCCGCTCGACCGCTCAGACTCGAATTGCTGGTTATTCCCAAAACGCCGTCGGAAGTTAAAGCCGTCGGCGACGAACAACTGAAACGGGAATTTTTCGCCGCGGCTCAAAACGGCGATGCCGTCGCCGTCGGGAAACTTCTGAAAACTGGTCTTAATCCGAATCTCAAAACATTTGATTTAAGGGGAATACCGAAGGTTAAAGATGTTCCGGTAATTCTTTTTGCCGCCGAGTCGGGCGATGCGGAAACGATACGGGAATTACTTTCCGCCGGGGCGAGCGTTTCTCAAAAAGAGGAACCGACTATTTTAAATGCTTATCTTTACGCCGGACCTTTTATGCGCCGCCATCCGAAAAACGATGCGGAACGAGAGCAAATTATTAAAATTTATGAAGGGGGCGCGGAAAGTTTAATCAAAGCCGGTGTGAACATCGAATACGTCGGTATGAACGATATTCCGCCGCTGCTCATCGCCGCCGCCCACGGTTATCGCGGAATCGTCGAATTATTAATTAAACGCGGCGCGGCGATTGACTCGAAAGACGTTGGCGGCAGCACGGCTTTGATCTATGCGATCACCGCGCCCTGGAGCGCTGAGAATGCCGACAATAACGACACGATAGATGACCTGCTTAAAGCGGGTGCCGATCCGAACATCGTCGTTTCCTATTATCCCATTACAAATAATTGCGACACGGCATTACTGGCTGCCATTCGCAAGCGGAATGTCGAGGCGGTCAAACTGCTTATTCAGTATCAAGCGGATGTCAATGTCGCCTGCAAAAACGGCGACACCGCTTTGATTTCCGCCAAACGAGATTTGGCTTCCCGGTATTGGCGAATCGAGAATTTACCGAAAATAATCGAGCTGCTCGAAGCCGTCGGAGCCAAATAAAATTTTTTAACCGCAAGTTTTAGCCAGATTCAAATGATTGACTTGCAGAGCGCGAGCCGGCTTAAAATTCTCCGTATTTTTATTTGTCTCGGATTAATTGCCGGCATCTTTTTCTCGCTTGAGCTTTGGTTTCCGTTCGAAAGAACTTTTCCCCGCGCGCCGTTTCTAATCTGTTTACCGGAAGAAATCGTCGTTTCTGTTGAAAGATTGTTGACCAGCAGCCTTGTCATCTCGCTGATGTGGTTAAGCATCGTTCGCCGCCCGCAGATTTTTTTGATTGCCGCCGTCATAATTTTGTCTCTGCTGATTTTTTTCGATCAGATGCGGCTTCAGCCCTGGGTTTATCAGTATCTGCTTTTCCTGTTCGTCTTTGCAATATGTCACCGGCACGCGGCAGATGAATCGAATGAAAATCAAACGCTCGTTTTTTTGCAGATATTAACGGCGGGACTTTATATTTGGAGCGGCATCCAAAAACTCAATTTCACGTTTACTCGGGAAACGTTTTCATTTTTACTCGCGCCGCTCGAAAATCTCTTTCCCTCGATTCATCCGCCTATGGGTTTTGCGGGACTGGCGGCGGCATCGCTCGAATCACTGCTCGGCTTCGGTCTGCTCTTTCGCAAAACGCGGGATTTGGCGGTCTGGTCGGCAATCGCGCTGCATCTCTTCATCCTCGGATTGTTGATTGCCAAAGGTTATAACAGCGTGGTTTGGATTTGGAATGCGACGCTCATCGGCACGGTAATAATCGCGTTCGGGCGGAGCAAAACTTCCGTCAAACAAATATTTGATTTTCGCCGGAAAAGCGATTGGCGAAAAAAAGTGGCGAAGTTAGTCGTCGTAACGAGCGTTTTGCTGCCGGCTTTAAGTTTTTGGGGCGGGTGGGATATGTATCTGTCGGGAGCTTTATTTTCGGGCAATACCAAAACGGCGGTCATCAGAATTAACGACGAAGTAATTCAAAAACTGTCGCCGAAAGCGCGGCAAAATGTGTTTCAAATAAAAAGCGGCGCAGCAGAAATACTGCCGATTTTTGAATGGGCGATGGCGGAACTGAATGTTCCCGTCTATCCCGAACAAAGAGTTTTCAAGCAGGTAACTCACTCGGTTTGCAGACTCGCCGCCGATAAAAATTCCATCGAACTGATTATCAAAGAACGTCCGGCAATTTTAGACGGAACTTATCAAGTGACGCGAATTGATTGTGAACAAATCGAAAGATAATTTTCAAAATCAGTTGCGTGACGCAAAAATCCTTCGTTTGAGAATGAATGCCGCGCGCCGTTTTCAGTTTTGATTCGTAAAAACCAAATCCATACCGCTTGCCGCCGCTTTTCAAATTGACGGTGCGTCCGGCGCGGAAAACGTTTTCGTGATTGACGGACAGGAAGTTACAAACTTCCGCGCCGGTCAGTTGAACGCCAACAATAACACGCCTTTTGAACTCGTGCAGGAAGTTCAAATTAAATCAACCGGCTTTGAAGCCGAATAGGGCGACGCGACCGGCGGCGTGATTAAAGTCGTCATCGTCGGCGACAATAACGAGTTTCGCGGCAATTTCGGCACTTCGTTTCGCACGCTGAAATTTCAGGGCGACAATCGCCCGATTCTGAATCGTTTCGGCACGGGCGCGACGGCGTTTGCAAACAGCGGCTGCAAAATCAAATTCGGAACCTGCGCGTCGAGCGCGGACGGCTCTATTTTCATCTCGACGACGGGGCGTTCCTGAAATCTTATTTTTTCGATTTCCAGATATGTATTGACAAACGCCAGTTTCTGTTCAAGCGTGATGGTCGGTTCTTCGGAATTTTTCAAAGTCAACCGCAAAAAATTGCTCGAAAACGGGCTGATTCCATACTAATTAAAGTTATTAAAATCGAGTGTATTGAGGAGTCGGGCGGATGTTTGTCCGATAAACGACAGAGCGAAGTTTATCCGGCAAAGTTTGTTAAAAAGCTGGTTTTTGTATTGCAACCGACAGAGCCGAAAAAAAAATCAGATAATCTGAGAATGACTTTTCTATAATGAAATTACCGACTGAAAAGTCAACAAGACGGATTCCGGCAAAATCTATCGCGCGTTGGAGAATTTTACGAACAAAGGAAACGAAAATTTTGTGGACAAGCAATCAACCGGCAACACCGGAACCGGAGACGAGACTTTTAATCTGGTCAGTATTCTTTATCATTCATTGCAGAGCGCGGAAACGATAGACCGATATACGGCGGACGGCGCACAAAACGGCGGCGGTCTGGAGCAGTTTTTCCAGGAAACCAAAAAGCAGAACAAAATCTGTGCCGACCGCGCGAAACAGCTTTTGGCGCAGCAGCTCGGTCAAAGCCGGAGTGCCGAAGCGGGCGGCTGATTTTATTACCAATTGCCGCGGCGATTTTCTTTTTTTCTTCTGCATTGCCGTCCGTGAAAATATTTGTTTGCGCGGACGGCAATCAGCTTTTATCAATGTGTTTTAATGGGAAACGAATTTAGAATGCCGATTGACGGTGACCGGCGAAAATTTATTTTCTGCACCGGCATCGAAAACAGCTATCCGACGATCATCGGGCGCGACGGCCAACCGAAGCGCGTTGACGAGATGGAGCTGTGCGGTCATTACGAACATTGGCGCGAAGATTTTCGGCTCGTCCGCGAGTTGGGTTTGAATTACCTGCGCTACGGTTCGCCGTATTACAAAACGCACGTCGCGCCCGGCAAATACGATTGGGCTTTCACGGACGAAACTTTTAACGAATTGAAAAGACTCGACATCGCGCCGATCACCGATCTTTGTCATTTCGGCGTTCCAGATTGGATGGGCGATTTTCAGAATCCCGATTTTGCGGATTATTTCGCCGAATACGCCGCCGCCTTCGCCAGCCGCCATCCTTGGGTGCGGCTTTACACGCCGATCAACGAGATTTTTATCACCGCGCTTTTTTCGGCGCAATACGGCTGGTGGAACGAGCGTCTCGAAAGCGATTCGGCGTTTGTCAATGCCTTAAAAAATCTCGCCCGCGCCAATATGCTGGCGAAGGAAGCGATTCTGAAAATCCAGCCCGACGCGATTTTTATCCAGAGCGAGACGACCGAATATTTTCACGCGCTCGACCCAGAAGCGCGCGAGCTTGCCGATTTTTATAATCAAAAACGCTTTCTGTCGCTCGATTTGTGTTACGGCTTCGATATGCGCGCGTGTATGTATCTGTATTTGACCGATAATGGAATGCGGCGCGAAGAATACGAATGGCTGATGCGGCACGGGCGCAAAATCAAACCGCACTGCGTAATGGGCAACGATTATTACTACACGAACGAACATTACGTTTCGGCTGATGGCAGCATCACCGATTCGGGCGAGATTTTCGGCTATTACGTCATCACGAAACAGTATTACGACCGCTATCACCTGCCCGTAATGCACACGGAAACGAATCTGCGCGACGCTGAAAAAGCTCCGACGTGGCTCAGAAAACAATGGGAAAATATGATTCGCCTACGCGAAGACGGTGTGCCGATAATCGGTTTTACGTGGTATTCCCTGACCGACCAGATTGATTGGGACACGGCTTTGCGCGAGGATAACGGCAACGTCAATCCGCTCGGTCTCTACGATTTGAATCGCCAAATTCGTCCGGTCGGTAAGGCTTACAAAAAGCTCATCGAACAATGGCGCGACCTTCTGCCGCTCGAAAGCCGCAGTCTCGATATGAATCAGGCTTTTACAGATTGAAGTTGAGATATAAAAGCGTTAAATTTTCCGCTATTTTAACGCGGCTCTGCCTGCAAGTTTTGCACCGAAAAAATCGCGCGACGCGAATCACGTCCGTGTCTTCGTCGGAGCGCACTTCGGCAAACTGCGCCCCCGAATGAGTGAAACGAGTATTTGTCCTTGTTAAGAATCAAGTTTTCCATTCGGCTTAACCGGGGATGTCCGGCGCGTCGCGCGAAGGATTTCGCCATTTCAATTTGATTCCCGAATCTTTTTTTGGCTTCGACTACGATGCGCCGATAATTTGACGGGCGACCTCGATCAAATTTCGACCTTCGAAGCGCGGCGGTTCAGCGGCAGGATTCAACGCTTTTAGCGGTCTGCGGATGAACGCCGTTTCGCAGTTCGCCGCTGCCGCGCCCGCGATGTCCCAGGTGTGCGCGGCGACCGTTAAAATATCGTTCGTCGTCACGGCGCATTTTTTCGCCGCATATTCGTAAGCGATGGCGGCGGGTTTCAGTTCGCCCGCGTCTTCGGCTGACAGGACCGCTTCAAAATAATCGGCGAGCATCGCAAATTCGATTTGCGCTCCGGCGGTCGAAGCCGAGCCGTTGGTTAGAGCCGCCAGCCGAAACGGCTATTTTAGTGTTGTTGTTATCTAAATACTGTCTAATTATTGTTTAAAACCATCGAAAGCTTGTGGAAATCATCTTAAACCCCAATGTTTATAAGCAATTAACTACTACTCGATTTCCCTTGAACTACGGTGTTTCTTCCCTTGAACTACGGTGATCGCTTCCCTATCGACTGTGGTCGGATTTCCCTTGAACTAAGGTCGAATTTCGCCCGTCGAAAGTTCATATATCTCTTCAAAAGCAGTCTTTATTTCCCTCAAACTACGGTGTTTACTTCCCTTCAACTACGGCAACGGCTTCCCTTGAACTGCGGTTAAATTTTCTTAAACTTTTACTTTATATTTTTGATGGCAAACTACTAGGTGTGTAGTCTCAAAGTGTCGTGGTGTAAAATGCAATACACAAATCATCAAGCAAACACTATGGGACAATTTCTACACGGTTGCGCCGCAACGACAGCGGCATTGCGTCAAACAATACAAAATAGTCAAGAAAGCCTGAGCGCATCGGCTGACCGTTTTCTTATCAATGTCAAAACCGTTGCCAAATGGCGCAAGCGAACGAGCGTTAAAGATTCGCCGATGGGTCCGCGTCATCGGCATTCAACTGTTTTGACTGCCGAGCAGGAAGCGATGATCGGCACCTTTCGCCGCCAAACGCTGTTACCGCTCGACGATTGTTTGTATGCTTTGCAACCGAGTATTCCAAATCTGACTCGCTCATCTCTGCATCGTTGTTTGCAACGACACGGCATCAGCCGTTTGCCCGATGTCGGCGACAAGCCGGTCAAGAAAAAGTTCAAGCAATATCCGATCGGCTATTTTCACATTGATATTGCCGAAGTGAATACTGAAGAAGGACGACTGTACTTGTTCGTCGCTATTGATCGCACCTCAAAATTCGCTTATGCCGAACTGCATCCGAATCAAACTCGTGACACGGCTTGCCGCTTTTTACGGCAGTTGATCGAAATCGTGCCTTATCATATTCACACGATTTTGACCGACAACGGCATTCAGTTTACTAATCGCCAAAAAGACAAGTGGGCGTTTATGCACTTGTTCGACCGCATCTGTTATCAACACGGAATCGAGCATCGTCTGACGAAAGTCAATCATCCGTGGACGCGCCGGGCAAGTTGAGCGAATGAATCGAACAGTCAAAGAGGCGACTGTCAAGCGTTATTACTATGAAACGCATCAACAACTAAAAAATCACCTTTGACTCTTTCTGGCGGCTTACAACTTTGCCCGGCGACTCAAAACGCTCAAAGGGTCTAACAGCTTACGAATATATCGTCAAATGCTGGCAAAATGACAAAGAACGATTTAAGATTTATCCATACCACGACACTTTTGGACTAAACACCTAGCAGACTATTGAGTAAATAAGAAAAACAAATGATTTTGCACCTATGCTTTGATTCCGACTCCGAAACTTGGAAACGCTTCGGGACTCATCGGTGTCATTGGGTCTTTCG
Source organism: uncultured Pyrinomonadaceae bacterium (assembly GCA_964237235.1). Lineage (GTDB taxonomy): Bacteria > Acidobacteriota > Blastocatellia > Pyrinomonadales > Pyrinomonadaceae. The sequence goes on from CAXSGY010000024.1 coordinate 37,711, forward strand.
AGCGAATTCCCATATCTGGTTTATTGACCGAGAGGTTTGCGCCGAAAGTGTATCCCTCGATGACTGTGCCAATCGGCGGATTAAGTTTCACGTTACGCAGTCTGATCATTCTCTGAACCGTGAATCTGACTTTATGAAAAAGAGGATTTTGCTCGGACGCGCCGAGCCAGATGACTTCATCGCCGGGAAGAGCCACCGCGAGAGTCTGCGCTGTCGGCAAAGCCGTATTATTAATATGTGCGTCTCTGACCTTGAAATATAATTTTCCGCCGCGCTGAACCTTTTTCTCAGCCGCGACCGCCGCCTGATGCGCTTCGTGAACGGCTTTTTTTCCTGTATCCATAACAATTCTCCTTTCGTTTTTATAAAATTTATGATTGCTCGAAAGCGACAAAAATTTATCGCTTCACTCATAAAGCGAAAAAATTAAGCGGATTGGTATCAATTTATTCTTGACGAACCGAGAAGAAGTGACGGAATTAATCAAACAAACGGGTAGAAATTAAACACAAAGGCGAAAATAGACGAGAACGTGAATAGGATTTTCATTGGAATAAAATAGCAGAATAATTTTAATTTTTCAGCTTGCTGTCTTTACTCATTTCCGTATTTATTGTTTTTATTTCAGATTTCAATCTAGAGTCAATCTTCCGCGCTTTGGCGAAATCGGTGTCGGCTTCCGAATCTTTTTTTTCAAGTCGGCGGAAGATGCCGCGAATAAGATACGCTCTCGCGCTTTCGGGATTTTTATCAATGTATATACTCAATTCTTTAAATGGCGAGCTGAATTGCCGCGAGACACATCGGAAATTGATTCCGGCTTGAGCGACGCGCCGTTTTTTATATCGGCGACGGCACCGGCAAAATCGCCGATCAATCCGCGAATGATGCCGCGACTGACGTATATGTCGGCATTTTTGGGTTGCAGTCTAACGGCTTCGTCATAATCAGTCAATGCGCCTTTGAAATCGTTTTTTTGAGAAGGCAGGTAACCGCGTCCCGAATAAGCGGCGGAAAATTTAGGGTCAATCTCGATGGATTTGTCGTAATCGGCTAAAGCCCCGTCCGCTTCGCCTTTCAGCAATTTCGCAACGCCTCGCGCAATATAAATTTCTGCGGGTTTCGGATTGATTGAAACGGCTATATCTAAATCTCGGATAGATGCATCGAATTCACCTTTTCGGATCAGCAATTAACTTCGGTTCGTGTAAACGATTTCGATGCGTGGATTTTGAGGGTCTAGCTCAATTATTTTATCGTAATCAACTAACGACTCCGTAAAAACACCTTTTTTGTTTTTGATTGCCGCCCGAAGAAAATATGCGTCCACATTTTTAGGATCGAGAGCGATGGCTTTATTGATTTGTTGTAAAGCAGTATCAAGTTCCCCTTTTTGGTAAAAGGACATACCACTTACCACATAGTTCTGAGAACGGGTCGGAGTCTGCGCCAGTAAAACAGTAGAGAACAGAATTCCAAACACAAAAATAAGCGCGAAGGTAAGTAAGATTTTCATAGGAGTAAGATAATAGAAAGTAGGGATAAGGTGAAAGTTGTTTCGCCCTCACGTCCATTGATTTGTTTTGCGTCGCCCGGCGCATTTACTCTCTTGGAAGTTTGTCAAGAATTTGGTGTTGTCTTCGGTAACGCTGAAAGGCGTGACAAATTCTTGCGTGTTAGCCGGTGGAAGTTCGTAGTTTTGTTTTGCTCCTTCAGCAGTCAATTCCGGCTGCGTATTCTTGTTTTGATTTTGCGCTTCCTTGAAACGTTTCTTGAGTTGCAGCCCGGCGTAAATGTTTAAGGTTTGCCAAACCCCAATGCAAATACAAAAAGATGCTATTACCAGATAAACTATCGCCGGTATGTTTTCTCTTACGATGAAAATCGCATAAAGAGCGATTGCCGAAATAAATGCGGCAATCACGCTAAGGACATTCAAAGAAAGTGTAATCGTAGCAGTATCCTGCGGCGTATAGCCGCCGAAAGGTAATTGATTCTTTCGATTGGAATCTACCAGCCAGTTGCCGCAATTTCGGCAATGACTGTTCGGTATTTGTTCGGCTTTTCCGCAATCCGGGCAAAACATAATTAAGAAAAAGATACATCAAACGTTTCAAATCGGCTAATCGCATCGCCAGTTATTTGAGAAGCATAACTTTGTATTCTGACGAGCTAGAACTTTCTTCTACCAAATCACTTCTCATCTTTCTTCGGTCTGCCCATTTGAAGGCTTCTTAAAATCTTTCAAATCGGTTTCAGGAATAAGCCAAATACTTCCTGCGATATTTTCTCCGCCTTCCTCAAAAAACTCTGCTGTTTTTACTTTTACTCTTTAACTTAACGGTTTTAATTTAGGTCGAAGTTTTTCGCGTCGGATAGAGAATCAAACCGCTTTCCCGCACTAAAAATCTTTGCATTTGATTCTTTAGTTCAACGGTTAACTTCAATTGCGATTGATAATCCGGTTCGTCCTTAAAAGTCGTGATGGCAACTAAAAGATTCGCATCTTGAATAACCGGCAGTCTTGGAAAATCGTTTTCGGTCATCTCGCTAACCCACAGACTTGGCTTGTTTTTGAGAAAAGGAGTGTAGTTCGTTTGAAAGAAAGCGGCTAATCTATCAATCTCATTGTCATTGGCGAAATAAAAATCAATCACGGTAACTCCCGTTTGCTTCGCTAAATCGTCACTACTGAAATTCGCTCCATCTAACGGTTTCAAAAGATAAACATTATCCGAATCGAGCATCATTTCGTTTGCGCCCGCTCCGTATTTTCTCCATATTTCTCCTTGTTCGTAAAATCCGCGTAAGAAAGCGAGTCTTGACGACATATCTGAAAAACCGCGCATCCAGAAAAACTTGTCGTCTTAGCCTTTGATTCTGAATTGCCCCAAGACATATCCGCCAGTTGTATTTTGCGAATCAATAAAGTGATTTTCAAAATAATCAACAAATCTTTCCTGCGTCTTCGGTTTGAGCAAATAATTTCGCAGTTCAAGCACTTTTAGATTGTGATTGTTTTTCATCATTTTAAGCAAAAATAACCAATATTTTCATTCGCACAGGATAGCAGAAAGAGAGGATAAGGTGAAAGTTACTTGTCGCTGGCTTGCGCTCGCCTTCATTGCTGCTTTTGGTTCCTGCCGTCACTGAAAAGACATTTTCAAAGTTTAGGATTTTTAACATTGAAATGATTGCTTTTTTTGATTTCGTATAAACATTCGGAGTTAGGGGCGACTTTCGGATCGGCGAAGAATTTCGCAATCATTTCTCCGGCGCACGGCGTTGAAAACGCCGGTCCGTGTCCGCTCCAGGGAACTTCAAAAAGAAAACTGTTTTTTAGATTGCCTGCCATCAATTGTCCCCACGCAGGCGGCGTGTAGGCATCATATTCGGCAGTTAAAACAAGCGTCGGAATACTGCTTTTGACTCCTTTATTTTCAATGGTTTTCGCCGCCGAAACTTTCCAGATGCGGCATATGTCCGGTAGAGCCATTACTTCATAGCCTTTGAGGTTCGGGTAAATAGATGATTGCGATTTGATTTTTTGCCTATCTTCAAACGGAATTTCTTCGCCGCACCAAACCGAGTAACGCATTCCTAAGCCGTCATTGGCGACTATTTTCGCATTGGCATAACGCTTGAATAGATCGTAACTGCCCTTGAAGGTTTGATGAACGATTGTTGGAATGTCGGAAATTACAAAAGCGTCCGAGAGTAAATAGTCGGCAATCCAAGTGACGAAATCATTTCCGTCGAGTTTTATTTGGACAATTTCGCCCGTTTTTCCATCTTTCACAGCGGCGGAAATGGGTTCCGTATTAAGTTTGGCGACTGTTTCGTAAAACTCGTTTTCCAGGTTGGGAAAAGCTTCCGCACACTCGGCATCTAATTTGCAGTTATTAAAAACCTGCTTCAGGGTGCGAACGATGCCGTCAACCCCCGTTTCATCGTAATTTACTTCGGGCGGCAAGCTCGATTCCAAAACGACGCTGCGAATGCCGTTCGGATAATCGCGCATTACATTGAGCATCAATCGCGAACTATACGAAAGTCCCCACAGATTGATTTTGTCGAGCCTTAAGGCGCGCCGCAAATCTTCAATATCCGCCGCGCTCTCGACGCTGTTATAAGCGGACAGATTAAAGCCCTGTTTTACTAAACGGTCGTAACAAATTTTTGCCGCCGAAATTTCGTTTCTTCTCGCTCCCTCTGCGCCGAGTTGATTTTTCACGCTACTGATATTCGTGTCATTAACTTCCGGGCATTCGAGGGCGGGCTGCGCGTAATGGGTTCCGCGCTGTTCAAAGATGATTAAATCACGCTCTTTCAGCCAAGGCGAAACAGGTCTGCTTCCGATCAATCCCAGAGACGATGCGCCGGGACCGCCGAATGTCCGCAAAATCGGATCCGGCTTGGGATTAGGATTATCGCTTTTCAGAATGATTATGGGAAGGCGAATCGTTGTGTCATTCTTTAATTGCCTGCTTTCAGAGACGACTAAGTAATAACATTTCACGTTTTCGCCGCTTGGAACGGGAACGGGACAATCGGAAGCCTCCAACCGCGGAACAAGATTTTGACCGGAAGCATTAAAGAAACAAACGAAAGCCAAAAAATAAAAATAGCATACTGGTCGAATTACAACGCGGCAAAGATTCATAAAATGCGCTCCAAAAAAGGTTCGTTCTGCATTTTATAAACACCACGAACATTTAATTTATGACAAAATTGTTTCGTTTAATTGCGTGGATCTGTTTTTCGTCACTCAAAAACCGACGCGCCATCTAAACCAAAGAATAAAATTCTTAGCATCTCTCTCCAAAAATGCCGATTTAGCGGTCTGTCGGTCTTATCAGTAGCAACCCTGATTTTGTAAAACTTTGGAAGGAAATATAGAAATGTTTGGGTGAAGTGTCAAGAGAGGATTAATTGGATAAATTCAAAAACTGTTCAAGTATTTGCGTAGAAATGTGTGCATTTCTACGCACAGTAGGCATCATTTGTCTTGCTTCAGTGGTATTTACAGCCCACTGACTGCTATGCCGACCAGCGTCCCACCCTATATTTATCAAACGGTCAACTTCTATAATCAGAGAATACGCATCTATCAAGAATTCTCTGTTAGAATTTTCAAGTTTACTTATTAAACCTTGCTGGAACAATCTTTCATACTGCTTGTAACTAAATCTTATTCTTTGTTCAAACACATTTACATCAATAGATTTTTTTAGAAAAGAATTTAGTTCATCTAGAGGGTGTCTGAAAAGTCATTTTCATCGCTTTTCAATTCCTTTGGTTAATCTTTTCAGCATCAATCGGCTCATCGCTGCGTAAATAAACGATTCACTCGTTTGCGTTAGAAACTCATAATCTTTGCTCATTCGCCGATTACGCCCAAGCCAAGCTATCGTTCCCTCGACTGCCCATCGCCGCTTGAGAACCGTAAAGCGCGACATCATCGGCGGCTCGACACCTGGTAAATAACGTTCCCAAAGGCTTCGGACGCTTAACAATTTCAATCGTCCAGCCGAGATTCTCCTTGCACCACCTGGGAAAATCTCCCCGGTACCCCATAGCTGCCCAACAATGCCGTATAAACGGAAATTCCGTCTTGAGATTTTCAAACAGTAATTTCCCGCCTCTATTATCGAGAATGGCGGCGGCGTGAACTTTTGCTTTAAGCAACAATCCGACTGTATCAACCAGTAAATGACGTTTGCGACCAGATATTTTCTTGCCGCCATCCGCAGCCATGAACGCCGCCGCGCTCGGTTGTTTTGATCGATTGCGAGTCAATTACTGAAGCACTTGGTTCCGCCTTGCGACCTATCTTTTTTCGTAAGCTCCGGCGCAGAGTTGCGTTGATTCGTTCCCACAATCGGCTGATCCGCCATTCACGCCAATAATGATAAACGGTTTTCCATTTCGGAAAATCGTGTGGCACCAACCGCCACGCGCAGCCCGCCCGCAAGACATAAAAAACGGCATTCAGAATCTCCCGAATCTCAACTGTTCGCGGTCGTCCGCCGAATCCTGCGGGCGGGATCAAATCTTTCAGAAATAGCCATTCCTGTTCGGTCAAATCGCTTGGATATTGGTTTCGACTTATTCATCGATTTTACTCTTGATGACTTTTCAGACACCCTCTAGCAACGGCTTGCGATTTGTTGCCGAAGACGAATGGAAAAATGAATTGTCAGCAGTTTAAAGCAATGTCGGATTCCTACATCGGCGACGAATTGCTCGTCGAAACGAATCACGAAGTTTTGCGGCATCTGGAAAATTGCGCGGCGTGTCGCGGCGAACTCGCGGCGACCCCCCGAGTTGCGAACGAAAGTGCGTTTCGCGGTTAAAAACGATTCGCATTCGCAGTTAAATCCAATTTTCGCGCGGCGGCTCGAAACGCATTTGCGCCAGACCGCGCTGCGCCCGCCGCTTTGGAAAAATCTGAGCATCGGGGCTTTTACCGGCTCGCCCGTTTGGGCGGCGACAATCGCCTTCGTGCCTCCGATTCCCGAACAAATAAAAGACGTGGAAATTTTGCAGGCTCTCGAAAAACTGCCGCAGACGTTTTGCGAAGTCATCTTTTTAGCCGATGTCGAAGAATTTTCCTACAAGGAAACGGCGGAACTTCTGCAAGTCCCGATTGGCACGGTGATGTCGCGCCTGTCGCGCGGGCGCAAACTCCTGGCGCCGGGAGTTGACCGCCTGCGCTCGAAATTTCGGCATCGCCGTCAATGATTGAGAAACGATTATGCAGGAGTTTTTTTGACGCTGGCACAAAACTACGAGAAGAAAATTATGATGGTTAAAAAAGCTCCGGTGAAAAATCTACAAAAACAAATTGCCGCTGTGTCGGTCTCGAAATAGATTTTCTGAAACCGGGATCGCGCAGAAATTTGTCGGCATAAAAGGAAGCAGCATCAAAACGAACGAGGAATTTTAAGCTAATGGAAATACCGAAACGAATCTTTGCATTATCAAAAAGGACAACGCGTGCATCTTAGATACAATCGAGAAAGCAGTAGCTTTTATTAACGAATCGGATATAAACTTTCGGAGCGAGTCAGGCAAAAAATCAAATTCTTCGGTGAAACAATGAATCAAAAATTTCCCGCGCCGCGTCTTGTGCCGCTCGAGTTTCGGCGCATTCCGGCGGAAGAACAAAAACAAAATGCGGAACGGTTTTACCAACTGCTCAATCGCCGCCGAAGCGTGCGCGATTTTTCGAATGAACCCGTCCCTTTTGAAATAATCGAAACGGCGATCAAAACGGCAAACACCGCGCCTTCGGGTGCGAATATGCAGCCGTGGCGTTTCGTCGTCGTCAGAGATGCTGAAATCAAAAGTAAAATCCGCGCGGCGGCGGAAGAAGAAGAACGAAAAAGTTATCAGGGACGGATGTCTGATAAATGGCTGCAAAGACTCGCGCCGCTCGGAACCGACGAACACAAACCGTTTCTCGAAATCGCGCCGTATTTAATCGTCGTGTTTAGAATTGATTTGATCGTTGACGCGGAAACGGGCGAAACCGAACCGACTTATTACTCGCAGGAATCGGTCGGGATCGCCGTCGGAATGCTGCTCGCCGCGCTGCACAACGCGGGACTGGCGACGCTCACGCACACGCCTTCGCCGATGAAGTTTTTGCAGGAAATTCTGCAGCGTCCGAAAAATGAAAAACCTTTTGTCCTGATTCCCGTCGGCTATCCGGCGGAAGGCGCGCTCATTCCCGATATTTCGCGCAAGCCGCTTGAAGAAATTATCATTGCCATTTAGATTTGAGTATTATTCTGAAAAATACTTTTAGGACTTACGCAGTTGAACAGGTCTTTGATAAAGACCGGAATGGCAAACCAGGAAAACCATTTTGCCGAGATGCTTATTTTACCGTTGTGAAATTTCTTTCCCGCGGAGTTTAATTATTTTTTCTTTTTCTAACCATATAGAGCGCAAATTTGTCATTTTCTTTTTTGTGAAAATAGAGAGTTTGACCGTCGGGAGAAATTGTCGGAGCTTCGGCAAATCCGGTAATTGCCGAGATTTTTGACGGGATGCCAAAAGATTCATTGATATTTTTTCTGGTAGAAACGAAAATTTCCGGTGCTGAATCAGCAGTCAGCGGTGTATTTACCCTTGTGAAATATAATTCAAGTTGATCGGCGGAAATACAAGCTCCATATTCAAGCGCATCGGTATTGATATTTTTCAGCAGTTCGCCGCTGTTCGGTAATCTTTGAAAAACCGCGCCGGATTTTTCGGCGATTGCCAGGTTCGCTGTTTGCGGATGTCCCGTGCGGTCAAATCGGGAATCTACAAAATAAAGACTTTGTCCGTCAGCGGTAACTTCGACATCAAAATTTACCCAGCAGGCTTTTAATTTTGAAATACCTTGCACTAAACGCACGTCGGCAGCTTCGCCGCCGGTAAATTTAGATTGATAAATAGTCGAAAGAGTATCCTGATATTTTCGATTTGAAACGAAATACAACTTGCCCGTCAAATCCATTGTCGGCACTCCTTCAAGGTCATCGGTATTTATTCCCTTAACTTCACCCCGGTATTGAAAATTCAGATTCGCTTTCTCATTTTCGCCTTTTTTAATTTCTGAATAATATTTTCAACGGTTTTGAGCTTACAGCTCAAAGTCTGAATTTGCTTCGCTCAATCAAGATTCGCTATATAATGTTCAAATGAGAGAGAACGACTATGAAGAAAAGCAAAATATTACGCAACTATTGCTCACGTGGAACAAAGGCGACAAACAGGCATTAGATGAATTGATGCCGCTCGTTTTTGATGAACTTCACCGCCAAGCCGCCCGTTTTTTAAGACGCGAGCGTTCCGATCACACGCTGCAAACTACTGCTCTCATCAATGAAGCCTATCTTAAATTAATTGACCAAAACCGGGTAAATTGGCAAAGTCGGACTCATTTTTTTGCAATCGCCGCTAATTTGATGCGGCGAATTCTGGTTGATTATGCCCGCTCTAAAAATCGTGATAAACGCGGCGGCGATTTAATGAAACTTTCTCTGGAAGAAGCGGCGGATGTCGCCGTCGGTAAAGAAAAAAATATTGATTTAATGGCACTCGATGAAGCGTTGTCGAAATTGGAAAAGATTGATGAACGACAGGCGCGAATTGTGGAATTGCGGTATTTCGGTGATTTAACTTTAGAAGAGACGGCGGAGGCATTAAACATTTCACGGACGACGGTTATTGAAGATTGGGCAATGGCAAAGGCTTGGCTGCGCCGTGAATTAACCAGATGAACAAAAACCGTTGGGAAAAAGTAAAAGAAATTTTTGCGCAGGTGAGATTACTCACGCCGGAATTACGCCGTCCGTATCTCAGAGATATTTGCGCCGGTGACGTTGAAATTCTCCGCGAAGTCGAATCGCTTCTGGCTTCTTACGATGCGTCGGAGGATTTTATGGAAAGTCCGGCGGTCGGCGAAGTTGCCGATGCGATTGACCGAACGAATCGTCTCGAAAAAGGAAAATCCTTCGGTCACTACGAAATTATCGAGCAAATCGGCGCGGGCGGAACGGGTGAAGTTTATCGAGCCGTAGATAAAAAACTTGATCGTTCGGTCGCCGTCAAAATTCTCAATGAAAGATTCGCCAAACACGAATCAAACCTCGAACGTTTTAAGAGGGAAGCCAGAACCGCGTCGGCTTTGAACCATCCGAACATCTTAGTCGTACACGAAATCGGCGTTGATGCGAATACGCATTTTATCGTGACGGAATTTATTGACGGCAAAACTCTGCGGCAGATTTTGAGCGAAGAATCTTTGACGATTCGAGAGGTTTTAGACTTTTCAATTCAAATCGTCAATGCGCTCCGCACCGCTCACGAAGCCAATCTGGTTCACCGCGACATCAAGCCGGAAAATATAATGATTCGCGCTGACGGAATCGTCAAAGTCCTGGATTTCGGTCTGGCAAAGTTAGTCGCGCAAAATCCGACCGGATTTGAAACAGTTTCCGGCAAACAAAATGAAACCGCCAAAGGTCTGATTATGGGAACGGTCAATTATATGTCGCCGGAACAAACCGAAGGCAAAAAGACTGATCAACGGTCTGACATTTTTAGTTTCGGCATTGTTTTATATGAAATGCTGACCAAACGAAATCCTTTCAGAGGCGATACTATCAATCACACGATTATTGCCATTTTAGAAAAAGAGCCGCCGCCTTTGTCGCAGTTTATCAATCAATTTCCCGCTGAAATTGAAACGATTATCAAAAAATGTCTGGCAAAGAATATGGCAGACCGTTACAGCTCGGCGAAGGATATATCGGCTGATTTGAAGGCAGTCGGGAAAAGATTGGAATTTGCGGCGGAACTCAAACGCGTTTCAGCTCCAAACAATTTAAGAGATACCGAAACGCAGAGTATTATTGCCGAAACAACGATAGAAATTCCAAATCAAGTTCCGAATAATTTATCGGAAAACCTAATTCCGATCATCGGTCGGGAAAAGGAAATCTCCGAAATCAAAAGAATACTGAAGCGGACCGACACTCGACTCGTTACATTGACCGGAATCGGCGGCGTGGGAAAAACGCGAATGGCTAAAGCGGTCGCAGTTGATTTATTACTCGATTTTCCCGACGGCGTGTTTTTTATTGAATTGGCGGCGGTGGCAAATTCGGAACTGGTCGCTTCGGTAATTGCTCAATCTCTCGGTTTGCAGGAATCCGGCGGCAAATCTCTGAGGGAAATTTTAAGCGAATATCTGAGCGGTAAACAAATGCTGCTGGTTCTCGATAATTTTGAGCAGGTAACCGGTGCGACACCGCAAATCGGAGAATTGCTCGCCGGCTCTTATCTTAAAATTCTGGTGACCAGCCGCGCGCTTCTGCGTTTGCGTATAGAAACTGAATTCATCGTTCCGCCGCTCGCTGTTCCAACGCAAATTAACGAAATTTCACTGCCGCAACTGGCGGATTTTGAGGCAGTAAAATTATTCGTTCAAAGAGCGCAAAAAGCTAAACCGGCTTTTAATTTAACCGAAGAGAATGCAAAAAGCGTCGCGGATATTTGCGCCCGCCTCGAAGGTTTGCCGCTGGCGATTGAGCTTGCCGCCGCGCGCGTGAAAATTCTCGCTCCGCCGGCAATTCTGGGCAAACTTGAAAATCGGCTTCAATTATTGACGAGCGGAGCGCGGGATGTCCCGGAACGACAGCAAACGATGCGCGGCGCGATTGAGTGGAGTTTTGATTTGCTGAACGAAGCGGAAAAAGATTTGTTTCGCCGTCTTGCCGTATTTGCCGGAGGCTTTACTTTTGAAGCGGCGGAAAAAATTTGCGCGAATAACGAATCGTCCAAAAAACAAATTGATTTTCTCGATCTGCTTACTTCTCTCACGGAAAAAAGTCTGCTGGTGACCAAAGAACAATCCGGCAGTGATGAGCCGCGCTTTCGGATGTTGGAAATTGTCCGCGAATACGCGCTTGAGTCATTGGAAACGAGCAAACAGTTTAATGAAGCCCGTCACCGTCATACTTTATATTTTCTCGAATTTGCGGAAAAAGCCGAACCGCATTTACAAAGCGTGCAGGCGGAAGAATGGCTCAATCGTTTGGAATCGGAACACGATAATTTGCGTGCCGCTTTGACCCGGTCATTCGAGTTTGAGCCGGAGATTGCCGCTCGCCTCACTGCCTCGCTCCGTTTGCTTTGGAATCTTCACGGACATTTCGCCGAAGGTCGCTATTGGCTGGAAAGAGCTTTGGATGGTTCGATTGATATTTCTCTCGACACGAAATGGAAAATTTTGCTGGGTATCGGATTGATCGCCAACCTTCAGGGCGATTTTGAATCGGGACAGAAGTTTCTGGAAAAATGCCGGGAGACGGCTGTGCTGGCAAATAATCGCCGGAACGTCGCTTTATCGGGAAAGTTTTTGAGCTGGACTTTGCGCGTTCTGGGAAATCATAAATTGGCGAAAATTCTTTTGGAGGAAAGTTTAGCCATCGGCAGAGAGTTGAATGATACGGAAGTGATCGCTCAATCATTTCTATCTCTCGGAGAATTAGCGCGCCTCAAAGACAATTACGCCGAAGCGCGCGGTTTTTATGAGCAATCTCTCAAATTTTTTCAGGAGATTGACAAGAAAAACGCGACCGTCATTTCTCTGATTAATCTGGGAGCGGTGACTTATCTTCAAAACGATTTCCGAAAGTCGCGTTCTTTTTATGAGCAGGCGTTGGAACTGAGCCGGAAACTCGGCTATAAAATGGTTTTGTCATATTGCTTCGACGGATTTGCCGCCTTAAATTTCAAACAGGACGAATTGGAAACCGCCGTTAAATTATCCGCGACGGCAGAAAAATTACGCGAATCAATCGGTTTTGTCATCGAAAAAGAAGAAGGGCGTTTTCGTGACGCTTACCTGACGGAACTGAAAAATAAACTGGACAACGATGCTTTTTTTAAACTTTACGAGCAGGGAAGAAATCTTAAATTGGAAGAAGCGGTCGCTTTAATCTAAAATTAAAAGCTTGCATTATAATTGCGCCGGAAGCCTCAATTCATCTACCAAAATTTAAATATAAAAATATTTTCAAAAAAGACCGGTCGGTTTTTCCGTTAACGACGCGTTATTAAATAGAGCCGGAAAAATTCACGGCTCGATATTGAAAACGATAGTTAAGGAGAAAATTTTTATGTTTAATATGCTGATACACGATAAATCTTTCGGATCTACTCCGGCATTTCCGAATGTTCATAATAGTTACGCAGTTGATTGTGTCGCAGATAAGGGCAAAGATTCCACACCGATCACACATATCTGGGGTTGGGCGGCGGAATGCTCCAGAAGAAACGGTGGAATCAATAATTTACTGATTGCCTGTCATTCTGGATATGTGTCGAAAAGTGAAGATCATCAAGAAAGCGAAGGAGGTTTCGGCATTAATCTGGGAACGGGAATTAATTTGAATACCGTCGATTCGATGAGTGCTTTGGAGGGAAAGGTTAAGAAAATTTTTCTCTATTCTTGCGGCGCGGCACGAGTTCCCGACTGTAATCTACTGCCTTCCGAGAATAAGGATATGTGCGGATATTTTAATAATCGGCTAATGGTCGAGAAAATAGCTAAAATCACTAAATGCGACGTTTATGCGTCAACATCCCTGCAAGTCGTAGAAATCTTTTCAAAGAATCACGGCGGCTTTGATTTTGGGGCTTGGGAAGGAAAAGTAGAGCTTTTTAAATACATTGAACGGGTCGGCGTTGTCACCAAAAATGTAACTTCGGGAGTGCGCAATTTTGGAGAGGAGGACTAAAAAAAATGAGAAGCCTGAATTTATTACTTTTAACCGCGTTATTTTTAATCGCCGGAAACATTTCGGCGCAATCGCTCAAAGCGGAGAAGCCTTATCCGTTACAGGAAGGCATCAACAAAGGAACTTCGGACAGCCTGGTCGGGACGCATTACTGGTATTTTTACGCCACGCCCGGCAGCAATAATTTGACCGTGCGGCTGGCGAAGTCAACGACTCTGTACGGCTCGCAGATGAGTAATAACAGCTTGACGATAACGCTGACCGACGACAAAAGAACCTGGAAAACGACTAAGATCATCAACGCCAATAAAAATTCGCAGGAAGCGGTTTTCGCGGCGGACAAAATCAAAAGCCGGACGAAAATTATCGTCAGCGTCGCGCCGCCGGGTCAAAATTTAATTAGAATGGGCGGCGAATACGAAGTCGAAGCGTCGGGCGATGTTGAATTTGACGCGATGAAAAATTCCGTCGAGCCGATTGTCCGCACATACGAATCGAAGATGAATTCTTATGGTACGGTCAGATTTCTCGCCGACGGAACAATCGAAACGGCGAACGGGGCGGGGGGCAAATGGAAAGTTTTTGATGCCGAAAATCATATTTACACGATTGTCATCGAAGATTATCGCGTGTCGCTCCAATTTATTCCCGGCTACGGATTGGTTAAGCCGAACGAGCCGGATATGATTATATTTCAGGAACTGCGCCGGTGAAGGATTGCTCGATATTCTGTACTAACGCAATTTTGCAAGGGTCTATGGTCGCAAAAGTAATCAAAACGGATGCCGCTCCAGTAATTTTAACAGCAATCGAAACAGATTTTTTTGGCGATGATTAAACCGCTAATCCGAGTCTTTCAAGTGCAAATAAAAAGTGTGTTCCGACACGCCTTTGAACTTTTGCAATCGTCGTTTGGCGAAAGACCGGAAACTTTCAACGCCGATAATATGCAAATCGCCCTTAACAAATTCGTCAGCCGAATGATTGACGCGAAAATGCTTCGAGTATCCGACATCAACCAATCCGTCGTCGCCGCGTCACTTATCCGATTGAACGGCTAGGAACATATTCGGAGACCGAAGCGGCGTTAATGATCCGAACGAAGCGTTTTTTGAATTGGGCAAAACCGTTCGAGTTTTTCCGTCGTTCGAGGTGAATATAATCGGCGCGTCGTAAATTTGTCGACACTGCGGTTTCTGCCGCTGTTCGCTCAACTTCGAACCGCTTTGAACGGTTTGCGCCGTTATCGCATAATTGAGAATTAAAATCTGGAGAATAATCAAAACAGCTCCAACGGACGCGAAAAAAAATGCTCTCTGACCGAACTGTTCATTATGCAGAATGTTACAAATATTTGCTCCTTATAAGTCGAAAAAATGTAACTAAAATCAGATTGACCGACAAAATTGTATTTCGTCATTCATTAACTAAGGCGAGGTTTGACCGAAAACCAAATGATTTTTTTTTTCAATGGCTGAAAATAAGTTGATTTCCTGGTCGGTAGCCTATAATTTTATTTAATGGACGCGCCCGGATTGAAACCACCCGAAATTACCGAGATTTTGAAAAAAGCGAGCGATGGCAAAAAAGAGGTTCTCGATCAGCTTTTGCCGCTTGTTTATGACGAACTGCACCGTCAGGCAAAACGCTATCTGCGGAAGGAACGCCCGGAACACACGCTGCAAGCCACTGCCCTGATCAATGAAGTTTACTTAAAATTGATTATCCAGAAAGAAGTTGCGTGGGAAAGTCGAACACACTTTTTTGCCATCGCCGCCAATTCCATGCGGCAGATTCTGGTTGATCACGCCCGCACCAAAAATCGCCGGAAACGTGGCGGCGCAACCGTCAACGTTTCTTTGAACGAAGCCCTACTGACGGCGACCGGTGAAAAGATTATTGATCTGGTGGCACTTGATGAAGCCTTAAAACGTCTTGAAAGAATTGACGAACGGCAGGTCCGCATCGTTGAACTCAGATATTTCAGCGGGTTAAGTTTAGAGGAAACCGCCGAAGCATTAAACATTTCGCGGGCGACGACGACCAAGGAATGGGCGATGGCGCGTGCCTGGCTTCGCCGCGAGTTGACAAGGTAAAATGTCGTCGGACGAAAACTGGATAAAAATAAAACGTATATTTAACGCCGCTTTGGAGAAAATCCCCGGTGAGCGACATCTCTTCGTCAAAAAAAAATGCGCGGGCGATGAGACTCTGCTGATGGAAATCGAATCGCTGCTCTCTTCGTTCGATGAATCTGAAAGCTTTATGCAGGGAACCGCCGTCGGCGAAGTAGCGGAGGTTCTTGACCGAAGCGAGCAATTTCAAAAAGGAAATTTTGTTCACCATTACGAAATTATCCGGCTCATCGGTGCCGGCGGAATGGGCGAAGTTTATTTAGCGGAAGACAAAAATCTGGAGCGTCGGGTAGCGGTTAAAATCCTTGCGAAAAAATTCAGCCGGCACAAAGTCAATCGAAATAGATTCATTGAGGAAGCAAAAGCAGCCTCGGCTCTCAATCATCCCAATATTTTAGTTATCCACGAAATAGGCGAAACCGAAGGCGTTCATTTTATCGTCAGCGAACACATCGAAGGACGAACCCTGCGTGAAAGCCTGAACGATTCAACTTTTAGTTTAAGTCAAACTCTCGCTGTTTCGATTCAACTGGCTAATGCTCTGGCGGCGGCTCACGGCGTGGGACTGATGCACCGCGACATCAAACCGGAAAATATTATGATCAGACCGGACGGCGTTGTTAAAGTGCTGGATTTCGGTTTGGCTAAATTAGTCGAATCGAAAATTCTCATCAAAGGATTAAACAATGCTCCGGCTAATCGAGCCGAAACCGCTCAGGGCATGATTCTCGGAACCGTCAGTTATATGTCGCCTGAGCAGGCGAAAGGAGAAAAAATTGACGAGCGCACGGACATTTTTAGTTTCGGGACGGTGCTTTATGAAATCATTACCGGCAAAAATCCATTTACCGGCGATTCGCTGGCGGAAACTTTTGCCAATTTGATAAATGCGGAAATAATGCCGCTCGACACGAGTGCCGCGTCGCTGCCGATTGAGATTGAGCGCATCGTTTCGAAAGCACTCAGAAAAAACAAAAACGAGCGGTATCAGACAATAAATGATTTGCTGGCTGATTTGAAAGCTCTGCAAAAACGCCTTGATTTTGAATTTGAACTTGAACGCTCCGCTTCTCCCGATAAACCGCCGGCTGCTACGGATGATTCAACGATAAAAATGACTTTCGCCGAAATTCCGGATCTTCCGCCAAATAATCTGACCGGAAGACACACAAAACTGATTGGGCGCGAAGCGGAAATTATTAAAGTCAAAGATTTATTACGAGATTCCGGGGTGCGCCTGCTGACCGTCACAGGAGTCGGCGGAACCGGCAAAACCACTCTGGCGCAAACGATTGCCCGGGCAATGTTAACGGAATTCGCCGACGGAGTGTTTTTTGTCGAGATGGCGGCGATCAATAATCCCGATTTATTTCCGACCGCCGTCGCTCAACCGCTCGGATTAAAAGAAGCGGTCGGAACAACCATCTTCGAGGTGCTGAAAAATTATTGCAGAGAAAAACAAATTCTTCTCGTTCTTGATAATTTTGAGCAGATTCTCGATGCCGCACCGCAGATTTCCGGACTAATTGACGCGTCCGACCGTTTGAAAATTTTAATCACGAGCCGCGTTCGACTGCATCTGCGTGCCGAAAACGAATTTAAGTTGACACCGCTCGCGCTGCCGTCCGCCGCCGAGTCGTTTTCATTTGAAGAATTATCAAACTATGAGGCAATCAAATTATTCGCCGAACGGGCGCGGGAGGCGAATCCGAGATTTGTTCTGACCGATGAAAATATCGGCGGCGCGGCGGAAATTTGTGCGCGGCTGGACGGTTTGCCGCTGGCAATCGAGCTGGCGGCGGCACGCATCAAAATTCTTTCGCTGTCGCTGATTCTCTCAAAATTAAAAAATAGTTTAAGACTGCTGACGGGCGGCTCGCGTGACGCGCCCGCCCGCCAGCAGACGATGCGCGATGCCATCGCCTGGAGTTATGATCTTCTAAACGACGACGAGAAACGCTTTTTTCAGCGGCTGGCAGTCTTCGCCGGCGGGTTCACCTTTGAAGCGGCGGAGTTTATCGGCAACCGGCAATCGAGCAATGCAAGTCGGCGGGGAAGCGTCGCAAACTTCGCAAACAGACGCGGCGAAGATTCGAGCTTTGACGTTCTCGACGCACTGACCGCATTAGTCGAACAAAATTTACTGGTTTCAAAGGAACAGGAAGACGGCGCGATTCGCTTTCGGATGCTGGAAGTGGTTCGTGAATACGCGCTCGAGGCTTTGGAAGCGAACGGCGAAGAACAATTCTACCGGCGGGTTCACGCCGATTATTTTCTCGACCTCGGCGAACAAGCCGAGCCTCAAATATTTGCGGCTCAGGCTGGCGAGTGGCTCAATCGTCTGGAAGCGGAATACGACAACTTGCGTACCGCCTTGGTCTGGTTGCTGAGCCGGAATAGCGAATTGGCGGCGAGATTGGCGGCCGCCATCCGTAATCTTTGGATTCATCGTTATCCGAACGAAGAAGGACGACTGTGGCTCGAAGCGGTTCTTAATCAGGAAAACGAAAATCTGCCAATGACGGTGCATTTTAAACTATTGAACGGATTCGGCGTTTTGCTGCGAATGCAGGGCGATTTTGAGCGGGCAAAGCGGATGCACGAAACGGGATTGTCAAACAGCAGAACGGCGAATGATCGACGGCAAATGATTCAGTCTTTGAATAATTTAGGCATCATCGCCGTCTGTCAGCAGGATTTCCGGAAGGCGCGAACTTTTGTTGAAGAAGGTTTATCAATCGCTCGCGGTTTAGACGACAAATTCTGGACCGCACAATTGCTGCTGGCGATGGGAGATTTAGCCCGTCTCGAGAATAACAACCACCACGCCGCTTTGTATCTGAAAGAATCGCTGAAAATTTTTCAACAAATCGGCAGCGACCTCAGCGTGTGTTTTGTCTTTATCAATTTAGGAGCGATTGCTTACGAAGAAAACGATTACGAATCGGCGCGGGCGTATTTTGTTGAGTCCCTGACCAAGAGCTACGAGATGGGAAATAAACTCAGCGTCTCCTATGCTCTGGACGGTATGGCGGCACTCGCTTTTCAACCGGACGGGAAATTTAATCAAGCAGTTCAACTGGCGGGTGCCGCCGATTACCTGCTGGAATCGAACGGCTACCGGTTGGAAGCGGCTGAACGTCAATTCCGGGACAATTATCTTACGAAACTGCGTGCTGCATTGAGCGATGAGGTCTTTCAGTCCGCCTTTGAGAAGGGGCGGAAGTTGAAAATGCAGGAAATTCTTTGGCTGGCGAATGTTGCTAAATCTTCTTCATAAACTTCTTTCGCTCGTCTCTGAATAATTGAAATTATTAAAAAAAGCCGGTCCATTGGCTTTAATTATCCTCGAAAGCCAGATTGACCGCCTCTTCGAGGGCGAAGAATACCGGGGCAATAAATTTCCGTCCGGTTTTACTTTCTGTCGTCTGACTATAAACCGCGACCGCCACCACTGTTAGCAACGCAAAAAAAGCGATTGACTTTCTCATAATTTTGTTCCTGTTTGATCATTTACACTGTTGAAAATTCTCCGCGAGCACCTTATCTTTGAGTCTGAATACCTGTCGCAAATCATCCGGGTAATCCGTCGCTCCCTTCCACCAGGTTTCGTAAACCGCCGAAGGTCCAACTGATTTATGCACGGTCAGCGTGACCCGAAAAGCAATTTGGCTTTTGTCTCCGTAGCCCTGCTTCCAATTTTGCGGTTGAATTCGGGCGAGCAGACTTTGGGCTTCGCGAAGCAGTTTTTCGGACATATTAAATTGGCATTGTTTTCCAGCACCGGGAAAATACGACGAATTCGAATACAAACGGCGCAAAACAATTGCCAGTCCGGTCGAATTAAAACCGACATACGGTTCAAAGACCGAAGAAATGCTTCGCACCTCAACTGCCCATCCCGTTTTTTTATCTGTTTGTGCTGCCGGTCGAGCTTTTTTAGATGATGCCGATTTTACTTCGGCGACGGCGACGTTCGGCGGCGCGGTCGAGCCTGCGCGCTTTGATTTTCTATGAGTGGTTTGCCCTTGAATCACCGAGCCGTTCAAGCATAAAATCGCCGCCAGCAGCCCAAATAAAAAACCGGAATAAATTATTTTGCTCGTTTTCCAATTATTTCGAGTTGTCCGGGGCTGATGATTTTTTGCATTGTCGCGCGTTAGATTTAACATAATAGTATCTCCTTGATTTTTACTTTGTTTTAATTCAGGATCGTTAGTTTTCTTACCTGAGTAAGAAACAATTGCTTCGTACTCAAATTTCTTTTCCTATCAGCTAGAGCGACAATTAAAATAAAACCGTCTATAAAAAAATCATTTTTTTTTGCGAAACGCGATTTAGCAACAATCCGCAGTTCAGAAATCCAAGCAGATTTTTCACCCTGCAAGAGTTCGCGCGGGTTTATCAATCCGGCGATTTTTTCTTTTACGCCGTCACTCTTGCCGTCGAAATTGTATTTTGTAACGCCGTCCGCCGCGTTACGACCGCCCGGACGGACGGCGCGGTTCCCGGTCCGACAGTCGGCAGGCTGATTCACAAAATTTTTTTGGAGTCGAGGCGGATTATTCTGCTGATCTGGATTTAATCACGACGGCTTTTTGTGTTTTCCGCTGATCGGGGCGCAACCGTTGCCAAAAACTATCGCTTATCTGATACTTCATCGTTTCGGATTTGAGTGCCGCTGTTTCCGATCTTCAAAACGACAAAAGTCACATCGTCATCCGCCGGTCTTGCGCCGGCCCAGTCTTCACCGATTTTGACAAATTTATCGATAATTTCCGCTGCGCTTTTGTTGATGACTTCAGCCAAAACTTCAGCAGCTTTCTCGAAGCCGAGCATTTCATTTTCGGGATTGAACATCTCCGGAAAACCGTCGCTCATAATCAACACGCAGTCGCCCTTCTGCAGGACGAGTTTCTGCTGCCGATAAGTGAAATTCGTCATACTTCCCAAAGGCAGCGCGCGGATGCTGATTTCCTCGATTGTTTTATCGGCGGCGCGATAAACGAGCGTCGAAGGCATCCCGGCGGCGCAGATGCTTAAAGAATTGTCTTTTAATTTCAAGAGCGTCATCGCCATAAATAATCCGCGCAGATTCATCGCCTTTAACGCTCCGCTGATTTGCCGCAGCGTGTCGGGAATATCCGGAGCGGCGGCGAGATTGTTAAATAAACTTTTCGTCGCCGTGACGACCGTTCCGGCTTTCAAACCGTGTCCGGTCGCGTCGCCGACGGCGACGGTGAGAGTTCCGTCATCGGAAACGTGAAAATCGTAGTAGTCGCCGCCGACCTCCGTTGCCGGTTTCATATACGCAGCGATTTCCAGATTCAAGATGTTCGGTAGTTTTTTCGGCAGCATCGAAAGCTGTAATTGTCTGGCTTCCTCCAACTCCTTTGCCTGCCGCTCGTTTTCGGCTTCGACCAATGCTAATCTGGCTGCTTTTCGTTCGTGTTCGACTTCTTTTTCCGCAAATTCTTTGACCTGTGCGAGCTGAATCTGCAAATGCTGATTGGTGCGGGCAAAATTACGCGCCAGATAAATCGAAACTGCAATCGGTAAACCCAAATATAAAGTCACGTCGCCGAAATCCGAATACCATTGAGAATCGATGTATATATTAAATTCGCGCGCAATCGCCAACAGTATTCCGGCGGCTAAAATTAAAACGCCGCCCGTAATAATCCACGCGCCTTCGTGCTGCGCTCTGATTGCTGAAACGATGAGCCGCAAAGAATCGGCGAGCGAAACAATCATCAGCACACACGTCGCGTAAAGCGAGATCCGGTCGCGCAAAACGACGAGGATAATTACCAGCTGGATGAAAAGAAGAACGCAGATGCAACGAAAGAAAAATGAAAAACGCGGTGCGAAGGCTTCGTAAAGAAATGCCTGTAAAGCGACGAAGGAGGCTCCATAGCTGAATGCGAAGACGATAAAAAACATCGCGGAAACGAGTGCCGTTTGATTGCCGCCGTTAAAGACATTGTTGGAAAGCGTCGCGTTGGCGAGACTGCAGGCAAAGAGGCTGTAAAATAAATTTGCCCGTTCCCGGCGGTAAAAAACGAAGAGCAAAAAATGCAGCAGGGCGAACGAATACAGAATGCCGATAAATAATTTATTGCCGCTGAAATTAAGCAGATTATCCGAATTGACGGCAATCGCTTTATCCAAAGATTGAATGCTCGCAGAAAAGCCGGGGGCAAAATGTCCGCGCGTCAGCCAGCCTCCGAAACCGTTCGACGGATCGCTCGCCGCGCGGAAAGAATAATGCACGGCAAAAACGTGAACGCCGCCGCTTTCAAAAACGAAAGGCACGGGAACGCCGCGCGGACTTTGTTCGGTTTCGCCGTCTTGATCGCTTCCGGCAATGGTTCCGAAGCGTTCGAGCAGTTTGCCGTCGAGATAAATTTCCGACGCACCCCAGTGCCAAAGCCGCCAGGCGAGCGGTTGATTGACGAGCCGTTCGTCAACCGTCAGTCTGAAACGAAACCACGCCTGCCCGTTCCAATTTTCAAAGGCTTTCGCCGGATCTTCGTTTATTTCCTCGCTCGTCAAACGCCTCCAATCTTCATCATTGAAATCGGGCATCGCCCACGCCGCATCGTGACCGACGTGGTATTTCCAGGGCAGTTTGTTGAGTGAAAAAAAATTGCCGTTTTGCAAATCGTCGGCGTTCAACGCAGCAGACCAGTTATTTTGACCGCTCACTGAAAACGCAAAAATAACTGTCGATATAAATAGAGAACTGATGATATTTACGGTTATTTTTCGCATAGTTTTACGATCTTTAATCGGCAAACTAGATTTTACACCAGCTTCGTGCAGTCGTTTGAAGTTTTTAACGATTTGCCGCTTCCGAAGCGGTGAAAGATGAGGTAATCACTAGCGCATCGGGAAGGCTGAATTTAGTTTCCTCGTTTGAAAGAACTCCGGCGAGCAAAAATGAAGCGCAGGCGAGCGCGGCATCCTGTAAATGACGGGTCAAAACGGCGACGTTGAACGGCTGCGTCAAAAGAGCGGGAACGTGAATCAAAAGAATAAAGATAGTCAGCATCACGCCCAATAAAACTGCCGCCAAAGAAGCGAATCGGTGGACGATAAAACTAATTCCCGCGGCAATCATCGCCGCCCCGGTCAGATAAGCCCAGAATAATTTCAGCCGCAACAGGGCGGGTACCAGACCGGCGACGAAATCGGCGTACAAAAAATGCTGCCCGCCGAAGACGAGCCACGGCACGGCGAATAAGAGGCGAATAATTTTGATGTGCTTTTCCATCGTGTAAACGCGAAACGGTTAGATTTTTATTCACTCAAAATATCAGAATATTTTCTAAAAACAAAAGCCACGCCGCAACCGACAAGACTTTTTGATTTTAAGACTCGTGTTTGATTTCGTTTCATCTTTTTCGCCGGCAGATTCCGGATGAGAGCTTTTTAGCTTCGTCGCATAACTCCTGTATCGCCGCCGTATTTTTCTTCGAGAAAAGACGCGCGCCGCGGCGGCTCGCAATCGAGAAGAACCAATGATAAATTTCAGCGTATTTAATGGTCAAAAAACCAACGATTGGCTAGCTTTACCGGTCTTAAAGTGTCGGATCCAATGAGTTTGAAACCGCACTTGCGTATTGCAGGGAATGCCGACGCAGTGTAAGGAGGACGTGCCGCTATCGGCAATGACACCGCCATTCACCGATTCAGCGAGTGAGCAAACGCTTGCCTGCGCCTGCGCCTCCGGGACAAAACATAAACACAAATGCAAAACGGGAAAGGTTTACGAATCGGACATTAACGAAACGGTAGAAGTGTCGGGCGGCGGATTGGATATGACGAAATAAAATATTTTTCTTTGCTGATTATATTTTTGTGGTTTGGTGCGTTTCTAAATAAGCTGGAAGTTAAAAAAATGAGGAGCAACGTATGTCAATTAAGCGCAACATCGAAAGAATAATAAGACAGGTGCAAAAAGCCGCGCCGGATACCGCGCAGGGCGAAGAAATCAGAAGAAAAGCGGTTCAGGCAATTAAGAAAAGGAGAAGGTTCCAGGGAATGGCGGGCTTATATGGAAATGTTCGCCGAAAACGAGGAGCAACTGGCTCGATTATTGCCGACCGACGACACCAAAGGCGTTTATGAAATGGATGTCGCCCAAACTTATCTGGTCGGCAACGGTCCCTGCGGAGCGCAAACAATTGATCGTTTGATCTACGGCGTGGACGGCAAATTAGATTCCGGATTGCACGCTAAAACTTCCGGCAGCAGCGCGCGGAAACAAAAAGCTTAAAAACGAGTAGGTGCCGGACGGCATTTATTCGCGGTAACGCCCGCAAACTCCATTTTTAATCGTCATTGGGATCGTGAAGAAAAATTTTCAACATCAGCGGCAAACAAAGAGCAGTGATTATTTATCATTGTTCGTCAAGCAAGAAGAAAAAAAATGGAGCGATTTGCAAAAAACGCATCTTCCGCTGGCTTTACCGAATTCCATTTGGCGTTACAGTGAATCAGCTTCTTCGCAGGATGCTTCCGAGGGCTGGAAAATTCACGTATCGGCGACGATTCTCACGGCAAACGAAATGCTGCAAAGACTCGCTCTTCAGCTCAAAAGTCGCCGCGTCAAATATAAAGCTCCGCGCTCGCTCGCCGAACTGATGAAGATCAACGCCGGAATTTTTTACGGCTACTCGCAAATCGGAAAGTTTATTACCGTTTATCCGCGCTCCGAGCCGGAGGCGTTAGAAATCGCTGAAACGCTGCATCAAATAACCTGTGACCTGAACGCGCCGACTATTCCTTTTGATAATAGATATAAAATTAACAGTAATGTTTACTATCGCTACTGATCTTTTCAGTCGCCGGAAGTAGAAACTCTTTCCGGCAAGCGAATCGTTGACAATCGTTATTCGGCGGATAAAAATTTTTCCTCCGGGTGCAACAATCCGTTTCCGTCGATCAAATCCGAACAGTTAAATGCCGACCCGTTACTCACTACTTACAAAGTATTTCGCGCCCTGTCGCAAAGAGGCAAAGGCGGGGTTTTTCAGGCGTTCGATCTGCGCGGTACCGTTTAAGCCGCGAAGGTCAGGGTGCCATGCGGCGCGACGGCAAATATCTGCCGCTGACCGGCGATGTCGTCAGGGAACAGTTGAAAAAGATAAATTAAACGAAAGCGAATTTTACGCGCATCGGGTGAAAACGGGAAAATCGACAGGCATCAAACTTGTTCGTTCGACTCGCTTTTTATTTTTCTAAGAAACTGTGTTCATAATCAAAAGGATGAAAGAAATTATCCGCGAATCACACGAAAAACAGGGTCAATGCCGATTTGTATTTTCCTTTTCGTGTCTTTTTCGTGTGATTCGTGGACGAATTATTATCTTTTTTTCGGTTAAAACACTGCTTTTAAAAGCGGTAATCAGGAAAATTTTTTATGGAAACAACTTCAGAAAGAAAACCGATTTACAAACATCTCTACGCGCAGGTTTTGTTCGCCGTTTTCTGCGGCGTGCTGCTCGGCTATTTTTTCCCGAACATCGCCGTTACGTTAAAGCCACTCGGTGACGGATTTATCAAACTCATCAAAATGATGATCGCGCCGATTATTTTCGCCACCGTCGTCAGCGGCATCGCCAAAGTTTCCGATATGAAAACCGTCGGGCGCGTCGGCTTGAAAGCGTTCGTTTATTTTGAAGTCGTTTCAAGCATCGCGCTGGCAATTGGCTTGATCGTCGTTAATTTAGTTCAGCCCGGAAGCGGAGTCAACGCCGACCCGAACACGCTCGACGCGGCATCGGTGGCGACTTATACGACGGGCGCGAAGGCTTTGACGGCGACTGATTTTATACTGCACGCGATTCCCGACACGGTCGTCGGCGCGTTCGCGGGCGGCGAGATTTTGCAGGTTTTATTGTTCTCGATTTTATTCGGTCTCGCGCTCGCGCAGTTGGGCGAAAAAGGCAACTCAATCGTCAAAGTCATCGATCAATTTTCAAACGTCTTTTTCAATATCATCCGCATTATTATGTATGTCGCGCCCATCGGCGCGTTCGGCGCGATGGCGTTCACCATCGGTCAATACGGCATCGGCTCGCTCGTCTCGCTGGGCAAATTGATGGCGTGCGTTTACGTTACCTGTATTTTGTTTGTTCTGTTCGTTTTAGGAACGATTGCGCGGCTTGCGGGATTCAGCATTTTCCAATTTCTGCGCTACATCAAAGAGGAAATATTGATCGTTCTCGGCACTTCGTCGTCGGAAGCCGCGTTGCCGCGCTTGATCGCCAAAATGGAAAACATCGGCTGCGAAAAGTCGGTCGTCGGGCTGGTCATTCCGACCGGCTATTCGTTTAATCTCGACGGCACTTCGATTTACCTGACGATGGCGGCGGTTTTCGTCGCGCAGGCGACGAACGTGCCTTTGACTTTGGGACAGCAGTTGACGATTCTCGGCGTTCTGCTGCTGACCTCGAAAGGCGCGGCGGGCGTGACGGGCAGCGGATTCGTCACTTTGGCGGCGACGCTCGCCTCGGTCGGGACGATTCCCGTCGCCGGACTCGCGCTGCTGCTCGGCATCGACCGATTTATGTCGGAAGCGAGAGCGATTACGAATCTGATCGGCAACGGCGTGGCGACGATGGTCATCGCCAAATGGGAAGGCGCGCTCGATGTCGAACGCGCTCGAAAAGTTTTAGCTGCTGAGACAAACGCGTTGGCTGATGAACCTGAAATTATCGCCGTGGAAAATCTGTAACGTCTTTCGGTAAGTTATTCGCCGACTAACCTTAACGCTTCTTCACGCAAGGCGCGGCTGACGTAAAAATTGTTAAGTTCGAGGCTTTCTAAAATCGGTTTGATTTCCATAATTATGCCGCTCTGTTTGGCTTTAACCAAAACGCCGATTGTTCCGATAACGGTAACTCCCAAACTCTTTGCCGCCGCTCGCGCCTGTTTGTCGTCGGAAATCAACAGGCAGCTTTTCTCGCTTACCAACGCGATGGCTTCGGCTTCGCCGGCATCAATTACCAGTCGCAAAGCCGCCGCCAACATATTTCCGGTTAAGGTTTCTACTTGCAGCCAGGAAAATTTGCCGCCGAATTCGCGCTCGATTTCGAGAGAAATAATTACCGGCGCGAATAACTCAGGCAGAATTTCTAATTTCCCGATGCGCTCTAATCCAATCAGACAAGTGCTGTCGGCAACTGCCGCTTCGCTCACAAGCCGAGTTCCTTGCGCAGCTCGTCGGGAGAATAATTAAATACGGGAACGTGATGCCGCCCGAGAATTTCGAGAAAGGCGCGTTTTGAATAACCGGCTAATTTTGCGGCTTGTCCGAGAGAAACGCGCTCGGTTTCATAAAGTTTGACGGCAAGCAGCGTCTGCACTTCATCTTTCGACAAATTTGACGGCAAATCCAATTTTAATTCAACTGTGGTCTGCATAATTTCATCAGTTATCAGCATATCATCAAAACAAAACCGTCGGCGATTAAAAGTAATCGCCGACGGTTTTGTTTTAATCAATTTTTTAACTTTAACAGTTAAATTTTTACAAACGGCAGATTAAATGTTCATGTTCATAAATAACTTCGGGCGGCAGATGATCGTGCAGATCGATGAAAAGCTCTTCGTGTCCGAGAACTTCGGCGCGCCACGCCGTACGGTCGAATTCCTGAAGCCGCTCGAAATCTTCCTTCGGAAAACCCATTCCCGTCCATTCGATGTCTTCGTAGCCGGGCAACCAGCCAATTGACATTTCCCTAACCCAATGCTCGCCCGTGAGCGCGGTCAATGATCCATTTGAGAACGCGCATATTTTCGCCGAAGCCCGCCCGCATAATTTTTCCGTCTTCATCTTTGCGAAATCAGTTGACGTGAAAAATGCCCGGCGTTTCGCTCAAACAGCGCTGCATTCTGATCCAGTGGCGAAAACAATCGCCCATATGGTAGCCGCAGAATCGTCGCGCGTCAGCCGCCGAAAATGATCGTGCTGATGTCGCCGAAAGTGACGAATATTGCGCGCTGATTGTTTGACACTTTCAGCGTCGGAGGATTATTTCGCCGGTCGCAGGGTTCTCGCTCATTTCATTCGCTTCACCCCTACGCTATGTTGTCAATCGCCTTCGGCGACGAAATCCGGGTTTCGAGCGGCTTCTTGAAGCGGTGTTTGTTTATTCTTTCGCGTTTTTCGCGGGCATTTTTGTGTTTACTGATGTTGGAATCGTAATCAAACTAAGTAGGCGAACAGGATTAGATTAGACTTAGAAAATCTGTAAATAGTGAAATGGTGAATCTTCTTCCATTATCCGTTATCCACTACTTATTTAAACCTTTTCGGACAATTTATCCGCCGAAGGAATTTTCCTTTCCATTTCGGCGCGGATTTTTTCGGATCGCGCCTTAAAAGCCTTCTTTTCATTTGTTTGAACGGTTCTTTCGATGCCGCGCGACCCAATTGTCGTCACGCCGGCACCGGCGACGAGTGATCTTTGCGCGTCAATCACTCTGCCGCGAATCGTTCCGTCGGCAGTTTGTTGAGAATCGGCATTAATTGCCAAAAGAACTATGGCTAAAAGTAAAAATAGATTTTCGTTTATTAATTTCATAAAATAGAAGTTCGGGCAATCTGAAACCATTCCCGGCTCTTCCGAAAACAATAAACGGAGCAAGCCGAAAAAGAGATTGTATTCGCTAAAATAACAGACGGAAGACGAACAAAAGATTTGTAAGGAAATATTTGCCTGTGGATTATTTATTGATTGAAACCTGTTCGTTTACGCCTGGTTCAGCCGGTGGGATAGTGTGAAGCAAATCTAAAAAATATGTTTTGCCCCCGCTTCATTACCGCTATATTTTGGGTTGGTACCAGGAGTTTTGTAATAAGTCGAGAGTAGTTTGAGAGCAAGACAGTTTGTAATCAAATCATTATCAAAATTGCGTCTGATAACATACAACACGTAATAAATCTTATCAGGTTAAATAAATGGATAAAATGTCAGGCACGGCTTATTCTTATTTCTTGCCGGCGAGTACGAAATTCTTCTTCAATGTCAAAACTATGCATATCCACTAAATCTTTAAATTCATTCAAATAGCGAATGAATCGTATGTAAACGAATGATTGGAGAAAATAATAAAAGAAGAATTAACTCAAGCAGCTGCGCCGGACATTACGCTTCTAAATATTTATAAAGCCGCTCTTCGAGAAATATCTTCAAGTCGTCAATGCTTTTCACCGTCTCGTTCATAACCATTTTCCCGTCCTGCTTGATAAAAACCTGCGGTAAATTTTCAACAAGCAAAATTGTTATCCGGTAATTTTTCCCATTGATCCGACCGTCAAACTCAAGATACGCCGTGTCTGAATCACCTAATACCAGTTTATTCATTTTCATGACGTGGATCAGGTCAGAACGCTCATAGGCAGTAATCATATTCGGTAAATTCTAACATAAAACTACTGTTACTTCCCTATCACTGCTTCGGTAATTAATGCCGGAATTATGAGGTTTGCCGCCTGTGAAGTTATAAAAAGATTAATTCTCAAACCCTTCTAATCCCCAGTTTAACGGTCAAAAGAAAGCGCGCGGATTTTTGGTTAATTGCTGTAAATTACGGGAGGAAATAGGTAGAATCATTATCGGACGCAACCAACTGGTGATAACTATTTAGATGGTTTGTAAACGAAGTAGCTTCAACAGTTTACAAACAGAAATTCTCCAGCTTATTATCACACGAGTTTAATGGTTTTTTTAAGTAGAGATGAAATTAAATCTTATCTCTAATAAATTCGCCGTCACTACAGCTTAGGCTTTATGTTCTGCGGACCGTCCGGTCAGAGAACTTCGAGCCGCCATAAACGCATCGAAAATGATTTAATTGTGCTTGAGCCTGCCGCCGCTGATAAAATTAATAATAGAAAAATAACGACGCGGGAAAAATCGTCCGATGCGGCTTAATAAATGGGCATCCGCTCCGATCAGGATGCGCGATTTCCGCGTTTTAATTCCGTTTACGATAGTTTCGGCGGCTTTTTCGGGCGTGGTACGGCTCAGATTTTTATTGGCTCTTGCCTTTTTTTCTGCAATCTCTTTTTCAGTCAGCACAACGCCTTCGCCGATTCTGGCATTGTTGGCGATATTAGTTTTTACGCCGCCCGGATGAACGACTGAAACCGCGATGTGCGAACCTTCGAGTTCGTGACGAAGAGCTTCGGTAAAGCCGCGCACGGCGAATTTACTGGCGCAATAAGCCGCCTGTCCGGGCGGGGCGATTAAACCGAAAATACTCGAGAAATTAACGATGTGCGCCGATTTTTCTTTTTCCAGAAAAGGCAGAAAAAACTTCGTGCCGTAAACGACACCCCAGAAATTGATGTTTATCAGCCAGCGCATATCGTCGAGCGATACATCATTAACCTCGCCGCCGAGCGCAACACCGGCGTTGTTGATAATGTGCGTCACTCGCCCTTGACTTTTAACGACACCTTCGACAAAACCGCGCATCTCACTCTCGTCGGCGACATTGACGCGGTGCGTCGTCACTTTCAAATTTGAATGATTAATTAACTCTAACGTTTCCGCTAATGCTTCCGCGTTGACATCTGAAATGGCAATTCCCGCAATCGGTTCCTGCGCCAGACGAACAGCCAAAGCCCGACCGATTCCGGAAGCCGCGCCCGTAATCACAACAACACTTTCTTTGGTTAAACTCATAAATTTGTAATTATTTTAATCTTATCGCATTCGGCGTTCGATAACGGAGAACATCCGGGGTGCCGTCTTAAAAATTCTAAGGTCCCGTCATCAATGCGCCCGTAGCGCAGCAGCGACAAGTCTCTGATGTAGTTCTGGTGCAGTCTCCAAGGCGTTTTCGAGCCTTGACGCGGCAAACTGTCTAATCCCCTCTGCACATAACCGGAGTTAAAATTCAGCACGGGTTCGGATTCAATGGACGAGTCCCTGACGCGCGGGACGGCGATTTGAAAATTGTTTTTCTCCATATAATTGAGCAGTCGGCAAACGTATTCGGCGGTCAGATCGCCTTTCAGAGTCCACGAAGCGTTGGTATAGCCGAACGCCGACACAGCGTTCGGAACGTCGCTATACATCATTCCCTTGTAGGCGAGCGTTTTCGACATCTCGACAACTTTGCTATCAACGATTAATTCCAAGCCGTCCAACAGTTTCAGCACTAATCCGGTTGCGGTAACTATAATATCCGCTTCGAGATGATCGCCGGATTTGAGTCGCAATCCCGTTTCCGTGAAAGTTTCGATATGGTCGGTCACGATAGAGGCTTTGCCTTCACGGATAACTCGAAAGAGGTCGGAATCCGGTACTATACAAAGCCTTTGATCCCACGGATTGTAATTCGGCGTAAAATGTTCGAGCGATTCTTCGCCGAGTTCTTTTTTGATGCCTTTGGCAATCAGCCGCTTCATCAGCACGGGACGTTTACGCGCCAAATTATAAAAAAACATTCCGAGCAGCACGTTTTTCCAACGCGCAATCGCGTATGCCGCGCGTGCAGGTAGCCGGGCGCGCAGCCGGTTCGCTATTTTATCTTCGGCGGGACGCGAAACGACGTAGGTCGGAGAACGCTGTAGCATCGTGACGTGCGCCGCTTTTTCTGCCATTGCAGGAATGAGCGTCACGGCGGTCGCGCCGCTGCCGATAACGACGACGCGCCTTTTCGTGTAATCAATATCTTCCGTCCATTTCTGCGGGTGAACGATGCGACCTTGAAAGTGCTTCATTCCCGACCATTCGGGCGTATAACCGTTTTCGTAAGCGTAATAACCGGTGCAGAGATAGAGAAAATTGCACGAATATCGAATCACTGATTCCTGCGTTTCCGCTTCTACCATCCAGCGTGCTTCGTTTGAAAACCACGAGGCTTTTTTAACGCGCTGGCTGTATCGAATTTTTTTGTCGAGTCCGAATTCTTCCGCCGTCTCGCGTATATATTTGAGAATTGAAGAACCGTCGGCAATCGCTTTCGGGTCTTTCCAAGGGCGAAACCGGTAGCCGAGCGTGAACATATCCGAATCCGAGCGGATGCCTGGATAGCGAAATAAATCCCAGGTGCCGCCGGATGCCGCGCGACCTTCCAAAATCGCAAAACTCTTATTCGGGCATTCCATCTTCAGATGCGCTCCGGCACCGATGCCTGAAAGCCCCGCGCCGACAATCAAAACGTCGAAATATTCCATACTTGCAAAATTAGGGTAATTACCCTAGAATTATTGTTAGGGTAATTACCCGAGATTGAAAAGTCAAGCGCGTTATGAAAGCAGAAGAGAAAAAATCAAAAGGTGCCGCCTCGACCAAAGAGAAAATCCTGGACTCTGTGCTGAAACTGTTTAATGAGAAAGGCGAGGCGGTCGTGACGACGGCAAACATCGCCGAAGCTCTCGGAATCAGTGAAGGCAATCTCTGGTATCACTTCAGAACAAAGCGCGAAATCGTTTTCGAATTGAGCCGACAGCTTGAACGGGAAGTAGATGAAAATCTGTCACGGCTGCCGGACGAAAACTTCGACCTGATGGATTTTATGCGCTACGCGGAACGGGCTTTTGAATATTTGTGGGAATACCGTTTTTTATTCCGTGATCGCTTCGACCGCTCGAAGGACGAAGACGCGATGATACGGCTTCGCAAGTTAACCCTGCGCGGGCAAAAGAACGTCGAACTCATCCTTGAAGATATGCGGCGGCACAAACTGCTTTTCATCTCAGATGACGGAGCGCGTGCGCTGGCTGTCAATGCCTGGATAATTCAATCCAACTGGCTGCGATTTTTGCAGGTCAGGGAAAACTTACAGGAAATCACGGAAAACCATATCAAGGAAGGTTTCAATCAACTTTTTTGGCTTTTTAATTCATATTTGAGCGAAAAAGGAAAAGTTGACGCGGCTGCCTTTATTAGCGAATTTTCTCTCCGCCAATCTGTCCCGAAGATAAGCAAAGAAGACTAAAGAAATTTTAATTATGGAAAGTTTGCAAAGCAGATTCGTCAAAAATGCCCTGCGTTTGACGCGAAGGAAAAAAAGTGTCGGGCGCGTGCAAGAACTAATCGAGAACAATATCAAGAGTGAAAGGCTCGATGATCAGCCTTCGCCCAAAGTTTACGAGAAACACTGCGCGGCGGTGTTCACGGTTACGACGGCGGCAAGAAAATATCTGGTCGCAAACGTCATTGGTGAATAGGATTTTCATAGGGGTTAAGATAGCAGAAAGAGAGGGTTAAGGCGCAAGCTGTCTGTCGGTGGTTTGCGCTTGTGTTCGTTGATATGCGTAGCGGCAGCTAATTGTATTTGACGGTTCAATATATATAATTTTCTTCCTACGGCGTTGCTTCTAAACGCCGCAGTGCGTTTTGCGCCTGAAATTTCGTCCATTCAAAAACCATTGACGGGTTTGTTTCGGCGAGTTTGATGCTCGTTTCAAATTCGCGGCGGGCTTCATTGAAGCGATTGCAGCGGCTGAAAGCGGTTGCCAGAGCGAGGCGCGGGCGCGGATCGTCGGGCGCGAGTTCGACGGATTTTTGCCCGTCGGCGACGGCTTCGTCAAAGCGATTTAATTCGATAAATTGTTCGGCGCGTCCGGCGTAACTTAAAGCGGCGACGAGCGGAATTTCAAAACGCCCTCGATAAACGAAAATGCTGCCGCCGATTTGGGCGACCGGCTCGGTTTTCAGAATCGGCTCGTATTCATCGCCGCCGAGCGGCGGACGCGACGCGACGCTCAAAAAAATCGTGCCTTCGACGACGGGCGGCACGGGTTCGACGATTTGCTCGGAATAATTCCAGCCGAAATCGTTCGGCATCAATTCGCACGGCTGGTATGCGCGAATTAATTCGCCGTATCCGAAAGTCGCAATCCGGCAATCGCCGACGTTTTCGCGCCTGACATATTCGCGGACGAACTTGTCGTTTTGCCCCCATTCGACGTTGGAATCGCTCAAAAGGCGATAGGTATTATTCGTGCCGCCCCAAAAATCGTTGGCGAAGGCGAGATAATTCGGCGCGGTGCGAAAAGCCGCGACTGCGTGAAAAATCAGCAGTGCGTTCAAAACATATTTGACGATTCGATGTCTTCTCGCGCAATAACAAGCTCCGGCGGCGGCGACGGCGATGAAAAACGGATAAACCGGCAAAATGTGTCGCACGCCGATATTCAAACCGGCGGTCAAACTGACGCCGAAAAAGAGAAAAGCGGGCAGCAGCAAAAACAGCATTTCACGGCGGCGCGTTCGATAGAGCGCAATCGTCAGCAAACTCAAAACGAGCAAAACAAGCAACGCGACACTCGTTTTAATCGAAAACGCGACGGGAAAATAAAACCAGCGAGCGGTCGGATAAATTTCGCCGAACAAATACATCGGACGATTATTTCCCGAACGTAAAACGTGAAACAATCCGGCGACATATGATTCGGGAAGAATCCGAGTAATTGATCGCAACATTTTCACAACGGGCGAATTGATAACTTCCGGTGGTGCGCCGACAAAAAATTCGTCAACTAAAATAGGTGGACGTGAATCGTTCGGCACAGCGTCAGAGCGAAAACCGTAAAAAGCCCAAAGCACGCCGAATGCGACAAAAACAATTCCGGCGAAAGCGACAACGCGCCGCAAAAATCGTCGGGACGCACCCGCTTCGATTTCCGCCCGTCGTGAAAGAAAAAAGTCGGTAATGAAAAGCACGAACAAAATCGGTAAAATCAAAATCCCCGAATGTTTCGCCGCTAAAGTCGCGCCCGTCGCTAATCCGACAATTAAAAAATGGATTGTGGTCGGATTTTTTCGGAAGCGATAAAACGCATAGACGGCGGCAAACATCATCGTCGCCACCGCCATATCGGTCGTTACAATCGAACCGTGCGCGATGATATTCGGTTCAAAAGCCAGCAACGCGAGCGCGACGACGGCTTCCCAGCGTCCGAACATTTCCCGCACTGCCAGAAAAATTAACGCCGCCAGTAATAAACTCAGCAATGCCGCCGCCAAACGCGCCGGAACAACTAATTTGTCGGGATTGTTTTTCGCCAGAAAAAGATTTCCGGCACTATAACTCTCATCGGTCGAGGTAATTTTCGAGCCGCATTCCCACGACGGCTGAATCAAATCTTTTGAAACGAGCGGCAACGCCGCCAGCAATTTCAAAAGCGGCGGATGTTCGACGTTTGCACTGAAATCACCACACTGCCAGTAGCGATAGCCGGCAAAAATATGCGGCGACTCGTCAATCGTTGCGCTCGTGCGCGTGGCGTGGAACCAAAGCTGAAAAGCAAAAATTCCAAAGAGCAACAGAATGCTGAGGTTATGCCAACCACGCCGGCGTTTTTTGCCATTTGAAGTCGAGTTCGCCGAATCTTTCATCGCTAAATTTGAATTTGCCATTTTTGCACGGTGACTTCAGTTTACAAGATTTTAACCGGCGGCATCGAAATTAACCGAATCACTTTATATTTCCAAGAATTAGGGATTTTTTATACCGAACCATTTCTCAACTATCTTCGGCTCGCGCCCTTTCCGGCTTATATGATTTTTACTGGAATAAATTGTTCTTCCAGCCATTCGATGAATTCCAACTCGCTTCTGCCTTCCGCCAGAGCCGCTTATATCACACTCGTTACATCCATACAGGAATTGCTCAAATCACTGTCGGGCGGTCGTTGCGTAATCTCGAGAACGCGGCAAATATTCGTCGGGTTCAGCAGATTCCGTTATCGGAAACTAGCGTATATCTGATTGAATATCCTTGAAAATTCGTCGTTTGCGTTTTCATTTCCACAAAATACCAAAATATTGAGTGAATATAAAAAGGCGACGTGAAAATATCGCCTTTGCAACCTTCGTTTTACGAACTTCATTCAATCCGTTTCGTCGGCAGATTCCAAATATCGAAAAGGAAAATTCCATTCGCCGAGCCGATGAAATTGATGACGTTCTCTTCCTCGCCGATGAACTGCACCTGCGTCCGTCGGTCGAGCTGATAACGAAGATGCTGTTCCGTAAAAACATAAACTTGTCCGCCCGCGACATCTTCAAAGTTGTAATAGCCAGGTTGATTCGTATAAGCCGGTCGTTGATTGCCGGTCGAGTCGGTCATCGTGACCGGTGCGCGGTAAATTCCGCGCCCGTTCGGTTCGGTAACTTGTCCACCCGCGGTTGTTCCTGCGACGGTCGGATTAAACGATGACTCTGCCGCGCTTTAGATTTAATTAGTATTGGTTAGTAATACCGGCACCGCCGCCGATATAGTTAACCGCTGCCGACAGTTTTAGTGGTGATAATCGTGGTGGCAACAGTCTTCATACTGAGCGTTGTAAATGCCCGCGCCGTCATCTGAAGCGGTAATTGTTATCAATCAGTGAGTTGGTAATTGTCATCGTCGCCACATTGAGAATGCCGCCGCTGCTGCTCGAATTACTCGTGAGCAGAAACTCGCGTAAAAACAAAAAGAGCAACCGGTTGCTCTTTTTACTTTGATTTGAATATAAAGTCGCTTCTCACATCTGGGCAATGCTTAGCTTAAGTTCTTCAGCGCAGGGCAACTCATACCACGGCAGCCAACGATCAAGCTCGGTTTCGCTGACGGTAAAAGTTCCGGGCGGCAACTCGGCGTTGCGCGCGGACAATCTCTCCAGTAATTGATCGCGACCGGCATCGAAAAAACGCGTCTCGACTTGCGCTCCCATTGCTTCCGCCTGGCGGCGATACGAGATGCGCTGTTCCCTCGACCAGAAGCCCCAATCCAGAATGACATTGATTTCCAAACTTAAAAGTTTCTTCGCCATTTCCCACTGCACCTTTTCGACCGGTATTCGCAGCCGGTCCAGTTCTTTTTTGTCCGTCACATCGGCTAAAAATTGGTAAAGCCATTCGTCGGGCGTAAGTCGGACGGTCATCGGCAGTTGCTCGATTTGTCGGGCAAAGGTTGTTTTGCCCGCGCCGGGCAAACCGCATAAAAGATATAAAGTCGCCATAGATTATAAATTCCGGTTGTGATCTCGCTTTCGACAGATTGAACCTCAGAATCTATCGAAATAATTCTGATAATGATCGGCTTTCGCCGGACGGTTTGGTTTTTAATGTAACGGCAATTTAACACGGAGAGGTTGATTCTGCAAACAAAATTCTTTGTGGAGGCAAATTGGTCATCTTCGATGACAAAGATTATTTATTTCGAGTTTTCAAACAGCTTTTAAGATTTATTTCTCAAACTCCGGCGGCGGCGTAGCTGACGCGCTTCGTTTCCCGAATCGTTTGAAGCGTCCCAAAATCAGATAAGCGATCAATCCGTATAAAATCCAGTTAAACAAAACGAATGATGAAGCTCTGAACCAAGGCGCGTTTAAAACGAGCGGCAGAACTCGATTTTCTTTTGCAAAAATATAGAAATAAATCGGAACAGAAATCGGCGCGAGCAGACCGCCGGGTGCCGTTTGTCCATAAAATGTTGTGAACATCCATTTTTCAGGTATGTATCCTTCGCCGAATAACAACGGGACAGTATAAACGACCGGAATCAAAACGCCGAGGATAATGGAAAGGATCATAAAATTATTTTATGATGTTTCCTTTAAGATGTTTAGTAACAATAGATTACAGCTACAAAATCAGACGTATTAAATTGACTGTATCTAAAAATGTAGCTATTTTGCGGAGAAAAGATACATTTGGCAGCCATTTTATAATTGAAACAATCCGGCAAAGTTTGCTAGACTGCTTTTGCTGTAAACACATATTCAGTTATCAAATAGCTGAACGGAAAGCCTTCGATTGCGAGTCGAGGGCTTTTCTCGTTTTACGAATCTTTTCAATCAAGCCGGAGAAAATGTTTTTCAAGATGCGGATTCCGACTTTGATTTTTGTCCCGCGATGAAACAAAAGCCCCGGGCTTCTCAAATCTCAAAACTGCGCGGCGACGGCGAACAGAGCGCACAAAACGCCGATGATAATGATTGCCGCATCCGTTCGTCGGACTCGCTCGGCGCGGATTTTACCTTGCGCCGCGTTCCACTCGTCGCGCTCAATGCGGGCATTGGCTTTCGCTAAAAATAATCTTTCGCCGTTAATTAGCATTTTTAGAAATACGCCGGGCAGGGCAGTATCAAAAGGTTATTGTCCCCAGATGTAAATCGTATATTTGCCGCGCCCGCGAACCGAGATTTTTGTTTTCGTCGGCGGGCTGTCAATGACGAATGAACTATTAAGTTCGTTTCTGCCTAAAACATTTAACTTACTTCTGAGCAAAAATCACTTTTTCATTAACCGTCTGAATCGCTTTCTGCTCCAATAGATAAGACTCATAACGCTTTTGATTGGCAGCTAAAACTAAATCGTTGATTTCCTGCTGCACGTCCTCGTTTGTCAGCAAAGGAATTTCAATTTGCGCGACGTGCCTTTGGTCTATTTCATTAACGACCGCGCCGTAAGAAAAGCGTGTAATTAGTTCTTTACCGAAGTCGGTGTTTAGCCAAGCATAAATGTAACCGGCAATCTTTTCATCTTTCGGCACGACGCGAATAATATGTTGATTTGCTGTCCAACCGCTCCAGTGTTTCGGAACAATTGCTACTTTGCCGAGAGTGCCGCTTGAAGTGATCATCACCATATTTTCCGCAAGCGTTAATTCTTTTTTGATTCTGTCATCGTGATGTTTAAGCGAAAGAAATTTTTCACCTTTCGGCGCGAGTTCTAACAATTCCTTACCGCCGAAAAATAACACACCCTGTCCGGCTTCAACGTAAACGCGCTTGAATCTCGAAGGCAAAATAATTTGAGCGGAAATGCGGGGATCGCCTAACGTTGTCACTTCGGCAGCGTGTTGTTTAATGTGTTCCGAGATTGACCGTACAATTGGCTTATGAAAATTCGCCTCAAGGCGTTCAACGCATTCCGACAATTTAGCTGAGAAAGTTTGACTGTTTGATCCATCCTTGACCAATTTCGCCTTGAATTCGTCATACGACAATAGATTAAGCTCTCGGAGCAATAAACTTTCTGCGCGATCAAGCAACTGGTTTGATTCGTCGCGTGAAATAAAGGCATCTTTGACAAGATTATGAATCTCGATTTTGTAAAGTGCCTGTGGATTCGGAATCGGAATTTCTGTTAAATGATGCGGTTCTATATGACTGATAACCGCGCCGTAATTTTTTGATAGAACCAAAGTTTGTCCAACTTCACTTTTGAGAAATGCATAAAGATAACCAGAATCAGTATCATTCAAAGTTTCGATTCTCAATAAATCGTGGCTGAAAATACAATCGTCCAAAGTTTCGCTAACAAACGTGCATTTTCCGATTGTGCCGGAACAAGTCATTAGCACTTGGTTCTTCTTAACCCGTAGAGAGTCGAGGTTGGCGTTTGTTTTGTTGGAAATCCATAAATTAGGTTTCGGATAAATTTCCATAATCTGCGATGGCTGATAAATCGGCAGATTAGACTTTTCGACAAAAACCCGTTTGAACCGTCCGCGATGATAAGCAACGGCAAGTCCGTTTTCGCCGGTAACAGTCGCAAGTTCCCAGCGGCAGCGAGCAAGAGTTTCCCGCGCCTGTTTTCCTCTAATATCATAAACGCTGGCTTCAAGCCGCGTTTTGCGTTCTAAAACTTCGGACAGAGAAATACTTGACCATTTCAACTCGTATTCGGGTGGAACTTCGATAAATGGCGCGGGAGAATATAGCGGCGCGGCTTGATTTACCATACTAAGTTTTCCTCTTTTCGCCATTTATGGAAGATCGCCGGAACCTATAGCGTTTGGTCATCGAGAATCTTTACTTTTGTAACCGAAGTTGCCGTGCGCGTTCCGGCAGCCGTTTCATCGAGTTCGATAATGTCATCGTCGCGCAATAATTCATTGCCGTATTCATCGCGCTTGTAAATAGGCGTTCCGCGTTTATCGTGTCCGACTTTTTCAACCATCGCCATAAAAATTCGATAATCCATTTGTGCAGCTCGTTCAGCAGCACGAATTTCTTCTTCCGTCTTTTTCTGCAAAATCAAAATTGAAGTCTGAACCCCGGTGTAAGGCTGAAAAGTGTCAGGGTGTAAATCAAGACTGGCGACAATATTGGTTCGACTGATTAGCCAAGTTCACAAATAACCCAAGTTTGGATTGCCTAGAATCGAATCTGGCAAAACAATTCCCATTCGTCCGCCCGGTTTAAGAAACTGCAAACAACGCTCAATAAAAAGCTGTTCAGGCGGAACAGAGTTCTGCAAATTATCGGTTTTATACCAATTACCCTCCTTGGTTTTCTTCCAACTATGTCCAAGCTCGTATTGTTCGAGAATTTGATGATCAATGATAGGAATCTTGCTTCCGAACGGAGGATTTGTAACGATGCAGTCGAAAAATCCGATTGAACGATGACTGCGAATTTCATTGCTCGAAATGTTTAAGGAAGCGGCAAGTTTTGATTTGAATTCGGCTGTCCATTCGTGCGGTGGTAGAAGCGAATTAGTTTGAAGAATATTGCCGCTGCCGTCATTATTCATCACCATATTCATTTTGGTCGCTTTAACCAAATCTGGATTAAGGTCAAAACCGAAAAAATTCGCGGCGGCGATTTCCGCAATGCGATTTCGGAAGAGTGTTTGTTCTTCAAAGCTCCAGTCTTTTTCTAGTTTTCCTAAATCCTTTATTAAATCGGCTTTCAGTTGTTCGATAACGTGAGTCATTGCCAAAACGAGAAATCCGCCGGTTCCGCAACTGGCATCGCACACTCGCTCGTCGTAACGCGGCTCAATCATTTGGACGGTCATTTTCATAATGTTGCGCGGCGTGAAAAATTCGCCCCGGTCGCCCCGCAAATTCGAGCCGACAATTTCTTCGTATGCTCTGCCCTTGATGTCAATGTGAGTATTGAGCAAACTATATTTCTGCAATTCCGAAACGACATAAGCCAAACTGCGCGGCGATAGAACTACTTCGTCATTCGCGGCGAAAATTTTCCCGTATTTATTCTTGACGCGCTCGAAAATTCCAGCAATTCGGTTTTTAACCGTCAACTGCCCATCGGTATTTGAGCGTTCGTTAGAGGTCGTGAAAAATTCGAGCGAGGAGCCGACATTTTTCTCATCTTCGATTTTGCAGAAGATAACTTTTAGAAATTCAAAAAAAGCAGGCTGCTTTTGCAAGCCGTCCATTGCGTAAATGTGATTGTGGCAAGTGCGAAAAACAAAAAGCAAATTATCCTCGACGGCTGTTTTCAATGTGGCGCGTTTCGGTCGGTCAATGTCCTCGGCGGTGCCATCAGCGAGGGCGAGCGAATTTTGATTGTCAACGACGTACCGAACAAGAAAACCGAGATTCTCGAACGATACCCGCTCTACGTCAACGCGCCGCTCGGTCAAACATTTCTCGCCCTCGACGGCAGATTAAAAGGCAAAGAAC
>CAXSGY010000025.1:0-78152 GCA_964237235.1 uncultured Pyrinomonadaceae bacterium
AACTCGCAACATTCAGCTTGGAAGGCTGACGCTCTACCATTGAGCTACTCCCGCAATCCGATTTTGAATCTTAGATTGGCGATTTCGGATTGAAAATCGTCTCAGCATTCGACTGCTTTTCGATCAACAAATTAAGCAAAACAATCAAACGAATCCAAAATCCAAAATCTAAATTCCAAAATCAAATTGGTGCATGGGGTAGGATTTGAACCTACGTAGGAAATTAATCCGACGGGTTTACAGCCCGTTGCCTTTGACCGCTCGACCACCCATGCTCGTTAAATTATCAAGTGCTAGGTCGGCTTTTCGAGCCAATCAGCAAAATTGCTATGATAGCCAAGTTTTCCACAAGTTGCAAGTTTGAGTGCGGAAATTTTAGTCGTCAGCCTGATTTTCAGCCGCTTCGGGCTTTCGGCGGGCGCGCGGATGAAACTTTTCGTAGGTTTTTCGCAGATGCGAATCGGTGATGTGCGTGTAGATTTGCGTCGTCGAAATATCGGCGTGTCCGAGCATTTGCTGAACCGAACGAATATCGGCGCGATTCTGAATCAGATGCGTCGCAAACGAATGGCGAAGCGTGTGCGGCGAGACGTTTTCAAGCCCGGCTTTTGCGGCGTAAATCTTGATAAATTTAAAGATAATTTGTCTGTTAATCGGTCTGCCCAAACTGCTGACGAAAAGATTTTTCGTTTCGACATTTTCCTTCGCGCGCCTCGTATTCAGATAATTATTGAGCGACTGCACGGCGGCTTTGCCGATTGGCACGCGGCGCGTTTTGCCGCCTTTTCCCTTGCAGGTCAGAATTCCGGCATCAACGTCTATGTCGCTGATTCGCAAATCAACCGCTTCGGAGACGCGCAAACCGCAGGCATACATTAACTCCAAAATCGCTTTGTCGCGCAAGCCCGTTTCCGTTTCGACATCGGGCATCGCCAGCAGATTTTCGGTGTCGGTTTGATTCAAAAAATTCGGCAGATAAAAGCCCTTCTGCGGTGCGGCTAAATCTTCCGCCGGACTTTTTTCGAGGTGTCCGTCAATTTGCAAAAATTTGTAAAATCCGCGCAGCGCGCTCACTATTCGCCGTTTGGAATTCTCCGAAAGATTTTCGCCCGCCAGATCAATCAGCCATTCCCGCAAATCTTTTCGGTTGAGCTTTAATAAATCGAAATCGTTTTTCGCCGCCCAGTTTTTCAGCTTTGCCAAATCGCGCTCGTAGCTTTCGACCGAGTTTTTCGCCAAACCTTTTTCGACTTGCAGATAAATCAGATATTCGCGGATAAAATCGCGTCCTTTTGAACAATCAGTTGTCATTTTCGGAAAGTTTAGAATGATTGCAAAAATGAATCGTCAGAAAAGCAAATGAATCATTGATAAGTTTGCGCGGCGGCATCCCAATTCAAAATTTCGAGATTTTCGAGCCGCAGTTTTCCGCCTTGTCTGATAAAAGTCCAGGTCGGCATTTTCGGCGGATTTTTATTTTTTTGCGCTTGCAGGGAAAATTGATAATTTTTCACCAACGCTGAAGTTTTTCCCGTTTCGGGAAATTTCTCCGCCGTGATCGTTAATAAGAAAAGTTGTTCGGCATCCGAAGCGATGTCGGGAAAAGTCAGTTTGATGATTTGCTGAATTTCTTTCGGCAGTTTATCGAAGATCAAATCCGACTGCATTCCGCCGTAAACCAGATTCGTTCGATTGACGGTTTGATTCGGGCGATTTTTTCTGCCGTCGCCGATTTTTACTTTTTCCTTCGCGTCCGCTGCTTTCTTTTCGTCAACGCACAAGTTTTGAGGAATGCTGACCGCCGTCGGCAAACCGCCCGTTACTAGATTTTTCGTGCAGTCGGAAACGTCTTTTTCCTGACTGAAAGCCGTTGATGCCAAGAGAATTATCTGCCAGAAAACAAATGACAGCGCAATGATAAAAATTTTTGTTTTCATCTAAATATTCTCCCAATTCTGAGCAAACCAGCGCGCCCTGACTAAGGTATCATTGCCGTAATCGCTGCCCGTCGTGCCGATGTCGCTGTTCGGATAGGTCCTGCCGCCGCCGTTGTAACGACTTAAAGCGGTGGCGAATTCGACGGGCGTGGCACCGATAAAATTAGTGATGCCGGCACCCTTTAACTTCGTCAAAAAAATGTTCGCTCCGATCTCGAGCCATTTATAGTCGAACGGATCGAGTTTTTTCTTGCCCAAAGAGTTGGTCAATTCCCTGGCGACCTCCGGTATTCCGCACTCGACTCGATCAATCTGTAGAATGCCGAAGCCGTGATAAGTAGCAACTTTCTCTCCCTTCTTTTTTCTTATCCCGTAATCGCCCCAACCGGTATAGATGCCTTTGTGAACAGTGGTCGTTCCGAATCCGCTTTCCCGGCTGCCTTTGCCCGCCAGCAACGCGGGCGGCAGCTGTTTATTCACGCCGAGCCTTTCAAAATTAGCCTTGAGATTATAAAGTTTTAGTCGGACGGAATGATCCTGCGCCGCTTTTTCCGAAGCCGGAACTCCGGTCAATTTGCTTTTTTGCCGTATAAATCATAGCCTTTATCACCTGTCGGCTGCGGATCAAGAACGTTGATTAATTCCAAAAGTTTATCGTTCAAATATTTGACGGTCAGTGCCATAAATTAAATTCTCCTTCGCGTGTAGTTTGTGAAATATCTAGAGAAATCCTAAGTTATCTTAACACATCGTAAAAATTATAAATAGAGAGTTTGATGCAGACTAATCGAAATTAAATTCAAACTGCTGATCATCTGAAAGCGTAGAATTTTCACACTTCGGAAAATTTTCAATTAAAAATCGTCGTGATAACGATCCGTCTGCGGCGGGCAGTTTGCCGTGTTCAAATTTTCGATTTGATTCTGCACGGCGGAACGCGCTGTCGAGCGCGACCAATTCCACGTTCGGAAGTCATTCTCCGTTTGCGCTTCTTTAAAACGCCTCAGAATTTTGTGTTTTACAACGCATTGTTCGCCGAATTCCATCGAAGGCAGATTTTCAAGCAGTGCGGGAACGGCATCGTCGCTTAAATCGGAAACGTAATTCGAATCGAAAGCGCGACCTTCGTTCATTAGGCGGACGTTTGTGCGAACGATAAAATCGTCCGGGTTCAAAACGTGCAACGTGCCGACGACGAAAAACGCCGCCCACAACGCGCCCCATGCGAATTGCGCGCGCGCGCCGCGCAAAACCGTCAGCGCGAACCAGATGAAGACGAGCGCGAGCCAGCTCATAAAAATCATCGGATAAAAGCGCACGGTCGTTAAACCATAACCGAGATTTCCGGTTAAAAGCAGCAGCCGCTGCGTCGCGGAAATCATAATTACGAACAATAAAACGATTTGCATTCCGGCGAGAACGCGATAGATTTTTTCGTTGACTGGCGAATCCCTCCGCAGAAGCCAGTGCGAGCCGAGCAGAATCGGCAGCACGAGCGCGGCGACGCAGACGAGTTCGCCGAAGCCGCGGCGGGCGTATTCGGCGAGTTTAAAATCGGGCGTGTTTTGCACCAAATCCATTCCGCCGAAAAGATACGGAATCTGCACG
This sequence comes from uncultured Pyrinomonadaceae bacterium, assembly GCA_964237235.1. GTDB lineage: Bacteria > Acidobacteriota > Blastocatellia > Pyrinomonadales > Pyrinomonadaceae. Next base: position 3,546 of record CAXSGY010000025.1, read on the forward strand.
ATGACGAAACCGAGAAACAGAAGGTTTATCAAACCGAGAACAATCGAAATCTCAATCGCGCCGAGCGTCAAAGACGGCGGCAAAATCCTATTGTCGAAGTCGCGCCAACTCCAGCCTTTCGCCGCCTTCGGCGGTTGCGCGTCGCTTTTAATTTCTTTAGTTTCAGATTCGGTCGCGGTTTCGGTAACGCTCAAAGCCGGCGGCATTATTTGCGAATTCGCGCCGGTCGGACGCGGTTCAAACAGCGAGCCGCGCAAATATCCGGCGACCGTCCACGCGAAAAATCCGGTGAGCAGAACGTGCGAAAACAAAACGTCCGGTCTGATTTGCAAAGTTTGCTCGACGATGCCTTGAAAAACCGCGTCCGCCGCGACGAACAATGCGCCGAAAACAATCAAAATCGGCGCGGCAATCGCCAGCCCGCGCAGCACAGCGGTTAAATTTTTCGTCCAGCCGGTCTGCGGAATCGTCTTCCATTTGATGTCTTCAAAGATCAGAAAAAACGGCGCGAACGCGGCGTTCAAACCCGACCAAACAGCCGAAACGCCGTAATGAAAAACGCCCGCGATTCGCGCGTTGATTTGCAGGGCGGGCAAAGTCAGAAGCGATAAAATAGTTAAAATCGCCAGCGCGTTCGCCAGCTTTAGTTCCATCGAATCGCGCCAGACGAACATCGCCGCGAAGAACACGAGCGCGGCGTGCAGAGCGATTGTCCGGCGGTCAAACGAATCGCGGCGGCGGCGCAGCTTCAGCATTACCAAAGCCGCGACGAGCGCGCCGATCCATAAAAAAACATTTAAGCCCCACGGCGTTTCGCGCAAAAGCACGTTGCCCAAAACGCCGAGCAGCAGTGCCGCTTCTAAAATTTCCAAACCGGTTTTCGTTCTGTCGTTCATATATATCTGTCGGGTTTACGCAAAATTAATTATTGTTTGCGTAACCGAGCCGCCGTGAATAATAGTTCAAGTAAAAATCAATCTTGAGCGCAATCTAAAGTTTTTAGATTGCCCGCGCAATCTTTGCGGACGAGCCGTCCGCGCTCCGTTTAATCTCGATATCGGGAAACGAGCCGCGCCCGAAAAAAACGTGCTTCGCAAATTTGCCGCCGATTCGTCCGCGCAAAAGCGCGAAACCGAATTCCAAAAGATTTTGATTGGCAAAAGTTTTGATAATTTTTCTCATCCAAAGTCTCGAAACAAAACGCGCGCGAAACAAATCGCCCGAATAATTTAATAATATTTTCGCGTCGCCGGTTTGCAGTCTTTCCCAAACAATTTCCGCCGCGAGTTTTGAAAGCCGCAGACACGGGTCAAGCCCGCCCGCCGTCAGAGGCGAGACCGCGCCCGCCGCGTCGCCGATCAGCAATCCGTTTTCGTTGGCGATTTTTCTCAAAACTCCGCCGACCGGAATGCGCCCGCCGCGTGTTTCTAAAGGTTTCGCCGTTTTCAAATCCGTTTTCAAATCAACTATCTTCCCAAAAATCTTTCCCTTGAAAATTTTTAACGCCTCGCGCGGATTAAAACCAGCGGCATAGCCACCGACTCCGATGTGGATTTCCTCACCGTCGTCGGCAACCCAGGCTAAATATCCGGGCGCGAGCTTCGCGTCTAAAAAACAATGCAAACGCGGCTCGGCACCGGCATCGCCGGACGGGAAAACTTCTTCGTAACCGACGATCCATTCTTTGTTTTCATCTAATCTCAAATCCTTCGCCACGCGCGAATTCGCGCCGTCCGCGCCGATTAAAACTTTCGTTTTGACCGAATAAGATTCGCCTCTTTTTTCGAGGTGAACGACGGTTTCGCCCGCGCCTTTTTCCGCGCCTTTGTAAGCGGTCGCCCGCGCGAATTTTACGCCGTTCGTTACCGCGCCTTCTAAAAACTCGTCGTAAATCCGATTCATTTTTCCGACGCGAAATTCGTCTTTTTCGCTTTGCAGATTAAAGCGTTTCAGCGACGGCGAATAAAGCGTGACGGCTCTGATCGGTTTGCCCAGAGTGCCAATCGGAAACTCGAAATCTTCAAACGTTTTTCTGACGAAAATGCCGGTCGTGTGGATGCCTTTCGCCAAATCCGTTTTCCGGTCAACGAGCAAAATTTTCGCGCCGCGCGGCGCGAGCAGCTTGGCGCATTGCAAACCGGCGAGTCCGGCACCGATAATAACGACATCGAAATTCTTCATAAATTTTTCGCCGACAATTATTTTCCCTTCATCGCGTTGATCAACGCTTCCATATGATTTAAATACTTCGTCAAAGCCGCTCTGCCCGCGCTCGTGATTCGATATTCGGTCAAGGGAACGCGCCCGTTAAACGATTTCAGACATTCGACGTAGCCCGCGTCTTCCAGCTTTCGGGCGTGAACGCTGACGTTGCCGTCGGTCGTGTTCAGAAGCGTTTTCAAATCGCCGAACGACATTTTGTCATTCGCCGCGAGCGCGCTGATAATTCCGAGGCGAAGCCGTTCGTGAATGACTTTTTCGAGTTCGTTCGAGACTGATTCAGCCGCGCGTTCGATTCGCAGATTCGCCTTTTTATTTTGCGGCGAATCCTTTTTCGCCAGTGCGTTTTTCGACATTATCCGCCATACCTCCGTGCGACAATCAACCCGAAAACGATGTGCAGCACGCCGAACCCGAGTCCCATCAAAACGTTTCCCCAATTTGTTGGCGCGAATGCGGCGACCGCGCCGAGCGCGATAAAAATCCAGCCGACAATCGGCACGATTCTGACCGAAAACGCGCCGCCGCAAACGACTGCCGTGCCGTAAAGCGAAAGCCATACGCACGGCAGAAACGGGAAAAATCCGCGGTAATAAAACAGCGCGGTCAGGATAATGCCCGCGACAATCGGCGGCGCGAACGCAGACGCGAACTTTCTCGCCGGAACCGAAGCGAGCGAGACGTTTGAATTTTTCGCCTTTTGCCAGAGCGCAAACAGCCCGATTGAAAAAGCCAGAACCGCTTCGACCAGCCAAACCGTCAGCCAATCTCTGACGAGCGGCTGGTTGTTGGCGATATACGCCGCGCCGATAGCCGTCGCGCCCATCAATGCGCCGCCGTAACCCGGAACGCTCGTGAAAACAGCCGACCGCTCCATCGTTTCGCGGATAAACTGCAAATTATCAATTGCGCGGTCGCCGATACTGACCGGTTCGTTTTCGTCGCTCGTTCTTTTTCTAATCGCTTGCACTTTTGCCATATCAATTTGAAAATTTATATCAAGTCGTTGCGTTTGTCAAGAACTTTATGATGCAAAGTGAATGGTAAATAATAAACCGCGGGCAGTTAAAGCAGAACTTTCTATCTTGCTGCTCACGGCTTACCGCTCACTGCCCGCTGCCCAACGATTTGTTTATTGCCACGCTTTGCGTTATATTTTCAATTCGCGGAGAGGTCGCATAATGGTAGTGCAGCGGTCTTGAAAACCGTCGCCCGTGAGGGCATGCAGGTTCGACTCCTGTCCTCTCCGCCAGTTTGATTTTGGATTTTAGATTTGCGATTTCGGATTTTTCCGGAGTCGCATTTTTCTTTTTCTTCTCATATTTCGTAAACAAAAAATTTAAATGAACAATCGAGAAATTTTCGTTGCCAAATTTTCGATTTACGTTTAATCTAACAAATGAATGACGATTCATTCATTAAACGGCTCAAGCGGAATTTTCAATTTTGTTTGCCAAAGGATTATCTAAAAATGAAAACTTCGGCGCGGATGGCGCAAAATCCAAAATCTAAAATCCAAAATCCAAAATCGAACGGCGCGGCGGTCGTCGCCGACAAGCGCGAAGCGATACTTCGCGCGGCGATTAAAGTTTTCGCGCGGCGCGGTTATTTCAATTCAAAAGTCGCCGACATCGCGGGCGCGGCGGGCATCGCCGACGGCACGGTTTATCTATATTTCAAGAGCAAGGACGAAATTCTGCATTCGATTTTCGACCGCGCGATGGAAGAATTTATTGCCGAAGGCAAACGCGAAATCGCTGCCATCGAATCAGTCGAAAAACGCCTGCGCCGCATCGCCGAACTTCATTTGGAAAAGCTCGGCGCGGATAGAGATCTGGCAATCGTTTTTCAGGTCGAGCTGCGCGGCTCGATTAAATTTATGGAAGAATTTTCCGGCGGCGGTTTTGCCGAGTATCTCGACATCATCCGGCAAACTATCGAAGCCGGACAAAAAGCGGGCGCGTTCCGCAAAGACTTGAAGGCGATCATCGCCGCGAAAATCTTTTACGGCGCGCTCGACGAAATGGTCACGAATTGGATTTTGTCGAAACAATCGTATCCGCTCAAACCTTTGGCAACGGAAGTTTTGAAAGTATTCTTCGGCGGAATTCTTAAACAGTGAAAAGCTAAAAGTAAAAAACTAAAAACTAAAAGTGAAAAATTTCGGAATATAAATTTTTAAGCGAATGTCTTAATCAAAATCGTTTTTAGTTTTTCACTTTTAGTTTTTAGTTTTTCACTAAAATTTATGCAAAGCACGGCAGACAATAAAACAAAAATCAACAAACGTCTTCCGCTGCGGGCGGACGAGCCGAAGACGCTTGCCGAATTGTTTTTGCAGGCGGCGAGTAAACATAACCGTCCGGACGCTTTGAATTACAAAAAGGACGGCGAATGGCAGCCTATTTCTTCGGACGAAATGATCGAACGCGTCGAGAATATCGCGCTCGGGCTTTATGCGCTCGGCTTGCGAAAAGGCGACCGCATCGCTTTGCTCGCCGCCAATTCGCCCGAGTGGACTTTGACCGACGCGGGCTGTCAATTTGCCGGAATTATTGATGCTCCCGTTTATACGACACTCGCGCCGAACCAGGTCGAATACATCATCAAAGATTCGGGCGCGAAAATTCTTTTTCTGCAAAACGCCGAATGTTTCGCGCGGCTCGAAACGAATCTCAATGTATGTCCGACGCTCGAAAAAATCGTTTTTTTCGAGGCGGCAAATGTCGAAACGGAAAACGCGATTTCGCTCGAAGAGTTGGAAAAAGCGGGCGCGAAATTAAAAACCGAATCGCCGCATTTAATCGCGGAATTAATGAACGCCGCCAAGCCGACCGACATTGCGACTTTGATTTACACGTCCGGCACGACGGGCGAGCCGAAGGGCGTAATGCTTTCGCATCAAAATCTCGTTTCAAACGTTTTGGACGCGGGCGCGGAACACACGTTTTCGTCGAAGGACCGACCACTTTCGGTTTTGCCGTTTTCGCACGTTTTCGAGCGGACGGGAATGTATCTTTATATCCTGAACGGAATGGCGGTTTTCTACGCCGAATCAATCGAAAAGACCGCCGACAATTTGGCGGAAGTCAAACCGACGATGTTCGTCGGCGTGCCGCGCATTTTTGAAAAAGTTTACGAGAAAGCGAAGGCGCGCGCGGCGCAGGCAAGTCCGTTAAAAGAGAAAATTTTCGATTGGGCGATTGACATCGCCAAAGAATACGCCATTTTGAACGAACATCAAAAACCGATTCCGCGTCTCTTGGCGACTAAGCACAGCATCGCCGACCGTATCGTTTTCAAAAAACTGCGCGAATTTTTCGGCGGCAATCTGAGCTTTTGCATTTCGGGCGGCGCGGCTTTGTCCGACGAGATTTATCTGATTTTCACCGGCGCGGGAATTTTCATCGTGCAGGGTTACGGTTTGACGGAAACGTCGCCCGTCATTTCGACGAATACGCAGATGAATTCGCGGCTCGGAACGGTCGGCAAACCGATTCGCAACGTCGCCGTCCGCATCGCCGAAGACGGCGAAATCGAAGTTTCCGGTCCGAGCGTAATGCTCGGCTATTTTAACAAACCCGAAGCGACCAAAGAAGCGTTCACCGACGACGGCTGGTTCAAAACCGGCGACATCGGAACTTTGGATGCGGACGGATTTTTAAAAATCACCGACCGCAAAAAAGAGCTTTTTAAAACTTCCGGCGGCAAATACATCGCGCCGTCGCCGATTGAGCAAATGATCAAAGGCTCGCGGTTCATTTCTCAAATTGTTCTGGTCGGCAACGAACGAAAATTCCCCGCCGCGCTCGTCGTGCCGAATTTTGAACAACTGGAAAGCTACGCCAAATACAAAAATCTCGATGTAAATTCGCTCGCCGAAGTTTGCTTGCACCCGAAAATAATTGACTTGCTGACCAGACAAATCGCCGAACATACGGCGAGCCTTTCCAATTACGAAAAAGTAAAAAAATTCGCCCTGCTCGAAAACGAATTCACCGTCGAAACCGGCGAACTCACGCCGACGCTCAAGATCAAACGCCGCGTCGTTGACGAAAAATACCGCGATATAATCGAAAAACTTTACGCCGATTCGAAAAAATAATTTCTTCGTTAAAACTGCCCGCAAAGCGCAGATCGCTTTATCAACAGAAGCCGCGCACTTTGTAATTTCACGGTGCGGCGCGTTTACGGTTATAATGTTGACGAAACGCGAGGTGAGCAATGATCGAAACTTTAGAGAAGCAAAACGAATTGAAAACAGTTTCTTTGGAAAAAGACACTTGGATTTTAGAAGTTCCCGCCGAAGTTTGTCATAAAGAAGGCTTCGCTGAAGGAACGCTCGTTAGTTTGACAATCAAAAACGGCGGAATTCAAGCGTCATTCGTTAAGCCGCCTTCCAAAAAGTTACGGGAAATTTCAAAACGACTTCTGAAAAAGAATCACAAACTTTACGAGGAACTAAAACGGCTTGGCGACTGAAAATACCGTTTATCTTGAGTTTGATGACGCGCTTTGGCTTCATTTGGATTTGATGAAAGATTGGAGCGAAATTCGTTACGGAGTTGACCATCGAAATTTAATCGAATCTGCCTTAGCTCGTCCGAAACAAGCGGCAATTTATGAAAATGCGGACTTAATCAGACAGGCGGCGACGCTCTGTTTCGGATTGATAAAAAATCATCCCTGGCGCGGCGGAAATAAACGAACGGCGACGCATTTGACCGAAGCGTTTCTCGAACTCAACGATTATTTTCTCGAATATGAAATCAATGAAATAATCGAATTGGTTTTAGCCGTCGAATCAGACGTTTGGAAAGTTGACGAGATCGAAAATTGGCTGCTTGATAAAACAAAAATTTCTAAAGATGAATAGAGAAATCTTTCAAAAGGTGATAGAAAAGTGGAAAGGTGAAAATCTTGAAATTATCGAACCTTATTCTGAAGAGCAAATTCAAAATAGTTTTAATAAAATCAGTAAGTTGATCTCCAAAGATGTTTTTCAAGTTTATGCGACTTTCGGAGGTCTGGCTGATTGCAGGATGGATTCTAATTTGTTTTCGTTTTGGACTTTGGAGCAGTTGGTTAATGAAAATTTAAATTTCAAAACGAACTTTACTTTATTTGGAGATTTTTTAGTCTTCTCTCATCTTTACGGCTACAAATACGAGGATGAAAATATTTCATCAGTTTATACTGATTATGGAAGTGGCGAATATACAAAAGTCTCGGAATCAGTTGCGGAATTTTTCGATTTATATATAGAGAACCCGTTGGAAATTGGTTTATATCAAGAGCAAATAAAATAATGAACAATTTTTTTACAGCAAATTTAGCGGAAGTTGATTCGACAATCGCGGAAGCAATCAACAACGAAACGAGGCGACAGGCGGACGGTTTGGAATTGATCGCGTCGGAAAATTTTGTGTCCGAAGCGGTTTTGCAGGCGATGGGTTCGGTTTTTACGAACAAATACGCCGAAGGTTATCCGGGCAAAAGATATTACGGCGGCTGCAAATTTGCTGATGTCGTCGAGCAGTTGGCGATTGACCGCGCGAAGGAAATTTTCGGGGCGGAACACGCCAACGTCCAGCCGCATTCGGGCGCGCAGGCGAATATGTCGGTTTATCTGGCGGCATTAAATCACGGCGATAAAATTTTGGGAATGAATTTATCGCACGGCGGGCATTTGACGCACGGGCATCCGATGAATTTTTCGGGTATCAATTTTGAAGTCGCCGATTACGGCGTTTCCGAAGAAACCGAACGGATTGATTACGACGCGCTTGCGAAAAAGGCGGAAGAAACGAAGCCCAAAATGATCGTCTGCGGCGCGTCGGCTTATCCGCGCATTATAGATTTCCAAAAAATCGCGGAGATCGCCATATCAATCGGCGCGATGGTTTTTGCCGACATCGCGCACATCGCCGGACTCGTCGCCGCCGGACTTCATCCGTCGCCGGTTCCGCATTGCGAATTCGTCACGACGACGACGCATAAAACTCTGCGCGGTCCGCGCGGCGGTCTGATTTTGTGCCGCGAAGAATCCGCCAAAGCGATTGACAAAGCCGTGTTTCCGGGCGTGCAGGGCGGACCGCTCGTGCATATTATCGCCGCGAAAGCCGTCGCGTTCGGCGAGGCTCTGCGCGATGATTTCAAATCTTATCAGCAGCAAATTTTGACGAACGCGCAGGCGTTAGCCGACGAATTAAAGGAACAGGGTTTGCGGCTCGTCTCCGGCGGCACGGACAATCATTTGATGCTCGTTGACGTATTCAACAACGGTAAAGGAATTACCGGAAAAGTCGCTGAAAAAGCTCTCGATGCGGTTCACATCACGGTCAACAAAAACACGATTCCGTTCGATCAAAATTCTCCGTTCGTTGCCTCCGGCATACGGCTCGGAACGCCCGCGTTGACGACGCGCGGAATGAAGGAAGCGGAAATGCGTGAAATCGCGCGGCTGATCGCTTCAATCATTCAAGAACCCGAATCGGAAGAAGTAAAGGAAAGCGTCAAAAAATCGGTCGCCGAACTCGCGGCGCAATTTCCGCTTTACGCGCATCGTTTGAGCGAAAATAAAACCGGCGCGATTTCAGCGAGCTGAACCTGTCAGAACCGCCTGTGTAAGCGGGCGGCTAAACGTAAATTTTTCTTGTCTTAATCCAACGATTCCAACGCCCGCTTACGCAGGCGGTTCTGACTTTTTTGATCGTGAAAAAATTTCTTGTAATCTTATTTGTAAGCGGCGCGGTCGCCATCGGCGCGGCAAGCCTCAACGCGCAGTCCGATCAAATAAAAAACGCGCCCGCCAATTTTAAAAGCGACGGCTGTTCGTGGTTTCCCGACGGCAAATATCTCGATTGCTGCGTCGAACACGATCTGGCTTATTTCAGCGGCGGCAGCCGGACGATGCGTTGGCGCGCCGACAAAAAATTATTCAAATGCGTCGCGGCAACGCGCGGTGTCGAACACAAATTCATCGCGCCCGTAATGTGGCTCGGCGTTCGCGCATTCGGCGTTTCGTGGCTTCCGACATCATTTCGCTGGGGTTTCGGGCGCGTCAAAAAATACTCGAAATAATTCTCAAAAATCTATGAGCAATTTATCCGACATCGGTTTTCCAACCAAAAATGAGCAGGATATCAACGAGATGATTATGCACGTTCTTGAAATGACGAAAGCCGTTCGCTGTCCGCGCGGATTTTATTTGAAATTTTCGGACGCGTCAGGCGCGGAGATTTATTTGCAGGGAAATTTCGAGCAGGAATTAATCGGTTTTAATCCGCATTTCGCCGGAAAAAGCCGGCGCGAGGTCGGATTGACGCGTGCGATTGAACGCGATTCGTCGCCGCTCGACGGCGGCTTTCACGCCCGGGCGAATCCGACTGATGAAGATGTCGAACATTCCGGCGAATATCCATTCGTTTTCGACGTTCCCGATTTTCGCATTGATGAAATTTCCGAGTTTCCGCGTCGCTGCGAAATTCAGTTAACCGCATTCGCGTCGAATGATTTCATGATTTTTGCCGACGAAGAGGAATTTAGTAAAAGTCAGATGGGCGAAGAAAAGTTTGCGACAAAATCTTTTGTTCCTTCAGGACTTTTCGATTTTGAAACTAATGATTGGGACGAACAAAATCCGCCGCGTCCGATTGGAAAATTGACAGGCGAAATTAAAGAATTTGAACTGAAAACAAATCAGGTTTCGGGCGAAAATTTTTACTGGTTTTTAATCGAAACTTTAGGCGGCGAAACGGATGTCGTCGCCGATCCGAAATGGATTACGAGCGAGCCGAAGATCGGCGGAATCGTCAGCGGACAATTTTGGCTTTCGGGCAGAATAGTTGATGAATCGGCAATGTAGATTTTTTTAATTTGTTTCTTGTGAGAAAATTTTTGAAGCAATAAAATTTGAGATCAAACCAACGCCCAAAATAAAAAATATAGCAGCCAGAATATTTGCAATCAAACCAAGCCATACAATGCGAGTTTCGGTTACAGAGTTCCCCGGCACATAACTGGTAAAGGGAATCCCGGAAGGTACATCACAATCAAAACAAAGATCATCGTGTTTTGGCGGAAGATTATGAGCATACACGATGATATAAACAACGAAATAGATTAAAATCCCGCAGTAAATTCCTAACTTAAATGCTTTGTTTGAGTGAAGTTTGCTCATCTTCAATTCCTCTCACAGAAATTACGTTATCTACATATTCTTCAAAAGTATCGTCATGCGAAATGACAAAAAGCTGATCGAACGTCCGACGCTGCGTGATTTGGCTGATTTGTTCGGCGAGGCGTTCGCGGCGTTCCGCGTCCATATTTGTCGTCGGCTCGTCGAAAAAAGCCAGACGAACATCGGAAAGTTGCTTTAATAACGCCAATCGAACCGACAAAGCCGCCGCCATTTGTTCGCCGCCCGACAAGTTGATGAACGGACGCTCGAAACCGTTTTCTTCTAAAATGATGCCGTAATCTTCCGTCCATTTTAAGGTGCGCTCGGCGTTGCCGGAAATTTCGCGGAACATCTGATTGGCTTCCATCGAAACGTGAAAAACGTAATTGCGGGCGACGCGCGGCGCGGCTTCCTTTAGAGTTTCGCGGATAAACTGCGTCGCTTCGCCGATTTTTTCGAGGCGTTCTTTTTCCAAAAATTCCGCCTGCATCTGGCGGCGAATTTCAGTCAGATTTTTCAATTCTTCGGCTAACTGCGCTTCGCGCTTTTTCGTGTAATCCAGATTCGCCCGCGTTTCGGTTTGTCGGCGTTCAACTTGCGCGAACGCGTCTTTTTCCCGCAGGTGCGCTTCGCGGTCGTATTCTCGGGCGGCGGTTTGAAAATCCGTTTCGGCGCGCGTGAAATTTTCCTTTAATAATTCGTTTTGCGCCTGCGCCGATTTCAATTCGTCTTCTCTCTGCGGCAGCGTTTTCGCCAGCGTTTCGTTCGTCAAAAATTCACGATGCGCGGCGGCGGTTTCGTCGCGCCGTTCGGAATAAAAATTCCAGTTCGCGTCCAAATCCTTGTAGCTTTCGAGTTTTTCGTCAACGATGCGCCGGTCGCCTTCGAGACGTTCGAGATTTCGTTCGATTTCGGTGATTTTATCGCGGGTTTGCGGTTCGCGCCGCGCTTCCGCGTCGAGCATCTGCATTCGCGCCTTCGGATTGTCGAGCGATTTTAATTTCGCTTCCAGTTCCGCCAGAGCCGTCTGCGTTTTCGACAAATCGGTCGCGCCGTTTTGCAGAGTTTTTAATTCTTCGTTGAGCCTGATTCCTTCTTCTTTAATTTCGCGTTCGCGCCCGCGCAAAGTTTCGAGCGTCGCCGCAAATTTCTCCGCTTCCCGCGCTTGTCTTAAGACGGCGGCGTTTTCGTGTTGATTTTTTTCATACGCGCCGATTTCCGCGCGCAGTTCGACAAACTGACTGCTCAAAAAAGTTTCCAGAGTTTCGCCCGGTTTTAAGTTCAAACATTTCTGCGAAAGAATCGGACAAATTCCGCCTTTGACCGCCGTTTGAAATTGTTCGTCGTATTCGAGCCGCGCCCGAAGCTGCGCGATTTTTCGGGCAATATCGGTGTCGCGTTTTTGCAAAATTTCAAAATCCCTCGCCGCCGCGCTTTTCGTTTCGGCTTCCTTGACGCTCGTTTGATTTGCCTTATAGCTTTCGCGCAGACGAACGACTTTTTCGTTGAGGCTGTTAATGATTTTTTCCTTCGCGCCCGCGTTCGCCAACTCGTTTCGCAAAGCATTTAAATCTTTTTCGAGCGATTCCTGTTCCGTCGCGCGCGGCTTTAATTTTTCGATTTCACGGTTGGCGTTCTGCGCTTTTTCCAAATTTTCCGACCAGCGTTTTTGCTCGTTTTCGACATTGACTCGCGCTGTTTCGATTTTCGATTTTTCCTGATTTAATTTATCGCGCTCGACGCGTTCGCGCTCGAATTCTTTCAATTTGCCGAGCGCGGCGACGTGCGTTTGGTAATCGGTTTCGACGAGTCTTATTTTGTCCGCCGCCGCCGCCGCCTGCGCGAGTTCGTTTTGCTTTTGTTCGAGCAGAATTTCGGCGCGAATTTTTTCGGTCTGCAATTTTTCAAACGCCGATTTCAATTCGTTGACGCGCGCTTCGACCGCATCGAACTGCTTGACCGACTGACTTTTTTTGACAACTTCAATATTTATTTTTTCGAGCGCGTCGCCGAGTTCGCGCGCTTGCGTTTCAAAGGTTTTGTGTTCCGTTTCGACCGCTTCAAAACGCGCCAGCTCGCCCTCGGCGCGGGCAATTTTTTCCCGGACGGCGGTGATTTGCGTTTCGATAAAACGGCTCGTTTCGCGCAGTTTTTCCGCGCCCTGCCGGTATTCTTCGACCTTTAAAAGTTTATCGAAAGCCTTTTTCCGTTCGGCGGCGGTTTCGAGAAAAATTGCCGTAAATGTGCCTTGCGGAACGCCGATGGCGCGGCGAAAAAGCGATTCCAGATCGGTTCCCGCTTCTACGCCCAGATGCTGCCACAAAAAGCGCGTTACTTCTTCTTTTTTGTCGGCGATGCGCGTTTTCAGCTGCGGATCGTAAATGTAATAACCGGTTCCCGTGTCGCGGTAAACACGGTATTGCCGCTCGTCGAGACCGCTTTCAAACGTCACGTTGACCACGCCTTTTTTCGCGCCGCGCCTGACGAAATCGTCTTTTTTATAATCGAGCAGATCGAATAAAGTCCACGCGACGGCTTCGATCAAAGTCGTTTTGCCCGCGCCGTTCGCGCCCGTAATCGCGGTCGTGCCGCGCTCGAATTCAAACGTCGCCGCCCGGTGAGATTTAATGTCTTCAAGTTCGATTTTCGTGATGTGCATCTTTCGATTTCGGATTTTAGATTTCGGATTTTAGATTGCCTTTTGATTTCTGATTTAATCTTAATTTTAGAATAATTCGCGCGAAAGAAAAACCTTTGCGAGGAGTATTTGAAATTCGCGCTTTTTGTGCCAAAATTGCCGAACGAAAAACTTTATGAAACTCACCGAATGCGCCAACTGCGGATTTTACATCCAGCCGAACGAAAAATTTTGTCCCGACTGCGGAATATCCGAGCCGACCGTTGCATTAGAATCAATTGCCGTAAAAATCGAAAATCAAGTCATCATAAAAACTGTCGGCATATTCGCCGCGGCGGTTTTGATCGGGCTTATACTTTACCGTTTGAACGGCAGTTATGCCGATTTCGGTGACTGGTTTCGTTTGGAGTTAACTGTTTTGCTGATCGCCACCGTGATTTCCGTTCTCGTGGTTTTACTGAACGCCCGCCGTTCGGCTTCGGCTTCCGAGCGGCAACGATTTGTCAACGCCGAAAACGGCGAGTCTTTGCAGTTTATGCAGGACATCTGTCTGATGAGAAATCACGCATTAAACGAAAAACGACGCGAATTCGGAGGCGCGGCGCGGCACGGCATAAGACGGAGCGACGGAGAAATCACCATCGAAGAGCGTCAGGCGGCGCGACAAGTTTCCCGCCTGCTTGAGCGTTACGATCTTTTTCTCAACCGGATTTTTTTGGCGCGTCTGCAAAACGAATTGTTGCCGCTGTCAGGGAATCGAAACGAGCTGAACGATGCCGATTTTTTCGGCGACCTCGACGGAATTTCACAGGAAGTGGAAACATTAGGCGCGGGCGTAGCGGAGGATTTTGGCGGCGAAGTTTCCGAAAGTTACACGACCGAAAAACAATTATTTCTCGCGGCGACCGAAAAAATCGAAGCGTTCTGCGCGGCATTGGTTGATCGCCGTAAAAATCCGGCGCGGCTCGATGCACCTTTCGCCGCGCCCATCGCTGAAGATTTCACGAATCAATCCGAAATTCTTAACGCCCGCCAAACTCTTTCGGAAATCTTGCAGTCGTTCAATAAACTCGAACGCGAATTTAAACAGCTGAAAATTCAGCGGTGATAAAACCGCGCGATTTCCGTTTTCAATTCGGGCGGAAAACAGATGCGGTGAATTTGAAAGCCTTTTTGCAAACCGCGCACCGCCGCGCTGACTTCGGAAATCTCGCGGATTTGCGGGCGCGAAAATCCTTCTTCGACGTAGATCAAATTTTTCTGTTCGGCGCGCTCTTTCGTATAAAAATAATACGGCACGTCGCCCGCCAAATCTTCAATAAAATAATATGCGGGATCGAAACCGGCACGGCTCACCAAATTTCTCGATTGTTCTAAAAATTCGCGCCGTTCGGCTTCGGGCATATCCAAATCGAAAACCTTGAAAAGCCTTCGATTCAAAAATCTTCGCGCCAGGTCCGACAAAATTTTATCTTCGGAATTCTGCCATTGTTTAATGTGAAACATCACGTCCGAATCGTCGAGCGCGAGATGTTCGCGCAAAGACAATCGTTCGTTTTTCAGGATTTTTTCAAACGGCGTATTTTGCGCGAACCAGATTTGCGCGCCGCTGGCGAAAACTTCGAGCGCGCGGCGCAAAAGCGATTTTAAAACCGCTTCCGCTGCCCGCAGAGTGCGGTGAAAATAAACCTGCCGGAACATATAATATCTGGCTTGCAGATAATCTTCGACCGCGTAAATGCCGCGCGCGGCGACATACAGACGGTCGTTCGCTTCGTCAATTTCGAGCGATTTGATGATCCATTCGAGATCGTAAATGCCGTATTTCGCGCCGGTCATCAAAGAATCGCGCAACAGATAATCCATCCGGTCAACATCTAACTGCGACGAAACGAGCTGCGCCAGAGCCATCGGTCGAAAGTCGCCGCGAATGACGGCGGCGATTGATTCGGGCAAATCGGCGGAAAATTCGCGCAGAATTTGTCCGACTTCCGTCTCTTCGCTCAAAACGGCTTCGACGGTAAATTGTTCGTGGTGAAAACCGAGAATCGTTTCGATGACGTGCGAAAACGCGCCGTGTCCGATGTCGTGCAGCAGCGCGGCGCAACGCACGGCGGTTTGCGTCTCGCTGGAAATTTCGTATTTTAATTTGAGCTTTTCGAGCGTGCGCGTCGCCAAATGCAGCGCGCCGAGCGAATGCGTAAAACGCGAATGTTCTGCCGCCTGATACGCAAACAGCGCGAGACCGAGCTGTTTGATTCTTCGCAGACGCTGAAATTCCGCCGCGTCAATCAGACGCGCAAGCAATTTGCCTTCGTCCGTATCGGTTTTCAGCCGAATGATGTTATGAACCGAATCGCGGTAAATTTTTTCGGGCAAAATTTTCTCCGTTCAATTAAATTATTTATCCGCGTCAATTGGCGGTTAATTTCTTAGACAGCTCCCAAAAAGATTTGAAAATGCCGGTTCAAGTGCCTCGAATCGAAAATCGCGCGCGTTCCGTTTCGATCAACCGAAAACCAACTCGGCGCGTTTTTTTCGGCGATTAAAAGCAGCTCGGCGTTGTGTTTGGAAATTCCGAAATGCGTAATTCTTCCGGCAGCCAACGAGCCGCCGCGCATAAAACCGTCGCCGGGCGCGCGCGTCCAACCCGCTTCGATTGAGAGACATCGAACACCTTGACGAAAACGAAACAAAGAGCCGACCATTTGCGCGCTGCCGAACGCGAATCGGTGTGAATCTTCCGTTTCGATGCTTATATTTGCGCCGCTCCGGTTTGAATCCGAAGCGATTTCCGAAAGCGAATCGAGAAGCCATTCGACGCTTGCCCGGCGCACCGCGTCATTCGAGGCTTTTAATTCGAGATAGGCGGCGACATCCGCGTTGCCGGCGGCATTCGCTCTGATTCTGGCTTCGTTCAGCTTCCGCGTCCAAACTTCGTCGAGTTCGTTCATCGTTTTCGAGCATAAAACCGAAAGCGGCGAAAAGCAATTTCGTGCTATTATTTTCCAAAGTTCGATTAATAAACCTTAATTTTTGCGTTATGAAAAATTTAGCCGTATTTTTTATTTTGATTTTAGTTTCGTTGCCGATCTTCGCCCAGAAAACGAAACGCCGCGCCAAAACTCCGGTTAAATCCGCCGCCGTCGAACAGACTGGCAGCGAACAGGAAGAATTTGAAAAGGCGGTCGCCATTGCCGACGGCGCGGAACGCATCAAGGCTCTGCAAAAATTCGTCAAAAATTTTCCCGCTGCGGAAAACCGCGTGCGCGCTCTCGAACTGATCGTCAGCGGACGCGCCGCGCTCGGCGACGAAAAATTTCAAGCGGGCGATACGACAGGCGGCATCGCGCTGTTTAAACTCGCCGTCAAAGACGCGCCGCAACCGATTTCCGATAAACTTTTCACTGAAGTCGTCGCGCAGATTCCGTCGAGTCTATTTTTTCGCGGCGAGCGCGGCGCGGCAATCGAAATCGCCCGCCTCGTCGAAGAAAAAACCGCCGGCAACGCCAGGCAAATGCTCGGTCTGGCGGCGTTTTATCTGAATATGGAAAACGCGACCGAAGCCGAACGACTCGCCCGCCGGGCTATCGAAATTGATCCGAACCTGCCCGCCGCATATCAAACGCTCGGACTCGCGCACCGCTTGAATTTTCAAATCGAAGACGCGGCGGCTGATTATGAAAAAGCGACTGAACTCGATGCCGATTCCGTCGTTCCCAAACGCAATCTGGCGGAGATGAAACGCGCCGTCGGCAAACCGCTCGAAGCCGTTGCGCTCTATCAGGAAATTTTGACGAAAGACGAAACCGACGGCGCGGCGCGCACCGGCTTGATTCTCGCGCTTTTCGACGCGGAAAAACAAACCGAAGCCGAAGCGGAAATGCAAAAATCGCTCGACGCGCAGCCGAATAATTTGTTTCTTTTGACCGGCGCGGCTTACTGGTATGCGGCGCATAATCAAGGCGCGAAGGCAGTCGAATTGGCGGAACGAGCCGTCGCCGCCGAGCCGCGTTACACGTGGGCGCACATCGCTCTGGCGCGCGGTCTGGTTTCGCAAAAACGCTTTGCCGACGCGGAAAAAACTTTGCTCGTCGCGCAGCGTTTCGGGAATTTTCCGACGCTCGATTACGAACTCGCGTCCGCCCGTTTTCAGTCGGGATTTTACCGCGAAGCCGCCGAAGGATTGCAGAAAAATTTCACCGTCAAAGACGGCGCGGTCGAAACCAAGCTCGGCGGGCGCGTCTCCGGCGAAGCGAAAAATTTCGTTGAGCTGCTTGCGCCCGAACGCCGCGCGAGCATTTTTGAGCCGGCGGCGGCAAACAGTTTGGAGGTCGCCGAACAGATAAAATCTCTGCTCGATTTTTATGAAAAATTAGAGACCGCGCCGAACGACGACGCGCTGACCGCGCAGGCGGCTGACGAATTCGTTCGCGGGGGCGATCAGTCGAAACTGCACCGGCAGCTTTTCGCCGCCAGCCGTCTTTTGGAAAAAAAGGCGAATCTGCCGAAAGTTTTGGAATTGACCAAAGCCGCAATCGGCGGCGTGGACACCGCGCTCGACGTGCCGAATCCGGCGGCGGCGGTTTTGGCGGACGAGCTTTACGACAGCCGTCGTCTGGCGATGTCGCGCGGCGAAATAATCATCGTGCCGGACGTTTCGCGCCAGACGCTTTCCAACGTTTTGCGCGGCAGAATCGAAGACATCACCGGCTGGGCTTTGTTTCAGGAAAATAAACCCGCCGAAGCCGTCGTGCGCCTGAAACGCGCGGTCGGCATTCTGCCGGAAAAAAGCTCCTGGTGGCGCGGCTCGACGTGGCGGCTCGGCACCGCACTCGAAGCGGCGGGCAAATCGAGCGAAGCCCTCGACGCATACATCAAAAGCTATACGAACAGCGAAGCCGACGCGGTAAAATACAGTATCGTCGAATCGCTCTATCAAAGAGTCAACGGCAACACCGACGGATTGGAAGCGAAAATCGGCACGAAACCCGTTTCGATTGCCGCGAATTTGACGGCTCAAACCGAACCGAAAAACGAAACGCCGACCGCCACGAAAGTCGAACAAGCCGCCGAACGGGAAAATCCCGCCGCGACCGCAACGCCGTCGGCGAAGCCCGAAGATCCACCGGCTCCGAATTTGACGGAAATCGCGCCGCTGCCTGAGACAAAATCGTCGCCGGAAAATCCGGCTGTTCAGACGACACCGCCAACCGTCGAACCGACTCCGACTTTAACGCCGCCAACCATCGAGCCGACTCCGAAAACAATCGAACTCGCGCCATCGCCGGAAAAGATTGAAGCCGCGCCGACTCCAACTCCGACACCGGAAATTAAATTGGAAGAAACCGCCGTGAAAACCGCGCCGGACGAAAAGAAATCCGAACCGGCACCCAGCGAAATTAACGCGCCGACCGAAACGAAAAAAATCGAACCCGATTCGTCGCCAACGCCGGTCAGTGCCGAACCAACGCCGACCGTCGAGCCGCCCGCCGTTGAAAATAAAACGCCGGAAATCGTAAAAAATCAGCCGTCAACCGACGCGCCGAAATCGCTTTTCGAGCCGATTATAATTAACGTTCCGAAGCCAACCATCAAGTCGCCGGAAAATGACCGGGAGAAAAAATTGACCGCCGAAAATTCCGACGGCGGCAGACCGCGCCTCGTCGTCGAACCGACAGAGGCGGAGGTCAAAGAAACCGCGCCCGCGATTGCGCCGTGCGCGGTCACGGCGAGCGAAGAAACTGTTTCTATTTTGAACGGCGGCGGAAGTTTGGGAATGTTGATCGGCATCGAAGGCGCGGGCGATTTGAAGGAAATCAAAGCCGCTTCGAGCAGTCCGTTTGATGTCGAAGCCGTCGCGCAAACGCCGGTTGACGACGATTTATCGCGCGGCACGTTTTTTAACATCAAATCAATCAGCCGCAAAATCGGCGTTTTCACCGTGACGTTTGAATTGCCGTGCGGCAAAAAGGAAATTACGGTCAAGGTTCGTTAAAATTATTCGCTCGAGTTTTATGAAAAATTTCGCGTTTCCCGTTTTTTCGATTTTCGCATTTGCCGTTTTCGCTTCCGTAAATTTCGCGCAGAAACCGGTGGCGACCCCGATTAAAAAAACCGCCGCGCCGTCTAAAAAAGAAACTGCGCCGCCGTCTAAAAAAGCGGTTTCTTCGACGACCAAAAAACCAACGGCGACGACCGCTAAAAAGGAATCTGCCACGCCTAAAAAAGACACGGTAATATCCGCCAAAAAAGAAGCACTTAAGAAGGAACCCGCGAAAAAAGAATCTCCGAAGAAAGAGACTGCGAAGAAGGAATCCGCCAAAAAGGAAACGACGACGAAGAAAGAAACGGCGAAAAAGGAAATTGCCAAAAAAGAAATCGCTAAGAAAGAAATCGCTAAGAAAGAAATCGCGCCGCCGGTTAAAAAGGTAGATGCCGCGCCGACAAAAAAAGCCGCGCCGACGGCGGAAAAAGTTGTTTCGCCGGTCAAAGCAATCGCGCCTTTGACGGAAATCGCAGCGGCGGATTGGAAAGTTTTGACCGACATTTTGCGGTCGGAAAAATGGACGCGAGCCGACGCACTCGCCGCCGATTATTTGACAAAATTGCCAACCGAAAACAATGAAAGACAGCTCGCGCAGCTTCGTTATTTTCGTCTCTACGCGCTTGCCGGAGAAATCGCCGCTTTTCACGAAGCAAAATCAATTGTTGAAGAAAACGCGGCGTGGGCGACGCTCGATAAAACGATTAGTGAATTTAACGGACAGGAATTAGTTTTGCCGCCGCACGCATTTCTCGCCGACTGCCGCGAAAAAGTCAATTTCGTTTGCCCCGTCAAAGACGACGATCACGCCTTGCGCGTCACCGCGACGAACAAAGAAGGCACGGCGATTCATTCGTTCAATTACGTGTCGTTCGACGATAAAATCGTTTTCGACAATTTCGACGGCGGAAAAATATTTCTCGGCGGAAAATTACGGCGCGCCGAGTTTAATCAGGATTTGTCGAAACCCTGGCTGATGCGGCTGTTTTTCGACGACGGATTTATTACCCGCGCCGCTGTAAAATGATTTTGGTGATATGTTAGATTGCACAAGTTGATACTAAACAATAAAGGACACGAAAAATTTTGAAAGCCGAAGAAAAGCGTTTACACGAAGCGAGAAAAAGGGAAAAAGCGTGGAAAATGTGGGGTTGTTACGTCAGCGAGCGCGCTTGGGGAACGGTTCGGGAAGATTATTCAAAAGACGGCGCGGCGTGGGATTATTTTCCGTTCGAGCAGGCGCGTCTGAAAGCGTATCGCTGGAACGAGGACGGTCTCGCCGGAATTTGCGACCGCAAGCAAAGATTGTGTTTCGCCCTCGCGCTCTGGAACGGTCAAGATGCGATTTTAAAGGAACGCCTTTTCGGACTCGGCGGCAACCGCGGCAGTCACGGCGAAGATGTCAAGGAATATTATTTTTATCTCGACAACACGCCGACGCATTCGTATCAAAAATATCTCTATAAATATCCGCAGAACAAATTTCCATACGAACAGCTTTACGCGGAAAACGACAAACGCACCAAACTGCAACCCGAATACGAATTGCTCGACACGGGCATTTTCGACGACGATAAATATTTCGACGTTTTCGTCGAATACGCCAAAGCCGACACCGAAGACATCTGCATAAAAATCACGGCGCACAACCGCGGCAGAGAATCCGCGCCGCTGCACGTTCTGCCGACCGTCTGGTTTCGCAACCGTTGGTCGTGGTATGAAAAAGCAGTAAAACCGATGCTGCGCGAGGCGGAATCAGTCGCGCCGAATCTTTCGACGATTCAGATTCTCGAAGAGAAACTCGGCGAATATTTTTTGGTTTGCGAAGGCGCGTCAAATCTTCTTTTCACCGAAAACGAAACGAATTTCCAAAAACTTTACGGCGGACAAAACGAATCGGCGTTCGCCAAAGACGGCATCAACGATTTCGTCGTTCACAATCAAACCAACGCAATCAATCCGAATCAATCCGGCACGAAAGCCGCCGCGCACTGCGTTTTTAACATCGCGCCGCAATCTTCGGAAACCGTTTATCTGCGTCTTTCAAACCGCGCAAGCTACGAACAATATTCGGCTGACCTCAAACACGATAATTTCATCGCCGCCTGCGAACAAATTTTCGCCGAACGCAAAAATGAAGCCGACGAATTTTATGCCGACATTATTCCCGAAGACTTAAACGCGGACGCGGCGAACGTGATGCGCCAGAGCTTTGCCGGAATGCTCTGGTCGAAACAGTTTTATCATTACGTCGTTAAAGCGTGGCTCGAAGGCGACGGCAAATTCGCGCCGCCGCCGAAGGAAAGACTGACGGGCAGAAACCGCGAATGGATGCATCTGTATAACGACGATGTGATTTCGATGCCCGACAAATGGGAATATCCGTGGTATGCGGCGTGGGATTTGGCGTTTCACTGCGTTGCGCTCGCCGTGGTTGACGCGGATTTCGCCAAACGCCAGCTCGTTTTATTTTTGCGCGAATGGTATATGCATCCGAACGGGCAAATTCCGGCTTACGAGTGGGCGTTGGGCGATGTCAATCCGCCGGTTCACGCCTGGGCGGCGTTGCGGATTTATCAAATCGAAGCCAGACGAACCGACCAACCCGACCGCGAATTTTTGGAAAAAATATTCCATAAACTTCTCCTGAATTTCACCTGGTGGGTCAACCGCAAAGATGCGGAAGGCAACAATGTTTTCGAGGGCGGATTTTTAGGACTCGATAACATCGGCGTTTTCGACCGCAACACGAAACTGCCGAACGGCGCGTTTTTAGAACAGTCCGACGGCACGAGCTGGATGGCGATGTATTGTTTGAATATGCTCGCCATCGCCGTCGAACTCGCCAAGGAAGACGCGGTTTACGGCGACGTAGCGAGCAAATTTTTCGAGCATTTCGTTTACATCTCCGACGCGATGAACAATCTCGGCAACGAAAACACCGAGCTTTGGAACGAGCGCGACGGATTTTATTACGACGTTTTGCATTTGGAGAACGCGCGCAACGTGCCGGTCAAAGTGCGCTCGATGGTCGGTTTGATTCCGCTGTTCGCCGTTGAAACGATGGAGGAAAAATGGCTCGACCATTTGCCCGAATTGAAAACGCGCACCGAATGGTTTCTCGAAAATCGCCGGGATTTGACCGACGACATCGCCTGTATGCAGGAACCCGGCAGAGAGAATCGGCGATTGCTGGCGATTGTGACGAAAGACAAATTGCGCCACATCTTGCGCTATATGCTTTCGGAAACCGAATTTTTATCCGATTACGGCATTCGCGCTCTTTCGCGCTTTCATAAGGCAAATCCGTATTCTTTTGAAATCGGCGGAGAGCGTTACGAAGTCGGCTACGAACCCGGCGAATCAATGACCGGAATGTTCGGCGGCAATTCAAACTGGCGCGGTCCGATCTGGTTTCCGGCAAATTATCTGCTGATCGAATCGTTGCAGAAATTCGATTTTTACTACGGCGACGAATTCAAAATCGAATTCCCGACCGGCTCGAATAAATTGATGACGCTCTGGGAAATTTCGCAGGAATTATCAAAGCGTCTGTCGAATATTTTTCTCAAAGACCACGAAAGCCGCCGCGCCGTTTTCGGCAACGCCGAAAAATTTCAAACCGACGAATACTGGCGCGATCATATTTTGTTCTACGAATATTTTCACGGTGACAAAGGCACCGGTCTGGGCGCGAGCCATCAAACCGGCTGGACGGGTTTAATCGGAAAATTGCTTCAGCAAACCGGCGAATACAAGGGCGAGTCGAGCGGCGATTTTACCGAAACCGATTAGATTTTATTTTACTGGCGCAGAATCAGAATCGTTTGAGGCAGCGAACAGTTCCGGCTTTATTGATTTAAATGCCGGATGAGAAATGTCGCGTTTAACCGCCCGCTTACGCAGGCGGTTCTGACAAAAATCAACGCGTTCTTAAATTTTCGAGCGGTTTCACGCGGCTCGCTTTGAACGCCGGATACATAATCGCCGCCAGACACAGAAGAAACGCCGTAAAAATTATCAACAGAATATTCGCCGCGTCCGGGTGAAACGGAATCGAGGAAAGCGAATAAACTTCCGTCGGAAGATTGATAACCTTAAAATAATTTCCGAGAAAACAGCCCGCCAAACCGACGACCGCGCCGAGAAAAATTCCAATCGCGCTTAAGAACAAGCCTTCCAATAAAAAAATTAAAAGCAATGTTTTCGCGGTCGCGCCGCAGGTTCGCAAAACGGCGATGTCGAGACGGCGTTCGTTGACGAGCAGCGCGAGCGTCGTCGTGATGTTGAGAACAGCGACGAAAACGATTAAAGAAATAATGGCGAGCGCGACCCGCCGTTCGAGCGCGAGCGCGGCGAACAGCGGCTCGTTCGCTTCGCGCCAGTCAATGACTTTGAAATTCGCGCCGAGCGTTTCACGAATCGCGGCGGCGGTTCGGTCGGCGGCGTAAATATCTTTGACGGCGATGTTGAAAACCGTCGGCGTGAAAACTTTCTGCGCTTTCAAGCGCGCGAAATTTTCCGGCGAGATTTTTATCCACGTCGCGTCGTATTCGTACAGTCCGGTTTGAAAAATTTCCCCGACGCGAGCCTTTGCCGCTTGCGGCTGAGATTCGTTTTCAAACGTGAGAATTTCCGCTTCGTCGCCGATTTTCACATTGATTTTTTCGGCGAGCCGTCTGCCGAGCGCAATGTCAATGCGGTTGGAATTCGCGTCCCGCATTGGCGAATCGGGAACGACGCGCAAAACGGCATAAGCGTTTGCGTTCGCGCTTGCCACCGCCGCGTTTTCAAAAACGGTCGGAACGATTTCTTTGACGTTTTCAAACGTTTTTAATTTTTCCTCGATTTTTTCCGCGCCGGAAATCGCCGCGCCGTCAACGGAAAAAACGGAAACGTGCGCGGTGTTGGCGAGAATTTTATCGCGCATCTCGTCGGCAAAGCCGTTTGCCAGAGACTGCGCCAAAATCAGAGCCGCCACGCCCGCCGCGATGCCGGCGACGGCGACGATGGCGGTAAACCGCGCCAGATTTTTCCGCCGCGCACGAAAATACCGCCACGCTGTTTTAAATTCAAACGACACTCTTTAAATGGTAAACGGTAAACGGTAAATGGTAAATGCGAATCGTTTTCGTTAAAATCTACGTCTTGATTGAGAAAAATTTGGATTGACGCGCGACAAATCCAAAATCCAAAATCCAAAATCCAAAATTCAAATGCCTTTATCCACGATTGAAGAAGCCGCCGAAGATATAAAAAACGGCAAAATGATTATTATCGTTGACGACGAAGACCGCGAAAACGAAGGCGATCTGGTTTGCGCGGCGGAAAAGATTACGCCGGAAATCATCAACTTTATGATTACGCACGCGCGTGGGCTGATTTGTCTGCCGCTCACGGAAGAACGTTGCGACGAGCTGCAACTTTTACCGCAAACTGCCGAAAACACTTCCAGTATGGGAACTGCGTTTACCGTTTCAATCGAAGCCCGCGAAGGAGTGACGACCGGCATTTCGGCGGCTGACCGCGCGCGAACGATTTTGACCGCCGTTGATGCGAACTCGAAACCGACCGATCTGGCGCGTCCCGGACATATTTTTCCGCTGCGCGCGAAACGCGGCGGCGTTCTCGTGCGCGTCGGGCAAACCGAAGCGAGCGTTGACATTGCGCGAATCGCGGGCTGCGCTCCGTCGGGCGTGATCTGCGAAATTATGAACGAAGACGGCACGATGGCGCGGCTGCCCGAACTCGAAAAATTTGCTGCCAGACACGATTTGAAAATCATTTCGGTCGCCGACCTCGTGCGTTATCGAATTCAGAAGGAAACGCTCGTGCGGCGCGTCGTCGAAACCGATCTGCCGACCGATTACGGCACGTTTCGCGCTTTCGTTTATGAAAATATCATCAACGGCGAAACGCACGTCGCCTTGACGAAGGGCGATTTTAAACAGGCAACCGAACCCGTTTTAGTTCGCGTCCAAACCGAGAACGTAACGTTTGCGATGTTCGGTTCAAAATTAGGCGAAGCGTCCCAAGCCATTCGCACTTCGCTTGAAAAAATCTCCCAAGCCCAACTCGGAGCGATTTTATATTTGCGCCAGCGCGAATCGAATCTCGATTTGATTCATCAACTGCAAACTTACGCCGTGATGCAGGAAAAAAATCTCGATTTTCAAACGGCGCGCGGGGAAACCGGCTACGGAAATTTCCGCGATTATGGCATCGGCGCGCAGATTTTAAACGATTTGGGCATCAAGAAAATTCGTCTGTTGACGAATCATCCGCCGAAAATCAACGCGCTCGAAGCATTTGATTTGGAAATTGTCGAAACCGTCCCGCTATGAAAAATTTATACGATTTTCGAGAATCGAAAAATTTTACAAAGCGTTTGAATGATTTGCTGACCGATGAAGAATATGCTGAATTTCAGTGGCGGCTGATTCGCTTTCCCGAAGAAGGCGATGTGATACCGAACAGCGGCGGCATTCGCAAAGTTCGTTTCGGCGTGAGAGGCAGAGGAAAACGCGGCGGAGCAAGAATGATATACTATTTGGCATTCGGCAAAGATGCGATTTTTCTGCTCGATATCTATACCAAAAATGAAAAACCTGATTTGTCGGCGTTTGAATTAAAAACTCTGAAAAATACGGTTGAGGAGTGGCTGAAAAATGGATAAAACTCGTTTTGAAGAATTAAAGGAAAGCATTATTGAAGCCGGGAAAATAATGCGCGGCGAAATGAAGCCGAGCCGGGAGTTTACCATTGAAGTTGACGAGTCTGAAATTAAACCGCCGGTTGAAACCTGGGCGGTCTGCATCGAAACCGACGATGAGGAACTTTTAATTCCGGGCAAACTTTATCCGGTCAAGATAAGCGGCGATGCTGTTTTGGTTAGAGATGAAGAAAATGAAGCGGCTTTATATCCGAAAGATTTTTTTCTGCCCGTTTCGCTGCCGTCGGAAATTACGCAAAAATTGACCAATTTAGCTGAAGCCGCCTAAAAGATTTGTTTTCAGATTTATCGAATGGCTGAAGAGAACGAAAATATCGAACAAAACGACGCGCCGGAAAATGTTCCGGCGGAACAAACGACACCGGAAAACGCGCCGCGCCGACGGCGAATTTTCACCGGGCGCAATGCCGCAATTTCGCTCGGCGTGATCGCGCTCGGCGCGGTTTTGCTCGCGCTTTTGACCGTCGCCGTTTATCGCTACGGCTATTTCGACAATTATGTTAAAACGCAATTCGTCGGCAAAATGGACGAAATCGGCGTAAATTTCACCGCCGATACGTTTCGCCTGACCGCCGCGCCTTTACAGCTTCATTTAGAAAACGCGACGTTTAACGATAAATTGACCGGCGAAAAACTGGCGTTTATCAAAGACGCGAAGCTCGGTTTGAGCGTCAAGGATTTATATGCGTGGCAATTGAGCCGCGACATTTCGATTGACACGACCGACGTTGACGGCGCGGAAATCTTTTTTAAGTTCGACGAAAACGGCAATTCTAATTTTTCAAATTTGAAATTCGTGGAAGACGAAGCCGGTTCGCGCGTTAATTTCAAATATCAATCGCTTAAATTTTCTTTGAAAAACGGCATCGTTCATTTCGGCGACGTGCAGAGAAAATTAAACGCCGACGCAAAAAACATTCTGCTCGCGTTAGAACCCGAAAATTACAGCGTGCCGGACGAACAAAAGCGTTATAAATTTGATTTCGCTTCGACCGACTCAAACGTCGTTTACGACGAAAGCGTTCTGCAGCCGGTTGATGTAAAGGCAACCGGCATCGCCGATAAATTGGGCGCGGAAATTCACGAATTCAAGCTCAACTCGCCCATCGGCGAATCGGCTCTGAGCGGAACTTTAACCGATTGGGCTGCGCCGAAATACAATTTAAACATCAATTCGACCATTGATTTAACGCAGACCTCGAATATCTTTCCACTCGGCACGGCTCTGCGCGGCGCGGGAAATTTCAGCGGCACGGTGACGGGCGAAGGCGAACAATACAAGATCGTCGGCGAAATAAATTCCGACGCGCTCGCCGCCGACAACGTTCGATTAAAGGCTTTGAAATTAAACGCGACCGTCAACGGCGACGGCGCGATGTATGACGCGAACGGCAAGGCGATTGCCGAAATGCTCACGTTTGAAGATTTCAAGATTGATTTTCCGCAGCTCGTCGGCAACGTGCGCGGCACCGGAACCGATTTCAGATGGGTCGGCGAATTGCAGGCGGCGGCGGCGAAAACGCCCGCCGGAACAATCGCCGGATTGTTCGTCGCCGACGCGGTTGCCGAATATAAAGATTCGCAGCTCGACGCGAGTTTGGGAACGATCAGGGCGCAGAAATTTTCGTCCGAAGATGTCGAACTGCAAACGCTTCTGGCAAACAATATTCGCATCAAAAACGCGGGCGACCGCACCGAAATTTCCGCGCCTAACTTGCGCGCCGGTGTCGTCAATGTCGAAGGCGCGACTTTGCGCGGCATAAATTCGGGCAACGTCAAAATCGTCAAACAGGGCGAACAAACGAACGTCAAAGCCGACAGCCTGCGCGCCGACGCGCTTGATACAAAAGACGCGAAAGTCAGAAATTTGCGGACGGGCAACGTTGATTTAACAAACAAAGGAAATCGCACCGAAATCAAAACCGGACGAGTGCAAGCCGACGGCGTGGACGCGGAAGGCGCAAAAATCGGCAATCTGAGCGCGTCGAACGTCGAAGCGAGCATCGTCGGCGACGAAACGCGCGTTTACGCGAACAATTTGCAGGTGGCGAAAGTCGAAACCGGCGCGGCGATTTTGGGCAGCATCAACGTCGCGGGCGTTCGCTTAACGATCCGGCAGGGCAGAATCGAAGCGACCTCCGGCGACATCAACGCGGGCAACGTCGCTCTGACGAAACAAACTTTACCCGACGGCGGCAATCTCGAAAAAGTCGTCGTTTACAAACCGGTTTTCGTCGTTGAGCCGTCGGGACGCTATCGCGCGAGCGCGGATTTGAGTTTGGGCGGCGGCGTTCTCGGCAGCGTCAAACTCGGCGCGGCGCGCGCTTCGGTCGTCGCCGAAAACGAACAAATCGCGCTTCGCAATTTAACGGCGGATGTAATGGACGGCAAAATCAACGGCGACGCGACGATTGCCCTGAATAACCGCCGCCGTTCGGAAGTCAACGCGACGTTTTCCGATCTCGATTTATCGAAATTATTAGCCTTACAGGGCGGGCGCGTCGTGCCGGTTGAAGGCAAAACGACCGGCAGCGTTAATTTGAATTTCGCCGGAACGAATTTTAAAACCGCGAGCGGCACGCTGACCGCCGATTTTGCCGCCAACGCCGGAACAGCGGAGCGGGGACTCGTTCCCGTCAACGGGCGTTTGGGTTTGAAGGCGACGAACGGGCTTTTCGATATTGATTATGCGAATCTGAAAACGGAAAAAAGCGAGCTGAACGCCCGCGGAAGTTTCGATTTGAGCGGCAGCAATTCAAATCTGAATCTCGCGCTCAACTCGATTGACGCGGGCGAGATCGAACGCATTATCCGCGTTCTCAACATTTCGCCCGAACTCGAAACGCAACTGGACAACTACAAAGCCGAGCTTGCCGGAAATTTAACTTTTAACGCGAAGATTACGGGCAATCTGACAAACCCGACCGTTGACGGACGCGCCGCGCTCGATTCGATAATTTTGCGCGGCAGAAATCTAGGTTCGCTGGCGACAAACATCGCCGTTTCGCCGACCGGAATCGAGCTGCGCGACGGTAAATTGCAGGAACCGAACGGCGGCGGAAATCTCGCCTTTAACGTTAGCGTTCCGAGCGGCGGCGCGAATAATATCTCGGTTGACGCGAAATTGAACAGTGTCAACACGGGCAATTTGATCGCCGCGCTGCCGGTTGATCTGTTGCCCGCGCAGTTGCAGAATTTTCAGGCGATGACTTCCGGCACGGTCAACGTCAGCGGCATTCCGGGCAATTTGCAGGGCGCGGCGGACGTTTCTTCGGGCAAGGGAACGATTAACGGCGAGCCGTTCGACGGCTTTAACGCGAAGGCGACGTTTGCCGGAACGCTCGTTAATCTCGAAAATTTTGAAGCGAAATTCGGCGACGGATTTTTACGGGCGAACGGAACTTATGAAACGAATCTGAAAAATTTCGATTTTAACGTCGAAGGCAAAAATATCGAGTTTGCGCGCGTGCGACCGTTCATCAACAATGCCGCACTGAATAACATCAACGGCACGATTGATTTGACGGCGAAAGCGGTTGGCGACGCGGACGATCCGCGCACCTTTAACGTCAATTTCAACGGCACAGGGCGCGGCGTGACGGTCAATAATAACGGTCTCGGCGACGTGACCTTCGCCGGCAAAACGGAAAATCAACAGTTGAATGCGAACTTAACCGCCAATTTCGGCGGACAGCCGCAGACGGTCGCGGCGAGCGTCAATTTTGCCGACGAAAATCTGCCGTTCAAAGCCGAAACGATTTTTAACAACACGCAGCTCGAACCGTTTATCGCTCTGGCTCGTCCGCCGAGCGACGAGCCGGGCGCGGCGGAAGTTTCGATTACCGGACAGGCGACGGGCAGAGTTTTTCTCGAAGGTAATCTTTACGCCTTAAAACCGGACGGAACGCGCGGATTTACGACCGATAATTTAGCGGGCGCGGCTGATTTCACACAGCTCGCGCTGCAAATCGGCGACACGCCGATCAGCGCGGTCGAGCCGGTTTCCGTGCGATTTAATCCAAAGGAAATCGTCGTAAATAATGCGAAATTCGCGGGCGGCGGCTCGAACATCGTCCTCAGCGGAACGAAGGCTTTGACCGACGACGGAATTAATAGTTTAACCGTTGACGGCAAAGTGAATCTGAGCATTCTGAACGCGCTTTCGCCGGACACTTTTTACACCGGCATTGCGACCGTCGCCGTGCGCTTGACCGGCGCGAACGATAACCCGAAATTAAACGGCAATGCAGACCTCGACAACGCTTCGGTGTCGGCGTTCGTCGGCTCGGACCGGTTCACGTTAGACCGTATCCGCGGCAGCGTTTTATTCAATTCCAATCAGGCGCAGATCGTTCGCCTGAACGGATTTTTGGGCGGCGGTCGCGTCACCGCTTCGGGCGGCGCGTCGCTCGACGGGCTGGCGTTGCAAAGTTTCCGTTTTGAAGTTCAGGGAACGAATTTTACCGCGCCCGTGCCGCCCGATTTTATTACGACGGGGGATGCCGACATCGAAATTAGCGGCGTGCGGCGCAACGGCGAATTGGAAAGTCGGATTTCCGGCACGATTCAGGCGAAACGCACGATTTACACCAAAGACATTGACATCGCCGATTTCGTCAGCGGTCGGCGCGAAGGTTCGCTCTCGTCCGGGACGAGTTCCGGCTCGTCGTTTTTGGGCGTTCCGAAGCTCGACATCAGCATCGAAGGGCGCAACGCGCTGGTCGTTCGCAACAACCTCGCCGATTTAACCGCGTCGGCTTCGTTGCGCGTTCTCGGCGACACCGAAGCTCCGCAGATTTCCGGTCGAATTACCGCCGACAGCGGCACGATTTTATTCCGCAAGGAACGCTACGAAGTCCAGCGCGCGACGCTCGAATTTCCGCCGAACACGAGCATCGAACCGTATATCAATCTGCAAGCCGAAACCGAAATCAAAGGCTATCAAGTCATCGTCAGCCTGGTCGGCGAATTGACGAACACGGAAAATTTGAACGCGACGGTGCGTTCGAGTCCCTCCTTGCCGCAAGCCGACATCGTGTCTTTGATTACGACCGGCAACTTGGCGAACACCGACACGGGCATTCCGACGCTCGCGCAATCGGGCATCAACACGGCGGCGGAAATTTTGACCGACGAAATTATCAATAATCCGTTGAGCAAGGCGACCGATAAACTGTTCGGTTTGAATCGTTTCGAGATTGACCCGATTGTTTCCGGCGCGCGGCTGAACCCGTCGGCGCGGCTGACGGTCGGCAGACAAATCAACCGCAATCTTTTGGTCACGTATTCGACGAATCTTTCCGAAGACCAGAATCAGGTTCTCGCGCTCGAATATCGCGTGTCCAACCGTTTGTCGTTCGTCGCCCAATATGAACAGCGTTCGCTCTCAAACGTGACCAGACGCAGCAATAATTTTAGTTTTGACATTCGTTTGAGAAAGAGATTTTAACAAAGGGGAAAAGAAGAAATTGAGACGCGGCGCGCTTGAAGATTTGAGAAAAATTAACGGGGATGAAGAGGATCCAAAGGATATTTTTTTATCCTTGTCCGTCCGCTTTATCCCCGTTAATTCGCTTTGCAATTTTTTGCGGTGTTGCGCTCTCGTTTTTCTTTTTTCGCTGACGCTTTTCGCGCAGACTAATTTTGAAGACCAGCGCATCGAAACTATCAGAATTATTTTTGAAGGCAACGACCGCGGTTCGTCCGTCGCGCAGCAATTCGAATTAATTGCCCGCACCGCGCTCGGCGAAACTTATTCCGCCGTCAAAATCCGCGACGCGATTGACGCGCTCTATCAAACAAAAAAAGTTGTTTCCGTCAAAGTCGAAGCCGATCCGGCGGGCGCAAATGCGGTCGGTCTGCGCTTCGTCATCAAGCGCAAAACCGAAGCCGCCAAAGTCAATATCGTCATCGGCAACGTCGTCGGCGATAAAGTTACCGAGCAGGAGCTTCTTTTAAAACTCAATCTGCTCAATTCGGGAATGGCGGTGACCGATCAAACGCTTCGCAACAACGCCGACGCGATTTTGGTTTATTTGCGCGAGCGCGGTTTTTTCAACGCCGAAGTGACCTACGCACAGCAAGTTTTGCGAAGCGACACCGAAGTCGCCGTCACCTTTAACGTCAATCCGAACGAGCAAGCGAAAGTCGAAAAATTTACCGTTAATATCCAAGGTTTCGACGCTTCAGAGATTTTACCGAAATTAAAGTTGCAGCCGGGCAAATCGTTTTCGCGCGAAGTTCTCGCCGCGGATGTCGAGCGCGTCCGCAAGGTTCTGCGCGAAGACGAGAAAAATTTTCTCGCGCCCGATTTAGAAGAGCCGCGCGTGGTTTTCGACGCGGAAAAAAATCTCGTTTCCGTTGATCTGGAAGGCAAAGCGGGCGCGACGGTCAACGTCGTGGTTGATGCGGGCAAGGAAAAGGTCGGCGATAAAAAGCAAACCGAACTGCTTTCGATCAAGCGCGAAGGCACGCTCGATTTCGCTTCGATTATCGAAGGCTCGCGCCGTCTGCGAAATTACTTTCAGGAGCAAGGTTACTTCTTTGCCGACGTTACGCCGGTCTGTTCGGTCAAACCCGAATTTACGGGCGACGAAGCGGGCGTAACGACGAACGAAACGGAAACTTTGTGCGGCTCTCTGACCGGCGCGGATTTGATGAACCGCACGGTCGAAGTTAAATATAACGCCAATCTGAGCCGTCAATTAAAGCTCGTTGACATACGTATCGAAGGCACCGATAAATTCAGAACCGAAGACATCAAGGGCGTTTTAAAGTCGCAGGAAGCGAACGCGCTCGGCTTTATTCCGTATTTCGGTTACGGGCGCGGTTACACGAGCAGCGAGATTTTAGAAGACGACGCGAAGACTTTGCAGTCGCTTCTGCGCGAACTCGGGTACCGGCGCAACACGGTCACGGTGCGGCAGGGCGTTTCGCCGAACGGCGAAGATTTGATTATCACGTTCGTCGTCAACGAAGATGTGCCGACGCGCATCGCCGGCGTTGAAATCGAAGGCAACACATCGTTCAACGACGCGGCTCTCGAAGCGAAACTGCCGAGTCTGGTCGGCAAAAATTTCTCGCGCGCCCGCGCCCGCAACGGCGTGCGCGAGCTTTCGACGTTTTACTCGAACGAAGGTTTCTACGATTCGAAAGTCAGCTATTCGATTGTCGAACTCGGCAAGGACGCGGCGACCGGCGAAGAATTGGTCAAGCTCGTTTATACTCTGGAGAACGAAGGCAAAAAGACTTTCGTCAACCGCATTTTGATCAACGGCAACGAAGCGACGAAGAACGAAGCGATTCTCAAAACCGTTAATCTGCGCGTTGATAACATTTTGCGCCAGACCGATATTTTCACGAGCGAACAAAGTCTCTACGCGACCGATGCGTTCGATACGGTTGAAATCAAGGTCGAACCGGCGGGCGAGCGCGCCGACGGCAATCGCCTTTCGGACATCATCGTCAACGTCAATGAAAAAAAACCGCGCCTGATTACCTACGGCGGCGGCTTCTCGACCGATTTCGGCGCGAACGGATTTTTTGATATTCGTCATTTCAATCTTTTGGGCAGTCTTTACCAGGGCGGCGCGCGCGTTCGCGTCAGCCGTTTGCAGCAGCTCGTGCAGCTCGATTTTCTTAACCCGCGATTTTTGCGCGACGGCAAAACCGCCGACGGCACGTTTCGATACGCGCCTTTGTCGGTGACGGCGCAGTATCAGCGCGATTCGACCGTCACCAGATTTTTCCGCTCGACGTTCGACCGCGGCACCGGCGGCATCGTCCAGCGCGTTGACGCGGACGGCAAACCGATTGACGAATTCGGCAATTCCGCCAGCGACCCGACGATCAACCGTCTGACGCTGACCGCCGAAACGAGCCGCACGATCAGCCGCAAATATCGCAGCATCGTTTTTGGGCGTTATAAGTTTGAAGATGTCAGATTATTTAACTTTGAAAGTCTTCTTGTGAAAGAATTATTGCGACCCGACGCGCGAATTCGCACTTCCGGCTTCGGGATAAATTTCGTTTTCGACACGCGCGAAGATTGTTCGATTAAATACACGATTCTCGACATTATTCAAAAAGGCGATCCGGGCGAGCCGTGCCGTTACAGCGCGACGAATCCGACGCGCGGAATGTATCTGACGGCGGATTACAACGTTTCTGCTCCGTTTTTGGGCGCGAACATCGGCTTTCAAAAGTTTCAGGGCAGCTATTATCAATTTTACACTTCATCGCTTCTTCGCAACACGACGTTTGCCGGGCGTGCCATTGTCGGTTTGGCGACCGTTTTTTCGAGCAAAAATCGTTTTCCGGCGCAGTTCTCCGACCTCGAAGGAACTTTGCCGATCAGCGAAAGATTTTTCGCGGGCGGCTCGCAGACGCTACGCGGCTTTGATTTCGAGCAAGCCGGTCCGCGCGTCGTCATCGTGCCGCAGGGATTTTTCCGCGACAGCAGCGGCAAACAGGTTTTTCTTTCGCCGTTTACCGTTCCGTTCGGCGGCAACGCGCTGGCGATTATCAATCTCGAAGCGCGCATTCCGCTGACTGGTTCGATTCGCGCCGTGCCGTTTTACGACGGCGGCAACGTGTTTACGCGCGTCAGCGATCTTTTCAAACATCCGGCAGTCGCGCCGGACGATGTTTTCCGTCAAAACTTGCGCTCGATCTGGTCGAACACGGTCGGTTTGGGATTCCGTGTAAAAACGCCGATTGGCGGCGAAATCGGCGTAGATTACGGCTATCTGCTCAATCCGCCGCAGTTTTTGATTCCGCAGCCGAACGGCGACAACGCCATCTATCGAGTCAAACAGGGACAACTCCATTTCAGATTTTCGCAGGCGTTTTGATTTAGTGAAAAACTAAAAACTAAAAGTAAAAAACTTAAAAAGATTTTTACTTTTTGGTTTTTAGTTTTTCACTAAATTAGTTTTTTACCATCCATTTTTTCAAGTCTTTTCGCATCGCGTCGGTGATTTCATGTTTCGCGCTGTATTGTTTCGATTGGAAATTCGGCAGGACGGCATTTAATTTTTGCTCGAACGATTGAAATTTTTCGAGCGGATAAAATTCATCTTCATCGCCGTAGAGATAAAAAACCCGGGCGTTTAATTTTTTGTAAGCGGCGTTCGTTTCTAAATCCGAAGGAATTCCGCCGCACACGCCGATCACGCTTTGAATCTTTTCGGGATGCGTGAAAGCGAGTCGAAAATTAAGCGCGCAGGCTTGCGAAAAGCCGAACAGATAAACTTCGGTTTCGTCAACGATATTTTTCTTTGATAAATTATCAATCAAATCGAGCGCGAATTTTTGATGCAGCGCGACCGATTCTTCGGGTTTGAAATCGGTCAGCCAGCCGAAGCCGACCTTGTAGCCCGCGTCGGTCGGGCGAAAATGCTGATACGGAGCCTGCATCGAAGCGATGACGAAATTCTCCGGCGCGATTAATCTCGCCTCGCGCATCATATAGCGTTTGTGCGCGCCGTAACCGTGAACCGCGAGTAAAAGCGGCGCGGGCTTTTGCAAATTTTCGGGAACGTGCAAATCGTAATAAAGTTTGATTTCGGCGGTTAAATTTAAATCGTTCGTCAGCATAATTTATTCGATATTATCTCAAATTTCGCGCCAAAAGATACTCTTCGTAAAAGCTGTCGATTAATATCTGAAAGCGGATAGATCTATCTATCAACTGTCATCTGTCAACTATCAGCTGTTACGAAAGTTCACCGGCATAAACTTCGAGATAATATCTTTTGTTTTATTCTCTCAACCATCGCGCCGCTTCTCATTCAATCCGAAAACCTTTGTTGAAAGTCCTTTTAATTCGACGCATAATCATTTTAAGTTTGTATGCCCAATCTTCTTGAAAAATTCGACGCGCTTGCCGACATTAAAACTGAAAATTCCTTTCTCCGGCTGCTCGAACGGGTCGTTTTCGTTTTTTTGGTTTTGATGTTCGTTTTCGCGCCGCATTCGATTGCCGCGACGCAAATCGCCTGGCTCGTCGGGATGTTTCTGTGGCTCATCAGAATGTTTCTCAAACCGCGCCCGCGATTCGTCAGAACGCCGCTCGATTGGGCTTTGTGGACGTTTCTCGGCTGGTCAATCGTGACCTCGATTTTTTCCTACGCGCCGGACATTTCGATTGACCGTTTGCGCGGAACTCTGCTTTTTCTGATTTTTTATTTCGTCGTCAACGTCGTCAAAACAAAACGCGCCGCCGTTTTTTTGGCTTACGCGATTGTTTTTTCGTCGCTCGTCAGCGCGGTCTGGATGCCGGTTCAAAGATTGATCGGGCGCGGCGTGGAAATTCAAGGCGTGGCGGCGAACAGCACATTAGCAAAATCCGGTTTGACGGACGGCGACACGCTGCTTGCAATCAACGGCAAAAAAATTAAAACGCCCGACGATTTAATTCCCGAAATTGAAGCGAACAAAATCTCGAAATTAAAATTTTACCGTCCCGATTTTGAACTCGTCGTTGATGTCCGGCAGGAAAACACGCTTGGCGGCGCGACGGCTCTGGAAAAGCTCGGCTTTCAATCGTGGAAGCGCAGCCGCAACTGGCGTTCGACCGGATTTTACAGTCATTACGTCACTTACGCCGAAGTTTTACAGCTGCTCGCCTCGCTCGCCTTCGGACTGCTAATCTCTTCTTTTATCAACGATCCAAAATCCAAAATCCAAAATCCAAAATCCAAAAGTCTTTCCTTTTCGCCGTTCTTCTTGTTCAGCGTCGCCGCGCTCGCGCTCGCGCTCCTGCTGACGGTAACGCGCGCTTCGCAGTTCGGATTTTTAGTTTCCGCCGCCGTGATTGTGGTCGTCGCCGGCAACCGTAAATTGATGTTCGGATTGGCATTGCTAATTTT
The DNA here is from genome assembly GCA_964237235.1 of uncultured Pyrinomonadaceae bacterium. Lineage (GTDB taxonomy): Bacteria > Acidobacteriota > Blastocatellia > Pyrinomonadales > Pyrinomonadaceae. The sequence continues at coordinate 40,236 of CAXSGY010000025.1, forward strand.
GCCAATCGCCGTCGGCGGTTTGATTTTTCTCCAGAATAGCCGCCGCGTCGGAATGATTGACCAATCGGACGATTCGACGCTTTACCGCGAAACGATGTATCGGGACGGCGTGCGTCTTTCGACTTCGAGCGCGCGCAATTTCACCGTCGGTGTCGGAATGGATTCGGTTCAGCGTTTCTGGCAGGAATGGAATTTGTTCGACGGCGGACGCTTGCCGCGCAGCCATTTTCATTCCACGCCGATGCAGCTTCTCGTCGAACGCGGCTTTCCCGCGCTGCTCATCTGGCTCTGGATTTTATTCACCTACGGAAATTTTCTCATCGCTTTTTTGAAAAAATCCGCCGCCTCCGAATCGGAAATTGACTGGCGGACGCGCGGAATCATTCTCGGCTGTTTAGGCGGCTTAATCGGATTTTTCACGAGCGGACTCGTCCATTACAACATCGGCGACGCGGAAGTGGCGATGGTTTTTTATATGCTGATGGGCATTGCCGTTTCAATGACGAATTTCAAATTACGAATTGAAAATTAATTACGAATTACGAATTACGAATTGAGTAAAAGATTTCCATTCGTAATTCGTAATTCGTAATTAATTTAAGCTGCTTTTTCGATTCGGTAGCGGGCGATTTTCATATACAGACCGCGGCGCGTTAAGCCGAGTTCGTTGGCGACGCGCGAGATGTTCCAGCGGTGGCGGGCGAGCGCGGCTTTGATCATTTGCGTTTCGAGGTCGGAGACGGCTTCTTCGAGAGTGCCGCTGTGCGCTCCGATGCTGAACGACGTGAACGCGTTGTCGTAAGAGGCAATCGGTCTGACGTTGTCGTTTTCGGCGAACGACGCGATTGAATTGGTGCTGCGCTTCAAATCCGGCGAAAGATGTTCGGGCGTGATTTTGTCGCCGTTTTCGGCGCGCGCGACGATGCGCTGCACTTCGTTGCACAGCTGCCGCACGTTGCCTGCCCAATCGTAAACCATCAGCAAATCAATCGTCTGCGGCGAAACCGTGATGTCGCTTTTGCCGAAGCGCGCCGAATATTGATTGATGTAATAATTGACCATCGGCGGAATTTCCGAACGCCGTTCGCGCAGCGGCGGCACGCGCAGACGGATGACGTTCAAACGGTAATATAAATCTTCCCGAAAGCTGCCGTCGGCGACTTTTTCTTCAAGCGGCATATTCGTCGCGGCGATGATGCGCACGTCAACCTTGACCGGACGCTTTTCGCCGAGCGGCTGCACTTCGCCTTCCTGCAAAAATCGAAGAATTTTCGGCTGCACGTCGAGCGGCAAATCGCCGATTTCGTCGAGAAATAAAGTTCCGCCGTCCGCCGCGCGAATAATGCCGGGCGAATCCGTGACCGCGCCGGTGAACGCGCCTTTTTTATAGCCGAACAGATGTCCTTCGGCTAATTCCTTCGGCACGGCGGTGCAGTTGAACGGCACGAAAACGCGGTCTTTGCGCGTTGAAATCGTGTGAATGGCGCGCGAAACGAGTTCCTTGCCCGTTCCCGATTCGCCGGTGACGAGAACCGTCACATCGGACGAGCGAATTTTGTAAACTTCTTCGACCAGTGAAGTCATCGCCGCGCTCGAATGAATAAATCCGGGCATCAGGCTGCTCGAAGTAAACGCGCTCGATTCTTCTTCGGAATGTTGAAATTTCTCTTTATCGCGCAGGGCGCACACGTCCATTCCGAGTTCGACGACGCGCAGCAGCGGCTGAATCGAGCTGTCGTCCCTGAGAACCGCAGCGGCGCGCGGCGCGACGAGCAGAAACGCGGGCGCGGCACTCGGCGCGTGCAGATTGAAAATCTGTATGTTTTTGATTTTGGCGAAATTGTCCAGATCGTTTTTCTGGCGCGCTTCCTGAAATTTGGAAATCAACGCCATACTTTCGCTCGGCACAAAGCCGTGCGTGATAAACGGATAAAATCTTTTCTGGTCGTTCATCTCGGCGACGATCAGGCGGTCGGCTTTGCTTTCCTGCTGCAAAATGGCGACTAGTTCGCGGAACAGCAATTCGCGCGAAGCGGTCGCTTCCGCCAGTCGCAACATCAGCAGTTGTGAGCTGGCGGAAGCCGCTTTTTTCTTCGGCGGCGCGATGTTTTTCAGCCGCTCGATCTGCGCTTCGGTTTTGGCGAACAGAGATTTTACGCCGAGCTTGCGAAATATTTCGTTGGCGGAGACGAGGTTTTTGCGGGCGCGTTCGGGCTGCGCGTCGAGCAGCGTTTTGCCGATGAAATAATGCGCCAGAGCCGTGTGGAAAATGTCTTCCGCCGTTTCAAAAATCGTCAGGCTGCGGCTGAAATGATGCGCGGCTAATTCTTCGTCGCCTTCTTCGAGGGCGAGCGCGCCGCGAATGCGCTGAATGTTGCCGAGAACGAAAAAGTCCGACGACGGATCGCTTTCTTCGATCACGCCCAGCTCGCGCTCGCATTCGACGTGTTTTTTCTCGCGCAGGTAAACTTCGGCTAACACCAGCCGCGCCATATTAGCGACTTGTTTTTCGCCGATGCGCTGGCAAATCTCGATTGTTTCGAGTGCCTTCAATTTCGCCTCGCCGAGCTTGCGCTGCAACAAAAGACACCGCGCCAGATTTCGCAGAGATTGAATGAGATACCATTCTTTTTTGCGCTCTTTCGCCAGCGCGACGCTTTGTTCGAGCAGTTTTTGGGCTTCGTCGAATTCGCCGCGCAGAATCTTTAAATCGCCCAACGAATCGAGAATGCCGGCGACGTGAACGTGGTTGGCTTCGGTCGCTAAAGTCAAAGCGCGTTTGTAGGCGATTTCGGCTTTCGCCCATTCGCCGCGCATCGTCAGATGCAGACCGAGATTGTTGTAAGCGGCGGTCGCCTGAATTTTATGTTCGGTTCGCTCGAAAAATTTAATCGATTTTTCGAGACACGCGATGCCGTCCGCCGGGCGGCGCAGAAACCAATACGCGCCCGACATATCCGAATAGATTTTCCCAAGCAGAAACGGCGCGTTGCGGTCGCCGATGATCTGGACGGCGAGCAGAAAAAATTCGAGCGATTTTTCGCTGTTGCCTTCCTGGTGATACGCGGTGGCGATGCCCTGATAGCTTTCCGCCATTCCGCGCCAATCGCCGATTTCGCGGTAATAATCGAGAGCTTTTTCGGCGTGATCGCGCGAAATCGGAAATTCGTTGAGCTTGCGGTAAACGCGCGAAAAGGCGACGTAAATCGCGCCCAGCAATTGAATTTTGCCGCTTGCTTTGGCTTCGTCGAGCGCGTAATTGAGCAGCGCGACGGCTTTCGGATAATCGTTCGTATTGTTAAAGGCGATGGCGAGCTGCGTGATGACGCAAATCTGCATCGGGGTCTCCAGCTCGCTCAAAAGCTCTTCGTCGTCGTATTGTTCGATGGTTTCGAGCGATTCTTTGTAGCGTCCCTGCGTCTCGAAAGTGTAGGAAAGCATCTGGACGAGTTCGGCGCGCTGGCGCGGCGCGGGCGAGTAATTGTCGAGCGTCGCGGCGAGTATTTTCTCCGCCGCGCTCGAAAACCCTTTGTCGAGATTTTCGCGCACGTCAATTAAAATCGCCTCTAATCTTTCGTCGGAAATGCCGCGCGCTCCGGCTAAACGTCCGTCTGCCCGCGCGTTCGGCAAAGGCGAAGACGCGCGCCCGGACTTGTCATAAACTTGAGCCGAAACCGTTCCTTTTTTCATTTTGCAATTAAAAAAGAATACAACTAATACAAACTGATTTTCAGCAACTTATTTTGGGTGATTCTTAAATTTCGATAATTTGCGCTGATTGAATTTATCAAATTTTCCCGCCTGCGTCTATTGATTTTCTCGAGGTTGTTCGATTGCCTGTGACGAGCGGCGGCGGCGAACGCGCTTTTTCGGCGTATTGACGGCGACGACCGCGATGACCGACAAAATAAGAAAGAAAAAAGCGTTCGACGGCGTGCGGAGCGGAAAGTCGAAAAAGCTGTGAATCAGAATGCCGAAACTGCCCGCCAACGCGCCCGTCGCCGCGCCGCGCCGGAATTTATCGTGCGATTTGCCGACGAGCGCGATGCCTTTTTTGAAAAGCAGAAAAATATACGCCGCGACGCAAGCCAAACCCAGAATGCCCGCGTCGGCTAAAATCTGCAAATAATCGTTGTGCGCCTGTTCGACGCGCAGCGCACCGCTCCACGAATCGTAACGCGGAAACATCGTCCCGAACGCGTCGAGTCCCGCGCCGATGATCGGATAATCGAGAAAAATCCGCCAGCCGATTTGCCAGAAATGCAGCCGCCCGTTGCTGACATCTTCGCTCGCGTTCAAACCGATGCCGCGCATCAGCGATTCGTCGCCGCCGAGCAGCAAAACCGTGCCGAACAAAATAAGCAGCAAAGTCAAACCGCCGCCGATGAGCGCGAAATTGCGAACGTAATTTCGCGCTTTCACCGTTTCTTCCGGCGCGTCCGCCTCCGTTTGCGGCTTCTGCAAAAGATTCGCCGCGACGACGAACCCGATCACGCCGACGAGCGACATCATCCCGCCGCGCGAGCCGGTAAAAACGATGGCGATGCCCATTATCACGACGGCAATCAACAAAAATATTCGCTTGTCGCTTTTCGTCGCTTTGCCGAACAGAAGCCCGAGCGTTAAACCGACGATCATTTCCATAAACGCGGCGAAATGATGTTGATTGACGAACGAGGCGAACGGAATCGCCTGATAAAAATGCCGCACGCCGTAAATCAATTCGAGATTGGCGAGCCGCTGCAAAATGCCGTAAAAAGCCATCAGAGAACTAAAAATAATAACGACCGTAATAAGTTTTTGCAGGCGTTGATAGCTGTCAACAAAAACGAGCGCGGCGGCAAAAAAAATCGCGTAAACGACGAGCTGGACAACCGCAATCCGCGTCGCATACGGTGCGAGCGAAAGCGAACTTGCCGCCGGAATCGAAAGCAAATCACTCGAAAAATCTTGACCGCGCACGGGCAAAAGCTGAATCAAACCGACGACGATTAACGCCAGTAAAGGAATCTGTAATTTGCTTGCGCTGAATTGAAATTCGCGTTTGAAAAACGAATCTGTTACCCAAAGCACGACGATCAATCCGGCGATGACGGACAAAACGCCCAATGCCCAGGTGTCAACCGCGCCGAAGACAATGGTCGAAAAAACGAGCGTCGCGTTAAGCAGAAAAAAAATCGCGCCGCTCAAACGCGAATGATTTTCGGCTGCCTGCGCCGCGTTTGATGCTGAAGAATCGCTTGTATTTTTTCGTTTTTCGGACACAATTTTCGATGAAAATTTTTGTTAATTGATCGAAAAATCGTCGAACCAGATTTTTCCCGCAATCGGGCAGACGATTGATTTGCAGTCGGCGCGCATCAAGCGAACGACGACGGCTTCGGTTTCGGCGGCGGTCGCAAATTCAACCTTCAAATTCGTCCAGTCCGCATTGCCCGCCGCCGCGCCGGTCGTCGCCAAAACTTTGCCGTCCGAAGCGTCGGCGATTTCCCAGCGCAGCGTCGCATTAGTTTTTAAATCGGCTTTGTAAAACGTCTCGAACTGATATTTTCGCCCCGCTTCGACCGCGACGATTTGCGAGATTTGGCGAAAATCCCTACCGTCGGTCGAGTTGAAAATCAAAACCAGACTGCGGCTGCCGCCGTGTTTTTGCGCGTCGTCGAAACCGATTTGCGGCTGTGCGCCGTCGGCGATTTGCCATTCAAACGCGGTCGCCTTTTCGCGTCTTAATTCCGACTCGAAACCGCCGTTATAGATTTTGCCGACGGCGAAATTTTCCGCTTCCGCCGCGTCGCCGATGCCAATCAAAATCTGCGCCGCGCCGCGATATTTTTTTTCGCCGAGCAGCGCGCCGTAAAGCTCTTCGCCGCTTGCGTGCAGCTCGCCGCGTTTAACTTCGGCGGGCAGCGCGTTCCAGATTTGCAACGCTTCGTCGAGCCGTTTTTGCCTGGCGAGAAACAGCGCGAGAGCCGCGTTCATCTTCGCATCGCCGGCGACACTGCGTTTAATCTGGTCGAGATCGCCGTCGAAAATCTGCCACGCGGTCGCCACCAGCGGAGTTCGATAATTTGCATCGTCCGCCGCCGCTTGGCGCATTTCCGCAAAGCCTTCTTCCGCTTTGCCGCGCCTCAGCAAAACGTTGCCGAGCGTCCAGCGCACCTGCGCGTAATTCGGCGCAAGTTCCGCCGCGCGGCGCAGTGCGAGTTCCGCGCCCGCCGCGTCGCTCTGCCGTTCGCGCGCTTTGCCCAGTTCCAGCCACAGCCGAAAATCGTCGGGCGCGAGCGCGGTCGCTTGTTCAAATTCCGCTTCGGATTCGGTTAAATCTGCGCTCTCGAAACTTTTCTCGTTTAAAATCGCCAGCGCGTAATGCGACTGCGGATCGCGCGGAGCTAAATTTATCGCCAGCCGCGCGACATCTTTGGAAGGCGATTGCGCGGCAATCGCGTTTGCCAGACACCACGCGGCGAAAAAAGAAAGCATCGTCAAAACGAGCAAACCCGCGACGATCAAAACGGCGCGTTTCGCCGCGGTTTCGAGTTTGACGGATTTATTCATAATTTTTTCTGAATATTTTCGAGCGTATTCAAGATAAATAAGCAAAGGTATTTTCTATGTGTCCTATGTTTCTATGTGTTTCAATTCTTTTTTAAACACTCAATTCTTTTTTAAACACATAGAAACATAGGACACATAGATTTTTTAACTACGCACTAACTTAAAATCCGCTGTAAATTCATAATCTCAAATTGCCCGAAGTTCCCGAACCGCAAATTGATAACTAAATTGTGCCGTGAAATCTTTGTTTATTCAAAATCTACCGATTCTATTTTCAGCGCGGCGCGTTTGAGCGAAACGTCCATCTGCTGGCAGGCATCGCGCAATTCGTCGAGCTTTTCCGGCGAGATATGACGCACCGAAAGCAGAATTTCCTCGATTTGATTTTCGCGGCACACGGCTTTAAGCGAACCGTTGCTGCCGTGAACCTTTAAGCCGTTGATGATTTTGCCTTTTTTCAAAGGATCGTCGTCAACAAAGCCGACGGGCGCGTAATTCCATTCGGGATTATTTTTCAATTCGCGCAAAATCATCTCGCCGCCGTCGCCCGCGCCGTAAATCAAAACTTTGCGCCCTTCGCCCAAAGCCGCCGACGGCAAAAGCTGGCGGAAAAACCGGAAAGCCATCCGGCTGCCGGCGAGCGCGAACAATAATAAAAGCGCGTCAACGACAAACACTGCCCGTGAAAAAAACGTAAAACGGTAAAGCAGCAACAAAGCCAGAACGCTTAACACTGAACCGAGCGCGACCGCTTTGACGAAGGTCACAAAATCGCGGACACTCGTGTAACGCCAGATTCCGCGATACACGCCGCCCACTAAAAAGGCGAACAATTTCAAGACGATCAAAATCGGCAGAGATTTAACGAATAAGCTCCACGTTTCGCTCGATTCAAACGCGCCGAAAATTAAAACATACGCGCCGTAATAAGCCAAAGCGATTAAAATCGCGTCTAAAAACACTTCAAAAACGCGGCGTTTATGCGAAAGATTGAGTAAAAATCCGAACGCCGCGCGATTTTGCAGAGCGAGTTCTTCGTCCTGTTCCGCATAAACTTTGACCTTTGACAGATACACGCCGACGAGTGCTAATCCGACGGTAAACAGCGCGATTACGGCAATGCTCTGGACCGGCTGAATCTCGCGCACGAGCAAGGAAATCAAACCGGCGATTAACGCCAGACCGTAAAGCAGCAAAACCGCCGTGCGTTCGGACAATCCGAGCGCGACGAGCCGGTGCGAAGTATGATCGCGCCCGCCCTGCGAAGCCTTGCGCCCCCAGATTTTGCGTAAAAGCGTAACGAAAGTCGTATCGAAAATCGGCACGAGCAGAATCAGCGCGGGAACGGCGAGAATCGAAACGATGCCGCGCGAACGCCCGCCGACATCGGTCAAAAGAACCGCGCTCGCCAGCAAAAACCCGATAAACATCGAGCCGCAGTCGCCCATAAAAATCGAAGCCGGATTAAAGTTAAAAACGAGAAACCCGACAAGCGCGCCGATAAACGCCGACATAAAAAGCATCTCGCCAATCTGTCCGCTCGCGCCGAACCCGATGGCGAGCGAAAAAGCGGCAATCGCCGTGATGCCCGACGAAAGCCCGTCCATATTGTCGAGCAGATTAATCGCGTTGGTAATGCCGATCAGCCAGAAAGCGGTCAGAGCGATATTAAAAATCTGCGAATCGGTCCACGGCAAAACCTGCCCGCTGCCGATGACAATCGCCACGCCGATAAATTGTCCGATGAGCTTCTGATACGGCTTGATTTGCAGAATATCGTCAATTAACCCGACGAAGAAAAGCACGGTGCTGCCCGCCATCACGGCGAGCGCGTCGGAAGATTTCGGCACAAAAGCGGCGAAAATAACGGTCGTCGTCAAAAAAATCGCCGCGCCGCCGAGCATCGCCGTCGGGCGTTTATGCCAGCGGTCGGCTTTCGGTTTGGCGACAAACCCGAATTTATGCGCCAGTTCGCGCACAAAATAGGTCAGCAGCACCGACAGCGCGAAACTTACGAAAGCGATAAAAAAAGGATTGGAAAAAAAATCCGACATAGGAGATTCCCGAAAACATCAAACCGAGACGATTTTACAAATATTGCCGAAACCGTTTTGAGCGACAGTTCTCTATTCGACAAATCATAAAAACCGGCTTTAAATTTTAGGGGATTCACCGATTCGTTGCGATTTAAGAATTACAATTCAATTACCTTAATATACTTTTCCGGCGGCTATTCGCCAAACCGAACCGAGCGCGAAAACAATAAAACCAAACTTAATTTTCGGTTAATTTTCGACAAAGTTTCTTCACGTCGCCGATTAACCGCGCCTTTCCGTATTCGGTTTCGACAATTTTTTGCCGCGCAAATGTCCGTCGCCGGCGATGATAAATTTTAATTTCAATCGGACGGGGATGTTTGGAATAAGTTTTGACGATTTTTAAAAAAGGCGAATGTTCTTTAATTCCGGTCAATTTGACCGTTGAAACGACGATTAAATTTTTCAACCGCTTTTCCGTAACGAACCGCCAATTTTTGATAAATTTCGGCTGTTTGGCGCACCATCGTTTCCGCTCTGAACATCGGATCAATGTGATTTCTGCCCGCTGCGCCCATTTTTCGGCTCAATTCCGGGTCGGCAATCAATTTTGAAACCGCGTCGGCAAGCCCGGCTGAATCGTGCCGTTTGATGATGTATCCGTTTTTGTCCGACACTAAAACCTCCGGCGTTCCGTCCGTGTCGAACGATACGCAGGGTTTGCCCATCGCCATCGCCTGTGGCAAAACGCGCGGCAAGCCCTCCCACAAAGCGGTATGCGCGACGATGTCCATCGCCGCAATCATATCGGGAATGCGCTCGCGGTCAATCAATCCGGCGAAGACGAAATTTTCTTCGATGCCCAATTGCCGCGTTTGCGCTAAAACCTGTTCGTAAAGCGTGCCGTTGCCGATCAGAAAAAAGCGCACGTTCGGATGACGGCGCACGATTTCCGGCGCGGCTTTGAGCAGCTCGTCGTGATTTTTCTGCGGCGCGAGACGCGCTATTTTCCCGACGACCGGCGCGTCGGCGGGAATGCCGAATTCGCGGCGAATCGCCTGCGGATCAGCCTGACAATTCAAATACCAGTCAAGCTCCATTCCGCTGTAAACGGTCGTAAATTTGTCAGCGCGGTCAATGTTGGCGGCGAGAGCTTTTTCGGTCGTAATATCCGAAACGCTGACGTAATGATGCGTGAGCGGAGCGCACATTTTCTCGGACAGACGGATGGCGCGGTTGACCAGCCATGATTGATGATCGTGAAACGTCAAACCGTGAAACGTATGAACGATAATCGGCGTTCCCGCCAACCACGCGGCGATTCTGCCTAAGATTCCGGCTTTCCACGAATGCGTGTGGACGATATGATAATTTCCCTGTTTGATTAAACGATAAAGTTTCCAAAAAGCCTTCAAATCGGCAACCGGACTGATTTTTCGTTCCATTTCCGGCACGACCGTCAATTTCGTCGTTTTTTCAGCCCGGCTCAACAATTCGCCTTCGGGTCCATGATCCACGCCGCTGATCAATTCGGCATCGAATTCCGGCATCCGGTCGAGACCTTCGACCGTCAGCAGAGTGTTTTCCTGCGCTCCGCCGAGAATCATTCGGGTGATGATATGAAGCACACGCAGAGGTTTCGTTTCCGACATTAACAATAAAACTCCTTAATTCTAAAAAACATTCTCGAAAGGCTATTTAATCTTCAATTTGAAATACCGTGTTCGGATCGTCTTCGTGACGAATTTCGTCAACGGGCGAACGTTTTCCTTCGCCCATAAAAAGTTGATTCGGGCAGTTGATGACCGCGCCCTGTGTGCTTCCGACGTTTTTGTAAGCGTGAACCACGCCCTTCGGAATAATCACGGCTTGCGCGTTGTCCGCGCCGACGAACAGCGTCATCACGTTTTGATACGTCGGCGAAGTTTCGCGGTTGTCCCATAAACGCAGCTTGAAATTCGACGGACCGATAAAACAAAATAAATCCGCCTGTTCGACGTGTTCGTGCGGACCGCGCTGAACGCCCGGTTCGGTGACGGACATATAGCCCATCGCCGGATAAAATTCTTCGGCGAGTTCGTCGTGGCGAAAAAATTCCAGAAGCCAGCCGCGCTCGTCAACAAACTTTTTGAGCGGATAAATTAAAACGTCTTCGATTTTACCTTTTGTAAACATATTTTCGTTAAGCCGCCGCGTTTTTCATCTCCATATTATTCGCGCCGCTCGCCGCGACCAGATTTGAAGCGTTCAAAAGGCTCTCGAAAGTTCCGGCATCGGTCCACCAGCCGCCGAGTTCGTCCCAGGTCATTTCGCCGCGCTCGATATAAGCGTTGTTGACATCGGTAATTTCCAACTCGCCGCGTCCCGAAGGCTTGAGCGTTTTGATAATGTTAAAAACGTCCGAATCGTAAAAATAAATGCCGATCACGGCAAAATCCGATTTCGGATTTTTAGGTTTTTCTTCGATTCTGAGAACCTTTTTGCCCTCGATTTCCGGCACGCCGAACCGCTGCGGATCGGAAACCTGTTTGAGCAGAATCTTCGCGCCGCCGCCCTGATGCCGATAAGCGCGCGCGGCTTCGCGGATATTTCCCTCGATGATATTGTCGCCCAAAACGACGCAAATCGGCTGGTTGTCGGCAAAATGCTCGACCAGAGAAAGCGCGGCGGCAATTCCGCCTTCGCCTTCCTGATACGTATAATTCAAGTGCTTTAAGCCGAATTCCTTGCCATTCCCTAACAGTTTCAAAAAATCGCCCGCCGAATTGCCGCCCGTAACGACCATTATGTCGTCAATTCCGGCATTAACGAGCGTCTGAATCGGATAATAAATCATCGGCTGTTTGTGAACCGGCAAAAGATGTTTATTGGTTATTTTCGTCAGCGGAAAAAGTCTCGAACCCAATCCGCCCGCTAAAACTATGCCTTTCATAAAATTTTTCAACTCTTTTTGATAATAGATTTCTAATTAATTTCCAAAATTCCCAAATTGTGTAAGACGCTAACATTAAAACGAATAATCTAACGGTGATTGTATATCTTGCTTCTGTGTGCAACCAACTTAAAGTAATAATAAAATAACCAAATATACCCGTTAAATAAATCATTATGAATTCATTTTGCTTCGTTCTTTCTCTGAGAATTTTCAATAAACCGAAAACAGCGAGTAAAAAAACCAATATTCCTTCAATTAAAAAAGTAGCTCTCAGCCATAATGGGAATTCTTCAGGTATGTGCGACGTAAACCACATTCTTATGCTATTAGAAATTACGGTTTTAGAAAATCCGATTCTATCTTCAGAGATATTTTGGAGGGCATATTTAGTTAGTAGTTCGTTTGCTTGAATTTTGCTTTTATTAGTGGGGTAAGATTCGACAGTTGAAAAAATTGTATTTTCTGGAACTCCGACCTGTCTATTTATTTCAGCAATTTGTTCAAGCATTCCTGAATGCCGAATCTCTTCATTAATTTCCCCACGATTATACTTCACTACAGAATCAATAGAAACCTTACTCATCCAAGATGCAAACATAAGTGAGTTTCCTGAACCGCTCACAATTGGTAAGGGCGTTGGTCTTCCAAAAACTAAATAGTTTCTCAATGTAAAAGGAAACATAATCAAAACTGACATAATAAAAACCCACAAGGGTTTTCGCCAATCACGATAATCTACAAAAATAAGACTGAAAAAAAGAATTCCGTTTAAAAAAACCAAGTTTGGGCGAAAATAGGCAGTAATAGCAATCAAAGCAGCAACGACAGCGACGCGGAATAAGGACAAGTCCAACAGCAAATAAAATGACAACGAGAATAAAAATACAGTTGGAATTTCCGGCGAAATTTGTCCTACGCTATACATTATAAAAGGATAAATAGAAGAAACCAACAAAAAGATAAGTCCACAAGTTTTATTAAAAAGTTTACATGTCACTCTCCACACCAGCCAAATAGAAGCAAAATATAAAATTATTTGGATGAGAATAATCCCAAAGTCGGAGTTATCCAAAAGAGTTTTACTCGCTAAAACAAATACAGGGTAACCCGGAGATCGCATTCCCTCAGGTTCGAAACCGTCAATCGTTGCTAAGCCATAACTATAGTTGTTTTTTAGCTCATCTGAAAGAGATAAATATCTTTTACTATCGCCTGTCATCCAGGGGCGCGTCTTGATAACTACAACTGATAAAACTGAAATATGAATCAATATAAATACTATTCCTAAAATTTTGGCTTTATTCGTTTTAAGGTAAGCTAAAAATTTATATTCCATAGATATTTAAAAACGATTGAGTTTTGGAAATAACAAAACCCTTTTTTAGCAGCAAATTTCAATCAAGATGCCGACACCCTTATGCTATTAATTTTCCCTAAAACCTTTTTTTGACTTCAATAATCTCTCTGTTACTGACAGCGAAAATCAACTGATGATTTTCAAATTTTACTAACAAATGTCGAAGTAAAACAGAACAAAGAAAAATTCATTTTAATTTTTCACCGACAAAGTTATAGCCAAGAGCAGGCTGTCCTATATTTTGGCAAGCTGTAATTTTGTTACTGTTAATTGTGAATCTAATATTAATCAATAAAATGTTGAAACCACAATTCTAACATCAGCAGCGTCCAAAGCTGCGCGGCGAAATCGCGTTCGCCGTTGATGTGCTGTTCGACGAACCCGGTGATGATTTGCGGCTTGACGATGCCGCGTTTAAGGCTTTTTTCGGAAAGCAAAACTTCGCGCAGAAAATCTTTGAGCGAACCGCGAAACCAGTGCGGCAGCGGAACGCCGAAACCCATTTTGCGCCGGTAGATCGCTTCCTTCGGCACGAGCCGCGCGGCGATTTTTTTCAGCAGATATTTCGACGTGATGCCGCGCATCTTCAAATTTTCGGGCAATTTGGCGGCAAATTCGATGACTTCGTGGTCGAGCAGCGGCGAGCGCGCTTCGAGCGAATTCGCCATCGAAGCGATGTCCACTTTGACCAGCAAATCGTCGGGCAGATAAGTGTGCTGGTCAACCATCATCGTCGCTTCGACGATGCCCGAACCGTTCGCCTCGCCGAACCAGTCTGCCAGAAAATCGCTCGGTTCGTAATTCGCCGTTTTGTTTTTGAATTCGTCGGTGTAAAGCTCGCTTTTTGCGGTGCGGTTGATGACGCTCATCCAGCGAAAATAACGTTCGACTTTCGGCAACGAAGCGGCTTGCAGAAATCGTTTCAAATCGCGCGCGCGGCTGCGTTTTATTTCGGAAGTCGGAACTAAATTGACGGCGTTTTCCAATACGGATTTTCGCAAAAACTGCGGCAATTTGTAATAGCGTTCGGCGAGCCGCATCGCCGTGTAGCGTTCGTAACCGGCGAAAGATTCGTCGCCGCCGTCGCCGTTGAGCGCGACCGTGACGTGTTTGCGGGTTTCGCGCGAAACGTAAAACGTCGGAATCGCCGACGAATCGGCGTACGGTTCGCCGTAATGTTGAACCAGCGTCGGCAACAGTTCGAGCGCGTCGGGCTTGACGACGAATTCGTGATGTTCCGCGCCGATGTGTTCGGCGACCATTCTGGCGTATTTTAATTCGCTGAAATCCTGTTCTTCAAAGCCGATGGAAAAGGTTTTCACCGGCGACGCATTTTGTTCAGCCATCAGCGCGACGACGAGGCTCGAATCAACGCCGCCCGACAGAAACGCTCCCAACGGAACTTCGCTGATTAAGCGCAGTTTGACGGCTTCGCGCAGCACGGCGAGAGTTTGTTCTTCGGCTTCCGGCTCGCTGATTTTAATTTTCTTTGAAAAATCCGGCTTCCAGTAGCATTCGGTTTTAATTTCGCCGTTTTTCCAGATCATCCAATGCGCCGGTTTGAGCTTGCGAATTTGCCGGTAAGCGGAAAGCGGCGCGGGAACGTAGGCGTAAGACAAATAGGAATGAATCGCTTCAAAATCAACGTCGCGGCTGATTTCCGGGTGCTGCAAAAGGGCTTGAAACTCCGAGCCGAAAACTAAATTGCCGTTCGGCAGATGCGCGTAGAGCAGCGGTTTTTTGCCGATGCGGTCGCGGGCAATAAAAAGCGTCCGCTCGCGCTCGTCCCAGATGGCGAAGGCAAACATTCCGCGCAGATGCTGAACGCAATCCGCGCCGTATTTTTCGTAGAGATGAACGATCACTTCCGTGTCGCTGTTGGTGTAAAACTGATGCCCGTCGTCATCAAGTTGTTTACGCAGCGATTGAAAATTATAAATTTCGCCGTTAAAAACGATCCATTTCGTTCGATCCGAGCTATAAATCGGTTGCTGACCGCCCGCCAGATCAATAATTGACAAACGGCGCATCATCAACCCGACCGAGTCGTTAAGATAGATACCGTCTTCATCCGGTCCGCGATGCCGGATGGCTTCGTTCATTCTGACCAAAACGCTGCGATCTACTGCCTTTGAGTTGGCATTAACAATTCCTACAATTCCGCACATTTAAATATTTATTCGACATTCGTTCTAATCGAACGTTGATTGTAAATCTGTTTCCTTTTTTTGAGGCGCGAATTTTCGGTTTTTTCCATGATATATTCAAAACCGACCGCCGTAAAAATAAAATAAAAAACCAAAACCTGCGCCCGCTGCCGGTAAGCCGTTCCCACATTTCCCTGAAGAAGCGAATAAATAACCGACAGCAGCAGTGTCAGCAAAACAATCGGAATTGATTGTCTCATACGCTTGGTCAGCGCGAACCACAGTCCGATGATAGTGAACGGAGTCATCGCCCACCAGATAAAAACTTCCGGCAACGGAACAGCCTGCCGAAAATTACTCACCTGCCACGGAAACGGCGCGAACATAAAATAAGTAAAACCAATCGGCAACGCCGCCAATGCGCCCATCGGAGTTGAAACGTCAAGGTCTCTGCCGTAACCCGAATCAGCGCGGTCAGCCATATCCTGACGAAAATTATTAACCGCCGCTAAATCATATTTCTCTGTATATTCAGCCGGATTTCTAATAATTCCGACTGCCGTCAATGCAAAAGCGATGAAGGATAAAATCATTACGCGACGAACGACGTTTGGTAGTTTGGTTTGCGCGTCAATGACAAAGCCGCTCAGTATAGCCACTGCCGCCGCGAAAAAGATATAAAATCGAAGGGCGACAACGCCGCTCGCGCCGATTCCAAGCAAAATCAGATATTGATAACTGAATTTTTTTCGCAATTCCAACATGGCGTATACTGCCAAAACCATACAAAATAAAATAATTCCGTCTTTAAGAGCCTGCGCCGACCATAACACTAATGAAGGGAAAAACGCTGTTAAAATTGCGGTTAGCCGGGCGATTCTATCATTATTAAAAAGATTTCGGGCGCAAAAATAAGCCAGAGGCGCGGTCGCCGCGCCAAGCACCGAATTAAACACCTGCACCGCAAAATTATTTTCCCCAACTATCAGATATATAAAACCAACCAAATACGGCATTCCCCAACCGACTGTATCTGATCCACCCGATGTCACACCTGAATTGTTAATAATTGTTTGATATTCGTTAGCAGAACCAGCAGTCCAAGACCTCATTAGTATTGCCCCGAAATCATTAAATCCTCCCGCATCTGGACCTAAAAAACTCTGCCATTGAAAAACGAAAATCAAGGAGGCGAGTATTACTCTGAACAATAAGCCACAAATAAGAATCTGCCGTAAAAAGTTTTTCGTCGCATCATCATAATCGCTTGATAAACGATTAATTAAAGTCATTGCTCCGAGTGTGCAAACCGTTCCAAGCAAAACGCCGGTTACGCCTTCGGGAAACACGAAAACAATAACGCCTAACGCAACGGCAAAAGATAAAAGTGCTAAAATCCTATTCATAAAAATCGCGCCGTCCAAGCAAATTTTTATCTTATCATCTTCACGAAATCTTTCAGACGATTCGCGTGTCGTGAAAAGGCAGCGAAGATAAACAATTTGCTCACAATCTGAGTTAAATCGTTCGTTTAATCCAAATAATCCTGATAATAATTATCCAGATATTCGCTAAGGCAAATTTTCCAATCGCGCATAATATTGCATTGGCGAAGATTTAATTTTCTATTGACAAGACGCTCGCTCGGCGGGCGAATCGAGAAAAATTCTTTTGAAAAATAATCCGAATCAACCGGAGTTATTTTAATTTCGCTTTCCTTATTCAGCATTTTGACCAGCTCGCTCGCCACTTCCAATCTGCCCGTCGTGCCGCCGCAAACCATGTTGTATAAACCCCAGTATTCCTTTTCAAAAAGCAGTTTGACGTTGCGCGCGAAATCGTGCGTATAAGTCGGCGTTCCCAATTTATCGTTGACGACAAAAAGCTCCGGCGCGCCGTCTTTAATCTGCTTCATTATTTTTTGGATAAATTTTTTATCTTTGCGCGGTCCCGCGCCCATCATCCAACCGGCGCGGCAGATGATGTGTTTTTCCTTGTTTTCCTTGACAAACAATTCGCCCATATATTTACTTCGCGCGTAAACTCCGAGCGGATTCGGTTTGTCCCAATCGTCGTAAACATCCTGTTCGCCGTCGAAAATGCCCGCCGTGCTGATATACAGCAGCGGTATGTTTAATTCGTTGCTGATATAAACGGCGTTTTCAACCGCCAGAGTGTTTGTTTCGTA
Source organism: uncultured Pyrinomonadaceae bacterium (assembly GCA_964237235.1). GTDB lineage: Bacteria > Acidobacteriota > Blastocatellia > Pyrinomonadales > Pyrinomonadaceae. The sequence continues at coordinate 57,454 of CAXSGY010000025.1, forward strand.
AGCGTCGTCGGAATTCGTGTCGCAATATTCCAAACTCGTATACGCGCCCAGGTGAAACAAATAATCCGGCTTAAAGTCCGAGACATCTTTTTTATAGGCTGCAAAATCTCTGAAATCCAGAAACGAAATCCAATCTTCGTTAACGTCTTTATCGGTTATCTTTAAATCGTATTCGTCTTTAAAAACTTGATAAAATCCCTCGCCGAGCATTCCGCCGCCGCCGGCGATGTATATTTTCTTTTTCATCATCAATCGTTCAATCACACGCGGTCGAACTTAGCCGTCCGCGCTGACGCTTTCCAAAATTTTGAGATATTGTTTTTTTATCACGCGCTTTGAAAATTTTTCCAAAACCGTCTGTCTGGCATTTTCGCCGATTTTTTTTCGCAACGCCGGAGAATCAATTAATTCGACGAGCCTTTCGACCCACTCATTATCGCTCTTCACCAAAATACCGTTTTCGCCGTCAACGACGAATTGCTGAACGGTGCTGATGTCGGTTGAAACGCACGGCAGACCGAACGCCATATATTGAATCGCTTTCAAACCGCTTTTGCCGCTGACCCAATCGTCCATCGGCAGCGGATATACGCCAATATCAATTTTCTGCAAATCTTCGACTTCCTTTTCCGCCGACCATTGAATTAATTCCAAATCCATTTCGGGAAATTCGTATTCAAAATTACCGATCACGACGAGCTTAAAATCACGCCGCTTTTTGAGTTCGATAAAAACCGGACGCAGCAAATCCAGATACGGACGCGTGCTGAAAGTTCCCGTCCAGCCGACGGTTACTTTTTTATCGTCGGCATACGAATTGTTCGGCACAAACCTGTCCGTATCAATCGAAGAGGAAACGTACTCGCATTGCCGTTTTTCGTTTATCGTCAAACAAATATCATTCAGCGCGGGCGAGCTTGTAATAACGGAATCCGACGTTTTGACCAAGAACCTGGTTTTCTCCGTTCCGCGTATAGTTTGCGCGATGCCTTTTACTTCTTTGTTTGCGCCGAGAAGCCGGTTATCTTCCAGATCGTAAACTATTTTCTTTGACAAACGTCTGTAAATCCTTTCAAAGAATGCATTTCCGATTGGATTGACATACATATGAATATAAATTATTTCATATTTTTTCAATCTGAAAATGTCCTTTACTCTTTTTAACAAGCCCGCCAGCGTCCAGCCGATTTTATGAAGCGTTCGCCCTTTTTTATGCACAATGTTCCACATCTGCATATTCATAAACGGCGAGACATCTACTTGAAAACCGTTTGCTTCCCAATCGGCGATATATTGTTCATATTTTAAGCGTTGCCCCGCCGCCGTTCCAACCGGATACGGGCATATTACTAAAATCTTTTTATGTATTTTATTCTCGGACAAGCGAATAAATCCTATGTGAAAATTATATTTGCAATTTTTGCATTATAGCTTTTGAAATGTGCGATAAGCTATTTCGAGTTACATAATTTCACGTTTGAAATTTTTTAACTGTAATTTTATCTCAAGTTTTTTGTAAAGAGAGCGATATTTATCGCCGCCGATTTCTGCAAGGTCGAACCGTTTTTTCGCAATCGTTTTGCAGTGTCGTGCCAAATTTCCCGTTTTTTGCAATTCGGCAATTTTTTCCAGACTTTTAAGATAACTTTCCCGATTGAAATTTTCGACTAATGCGCCGACTTTTTCAGTTTCAACCAATTCATCTAAATCACCGATTCCTTTATTTGAAACGATTGGCAGACCGCTTGCCAGATATTCGGCGATTTTCGTCGGCGACGAAGATTTTTTCGAGTAACATTCCTTAATAAAAGAAAGCGCGACATCGGCGGCAATCGCATACGAAAAAATTTCCGAAGGCGCGACGCTCATTACCAGAAAATCTTTTTCGGAAAAGTCTTTTTCCTTTAATTGCGCCACGGCTTTTTCCGCTTCGCGTTGGGTTAAAATTATTATGAAAGTTGAATTGTCCTGTTCGTGCGCCGCCGCAAAAAAATCGAACATTTCATTGTTCATATACCAACCGCCCAATGAACCAACATAAATGATAACTCGCCTTCCGTTGAGATTCAGCCTTTGCCGCATCTCATTTCTCAACAAATCGTTTTCCGTTCCGAAACGCTCCAAATCTACACAGCACGGAATCACTTCGACGGGTCTGCCGAGCTTATCAAAGCCGGTCGCGCGGCTTTCGGGGAAAATAATTTCTCGCGCCTGTTCAGTCAAAACGACAAACGCATCGGCTTTTTTCATAAGCCATTTTTCGACGATTTTGACCGCTCGATAAATATAACCGTTTTTCTTCCAGTTGCCCGCATCTGTGTATTCTTCGGGAAAAAATCCGCGAATATCGAATACTAATTTCGGCGGACAACGGCTTGCTATTTTGGCAATCGCGCCCATCAGCGTTGCGACGTGACTGCGCCCGTGAAGCGCGTCAATTTTCTTTTCCCGAATCAATTTTCGCGCCAGCCGCGCGCCGTTCAAAACGTCGTAAATCGTCGCCGGAACGGAAGGGCTTTTGTGATACGGCAACGGATACCAATCAATATTTTCTTCGGCAAATTTCGCCCGTTGTTCTTCGATTTGCCGGCGCGTCCAATTTTCATTAAACTGCGGCTCGAACGTCATGATGCTGATTTTAATATCGTCCTTTTGAAGCTCGCGCAAGTAAGGCAAAACCTGCGTCTGTACGAGCGGTTCGCGCAGACCGAAATAGCACAGGTAAAGCGTGTGGAATGACATAAAGTTTTGATTCTACCTTTTTTGAAAGAAAAAGGCTTGTCCGGCATCAGAGATTTTTAGAACTGATTAAAAGCGCAATAAAATATTTCCCGTGAGTTGTTTCCGATTTTTATCTCCGGGTTTATTATTTGTTTTCCTGTTTCGGTGCGGCGTTCGGTTTTTCGGATTTAGCGGCGCGCTCGGCGTGACCGGCGACCAGCCATTCCGCCATCTTTTGCGGGTTTGTGCGATAAGTGCGCTTAACAGCCGGTTCCAGAGCGGCGACTAAGTTTTGGCATTTTCTGACCGGTTCGTCGAAAGCCGCATTTGTTCCGACTCGCGCGCCGCGCGCCGTTTCCGCAGTCGTTACCGATTGCTCGAAAGCAGCGGTTTTCGATTGCAGATCAGCGATGAAATCGGCGGGCATTCCACGGTCGAGAAAAATCTGTTTGTTCGCTTCGGCTTCGAGGGCGAACGCTTTGGCGACGGCAATCATATTTTGGTCGCTGTTGCCGCGCGGCAATCGAAATTTGTTGGCGATTTCCACATTACCGGTGATTGCTGATTTCCAGACATCAACAACATCTTCGAGCGCGTCGCGCAGATGGTCGCGGGTATCGCCGCGCGAGACGGTCGAATCTTTAGCGGCGGCGGTCGTCTGCACTTTGCCGGTTGCCAGAGCGGAAATTTTCGCGGTTTCCGCCTGCAATTCGCCGACGGTCGCGGCAACAAAAGGAATTGATTGAAAATCGGTGATATTGTCCGTCATAAAAGTCAGGACGCGAGAAAACATCTCGTAGAGTCTACGTGTTCTGTCGTTCATATTTTTGTCTCCTTAGTAAGTTAAGTGTTCAGGTTTAAGTTGTGATAAAAATCGGAAACACCGCGATATTATTTGAAAATTTACCGTTTAGCAAGACGTATTTGAACTTTTCACGCCGAACGCGGACTTTTTACACCGAACGCGAACTTTTCCGCGCGTTCTTGAACAATTTCGCGCTGCATTTGGACTTTTCCCGGCGCACGAGGATTTTTCACGGCGTATTTTAGTTTTGCCGTCTGTATTTGTTCTTTGTCACGCCGAACGCCGACTTTGCACGTTAAACTTTAACTTTTCCGCGTGAATTTGCGTTTGTTACTGCCGCACTGCGACTTGGCACGCCGCATCTAGAATCAGAACGTCGTATTTGAGATTCTCAAGGTGGATTTTGAACTAGCTCGGATGGTAACTAACGGAAAAATAGTTTATTTGATTTGTTGATGAAGAAATTTCTCCCATTCCTGGACGTTATTGCGAATATGAAAATGGTCGTTCGCTATTTGAAAAGCATTTTCCGTTAAAATGTCTCGTAGAGTAGGATTATTTGCCAAATGTATCATCGCTTCTGCCAGACTTTCGATGACATTCGTGGTAAACAGAATTCCGTTTTTCTTATCAGTAATTATTTCTTTTATAACTTCAAGGTCGGATGCGATGCACGCAAGTTTCTTGAACATAGCTTCTACCAAGACGATTCCAAATCCCTCTAACAACGTCGGAAAAACAAAGATGTCCGACATTTCCAAAAACGCCCCGACATCTTTGCGAGTGCCGGTGAAATGAACATTTTGAATTATTTTTAACGAAGCCGATAATTTTTTTAGTTCGCTTTCAGTCGGTCCAGCACCGACGATAATCAGATGGGCATCTGGAATCTTATCTAAAACTCGCGGGAATGCTTGCAGTAATAACTTTTGGTTTTTTAATATGTCCAGTCTGCCGACGGTCACAAAAACAAAAGCATTCTCAGGTATTTTCAATTCACGACGCAACTGGTACCGTGCGTTACGGTCACATATTAAACCGCCGGGATCAATGCCGTTGTAAATTACTTCGATTCGCCCTTCGGGAATACTCAATTCTTTTATGTAAGAATTTTTGACAAATTTTGAAACGGCGACAAACTTCGGACGCGCTGTTTTCGTCGTCCATTTATCAATTTGTCTTAATACGTTGACTTTGTGCGGCGACCATCCGCCCGCGCGAATCGTCTCCGAGTCATAATCCGCAGAGTGAAGTGTCGTTATTAACGGTGTTTTGCCGAAAAGCATTTTAACGAATCGCCCGGCTATGTTGGCATCATACAGCCATGTAACTATTGCATCCGGCTTGATTGTCGGCATCAACCGCAAAATTTTTTTAGTTACAGCCAGCCAAGGATGCTTGCCTGATATGCCAAGATCATAGACTTGATGCCCTGCCTGTTGAATTTCGCTGCCAAAGAAGCTGGAATCTGTAAACGCGCAAACGGTATGCAAAAATTCGGCGGAAGCGTTACACACCAAGTTGGTGAGCTGCCTCTCTGCACCGCCGCTATGCAATGTCGGTATAATGTGAAGAATTTTTTTTTCAGTCATCCGATAGATAAGCCGATACTATTTTATAATCATTTTCGCCGTTTCCTCACTGCAAAGTAAATAATTATAATGGTCACTTTTGGTAAGATGTTCGACGCGTTTTATGGTTTCCAGTTTTTCGTCGAGATTAAAATAGAGATAACCTTTTCCACTAACTAATGTTTCAACTTTTTCTCCGACAGTATCGCTCAGAATCTCAACTAACATTATCGGTTTAAATTCTTCCAAATACTTGCCTAAACCTTCAATGACTTCTGCTTCGTGTGTTTCAACATCTATCTTCATAAGGTCTATACGGGGGAGGTCAAATTTTTCGATAATCGAATCAAGTCTAATCGTTTCGATTTCCGTCGGTATTACCGGAATATTAGCGGCGTTTAAGTTTTTACCTACCGTCACGGAGTAAGTATGATCTGTCGGTGTATCATAAATCGTTGCGCTCCCGTTTTCATTTGAGGCTGCATACTCAAAACAGGAAATATCAAAACTATTAAGTCGGTTGTTGTACTCTAATTTTTCAAAGACTCGCTTAACCGGCTCGAATGCATATACTTGTGCCTGCGGATTTAAAGATTTTGCAATCATCGAATAAACACCTGTGTTTGCGCCAATATCAAAGATTACATTCGATTGAGCAGCTAACTTAATCCAAATAGACAAAGAAAGTTTTTCCCATCCATTTGTCAAACCTGCCCAAAATAAAGAATTTTCTACTTCATATCCATAATGCCGAATCTTAAATGAATGTAAATCATCAACTGATATTTGAATATCTCCCTGAAAATATAAGTGCTTGTATAGGCTTTCACTTGGAGTGATAAATTTTTTGAGGAATGAAAATGTTTCTTTCTTTAAAGGGATGCTTTTATAGATTCTCTTAAATACTTTTTTCATTACGTTACTCCTTCCCGCAAATCAGGATAAATCATTCCTGTTGAGCTAAATCTGTAATAATCGTTACAAAACCAATATCAGAACTTCACCTCTGTTTGATTCGTCTGCCGAATACAATATCTTTCATAGAGCTGGAATATCCGCTCGAATATTTGTGGTAATTGCCTTTGATCAATTCGATAAAAATTTTTGGAGTTCTTTTAAATACTGACGACAATTCGTTACGAGTTTTTATATGATTTCTAAAATTCTTAGTTTCTGATTTGACTGCATCGGAGAGCTGATTATTTTCTGATAACCTATTTTCAAAAATATTTAGCTGTCTGATTATTGCTTCATAATCCACTTCTCTTTTCAAAACGTGACTAAATGGTTTTTCCTTTTCGGTCAACAAAGCCCCTATGCCTCCTGAAGCCTGTAGATTGTGCTGTCTGTATTTAATCAAATTTGTATCAATCAGAGTTGTCTTTGCGACGGCTGAGATTACGAGTGATGTCCAATTATCATGTCCATACGGAAGATTTTCCGGGAAAGGAATTATCAAACTCTTATATTTAGCTCTAAAAGCGCAGCTTGAACCCGACACTCCCCCAAATCTCATTAGATGTTTGAAATTGTTATCAGATTCAAACCGATACTGTTTTTTAAGATCAAAATCTTTCAATCCCCAAAGTGTTCCGATATAATTCAAGGTTTCATCCACAACTTCTGCATTTGCATATATAAAGCCGATCTTCTCGTCCGACAAGAATTTATTTTCAAATATTTCAGTCTTTTCAGGCATCCAAATATCGTCTTGATCTGAAAAAAAGATTATATCTCCCGAACAATTTTCAACTGCCTTTTCAAAATTCTTGGTGTACCCTAAATTTCGTTCGTTTAATATTATTTTTACATCAAATGGCGCGCTCTTTGCGAAAGCATCCAAAATTTCAAGAGTTAAGTCCGTTGAACAGTCATCACAGACTATCAACTCATCAGGAAGCCTACTTTGATTTTGGTAACTGTTTAGTTGCTCTTTGAGAAACTTTTCACCGTTGTATGTGCATAACGCAATTGACTTTCTCATTAGTAATTTTTTATTTTTCAGCCCAACACCGAACAAATTCTGCATTGTCTGAATTAAATATATGCTTAATTTTCGCCCAAAATCTGTGAAAATATGCTCGCGGAGCGGCTTTGAAAGTCAAAGTCGGACGATTCTCAATCATCTCTCCAATTAAATCTTCACGTATATATGTATCCTCCCAAGCCAGTGTAGGAGCAAAAAACGTGGTCTGTGTCTTTAAAACCTTAAATCCGATTTGATCTAACAAATTGGCTAATGTTGCTGGTGAAAAAAGATAGAGATGACGAGGCGTTTCGAGTGGCATCCAATATTTTCCACAAACTCTTGCAGTATAGGAGTCAATATTGGGTGTCTCAACGTAAATCTTCCCGTTCGGTTTCAGTAATTTTAGAGCTTTGCTTAACGTTGTTACCGGATTTGGCAGGTGTTCGATAGAATGACTCATATGTATGTAATCAAAGCTATTATCTGTAAAAGGCGCGTCCTCTGTATTTCCGACAAACACATCAATATCGAAAACTTCTTTAGCCGTGGCGGCTGCCTTTTTGCTTAGATCAATGCCTTTTACATCCCAACCGTGTTGTTTCAATAGGTTTAGAAAATTTCCATTTCCGCAACCTATGTCTAACGCTTTACCGCCGGAAACGAAAGAAGGAAATCTATTTCCCTGATCATATAAAGCAGATTTATAAAAGAATTTAATGAACAAAGGTTGTAATGCCTTTTGCAATTTTGTCAAAGGAACGGTCTTGTAACCAATTTCTTCTAACACGGAGTTACGCACATAATCTCGTAATGCTACTAATTTTGTTCGTTGTATTGGTTTTCCGACAGTTTGAAAACTATAGTATTCGCTCTCTGGATAATAGTATCCGATTTCTTCGACGACAGGACGCGGAGACAAGCGAACCAATTGGCAGTTCGCGCATTTGGTTACGCCGAATTCCCCCGGCAAACGGAATCCGCGATCTGTCGAGGTAAATAATAATTCTGATTTTTCGCTTTGACATAAAGGGCAAACGGAAACTTCTTCCGTCGGCGGAACATTATTAAGCAATGTTTTATCTGTTAAAGATTGCATGAAGTTTATTGCGTATCCAGTTTTTTTCTTCAACTTCAATGAGTTTATTCCACACTATAAAAAAATAAATCAAAATACAACCTATGAATGAAACGAAAAGCCAGATCGAATAATTACCGACAAAGAATTTGATTAAAATCGGCAGTAAGATGAGCGACAATAAAAAGGGTAAAATATATATGTTTTCCCTGAACAAGCTAAGAGAAACCCCTACGTTTTTTTTAGCCAGATATAAAATAATTACAGCATCCGCAATCACTCTTAAACTCCATGCTATTGCCGCACCTGTCGCTCCGAATTGGAATGTAAGGGCGGCGGTTAAAAATATATATGGGAAAAGTTCGAGCCAATAAAGTTTGGCGAAAATATCGGCTCTGCCCGCTGCCATTAAAATGCTCTGCGGAATGTACGTGATAACGTTAAAAAGTAATCCGAATAAAAGAAAATAAAAAGGCTTTGAACTTTCGAGACCGAAATTTTCCCCTGCCCAAATGGTGAAAAATGGCTGTGCGATGACGAATAAAAATAGGATTAAAGGTATCAAACCGATAATATTTCCCCGCAAACTACGCGAGAAAAGTTGGTTTAATTCGCCTTTCTTTTCCGGGCTAAGAAGCTGTGAGAAAGCCGGAACGAGCGATTGTACCATTGAGGACGAAAACATCGTCGCCATACTCGCAAACGTAAATGCGACTGAATAATAAGCCAGTGATTCGACTGATGCGACTCGCGCTAGAACAGCTTTTTCTAGATTGATAAGAAGAATAGCAGCGATTCCGGCAATAACCAGTGAGCCGCCGAATTTTATCAATGCCCCAAGGGAATTTCGAGCAATCGAAAATTGAAAAAGTTCATTTAAAAGTTTGCCCGAAATATAAAGATGTCCGAGCAAATTGAAAAAAGCGACGATCAGCAAAACAGAAATCGCACCGATAATTCCTCCGCCGATATACAAAACAATTGGTATTGCAATGATCCCAATCAAACGAAAACTCGCATTGATTAGCGTATTCAAATCCATCCGTAGCCGTGTAAGCTGGGGTGTATTGAAGATATTACACAAAATATTTAGAACGAATGTTGTCGAAGCAATTTTTAACGCCAGACTTGCTTCTCTTTGTAAATTTTCAGGAACATTAAGCCAAGCGATTATCGGATGTGAAAAAACCATTAGTGCGACGGCAAACGGCAGCGAGGATAAAAACGCAATAAGCGCGGTTGTTCTGACAATTTTCGCTTCGTCTTCCTTCGATCCTGCCGCATACCTTTCCGAAGCGAATTTTGTCGAAGCCAGATTCATACCAAAATCGGCGAAGGAAAAATAGCTGGGAATTAAAATGATTAAAATATAAACGCCGTAAGATTCGGTTCCAAGCAAACGTATGACAAAAGGCGTTGCGAAAAATCCGGCGATAAGCGGCAATAATTGACCGCCAAACGTCCAAAGACTTCCCTTAACTACCTTTGAAGTCATTCCGCCTGTTGACGGATTTAACGTTGCCGCTGAGGTAATATTTGTTGTAATACTTTCTGACAATTTTACTTCACTACTCCCGCAATAAACTTATCACAGCAGGCAAACCGTCTATAATTTGAACTGCTTTTCGCTGAAAATGCTTTTGCTGCAAAAACGTAATACTGAAACTGATGTAAAAACTTTCAAGCGAAAAGTTTCAAATCGCTTTGCACCATTTCCGAAACCATTTCCTGTAGAGTGTATTTCGGCTGCCAGCCTAATTGGTTTTTGGCTTTGGTCGCGTCGCCGATCAGCAAATCTACTTCGGTCGGGCGAAAATAAACCGGGTTGACGGCGACGACGGTTTGACCGGCGGGAACTTGATATTCGGCGCGTCGGCAAGCCGTGACAACGCCGGTTTCCTGAACGCCTGCGCCTCGGAATTCGATTTCGATGCCGACTTCGCCGAATGCCATTTTGACGAAATCGCGGATCGAGGTCGTGATGCCGGTGGCGATGACGTAATCTTCCGGCGTGTCCTGCTGCATCATCAGCCACATCGCTTCGACGTAATCTTTGGCGTGTCCCCAATCGCGCTTTGCGTCGAGGTTGCCGAGAGACATCGTTTTCAATTTGCCGTGCGCGATTTGCGCGACGGCGCGCGTGATTTTGCGCGTGACGAATGTTTCGCCGCGCGTCGGTCCTTCGTGGTTGAACAGAATGCCGTTGACGGCGTAGATATTATAGGCTTCGCGGTAATTGACCGTGATCCAGAAGCCGTAAAGTTTCGCCACGCCGTAGGGCGAGCGCGGGTAGAACGGCGTATGTTCGCTCTGCGGAATTTCCTGCACCAAACCGTATAGCTCCGAGGTCGAAGCCTGATAAAAGCGCGTCTTTTCGGTCAAACCGAGAAAGCGGATCGCTTCGAGCATTCGCAGAACGCCGAGACCGTCGGCGTTGGCGGTGTATTCGGGCGTTTCAAAGCTGATTTTGACGTGGCTCTGCGCGGCGAGATTGTAGATTTCGTCGGGCTGGACGGTTTGAATAATGCGAATCAAATTGCTTGCGTCGGTCATATCGCCGAAATGGACGATGAAATTTTCGTTCGGGGTCGGTTCGATCAGGTGGTCAATGCGCGCCGTGTTGATAAGGGAAGAACGCCGTTTGACACCGTGAACTTCGTAGCCTTTGGCGAGCAGAAAATCTGCCAGATACGCGCCGTCCTGTCCGGTAACGCCGGTGATGATCGCTTTTTTTGTCATTTTTTGAATGCTTTTGTCGGGTGAATGTTTTTTTCTAATTTTAAGTTGCGCCGCGATTTGCCGACGCTTGCCGCCAACAAATTCCTGATGATTTTCGCAAATCGCCGGGTCAAAATCACGCGCCAGCCGCCGCGCCGGACGTAACGCCGGATTCTTTGCAGAAACGATTTCAAATCTTTTCTTTCGTAAGCGTCTCGCAACTGCAATTCGAAAATATCGAGATTATCCGGCTGTAAATCTTCATTGAATGCGCGGCGCGCGGCGGCGAAATCCGCGTCTAAAATTCGTGCGACGCATTCGCGCAATTTGTGAAGCGCGCCGTCGCCGTCGCCGTCTATCTCGATGATGTGATCAACCGGCAGATTGACGTTTTCGTGATCGAAAATCATTGACGGAAAAACCGGATTGCGGCGATTGATCATTAAAACGAGCGGCAGTTTTTTCGCCCAATCGGTCGTTGCCAGCCACGAAATGCCGCTCGAACAGCCGACGAGCAGATCGCAATACTTAGTCAGTTCGGCGTTTTCGCGGAACGATAAAACGCTGCCGTCAAAGACGTTCGACGGCGGCGCGTTGATTTTTTTATTCGACGACAAAACGAACGCGACGTTTCGATTGTTTCCGATTTCCTTTGCCAAATTGATTGCCGCCTGCGCGTCGAGCGCGACGGAAAAACTGTCGGGACCGCATTCGATTAGCACGATTCGTTCAAAATCGGCGAGCTTGTTTTCGGCGGCGAAGCGGCGCACATTTTCAACTTCGCCGTCGGTCAAACGAAGCGCGGCGCGCGGCGCGGCTTTGATTTTGCGCGGGTAATTATTATAAGTCGAAGAACGGATGCCGCCGTCGAAATTGAAAATGTTTTCGCCGATAATCTGCGTCAGAAAAATTTCGTCGAAATCGCCCGCTGCCCGTCTCTGTTCGGCGCGTCGTTTGAAATTTTGCCATTCGGCTTCGGTCGCCGCGCTTTTTTCGGTCGGAATTTCCCAAATCTCGTCCGCATACGGAATCGCTTCGACCACCGGACGGCATTTGGAATTGACCGCCCACGTCAGATGACAACCGGGGAAATCAGTTTCCTTGATCTGGCGGGCGACGGCGGCGGCGAAAAGACAATCGCCCATCGAATTCAAATGCCCGAGTAAGATTCGTTTGCCGCTCATTTTTCTTTACGCCGCCGCGCCCGCGACGAACCGTTGAAACGTCTTATCAATTTCGTCTATGCAGTTGTTGCGCTCCAAATTGATGATTGCCAGCTCTTTGATCACCGCATCTTTTTCTTTGACGGGAATCGCTTCAAATTCATAAACTTTTTCCTGAACGTGCCAGAGCTGGCAGTTGATATCGGCGAGCAGGGCGAAAATTTCGCCGAGACTGCCGCTTATCTGCTGCGTGTCGTTGCCTTCTTTTTTATAAACTTTGTTCGCCGCGAAAGTCAGTTTTTCAATCGGAATCTCGCCCGCCGTCGCCGCGCGGACAAATTCGTCAATTTCCGATTGCAGTTGCTTTTCCTGTTTTTGCAGACTTTCGAGCCGCGCCGCGTCTTCGGTGTGATACTGCTTTAATTTAACAATCGTTAATTTGTCGCTTAAAGTTCCTAAGGTTTCCGCCATAAATTTTCCATTCGTCGGAGACTGAAGAAAAATTAACAGGGATGAAGAGGATAGAGGGGATTTTTCGGAAGTGTATAAATATAATCAAAACAAAATTATCCCTTCCATCCCTTTCATCCCTGTTAATTTTCCTTATAATTTTTGTCTCCGAACCTGTTTATAAATTTTAATTTTTTCCTTATTGCCGTCGCTTATCGTTTGACGATTTCAATCGTCGGCAGCGGGAAAATCAATCCGACTCCGCCGTCGAGCGTTGCCTGTTCGCGTTCGATAAATTCCTCTTTGAAATGCCACGGCAGAACCAGATAATAATCCGGCTGCATCGCCCTCGATTCGGCTTCGCTGACAATCGGGATGTTCGTCCCCAGAGTTTTCGCGCCGTATTTGTCCGGGTTGCGCTCGGCGGCGCAATCTATGATTTCATCATTTATTCCGCAAAACTGCAAAATCGTGTTGCCTTTGGTCGAAGCTCCGTAGATGTGTATGCGTTTGCCCGCCGCTTTTAATTCGAGCAAAAGCGCGCGCAATTTTTCGCGCTCCTGTTCGATGCGCGTTTGAAACGAGCGATACGGCGCGTCGGTTTCGAGCGCGAGGTCGAATTCGCGCGCGCGCGTTTGGCTGATTAATTTTTGATTCGCCGCCGTGTCGTAACAATCGTTGCCCGCGCGCGTCGCCGAACAGCGCAGGCTGCCGCCGTTGATGTCGTTAAAAGCAATCTCGAAAATCCGCAAGCCGGCTTCGCCCAAGATTTTTTCGATCACCGCGAGACTGTAATATTCCAGATGCTCGTGGCAAATCGTGTCGTATGAATTAAGCTCCAACATCTGCGGCATATACGACATCTCAAACGTCCAGATGCCTTTCTCCGACAAAAGATTTTCGACGGCGCGGCAAAATTCGATTGGATTTTCCAGATCGTAAAACATCGCAATCGAAGTGATGATGTCAATTTTGCGCTCGCCGAGCCTGTTTTTTAATTTCGCCGACGGAAAAATGTCCTGCACGATTTCCAGATTCGCGCCCGTCGCTTCTTGCGCGACATCCGACGGATCAATGCCGAATTTTATAAATTCGTTCGGATAATTTTTCAAAAGCGTGCCGTCGTTGCAGCCGATGTCCAGCACGGTCGCCGCCGGTTCGGAGACGAGCGCGGCGGCGCGTTCGGCGATTGATCGGAGATGCGCGCGCATCGTTTGATTCGTGCCGGAACGATACCAGTATGCGGCGTAGAGAACTTCGGGCGGAACGCTGTGCCGCATCTGCAGCAAGCCGCACGCCCGTTCGTCTTGTTCGGGATTACAGCGCACGATTTCGCAGGGGATTTTTCGCATCGGCGGCAATTCCTTGCCCGCTTTGACGAACGAGCCTTGCAAATATTGCTCGCCCAAATTGATGACCGGCTTTAATGAATCCGAACCGCAGACGCGGCAGGTTTGACGATAAATTAAATGCATTTAACTAAGAAATTGACAGGGATAAAGAGGATAAAAGGGATTTTTTGGAATTGATTCACAATATCAAAAATTAATTAAAATTTTTATCCGTTAATAAATTATCCTTTGTATCCTCTTTATCCCTGTTAAATTTTTCCTCTGATTTCTCGAACATTTTCAAACACGCTTCGAAGTTTACGCCGATTATTCGCGGCTCTTTTTTTGATACAGATAAAAATCGTATAAATTTCGATTGACGAATATATTGTTCGCATAAGTTTCGGCGAAAGAAAAGTAGCCTTGGCGTTCAAAAAACTCGCTGATTTCCGTTACGCGATACGTCGCGCCGTCGGGTTTGTAAGCGAGCGTTTCGACGCAGAAAACGGCGGGCGCGAACCGCTCGAAATCGAACGTTTCCAAAATCTGCAAATCCCAGCCTTCGACATCAATCGAGACGAAATCGGGACACTCGGTAAAATAATTTTCGATGACGCGGTTGACGTTCATAAGCGGCATTTTTAAAACTTTTTCGACTCGATATTTTTTTCCGTTCAGCCCGACCGTTGCCCAGTGTTCGGCTTCGGTTTTTGAAAACGTGCTGAGACCGTCGGCTTCCGCTCCGAATTGATAAAAGTCGGCTTCGGTCGTGTTCTCGCCGGTGCCGATGCCGACGTTTAAGATTTTATCAAACGGTCTTTCGCGTTTTAATTTCTCGCACAAAATCCAATTTGGTTCGACTAAAACGCCGCGCGCGCCGCGTTCGTAAAACAGATATGTGTTGCTGATAAACTGCGGATTGTTCGCGCCGATGTCGAGATAGGAAAAGTTTTTAATCGCCAAATCTTCGATTAACCGCGCGACGATTCGGTCTTCGCCGAATTGCGAATACGAATCTTTTTTCGCTTTGTTTCTGCCGTTCGTTTCGACGATTCGTTTTAACCCGCGCAGCTTTGATTTCACCTTCGACAGCAGACTTTTCGGTTCAGCCGCGCCGTTTTGTTTGAGCGGCAGTTCGATTTGATTTTCCGACGGCGCGTTCGATTCGGGCGCGGCTCGCAAATCTAATTCATCCAGCATCGTTTCAAACCGCTCGCGGAATTTTTCCGGCGACCATTCGCGCCTGATTTCGGCGATTTGCGCGGGTGTTGTTTCAATCGCGTCCTTCAGGGTTTGATACGGAAACGGTTTAATAAATTTCTGGACGTGGCGAAAAGTGTTATTTTTTGAAACGGATAAAGGTCGCCCGCTCGCAATCGCCTGATCGGTCGTCGCGGCTAAACCGGGCAAATTTCTATCGTAAAGAAAACAGTTGATCGTGTTCTGAGCGCACCATTCGATAAGCTCGGATTTCGTCATAAAATCGTGCGTCACCTCGACCTCGATTCCCGCTTTGGCGCGCGCGCGGCACATCGCCGCCAATTCTTTGGCAAACTCGTGGCTTGCGTCGGCGTAGGTCGCGTATGGAATGTTGATTTTAACGACGGCGCGGTCGAATTCGCGGTTCACCGCGTCAATCAAATGGTCGAAGCCTTTGCCTTCGGTGGCGAAACCGAAGCTGCCGATGACGGGAACGTTTTTCGATTCGTATTCGATTGTTTTATCGAATGTTTCGAGCGGTCTTGGGAAAGCGAAAACCCGCTCGTTTTCGATATTTAACGTCGGGTCTAAAACGCAGTAAGCGTCGAAATCTTCGGGCGAACAGTAAACGAACGGATCGTTCGGCGAAACTTCTAAGACGACGGTCAGCTTCACGCCAGGCAGCGATTTTTTAATCGCTTTCGTGTCGAGCCAGTCCATCGTTACCTGGTGATAATTGAAAAAATAAAAATCAAAATCAGTCGATAAGATTCTGTTTTCGGGATTGATTTCAATGTATTCGAGCCGGAATTTATCCGAACCGGCGAGACTCTGAAAAGTCATTCTGCCCGATTCGTAAATGCTGCACTGCGCCGCCGTGCAGTTGATAAAAAGCCCTCGTAATTTTTTCGCGTTCATAAAAAAACTGACTCACTATTACGCAAAAGTAGTTTTGGTTTTTTCGCCGAAGGCGACCAATAAAATAGCGTAGGGAGCAATGAGCGAAGCGAATGAATCCCTACGTCGAACCGAATCAATGATTTGCTCGCTGAAAGTGAGCAACATTCGACTACAGCTTGTTCGACACTTTCAGCGTCGGAAATCTTCTCGCGATATAACGTAGGGTTTTCGCTCATTGCATTCGCTTCACCCTACGCTATGTTGTTCGTCGCCTATGGCGACAAGAAACGCCTATCGCGTAAAGCGAAAAACTAACCCAATTCTTTGACCGAAACCGCGCACGGCGAAAATATCAAGCCATAATCCAAGCCTTCGCTCGGCGCGTATTTCGTGCCGGCATCGAAGACGGAAAAAAACAGCGCGTCTTCGATCAATTCAATAATAAGCTGATGCGGAACGAACAAGGCAAGCGTGACCGTGTAATTGTTCGGGCGCAGAGTTTTCGCCGGAATCGTAAAATCAACTTCAAATCGTTCGCAATCGTCGCCGAGCGTTTTTAATTCAGCGTCGGCGGTGAAAACCGTAATGTTTCGAGCGTCTTTAACGACCATTCGGAGTTCGGCGTTTCGCATCAAACGCCGCGCGGCGCAGGAAACGCGAATTTGAATCGTTTCGTCGTGGCGAAATGCGGTTTGTTCAACCGCATCGCTGTTTAAAATCGCCGCCGTTTCGACGCGCATTTCAAGCTGCGTCTGTGCTTGATCGGCAATGTAAGTCGCGTTTCTCGACTTGTTTTGATTGACGTAAAAATCAATCACGGCGGCGGTTTTGTCGTTCATCACGACCGCGCCTTTCTGCAAAAGAATCGTTCGCCGGCACAACTGCGCCACCGTTCCCATCTGATGACTGACGAACAAAACCGTTCGCCCCGTTCGGCTTACTTCGTCCATTTTCCCCAAACATTTTTTCTGAAATTCGGCATCGCCGACCGCGAGAACTTCGTCCACGATCAAAATTTCCGGTTCGAGATGCGCGGCGACCGCAAAGGCGAGCCGCACATACATTCCCGACGAATAAAATTTGACGGGCGTGTCGAGGAATTTCTCGATTTCGGCGAATGCGACGATTTCATCAAATTTTTCGGCGATTTCCTTTTGCCGCATTCCCAAAATCGCGCCGTTCAAAAAGATGTTTTCTCTGCCCGTCAATTCCTGATGAAAACCCGTGCCGACTTCCAGAAGCGAGCCGACGCGACCGTATAGCTCGACGCGCCCTTCGGAAGGTTCGGTGATGCGCGAGAGAATTTTTAAAAGCGTTGATTTGCCCGCGCCGTTTCTGCCGATAATGCCGACGACTTCGCCCGGCGCGACCGCGAAATTGATGTCTTTTAACGCCCAAAATTCGTTCGATTTTTCTTCGTTTTGCGCGCCGCCTCTGAGAATTTGCAAAGGTTTCCGCGCCGTCTCAACTAAGGACTCGCGCAAAGTCGGATAAACTTTGCGCTCGCCGCCCAGGCGGTATCGTTTGCTCAAATTTTCGACTGTAATAATCGGCTTCATCGAATTTGAAAACTTTAGATCACGTCGGCGAACGATTTCTCCAGACGCTTGAAGGCGAACGCGGCGTAAAACAAAACGGCAAAGGTTACGACGGCTGAAATTAAAAGCGCGAGCCAATCGAATGGCGTGCCGAAAAACGCGGCGCGGTATGCTTCGATCTGCCCGGCTAACGGATTTAAGAAAAGCAGCCAACGCCAGCGTTCCGGCACGAGCGACGAAGGGTAAATAATCGGCGTAACAAACAATCCGAGCTGGATTAGAAACGGCAGAGCGTAACGCACATCGCGGTATTTGACGTTGAGCGCGCTCGTCCACATTCCGATTCCGACGGCGAGCAGCGCGGTCAAAACAATCAAAACCGGCAGCATCAAAATATTGACGGATAATTCCACGCCGTAATAAAACATCAAGGCGACGAGCAGCGCGAACGCGACGAAAAAATCGAGCAAGCCGGCGGCGACCGTCGCCAGCGGAATAATCATTCTCGGAAAATATATTTTCGTAATCAGATTTGAATTGGCGACCAGAGAATTGCCGCTGCCCGTCACCGCGTTCGAGAAAAACGTCCACGGCAAAAGCCCTGCGTAAGCGAACAAAGGATATGGAATATTGTCCGACGGCATTGCGGCGAGTTTGCCGAAAAAGAGCGAGAAAATCAGCATCGTGAACAGCGGTTGGATAATCGCCCACGCCGCGCCGAAAACGGTTTGTTTGTAGCGCACGCGGATGTCGCGCAGCGTCAGAATATAGAGCAAATCCCGATACTGCCAGAGGTCGCGCAAGTTCAAACTCGTCCAGCCGCGCGTCGGTTCGATAATCGTCACGGGCTGTTCGGGCAGCATCGAAGCGATTTGTTTTTCTTTGACGGTTAAACTCATTTTCGAGACTAGATTTTTTTTACAAGCCTTCTCAAAAATCACCTTCTTCGCGCCTTTGCGGCTTTGCGGGAAATCAGTTTTTATTTCCCGCAAAGGCGCAAAGAACGCCAAGGGAAATCGAATGAAAATAAATAATCTCGTAAGTTTTTGAAACAGCTTTTAAGTTTTTCGCTCCGGCTGTCAAAATTCCAGGCTTCTTTATGCGTCGTTCAGAAACTTCGAGATTTCAACGCTCGCCTTGCCGAGCAGCGTTTTCAGTTCCTCGACGGAAATATTTTTATCCTTTGACGAATACTCGCTCTCGAGCGCGGGCATAAAATCCTGCGTTTCGCGCAGTTCGGGCAACACCGGCAAAATCACGTAATAGTCGCCGCGTTCGACGGTGCGAAAACATTCTTCTTCGCTGACCATTATCTCGTGAATTTTTTCACCGGGACGAATGCCCGTGTAAATTATCGGGAGATTTTTCTCGCCCATCAAAGCCTTCGCCACGTCCGTAATGCGCGCCGCGGCGACCTGCGGCACGAACGTCTCGCCCCGTTTGCCCGTCTCAATCGCCGCGAAAACCGTGTCAACGGCTTTATCTAAACTAAGCAGAAACCGCGTCATTTCTTCCAGAGTGACCGTGACCGGCTGGTCGCGCCGGATTTGTTCGACAAACAGCGGCACAATCGAACCGCGCGAGGCGATCACGTTGCCGTAGCGCACGCACATAAAGCTCGTGTGCGGGCAATCGCGGTTGGCTTCGAGCAGAACTCTCTCCTGCAGAGCCTTGGTCATTCCCATCACGTTGATCGGCTTGCACGCCTTGTCGGTCGAGATGCCGACGACGGTTTCGATTGAAAGTTTATTTTCGCGGACGGCGCGGGCGACGTTCTGCGCGCCGATGATGTTTGTCTGCACGGCTTCGAACGGAAAATATTCGCATGACGGCACCTGTTTGAGCGCGGCGGCGTGAAAGACGATGTCCGCGTCGCGCATCGCCGAAAGCAGCGATGAATAATCTCTGACATCGCCGATGCGAAAGTTCAGACGGTCGTGCCAGTCCTGATAAATCACGTCGTCGGTCGCGGCTTTTTTATGCATAAAATCGAGCCGCATATAATGCTGCTTGGCTTCGTCGCGCGAAAAAACGGTGATGCGTTCGGGCTTGCCCATTTCGCCGCTCAAAAGCCGGCTGACGAGCGTTTGCCCCAAAGAACCGGTGCCGCCGGTTACTAAAATTTTTTTCCCTTCCAATTTCATTGCCGCTGTTCGTTATCCAAAAAAAAGACTTCTGAAAAGATTAAAATGACAAAAGGCAAATTATCAATCATTCGCTTTCAATTAACAAATGCGGCAGTCGCTTTCGGTCGGCGGACAGATCGGCGGCGAGATTGTCGAACGAAAGAATTTTTACGCGCCGAAAATCGAGTCGTTTGAGTTTCGGGCGAATATTGTTTTCAAACTCGTCCGGCAAAGTGTTAGTATATAACTTCCAAATGAAGCGCAACGGCGTTTCGGCAAACGGCATCATAGCAGGCACAGTTTTTATACATAATTTATTGGAGTTTTATGGCAGATATTGACGCATATAAAGATAAATTTAGCGAGAGCGGACAAAGGGTTTTGGAAGTCGCGCTCGACGAATCGAGACGGCGCGATCAAAATTATGTGGCGACCGAACATATTTTGCACGCCCTTGCCAACGAAGAAGCCGAACTGTTCAACGCAACAATGCGCGATCTGGCGGTTGATCCGCGCTCGGTCAAACTTCTAATCGAACAGCGACTTAATTCCGGTCGGCAGCACACGGGAAAAGGTTTTCGTATCGCGCCGGAAACGACCGAGCTTTTCAAACGCTCGATGGACCGGGCAAAATCGCAAGGTCGGCGGGTGATCGAAGCGAGCGATATTTTTTATGTTCTTTCAAATGATGAAAGAAGTCTGCTCAACGACGTTTTGCAAAATCTGGGAGTGCCGGCTGAAGAATTGGCGCAGACCGCGCGCACGCGCATTCGCAAAATCGAGAAGGAAGAAGAAAGAACGCGCAAAAAATACGAATTGCCTTCTTACCTGAAACACTTCGGCGTTTCATTAAACAAATTAGCCAGACAGGATAAAATTCCGCCGACCATCGGACGAGAACTCGAGATTTTGCAGATGATCGAAATTCTCTCGCACCGCGAACGCTCGAATTCGCCGATGCTCGTCGGCGAGCCGGGTGTCGGCAAAACGGCGGTCGTCGAAGGTTTAGCCCGAATGATCGAACTCGAGCCGGAAAAAGTTCCGGCGCGGCTGCGCGATTCGCACATCGTTCAACTGCAAATGGGCGGACTCGTCGCCGGCACGATGCTGCGCGGAATGTTTGAAGAACGCA
>CAXSGY010000026.1:0-75350 GCA_964237235.1 uncultured Pyrinomonadaceae bacterium
TGACTCCATCGCTTTTGGAAGTCGGAAGAGAAAAAATCTGCGCCAAACGGTCGAGACTCACTTTCGCACCGAATGCCCAGCATTCCCACTCGCACATCAAATCGTAAATCGGCTGACTGCGGTAACGGGCGAACGACAAATTAACGCTCGGTTTGATTCCGTAACGCCGCGAGCGCTTGAGAATAAACCGCATATCGAAATCGAAAATGTTGTGTCCGACTATGCGGTCACGCGCCGGATTGAATCCGCGCATCAGATTCCAAAATTCCGTGAGCATATTGGATTCATCAAGATCGAATTGTTCATTCTCCGAATTCCAGCCCAATACTCCCGCCGTCGGGCGATTGTCCGATTGCTCATCGCTGTAGCCGATGCAAAGAATTCGTCCGAAGTCGCCATTTAAAGCCGTCTTCAAAATGTCTTCCGGTTTGCCCGAAGTGCTTTGCGTTTGCATAAAAGCGGAATCTTCAACCGGAAGGGTTTCTATATCAATTGTTACCGTTCTGCTATTTATCATCTTTCTATTTTTCTCTCAAATCAAATTAGGCTTTTCGCCTGATACGCCTAATAGTGTGATTGAATTTTGCCAATAGTCATTTTCTAAAAAAAAATCTGAAATTAATTTTAAATTTTTCGCTCTGGAAAGTATCAAAGAGAGTTTTACGCAGGATTGAAGAGAGGCTGATGACAAATTGAACCTAAAACGGCGCGCGAATTAATAAAACAAACGCCGCACTTTTTGCTTGTCTAACATATTTATTTCAATCATTTTTATGAAACTATTATAACGCTTGCCCGCAAATAAATTGCCAAATACCGAATAACCGCTCTAGCGGGTCGAGGAATTATCACTTTGATACGACAATCTATTCAGGACGCATATAAGCTAGACTTTCTCAGTTTTTCCACCAAATCTTCAACTATATCGCCGATTTGATACACAAATGACTCATCTTTAGGCTTTTCTTTATGATGGAAACCCAGAATGTGTATAAACTCATGAGCGTAATGCGCGGCAAGATACTCAGGTTTATCGTTTTTTACCCAATTTGCAAGTTTTTGCGGGCAGATTGCCGTGATGTTGGTTCCGGCTCCATCTACTCCTATGGTGCGTTTCCGGCAGGGTTTTCTCCACCATCGAGCCTCGTCCGAATCAGTTCTCAGCGTTCTGGCTCTCAGATCAACTACTTTGTCCTGTCCTCTCCTGACGTAAGTGGAATTTATAACAATTGTCCGGGACGGTTTCGCCCGGCAATGCACAGAGTTGTATTGTTCCAATCACCAACCATCACTAGTAGATTTTTTTAATAAAAGATAATTCAAAAGATTTAATACAGAACTGAGACGGTCAAGCATTTCGGGACACGAAACTCTCGCTCCTATGTTTAATTTTCAACTCTTTTTCAAACTCCAGCGGACTTTTATACCCGATACCCGAATGAAGCCTGATTCGATTGTAGTAGCCTTCGATATAACTGAAGATTTCCGATCTGGCATCTTCGACCGATTCGAAAATCCCGTTTTCAACTAATTCCGCTTTGAATCTGGAAAAGAAACTTTCCGCCTGCGCGTTGTCGTAGCAGTTGCCGCGTCTGGACATCGATTGCCGGAACCCGCCGATGAAAAGCAGTCTTCGATATTCGACTGCTGCATACTGGCTGCCTTGATCGCTATGAATAATCGCGCCTTTGCTGATCAAGCCACGTCTTCTTGCCGCGAGAAAAACATCAATGACAAGTTGTGCCGTCATTCGCTCAGAGACTTTCCAACTGATGATGCGCCGCGTGAACTTATCCTGTAAACACGCCAAGTAACAAAACCGTCCGTCCGTTAATCGCAGGTAAGTGATATCGCCGACTAGAACTTCACCTCTGCCCACGGGAGCGTTCGCCGCAATCTGCAAAAGATTCGCACAAACTGACAGCCCGTGTTTGGAATCAGTTGTCTGCGGCTTACGAGCGTGGTTGAATTGCCCGTAGATTTTCCCTCCGCATTATCTTCTGGACGACGGCGCGTCCGATTTTCAAGCTCGCCGCTATTCTTCTCGAACCGTAACGGCGACGATTAAAGTCAAAGCACTCTCTGATACGTGCGGCGCAGTTACTCAAAGGCGAATTTTCCGGATCGCGTTGGCGATTGGCGTAAAGGTAGTAACCGGAACGATTGACTTTCATCACCCGGCACAAAAGTTTGATCGAATAGTCTTCTTTTTGACTGACAATAAACTGATACCTGGCTAACTTCCGCGCCCAAAGATGAGCGCCGCCTTTTTTAGAATATCGCGCTCCATTTCTACTTCGCGCAATCTCTTTTTAAGCTCTAAATTCTCTTTTTCGACATCTGAACTTAAATTAATCCGAACCTTCTTCCACTTATGAAGCAGCGATTCAGCAACGCCCAATTCACGCGCCACCGACACGACCGACTGACCGTCTAAAATCTTCTTGACCGCCTGCTGTTTAAACTCATCATCATACTTTCGCATCATCTCATTTTACTGAGAGTTTCGTGTCCTGTTAATTAAACCACCTCAGAACCCTTTGACCAAATCTGATGGAAATCTAAGTTAAAGTTGATCCAACGATTAATGAAATATCATGAGCTGAATTATCCAGAGCTTTGTAAATTACAAATTCAGTGAGCGGAATACCGAATTAAACCTCTAGGTTCAATGACGGCCACCATCCCTTGCCGACGGTAAAACGATGCCGGTTCTTTGCCCGATCACTGACTTTTAACAAAGCATCCCATTCCTTCCCGATTTCCAGAAGCAATGTTGTATTAAAATCTCTTCCTTTAGCTTGTTTGAGAAGATTGATTTTCGTCTGGCAAATCAAAAAAGTTGGATACCAGGTGCGACCGCTATTGAGCTTTCCTTCTGTCTTGCCCTGTTTTTTCAGATCCGCCCGGTAAGCTTCAATATCAGGAAAGTACTTTCCGTACAACTCGCCCCCAAGCGTGTAGATGTCAGCTTTTAATTGATTGCGGAAAGCTTCCTGCCAGGTTTTACCGGTCACGGCATCGAACTCCTGCTCCTCCAAAAAGACGTTTCCGAGCAGCGCGATGCGCCAGAATTCGGGGTCGCCTTTTTTCTCATTGATCAGATTTATGATGGCGTTTTTGACCGATTCGGGACGTTTGCTCGCCGTTACCAGATCGAGAGTCTTGAGAATCAGCAGAAAATTCATCCATTTGACGGACGATTCGGCTTTTAATTTTCTATATACTCCATCGCTGAAAATCCGAAGGTGAAGAAATTCCACCAGGTCTTTGAGTTCTAAAAATAAATCGCGGGCAAATATTTTACTATTGACAGTGTCGGCATCAGACAGCCATTTAATAAAAGGGATCAGGTTGTAAAATCTAACCCGTTCGTTCTCCAGTAGCCGTCCCAGTCCCGTTTTAATTAATTTAATGTCCCCAAGCTGAATCTCAATCGACCGCTGGGCTTTTTTCGAGGATTTCGTGACGGGTAAATCCACCACAAATTGATTGATCAGAGTGGAATTCAAATTCATTAGAATGATTTCCCTTAACTTTCCATATTTATCCCTCCCAATTTCCCGAATTAGAAATTCCTGCATCGACGGGTGGTAAAAATCGACTTGTTCGATTTGCTGATTTTTGGTGAGCCGTATGATAGCTCCATCCAATTCATCAAACTCATCAATGGTGGATGAGAGGTTATTGATACTTAGATCATCACGTATCTGCGCGTATTTCTTCTGCACATCAGGGTAATCGTTTTCCATCGCGCAAAGCACCGACACGACTGCCGCCTGACTATTCGGTTTCAGATTGTCGAAAATGTTTTTCAAATACTCATCCGGTCGCTGCAGGTGTTCAAATAACTGTTCGACCGCCCCGCCGCTGTCGAATGACGATGGATTGCCAAAAAAAGCGCGAATGGTTTCAGGCGAGAAATTTTGATGAGCGACGATCTGTTCCTCTCGGTCCAGAATATTTTCTTGGTCTGCCGTCGCCAATTTTGATAACCGGCAATACCTGTCAAGAATCGCTCCCTTTTCAGCGGCGCTGAGTTTCTCACTTTCAATCGTAGTCTTCGGCAGAAAATCGGGTTTACAATTCTTGGCGCGATTTTTAAAGGCTTTGTAAATATTTTCGCGGCTTGAGAATATAAATTTGTGTTCCGGATCCGCGAGATTAAAGATCGTCTCTAATTTGCGATCCCAATCGTCCGCATCAGGATACGAAAGAGCGTGCGCGCCGAAGGCATCATCGCAAACGAAAATCTGTTTTTTATCCGCGATATAAAACATCTCCACTTCATCGGGATCCTCAATTCTGATGGCTTCGTAGCCTTCATTTCCGACGTAGTAGAGGGTGATCATTTCAGCATTAAAAGTTTTCCCGCTCTTCGGCGGACCGGTCAAAATAATAATGTTATATGTTTCCAGACTCTTGACAGCCGTCTCGGTTTGCCCGGTATGAACAAATGCCTCTCTTTTTTCGGCGACACTTTTAAGCCAGCCCTTAGTTCGCGTGTGAGTGATTTTTTGAAAGGGATGATTGAATAAAAGTTCGAAATCCGGGTGATTGAGAATGTTCGGGAATTGCCATATTATTTCAGGCGTTTTCTTGAGAATCAGCTCAAAATTCATGTACGAGATCAGACCGAAATTGGCGCAGACTCCCGGATTATGTTCGATAAACTGATCGAATATCTGCTGGAGTTCGTCAAAAAGGTCGCCCGTAATGGTGATGTTCGTAATTAAAATGTAATTGTCGGCTCGCTGGCGGTTAGTAACAAAGACTTTTTCCAACTCTTTCTCCAAATCGCTTTTTAACTTGCTGCGCGCAGGTCCGATGTCTCCTGATTTATGTTTACATTGAAAAATCCATTTGCCCGTTAAATCGGTTCGGAATTCTTTCGATTTTCCGGTATAAATCATTTCCCGTCCTTTATCACTGCCGCCGTCAATATATTGAATGTCGGGTGAAACCATTTCGGTTAAGCACTTCAGGCTAAGAACCTCGAATTGCTGCCAGTGGAGTTCTGCCAAGTGATATTTCATAAATTAATTTGTTTGCTAGGAAGATCCGAAAATGGATAAAACTCACCCGATGCCAAGATTCTCTGTCTGCCGTTTCTGATCGTTAAATTCATCCTGGGAGCGATCCGACGATGAAGGCTGATCGATATAGCGCAACAGCAGTTTCCCCAGTTGCGAGACGCTGACCGACTGCGTCTTGAGGATTCCCGTCGTCTCGTCGAGCTCCGGCATTTTTCCGGCTGCCGGCTCGATAAATTGTCGCTTCAGCAAACCGAGTTCGTGCAATTTAGCGATATAACTGGCGCGCAAAGCTCGTTTATCGTGCGCTTCGAGCGGACTTCCGATGGCTGCCTTGACCGGCTCCATGACCGCGCGGTGGCAATCCATAAAAGCCGTTCGTTCGTGAGGTCGGAGCGATTCGTAGCGAAGAAAAATAATCTCGGCATCGTTTAATTCGCCGAACAGCGAGATAATCTTTTTCTCCTGAATCAAATCGAATTCTTCGCTCGTCAAACTGTTTTTCAAAAAAGACGCGATATATTCGCGCCGTTCCTCGGAGACGGCGCGCGCGGCTTGGGGAAGAGCATCCTGCAGCAGTTCGATGAATTTCTCCGATGATATTTTCTGCCGCAGAAAATCTTCTTCCAAATGACCGATCTGCTCAGCGAACAAACCGAGCGTGGCGATGACGCGATCCATTCGCTGGTTGGGAATCAAAACGGTAATCGCTTCCTGCAAAATCGAGCCGACTCCGGGAACGATGCCGAGCCCCGCCTTTAAAACAATCGCCGCGCGGTCGGCGGTATTCTCATTCAAGTCGATTTCACTCAATTCGTGATTGATGCTGAGTGCTTTTCTTTCTTCTTCGTTCATAAAGTAATTTGCCTCACGGGGCTTTCAAATTTTATCAAAAATTCTATTTTAAGCGGCGATATCCGGCGATACTTTCGCTCTTTCGCGTTCCTCTTCAAGTGCCGCCAACTCCGACGGCAGGGCTTCTTCGGTCTGAGAACCGTGCCGCACAAAGATCTGGTCTTCGCGCACTTTCTTTTTATCGCCGAAGGATTTAGACGGTCGATACGGCAGTTTAGTGCGGTCGCGACTGACGGTAATCACACCGATTTCGCCAAGGTCGCGGTAGGGCATCTTTTCGTATTTGACCTCGACGACCGGAACCGTATAGGCGGCGAGAATCTGCTCGATAATGTTCTGGCTGATCACGGTGTCGGGCGGCGCGTGATAACGATGCGTTTTATCATCGAAACCGATGATCAGCAGGCGCGTGCCACTCGCCTGCGTGTTGACCAGCCCCAGAATATCCTTGATGAACTCGGCTTTGCGGTCCTTCGTGTCGAGATAAAGCTCGCGTTTGAATTCGACGCTCGTCGTCTCGCCGTCATCGAGCAGCCGGTCGAAGTAATCCGCGTTGACGATTCGCGCCCGGTATCGATCCCACACCAGACCGCAGTAAGTGGCGCGAACTTCGTCCGGGTAATCTCCGCCGTCCCAGAAAACCATTTTTCGGTTTTTGAGAACCTGCATCATCTCTACCACGTCGGCTTCGCTTAAATTCGGGTTCGCTTCCGCCATTTCGCTCCAGACTCCGCCGACGGAAATATCCTGCGTGACGGCGAACCGTTCAAGGCAGATTTCGCTGTCTCGATTGACAATGCGGAGTGCCGCCGCGACATCCGCCGGCAGCTCGGTTCGGCAAATTGCCTTGTGCAGCGCGAAAAGGTCTTCGGAGGCGGCGCGCCCGTTGCGGTTTAATTTGCTGAAAGAGTCGTTGATGTCGTCGATCAAATTGATTTTGGCGAGATCGAACATGGCTTCGAAAAATATATCCTCGAACTCCGCCTCCAGCATCATTTGATGAACTTCACCGTAATCGTCACCCAGAACGAACTTCTCCAGGCGGTCTTCATCAATGCCGTGTTCCCGGTGATAATTATCTGCGCGGCAGAGCCGTCCGAAACCGGTCAGTATCTTTTCGCACCATTCGATATAATCCATAATCGTTCATTTCCCTTTCAAGTTTTTCAAATAATTGATTAAATCCGTCGCGCCGTCTTTCGATAATTCTTCAACCGGCACTTCATAGAGCGACCGGCTCGCCTGATCCGCGTCTACTTCCAATTCACCGGACAGTTTCGCTACCGTTCGATACTGTTCGGCGGAGATTAAATCGGCGGGATTCTCCGCGACGGCGATTTCTCCGTTCGTCGCTAGTGGCGGAGTCTGTTTATTTTGCATAAATCTATTTAATTCTGATGATTTCATCGATTCTGGTCGTATAGCGCGGGCTTAAACGATCTCTTTTCATCTGCCACGCGCCTTTTTTGGCTGAAGCCAGGTGCACCGTGTGCCGCCCGTACTTTTTATTGATTTCATCCATCGCCCGGTTGATTCGGTCGAGCTTCTCTTTGTGCGGGTCGGTGTCATAAAGGCGATTGGTAATGCCCTCGTTCGGTATTAATCCGAGTAAATTTATCTCCGCCTTGCGGTATGAGCAACCGGCGCGATAAACGCGCTCAAAACAGTTTCTGACCCACTCCTGCAATTCAAAGATATTATCCGACGGATAATTCGATTGGTAGCTGTAGGAGTTGCCATAGTAATTCTCCGGCTGAAACGGATTCGTCTGGATGAAAACCGTCACGGCACGCGCCGAAAGCCGGTGCTTTCTGATTTTCGTGACCGCCGTTTCCAGGTGACACGAGACGGCATGATACAGCTCGTTGTAATTTTCAACCGGCTGGCTGAAGCTTCCAGAGGAAGTAACATTCTTCTTTGGCGGAGGTTCTAATTCGAGCGGATAACACCGCTGACCGCGCAGCTCCAATAAAGTTCTGCCGCCTTTGACGGTCAGCATTTTTTTGACGATCCGCAAATCGAGGTTTTTGAAGTCGAGCGCGCTTCTGACACCGTAGGGCGCTAGTTTTTCGACGGTGCGCTTTCCGATTTCCCAGACATCGCCGACTTGGGTTCTCTCCAGCGCGATGTCCGTATAGGGCGATTTGTAGAGATCCAGTACGCCTTTGGCTTTTTCTGATTTTTTGGCGATCCGGTTAGCGATTTTGGCGAGCGTTTTGGTTTCGGCGATGCCGACGCCGACGGGAATGTTTAGCCACTTAAAGATCTTCTCCTGGATTTCTCTGCCGACATAATCGAAGCCCTTCTTTGTCTCGTTTAATCCCAGAAAAGCTTCATCTACCGAATAGATTTCCACTTCCGGCGAAAACGTCTCGTAAAGCGTCATCGCCCGCTCTGACAGATCGCCGTAAAGTTCGTAATTCGAAGAATAAATTTTGGCGTTGTTTTTTTCCAAAACGCGCTCGCATTCAAACAAAGGCGCGCCCATCCGCACGCCGAGGGCTTTGACCTCGTTCGAACGGGAGATCACGCACCCGTCGTTATTGGAAAGCACGGCGACCGGCTTACCTAAAAGCTTCGGATCGAAAGCGCGTTCGCAGGAAACATAAAAATTGTTAAAATCGGCAAGGGCGATAGCCGCCGAATCTTTGAGTTTCATAACCTCCGTCAAACCCGATAAAAATGCGTTCTCAAATTCGTCGTAAAATCGAAATACCACAAAAAAGCCGGCTCGTTTTTTGAGTTTTTAAAAAAGATGAATCGCCCCGGTGACGCGCCCGCGCATAATGAAATCCATCTCGCGGGTGATGACAATCGGCGCGTATTTCTCATTCTCTGAGACGAGGCTGATATGTCCTTTATGTTCGCAGTAATGCTTGACGCACCAATCGCCGTCGATAATCGCGACACAAGTATGCCCGTGACGCACTTCGAGGGAAGAATCATAGATGACCATCGCGCCGTCGTGAATCAGCGGCTCCATCGAATCGTTCTCGACGTGCGCGTAAAAAGTCGTCAGCGGGTTCTTGATCAGATCGCGGTTCAGATCGATCATCGCCTCGACGTAATTTTCCGTCGGCGCAGGAAAACCGGCTTGTAGCGGCGTGATGCCGAGCGGTCGCTCCAGAGCAATCGGGCTGCTTGTGTGAAAATAAATCGCGCTGATTTCCCCAGGCACTTTGATCCCGCGCACTCTCATCAACATAATGGGTCATCTCCTCGAAAATTTATCGCTTAAGCATCGGTTTCACAGCCTTAAACCATTGCTTAAACAATATCTTATCTATGAGACAAACATAACACACTGCGATTTACTTTGAAAAGTTTTTCTCAACCGAATTGATTTTCAGCGATCAAATCACCCAGTAAATAATCGTTCTCATCCTTTCAGTTTCGGCACGTATGAACGTGAAAAAAGCCGACACGAAAGCGAGCCGGCTTTTTCCCACTGTATATTTCGATTATCGAATTAGCCGTTAAACGAGTCTTTGAAGGATTTCCCGCCCGAAAATTTCACGGTCTTCGCCGCTTTGATCGTGATCGCCTCGCCGGTCGAAGGATTGCGTCCCTGTCGCTCCGCGCGTTCGCCCATTTTCAGTTTGCCGACGCCCGCCAGATGCACGCTGCCGCTCTTTTTCAACTCGTCTATCAGAAGCGCGGCGTGCGCGTCGAGAAACGATTTCGCCTGCGCTTTGGTCACGCCGGTCTTCTCCGCCAGTGCCGCGACCAGATCGCCCAATGATTTCTCCTTGTTGGCGGGTGCCGCTGCCGCTTTCGCCCCCTTGCCGGCGGCTGCCGATTTGGTCGCCGATTGAGCGGCGGGTTTTGCCGCCGCAGATTTCTTTGCTGCCATAATTGTTTATTCTCCTCTTATTTTTATCAAAAATTCGTTCAATCAAAATTGCTGATTGCATTGTTTCACGATTTCTAACATAACTTATCACCGCAGCGGAGACAATTACCTCGGGTATATCTCTCAGAGACGATGAAATTCCATCCCCAATAAGATTTGCTTGCTGCATTCTAAAAAAAAAATGAAAAAAATTTATGGTGAAAAGTAACCTTGGGATTTTAGTAGGGTTTTTATATTAAGAGTCAAAAAATTTGGGTGATGAATTCTTGCTAATCCTGTGGGATTTCTTCTCTTGACGAAAATTTATGGAGTTTAGGATAATTAAATTTATTCAAATATCGTTTCTACTCACATAATTTTTCTAAAGAAATAGCAGTATGGCTTGAGTAGTATTACGAAAATAGAAATCACAAATCTGACAATGAATTATATTATTTCACGCGACTACTTTCAAAGGGTTGTAATGGCTTTCGGAGTATTGCTGTTTTTACCGGTCGCTTCAGTGTTGGCACAAACCAATGTCCAATCCACACCGTCAATCGCCGACTTCGTTGCGATACCAGAAACTCTTAAGGCTGAAAATTGTCCGCCCGTTTTGCGATCTTTGCAAAACGAATATAACTCTCAACTAAAAAGCTACTACCTCAGCTCAGTATTAGGAGTTTTAAACGGTTCGGAGAATCGAAAGCCGATTGTTCTCGTCAAGGAAATGAACAATCCGGTTCGTTTAATGGAGTATGAATTTAAGAATTCGGTATTCACCCTTAGCGAAAAGCAGGAAATTCCTGTTTTAGATACCATCTACGATTTATACCCATCTCCTGACGGCACGCTTTTCTTATTTAACGCCGATGATTTCGGCGACGGACAATATCAATTTTACCTTTATAACCCGAAGACAAAAAAAAACGTGCGGTTGATTGCAGAAGGGCGAAATGTCGAACCCGTCTGGTCGCCAAGCGGAAGCAGTTTTGCTTACGGCACCGCCAAAAGTAATCAGGAAGGAATGAGTCTGGCAGTCGCCGAATTGACGAATGAATCCGTAAATAACGAAGCGGCGAAAAGTCGGATTGTGGCGACGACGAATTTTATGTTGACGGCGCAGGACTGGTCGCCCAACGGAAATTATTTGGCATATATTGAGTATTTTTCAAACAGAAATAGTTCGGCATTGTGGCTCGTCAATCTAAGAACCAACGAAAAGGTATTGATTTCGCCGAGAAACCTTAATTTTCAGCAATCAACAACTCAAAGCAAAAATTCGTTAAATTCGGAAGTTCCAAAAGGCGAAGTGATTGCCGCGCAGTTCGCTTCTAACGGAAAGGAACTTTATTTTGCCGCCAATCACGAAGGAGATTACATACGCGTTTTTTCATATGATTTAATCAATCGCCGGATAGTTTCAGTTGCCGAAAAAAAAGAATTCGATGTCGAAGCGTTTCGGCTTTCGCCGACCGGAAAAAAGATCGCCGTTGTTTATGACATTGACGGAGCATCACGCCTTTTCATCAGCAATAGCGAGGGATCACAAGTAAAAGAGGCGATACTTCCCTTTCCCGGCGTGATTCAAAATCTCGCTTGGTCAAAAGACGATAAATTTCTCGCCTTCAACTTCGCTTCAGCGCAGATGCCGGCGGCGATTATGTATGTCGAAATTGGCAAAGAGGAACCGTTAAAAACAGAGTTGATCGCCTCCAGTCCGACATCAACCGCTACGGAAAAACTGAATTTACCGAGAGCCGAATCTATTTCCTGGAAAGCCGAGGATGGATTACTTCTCAAAGGATGGATGTTCAAGTCATCGGGCGAAAATAACCTGTCGAGCGGCAAGCGTCCTGTGATTATTGACATACACGGCGGACCGGAGGATACTGCCCGCCCAGAATACCCGGAAACCGACCTTTATTATCTTAACGCTCTCGGTGCGGTAGTAATTTATCCGAACGTGCGCGGCAGCACGGGACGCGGTAAATCATTTCTCGATGCCGACAATGAACTAAGGCGCGGCGATGCCGTCAAAGACTACGGCAAACTTTTTGAATGGATTGCGACGCAGCCTGATCTTGACGCGAACCGGATAATGCTGCGCGGATTTTCATACGGCGGATATATGGCTTTATTGGTTGGCGCTACTTATCCGAATCAAATTGCGGCAGTCGAGGTCGAAGCCGCGCCGACAAATCTGGTAACTTTTTTGGAAACGACTTCGGGCTGGCGCAGAGCGCAACGGCGTAACGAGTATGGCGATGAACGCGACCCGAAAATCCGTGCCGGTCTGGAAAAGATTGCCCCGCGAAATTTAACTTCCAACTTGCGAATGCCGCTGTTTATCGCGGCGGGAATGCGTGACCCGCGCGTTCCGGCATCGGAAAGCGAAAAATTCATCTCCGCCGTTCGCGCACAGGGAAATAAAAATGTCTGGTCATTGTTCGCGTCTGACGACGGACACGGTTTGACCAACGAAAATGACGAATATAGATCCTTGCTCGCCGCCGAATTCTTCAAACGATTCGTGGCAGGCAAAAAGGTTGAAAAACTTCAAATAAATACAAAATAAAAATTAGGAGAGAAAATGAAAAAATTAAAGCAACATTTAATAATCACCGCTTTTCTGGCGGTTCTGACTTTATCAGGGTCGCTGTTTACGACGAATGATTTGCTTGTCCAAGCGGCGGTCGCGCAGACGAAGGGCGGCAGTACGGGCACCGGACCGCAGGACGGCGGAGATGGTAAAAAGAAGCGGTGTCGTCCGCCGAAGCAATGCCCGACGACCGGCGATCCGAATAGAGGCAGCGGACAAAACGAAATTGAAACAACAGAACTAAACCACACCGATGAAGGTGAGTCGTCAAACTGGTGGGGTGATTTTATTGACTGGTTTTTTGGTGATTAAAATCTTTACGAGGGAAATATGCCGATTTGAAAAAATCGGCATATTTCGTTTTCCGTTTTATGTTCAAACTCAAAACCGATACTAAGCTATTAAGGCTCGCCGTTCATTTATTTTTGTTTCTTTGCATTATCTTTTCGCCGCCAGTTCTGGAAGCGCAATCAACGGCGGAAAATTCTTACGAAAAAGAATTTTTTGAAAAACTTTATCCTATTGTTTCCGACCTCGCTAAAGATACCTCTGGGAAACTTAAAAGCCTAATCGCGGAACTGAAATCACCGCCGGCATCTAATGAAACAAACGCCAAGATCATACAGAGACTGCTCATTGAAGCTGATCAAACTGCCGAATCGAATATATCGAGAGCCGAGATTTTTTGGACAGCCGCCGAATTGATCGCTGAACGGAGCAATGACCGATCAGTATTGGCGAACGCAATTTATTATCGAGCAAATACTTTAGCGGCTTCAAATAAATATAGCGAGGCACTAATCGAATACCAAAGGTCAATCGAAGTATTCAAAGGTCAACCGCTCAATACCGAGCAGGAAAAGTCTGTATTTTGCGAGATTTACCTCGCGGCGGTCGAAGCGGCAGGAAACACTGACGACAGCGAGAAGGCGCGAAATTTTTTCGAGAAGGGTTGGGAAACTATCACTGGCGTAAGAGATTGGCGACAATCGGAATTGTTTGTCCAGGTCGCCCGCGAATTGCTGTTGGGATGGGGCGACGGCGCACGGCAGTCGGGCGATTACTCGTTGGCAGAGGCGCGCGTTTCAGAGGCTTTTCTACTGACCGGAACCGATAATTTTCACCGCGCAGAAGTGTTATGGGAATTCGGCAAACTAAAGCGCGATACCGGCGACTTTGCGACGGGAGCAAAGGATTTTTCCGAGGCGATTGAGTTGTTGGGCAAACCTTCAAAGCGCGATGAAGACGAACGATTGAATTTACAAGCCAACTTATATAACTCTCTCGGACTACTAATGCTGGAACAACGCTTCACGAAAGGAGCCGAAGCTAATCTGAATCAGGCTCTCGCACTCACGCGGCACTTAAAAGATTCGCGGTTTGAAGGAATCGTCTTAAAAAATCTGAGTATTGCCGCGCGCCAGAAAAAAGATTATCAAACCGCTCGCACACACGCCCTTGCCGCCCTTGAAATCGCCGCTCAAACTAATTTCAATGATTTGAACATTTCAGCAAATAATATTTTGGCGAGTCTGGCGCAGAACTCTAATGACCATCAAGAGGCGGTCGAGCGATTACAAAAATCAGTCACTCTGGCAGGAAAAAGTCGGAACGTCTTGCGCTCGGTTGAGAGTAAATGGCGATTGGGTGAGTCGCTGTTTGCACTTCAAAAATATGAAGAAGCGAAAAAGTTAGCGCAAGAATCGTTGGCGACAGCTCAAAAAAATCAATGGGGCAATTTAATCTATCTTTCCGCGACACTACTCGGACGCGCACACATTAAGAATGGAAACCTTTCCGCCGCCGAAGCAATGTTTGAACTGGCGATCCGCGAAATCGAACAAAAACGCCGACAGGTTGCCGGAGCGGATATTGAAAAAGTTTCATTCATGGGTGACAAAGCGACTGCTTATCACGAACTTCTGAAGCTGCACATTAAAGCCGGAAACACAGAACAAGCACTTCTCATCGCCGAAAAACTTAAATCGCGTGTTTTAGAAGATAAAGCGATGGGTCGAAAAAAGATAGAATCGAACTCAAACTTGCTTTCGTTGGATGTTCCCTTTGAGACCGCCGTCATCTCCTACACCGTCACGGACGAAGTATGCTTCGCTTTCGTGTTTCGCCCGCAAGGGACGCAGCCTAAAATTTTTGTCATCGCCCAGGGCGAAAAGGCTTTGACCGAAAAGATAAAGCGATTTCGTGCCGGACTGATTAAGTTTGAACCGTCTTTTAAGCGCGAAGCGGGAGAACTTTACGCGCTGTTGCTGAAAAATTTGGAACCGGAGATCGGGGACGCGAAAAATCTCGTCATTATTCCCGATGGCGTGTTATGGGAACTGCCCTTTCAGGCTTTAATTACTTCGGAGCAAAAGTATGTGATCGAAAAATACACCGTTTCCTATTCGCCGTCGCTGAACATACTAAATCGCCTTCAATATCCATCGTCGTCGGGTGAACAAAAGCAATTTCTTGCTTTCGCCAATTCTTTGCCTTCCGCACCTTTGCCGGAAACTGAAAAAGAAGTCACTAATATCTCCGAACTTTACGGAAAAACTGAAATTTATAAACGCCGGGCGGCAACCGAAGCGAGATTCAAAGAAGCAGCTTCACGATTCAAACAAATTCATCTCGCCGTCCACGGGGTAATCAATCCGTTCGATTCGTTCGATTCGGCACTGCTTCTCGCGCCGACGGTGGGAGAAGACGGCAGGTTGACCGTTTCCGAGATTCTGGAAATGAATTTGTCGGCAAATTTGGTCGTCCTCTCTGCCTGCGACACGAGCAGCGGACAGGTCACGAGCGGGGAAGGACTGCTCAGTCTTGCCTGGGCTTTTCTCGTCTCCGGCGCGAATAATGTCGTCGCCGCGCAGTGGGCGGTCGAAGAAAAAGCGACGGCGGATTTAATGTCGAACTTCTATCGCGTTCTCAATAAAAACCCGAAATCACCGGCGATGGCTTTAAGAGAGGCGCAACTGGCATCGCTGAAACTGCCCGCTCCCTACAATCACCCTTTTTACTGGTCGGCTTTCGTTATTACCGGGACTTCTCGTTAGTTTCATTGGATTGTCGGTCGGCATTGGATGACGGTTCAACCACGCATCTTTGGACGACTGTTTTATTTTCTTTCTGCCATCGCGCGACCTTAGCCAGAAGCCGCCTGGCGGCGCGATGCTCCGAACTTCGGAGCAGAATATTTTCTAAAGCGCAGCGGGCGAGATCGAGCATCCCTTCCCGAGCATAAAATAGAGCGAGTTTGAACCGGTCGTCACTTTTTTTCAGAGATTGAATTCGAGCCTCGGCGTTTTCTGAGGCGATCCGAAAAATCGCCGGCGGTTGAGGCAGACTCGGCGCGATGACTTCACCGTCGGCAGTTTGCGCCGCGACGCGCCAGAGATATTTTGCGCCGGGTGTCAATGCTTTGTTCGGCTTGAAACGGTTCTCAGATACGGTCGCCGTCAGCACCTCGTTAAATTCCGCATCGAAAATCGTGATCTTGTAACCTTGCGCGCCCGCCGCCTTTTCCCAGCGGAATTCCGGCGCGGTTTCCAGAACAGTTTCCCCGACCGGATTGGTGAGAGTGAAAGTTTTTTTCTCTTCGGAGTTACCAGAATCGCTTCGCAAAACAGCGGTGCCTTTCGGTCGCAGGGATAAAACAGCCGCCGGGGAATTCTCAATTATTCGGGCTAATTCAACACCATCAATCCTATTCAATTTTCTGCCGGATTGATCGGTCACGGGCGGCGGAGAATTTTTTAGTTTTTTGGAGGGAGGCGCGGATAATGTCAGGTTTCCAGTTTCTTCATTTTCAAGAACTTCTTCATCTGAGGCATCTCTCGGATTTTCATTGATCGGCGTTTCGCTTCGGTTGCTCTCAATCACTGTTGTTCGCGCGAGTTCCGACGGGTTCGACGGTTTCGCTGCCTCTTGCCAGATCAAAAATGAAAAACCGGCGACGAGAATCAACGCCCCCACGCTCAACGCCAATCTCCGCCCGCCGCCAACCAATGACAAAATCGCATTAAATCGCGCTCTCGCCGAATAAGATTCTTCAGAAGAATGAAATTGTTCCGAATGGTTCGTTTCGCCCAAAAGCACTGCCCGGAATTGCTGCGGTGTTGGGACGGGCATCAGTTTTCGACAATCGGCGCATAGCAGGAGATGCCTGCCGATCTCGGCGACCCGCGACGACTCGAGCGAGTCGGCGGCATATCCGAAGATTTGTTCTTGGGTTGGATGTTGGACTCGGTTCATTTATTTAATATCGTTCGCAATTTAATTCGCGCCTCGTGTCGCGCCTTTTTGACTGACCGGGCGTTCAATTCGGGAGCGCGACTGCCGCCGCCGAAAAACTTCGATATTTGAAGATCGGACAGGGGCAGTTTGACTTTAATTTCCAGCCAAGCCTCCTCCGTCAGTTCCAGCACCGTCGCCAGTTCCTGGTCGCCGAAACCGCCGAGGAAAAGATACATAAGCGAT
Source organism: uncultured Pyrinomonadaceae bacterium (assembly GCA_964237235.1). Classification (GTDB taxonomy): domain Bacteria; phylum Acidobacteriota; class Blastocatellia; order Pyrinomonadales; family Pyrinomonadaceae. The sequence goes on from CAXSGY010000026.1 coordinate 16,802, forward strand.
AGCCGATCCTGCAGCAGCAACGCTCGCCGCTGTCGCAGGGTCAACTGGCAAATGCCCTGCCAGATCAGTCGGGCGAGGGATTCGATTTCGGCATTCGTTTCGCCCGCCATCGAATTCGTTGAGGCGACCTCCCTTGCTTCGTCGAGCGAGACGAATTTTTTATTCTTTGAGGAAAAGTAGCGGTTGATTTCGTTGTAAGCGGTTCTGGCGGCGAAAGACTCCCACTCAGTGGGCGACATCCTCCGGCTTTCTTCGCGGAATTTATTCCGCCAGTTCCAGAGACGCAGAAAGATTCCTTGAAAAATATCCGAGGAATCGGAATGATCGGGAAACGTGATTTTGCGGCGAATGATTTTCTGGATGACGGGCAGCGCGGCGAGAAGCGATGCCTCCGAATCATTTTCAGCAGAAAGCTCGGGCATAACGCCACCGTCCCCGCGTTCCTCCGGTTCGCTTTTCTTCGCTAAATTTATTTCTTCAAAAACAGATTCAATCATCGCCGCACGAATCGGACAATTCTCCTTTCGTGAAACATCGAAAGAGAGTTATCCGACACCCTAACATTTTTCGCCCTCCGAAGCGCAGATAGAAATACTGTTTCAGATTGCCGAAAAAAAAAGAAAAACTTTCGCGCCCGAAAAGTAACTTTGCCGCCTGAGCCGGGTTTTTATATATAGAGTTGGTAATTCATCGGTCGTGAGAATTTGGTTGATCACTAAAACACGCCCGGGGTAAATTTCAATCTTGAAATAATTTTGCATCAATAAAACTAAGCAAGTCAAATGCAGGAAAATACAATTTGCGAAACCGAGAGCCTCCGGCTTCTCGCCCGTTTCGACTTCCTCGACGTGTGTCTTTTGGGCGAGACGGGAACGGGCAAAACGCGCGCGGCACAACTTATTCACGATTCGGGTCCGCGCAAAAACAAGCCGTTCGTCGCCTTTAACTGCGCGGAACTCGCTCCCGCGCTAATCGAATCCGAACTTTTCGGCTATGAAAAAGGCGCGTTTACCGGAGCGCATCAAGCGAAGACGGGAAAATTTGAATCGGCGAACGGCGGCACGATTTTTCTTGACGAAATCGGTGAGCTTGCGCCCGAAATACAAGCCAAGCTGCTCAAAGTCGTCGAAGAAAAGCGCGTCGTGCGCGTCGGAAGCTCGGTCTCGCGCCCGGTTGACGTGCGGGTAATCTGCGCCACGCACCGCGATTTGTCGGTGCTGCGCGAAGATTTGCGTTACCGCATTGCCGCGCACGCGGTCCGGCTCAAACCGCTTCGTGAACGACGCGAGGAAATCTCGCATCTGGCGCGCGTTTTTATCAAAGATTTCAGCCGGAAATCTTTGCAGAAAGTCGCGGCGAGCGAGAAGGTTTTGCGACTGCTCGAAGATGCCGAATGGCGCGGCAATGTCCGCGAACTGCGCGCGTTCGTCGAAAATGCGTGTCTCGCGGCGTTATCGAGCGGCAATCGGTCGAACGCTCAAACGGAGGAAAATTCGACGCTCGAATTAACCGCCGACCTGATTCTTTCGCAACTGACGAAGCTCCGCGAAACTGAGAAAACGCGCCGCGAGTTCAAAACTTCAGAAACCAGCGCGCCGCTACAGCCGGAAACCGGAATCGGATTACGTCTCTACGTCGGTGGCAGAGGCGGCTACAAACATACGGTCGAAGAATTCGACCGCGACCTTATCGAAAAAACTTTGGCGGAGAATAATCAAAATGTTTCGCGCGCCGCAGTCGAATTGGGCTTGAGCCGTTACGGTTTAATCAAAAAAATAAGGCGTTACGGCATCAAAATAGCCGGTTGATGCGCGAAAGCTAACTTGTATTTCTAATTTTTGAAGGCGCGGGCAGATTTAAATCTGCTCGCGCCTTTTTCTTTGGAAAAAGAAAAGTGGTCTGTTCATCAGACCACCCTTGCACACGCTTCAAAACACCGGAAACCCTGCTTTTACAATACTTTTAAGTTTCTGGCAAAATTGGGTGGTCTGATAAACGAACCACTGGTGGTCTGTTCATCAGACCACCTGAAAAGAAAAGCGGCAAACACCGCTTGGGTTTTCTCGCCCGGTAACATTCCCGCCGGCGAATTTTAATCCTTATAGCAATCGAACCGGATTTCGGGCGCACCGACCTTTCCGCTTGCGGCGGAAGGTTGCCCGGCACGACCGCCCAACACCCGGGCTTGGCTGGAAATAAAACGAATTGAAGCGGCTTTTCAGATTGGTGATTACGGCAATGATTTTCTATTAAATTCCGGCGGACAGGCGGAAAACGGCGACGATTGCGGTCGTCTCGGACGCTCGTTCTCGCCGACAAAAGGGATTTTTGAAGTTTGCAGAACAAGTGTATTTCAAAACGCGCCGCGCAGAATGCGGGCGCGAAAACTAAATCACTTGAGAGGAAAAAAACAATGTCTGCAAATCAATTATCAATATCGTCCCTGCGCGAATTCGCGCCCGCGAGTTCTCCGCTTTTCGCTTACCGCATCGAATCTTCGGGCAGTCCGATGAACGACTGGGCGCGGCACTTGTCGGCAAATCAATTATTCCGCCGCGAGCTGGAAGAAAATTCCGTTTTGGGCGGAAACGTCGTCGTGCGCGTCGCGGAAGGCGATGAAACGCCCGCTTTGGAAAAAGTCAAAATTTTAAGTTTGTCTTACGCAACCCGCGTTTTCGGCAACAGCGAGGACGCGAAAGAATTCGTCCGCTGCGTGAAATCTATCTGCGATCCGCAGGCGGCGCAGTTCGAGTTGGAGCAAATCGCCAGCTTCTACTACGGCGAATGTCGGCGGCGCGACGTGCCGGAGGTCTTGAAAGAAATGGCGATGCTCGGAATGGAAATGACGCGCGTGACGGCTTCGGTTAATGACCTCGAAATCGAAGGATCGGAAACCGAAATCGGCGAAATCAAACTCACCGCGGCGGACGAGAAAAGAGTCCGCGACGCGCAAAAGAATTTGCCGCCGCTCGCCCCGCCGACTCCGAATTTCGACGCGGAAATGCAAGCCGTCGCAAAGAAGCTGTCTCGCTCGACAATAACTAAAATCAACGCGGATGAATTCGCCGATTATTATCTGACGAATGAAGGAAAATCCATAGATGAATTTGAAGAAGACCTCGAGCGATTTTACGCGCACGAGCAATACGACGAAGACGGTCTTTTGGGAGTGCGGATGTCGGGCAGCGCGCACACGGAAGTCGTTCTCGAACTCGACGGCGAAATCACGGCGGAGTATCTGCCGCAGGACGCGCAGCTGCTCGCTAAAATGCTGCAACTCATCTTCGTCGGCTTTGAGATCGGCGGGCGGGCGGCGCAGGCGGCAAGGCATTTCGTCGCTTGTCGAAAGATTGAAAACACCGACAACATCCGCGCCCGTGAAGCGTTTCTAAGAGGCGCGCCGTTCAATGAGACCGCGATGCCGAACGCTTCGGAGTTTGCGGTTTTGCCGCTTGAAAGAGGCGAAATTTTAGAATGGGTTGACCTGAATCTCGACGCGCTTTATTCGCGCGAAGTCGTTCGGTCCGCGCGGCGCGTGGGCGTGGGGAAAAACGGCGAGTTTATTGAATTTATGGTAAATCAAACCGTCAACCCGGACTATAACGAAAAACAATATGCAAGCCAGATTTTGCAAATTTTGCTTGAGCAAACCGAGCGTGATTTTCATCTTGTCGCGTTGCGGCGAAACGTGGTTTATCAGTCAATTTATCTGCAAATCAGACGAGCGAAAGACACGGCGATTCTCACGCAAACGGCGGAAATCGCTCGCCGCGCAAAAGACGAAAAACGACTCTCGCTCAAAGAATACACGGCACTTTCGACCGTGGCGAAGTCGCAGTTCGCGCGACTCGCCGGGATGCGTCCAAGTCCGGCGTTATATCGCCTCGAAAAAGAAATCAGCCGCTCCGATTCGCGCAAAATCGGTTATCTCAAATGGGCGATGTATGGCACAAATTGTCCGGCGCATCCCGTTCACGAGCTGCCGCGGCAAGAAGTTCAAAAGGCTTGGGGTTCGCTTAAAAACCGCGAGCAAGTTTTGAAACAGGCGAGCGAAGCAGAGCGAGCGCGACAGCAACAATTACAGTTCAACCGTGCAAACACTGCGGCGGCGCAGCAAGTCAGAATTACGCCCGCGAATCACTAATTACCCAACAACTTGAATCAATAAAAACTCCGCTCGCGCAAGGATTGCCGGGCGGAGTTTTTTATTTGAAAGGTACTGAAATTCAAAAATCAAGCGGCAAATAACCCAAACGCAAATAGGTAGTTCTGACTCTCACTAAGTAAAAAAATCGGTAGTTCCGACTCCGGCTGAGGACAAAATTATGTATGTAAATTTGACTGAAATTGAACCGGCAATGAGCGCAAATCTCGCTAAAAACAAAAGCCTTCCGCAGCGTTTCGTCGTTTTCGTCGCGGGCGGTAAGAGTCCGATTATTTCGTTTGAAAATTTCGAGCGCGCGGAACGTCTCGCGGTCTTTTTCGCTGATTTAATCAATGTCCGAATGGAGGTTTTCGATTCGGTGAAAGAGATTTGTTACTTCGTCGAATCCGCGCCGCTAGCGAGCGCGCTCGTCCACTAAAATTTCGCCGTGTTCAAACAAAAATAAAAGCGGCAAGCAGAAAAACGTGATGAACGAAAGAGAGAATCCGCAGAGACTCGGAAAAGGCGATTCTCGACGATTCTCTGGAAACGTCTCATCACTCAAAAATCAAAACTAAAAAATCAAGGAGCCAAAAGAAAATTATGTCAGCAAAAGTTCAAATCATCGGAAACTTGGGACGCGACCCGGAAACGCGCGTCAACGCCAACAACACTTTTATCGCCAACTTCTCGTTCGCCGTCAACAACCAGCGCAAAAGCGCGACTGGGGATCTGGTCAAAAAAGCCGATTGGTATAACATCACCGCGACCGGCAAGCAGGCGCAGATTCTCGCCAAGCACGTTCGCAAAGGCGACCCGCTGCTCATCGAAGGCAGACAAACTTTGAGCGAATGGACCGACCGCGAAGGCAACAGCCGTAAATCGGTTGACGTTCTCGTGCAGGATTTTCGCTTTCTCGGAATGGGCAACAACCGCGCGGACGAAAACCAAGCCGCGCCGGACGCGACGGGCAGCCAAATTCCCGACGACATCCGCGAAGCGATGCACACCGCCGCGCCGGACGACCTCGATTTTTCGGGCGACAACTTCCCGGCGATTATGTAATTAAAACACGAGCGGCGGGCGACGGATTTGAATCGCTCGCCGCTCGTGTAACTTAAAAATTCTCCGCCCCTTCCCGCCGTTTTATCTCCTTTCTTCTCCTGTGAAATCGGCGATTCTCGAACGCTTTTGTCGGGAATCGTCCTTCTTTTTTACTTCGTTTTCAACAATTCAAAAAGGGATTTTTATGGCTTGCAAAGCTGATGACATTGAAATCTCGGCGTTCGGATTGTCGCCGCAAAAAAAATCCGTCGGAAAGAAAAGGAAAAATTATGAGAACCGTTGTTTTTAATCAAGGATTCAACCGCGTCGAGCATCACCAAATCATCTCGCTCGAACGCGCCAAATTAAACCGTCTGCTCGACGAAGAACGTCGCCTTACTCAAACGCTGATTGAGTCTGTGAAACGTGAGATTGAAGCCGGAGCGCGAGCTTTGCCGAGCTTTGAAATTGTTTGGAACAAATTTCAAAATCACCGCTTGGTGCAAAATGTTCGTCGCCGAATTGACTGTCTGGCTGACGCTTACCCGCAGTTTTTACAGCAGGTCAATGCTGTCCGTGCTTCTTTGCAACAAAAGGCGTTTGGCGTTTTTGAAGCCGCGCGTCTGCCAATGCGGAAAGCAGGTTGTTCCGCTTCTTCAATCGTCGCCGCGTGATAAATTAAAACTGATGAAAAAGATAATTTACACGGTCGGCGACGCGACGAAACCGCAAGGCGCGGGCAAAAAAATCATTGCTCACGTTTGTAACGACACGGGAGCGTGGGGCAGAGGTTTCGTGCTGGCTTTATCGAAACTTTCGCCCGCGCCGGAACGCGCTTTCAAAGAGTGGTATCGGAGACGCGAACATAATGATTTTGCGCTCGGAGCGGTGCAGTTTGTTTCGGTTTCGCCGGACGTTTCGGTTGCAAATATGATCGGGCAGCACGGCATCCGCGTATTACAAGGCGTGCCGCCGATTCGCTACGACGCGGTTGAAACAGCCTTAAAAACTGTCGGCGAAAAAGCTCAAACGGAAAACGCATCGGTTCATCTGCCGCGAATCGGCTGCGGTCTGGCGGGCGGCAAATGGAGCGAAATAGAACCGCTCATCGAACGTCAAATTTGCTATATAGGCGTTCCGGTTTTTGTTTATGATTTGCCGTAAAAAAATTTATTCGATTTGCTCAATTCTGAAGGCACTCAATCGAATTAAAAACTAAAAAGCCCGAACGGGATTTTCATTCATTTGGAAAAATTCGTTCGGGCTTTTTTATTTGGAGCGGATATTACTTAAACAGTCGCATCCGTTTTCGTCGCCCGCCATTGTTTGAAGCCGCCGTCGCGTGCGAAATGAGATTTGTAAATCTCGTTTGTTACTTCGCTGGGACTGACTTCATAACCGTAACATTCGGAAACGAACCGCACATATTCGTCAGCCAAAACAGCAATTTCCTCATCCACTTGGGAAACGATTCGGCGAGTTTGTTTGCGCCGGATTGAGATTGACGGTTTGAAAGTCGCAGCGTTTCCGCCTTCGATTTTTGCCTGAGTTTTATCGTTAGTTTTCTCTGAATTTTCTTGCATTTTATTTGATTCCTTTTTGGTTGAATTTGAATTTTTTGCTTATCCTTCGACCGCAGTTTCAAGCCGGTTTGCAAGCGCGAAAACAGGCGGCGAAGGGTTCAAATCGAGTTTAATCAACCGCCGTGCCAGAGCCTTTCGATCATCATTTGCAGAAGCCGAAAACGGGTGCGAAAAACGGATTTCAAATTTTTTTGAGCGGCGTGTTTTTGATGTATGACAAGTAGCGGTAAAAACGCCATACGCTTGCGCTTTAAATAAAGCAAAATAAAGGGTTGGACTTGCAAGCGTGCAAGAAAACGAAAAAATGGCGATTTTCGCCGCCAGCAAAACTCACAAAATCTAGTATTCATCGGCGTTTCGGGCGATTTTTATCGCCTTTTATAAAAAATAATTTTTCTTGCGCTTTAAGTAGTTGAAAAATTTACTCTTACATTGAGCGGTGTTTTTTCTTCAACCGCTAAATAATTGATTATAAAAGAGAACCGCGCTTGCAAAAAAGCGTAAGAATTTCGAGGTGTTTTAGCGCGGCAAGCGAATTGCTTTAAAGCCTTTTTGATAGTTCAAATTCTCTTGAAACAAACGTAAAAACCGAATGAAAGAAGAAAACAAATTTTTGACGCGCAGCCGCGAGCGCGAAAGCTGGAAAAAGAAGTTAGCGGGCGGAGCGAAAAAAGAGGCAAAAGCAAAAGCGATTTTTTTCCGTCCGAATCTGTCGGACGACCGTGCTATCCGCGAACTGGCGGAAATGACGGGCGAGACGAAAAACGCGATTGTCGAAAAGCTCGTCACCGCAACTCTCCATAACAAGACTTTTACGACGCAGAAAATCGAAGAACAGAAAACTTCTTTGAGACGACTTGAAGACAAAACCGAAGACGTTGCCGACAACCAGCGCGAGATCGTCCGTCTTCTCGAAGAAATCAGGCGCGAATCGAAAGCGCAGGAACGGCTGACGACTTCCCTGCTTGGCGAGATTTATTGTATGGCTCACACTGCCGTTTCGCTTCTGAGAACCGCGCTCTTGCAAATACTCGGAATCGCTCGGGAAAATCCTACGCCGCCAGCGCAGGTTTTGGCTTCGTTCGACGAGACGAGCGATTTGACGATTGCCAGAAGCCTTCAAGATTTGAAATCAACCGCCGCATATCACCAAATTAAAACCGAAAAATTCGCGGGCGAAAATTTGTTTTGGAAAACAAAATTGAGAAAAACCGACGAGATCGCAAAAGCGGAATAAGTCTTGAGATTTAACCAAAAATGATTATCAGCATAAAATCCAGCGCGTCGGGCGGAAGTTCTCGCGGACTCGTTCATTATCTCGCGCACAGCAAACTTGACCGCGAAAAAGAAGGCATCGAACGCCGCGAATTTTTTAACGAAGCCGAAAACGGTTTGGACGTTTCCGCTGCGAACCGTCGTTTGAGCCTGGACGACTCCAAACCGAAACCGGAAGAACTGCTACACGTCGTCATCGCGCCGAGCAAAGAGGAAATTGCCAAGACAGGCGACGATTTGGAATCAAAAAAAACTGCGCTTGAGTCGGTCGTTCGGGAAACCGTCGCGCGGCTCGCAAAAGAAGTCAAAGCGCGAAATCTCAAATGGATCGCCGCCCTTCATTTCAACACCGACAATCCGCACGCGCATCTCGCCGTTCAAAAACAGTTTATAAACGAGAACGGCGCAACAGAAAATCTGCGGATAAATCGGCAGATGCTTTACTACAACGAACGGAGCGAAAGCGGCGAGAAAATACTACACAAGGGCGCGCTGATTTTAGCCGCCGAAGATAAAATCCAGAAGATTGCCATCGAGCGACAAAAGGCGCGAGAAAATGAGAATAGTTTTGAATTGAAGAAAATAGCCGCAAAATCCAAATCCGAAATCGAAAATTCCAAACAATTTTCTACCGCTGAATCGCCAAAAATTTCAAACTTCAGAGAGCGTCGGGTTTTAGCCGAAGAAATGCTGGTCGCCTCCGAAGTCCGCCGGCGCGAGCGCAATATCGAAAATCTCGCCCGTCACGGCGACAAAAAACGCTTCAAAATCAAAGACGAGCTGACGGGCAGCACGCGCCACGTTTCCCTGTTCGACATCGAGCGAAAAATAGAAATCGTCAGCCGCCGGAAAGCTCGTCTAGCGCAACCGAACGACGCGGAAAAACGCTTGGAGGTCGCCGCGAAAATCGCGTTGGAGATGCGCGTCCAACAAGAACCACTGATTCGCCAGCTTGAAACGATTCGTCATCACGTTCTCGGATTTGAAAATCGCCACTTGTCAGAAGCACAGGAAAAACACGTGCGTCTTGGCAATCAAAAATTGTTAATCGAAAGAAAATATGAACGTCTAAAAACTTCTGTCCCGCTTCCCATTTTCAAACCCGACGAAATTCAATCTCTCCAAAGCGAAGTAATCAGGGAACAAAACTTGGAAAAAATCTTAATGCTGGAAACGATCCGGCAAAACAACACCGCCGAGTTGAATCGTCCAAGTCGCCGAGACGCGGATGTGCGCGAACTTTTGGCGGCAAAAACAGTCGCCGAACTTAAATTTCAGGCGGCGGAAAAACGCCTGCGCGGATTTCCGGCGAGCAAAGATTTCATCAAAGTAAAAGTCGGCAGTGCAGCTTGGTCGCACCGCGAGCTTCAGCAGCACGAACTTCGGGAAGCTGGAAAAAACAATTTTTGGACGCAACTTACATCGAAAACGGGCGAGTTTTTGTTCCGCTCGAACAAGAAAGGCGCGCCCGCCGAAAAACTCGATTATACGGCTTTACATAAAACCATAGATGACCAGCTCGAAACTTTGGAAAGCACGCGCCTAGATGAAATCGAAAAATTAAAGGAATTCAATCAAACTCTAGGCGAAATTTTTGATGCCGAGACAAATCCGAACAAAACCAAACTCTTGCCCGCGTTTTCCGCTTATGAACTAGCCGAAGCAGAAGATTTATCGGCTGATGCGGGGCGGGAAAATTTCTACGAAAACGCGCTCGTTTTGCAGGAAAGCTGGCTGCGCGAAAAATTAGCCGAAGGTTTGCGGCAAGCGGTTGCTCTAAAAGTCGAGCAGAATGCGGGCAAGATTGAAGACCAGAAACCCGTTTCAAAATCCGCCGAAACTTCAAATCAATTTCAATCAGAACCGGACGCGCAGGCTGCCGCCGAAAAAATCATCGGCGAATTCGTTTTGGGTCGGGCGGCAGCGCGAAGCATCATCGCTCAAACCAAGGCGGTTGAGGCGCAGGAAAATCTCGACCGCTACCAGCGCGAAAAATTGTTTGTCAAACACCGAATCAAAGACGAGAAAACAGGCGCGGAACGCGAAATCTCGCTGCGCGATGTCGAGCCGCGAAAACATTACTATCTTCTCGATTCGATTTTGGAAAGAGCATTGGAATCGAAAGAGCGGGTGAAGTTGCGCGAGTCGGTCCGTCAAGCTGCGTTAAATAGGGAAAAAGACTTAAAACAAAATCTAAACGACGCGCGAGGGCGTGCCGAGCGGCTTAAAAATCAAAAAACGCGGATGCTCGAGAAGTATTCCGCCGCGGCTGCGGAAGTTCGACCGATTTTCACGCCGAAAGAAATCGCCGCGCTTGATATACGCGCCGCTCGAACGCTTGAAAGGAACGAAGCGAATCGGCTCGAAAAAATTGTGAATGATGCCGAGAAAAACAGCCGCGTCGAAAGAGTCCAAGATTCGCTCGCCTCGGTAGCGAAAAAGATTCAAATTCTCGCGCCCGATTTAGCGCAAACCCAAGAATCGAAAATTGTTCAAAAAAACGATTCAATAAACGACCGGCAGGCTAACAATCAAAACCAAGAAACTTCTCATCGTTCCGTTGCTTCTGACACAAACTTTCGCATAAATGAAACGAGCGCGGAACAGGCTCACGAAAAAATAACGGTCAAAGAAAAGGGGCGAACCAGATGAAACGCAGCTTCGATTGCTGAATAAAAACTTGAAAATTTACGAGGCACGCGGGTTGCTCTGTAACGGTTAGAACTATCGGCAGGCATCAACAAAATCAAAAAATTCCGAAGTTCTCTTTTCTTTTGACCGAAAATGAGCGACCAATCTTCTATTTCTGTAAAAGACGAAATAAGCCCGCGAACGGCACGAAGCGTCGCGGCAATCTTGAGTCAAACTTCGACCGACGAGGCGTTACGCGCACTTAATCAAACGGATGGGCGCAACCAGTCCGATCAGGCTTCTTATCTGGCGGCGGAATCGCCGTTTCTGCGCGAGATATACGAACGCGGCGGAACGGTCGTGGACGGCGTTTTGACCGTGCCGCGCGAAAATTTAACCGTATCGCCGGAAATCGAAATAACGACGACGCACGCGGCGGTCGAGAGGTTGACGCGGATTACAGGAAATGCGGACAAAGCCAAAGAACTCGCCACGCAACTTGTCGAAATGGGTGAACACATCGCCGGCAGCAACGCCGACGGCGCGACGCGCCTGAAAGTTTTCGGCTGGCTTTACCGCACGCTCGAAGGCAGGCAGGAGTTGTTTGAACCGGAAAAAGAAGAGCAAATTGTTCCGCTCAGTTCAGAAGCGCAATTTTCGGAAAAATGGCAGCAAATTGTCGAGCTGTCGGAAGCGATGGCGGCACTTGAGCCGAAAGACCGTTTGCCGGAAAACTCGCTTGAAGCGATGGGCGAAAATGTGCAGGAAAGCGAGTCGGCGATTGAGCTAGGCGAAAATCTGGCGGCTGAAATTTATGAAAATGCCCACCAAAGCGAAATTGCGGAACGAGCCGATGAGATTGTTGCGGGCGGCAGTTTAATCGGTTATGAGCGAATCGAAATCAGTTCCGATTTACCGAAAATTCCCGAAAATCTGTCACGCGCGGATTTTGAAAAACTGCTCGAAAGAATGAGCGTAGGTGACGCGCAGCTCGAACGCGGCACATCCAAGCGCGAAATTCTCGCGCCGCTCAAACGATACGTCGAGCTGACGAGACAGGATAACGAATTGCGTCTCGTTGAGGAAGAATACGCTAAAACTCAGGCGAAAATAGTCGGCAGCGAGCGCGATGCGCCGCGCGAGTTTCGTTTCGTCGCCACGCGCGAAGAACTGCGCGAGCTTTCCGAAGACAGATTAACGCTCGCCAACCTTCGGCGGCAGAAGGCGAAAATAACCGAAAGCATCGAAACGAATTTTGACGAGTTGGTTGACCGCGCAAAAGTCGAGCAGTCAATTTACGGGCAAAAAAATGTTGCCGCCGTAAAAAATCAAACCGATCCCGCATCGAAATTTCAGAAAATCGAGTTGACCGAAGACGAAGCGGAGTTGCGGCGCGCGCTCGTCAAAGAAAAAAGCGTCGAGAGCGAAATAAAACAGCTTTCCGAATCAATCGGCGAACGAGAAAAAAGTTTTCGCCCCGCCTCCGAACTTACCCGTGAGCAAATATCTGAAACCAGAAAACGTGAATTATTAGATAAAGTCGCGTCCGTCGAGCTGTCCGCGTCGAGCATTCTGAAAGAGAAATATCCTGAATTGACGATAAAGGAGAGAAACGAAAAATTAAGCCAAAATAACACTTTTGAAATCCGCACGCCGGCGGAATATTTATTCGTCAGTGAGGTGGCGAAAAATCAGTTTGAAATTTTGCGCGGGCGCGAAATCAAAAACGAGTATCGGCAATTTGAACGCACAAACATCACAGAAAGCGCAACTGCTCAATCGGCGCGGAAAACTGAAGCGGAGCATCGTGAGAAAATTCAAACGCTCAAAGAAATCGAACCCGGTTTTGCATATAAAATTGAAGGCAGCAATCAAATCATCAAAGCTAAGCCTTCCGAACGCGCCGTCGCCGGTTATGAATTTGCCAATCAATACGTTCGTTACCAATTAAAGCAGCCCGAAGTTCGACTGAGACACGAGTCGGTAGTTTACCGAGATTACGCCGAGCGGCTGGAGGCGGCGAAGAACGCTTCTGATGTGATCCGCGAGGCTTATAAAATCAGGCAGGAAAATCACCAAACCACTGGAATCTGGAAAAACGCCGAAAAAGAAGAACTGCGTAATTTGACGCGCCCGCTCTCGAAAAACGAGCTGACGCTGCTTTTTCTCGAACAGCCGCCGCGCAGTTACACAGCGGAAATGTCGGTTCTCAAATACAATTTCGCGCATTACTCGGAGGCAAAATCGCGGATGACCGCCGCGCTTTCAACAGGAAAACTTGAGCCGAGCGAAGAAGCGGTAAAACTCGTCGAAAGTCTCGCCGAAAGATTAGACCGCCGCGATTTTGAAACGAAACACAAAGCGACGAAGCATTTTTTTGAAAGCCTGAAAACCGAAAACGAAAAGCTCTTTATCAAAAACCGATTCGACCACTCCGCCCTTTACGAGAATTTGCCGCCGCACGAAAAAGACTGGATTTACAACCGCGCAACCTTTCAGCGCGACAATCTCGAATACAAAATCGCTTATGATCGCAGTAAAAGCGCGAGCCGAAACACGGGAGCGCAGAGCCAAGCCGCGCCGACGAGCGAAGCCGCGCTTGCCGTCAAGCAGGAATTCGCCGCCGGAACGCTCTGGCATCAAGCCGAGATTTTGGGCAACGCCAAGAAATCCGAAAATCCGACGCGCGAATTTGCGAATACTAATGAAAAAACTCTCCAGACAATCGGCTTTTTGATTCACAATCAGACGGAGGCGAATAATCTGCGCGTCGCCGACTGGTTGGAACTTCAAAAATCGGAAAAATTAAAAACGGCGGGCGAAATCCTCAAAACCTTCGCCCGCGCGACGCGCGAGATTGAAAACAATGAGCTGACCGTAACGGTTAAAGTCGAGGAATCGAGCCGCGTTCGAGCCGCCGACTACAAAAATTTATTCGAGCGATACTTCCCCGCCGACTTTGAAAAATTAAAAGAGTTCCGTGCCTCCGCACACGAAAAATTCCGCCTTGAGCAAAGCCGCCGAATGGGTCAATCGGCGATGCTTGACGCTTGGGCTGAAAACGCGCAAAAAAGCGTATATCGCGGCGATGCGCCTGTTACGGTTTTCGAGAGCGAGCGGCGCAATATTAAGGAAATCGAGCGCATCAAGCAAGCGCAAATCGAATGCCGGCGAGCCGCAGAAACAAAAAACTCGATCACCCTCAAAATCGAAGAAAAATTAAGAAAAGAATTTGCAAAAGAAAATCACACGGTTTCAGGAAATGATTTAAGCGCGGCGGTTGAAAGGGCTTTCGCGCCGGAAAGATTGGAAACACTGACACCGGAACAAAAAGCGATTTTTGAACAAGCGCAGGATAAAATTTCGATTTCCGACTTCGAACGATTTGCTGAAAGTGGCGAACGGCTCGAAAAAGGTCTTGCCGAAATAAATCAGAGTTTTGAAAAGATTGCCGCGCTCCGGCTCGAAAACGCCGAATACAAATTTGCGCCGGAAAAGGTAACGTCAAACGATTCGTTGCAAAATCAATATGAAGCGGCGCAGCGTCAGGCGGAAATCGAACAAACTATCTTAATCTCACGCGAAAAATTTGCTAGCAAAATCGTTGACGGCAGCGAAAATTTGACGCTCGCAGATTCGCTGACAAACGACGAACAGCAGCAGGCGCGAATTGAATCGCACAGACAAGCGCGAATCGCTTTAGAGCCAGCCGAATTGAACGAGCCGAACCAGAGTTTGGAAATTCAAACCAAAGCCTTGGAACTTGCCGACGCGCTCGAAGCGGCGCATCAATCAAGTTTGAACCGGCAATCGGAATCGGAAATCTCAACCGCTTTCAAAGTCGCCGAAACAAAACGCGAACAACTTCGCACACATTCGGAAGTTGAAAACGACGCGCCGCTTTCGCGTGAACCGAAATCCGCAACGCTCGAAATTTACGAGCGAGAATTGGCGCAAAACGAGCGTGCCATCACGCGGGCGAAAATCTCGGAAATGATTGAAACCGGAAAACTGTCGCTTTTCGATCTTGAAACGAAAAAGACGAGCGAGGTTTTTTCTTTGAAAGAACGCGACGAAATAAAACTCGAAGCGGGCGAGCGGACGCGCGAAAATCTCGAACCGAAAGAACTCTGGGCAAAGCGCGGCGACGTTTCAGAGCGGTTGCAGCAAGCCGCCCTCGGCGCGAGCGACGCGCTCGAACGAGCGCACGAAATTTACCACCAACAGGATGCAAGCCCGAAGGAAATTTCGCTCCGCTTTGCCGCGCTTGATGCCGGCATCGTCCGACTCAAAAACGAGCGACACCGCGAAAAAGCCGCCGCCAAATTTATCAATTTCAAAACCGAGTTCAAACGCGATCTCGCGCAAATGTTCGGGCGCGGCGGGCTGCCACTCGACGATTCGAGAATTGTAACGGCGATGACTAAAGGCTTGCTGATAGACGGATTGGAAAAACAAGAAATCCAGCCGGAAAAAATCGGTATCGGCGCAGAAAACTTGAGCGAAATCAGCCGGACAATTACGCTAGCGATGCTCGGCGAGAAAAAGCGCGGGCAATTTGCGGATAAGAGTTTTGAGTTTAATCTGAAATCGAAAACAAACGAGTTTGCTAACAGCAAAAATTTAACTCATCGGCAAACCGAACAGGAGAAACACCCCCTTCCAACCAAACCAAAGCAGTTTGAACGCGCCAGGTAAACAATTCGGAATGACCTTGTAACAGCGGGCAAGGCAATTTGGGACTTAATTCTTTCTAAACGGATATTGCGTTCAGATTCTCAACTTTTGAGAATTCCGAAAAGCGAATAAAGATAAAAAACTATCTTTATTAATTGGACGGAACAGCTATTTTGTCTAATTAAAACTTTCTAATGCTCAAGACTATAGCGAAGTTCGGCAACATCGCGCTGAGGCGGCGCACCGAAAAGTTTTTTATATTCCCGGCTGAAATGCGAAGCATCATCATAGCCGACACGAAACCCGGCACTTGCCGCGTCCAAGTCTTCGCCGAGCATCAACCGGCGAGCTTCCTGTAATCTGATCTGTTTTTGAAATTGCAGCGGACTCATTGCTGTCACGGATTTGAAATGATGATGAAAGCCGGAAACGCTCATTCCGAGGAGGCGCGCCATATTTTCGATTTGCAGCGGCTGGTCAAAATTTTCGCGCAAATGTCCGATGGCTTTAGAAATGCGGCGCGTATCACCTTCGGAACCCATCAGGTGACTGAGCCGCGCCCCTTGTCCGCCGATTAAAAGCCGGTAAATAATTTCCTTAATGACGAGCGGCGCGAGAACTTTTTGATTGTTTGACGCGTCCAGCACCCGGATCAG
The DNA here is from genome assembly GCA_964237235.1 of uncultured Pyrinomonadaceae bacterium. Lineage (GTDB taxonomy): Bacteria > Acidobacteriota > Blastocatellia > Pyrinomonadales > Pyrinomonadaceae. Next base: position 32,812 of record CAXSGY010000026.1, read on the forward strand.
CCTCACCGTCGCATCGAGCAGATCGGCATCAACGGAACTAACATTTATTCCTTTAACGCCCCGCTCGCCCTTTTTGATTTCAAGACCTAATTCCATTATCACCGATGCTACCAGAGAAGGATCGAGATTTATCCGAAAGCCGAGATAAGGCTTTTCTTTAGATGCTTTTTCAACTTGAAAGACGAGCGGCAAATCAACCGAGAAAATCAAATAATGTCCCGGATCATACCAAAACACTTCTTCGCCTAGAAGCGCACGTTTCCCGCCCTGCACGACAAAGCAGAAGGCGGGTTGATAAATGGAATGCACCGATTCTATCGTTTTTGACGCACGAGCCAGAAAAAAGCCGGGTAAAATTTCTTTTGAACCGTCTTCGGGAACAAGCCGCATCATCCGCTCAATTAACTCCTCGCGGTTAATTTGCAGTTTCTGCTTTTCGCGTTCGGCATCTCGATTACTCATAAATTTATAGTAACTCTTTTCGTTTTACATCTGCACACTAAATGAGAAGTTTTTGCAGGATTATTCAATCATTCGCCACAATCGTTATACCGCTGCACGTTTTTAAGCCCGTATAATTAATATCAGACAGTAAGAACAATATTTCTGCTAAGACGAGGCGGAAAGAATTTTTGGAGAAATTTTAGGTAATGCCGCGGACAGACATTAGCCAAATTAAGGACGAAAATAACGAGGGGGGAAGAATTATGAAAAAAGTAACATTAAATAATGGGGTGGAAATGCCGATTTTGGGATTCGGCGTTTTTCAAGTCACCGACCCGCAGGAATGCGAAAGAAGCGTTTTGGATGCAATTGAATCCGGTTATCGCTCGATTGATACCGCCGCTTCTTACGGCAATGAGGAATCGGTTGGCAACGCCATCAAAAAAAGCGGCGTGGCGAGAGAAGATTTATTCATTACTACAAAGCTCTGGCTCGCGGATGCCGGTGAGGAAAAAACAAAAGCCGCCTTTCAGAGATCGCTCGACCGGCTGCAATTGGATTATCTCGACTTGTATCTGATTCATCAGCCTTACGGCGACGTTTACGGCGCGTGGCGGGCGATGGAAAAGCTATATCGGGACGGATTAATTAAAGCTATCGGCGTAAGTAACTTTCAACCCGACCGGATTATGGATTTTATTATTCATAACGAAATCGTGCCGATGGTCAATCAAATCGAAACGCATCCGTTTCACCAGCAAGTCGAAACGCAGAAGTTTCTTGAGGAAAATAACGTCCAAATCGAATCCTGGGCATCGCTCGCCGAAGGACGAAACAATATTTTTCAGAATGAGCTTTTGCTTTCCATCGGCAAAAAATACGGCAAATCGGTCGCGCAGGTTATTTTGCGCTGGCTCACCCAAAGAGATGTCATCGTGATTCCGAAATCGGTTCGCAAAGAAAGAATGGAAGAAAATTTCAACATCTTTGATTTTGAATTAGCGGCGGAAGATATGAATCAAATCGCTACGCTGGACACCGGGCAGAGCGCATTTTTCGATCACCGCGATCCGGCAATGGTGAAAATGTTAGGCACTACCAAACGCAACACCTAAAGACAAACCGCTCCGATTAAAAGACGAGGCAACGAACTAAAAATATGAAAGGGAATAACAACACAAATAAATTTGAGAATCACGAAAAAGAGGGTGTCAGCCGTCGAAACTTTATCACGAAGTCGCTTTTTGTCGGGGCTGGACTTGCCGCCGGTTCATTGTCGTTAGCAGCTTCACAGAATCAGGCAAACGCCCAAAATTCAGACGCGAACAAGCAGCGAGAAAATAAACCGGCGAATAATAAAAAAGTCGCTGCCGGTTCTTCGCCGGGACGCAGAAAGCTCGGCAAGTTAGAGGTTTCATCAATCGGCTTGGGCGTTCAGAATATGAGCCGTAAATATGAAACGACAGTTCCATACCGCCCGGAGATGATTAACATTATCCGCGCCGCTTATGATAAAGGCGTAACTTTTTTTGATACGGCTGAGGCTTACGGAGCTTTTGAATGCGAGCGTATTTTGGGCGAGAGCATCGCGCCTTTTCGCAATAAAGTAGTTATTACGTCGAAGTTCGGCTGGAACATTGAGCCTGAGACCGGAAAACGGCTGCCGGGACTCAACAGCAAGCCCGATCACATCAAGGTCGCCGTCGAAGGGATGCTCAAGCGTCTTCGCACCGACCGCATTGATTTACTCTACCAGCACCGCGTTGACCCGGCAGTTCCGATTGAGGACGTTGCCGGAGCGGTTCAAGACCTAATGGAGCAAGGTAAGGTTTTGCATTGGGGACTGTCTGAGATGGGACTAAACACGCTGCGCCGCGCTCACGCCACGCTTCCCGTGACCGCCGTTCAGAGCGAGTATTCGATGCTCTGGCGCGGTGCTGAGAAGGAAGTAATCCCGACTTGCGAGGAACTCGGAATCGGCTTTGTGCCGTGGAGTCCGCTCGGAGTACAATTTTTAACCGGCTGGATTGACGAGAACACGCGATTTGCGCCCGGCGACATTCGCGGGCTTGAATCCCGGTTCTCGCCGGAGAATCTGCCTAAAAATATGGTGCTTGTGGAACTGGTTAAGAGTTGGGCTAAACGTAAGGAAGCCGCGCCCGCTCAAATCGCGCTCGCGTGGCTAATGGCTCAAAAATCTTGGATTGTGCCGATTCCCGGAACGACGCAAATGGCGCATATGGTCGAGAATAGCGGCGCGGACGCGGTTCGATTTACGCCCGCCGAACTCACTGAGCTTAATTCGGCTGTCAGGGCTATCGAAATTCAGGGGCAGCGGCTGCCGGACGCGGTGTTGGCTTTTTCGGGTGTCGAAGCACCGCCTAAAAAATAGTAATTTGGAAGTATCAGGAAATGCTCCGCAGTATGAGGAATATAACGAAAACCGCACTAATCATAATGACTCTGATGAGTCTTTTATCAGGGTGTTCGACGGCGCAAGAGCCGCCCGTTGATAAGAAAACGTCAGAGTCGTTAACCGGTAAAAAAGTGCTGATTGTCTATTTATCTCGAACCAACAACACAAAAGCGATTGCTGAAATCATTCAAAAAAATGTCGGCGGTGAATTGGTTGCATTGGAATTGGAAAAGCCTTATCCAGTAAATTACAAGGCAATCGTTGACCAAGTAGAAAAAGAAAATGAAACAGGTTTTACCCCGCCGCTAAAAACGAAGATTGAAGGCATTGAAAAATATGATGTCGTGTTTTTAGGCTTTCCAACTTGGGGAATGAAGCTGCCGCCGCCGATGAAAAGTTTTCTGCGGCAGTATGATTTGAGCGGCAAAACAGTTGTTCCGTTCAATACGAATGCCGGTTACGGAGTCGGAAGCGGCTTCCAAAAAGTGAAGGAATTATGTCCTAACAGCACGATTTTAGAAGGCTTTGAAATAAAAGGCGGAATCGAAAGAGACGGCATTACGTTCGTGATGGAAGGCGTAAAGGAAGTTGAAGCGAAGACGAAAGTAAAAGAGTGGCTTCAAAAAATCGGGATGATAAACAAATCTCGCTCGGCTTCAAATTGAAACAAATCATAACGGTAAAATAGTGCTATTAATAGAATTGTGAGAACTATGAAATATCTATTCGGGCTAAACATTTTATTTTTACTAATCTTTTTTTCAGGCGTATCGAACGCCCAAACTAAATCTATGAATACGAAAATGAACAAAACTGAAAATCAAACATTAGACGCGAAACAAAAAAGTATCGTGACGATTGCCGCCTTGACTGCGACAGGTGATTTGAAAAAATTGCGGACGGCTTTAAGCGATGGTTTGGATGCAGAACTGACCGTTAATGAAATCACGGAAGTTCTCGTTCAAATGTATGCTTACTGCGGTTTTCCGCGAAGTTTGAACGGCATCAATACTTTTATGACGGTGCTGGAAGAAAGAAAAAGCAAAGGCATAAAAGATACACAGGGAAAAACAGCGACTCCGGTTGCGGATGGCGACGGCGATAAATACGAGCGCGGCAGAAAGACTTTGGAAACGCTTACCGGACAGCCGCAGTCGAAACCCGCGAAAGGTTTCGGTGAATTTTCTCCGGCGATTGATCGTTTTTTGAAAGAACATCTTTTTGCGGATATTTTCGACAGTGACGTTTTGACTTATCAAGAGCGCGAATTAGCCACCGTTTCGGCACTCGCCGCAATGCCGGGTGTCGAGCCGCAACTGGAATCTCACCTGTCAATCGGAATCAATACCGGACTGACGGAAAGCCAATTAAAACAGGCGTTTGATTTGATCGAAAAGAGCATCAGCAAAAAACAGGCGGAAACAGCCCGAAAATCGTTGGTGAAAGTTATGGATGCCAAGCAGAAAAAGCAATAGCAGTCATTTGAAACTGTTCACAAAAAGAATTTCAATTAAAAATATGAATACAATTATTGCTAACTTTCAAAAAATTTTAGTTCCGTTTTTAATTTTGATAATTATGCTTGCCAGTCATAACACGGCTTCCGCCCAACAAAAACAGATGATCGTGCGTATCTCGGAAATTGAAATAGATTCCGAATATCTCGAAGAATATAAAGCCATTTTGAAAGAAGAAGCCGAAGCGTCGGTCAGATTGGAATCCGGCGTAATTTCTATTTTCCCGATGTATGAAAAGGAAAACCCGGCGCAGGTGAGAATTCTGGAAATCTACGCGAGCAAGGAAGCATACGAATCGCATCTCAAAACTCCGCATTTCCAGAAATATAAAACCACGACGCTCAAAATGGTGAAGTCTTTGAAACTTATAGATATGGAAGCGTTAGATACAGACACGATGACCAAAATATTTAAGAAAAAGAAAAAAGACAGGGAAAATTAAAGCAATGAAAAGAACGGTAAGCAAATTTATTTTCTGGGCGGCGGCACTTTTTACTGTTGTTTCGTGCGGAAATCAGCAATCAACAAATACGGAGAAAACAAAGATGAAAAATACAGAAAACAAAAACGAAACGGCAATTTTTCCGAAAGGCGAAAAAGCTCCGGCGGAGAATTTTACCGGAACGGTTTACGTGCAGATGCTCGCCCCTAAAACCGCAAACAATAATTTTTCAATCGGAAATGTAACGTTTGAACCGGGCGCGAGATCGAACTGGCACACGCATCCGGCGGGACAGACTTTGCTCGTAACAAATGGCACGGGACTTTATCAGGAAAAAGGCAAGCCCGTTAAAACAATTAACAAAGGCGAAACAATTCTTTGCGACGCAAACATCGAGCATTGGCACGGCGCATCTTCGACAAGCGGAATGACACACATTGCAATTACCAATTACAAGGGCGATGAAAATGTTGTCTGGCTCAAGCCCGTAACGGATGAAGAATATAAAGGCAACTCCGAATAAATTCAATTCATTTCTGACTAGCTCGACTGATTGAGCTAAACTCTCAATCAGTCAAAATTGTCGGATAAAGTCTTGATTAAAATAGCCAATTTGCGATTCGGCTGTTTTCATTTTATGGAAAGCGTTTTAATTCAATATGTTTACCTCATTTTAATTATTCTGGCGCTGGTGATGCTCGCCGACAAATTGCGGCTTGCTTATCCGATTGTGCTGGTTTTGGGCGGACTTGCGCTGAGTTTTATCAGCGTTTTTTCGCGCATCACGATTGATTCGGAACTCATCTTTTTTATTTTCCTGCCCCCGCTGCTTTACGAAGCGGCGTGGCAGGTTTCGTGGAAGGAATTCTGGAAATGGCGGCGACTTATTACGGGTTTCGCGTTTCCGATTGTCATTCTCACGTCGTGCGTCGTCGCGGTTTTTTCAAACTGGCTGATTCCCGGATTTACGCTCGCGCTCGGTTTTCTTCTTGGCGGAATAATCTCGCCGCCCGACGCGGTTGCGGCGACGACGATTATGCGCCGCGCCGAAGTTCCGAAAGCGATGGTCAGCATCGTCGAAGGCGAAGGTTTGCTCAATGACGCTTCTTCGCTGATCGTCTTTCGTTTCGCTCTGGCGGCGGTCATTACGGGAGAATTTTATTTCACAAAAGCCGTTGGAGAATTTTTTCTCGTCGTTATAATGGGCGTTGCCATCGGTTTGCTGGTCGGATTGGTTTTTTATTCGATTCATCGCTTTTTGCCGACGACAACGAGTATCGAAATCGTTTTAACGCTCGTTACGCCGTATGTGATGTATTATTTCGCCGAGCATTTTCATTTTTCGGGCGTTTTGTCGGTCGTCAGCGGCGGGCTTTTCCTGTCGAGCCGACGCCAGACGATGCTTTCCTACCGCAGCCGCATCGAAGGCGTGAACGTCTGGACAAATCTCGTTTTCGTTCTCAACGGTTTGATTTTTCTGCTCATCGGTTTGCAGCTTCCGGTAATCATCAATCAACTCGGCGAAATCGGTCTTGGAACGGCGATTTGGTATGGATTATGTATTTCCTTCGTGCTGATCGTCGCCCGTCTGCTTTCCACTCTCGGAACATCCGTTTTCACGAGAATAATGAGCAATTTCGTCACGGTCGCCGACGACAATCCGGGCTGGCGCAATCCGGTAATTTTCGGCTGGGCGGGAATGCGCGGAGTCGTCTCCTTAGCCGCCGCGCTTTCGATTCCCGCTTTTACCGGCGAAAATCAACCGTTTCCGTTTCGCGCTTTGATTTTGTTTATCACCTTCATCGTCATTCTGATGACGCTCGTTTTTCAAGGCTTAACGCTGCCCTTTGTAATTCGCAAAATAAAACCCGAAGACAAATTCACCGCCATTTCGGAAGAAAATCAGGAAATAATCATTCAAAAGAAACTCGCTCTCTATTCGCTCGAATTTTTAAAGGAAAAATACGGCGATGAAAAAAACGAATATCTAAACAGTCTGTTTGCGAGATTTGAAACGGATTTGGACATTTTCAAGCAGCAGCTCGAAGGAACAATCAACACGAATGAAAATTCGATGAGAGATTTTCAAAACATCTATCTCGAAATGCTCGAAAATCAACGCGAGCTGCTGCAAAAAATGAATCAACACAGTGAGTTCAACGAAGATTTAATCAGAAAATACCATTCATTGGTTGACGTTGAAGAATACAAAATCAGAGAAAAACAATTACAAAAAGACAACACCAACTAAATAAACTTTAGAGTAAATCCTGATTTCTACCTGTAAAAATTGAGAAAAGTCTATTAACAGAAGTCAGCACGATGGAAATTTCAGTGTAACATTCTGAGTTAGATATGCCGCTCATTGCATGCTCAGATTGTCATTATAAAGTTTCAGATCACTGGTACTATGTGCGTTAATTGCGGTCGTCCGGTGAAGACAGCGAAAATCAGCTATGCTTCTGGTTATCTTTTATGTTTATAAATTATACGCTCGCCTATTTGGAGAATAATATCGCCCGAAAATTCTGGCAAATTACTCGGTTGAGAAAATCAAGCCGGTGATTCTCATCATTTATTGGAATTCGCCGACAAAACGCCTGATTGAAAAAGTCTCTGGGACTGGTTGTTATTTGCGCCGTTCGATTTTCTCAAATCGGTTGACGGCTGTTCGGTGAGTCCGAGCAGCGCGAGAAGCTGAACGCTCGGCACGGACGAGAGTTTTTGCACTTGATTGTCCGGTATCGCCGGACCTTTCCATCGCCGAATCGCTTCCGGCGAAGCTAAAATATACCAGGAAACGCCTTCCTCGCGCCGCTCGCCCGACGGCACTGCCCAGAGCGAAAACTGATGTGGATTCTGCCGCGCGTAAAGATAGAAAACTTTGCCGTGTTGAAAGACTTTGCCGGTCTGGTCGAAATCGCGCTGCTTTTTAGCGTCCCAGATTTTGCCGACGAGCGGGCGCAATTCTTCAGGGAAAGTTCCGGTCTGCTCGTGATATTTCAGTAAATCTCTCGTAAGTGCCGCCGCGCCGTCCTGCGGCAATTCGTCGCGGCGTTTTACTTCCGCCGCCCACAGCGAGTAAAAGTAAGAGCCGAGAACCAGCACGACCATCAAGGGCGTGATGATAAAGGTCAATTTCATCGAACTGTTTTTCATAAACTAAATAAAATTTAGAGAACTCGCTGTGTGAGCGCATTGTAAAATTCGTCTTCGGCTTCGTGCGCTTGGCGGGCGAGTTTCTTTTCACGCTCTGCCTCACTTGCGGTTAAGGCGACGCTCGCGGTCAAAGTTATTTTCCGAGATTTTTCTCCGCCGCCGTCTGAACTTTTAATCTCAGCAGGGCGCACAACGGCTTCGGAGTCGAAACTATCCGTAACTTCCCTGCCCTCTGCGCTCGAATCGCTTTCAAATTGTGAAAATGCTTTCGCTTCGCCGCCATCGCTCGTCAAAAATGTTTTCAATTCCTGCTCCATAAAATCTTTCTCGGTTTCGCTGGAAGTTTCACCGTCGGCTAAAGATAAAACGTCTTCATCATCATCGTTCTTATTCGTCTTCTCGAAGTCCGTCATTCGCTCGCCGATTTCATCGAGCGCGCGGTCTGCAATTTCTGACCCGAATTCAAATTGATCGTCAGTCGAATCCGGCTCTAAAACGGCAACCGCATTGCCGACTATTGAGGCGGCAACTGCGGATTTATTTTTAGCTCGTCTCGTTTTCGCCTGTTTCTTCGGAACGGTTGGTACCTCGGAAGCGAGAGGAGTGCCGTTCTTGCTGGAGTTTTTCGGGAAATTAAAGTTTGCACCGCCGAAGATTTTAGAGTCGCCGAGCCGCAAAACTTCCGGTTTGCGAAGGGCGACCGGCTTTTGAACGTCGTGCCGCAAATAAACGGGCGGAAAAGCGGCTTTGACGGGCGGCGCGGTGTCGGTCACGACGAGCAGTTGACGGAACTTCGGCATCTGGCGGATTTCGTCGGGCAGCATCAAAGCGCGTCCGGCTTCCGAGTAGCGCGTGTTGTCTTTGTCGGTTCCCTTATAGTCAACCGAGGTTTCGGTGTGAATCGTCGTTTTGCCTAAAAGGTCGGAAGCATAAGTTGCCGTCTCGCCGTTCACGCCGGGCAAGAAGATTTTGGTCATCATCGTCTCCAAAATCGCTTTCGCGCCTTTGTCGCCGTATTGGTCGAGAACCTGCGGGTAATCCTGATAACTAAGAGCCATCCCGATTCCGCGCCCGCGCCCGATGCCGGCGATGCGGCGGACTTCGGCGACATCAAGCTCGCGCGCCTCGTCAATCAAAACCAGACACGGGTGTTCCGGCTCGCGCGTGTTGTCGAGCCGAAGCTGGAAAATCGCCTGCCCGAAAAACGTCGCTAAGAATTCTTTGTAAACTTCGGTCGCCCCTTCGGGGACGACTATGAAAAAGGCGGTGCCGGGATTTCTGAGTTCGGCGAAATCAATGAGCTTGACTCCTTCCTGCAATTCTTCGTGCGTTGGCAGCGCGGTGATTTGTCGGGCTTCGTCCAAAGTGAACGGGCGCAGCTTGCTTCCCAATCCGAGCAGCACCGAACCCAAAGTATTTTCCGGCGCGCTGTTGCAGACGACCTGCATCGCTTGTCGAGCCAGCGGACTTGGAGAATCTTTCAGCTCGTTGATGCGCTCGCTTTCTTTAAGAGAATCGAATTCGGCGACGAAATCGTAAGCGAAAGCCGGAGTCGCCGACGGATAACATTCCGCCAAATGCAGCAGCACGGCGGTGAGTAATACCTGCTCGGCGTTTCCCCAGAACGGGTCTTGATTAGTTTTCGCTCTGGCTTCCAGAGACAGCATCATCCCGGCGAGAGAATTGGCGAAAAATGCGTTGCCGCGACAGAGCGGCATAAAATTCCAGCGGTCGCTCTGCGCCGGGTTAATCAAATCGAGACGATAAAATGTGCGATAATCCATCGCCGTCTGCTCGTAAAGCTCGCCCTTCGGGTCGAACGCGATGGTTGACCCGTGCTGCGCCAAATAACGCAGCATACTCATAAAAAATGTCTTCGTTTTGCCCGCCCCCGTCGGTCCGAAAAAGACGAGATGCAAGAGCCACAGGTTCTTAGGCAGAATTAAATCGTAATCTGAAAAAACTCGACCGATTCGTAAAGCTCCGTTCGGCACAGGCTCGCCGATTTTCCGCAAAAGATTATGGACGCGAAGATCGTCAAGAGCTGCCCATCGCGCCGAGCCGTGCGTTGTCCGCGTCCAGAATTGGTAATAAGGAAAAACGAGCGAGTAAGCGTCGAAAAGAGACGCAGCGACGGCGAGCGCGGCAAAGGCAAGCGCGGCGAGCCAGAGAAAGCTGGAGATGCCGAGCAGAAATCCGGCAAGCAAACAGAGCGCGGCGTTGATCCAGCCGAAGACGAACAGCAAGATGCCGGTGCTGACATCGCGCATCAGCAGCCAGAACGCCTGATAAGCGGGCAAATACTGCTCATTGGCTTTGCGGTAAATGCGCCCGCTCGCGTCGAGTTCTTCGATCCATTTGCGGCTCAACATAAAACTTCAGAAAGATAATTCAGGGAAAAACCTAACGTGAGCGTTCATCACCATAATTTGGCGCGACACTTTTCAAATTTTCCTGTTCATCGGCGAGCAGCCGGGCGAAATCCTGATTGCCTCCGCCGACCTCGTTCCCGCGCCACGCTTCCAAAGTCCAACCGCTGCGGATCACTTCCGAAGCAGGAGCGAACGGCGGCGGAAGATTGACACCGGCGACTCGTGAAGACTGAAAATAAGCGATGTTTTTCCCGTCCGCGCTTGTGAGCGGAAAGCGCATCATCAGCGTCGGTCCGAACCGCGCTTCGATGGGAACGGAAACGAATTCAATTTGCATCGGGTCAGGCTGGTAGCGAATGTATATTTTGCTCGTCTCCGAACGTATATCGCCGTTTTCAACCGTCAAGCCGGGCGGCAGAAGTTCGCGCGACGTGACTGCGCCCACAAGCGCGTTGATTGAACCCGGAATCTGGCGTTTGCTTCTTGCTTCGTCCAAAATGCCCAGACAAACGGCAAAACCGAGCGCGCCCGTTTCGCGCAGGCGGCGGCTCGTGTCGAAAACTTCGCCGCCGAAAATATCGGCGGGCTGGCGAACCATTTTGTTCTTCGCATTATCGCCGTCTGCGAGCGTTTCCGAGTCTTTAATTTGAATCTGAGTTTGCGCGTTCAATCTGCGCCATTCCGAAACTCGAAAAAATGCCGACACGCCAAGCATCAGCGTGACCATCAGCAAAACATTGAAAAGCGGCGAGCCGACGAATTTAGATTTTTCGGCGGAAATCTTTTTTGAATTTTTACTGTCGGCTGAATCCGAAGATGCATTGCCGCGTCTGAAAAACGATAGAACTGAAGACATTTGGTTTTACTCCGTGATTAAAAAATTGGCTCGCCTCACACGCCCGCCGGCGGATGAGAAAAATCGTTTGGTAAAAGATTTGCCGCCTGCTCAAACCGGACTGAATCTCTTGACGGTTCGGTAAATTGCTCGTTTCGGCAAGCACCGATAAACTCACGCTTTTTTGCCCAATGCCGCGCCCATTCCGCATCGCGCTCCGTTAAGAAGCCGTCAATCTCCGAGTGAAAAGTGCCGACGCAAGACAGGAGATAAGGAAGCTGCTTTTTCAAATACTCCGCGTCGCGCCGATTTTTGGCGAAGTAGGTGAAATAAATCGAAACATTGCGCTCGGTGATTTCGGAGACTGAATCGCGTTCAAAAGCGCGGGCGAGTTGAATGCCGGTGCGAACCGACGGATAATGCGACAGCCCGGCAACCGAGCGAATCGCGTCGAGCATCTTTAACGCGTTTGACAGATGCGCCGCCTTGATTTTGGGACACCTCACCCGCAAAATTTGAAGCTCTTTCATCAATCCGGGCGTGGCGAAATAAGTGTGCAGATGGCGGTCGCGGAAAGGCTGCGATAATTCGTAGCGCGAATCGTTCGACGTTGAGATGACAATCGGCAAAACGTCTTCGTTCGTGCAGCCGACAAAGCCGTCGCCTAATCGTTCGACGTAAATTTTCCCCGTGGCGAGCGGCGAGAGCAGCGCGTCTTCGATTGCCGCGCCAAATTTGTCAACTTCGTCGAGCCTAAGCAATGTCGGAAATTCGCTTTCCTGCGCTTTCACATACGCGGCGGCGACTTCGCCTAAGATTAAAAACCGCCGCGTCCATCGCTGCTCGCGCGCTGATTCAAGAGCGCGGGCGCGCTCTGCCTCCGGCAATGCTTCAACGAGCGGACGTGCTTCCCGCATAAACGAATCCTGCTCGCGCCGATCCCAGGAGCAAAGCAATTCTTCCTGCTTGAGTTCGTCGCGTCCCGTGACGGTGTAATAATTGAGATTGCACGCCTCAAAGAGCGCGTCGGAAAAAACGGTTTTGCCCGAACCCGGATTGCCGCAGGCGAGCAGTGCGAAACCCGACAGCAGAGATTGACAGAAATCGCTGAAATTTCCTTCGTCCGGGATATATCCGGTCGCGCACATCAGCGCGTAAAGTTTATCCGCGCGCCCTTCTCTGACCATCTGGCGCGGGTTGATTTTCGGTTTATCGGGATTGCTCGGGAGCATATTTATTTACCTTCCTCAATCGCTTTAATCGCCAGAGCGCGAAACTGCGGCGACATTTTCAAAAGTGCCGCGCGGAGTTTGTCGGGGTCGTCGGTCGAAAGAATTTGCGCCATTTCCGACTCGCTCAAATTCATTCCGGGAATTTGATTATTCGAGTTAGCGAGGTTTTCAAAATCGTCATCCCCGTCACCGCGCTGCTCGGCGGGCAAATCCGTGATTAAGACATAGGCTTCAGTTCCGGCACGCACCATCACAAAACTGTTGTCCTGCGTATCGCCGCGAACGATTGACGACACCTCGCCGCCTAAACCGCCTGAACCGTTCAAAACGATTGTGCCGCCGCGCCCGCCGCCAACGCCGCGAGCCGCCAAAACATTAACGGCTTGCCCGCCGGCTTCGCGCAAGCCGGACAGAAAACGCGCCCCCCAGCTTTTGATTGATTTGCGCTCGCCCTTTGCGCCTGATGCGCCGTCAATGCCTAAAACTTCGCCCTCGAATTTGACGAGCTTACCCGTTTTCGCGTCAATCGCACCGATTACCGAAATGAAGGCTCGGTTATATTCGCTTCCGCGAAGTCTGCCGACGATAATCGTTCCCGCGGGATATGAAAATCCATCTTTTTTGACACTTCTGACCAGCTCCATTCGCACCAATCCGCCCGCGCCGCGCAGAGTGTAAATCGCGCCCAAAAACCGCACCGGAAGCAAGCTACCGAAAGACGGAACATTAGCGTTTTCCTTCGATGAAATACGACCGGGCGAAAAATTACCCGAATTCGTCGGAGAGTTTTGACGGACGGAATTATTTTTATCAAAGACGCTTCCGAAAAACACGGACCGAGCAATCGCGCCATCTGCTTTGTCCGAAGAATTTACGGCGGCGTTATAATTCGCCTTCGGTTGAAGCAGCGAATTTGTAGGTGCAACTTCCCCGTTCAAAAAATTCGGTTGAATACCCGCGATGCCTTGCGAGACCGGCTGCGAATTGCGAATTTGATTTTGCGTCTGGTTTGATTTGACGGCTCCGTTTTCGTCGGGCAGAACAATCATATTTCCCGACATTGCATTGTTCGGCTGTCCGGTTGTTTTGTCGCTCGAAGTCAGTTTCAAATCTTGTTCGCCCGCGGCATTCGGACTCAATGAAGCGTCCGAAATCACCGGCGCGTCCTTGTTATTGCCCGTCTCGCCCGCGACTAAAGCCAATGCGGTTTTCAGTTTTTCGTCGCCGCTCGTGGTCGCACCTGTCGAACTCACGCCGTTCGTTTTTTGATTGCGGTCAACGGCGATGCGCGACGGCGGTGCGAAAAATCCGAAGCCGAAAGCCCAAGCTAAAAAGAGAAGAAGCGCGCCGAAGCCTGCGCCGAAGACGCCTAAAAAAGCGAACGATTTGCGACGCTTTGCGCGGCGAAGGTTTTTTGCTTCGCGCTCGTCCGCGAGACTGCCGGGCGAGGCATCAGTTTCGTCCAGAACGATTTCTTCGGCTGCTTCATCGGCGTTTGTAATTTCATCAAAACTTTCCGGCTCAATGAGAAATTCATTCCGCGCGGCGAGTTCCGATTCGTCTGCGTCGAGCGCGGGCGGAATGACAACAGGAACATTTGTTTGTTTGCTATTCATTTGTTGCCACCTTCCTTTTTATCAATTTGCGTTGTCGCCGAAGCGACGACGGGCGCGTCGGCGGCGCGGTCGTGGGCGGCGGAAACGAGCAGTTTTTGATTCGCGCCCAAAATCGGATTTTCAAAGACGACGGCGTAATAAACGGTTGCTCCGGCGGAAATCGCGCCTTGCAGAGCGGTCGTTTCCACATATTTTCTTTCGAGCCTTTCGAGCTGCAAACTGTTTCCCGATTTATCAACAGTTTGAATTTGGATTTCCGGCATCTCGTCGAGCAGACGCAAGCCGTCCGTCGTTTCGTTTTTGACGGCGACGACCAAGAGCCGCTGCCGGTCATCAATTTCAACGATTTTCGCGGTCGAAAGACTCAAGCCTTTGACGGCGGAAGACCAAGCAGTGAATTTTTCCTTCGGCGATTTGATCGCTTCCGCCAATTTTTTATTCACCAGGCGGGTTAATTGCGCTCCGGTTTTCATTTTTGACTTGGAAGCGTTTTGCGCGTCCGTTTTGTTCCCCGCGTTTCCGGCGGCGATTTCGACGAAGGCTGTCGGCTGTAAATTCGCGTTCCGTTCCGCGTCCTGCAAATCGCCGTCGTTTGAAAGATTGCCGGTCACAAGCCGCGAGTTGGCGCGGGTTTGTTTTAAGGGCTTCGGCGTTTCCTCATCGCCCAAATTTACTTTCAAACCGGCGGCAAGGCGTGCGGCGACGACTTCCGAAATGTTGTAGTTCAAGACGCAGCGATGAGCGTTCGAGCGAATGTCCGGGGCGGGAACGATTTCCAACACGATGACTAACCCTGATTTCATCTGCATCGTGATTGTCGCCGACAATTCTTTTTGTCCGGCTGCGCTCGTCAAAAAGCCTTCGCCCGGATAAAGCGTAATCGAGCGGTCGGTTTCTTTGGTCGGCGATTGAAAGACGGTAACGAGTTTCGGGTTTCCCTCGTGGATATAATAAATCTGATCAATCGCCGGAAACTCGACGACCGAAACGGCGTTTTGCGCCAAGCCCAATCGAATGACTGTCGGTTGTTTGGGATTGACCGAAACGCTCGCCTCGCCCGTCAGATAATCGGCTTCCGCGCGATTGACGACCGTGATAGCTGCGGCGTTATTACTGACAACGGCAGCAGTTTTTTCTTTTTGGGCTGCATCGTCAACCAAGGTTTTAACTTGCGATTTGACGCGGATGACTTTCGCAATCGTTCGCCGTTTGGGAATTCTCTTTTGCGCCGAGACGTTTCCGGCGACACAAAAAAGAATCGAAAAGATGGCGAGGCTCAGGCAAAAAACTCGCGCCGCGCGCCGCCCGCAAAATTTTTCAGTGTAAATCAAATTTGGTTTCATCATTGTTTTAGTTTTTGGCGCGCCTCTCGAAAACCCGCGCGTCTTTTCAAATTTCTAAATTTTCAAAAAATTAAAAATTATTGTTTGTCGCCCGTTGCCGTTTCATCGGCGCGGTTCCGGCTGATTGTTCCCGACTTGTTTTCGCTTAAGCCAGCGGTGCGCTCGTCGGAGAGCAAAACCAGCGACGATTGTTTAGTTCCGTCAACCGATTCGGCGCGAAATTTCTGCACATAAAAGCCGGTGCGGTAATTGTTGTCGTTTCTGGCGGGCGAAGTGGGCGAGTCCATCAGCAAAAATTTGACTTTGATTTGCGTTTGTTCCTCGACGCTCGCCCCTCCATCGCGGACGCGGCGGACTCGTCTGACGCCAAGGGCGCGGACGATATACGGATCGCGCTCGTCGAAGGTCACGTCCTGCAATTCCCAACTCGAATTGACGCTTTCCGCTTTTTCCTGCGCGAGCAGTTTTTCGTCGTTGAAAAGTCTGGCTTGTTGCAAGGATAAATTCGGCTCCATCATTTTGAGCAGGCGATTGACGTTTGCCGCTCGTGTCGTGCCGTTGACTTCGTAAAGACAGCTAAGGAACTCTGCGACCAGTGCCTTTTTGTCGCGGCTCGTCAAATTGTCGGGCGAAACTTGCACGGCTTCGGTGCTGCCGTAATCTTTGTCGTTAATCGCCAGCGTACGCCCGCTCGTTTTATCAACGACGATTAAATCCGCTTTTCGCAGGGCGAGGTAAAAATTCAAGCCGCAACTTAAAAAAAGCAGGACGACGAGGACTAAGCCCAGTCGCAGTAGATGCGAAATCGTTAAAACGTCTTCCGGGTCGCGCTCGACTGAAAAAAAGGTATCAGCCGTAAAGTCGCGCGCGCTCTCGCCGGAAAAATCTTCGGTTTGGTTGTGTTTATCGAATGACATAAAAACCTCTAAAAAATTTCTTGTTGTCTATTGCTTCCGCGCTGGTCAATGAATTTGCTCCAATCGTCTGCCGAACCGCGAAACTTTTAATGACATAATCTCGGCAAACAGCGGCGCGACCGTTATTTCGGGCGAAACTGAGCATTCTTCGAGAATTTGCAAAAGGCGAAACGGATGCGTGACACAAAGTTCGGAACAAATCTCCATCACTTCGAGCAGATTTATCGATTCCGATTGGTAAGTCATCGCTTCCGGCTGAACCGTCGCCGCGCTCGCCGCATCTCGCGGCAATTCGTTCGTTAATTGTTCGGACATTTTCGAGTTCATAAATTGAAAACGCGCCCCTTAAAATTTGCAGTTTCTAAATTGCCGGCGCGATATTTCCGGCGCGGGCAGATTCCGCAGAAAACCGATTGCAAAATGGCTCAAGTGCAAGACGAGTGCCAATGGAAAAATCGAAATTTTTATTCAAAAGACGCGCGTTTTTGCAGCTTCGGGTCAGCAATTTACCGGAACAGATTTGCAAGTGGTCTGACGGTCGAACCACACCCGGTCTGATCGTCAGACCACCCAAATTGCGAAAGGTTTGGAAAATGTTGTCTGGTAAGGATTTGCGACAGAATGGAAGAGTAAACAAGGTGGTCTGTTCATTGAACCACTTCCTTGACGTTCTCAAAAAAATCCTTCAAATCTCGCTCTCAAAATGCAAAAAGCCGGATAAATCTATCCAGCTTGTAAATGAAAATCAGGCAAATCAATCGCTCGTTTATTTCTTGGGAACCGGGTTTATTGAGCCGCCGAAAAAAGTTCCGCGAGCGCGACTCGATAATGCGTTTGAAATTTGCGTCTGTTCGCCGACGATCCGTTCGCCGCTTTCTGCAAGTCGTTCGACTTTACCGTCTCTGTTTTGAAATCTGCTCCCCGTGCGCGGCTCGTAAAAAACCTCGTTCCGAAAGATTGGTTTTTCCGATTTTTCATCGTCGTTCGACGAATTTTCCGAAAGTGATCGGGCGGAAATTACGGAGGAAGTTTGTTGTTTATTTGGCGCAGTGCGGCGAATAAATTTAACCGGCGCGAATTTAGGTTGAAGAATTTGTTCATTTGATTGAACGGGTAAATTTTGCGCCACCGTTTCGGAGTTCAAGAAAATCGGATTATTGATTTGAGTCAAGATTGAGCCGTTAAAACCTATTTCCGGGTCGTTGAGCCAAACACGGGCGACCGATTCGGAAACTGCGGGCGGATAAAGGGATGTTTCAAACACACCGGGAAACATCTGCCGCTTTTTCAGCAGGCGATAAACGACGAGTCCGCGAGCGACGTAACCGATTGTTTCCTGATATGGCGGAACGCCGCCGATTGTTTTTATGCCGTTCGCGTTGATAATTTTCTTTCCCGACCGGACTGTTCTGCCCGTCAAAAATGCGTCAACCGCGCCTTCGCCGGCGTTGTAACCGGCGAGAATCGAATCAACCCTTCCTGCGAAACGATTCGACAGAAACCGAACGTAACGCGCCGCCGCGCGGATTGCAGGTTCAGGCTGATATGGGTTGAACAAATTAAATCTCAAGGCGGTCGCCGGAATGAACTGCATCAATCCTTCCGCTCCGGCAGGGGACGCGAGCCACGGTCGAAATCTGGTTTCATTGTAAGCAATCGTCCACAAAAGATACGGGTCAACCTGTTCTTCCGACGCGATGCGTGAAATCGTCGGCTCGAAAAAGCGCGCCCTTTCGAGAACGGAAAAACGCGAAAACTCCTTCCGCGTCAAAACGGTCGTTTGTCCGAAGCTCGCGCTCTGTTGCGACGCGAAAACAACAATCAAAAAAAGCGCGCTCGCGCGAAGCCGTAACCGGCATCGCGCGCAAAAATATCTTAAAAATTTTTCTTTCATAGTCTTTTTTCAAGCGAAATTTGGAATTGGGCTGACGATGCAGGTCAATCAAATCGTCTCGCGCGTCGTCAAGCGCAAATGATATGCCCTAAAATAAAACCTCTGTTCTCAACCATTTACGGCAAGGCACAAACTTTGCTCTAACTCGAAAACGTCAACCAGTAAAAAGCGTTGGCACGAGATACAAAAAAAATTGAAGAGGAAAAAGAAATGAAAAACGGATTAAATTCCGCCGCTCGTGCTTTGTCAGAGGCGGCGACTCGAAAACAAATCTTGACGAACTTGAAAAACAAAACCCGGCTGACGGCGCGAGCCGCCGCGCCGATTTTAGGAGCTATTCTGCTCAATCTTTTAATTGGCGAAGCGGCGCACGCGCAAGGCGGCGGTCCGATTTTTTCGGGCAATTCCGGCAATCTCGCCAACATCATCCGTGAAGGATTAAAACTTTTTGCCATTCTTTTGTTTTGCGGCGGAGCATTAGGAGTTGGCGCGGCGATCTGGAACAAGATGTGGGGCAAGGAATGGGGCAACTACGCCATCGGCGGCGGAGCGGCTTTCGCCTTCGGCACGATCATCGCGGTCATTTACTCGATCTCGCAAGGTCAAGCGGTCACGGTTGACACAAACTTTTAAGGGTTATGAGAGCGAGACCAATCAGACCGAATGTTTATCACGAAATAAAACGCTGCGGCGTTTATCAGGGCGACTGGAAATATATTTTGATTCCGACCGCCGCCGCTTACATCCTGCCGTTCGTTTTCGGCTGGTGGCTTTATTACATTCCGCTCGGCGTTCCC
Source organism: uncultured Pyrinomonadaceae bacterium (assembly GCA_964237235.1). Lineage (GTDB taxonomy): Bacteria > Acidobacteriota > Blastocatellia > Pyrinomonadales > Pyrinomonadaceae. Next base: position 51,796 of record CAXSGY010000026.1, read on the forward strand.
TTGGGCGCGTTTACATTCGTCGTTACGCTGTCGCTGTTCACGTTTTTAAGAGCCAGCAAACCGAAAGGCTGGCTCTTTCACAAGCTCGACGCGGCAACAGACGGCTGGAGCAAGTTCCGCCGACCCGTGGGAGACGAATACGAAACGGAAGACTGGATAAAACACGACAATTCCTAAAAACAAGAGAAAATTTATGCTCGAAAATTACACGAATTTATCGCCGCACTTTTTGGTGGCGAGTTTAATCGCCAGCAGCGCGGCTTTAGGTATCGGACTCGTTGCGGCGTTTCGTTTATTGCCCGCTTACCGGCGAACTGCCGCAGCTAAATCTAACGAGCGATCCCCGCCCGCTAATTTCGCTCTGGTTGCTTCTGATGAAAAGAAACTGAGTCACGGGCAGGGACGGCTCAGGAAAAGCGAAGTAATGGGCTTTGACGGCGATAGCTTGCGCTACAGGGACGGAAGCTACGGGCGCGCTTACCGCATTACGCTCGCCAACACGATTTATCAATCGGAAGAATTCACCGAAAACCGCATTGATGAAATTTCGTCTTTGCTCAATTTCGACAAACCGGCGGGAACAACAATTCAAATCCGTTTCGATTCCCTGCCGGGCGGCGGCGCGGTTTTGCGAAATCATCTCGGCTCGATAAACGCGCAAGAGGCTCATCCGCACGCCGGACTGCTGCACGCGACGAATCTGAAAATCTACGAAGATTCAATCGCTAATGAGCTGCTTAAAGAACAGTCGGCGACCGTTTGGGTTCGCGTTCCGGCGCAGGACGCTCACGACCATCCGGCAATCTTGAATTTTTTGCCGAGCGTAAATCGTGAAATCGTGCGCGGCGGATTAATTCTATTTCTGACCGCGCCGATTGCGAACAGCAAAAACGCATTTAGTCAAAATTTCGTCAGGCGCGAGAGGGAAAGAGAAGAAAAATGCCGGCGCGAAGCCGAAAAGGTTTTTCGCAGCTTTGAAGAAAATTTCCCGAAAGAACTGCGGCTCGAAGCGATGAAGAGACAGGAAACTTTTGAAACGCTTTTCGTCTCGCACCGACGGGGCAACACTGCCGCGCCCGTGTTGCCCGAAAAAATCAAATGCATTGACATCAGGCGTTATTTGACGGTGGGCAATATCAAGGCGGATGAAACCGATTTCGTAATGCACGAGCAGTCTCTGGCAAGCATCGTCAGCTTAAAAACGCCGCCGCAGAATTTCGTCACCGCCGACACGATGCGCTATCTGACCTGTCGCGGCGATTTGAACTTTCCGCACACGATTGTGCTTGATTTCGTCGCGCTCGATGTCGAGGCGAGCAAGAAGGAACTCAAGAAAAAAATCAAACGCATCGAAGGCAGCGGCAACACCTTTTTCGGTCTGAAACCGCTTCAAGAAGACGCGAAAGTCGTCCGCGAAGAATTGACGGAACTTCTCCGCCAAGTCGAAAAGGGACGCGAAAAAATCTGCAAAGCCAGAATCAATTTTATTGTTTTCGGCGGGCGCGCCCGCAGCCGCAGTGAACTTAACGAAAAAACGGAAACATTAACCGAGCGATGCGAGCAGATGATGTCGGCGGTGCGAAAAATTCCCGGCGCGGATGCCGTGCGCGAAGAACCGGCGCGGCAGCGCGCGATTTATCCGCGACTGCTCGCCGGAGAATTATCGCATAAAGAAACCGGACAGGAATTCGGCGAAGCGGCGAGCAGTTTAGCAGCGTTCGTGCCGACCGAAGGCGCGTGGCGCGGCAGTCCGCGACCGCACAGCTTGTTTTTAACGCCCGATGGTCAAATGTTCGGACTCGATTTGTTTGACAGGAATTTAATAAAGTCGCCGACCGTGATTGTGACCGCCGCTTCGGGGGAAGGCAAATCGGTTTTGGGAATGAGAATTATTACCGACATTCTCGCGTGCTGCGGGCGCGTGAAAGTGCGGGCGATTGATTACAAAAATTCATTAAAACCGATGTGCCGGCTTTTCGGCGGACGGCATATCAATTTCGCGGAAGCCGATCCGAAGCCATTGAACGTCTGGAATTATCCGGGAATTGAAACCGGAATGCCCGCCTCGAAACGGCAAAGCACGTTCGTTCTGACGGATTTGTTGAATTTAAGTCGAACGCCGAAAGACGACACGATTACTTATTCGATTGTGAAACTTATCGTCACGGAAGTTTATAAAATCTCAAACACCAGAAACGGTGCGGGACGACCGAAATTTCAGCCGACGCTTTCACACTTTCTCGACCTTCTGGGCAGTTACAGTTGGAACGAAACCGAGCGCACAAAAGCGAACGAGCTATTTTTGAAACTGAACATTTATCGCGGCGACGTTTGGCTCGACGCGCCGACGCACCCTGATTTCGATACCGATTCGCCGTTCGACGTTTATGAGCTGACTTCCCTTTCCTGTTTGGATGAACCCGTGCGCGAAAGTATGGGCTTCCGCATCGCCGCTTCGATTATGCAGGAAATCGGCGAAGAAAATTCCAAAGGTCAAATCACGCCGTTTCTTTTCGTCTGCGACGAGATGAAAGAAATCACGAAACATTTTCCGGCTATCTTAGATTTGATCGGCAACACCAGCTTGACCGGACGCAAAGAAGGCGTTGTCACGCTTTTGATGGGGCAAGCCTACGAGCATTTTAGCGGCACGGAAGACGCGCCGAATCCAATCGGTATTGATTTAGTCAAAAACAGCGGCGTAAAAATCATCGGCAAACAAATCGGCAATTTCGACCGATTGGTGCGAGATTGCGAGCTGTCGAAAGAAACGCAAACCGCCGTTCGCAGCATTCGCAATCCTTACGGAATTTATACGCAGTGGGTGATGGTCATCGGTTCAGGGGATGACAAAATCGTTGAGATGGCAACCGTCAGCCAATCGCCGATTGAGCGTTGGAATTCGACGACCGACGCTAACGAAAGAAACGCTCGCGCTGCTAGCGAGGCGTTAATGCCGAATCAGCCCTTCGCGTTTGTGCTGGCGTGGCTGGCAAGTAAATATCCCTTGGGTTTAACTGCCGCAGGACTCACGGAAATCAAGCCTGAACATCTGGAGGAACTTCGCCTCTTTGCGGCAAAGCAACCGAATTAAAAACTTATGAAAAAACTAAAATTTATTCACCAGTTCGCCATCGCGTTGATTCTGTTTTCGTTTTTGGTGTTTCCCGCAGCGCAGCCCGCGCGGGCGCAGTGGGTGACATTCGACGCGACGAATTATGCCCTTCAAATTGAAAAGAAAATCGAGGAAGCCGCTCGTTGGATTAAAACAGTCGAGCAGTATGTCGCTATGTATCAAAAAGCGATTGAACAGGTCAGCTCTTTGCGCGGAATTTTATCAATCGTTGACGAGCAAATCACGAAAAACAAGCAGATGGTCGAAGGCTGGGCGGCGGTCGGAAGAATCGTCAAAGGCGTTTACGATTTGAAACGACAAATCGAAAATTCCATCAGAAGCGAAATTCAAGCCGTCGTCAGCATTTCGCGCCGCTACCGCAACGGCATTTTCGATATGGAAGCGAACAAGCGCGATTTGGACGATTACCTGAAACACGCCATCGGCAGGAATGCCGACGCGAGCCTCAAAAATTTAGAAAGGCTTGCCCGCCTTGATTCTTCATTCGAGCGGATGCTTTACGACCGCGAGATGATTTTGGCTGAGTTGGCTTTGCTCTACAAAGAACAGGCTGAACTGCAAGACCGAGTAACCGAATTAAGAAATATAGCCGGCAGCCAGCAGGACAAAATCGAAGGAATGCTCGCGCAGCTTCGTGAAATCGGCTCGCGCATCGCCACGCTTGAACTTCGGCTTGACGAATTGAAAAAGCAAATCGAGGAAAAGTGCAAACTATATGGCTTGAAAATCGAGCAGATGGAAGAATTCGGCAAACAAATCCGTCAAACGGAAGAAATGATGACGACTATCACGACCGGAAGCCAAGAGTTTTATTCGGAGCTTGAAAAATACGAAGTCTGGAAAAACGATCCGCTCGACAATCAATTTCCCTGGTGAGCGCGAAAAACAAAAAATCGGAGCAAAAAGATGTCGCAAAGAAACGAAAAAATGAAAATTAAAGGGCGGTCGAGATTTATCGCCGCGTTTGGATTATTGCTGTTGTTAATGGTGAGTTTGACGACAGATGCGCTGGCGCAGCGTCAACCGCCAAACACCAGAACGCCTATCGGCGAGATGAACGGAAAAACTATCTACGCCGACGACGTGATAAATCAAATCAACAACGACAGTCCGTTTATGCCCGCGCTCGAAGACGATAAAATAACGCAGGACCCGACGGCGACACCCGCGCCGAACGCCACGCCCGTTCCAACGCCCGTGCCGCGTCCAGCCGCCGCGTCGTTCGATAAGCAAATTGACAATATGATGAAGACGGCGAAAGACTGGCTTTTCGCTTCGATTCTAAACACGGTCGTCAAACCGATGCTGCCCTATTTGACGTTCTTCGCGTGGATTATCGCCAGCTTCGTTCTGATTATTTCGTTTTTGCGAAAATTCTCGGACGAGCGCGGTTATTCGGTGGAACTGCTTTTTCGCTGGGGCATCCGCACGCTCTGCTTTATGCTCGTCATCGGCAGCGCGCCGTATCTCTTGGACGTTTTCACGCTCGTCGGAAAACAAATCGCTAAACCATTAAAAAGCGCAAATTACTGGTTAATGAAAGATTTCGACGAGAAGATGCGGCAATACGTCAAAGCTAACTTTAGCGTCGAAGATCCGAACGCCATCATCGCCGAGCGGTTGCCGAACGGCGAGCCGGGCATTCTAGGTGTGATCAATAACAAAGAATCTTCAGTTGCCGACATCACCGCCGACTTGAACTTTTTGAATTGGAATATGCCGCGAATGTTTTCGCTCGTCGTCATCAGTCAGAACATCATCAAATTTGGCGGCATACTGCTCGCGCTCGCCGGTCTTTTTATTCTCATCGGTTTGAAGCTGGCATCGCCGATTATGGCGGCACTGGGCTTTGACGATAAATTCGCCGCGCAGACTTTTTACCCGTTTTGCTGGGGCATGGCGACGTTTTGTTTGTCTTATCCGATTGTCAAAGAAATAGCGATGTATATCGCTTATTCGATTGGTCTCATCGCGCTTTCGATATACAATAGCGAGCCGCTTTATACGCTCGACCCGAATACAGCGAAAATCATCTCCACCGGCAATTATGATCCGGGCAGCAGCGCAGCAATCGTTACTTTTTTGTTTTTCATCGCCGTGCTTTCCTACATCTTAAGCGTCGTGCTGGCGTATAAACTTCTGCGCGGTCAGGTTTACGAATCGGTCAATCAGGTTTCGATGGGCTGGATGCTTTCGGCGGTCGGAACGGCACTCGAAACTTACGGTCTTGTCGCGGGCGCGGCAATCAATCGCCAAGCCGAAAACACGCAAATTCAGGGCATTTATAATTCCGAAAAAACGAACGCCAAAGCCGCGCTTGAAGCCGGAAAATTGCAAACCGACGCGCGAAGGATTCAGGCTTTATCGGGCGTGCAGGGCAGCCTGCAAACTACGCTCGGTCAAATTTACGGCAATCAAACGACGAATATGCTGATTACCAACTCGAACCGGACGATGCAGTTGCAGCAAACCAGCGCGTCCACACAGCGCGAAATCGGGTCGCAAAGAATTGATTACACCGACCGGACGAATCGCCTGGGATTTGAAGCGAACCGGGAAAAAGGAAACAGGTGGGTCGAGAATGAAGCGCAGATTAACGACAACATTCTGAATATGTCTCCCGGCAGCGGAGTCGTCGGTACGCGCGGTCTGGCGGGCGTTGTGGCGAACGGCGCGGGTTCAGCGACAGGCATTCCGCTCGATCCGTCGCAGGTTCGGCAAACTTACGGCAATCAAATAACCGACGAGCAATACAAGCTGAACCTGGGTCAAAACACCAGAACGCTCACTTCAAACAGAGAAAACAGCGAAAATTATCAGGAAAATTTAAATGCGAGCATTAACCAAAACGCCGATGCGACAATCGGCGCGATTCAGAAGGGGGCGAGCATCAGCGCGGGCGCGGCAAAGCAGGGCGCGGCAATCCAAACGACTGGAATTAATCAAGCATACGGTTTGGAAATAAAAGCCAATGACGTTACTTTCACAGGGCGCAACGAAGCCGCATTGATTAATAAAAATTCGGCTGAAGAAGCCGCGCATTTGCGGATGGCGGCGACCATTGTCACAGGCTTTTTCCGCGATATGGATCGCCGTCTCGAAGAAATGAAACCCAAATATTAGGCATTTAACAAAGCTGGAAACTGAAAGCCTTGCGCCGCCAAATAAGCGGCTTATAATTTCAATCGGTGAGAAAAAGGGACTGGAATCGTTATGGCTGCTTCAAATTATCAGCGCGTCAGTCGAAAGCGCGTGTGCCGCATCTGCGGCAAATCCGATTGGTGCAGTTACACGCCGGACGAAAAAACGTCATTCTGCGCTCGCGTCAATCAACAGGCGGATCGCGTGAGCCGCACGGGTTGGGGCATATTTCATCACGAAAAATCGCTTTTTCCCGTGAATATATTTTTCTGCCCGCACCGGTCGCCGCCGAAAAAAACCGAACTTGCGCCGATTGAAATCAGAGATTTCGCTTATCGAAAGTTGCTCGAACTAGCACCCGCGACCGATTTGAAGGAGATAATTGACGGCGAGAAAGGTCTGCGGGCGAGAAGGATTTTCGATATTAAAAACTCCGGGGCGTTGCCGCAAACCAAAGACGAGCGGCGCGAGTTAGCCCGAGAGATTCGCCGATCAATCAACCGGCAGTTCCCGAATTTTGTGAGCGGTCAGAAATCCGGCGTGAGCGGACTGCCCGGCTTCTGGCTCGATAAAAACGGACGGGCGCAGCTCTGGTCCGAGAAAGACTATTCGTGTCCGGTGATGATCATTCCTTACCGCGACGCGACCGGTCTCGTGCCGGCTTGTCAGCTGCGTTTGATGGGTCGCAACGAATCATCGACGGGCGCGCTTCGTTACGTCTGGCTGTCCACGCCCGATAAAAACGCGGGCTTAAGCTGCGGCGCGCCGCTGCATTTCGCCTATCGCGGGGCTGGATCGTATGATGCGCCGGTTCTGATCACGGAAGGAGCCCTCAAAGCCGAAACCGTCCGGGTCTTCACCAAGAAGGCGGACGTGTTGGCGAATGCCGGAATCAATTCTTCGCACGCGGAAATTGCCGCCGCCGTCTTTCTTCGACCGGTGCTGCTTGCCTTCGATGCCGACTGCCGGGAAAATCCTCATGCGGCGCGAGCGTTGGTACAGTTGTTAAATGCAATCAGCGGCGCGACCGGCAGTAATCTGCAAGGCAAAGTTAAAGTTCTGACGTGGAATCCGAAATTCAAAGGAATCGACGATGCCCTTCTGCGGAACGCTTCGATCACCGCCGCGTCGCCGTTCGAGTGGTATCAATCGCTCGGCGATAAATGTCGAGCCGAAGTGATTCGAATTTTCCCCCGGCTTCGAGGTTAAACGACGCGTGATGACGCTGTGGTAATAATCGTCGCACTTGATTGCTGAAGCGAAATTTTTGCGAAAGCGGCAACTTGAAGCCCGTTCGCTTATGTTCCGAGCATCGCGTGGTCCCTGGAGCGGCGCGAAGAATTCCGCTGAAAAACGTTGTCTGGTCGCCGCGTAAACGCCGGGGCGACCTCGCCCCGGCGAATCGACGGTAATAAAACTGATGCGCGCCGCGCCATCGAAAACGGCGGAGGGGGCGCGGTCGTCGATCCGCACGGCGATTTTATTCAGCATTTGATGGAAACGATGTCCGAATCGCGCGTTGCGGACTGCGTGCAGTTTAGCCCGAAGCATTTTCCCGTTTCCCTGGAAATCTTGAGCGCGGCAAATGAACACGAGATAGATTTGCTGAGCGACGATTTAATCAGGATGTTTTGCCGGACGAGCGAATCGTGGGGCGACAAGATGCAGGCGATTCTCCAGATGGCTTTCCAGACGCTCCTGAGAGTCCGTTCGCGGCTGCAAAGATATGTCGCGCTTGACATCCACGTTGAAAAATATAGCGAAGAGACCGGATTTACGATTGATCTAACAAAACCGATTATTGAAGATTTAGCACAGTTTGCATTGGATAATCCGAGCAGTTTGAAAGCGGAATTCGGTTGGCTCGTAACGAAGAAAGCCAAAAGAGGATATGATTTCGGCTATGTACTGGGACAAAAAGATAAAAATTTTTCGCTTCTTCTAGAGCTGATTCAAATTTATCAAAACAAAATTGAAGAAGAGGAAGTGAATCTAGGCTTGTTAGGCGGTTATTTTCGAGCTTTGAGAGAAGCCGATGAAAACATCTGGGAAAAGGTTTTAGATATTTTATCTGAAAGAAAACAAACAAAAATCTTGATACCCGGGCTATCTCAAATGTCAGGATTAACGGAAAAAGGCGCGGTCAGGATTGCAAATTTGTTCGAGGAAAACGAAATCGCCTTCTGGCAACTCAATCGCTTTCAATACGGATTACAAATTCAAAACATTTCTGAAAATACGTTAAAAAGATGGCTTATATTCCTGCTTGGACAAGACAGTGCATATGCCGTCAGTATCGCTTTGAATTATTTATATCAATACTATGTGCGTGAATCGTCATCGGATGCTTTGAAATTGAAGTTGCCTGAAAATCTAGCGTTCAAAATTCTTACTCACAAATCTCTTTTTGATGCAGCGCAGCAAGAAAACTTTGACCAAATGGGGTCTCATTACTGGCAACTGATTGCCGCGAGGTACATGAACCTCTACAAAGATAAATCTCTAAAATTCGCTAAAGTTCTGTTAAAAAATTTTGGGGAGGATGGTTCTCTGAGTCGCGGTCTGGATGAAGCACCGATTTCAGTCTTAGATGAAGTGGCAAGAGAATTCCCATTAGAAGTTTGGCGAATAGCTTCAAGCTATATTCGTTTTCCGATGGATAAAAAGACGATGCGAATTAAATTTTGGCTTGAAAACGGAGCTCTTCAATTCGGAGATATTGGAAGCGGCAACCATAAATTTGTTCCATTGGATGAGTTGTGGAAATGGATTGATAAAGATATAGAAAAAAGAGCGTGGTTCACCGCCTGGTTTGTTCCGTCGATAATCAGAAAGTTAGGAAATTATTCGCCAATCGCCAGGGAGCTTTTAATACGCTACGGAGATAGAGAGGATGTGCGAAATAACCTGTATGCAAATTTCGGATCAACCGGAATCATTACGGGAAATATGAGCAACTACTATCAAAATAGATTGGAAGAATTTATAGAAATTAAGGCGCAGGAAGACCATCCAAACGTGGTGAGATGGCTGGATGAACATATTCAAGGACTTCAGTATTGCCTTGAACAATCCCGGATAAGTGAAGAAAGAGAATTTTGATAAAAATAATATGCTCATCAAATAGTGTCTATTGACATCTATTGACATCTATTGACAATAGTGCTACACTGTATTTGAAAGGAATTATTATGGCAACAGCAACAATTAACATTTCGATTCCCGATAATTTGAAGGCGCAAGTTGATGAAGTCATCGCCGCCGAGGGCTACGGCAACACAAGCGAGTTTTTCCGCGATCTGGTGCGCGATTATCTCAGACAGCGGCAGGAGCGGCGGCTCGAAGCATTGCTGCTAGAAGGTCTGGAGAGCGGGAAAGCAACCCGGTTTACCAAAGCCGATTTTGAAGCGATCAAGCAGCGCGGCATCGAGCGTTTGAAAAGTAAAACAAGTCGTAAATGATGCGCGAGATATTCAAACGCCCGCAGGCGGAGCGCGACATCGAGGAATGCTTTGTTTTTATCGCCGAAGACGATCTCGACAAGGGAGTATTTTTCCTGGTCGCCGTCGAAGAGAGTCTCGAACAGCTCGCCGAGTTCCCTGCACTCGGAGCGGAGTGGAAATTTCAAGACGAGCGACTCCAAAACGTGCGGATGTGGCACGTCAAGGGTTACGAGAAATAATTGATTTTCTACATCAAAGCGGATGATAAAATAGAAATGATTCGTCTTCTGCACAGTTCGCGCGACATTGAGGACTTATTCAATTAATCACTTTTCCCATAAATTAAATCGCCAAATAAAAAGCATCTGTTTAGAACAGGTGCTTTTTATTTGCACTCGAATTATATACTTTCTCCGGGAGGTTGAGCAGTTGCGATGGCAAGTGCTCTGCCGCATAAACTCCGCACACTCTCGTGGGACCCGGCAGAAAATCTGTCAATCGCTGATGCGAAAATACATCGAAACGATGATTGGCGAGATTGCTACATTGTGTCCGAAAAAGATTCATGCGACTAATCTGAATGATTTTCTGCTGAAAATCGCTTTGTTTTTATTCGCGCATCAAGTTGATAAGGCTTTTATTCAATAACTGGCAACTTTGGTTATATTACATTGTAATTATTGTTAAAAGAACTTAAATCATGAAATTGATAATTGTGTTTTCATCACTAAAAGTCGGTAACTCATCACAAACTTCAATCGAAATAATAAAACCGGCTATAAACTAATTATTCATTAGAAACTAATTTACAAACTTTAGAAGAATTTTATATTACTAACCTTGGCAAAAATTCGACCACCGCCATTAATGCGTTTAACGTTAGATTTAGATTACGCCGACCGCTCTGGCTTCAATCAAGAGATGTATGTTTGGCACAGACTTTTCTTCCAATTAAAAGGTCGGTAGTCCAATCACTTCGAAAAGCGAAACGAGAAGGATTTCTTATAATGATAAAAGTATTATCCTTCAATTTGAACATGGGAAAATACTTTCGTTTCGCACTTTAGTTCGCTGTCAGACAACTCTGACCAACCCGTGAATTATTATAATGTTCAGATCTGTCTCGCCGACTCTCAACGGCAAAACCGATACGCCCCTGACACAGAACAATAACTCATAGGAGAGAAAGTCTAGCGGCGTTGATAAGGACATTGGGCGATTATGCTTATAGACTCAAAGAAAATGTTAGAGGCATAATAAATATTTGCCGTCCAAATCAATCGTTATTTTCTTCAAATAGGATATTGATGTCGGGCGCGCACATACTTTAAAGCTTCGATTCATTTGTGAAGTCTTCTTTTTGCCGAATCAATCGAATTTCAAATCAACTCGGTCGCCAATGTTTCAGCCGTCAAATCCGGCGCACGATGTTTGATGTAATTTGCGGTAGCTCGCTTATTTTTACGAGTAATTTTGAGAATATAGAAAACGGTACTTGGTTGGAATTAAAGTTAAAACGGCGATCATCATCGAAGGGCTAAAAATCCATCCGGTAGAAGTTATCAGATGGTTGAAACAATCAGTATAAAGTGTGATTAATCTAGGTCCGCGCCCGTCCGAAAAATTCGTTGGACGCAGTCTCCGCGGACGGCAAATTTGATCTTCCGTTGTCGGTTTAATCTAAATCGACAATAATTGCTTTTCGCTTCGATTCGGTTCAAGCGAGAGAAAGTGAAGATTAGAGTTTTGATGAACAACTTTCAACATAACATCCAAGCCTCGGTTGATTTCGACGGTCCGTCCGCCATTCGGGCGTTCAAACGATAAAATTTATTATTTACCGATTGGAAAGAAAATTATGGGGGACGATAAAAGACAAAACAATCGGGGAAAAATCGATTGGCGAAATTGGGGAATCGGTTTCATCGTGTGGACGATTATCGGATTGTCATTCGCCAGTCGTTCTTATTTTACGGCTTATCGCGCCGGCACAACCGTAAATTGGAAAGAAGTCATTGCCGGTTATTTGATAGATTTTTATATCTGGGGCGCGGTCTCACCTTTAATTTTTTGGCTCGCCCGCCGTTTTCCAATCGAACGAGATAATGCGGTGACCCGAATCTCGCTGCATTTTATCATTTGTGTAATTTTTATTTTTCTGGTGACTGCCGTCTCGATTTTGGCTTATTGGTATTTAGGTTTTACGAATGAATTGCGTTATCCAACAGTTGAAGTTTTATTCAAAGACCTGATTGTCAGTCCGTTGATGCTCCATCAAGGTTTGCTCGTCTACTGGGGAACGCTGGTTGCGGCTCACGCCTTTGAGTATTACCGCCAACTCCAAGCCGGAAAAACACGCGCCGCCGAGCTTCAGACGCAGCTCGCAGAGGCGCAGCTCGCGGCTTTGAAAATGCAGATTCATCCGCATTTTCTTTTCAATACGCTCAATTCGATAGCTTCCTTGCTGCACAAAGACGCGGAAACGGCCGACAGGATGATTGCGCGTCTGAGTGATTTTTTGCGGTTGACTTTGAAAAATTCCGAAGAACCGACCGTCACGCTCGAACAGGAGCTGGCGTTTGTTAAAACATACCTGGAAATCGAAAAAATAAGATTTCAGGAACGCCTCGTCGTTGAGATGAAAATCGAGCCGTCCGCGCTCGACGCGCAAGTTCCGAATTTGATTTTGCAGCCACTGATTGAAAACGCCGTGCGGCACGGAATTTCCCGTCAAACGGCGATCGGAAATTTACGGATTCAGGCGATGCGCGACGGAAAACGACTTTCGATTAAAATTGAGGATAACGGACCCGGATTGAACGGAAACGGAAATCGGCGCAGAAGTGCGAATGAAGGCGGAGTCGGATTAGCCAATGTCCGCGCCCGGCTCGGGCAATTTTATGACGACGATTATTTCTTTGAAGTTGCTGATAAGAAAAATCAAGATGGAACGATTGTCAGTTTAATCGTGCCTTATTTTAATTGATTGTAATGAAAATTTTGATTGTAGACGATGAACCGCTGGCGCGCGAACGAATCCGCGAAATGCTCAAAAACAAATCTGAAATTGATTCGGTCGGCGAGGCGGCAAACGGCGGCGAGGCTGTAAAAAATATCGAAAAACTTATACCCGACATCGTTTTTCTCGATATTCAAATGCCCGATATGGACGGTTTTCAAGTGCTTGAAAACCTTGACCCGGAAACTTTGCGACAAATTCCGGCGATTATTTTCGTGACCGCATACGACCAGCACGCGCTCCGCGCTTTTGAATTTCACGCGCTCGATTATTTATTAAAACCCTTTGACCGTGAACGATTTGCCGAAACTCTCGAACGCGCCAAAGGAAATATTAAAAGCCGAAAAAAAGAGCCGGACGAACGTATTTTAAATCTGCTCGAGCAATTAAAATCCGCGCCCGAATATCCCGAACGGCTGACGATTAAAAGAGATGAGCGGATAATGCTTCTCAAAGTCGAAGACATTAAATGGATTGAAGCGCAGGGAAATTACGTTTTGCTTAAATTCAGCGAAAAATCCGAGCTGATGCGTGAAACGATGAACAATCTGGAAAAACAATTAAATCCGCGCCTATTCGTGCGGATTCATCGCTCAACAATTGTCAATATCAACCAATTAAAAGAACTCCAAGTCTGGTCACGCGGCGAATACCGAGTCGTTATGCACGGCGGCAAAGCCTTTCCCCTTAGTCGGAATTATCGAAACCGGTTGGAAAACATTCTCAAAAAACGCCTTTCATAAAAGCATTCTCTCAAAACGCTTTTTATCCAAAACATTTCCAAATATCCGTAATGACAAGCTCGTCACTAGAAAGCGGTTATTTATCACAAATAAGTTTTTTCTTCTTTCAATAAAATATAAATTTAACCTGCTGTAACGGATAAAACTTTGACAGATTTTTAAATGTAAAGGTGCTGAATTTCTGTTTACATTAAGTAAATTTCAAGAAATTTTGGATATGAAAACTATACAGGATGAAGCTATGAATGAAAATATTCTTCTTGATTCTGATGAAGACGTATTTTTGAGAAACCGCCAATTTTTCAAAACAGTCGGCGGCGGCGGTTTGGCGGTCGGAGTATTGGATGGATTGTTCGCTTTAATTTATTACGGACTAATTTTAGGCGTAAAAACAACGCGAATTTTTCAAGCCGTCGCCGCCGGCTTGCTCGGCAAAGATTCTTTTGAAGGCGGAACGCCGACGTTTTTGCTCGGACTTCTTCTTCATTTCGTCGTTGCCGCTTGCATCGCCGCCGTTTATTACATAGCGAGTCTCAAATTTCCGGTTCTGGTTCGCCGCGCGGTCGTTTGCGGATTAACCTATGGAATGATTGCTTATCTAATAATGAATTATGTCATTATTCCGCTATCAAACGCCGTTCCGGGAAAATTCTCGTTGACGAATTTCATCGTCGCCATAACCGCCCACGCTTTCCTGGTCGGACTGCCGGTTGCGCTGTTCACCCGAAAATTTGCGACATCCAAAAAGGATGGAAGAGAATAAGAGAAGAAGTATGCAAAGTTTAACCCCGATGAATATTGCGACATCAACAAACAACACTTTTTCGATACAAAGTTTAACGGAAAATCGCGTGCAGGCTCTAAAGTCGCTGACGGTTTTACTGCTCAATGAATTGAAAATGCTGGAAAACCTGAATTTACAAAAAGATAATTTTTCGGACGATGACCCGATTTCATTGTCAGATGAAGTGGAAAATTTTGAAATCGAATTAATTCGATTCGCCCTGCTCAGAGCGAAAGGCAATCAGCGTGTCGCCGCCGGTTTATTAAAAACTAAAGTAACGACTTTGAATGTCAAAATTAAGCGTTACGGCATTGAGCCGCAGTGCTTCAAAAATATCCCGGCTACCGAATCACAGGAATTTAATTTCGTATCGGTTAAGACAATCGGTTAAAGGCGGCGCGCGTTATGAGATATTTGCACAGATTTTTAATCTTATTCATTCTAATTGGCACAAGCATTTTTCGAGCGGCGGCGCAAAATGAAAAACCGTTGCCGGTTATTGTCGAGCTTTTTACTTCCGAAGGCTGTTCGACTTGTCCGTCCGCCGATAAACTTTTGCAAAAATTCGTCGAGCAGCAACCCATCTCCGGCTTGGAAATTATCGGTTTGAGCGAGCATGTCGATTACTGGAATCGGCGCGGCTGGATTGATCCGTTTTCGTCCGAGCAATTTAGCAACCGTCAGGCGTATTATTCCGCTTTTTTCAAACATAAAGAAATTTATACGCCGCAGTTGATTCTTGACGGAACGCGCGAACTGTCCGGCAAAGAAGCGAGTAAAACGTTCGCCGAGGTCTCCAAAAATCCGAAAGGAAACTTAAATCTAAAGATTGAGAAACAGACGGAAAATATCGTGTCGTTCAAAATCACAATCGCTGATTTACCGAAAATCTCCGGCGGCGATAAAGCATTTGTTTTATTGGCGATTACCGAAGACGATTTGACTTCAAACGTTTCGGCGGGTGAAAACAGCGGGCGCGTATTAAAACACACGGCAGTTGCGCGCTATCTGAAAATAATCGGCGGAGCGGTTGATGAGAAAAAGGAGATTTCGGTTGATGTCGAACTGGAAAAGGAATGGAAACGCGAAAATTTGAGTGCGGTCGCTTTTGTTCAGGAAGCAAACAGCCGTCGAATCTTAGCCGCGGCAAAAATCAGGTTAAAGAATTTTTGAGAAAAATAATTTATGTGAATCATCGGAAGGTAAAGAATGAAAAATTTTGCAAGATGCCTGGTATTGGGCTGCGGAGGGATTTTTGGTTTAATCGCCTTTTCGTATTCTCAGTTCGCAGAAACTGTGATTTATTCTCAAACCGCAAAAACCGTGGCTTATCCCAAGGGCTATCGCCGCTGGGTTCACATCAACAGCCGGGTGGTTGGACCCGAAAGTCCGGCGTTCAGCTATGACGGACTGCATAATATTTACGCCAATTCGCAGGCACTGGAAGGTTTTAAAACCGGAAAATTTCCAGACGAATCGGCGATTGTCCTCAACCAGTTTGAAACGCAGACCAAAAACGGGGTCACGAGCGGCGGCGCGCGCCGATTCATCGAAGTGATGCGGAAAGACGGCAAACTTTTTGCGGAATCCGGCGGCTGGGGATTTGAGGAATTCAACGGCATCAGCCATACCGAACGCTCTTAATGAACAGGCGAAAATCGCCTGTTTTACCTGTCACGCCGGACAGAAAGCCGACGATTCCGTCTTTAGCACTTTCAGCGATTAAGTATTTATGAAGCGTTTCATTATTTTTTGGGGATTTCTATTTATCGCTTTTGGCGCGTCGCCGGAAACATTTGTCGTTAGGGGACAAACCGCACAGACTCCCGCACCGGAATTAAAGAAAAATCTTGATTGGCTTAACACCGATAAACCGCTTTCGCTCGCGGAGCTGCGCGGCAAAATCGTGCTGCTCGATTTCTGGACTTACGGCTGTATAAACTGTATTCATATTATTCCCGATTTAAAGAAACTCGAAGCGAAATATAAAAACGATTTGATTGTCATCGGCGTTCATTCCGCCAAGTTCACGAATGAACGGGAATCGGAAAATATTCGCCGAATAATTTTGCGCTACGAACTCGAACATCCGGTGGTCAACGATGCCGATTTCAATATCTGGAAATCCTATCACGTTGAGGCTTATCCGACACAGATTTTAATCGATCCGAACGGCGAAATCGTCGCTAAATTCGTGAGCGAAGGACAACTAAAAGCCCTCGGACAGAAAATCAATGAAACCGCCGAAAAATTTCGCGCGGCGGGAAAACTCGACGAAACGCCGATGAAATTCGCGCTTGAAAAAGATAAGTTCGCCGATTCGCCTTTGCTTTTTCCGGGCAAAGTTTTAGCAGACGAAAAATCTGCCCGCCTCTTTATTGCCGATTCGAATCATAATCGGATTGTCGTTACAAAACTCGACGGCACGCTTCTCGAAACTATTGGCAGCGGGCAAGCCGCGCCGACGGACGGCGATTTTTCTTCCGCCGCGTTTAATCATCCGCAGGGAATGGCTCTCGACGGAAATACTCTGTATGTCGCGGATACTAATAACCAATTGATTCGCCGCATTGACCTCGACGCGAAAACGGTTGAAACCGTCGCCGGAACGGGTCAGCAAATCAACGAAGTCAATGTCGGCGGCGCGGCACGAAAAATTCCACTTAATTCACCCTGGGATTTGCAGCTTGTCGGCGCGCGGCTTTTTGTGGCGATGGCGGGCGATCATCAAATTTGGATGTTGAATTTAACCGACAACACGATTGCGCCGTTTGCCGGTTCTGGACTCGAAGCGCGAACTGACGGCAGTTTTACCAAAGCCGCCTTCGCGCAGCCTTCGGGCTTGGGGTATGACGGCAAAAACCTGTATGTCGCCGACCCGGAATCGAACGTCGTTCGCCGGATTGATTTAACAAAAAAAATAGTCCAAACTTTGGCGGGCGGCAATTTGTATGAATTTGGTGACACGGACGGCGCGGGCGACGTGGTGCGGCTTCAACATCCGCTTGGGGTTGCGGTTTGGAACAAGAATATTTTAATTGCCGACACTTACAATCACAAAATCAAAATTCTCGATCCAGACTCTGGAATGGTTAAAACTTTTTCTGGCGACGGCAAATACGGCAATGACGATGGCAAAAAATCGAGATTTTACGAGCCGGGCGGATTAAGCGTGGCGGGTGCTAAACTTTACATCGCCGATACAAACAATAACGCGATTCGCGTTTTAGATTTGCAAACAAAACAAGTTTCTACTCTCAAAATAAGCGGGTTTCAAACTCCAAAATCGCTATAGAAATTTATTTATTTTTCTTTCCAATAATGAAAATGCTGATTATCAAAATCCATAAAAAAAATAGTCCGGCGGCGATAGGTATGTTCCAACCGTTGATGCTGTAAAAATCCAAAGGCGTGGTGACATAAAAAATAGTGGGAACAAACATAAGATTGTAGAAGGCGAAAACACCGCCGAGACAGCCCGTCCATTTCGGAAATAGACTGGTTTTTAATATCAGTGAACTGCCTGCCGCGAGAATGACGGCGATTAACAAACGATTTATCGGTCCGTAAATAAGTAACGAGCCTTCCGCGCCGTATCCGACCCAGGTTGGATTGACAGGATTTTTATTTGCCGCCCAAACACTGCCCGCCTGTATGGAATCGGCGACCAATCCGATGATCGTGAAGGCAAGACCGCAGGCAAAAATAAACGTGCCGACCCATTCAAAATCAGGTTCGGAGCGATTGATAATAGTCCTGAAGCCGCTAAAAAAACCGATCAAGCAGATACAAAGAAACATATCAATTAAAACACGGGCTAAGACGATTTCTGCCGGCGGAGTGCCGCTCGGTGTCGGCGTGTAAACGAAATAAAGCGGTATCTCAAGCATGACGAGAAGATACATTCCGATGCCGAAAATAGCCGTCCAATAATGCGTCGTTGATTTTGTCATATTACAAAGTGGTTCTAGAAACTAAAATACGAACAAGTATACGGTTTTTGTCGTAGAGCTTTGTTACATTAAACGGAGTAAAACTTACAAAATACGGAGTTATGTCATTTAGATTAAAGGATATTTCTGAAGATCATTCACAGCAGTTAAATCATTTTTTTCTGAACGGTTTTGAAGGCGATAAGTTGGTTGAAAAATCGGAAAAAATTAAACATCCTTTTGTTGAAGGTTGCTCTGATGAATGGTATTTTGACGGCACCAGAATGGGTTATTCCGATTGCCGCTACAAAAAACCCGTTGAATTGAAGTGGAATTACGATATAAATGTTGAACTTGTCACTTTTCAAGCCAATCTCAAAGGTTCAGTTTTTATTAAAGGTGAAACAGGTAAAGATTTTCCTTTATTTGGAAATTACCAACACAATCTTTTCTACTCGAAGGCAAATGAAGCTAACGAAGGTTTTTTGAAGTGTGACGGTTTGCAGTCTTCCATATTTTTCATCCAGTTCACAAAAAGTGCTTTTCTCCGCATCACAACAGATGCGAATGAAGTATTAAACCGTTTTAATGAAAACGTCGTAAGCGGTCATCCGACGCTTCTTTCCGCCAATAATCTTCCGGTGGATGCTGTGATGCTGAATTTGATAAAAAACATTGTCAATTGCCGCTACCAGGGAAACTTGAAGAAAATGTATTTGCTTTCAAAAAGCATCGAGTTTTTGGTTATTCAAGCGGAAGCCTGCAACGCTGCTCTGCTTCCATCCTGCAAATACATCAAAACCCAATATGATAAAGAGCGCATCACGGATGCCCGCGAATATCTGTTGAGTCATCTTGAAATGCCGCCGAGTTTGTCGGAGCTAGCGAGAATTATCGGAATCAATGAATACAAATTAAAGAGAGGCTTTAAGGAAATCTTTGGTAATACGGTTTTCGGATATTTGTCGGAAGCCCGGCTTGAAATTGCAAAAAACGATTTACTGGAAAGTAAAAAGACCATCAGCGAAATCGCCTTGGAATTAGGTTATTCATCGCTCCCGCATTTTAGCAACGCCTTTAAAAATAAATTCGGAGTGTCTCCCGCTAAATTGAAGAATTGATTTAATGATTCGGTAAATAAATACAAACAAAAAAGTTTTCACAATTGAACGCTCGCGCTAAATTGTTTGGCCAGACAACTCGATTTTTCCAACATATTTTGTTTCAAATTTGTCACGCAAAATTTCTCATTCATCACAAATTTTTAGATTGTACTCAAGATTTTCCATCATCTTAACTTCGTTTCTGCCATTCCTTATATTAATTTTCTGGCAAACTCGTCCCGCCAAAGAAATGAACTAGCCCTCAAGACAGTTATTCATCACAAATCAGTATGATGCGGATTTTCTAAGTGATAAATTTTAGTTCCTAAGGCGCAAAAGAAGATTTTTTAATTGATTGTTTTCGACAAGTTTTTGAAGGAAACATAATGATGAGAATTTATGAAATACGACCAGTTTTTGAAATCCTTTCTGATTGTTGTTTTATTTCTGTTTTTAGTCAAATCAAATATAAAAGCGCAAAATAAAACAGCAATGCTCGTTATAAAAGCCGGGCAATTTGAAAAAGAGAAAAAATTTTCCGAAGCTGTTTCAATTTACCTTCAATTATTAACCTTTGTTCCCAACAGTGCTTCGATTCAAAATAACCTCGGTGCTGATTATTTTGAACTCCAAAACTATGATGAAGCGGTTGTCGCTCTGGGGAAAGCAATTGAGCTGGATTCAAAATATGAAAAAGCATATTTTAATTTGGGAACGGTCTATTGGCACTTGAAATGTTTTAACGAAGCTGAAACTGTTTTGCAAAAAGCAGTCGCGCTCAATCCGCAACATATCGAAGCTCATACACGATTGTGCGACGTTTATCTCGCTTCAGATCAAACGATAAAAGCCGTCGGCTGTTATGAAAAATTGCTTCTGCTCGCGCCGCCAGACGAACAAACATTTTCAAATTACGCAGTGGCTTTGATGCAGGCAAAGCGTGTTAAGAAAGCCGTCAGTGTTTTTAGAGAAACTTTCAAAAATTCTCCGCCCAACGGCGAAAAATTGAATAATCTCGGCGTTGCATTGCTTGAACTTCATCGTTGCAAAGAAGCGATCTCCGCCTTTCAACTTGCCATTGAAATCGAGCCTGACAGCAGCGCGGCACATTACAATCTGGGGATTGCCTACCTCGCCTACAAAAATAAAACCGCTGCGCTTGAACAATACTCATTTTTGAGAGAAACACACACGCAGTTAGCGCAGCAGCTTTTTGCAACCATCTACAAGGGGATTGTGATTACTTTGAAAAATAAGTAAGAATTTTTTTCACTTGGTTTATTTGCGATATTGAACGTCTGATGTTGATCAAGCGAACAACTTTTTGGCTGGGTTGACTTGATCCATTGTGGGAAATAATAAAGAAAATAAAAGCTCAGTTTTTAATATTTTGTGGTTGATTTTTCACTAGCCAGGCGAAAATAAGCGATATTTGAAAACTCTTGACGATAGAATTTTAATGCTTTTACAATCGAACAAATCAGTCTGCAAAAAATATTCAAAAACGGTTGTTTATTTTTCAATGGCGAGTAAATCGTTCGGCGTGCAGTCGAGCTTTATTTTAGCGATTAATCAAATACGATTCGGCTTTCCCCTGAAAGCGAAAACCAAACCGACCAGAGCCGCGCCGCAACACACACCGCTGGTGAACAGTCCGACGGCATCAACCATTCGCGCTTCGAAAGAATAACGATAAAAACCGAGAACGCCTAAAAAGAAAAAGATAAAGACCAATGCGGGAACGACTTTTCGATTCATAATGCCGGTTATTCTACGATTTAAAGTTTGAGAGTGTAAAGAAATTTATCCGTCGGAATTAAATACGAAGGCGAAAATAGACGTGAAGGTGAATAGGATTTTTTTAGGAATAAAATACTAGAAAGAAGCGCGAAGGCGAAAATTAATTTTCGCCTTCAGACTTCTTCTAGGCGCAAGTTCCGTTTGCATTACAAGTTTCTCCGGCTCCGTTGGAACAACCATTCGTTGTATAGCTTGAAATCGAACCGCTGCAACATTTTGCTCTTAAAGCGTTGGCGGCGGCGGCTTGGTTAGTTGGAGTGTCGTTCGATGAATTGGTTATTGAGGCGGAAACCGTTGCGCCCGCTGGGGCGCAGCTCGCGGCATATACCGCCTTCGGAGCAACAAGAGAGGAAATCACAGGCAAAGCAATCATTGTTGACAGTCCGATTCGTTTAACGATTTCCCGCCGCGAAAGATTGCCGAAGTAGCTGATCGTTGCACCTTCAATCAAATTATTAGCTTTCAGCTCGTCAACGGCGAAATATATTAAATCATCCGTGAATTCGTGCTTGCTTTTCAGTTCATCGAAAGTAGTTTGACCGTCGCAATTTTGATAAACAATCGCCGATGTTTCATTCAGATTATAGGCTTTATTAGTCAGTAAATCGTAAATCAGAATTTCTTTGTCTAAATTGTGAACAACGATATTTTCAAGTCTTGCCGAAGGGAGAATTTCCATTAACTTAAAATAACAGAATATTTAAGTTTATTTAAATTTATTTAAATTACCTTCTCAAGCGGTAGCCGGTGAGAGTTGAATTCAAACACAAAAATAAACGAGCGAAAGAAGGATTTTCATAAGTTAAAATTAGTTTTGAATTATGGTTGGATTCGATTAGTTCAAATTATTTTATATTATCGGGAATTTTATCCGGCTGTCCGTAAAAATCAAAGATTGCATTTTGTCCGTCAACCAAGCAATCAAACTCCTCGATTACTCTTCCCTTTTCAAATTCCGTTTCGTAAAATATATGAACCAACCGCGTCGAAGCCTGCAGCTTGACCTCTGATTTTGCTAGTTTGCTATTTTTGATAGGACCGTATTTTGAGCGAAGATTTTGCAAGTCAGTAGCAAATTGTTCCTTACTCGACTGATTGCGACCTTTCGGAGTATAGAAGTCAAACAACTCATTATATTTTTCTTCGTTGAAAAGTTGATGAAATTTTGTAACGTGGCTTTCAGCTACTTTCTTGTCGTCATCATAGTAAATTGGTTTTACGGATATGCAAGAAATTATCCCAAAACATAATATAAAAATAAGCGCGAAGACAAGTAAAATTTTCATAGGGGTAAAATAGCAGAATGGAGAGAAAATTAAAATTATTTTAAGGCTACGCAACCATTGATTTGTTAGGTTTCGTCAAGACTTTTAATTTCGATTTATTTTGGCAAAAACTTTCGCGCTCACCTCTTTTTCGTCAAAATCTTTGGTGAAAAGTTCCTCGACGCTTATTTTCTCATCTTCCAACAAATATTTGACCATTTGTTGATATTTGAAATAATTATATTTTGAATCCTCATTGGGGTTTTCCTTCCAATGCTGTCTGCCCTCTTCAAAACTCAAGGTTGTTTCGCCGGCAACGTATTCGCTGTAGCCTTCGTCCTTCCATTGCGGCAGCGAAACGAACGAATTCAACCAGCCGAATTTTCTTCTGATCAGGTTGTGTGTAATTTCGTGCGCGATGACTCCGCTCAAAGACCTTTGGTTGTATTCTTCGGCATCTCGAAAAACCAAATCTCGGTCAATACTCGATTTGTTAATTCTGATATTACCAACTCCGGGCAATGCGCTGGCGAAAGATTTTCCGCTCGTCGGACTCAGAAAATTATAGAAAGAAAATGAATCGCCGATAAAAATTTTCTCCGCTTGTCGGTTGTCGTAAATCGGTGATTTTAGCAGGCGCGCTTCCGCTGCATCCAAAACCTTACCAAGGCTGTCGTCAAAAGGCTGTCGCGCATACACGTTAAAATTCTTATACGAAACTTCGTGCGCGAAAAGAACCTGCGGGAAAATCAGAAGGATACCGTAAATAGCGAATAAACCCGCTAGAACATAAATGAAGAATTTCATCGAACTTAATTTTTTTTTCATCGAGAATTATTTTATTCCTTATCCTTTTGCGGCTCGCGCCATTTCGGGGTTCTTAAAATCTTTCAAATCGGTTTCAGGAATAAGCCAAATACTTCCCGCGATATTTTCTCCGCGTTCCTCAAAAAACTCTGCTGTTTTTACTTCTACTCTTTAACTTATCGGTTTTAATTTAGGTCGAAGTTTTTCGCGTCGGGTAGAGAATCAAACCGCTTTCCCGCACTAAAAATCTTTGCATTTGATTCTTTAATTCAACGGTTAATTTCAATTGCGATTGATAATCCGGTTCGTCCTTAAAAGTCGTGATGACAACTAAAAGATTCGCATCTTGAATAACCGGCAGTCTTGGAAAATCGTTTTCGGT
>CAXSGY010000027.1:0-74303 GCA_964237235.1 uncultured Pyrinomonadaceae bacterium
CTGATTTGAAACGCGCCGAAGTTGTTTTTCCCGCTTCCGAAGCGGTCGTCGAAAAAATGGCGGCGACCGAAGACGTGCTTTATGTCCAGACGCTCGACGGCGGCTCACGGCGCGTTTACCGGGTTAATTATCAAACGCTCAAACAGACGGAAATCAAGACCGCGTTTCCGAGTTCGCTCTCGATTCAGGACGCATCGCTCGACCGCGACCGGGTTTTGCTGAACACCGATTCGTGGACGCGCGCCGTTTCGATTTACGAATACGATCCGCGAACGAAAACGATCACCGACACCAAAATCGCGCCCGCGTCGCCGATTGAAATGTCGAACGTCGAAGTCAAAAACGTCAAAGTCAAAGCTTATGACGGCGCGCTGATTCCCGTTGTCATACTCTACAAAAAAGGCTTGAAGCTGAACGGCGCGAATCCGCTTTTGATGGACGGCTACGGCTCATACGGCGTGGAAAATACTTCGCCGCTGTTCATCACTTTCGGTCTGCCGTGGATCGAGCGCGGCGGCGTGTTCGTCTTCACGGGTGTGCGCGGCGGCGGCGAATACGGCGAAGAATGGCATTTGGCGGGCAAGGGCGGAACTAAACCGAACACCTGGAAAGATTTCATCAGTTGCGCCGAATATTTAATCAGGGAAAAATACACTTCGCCCGCGCATCTCGGCATCGAAGGCGCGTCGGCGGGCGGCATTTTGGTTTCCAACGCGATTGCGACGCGCCCGGAACTGTTCGCGGCGGCGATTGATCAGGTCGGCATCAGCAATACGCTGCGAATGGAAACGACGGCGAACGGCGTGCCGAACATTGCCGAATTCGGCACGTTCAAAACCGAAGAAGGTTTTCGCAATCTGCTGGCGATGGACGGTTACTTGAAAATCAAAACGGGCGTAAAATATCCGGCGGTTCTTTTGACGCACGGTGCGAACGACCCGCGCGTCGAGCCGTGGATGTCGGCGAAAATGGCGGCACGCCTGCAAGCCGCTTCGACCAGCGGCAAGCCGGTTTTACTGAGGCTTAATTACGATGCCGGACACGGCATCGGCTCGTCGCGCAAACAGCAAAACGAAGAAACCGCCGACATCTACGCGTTTTTGTTCGAGCAGTTGAAATAGGAGAAAAAATGAAACGATTTTTACAAATTATCGCGGCAATTTTTATTTTGTCCGCTGCTTTTTCAGCCCAACAAACGCCGGTCGCGCTCGAAAAAGACAAGGCGATTGAACGCGAACTGAAGGCGGGCGAAACACACGATTACCAAATCGAATTAAAAGCGGGCGAGTTTTTGAACGCCGCCGTTAATCAGCGCGGCATTGATGTCGTCGTGCGCGTATTTGCGCCGGACAATGCAAAAATCGCCGAGGTTGATTCGCCGAACGAGGATCAGGGCGATGAACCGATTGCGCTCGAAGCCAAATCTGACGGCATTTATCGCATTGAAATTTCTTCGCTCGACAAAACCGTCCCGACCGGACGCTACGAAATCAGAATCAACGAACTGGTCCCGGCGGACGTTTACGCCGTGCGAGTTGCCGAAAACAAACGGAAACAGCAGTCGGTTATCAAATGGCTGAAAGAAAATCAGATGCCGATTAAAACCGTCGAAGCCGGAAACGGCTTTGATGATTTGCAGCCGCTCAAACGAGTTTTCAAAGACGTGCGTTTTGTGGGCTTAGGCGAAGAGACGCACGGGACGCGCGAGTTTTTCCAGTTCAAACACCGGATGGTCGAGTTTTTGGTGCGTGAAATGGGCTTTCGAGTGTTCGCCATCGAAGCGAGTGCTTCGGACTGCGAAAACATCAACGATTATGTGATGGGCAAAACCGACGACGGCGCGAAAGCACTTGAGGGGCAGGGTTTTTCCATTCTGAATACCGAGGAAGTGCGGGCGTTGATAGACTGGATGCGAACCTATAACGCGAGCGTTCCGGCTGACAAACGAGTCAAATTCGTCGGTTTCGATATTCAGGTCAATCACAAGAACAAAGCCGAATTGCTCAATTATCTGAAAAGGGTCGCGCCGCAACGCGCCGCTTCAACCGAAGCCTTTTTCAATGTCAACGACCGTTTGTTAGCTAATACGACATTCCTTGAAAATGGCGACGCGAACAAAGAGACGCTGGCAAAACTCACGGAACTCAAAAATAAATACAACGAATTATTCGTCTTTCTCGAAATCAACGGCGCAAATCTCGCGGCGAAATCCAGCCTGACCGAATACGAACGGATGCGCGAATACGCCCGCGTTCTCGTGCAGTATTTAGATGTGTTTACAAACGCCGATTTTGCTGAAGGTCCCGCTCGAAGAGATGTCTATATGGCGGACAATTTTCGCCGTCTCGTCGCCCGTGAACCGGCAGGAACGAAATGTATTCTCTGGGCGCATAATCTTCACATTACGACCGGCAGCAATAATGAACTTCCGACTTTCGGCAATTACCTACGGCATTTTTACGGCAATGAATATTACGCGCTCGGCGCGAGTTTCAATCAGGGAGCATTTCAAGCTTGCGATGCCGGAGAACCGGACGTGACAAAAAGAAAAATGACGGTTTTCACCGTCGGCGCGGCGGTCAGCGATTCGGTTGACTGGTATCTGGCGCAGACGGGCGCGAGCAAATTCGTCGTTGATTTTCGTCACAATCGCAAACCCGCCGAAATAAGCGAATGGCTCGCCGCTTCGCATCCGATGCGCGTAATCGGCGGAATTTATGATCCATCGTTTGAAGGAACGTCTTTTCAACCGGTCATTATCAGCAAAGATTACGACGGTTTGTTTTTCATTGACACGACGACCAGAGCGCGTCCGAATCCCTCGGTTTTAAACATCACTCAAACGAAATGAAGCCTGATTTCAGCCGTCATCCGCGATGCTCGATAAGACGACGAATGCGAGAGTAACGGCGTGCCGATATATTACGAAAGGCGATTGTTTTCATTTGCGGTTCAATCGTTTATTTTCCACCTCGGTTTAGTGTTTGAGCCGACCTGTTCGATGTTTTAGTTTAGAAATTAACAATTATTGTTTCAAGGACTTAAAAATTATGACGAAGAAATTTACAGCAGTTTTTTGGCTTTATCTGATGGCGTATGCCATTTCGACGTTCGCCCAAAATCAGCCGCCGACGGCGCGGTCGGAAAATGTCACGGACGATTATTTCGGCACGAAAATCGTTGATCCATATCGGTGGATGGAAGATTTGAAAGCGGACGAAACAAAGCAGTGGATCAAAGCGCAAGCCGACTATTCGCGCGGCTTGCTTGATAAATTGCCGCTGCGAAGTGAATTCTTGAGTGATCTGACCAAGGTGGGTAATGCCGGAGAATATGTCCGCGGCATTCAGCAGCGCGGCAATCGTTATTTTTATTACAAGATCAAGCCGGGTGAGCAGGATAACAGCATTTATGTGCGCGAAGGATTAAGCGGTGCGGAACGTCTGCTCGTTAATCCCGCCGCTTTTTCCATCGGCGAAAAGCGGTTTTCAATCAGCTCGTTCGCGCCTTCGCCGGACGGGAAAATGCTGGCTTTTCTGCTTGCGCCGGGCGGCGGAGAATATGGCGAAGTGCGCGTTTTGGAGGTGGCGACCGGCAAAGAGACCGGCGACCGAATAGAACGAACGCGCTGGTCGGCGGCTTCCTGGATGCCCGACGGCAAATCTTTTTTCTACTTTAAATTTCAGGATTTGGCGGCTGACGCGCCGCCGACCGAAAAACTGCAAAAAATGCGCGTTCTCCGGCACACGCTCGGCACCGGCACAAGCGCGGACGAGCCTGTCTTCGGTTACGAAGTCAATCCGAATCTTAAAATAGAATCCGTCGGCACGCCGTCGGTTTATGTTCCGCGAGATTCGAAATACGCGCTGGCGGCGGTGAATTCGGGAGTTTCGCCGAATTCGGATTTTTACGTCGCGCCGCTCGAAGCGTTGAGCGGCGACGCGGCGGTGATTAAATGGCGCAAAATCGCCGGTCTCGAAGATCAGGTTTCAGATTTCACGCTGCGCGGCGACGACATTTATCTGCTGACTTACAAAAACACGCTGCGCTACAAAATCGTGCATTTTAATTTGAAGAATTCCGATTTATCAAAAGCCGAGACGTTTTTTCCGGCGAGCGAAGCGGTCGTGCAAAATATGCAGGCGGCAAACGACGCGCTCTATGTCGAGACGCTCGACGGCGGCAGCGGCAAAATTTACCGCGTTGATTACAAGACGAAAAAAGCCGAATTGATTAATTTGCCGTATCAAGGCTCGGCGACTCTTTCGACCGATCCTTTCGATCTGAAAGAGGGCATTTATTTCAGCATAACTTCGTGGACGAAATCTTCGACGCAGTTCGTTTATCATCCGAAAACCCGAACCGCGACCGACACCAAACTCATTCCACCGTTTCCGGTTGATTTGTCCGGTATCGAATTCGTCAACGCCAAAGCGAAATCATATGACGGCGTGGAAATTCCGCTCGTTATTATCTACAAAAAAGGTTTGAAAACGGATGGCGGCAATCGGACTTTGATGCTCGGTTACGGCGCATACGGCACAGTCTTCACTTCGCCTTTCCCGCAGTTCGATTATCTACCGTGGCTCAAGCGCGGCGGAATTCTGGTTTATGCGGGCGTGCGCGGCGGCGGCGAATACGGCGAAGAATGGCACTTAGCGGGCAAAGAAGCGACCAAGCCGAACACCTGGAAGGACTTCATCGCCTGCGGTGAATATTTGGTCAAAGAAAAATACACGAGTCCGGCGCATCTCGGCATTATGGGCGGCAGCGCGGGCGGCATTTTGATTTCCAATTCAATCACGGAACGCCCCGAACTGTTCGGCGCGGCGATCAGCTCGGTCGGTATGAATAACGCGCTGCGGTCTGAAACAACGGCGAACGGCGTTTCGAACATTGCCGAATTCGGCACATTCAAAACCGAAGCGGGCTTCAAATCTCTGCTGGCGATGGACGGCTATGACAAAGTTAAAACGGGTGCCAAATATCCGGCGGTGATGCTGATTCACGGCATCAACGATCCAAGAGTCGAACCGTGGATGTCAGCGAAATTCGCCGCCCGACTGCAAGCGGCGACGACGAGCGGCAAACCCGTTCTGCTTCGTATAGATTACGATGCCGGTCACGGATTCGGTTCGAGCCAGCAGCAGTTTAATGAAGAATACGCCGACATCTACGCGTTTTTGTTCGAGCAGTTGAAGTAGGAGATAAAGATGAAAAGGATTTTACTTTTATCGTTATGTATTTTTGCGATTTGCATTAACATCTCGGCGCAAACTGAAGAAAAACGGCTCGAGCGTTTGAGCGATTTGGCAAAAGCCTGGGGCGCGGTGAAATACTTTCACCCCTTTCCGGCGTATCGTGAAATTGATTGGGACAAAGCGTTGATTGACGCGATTCCAAAAGTTAATGCCGCCAAATCGCCCGAAGAATATGCGGCGGCGATTAATTCGATGCTCGTCGCGCTCGGCGATCAGCAAACACGCGCTTTGATTGAAAAGTCGGCGGCGAAAAATGGTTCGCAGGCTTCGGTGAACGGCAGAGAACCGCTGCGATTAGAGAACGGAGTTTTGTATTACGACGCGCTGGCGGCGGCGAAATCGAGTTCGCAGAGCCGACAGAAATCGAGGGAATTTACCGGAAAGTTTTTCGAGCTGTTTCAGCAGGCAAAATCAATCGTCATTGATTCGCGGACGGGCGGCGAAACGGACGAAGGAATACTGTTTGAAGTCGGCAATCAACTGCGAACGATTTTGCCCGCGATACTCGATAAAAAAATCACGCTGGCGACGATTCGCTATCGTCTTCATAACGGTTACGCGCCGCAGGACGGTTCGATTTCGGGCGGCTATTACTCGGGACTGGTGACGGACGCGCCGGATACTCTCGGCGATGATTTGGAGAAACCTTTTAAAACGCCGCCGATGATCGCCATCGTTGACCGAAATTCGCCGCTTGCGGTAATTTTCAGCGGTTTGCAGTCGGCGGGCAAAGCGTTTGTCGTCGCCGAATCGAACGATTTGGGCGCGGATTTGCACACGATAAAACTCGCCGACGATGTGACGGTGAAAATGCGGATCACGGAAATCGTCCAGCCCGACGGTTCAATCGGTTTCGCGCCCGACCAGGTTGCGCCGCCCGGCGAAGCGTCGGCGACGGCGCGGAAAATCGTTGCGGAAAATAAATTCGCGTCTGCGCGCCCGAAAAATGCCGCCGCGAACGTCGCGCAAATTTCGCAAAAAGACAAAACCTACGCCGAGATGGAATTTCCCGAAAAGGAATATCGGCTGCTCGCGCTCTTTCGGTTTTGGAACGTCATCAATTATTTTTACCCGTATAAAAACCTGACGGGTGCGGATTGGAACACGATTCTGCCGAAATATATTCCGCAGTTTGAAGCCGATCAAGATGCGGCGGCATACCGTTTGACGGCGGGCAAAATGGTCGCCGAAATCCACGATTCGCACGGCTTTTTTCAACCGCCGCCGTTGAAACCCCCGCCCGTTTTGTATCTCCCGCCGACAATCGAAGCCTACGCCGAAAATCAAACGTATATTCGCGGCGTACTGGATGAAACTTCGGGTTTTCGAGTCGGCGATGTCGTGCTGGAAGTTGACGGCGTGCCGACTGCCAAATTGTTAGAAGAAAAATTCACCGTCCGCGTCGCCGCTTCGACTCCGCAGGCGATGATGCGGCAAGTTCACGGTTACGGCATTTTTCGCGGCGATAAAGATTCAAAAGCCGTTTATAAAGTGCGCGGTCTGGACGGACAAATTCGCACCGTCGAATCCGTGAGAAACGTCGCGCCGAACGATCCGCGCTTTGCCAAATTCGATGACCGAAAACGAAAAACGCCCGTCGTTTCCATTTTGCCGTCGGGTTTCGCCTACGTTGACCTCGACCGCTTGCAGCCGGACGAAGTGGATCAAATGTTTGAAACGATCAAAAACGCGCCCGCCGTCATTTTCGATATGCGCGGCTATCCGAACGGCACGGCGTGGCAAATCGCGCCGCGTCTGACCGACAAAATTCAGCCGGTCGGCGCGCTCTTTGACAATCCGATTTGGGAAGCGAAAAATTTGAGCAACAGCGATTACTCAAACGGCACGAATTTCACTTTCTCGCAAAGCATTCCGAAAAATGAAAAAGGCGACGTTTACAAAGGCAAAATCGTGATGCTGATCGACGAAAACGCGCAGAGTCAATCTGAAAGCACCGCCTTGTCTTTTGAAGCGGCGCGTCCCGATATGACATTTATCGGCACGCCGACGGCTGGCGCAAACGGCGATGTCACGAATCTGGTTTTGCCGGGAAACATCAAAGTTTCATTTTCCGGTCACGGCATTCGCCACGCCGACGGGCGGCAATTACAGCGCGTCGGCATTCAGCCAACCGTCAGAGTCGCGCCGACAATTAAAGGACTTGTTGAAGGCAAAGATGAGATTCTGGACGCGGCAATCAAATTCTTGCAAACGCGTCGCTAATTTGAATCGGTTTAAATAACACTTCGCCTGCGGAAACAATGGCGAACGGCAAACTGATGTTTCTCAAGGCTCAATCACGATGCCGGACACGGCATCGGCTCATTGTGCCGACAGCAAAATGAAGAATTCGCCGACATAGACGTGTTTTTGTTTGAGCAGTTAAAATTGGAGAAAAAATTTAACCGACTTTTACAGACCGTTGCGGCAATTGTTATTTTGTCCGCCGCCTTTTTAGCGCAACAAACGCCGGGCGCGCCCGAAAAAGACAAGGCGATTGAACGCGAACTGAAAGCGAATGAGACACTCGATTACAAAATCGAATTGAAAGCGGGCGAGTTTTTGAACGCCGCCGTTAATCAGCGCGGGATTGATGTCGTCGTCGTCGTGCGCGTATTTGCGCCGGACAATTCTAAAACCGCCCGGATTGATTCGTCGAATGAAGATTATGTTGATGAACCGATTGCGCTCGAAGCCAAATCTGAGGGTAGTTATCGCATTAAGATTTCTTCGCTCGACAAGAACGTCCCGAACGTCCGCTACGAAATCAAAATCAACGAACCGGTCTCGGCGGACATTTACGCAATACGTCCGTTTTCAAATAAATTTGCTTGACCGATTGGTAAGTCAAGCCGACCAAATGAGCCGTTTTTTAGCAGTCAAATCAAGAGCGAAATACCTGATAATTTGTCTTGTTTTTCGCTCGCTAATTTTAGCACACCGATAATATCGTTTTAGTTGCTTCATTTTAGTAGTTTACAAGTTTATCATTGCTTGCCTGCCAACCCCAGACCCTTACAAAATTAACTTATGCGCCGCATTTCCGATTCCGATAGAAAGGCGAATCAATCGTACCTGACAAACCTGCGACGCTAAGTAACCGGACGACCGCCATAATCACGAGCGGTCGGCAATGCAACCGAAGGCGTTCCGGTTCGGAATCTGATCCGACGTATGTTTATCAATTGAAAAATTATGAGAATGCGGAATTGAACGATTAAATGTCGGCAAAAGTTAAGTGACGGCAGATTTGGTTCACTTCGTTCCTCTAAAGAAGGGCGGTAATCTGTAGAGATTAAAAATGCAGGCGAAAATTCGACCTGAGCTTCGCGCTCTGTTTTGACGTATCTTATTATTGATTAGATACATTGAAAAATTCGGATTCGTGATCCGCTGCAAATTATGAAAAAGTTGTCATCAGTTTTGCTTTTGCTTTTAATTTCAGCCTTCGGCTACGGGCAAACGAACGCCACTCGGCTCACGCGGTCGTTGTAAACTTTGCGGGAGAAATCCGGCTTCCCCGGATTCACCGTGGTAATCGTCAACGAAGACAAAATTTTGGTAGTGGACTAAAAGTAATGCTCAAGCAATTTCTGACATTGCAGATTGTAGTGAGCAAAGAAATTCCTGATGGCTTGTTCGTTAAACCAATCGTTCTTTAAAAAAGATAAACTTTTTCGCACCAAGCGCGATACTCTCTGCCTGAGTGTAAAGTTTAAGCGTTCAATCGGACTGCCCTGTCCGCTCTGTTTCTCACAGGTGATATGCTGATTGGTCGGAATCGCCAATCCGTAGGCTTCCCAACAATCGGTCAGCACCAGTGCTTGAGCTTTTATCGGCAAGGGAACTTTATTCCATAAAGCCAGTGCTGAATTCTGACTGCGGTCGCCGAGATGAACGGCGATAATTTGCCGTGTCCGGCGTTCCAGACAGAGCCACACCCAACGCTTGTTTTGTTTTTCGCCGACAAATGACCAGAGTTCATCGGCTTCCAGACAGAAGATTTCAATTTCTGCCGCTGCCGGTTCGAGGAAATTCAAGTCCTGCGGAATTCTCAGATAAAGTTGTTCGACAAAATTCAGCAGCCACGAAAGCGAAACCGGAGGTGGAAATGCTCCGTACCGTTGTTTGGGTTGAGAGTGATTTGAAGATCAGGCGGTAAATGAATTTGCGCTCGTCGAGCTTGAAAAATACTCGACGAGCGCAAAACTCTTTTCACGCGCTCGTCACTAAAAATCGGTTTTAATCATCAAACCGAAATTCATATCATAATATCCGCTTGTATATCCCCGAAAAAATAGCCGGGAACTATAAAACCTCCCGGCTTTTTAGATTACTGATTTCGGCTAATACAAAACCGAAGCTATAAACGAACCGCGCGGTTCCCGGTATTCGCCCACACTCATTAAAGTCATCGGTTTGACGATCTTCATTCCTTTTTGCAGACACCAGCGAAATAAATCACCCTGGCGCGTCGGAAGCAGAAACGAGAGCATCTGGTTGGTGCAATTCGCCGCGCCGATCAGCAGATTTTGCATATCTTCGTCGGTTGCGGCGACGGCGTGATTCAGTTGCCAGACGTTCGGCGCGGATGCGTATCCGACGATTTTTTCATCGCGTAAAACGACGAACGACTGCATCATTTGAGCGATTCCGCGCAGTTCCGCGAGCCGCGAAAAGCCGTGAACCGTTCTGCACAATTCGTCGCACGCCGCGTAATCTTCTTCGGTCAGCAGGCGCACCTCGACATCTTCGGGCAGTTCGCCGGAAACCGCGCCCTCGATTAAAACGAGCGGTTCTTTGACATCGAAACCGAGCGATGCGTAAAGCGACATCGAAGCCGTGTTAAATGCGTCCTGCACAAGCCGGATGCCTGGGGCGTTTCGACCGCGTTCGATGATTTTTTGCATCAGAATCCGTCCGATGCCTTTGGTCTGCGCGTTCGGGTTAACGGTAATCGGACCGATTCCGGCGATTTCGTTTTGCTCCCACAAAAAGTTTGAGCCGACAAATTCGCTGTCGCTTTCGGCGACGATGCCGTAAATCGTCGGCTGTCCGGTCAGCATCCGCGCAAAGTCGTGCGCTTGTTCCGCCGAGTGAAAATCGTGCGGAAAATTGTGCCGGTCGGCGATTCCGCAAAAGGCTTGGTAAATAACTTCTCCGCTTTTCTTCGTGTCAGCCGGCGATACGGGACGAATGTTGATACTCATAATTTATAATTCTCTTTCCTGATCATTAGCTATGAAACCATCGATAAACCTAAGTTAAACACAAATTTTTATGAGAAAATTTTCTTCAGTTTATCAGCGGCTTCACTTTTTTTTATTTTCCGCTTAAATTTTGACGGCTTCCACGATTTGCACCGGCGAAGCGGTCGGGTAGATGTTCGTTAATTTGAATCCGCTCGCTTTCAAAAGCGCGGCGTATTCGCTCGCCGTGCGCTCTTTGCCGCCGGTGCAGACGAGCATATTCAGATCCATTATTTTACTCATCGAAGGCGCATCGTTTTCTTCGACGACCGATTCGATCAGCAGCAGTTTCGCGCCCGGTTTCGCCGCTTTCGCCAGATTTTCGAGAATCGTCACCGACTGCTCGTCCGT
Organism: uncultured Pyrinomonadaceae bacterium; assembly: GCA_964237235.1. GTDB lineage: Bacteria > Acidobacteriota > Blastocatellia > Pyrinomonadales > Pyrinomonadaceae. Next base: position 10,862 of record CAXSGY010000027.1, read on the forward strand.
CCAATCGTGAATGATGTGCTTCATCAAATAAACGTCGGCGGCAACCGGAATCTCGGCGAAAAAATCTCCGGCGCTAATCGCCGTCCGGTCAGAAACTTCCGCCCCTTCGACGACCTGCGGCTGGTCGAATAAAATGCCGCGCGCGTGTTCGTTCGTCCCCAAAATCGTCGCTAATAAAATGCCGTGTCCGCCCCCGATGTCGGCAATCGTTCGCGCTTCGGAAAAATCATAAACGGCGGCGACGGCGCGCGCGATGCCGCGCGAAAAACTCGTCATCGCGTCGTCGAAAACTTGCGCGACCGCGGGACGCGTCGCGGCGTACTGGAAAAACGGCTCACCGAAGGTATAGGTGAAGCCGTTTTCACCCGTTCTGACGCTTTGCAGCAGATTGCCGTGCGCGTGCCAGTGTTCGCGGTCGCAAATCATCTGAGCGATGCCGCACAGCGACTCAGGATGATCGGCGCGCAGAAATTCCGATAACGGCGAATTCGTGTAACGGCGGTCAGCGTCGCGTTGAAATATGCCGACGCTCGTCAAAGCGCGCAGCAGGCGAGACAGCGATGAAGCGTCGGTTTCGGTCAGAGCGGCTAAATCGCCGATGCTCTGCGGTTCCTCAACCAGTTTGTCGGCGATATGCAATTTCGCGGCGACCGAAATCGCCTGTGAAATGATAAAGCCGAAAGTCATCTGCGCGAGCAACGCTTGCGGCGGTATTTGTTCTGTTTTGGGGGAAGCGGCATTCATAGATTGGAAATCTCCTTGGTAAATTCGTTATTGATGACGAAAATTTATTCGCCTTCTTGTTAAGGCGAAGGTTTGCGATAGAAAGTATCAATCAGGGAAACAAAAAACTCTGTCTCAAAAATTTCATCAAGAAAATAACACTTTTTGTTTTCGTCTTTTTAGGCGTGCAATAACGACCCGTTGATATTCCATATTGGCGCGGGCGACGATAACGTTCTTTGCCGCGGTTCGCGCTCTTTTTATCGCATCCATTTTCAAACGGCTAACGAATGACACTCCGACGAGTGAATTGCCCGTTACAGTCAAACCGACGGCGGAAAGCGTTCGGGAGCAGCGTTTGCCGCTGTCTTATTTGACGATTTTGCCTTTCCGATTTTTTTGTAATTCTATTGCAATGAAAATCATCCCGGATGCCGATTTGAAAATTTTATTAAGCCCGAGGGACAACAACAGGCGCGCCAAGCTGCTCCGTCAAAAACGATTTCGGCGATACGCGTCCGGCGCGAACCGGAGAAAAGAGAATCAGCCGAAGAATTAAAATCCGAAATGAAAACACGAAAAACATAATGTACGTAATCGAAACCGAGCGCACGCTTTTGCGAATGCCGACGGTCGGCGACCTTGATGATTTCGCCGCCATCTTCAGCAATCCGCGGGTGATGAAGTATCTGGATGTTGACTGCCGGCCGCTCGGCAGAGAACAAACCGAAAAGGTGCTGCGCAGCATCATCGACGGTTGGAAAAAGAACGGTTTCGGCAGATGGGCGGTCATCTCCAAAACGGATAATCAACTGATCGGCTTGGCGGGTTTTCGCAAGCACGAAGAGGTGGCCGAATTATTTTATATTTTGAACGAGCCTTTTTGGGGAAAGGGCTTGGCGACGGAGATTGCCAAGGAAGTTCTTAAAGCGGGTTTCGAGCGGCATAATTTTTCCGGGATTGTCGCCCTGACCAGACCGACCAACGCCGCCTCGCGCAGAGTGCTGGGCAAACTGAAAATGAGTTTCATCGGAGAAACGGATGTTTACGGCATCGCGGCGGTTGAATATAAGATGATGCGAGAAGATTATCGCTTAAAATAACGAACCCCCCGCATGATTAGACTGCTCGCCCGCCATCCTCTTTCTCGGGCATTCGCCGCCGTATAAAAATATCCTTGACTCTCAACCCAAAACAGATTTATATTTCCGTCAAAAGTATTAAGTAGCCGGAAAACCGACGACTGCTGTCTGGTTCGATTTAGATGCGTGTTGGTTTTTGTGTTTTGATGAATTAAGGTAGCAAACGAAAACATAAGAGATATGAAAACACAGACGACAAATTATCAAGGACATTCAGTCAGATATACGGTCGTTTCCGATAACGGAATTCTGATGAACACGGCGGATATTTGTCGCGCTCTCGGCATCACGGTCCGCCCGCCCGGCAGTGATTTAAGCGCGCCCTGTATGGATATAAAGAGCGTGATAAAAGCGGCTCTTGCGGAAGGAAAAAACGAGATGGAATTCGTGGAGAGGCTGGAAAAGAAATTCACCGGTTACGAGATGCAGACTCCGATACGCCCGAACTGTGATGATAATTGGAAATTAAAATGAACGATCTTCACCTTTTTTTCACATTTATTATTCCATCCAAGAAGAACGCTGTTTTCAAAACCGATTCGAAAGATTTCAAAAAGCCGGAAATGGCGCGAGCCGGAAAAAGGTGAGAAATGACTCGGTAGAACGGGAAGTCGTGCCGCGAGCGATTGGACGAAGCCGCCCGAACATTGAGAATAATATATTTGCCTCTCCGCACATAAAAGAGTTTTAAGTGAATCACAGTGTCGGAATCAGAATGAATCCTAAAGTTGATTTTATTTTAGCAGAGCCGAAAAGCGGACGGCAGAATTGGGCAGCTAAAAACGATTGTTCTCGATTGCGGACTGAACGAAGAATTGAAATGGGGAGTTCCCTGTTACACGTTTCAGAATAGCCATATTCTTTTGATTCACGTGTTCAAAGAAAATACTGCGCGGTTTTATTTATCAAATGTGCTTTGCTCGAGGATGCCGACGGCATTTTAGTCCGGCAAGCCAAGAATATGCAGGCACCGCGCCAGCTTCGGTTTATCAGCGTATGCGAAATAACCGGAATGGAAGTCGTTTTGAAAGCCTCTATTGATGAAGCCGTCGAAGCGGAAAAAGCCGGTTTGAGAGTAAATTTCAAAGTAACTGCGGAACTCGGCGTTTGCCAAGAATTTCAAAATAAATTAGATGAAATACCTGCTCTGAAAACGGCTTTCAACGCTTTAACGCCGGGGCGGCAAAGAGCATACATTCTTCATTTTTCCGCGCCGAAACAATCCAAAACTCGGAAGGAAAGAGTTGAAAAATTTATGCGTCGAATCCTCAGCGGAAAAGGGATTAAACGATTAATGATGCTACCGGCTGACGCAATAAATTAATGAATTGTTTCGAGCGCAAATTTTTCATCTTACGCCCGAAACTTCCGTTAATTTATAAAGCTTACTATCTTGCCGTCATTCGCGCCTGGCTTTGTGTCGGATTCAATCAGCCCGTTCTAAAACGATTGGGTTTACTGATCTTACATGGAATAATTATTCAGTCCAAGGCAACGCTCGCCGCGTTTCGCCGCATCTATTAAGTGTTGCATTTAATAGTGTAACAGCCTTTCAGAATTGAGCAGTTTCATAATTCTGCCGGGCTTTTTTGTGCCTTCGGGCAGCAAATAATAAGAACAAGGAGTATGGGGATAAAATGAATAAGTTATCATTAGCGTTTTGCTTGACGATTTTGTCAAGCGTTTTTGTTTTCGCGCAATCTTCGGATTTCAAGCGCGCGGAATTCTCGGCCGGTTATTCGAATCAGCAAGTTGATACCGGCGCGAACAGCGACACGGGCAACGCGGCGCAGGATTTTTTCAACGACCGTCGGAGTTTCAATGGTTTTGAGGCGGCGGGCGTTTTTAACGTCAGCCGCTATGTCGGCATCAAAGGCGATTTCTCGGGAGCTTATCGCAACCGCGATTTCAATATCGGCAGCGGCGCGGCGACCACAAATTTCGAAACGAAAAATTCGCTCTACAACGCCCTCGGCGGTGTGCAGTTCAAAGACAATGCTTCGGAGGCGCGTCTGAAACCGTTCGGACACGCCCTTGTCGGAGTAGGAGTCGCGCGCACGAAGATCGAGAATTTCACTTCCACGACGACCGGCACCACCACGACCACGCTTTTCGGCGACGACCGTTTCACCGACCGCGGTTTAGCGATGGCGTTCGGCGGCGGTCTGGATGTCAAATTGAGCGACAAGGTTGATTTCCGCCCCGTGCAGGTAGATTATAATCCGATTCGCCTAAACGGTTCGTTCGACCATAACGTCCGTTTCGGCATCGGGTTCGTGTTTCACTAAAACTCGAACAAAAAGAGATAACCTAGGCGAATTTCTTTTTAGTGAAAAAGGCTCGGCAATTTGCCGAGCCTTTTTCACTTTCTTTGCATCTGCCGGTCTACCTCTTCGAAATCAAACTTAAATTTGCTTTGCTCTGTTCATAAAAGCCATAACCAAACCGGCGACGATCAGGATTGTGGAAGCGACAATGCCGAGCGCATACGCGCTGGAGACACCCAGCACTCCCAATCCAATGATAATTAAACATGCACCTATTATTTTTCTGTTTCTCATTGCTTTGCATAGGAAAAATTCAAATAGAATTTTTGCTTATGCTTTGATTTTAGTTGAGATGAGCAACCGAGTTTGTTAGCTCGACGACAAACTCGGAGATTTATGTAAATTAGGCTTGAACGGTCAAATTTCCGGGACATCCGATTCGAACAAAATGCAGGAAATAAAAATTGAAGAAATTATTCGCAGAATTCATCTTTTATGTCTGAGGTTAAATTAAAATGAAAATCGGATTCAAAGAATTTACCAAGCGAATTTACGATAAAGCCGTTGCCGAGGACATCACGACCAACGCCGCGCAGGTCGCCTTTTATTTTATCTTCGCGCTGTTTCGCTTTTGCTGTTTTTGCTCAGCCTTTTCGGAATGGTTCTCGGTGCCGCCGAAGACATCCGGCGCGAACTCTTCGCTTATCTGCAGGAAATTGTTCCCGGTGCGGCGTTAAAATTAATCCAGGACACGCTGACCGAAGTGACCGAAAGCGGTTCGGGCGGCAAACTTACCTTCGGGGCTTTAGCCGCCCTCTGGTCGGCTTCTGCTGGCATCGACAATATTAGAATCGCCTTGAACGACGTTTACGATTTGAAGGAAACACGCCCCTGGTGGAAATACAAGCTGACCTCCTTGCTTTAACGCTCGGAATTGCGCTGCTGATTTTCTTCGCTCTCGGCATCGTCTTCTACGGTCCGCAATTTATCAACGTGCTGTTGTCGCCAATCGGATTGGCGGTCGAATCGGCGATGCTTTTGAATACGTTTTCGTTAATCGTGGTCGCCGTCATTTTATTAACGTCATTTGCGCTGATTTACAGTTTCGCTCCGAACCACACGCCGTTCAGTTGGAAATGGATTACGCCGGGAGCGGTCACGGCGATAGTTTTATGGGTTTTGTTTTCAGCCGGATTTCGCATTTATCTGCATTATTTCGATTCTTATTCGAAGACTTACGGGTCGGTCGGAGCGATTATTGTTCTGCTGTTATGGCTTTATCTAACCGCCCTGGTTATTTTAATCGGCGGAGTCGTCAACGCCGTCGGAGAAAAACTGTCGAACAATAAAAGCGAAGCGGCAAAAGAAACGGTTGGAGACAACAAGCAGGAGTTGGATAACTAGAAAAACAAAAGTTTTCAAAAAGTTGCAGGTTTTCACGCTTGTAGCTTTTCGTTTTTAGCTTCCTTTTCAATTTTATAAAATTAGGGCTGTGCCGAAAATTTCCCCAAAATCGAATTTGACACTTGCAAATGAACAGGTTGACGAATTGAAAAATCAATTGTTATGTCTGATTTGATGGATTCTCTGACTATCCGAAAAAAAGTCCGACTGTAAAATCGGACTTTTTCAAATAGAGAATTTGGAGGCGGATTAGTTTTCGGTCAGCCGGGCATCAGCGGGTTGGTTCGCGCCGCGATTCGGCAGGTTGGCGCGTTGGCGGGCGGCGTTGGCGAGCGTTTGGCTGCCGTCATACCATTTTTGCGTGATCTGCGCGGCAACCTCGCGTCCGCCTAATCCAAAGGATAACCCGACGGCGAGCGCGACTGAGCCGATTAAACCGATGAGCAGAGTGTTGATTAAAGTTGCGGCGATGCCGAGCTGGTCAATGGCGGCAATGACGGAAAAACCGATGACGATGTACTGCGTCAGAGTCGCCAGCAGATTCGGGCTGCCGACACCGAGTTCGGAGACGCTCGAGCGTACCAAACCCGACAGAAACCGCGCGATCAAAGTGCCGATGATGATAATCGCCATGGCAATAATCACGTTCGGAATATACAAAATAATGCGATTGATGATTTCGGTGAGCTGCGGAATGCCGATAATATTGGCGGCGGCTTGCACGAAAATCAGGAAAATAAAGTATTTGACGAGCATCGCAATGATGCCGGAAGTCGTCATTTTTGTTCCGGAACGACGAATGAAATCGCCGATCCCCGAATGCTCGACGGCGCGTTCAAAACCGACGGCTTTCAAACCGCGCTCAATCAAATTGGCGAGCAAACCGGAAATGAGCCAGCCGGCGATCAGCACGATCAGCGCGCCGATCAGCGCGGGCAAAAATCCGACGAAGCGCATTAAAGCTCCGGTCAGCGAATAATAAATCGCTTCGCTCGTGTCGCGGAAGCCGGTAACTACTGGTTGTGTCTGCATTTTTTTATTCTCCTTAAATGATTTTTATATTTGATTCGCCCGCTTTTTTCCGGCGGATTTCGATAAATTTTTAATAAACTAACGTAAAATTTTTCATAACGAATCGGGCGCGAAATCGCTTCGTCGGTTTGAAGACAGGAGCGAAGTTTTATTCGATTCGGTAAAACCTCGCGTTTTTGACGAAATTATCCCGCGCCCGAAATTGTCAGCCGGTTAACGATTATCGGTGTGCGTCCGATTTGTTTCGTCAACGTCAACTTCGGTGCGTTTGACCGTTTCGCTGACGGTTTCCTGATGTTCGGTGACGTTTTTGCCGATGACGACTTCTTCGACGACGCGCGCTTCTTTGGATATGACCGGAACTTCCGCCATTTCAGTGACTTCAAACGTGCCTTCCTTAAAAGCCGCCGGAGCGTTTTCGACCGCGCGGTCAACCGGACGGCGTTCGACCGTCACGTTTTCCTCGCGTAAAGTCACCGATTCTTCGACCGGAACTTCCGAAACGCTCGTGCGGACCTGCGTCGTGCCGCTTTCGACCGCGCGTTTGCCGAGCCGAAGCTGTTCTTCGATAATCGGAATAACGGTCTCGCCGTCATTCGCCGCTCTGGTTAATCCGGCGACGTTTTTCGCCTCCTCGGTCTGTCTTGCGAGCGGTTGATCGTGAGTTTGATTTGCCGCTGTGTCCGTTGCGTCGCTCATTTCAAGCTCGCCATCGTGCATAATTCCGCGGACGACAACACGCTCGTCGCTGAGCGCGAAATCCTGCGCCGCGATACGTTTTTTGCGGTCGATCAAAATCGAATCAACCATTTCCGTATCGGTATTAATCAGCATTTCGGTAACTTCGCCGATTTTGCTGCCCGCCTGATCAACTACCGTCCAGCCGATGCAGTCCTGACCGCTATTGACCAGATCGTATTCGTTTTGCTGTGTATAATAAACAACTGCCATAACAATCTCCTTTTTTGAACTGACTTTTATAATATTTATTTATCGTTTGTTGCCGTCCGGAGCGACCTTTTCAGCGGTCGTGTCGCTCGTCGCCACTTTATACTCGATGCGGCGATTTTCAAATTTTCCTTCGGGTGTGTCGTTCGAGGATTTCGGCTGTGTTTCGCCAAAACCTCTGGTCGAAAGCATCGCCGCCGGAACGCCGTTGCGCACGAGTTCCGCCTTGACCGAAGCGGCGCGTCGCTCGGACAAAACCTGATTCGGCTGCGTATCGCCGTCGCTGTCGGTGTGTCCGTCGATTTCGACGCGCGTATCCGCCGGCGATTTTTTCAGTTGTTCCGCCGCCTGTTTGAGCAGAGCTTTGCTGCCTTCGGGAATGTCCGCGCTGCCGGAGGCAAAATTAATCACCGAAAGATTTAACGCTTCAATGACTTGCTGCGGCGTGCCGTTCGGATAATACTTTTCCATCGCCAGCCGCGCCCGCTCGTTCGCCGCCCGGATTCTTTCCTCTTCGTTGAAAGCCGCGCCGCTGCCGTTGTTGTTGACGACGACGGCGGTATTATCCGCGTTTCGCAGATTGGCGACCGCATTGTTCGCGTTGGTCGTAACCACCGAACGATTTGTGTTGCCGTTCGTGTTATCAATAACCGCCGTGTTTCTGCCGCAAAAATAAAGCAGCGGCAACAATAGCAAAAGTAAAATCAGCGGAATCAGCCACCACGGAAACGCTCCGCCGGTTTTTCGTTCTACGGGAATTTCAGCCATTTTATTTTCATCTCCTTTTTTGAATTGACGCGCCGCGCTCTTTTTCAATTCTTAATGATCGAAAAACTGCTTCGGCGATTTTTTATAAGTTCGGCTCGCGCCGCCTCGTTTCGAAAAACGGCGCGAACCTTGTCTAGGGCGATTAATTTTTCGCTTTTTTCGTTTGCGCGTCGGTTTGCTCGACTTCGACATCCGTGCGTTTAACCGTTTCGTTGATCGTCTGCTCGCGTTCGGTAACGTTTTTGCCGACGACGACTTCTTCAACGACGCGGGCTTCTTTGGAAACGACCGGAACTTCCGCTTTGGTCGTGACATTAAAAGTGCCTTCTTTGACCGAATCGAAATCCGCGTCGCTCGCCGCGCGGTCCACCGGACGGCGGTCAACCGTCACGTTTTCCTCGCGCAAATTAATCGTTTCCGAAACGTCTTTTTCCGAAACGCTCGTGTGAACACGCACGCCGCCGCGCTGAACGACGCGCTTGCCGACGTTGAGTTGTTCTTCGATTACCGGCAGCGCGATTTCGTCTTTGCCGCCGTAATTTTTCATTTCGGTTTGCGTCTGATCCGCCGTATAAAGCGGAGCTTTTTGGTCGAATTTTTGATAACCCGAAGCGCGATACTGCGCTTGGCGGCGATCAACGTCCACCGCGCCGGCATCGTTCAGAATGTCCGCCGCGCGTTCGGTCAGCGCATCGCCGGTTTTAACGGTGACAATCGCACTGCCGCGTCTGACCGATTCCGCATAAACGCCGCGCTCGTCGTCGTTGATGTCAGTGCCGAAAATTCCGTCGAAAAAATTCGAGATTTTATCGCCGATTGAATTTCCGGTCGTATAATCCGTCGAATTCGCGCCGCCGTAAGTTTCATAACCTTTGCCGCCGTCGTTTCTGGCGATGGAAATATCGCCCTGTTTAATGCCCGCCTGCGATAACTGCTGAACGGCTTTCTGCGCCGCCGCGTAGTCGTCGAAAATTCCTACAAGTGTCGTTGCCATAATGTTTATTTCTCCCTTTTGTTCTGTTTTATTTAACCGAACGGCGAAAAATTATTCGCCGCTTTTTTGTTTATCGAACGCGCCGGACGAAGCGTTGATTCGCTCGCCGCCCGCGTCCGGTTCGATTTGTTCGAGCGTCGCTTCTTCGCGGCGCAAAACAAATTCCTGCGGATGGCGAAGCGTGTCGCGGCGCGTTTTGATTCTGATTTCTTCGCGCAGCACCAGCTTCTTTTCAATCACCAAAACTTCTTCGAGCAAAGGCACGATCATCACGTCGCCTTCGCGCCTGATTTCCGGCGGCGCGGCGACGAATTGATTAACCGGCACGCGCTCGAATTCGACTTCTTCGCGCAAAGTCGGTTCGTCAATTGTTTCGATTCGTTCCCGCACGGTTTTATGAACGCGCACGCCGCCGGTCAAAACTTTTCGGCGAGCGATTTTCAATTGTTCTTCGAGCAGCGGAACCACGATTTGCGCCGCCGCGCCGAAATCCGCCGCGCCGTATTGCGTCGCTTGATTTGCTTCGATCAACTCGGCGAAACTGCCTGGGAATTTGAATTCGTGGTCGTCGCGTTCGACAAATACTCCGGCATCGGCGAACACCTGCGAGCCGTCATCAAACCGCACGAGAACCAGCTTCGATTCGCTGCCCTGCGGCGGCACAACCGTTAAATCAAGCGTTCCGCGCACGCCTTTTTCGTCAACTATATAAAATGCCGCTTTCGTTTCGTCCATAACTTTTTTCTTCGCACACGGATAACCAACTGTTTAATTCGCGCCAAAATAATTTCTGTGATTTAACGATATGTTTTTTCGGCAGGGGCGAAAACCGTATTATCACTAACGCGGCATAAGTAATTTCGCTGTATTTGGAAAGCGGGAAAAGAAAAATCGAGTCTCTCAAAAACGTGAAAAAAAAATCGTTAACTTATTAAAACGAACCGGCTTTTGTAATTTTTAGGCACTTGCTATTAATTCTTGTCCGTCGGAAATCGAAAATTTTCGAGAAATTTATTTGGCGGCATCGCGCTCGATAATATAACGGGCAATTTCGACGCGGTTAGAGAAACTTTTTTTGGCGAGAATACGCGAAACGTGCATTTCGACGGTGCGGACGCTGACGTTGAGCTGCGCCGCGATTTCCTTGTTGCTCAGAGATTTGGCGACGAGCGACGCGACGCGCCCTTCGGCTTCGGTCAAACCGGAAAACGATGATGCCGGCGATTTATCCGTTTCGTCCGATTGATTTTTCGGCGCGTCAATCGGCGGCGCGGCGGAGCGGGCAATGCGTCCGTGCGTGCGCGAAACACGGTTCAGAATATTTTCGATGACGGCGACGAGTTCCTCCGGCTCGAACGGTTTGACGAGATATGCGTCAACGCCGGCGCGAAAGCCGTTGATGCGGTCTTCGCGGCGTTCTTTGGCAGTCAAAAAAACAATCGGAATCAAATCCGTGCGCGGATTCGAGCGCACGGCGGCGGCGAGCGTGAAACCGTCCGTGCCGGGCATCATAATATCGCTGACGATCAAATCGGGAATGATCTCGGCGAGTTTTAGAAGCGCGTCCGCGCCGTCGCGGGCAGTCATCGTTTGAAAGCCGGATTTTTCCAGAAAAACGGCGATCACGCGCAAAAGGCGAGCGTTGTCTTCGACGATCAGCAGACGTTTTTTCACTTCGCTTCTCCTTCGTCAAATTCGTATTCGTCAATCAAATCAACTTCGTCAATCGCATCGTTCCAGACGGCGAGATAAACCGTAAAAAGACTGCCGCGCCCGACTTCGGATTCGACCGCGACGCGCCCGCCGAGTTCGTTTATCAAACGTCTCGCCAGATACAAACCCAAACCGACACCCGGCGTTTCGGCGCGTCCGCCCGCATCGTCCGGCGTGCCGTCGGTCGTCTGGTCGTGCGGCACGAACTTCGTTCCGCGATAAAATTTCTGGAAAAGAAGCGGAATGTCTTCGGCGTGAATGCCGCGTCCCGTATCTTTAATGCCGATGGCAATTTCGCCCGCCGTTTCAATTTCCGATTCGTTCGCGCCCGCTTCGACGGCGGAAACGTATTTCGCCGAAATGCTGATCGCGCCGCCGATAGGAGTATATTTAATGGCGTTTTCGATGATCGAACACAGAGCGCGGCGAGTCGCTTTTTCATCGCCCCTGGCGACCGGCAGAGTTTCGTCGTAGGCGACGCTGAATTTTTGCTCGCGGGCATCGGCGGCGAATCGTTCGATTTTTTCGCACGAGCGCAGCAAACGATTGACATCCACGCGCTCGCGGCGTAAATCAATCGAGTCTTCCTCAATCCGCGCCACATCGAGCAGATTGAGAATCATATCAATCTGGCGGTCGCATTCGGCGGTGATCGTTTCGAGGTATTCCTGTTTTTCTTCCGCCGATTCGCCGCCGCTCTGCATCATTCGGGCAAGCATTTTAATCGTCGTCAGCGGCGTGCGAAATTCGTGCGAAATCAATTGCAGAAATTCGTCTTTGGCGCGATTGGCGCGTTCGGCTTCGAGCCGCGCGGCTCTGGCTTGCGCGTGCGCGTTTTGTTCGCTCATAAAAAGCCGGGCGATTTCTTCCTGCGCGGCGGCGTGTTCGGTTTCGATTTGTTTGCGCGTCGTAATATCGCGCGAAACCGTCAGCATTTGCACGACGCGCCCGTTTTTATCTTTCACCGTCTGCCACATTGATTCGAGCCAGATATACTCGCCGCTTTGACGGCGCATTCGGTAAGTAACGGTCAAATCGTCCGCGCCCTTCAGGATTTTGGCGTGCGTATCGTCGCGGACGCACGGAATTTCTTCTTCGTGCATAAAATCATACAAAGATTTTCCGACGAGATCTTCCGGCGCGTAACCGAGCAGTTCGAGCGACGACGGCGAAGCGTAAAAATAAACGCCTTCGAGGTCGTGCAGGCAAACCAGATCGGACACGTTTTCGGCGAGCAGGCGATAACGCGCTTCGGATTCGCGGACTAATTCGTCGGCGCGGGTTTGCCGGGTGATGTCGGCGATAAATCCTTCGAGCGCGACGACGTTACCCGCGGCATCGTTTATAAACCGGAAGCGGTCGCGGACGTGTTTCAGCTCGCCGTTTCGATTGACGATGCGGTACACCACTTCGAGCGGCGGTTTATTCCGCGCTTCGTCATCGTTCATCAGCCGCTTAATTTCCGCACGCACTTGCTCGCGGTCATCTACGTGAATAATCGCGTCCCAATTCACCGTTTTTTCGCGCGTTAGTTCATCAGCCGTGTAGCCCGTCAAATTCAAACAGCCGTCGCTGATAAATTCGCTCGAAAATTTATCGTCCGTCCGGCAACGATAAACCACGCCGGGCAAATTGCCGATTAAAGTCCGCAAAAAACGCTCGCGCTCGCGCAACAGAAATTCAAAATCTTGATGTTTGATATTTTTGTCGGATTGGTTGATTTCCGTCATATTTTTTCAAAAAGAGACTTGCTATTTACAGTATGCAAAAATTGGCTTCCGAGTCTAATTAAAGTCGGCGCAAATTTTCCGCCGTGAAAAGGCTTCGGCGAAAAGGCGTGACGTTCAAATCGTAAATTTCGTTAACTGACAAACCGCTCGCAACAGTAATCGGCATGTTCGCATTCATTTTTTCGCGCCGTTGACTTTTACCGTCATTTTCTTTCCAAAAATCACGTCCGAAGTCGTAAACCAAAATAGGGGAGACGGCTTTTTACCGGCGACGATCGGATGCCGGGCGCGCAGCCGCAACTCATTCGTCCAACGATCCTCGATTGATTCGACGAGAATGGCGCGGATGCGTTTTACGCCGTAATCCGCAACGCGTCGTTTCTGCTTGAGGACGTAATGAAAATGAGTGTGAAGCTTTCTATTAAACTTTTTAATAGAAGTGTTTTTTCTGTCTGCTTCGTACTGCTTCGTAAAAGAAATACTGCGTTTTGTCGTCGCCGGCGCGGTTGGGAAAGTGGAGGGCGAGAAAGGCATCACAGTTTGAAAATTCAACTGTCGAAGAAATATTTTAATAGTCCTTTTTTACCTTAAAAATTCAGGGATTAAAATTTTTACGACTTGAAATAAATGAATTGATAGTCATTAAATAAATCTTTAGATTATCAATTCTCGTATATTTCGAGTCGTAATTTTTAAATCGAGAGCGGCGTTTGCTACCTGCCGATGAAGCTCAGATTCGATACGTCTTCATCTACATTTATCAGCAGAGACGACGGAGTAAACGAATAGCGCTTGCTGCTGGCAGAAAGAACATACGTTCTTCCCGATATAACATCGGCGAAGCTGAAACAACCGCATGCATCGTAACCAGCAACAATCTTTTTCCGCAAATCTCAAGAGAATGCCTTCGTATAGCCATTCTGACTTGTAGTTTTCAAATATCTGAAATCCGTTCCATCATCTACTCGGACAATTAAAATAAATATTTTTGAAACTATCTCATTGCCGCAAATTCATACGTTCATCGTTATGAATTTCGCCGGAATAAATTCGGAGGGACAATCATTTATCTGATTCGATTCTCAAAATTAATATGACAGCTCCGGCATTTTCCGTATATAAAGATCATTCGTCAGCTTTTTGAGCATAAAATCGGTGACATCGGCGCGGGATATTTTGAATTCGAGATTCTTTTCCGTCACCGGAAATCCGGTTTGATATGTGCCATTGAAGTTGCCATCGGTTAGTGCCGCCGGGCGGACGATGATCCAGTCGAGAGAGCTTTTTCTAACCAGCGTTTCCTGAATTTCGTGGTCGTCAAAAGCGCGGCGCAGAAACAGCGGGACGAGAATATATTTATAAAGAAACGGCAGCATCTCGCGGCTGTCGCCGACTCCGATGGTCGAAAGCGAAATAAAACGGCAAATATTTGCCGCTTCCATCGCGCGGATAATATTGCGCGTTCCTTCCGAACGAACGGGACTTTTGCTCGTTGCCGGCGCGCCGATTGCCGACAGCACGACATCCTGATCTTTGATCATTTGCTCGACCGCTTCGTAATTCATGACGTCGCCTTCGACGATTTTTAAGTGGTCGTATTTAATATCCAGTTTTGCCGGATTTCGCGCCAACGCCGTGACGACGTGTCCCTGCTCAAGAGCCTGTTCGACCAGTTTGCGCCCCGTGCCGCCGGTCGCTCCGTAAAATTGCTAATCTCATATTTTTCTCCGTTTAATTTGTTAACTCGTAAAACCTGATAATTTGTAAAATTTGAATATTCTCTCAGTCCTGTTTCAGTTTCAAAGAATGAGCGAAATAACAAATGCCGTCGTCGAGGCAAGCGCGCCGAGTGTGCGAACGTGATTCCAAAACATCCAGGAATCGAAAAAACCGCTCCAGAGTTTCGCGCTGTCGGGCGTGTTCGGCGCGACTGCCGCGAGCGCGTCATTCTGCGGAATGTTAAAGATCATTGTCACCCGCGAAGCAATCTCCGCCGCTCTACGTGAATACCGGCGACTCGGCGAAGCAAAATTTTCAGACTTAATTTTGTTCGATATTAATAATCAGGTCTATGGTAGTTAAGCTAATCAAAAAGCGTCTTTTATTGCCGAAGATTTCTATTTTTCTTCAATAAAAACCATTGTTAAGAAAACTTACTTGAATACAATATTAAGCTCGAAATTTGGAAGCGCATTTTGTCAACGTAAACGTTCTGAATGAAAAAGTTTAACTCAATTTCAGAATTATTTAACTACCATAGACCCTAAAAGAAAACGTATAGGAGATTTAAGAATGACGGAAAAACGTGAAAAAGCGACGCAGGATCAAATTTTACAGTTTATGACAACCGAACATTTCACTCTACAAACGATGCGCGGGGCGACGGTTGCCGAATCGAACGGGCGGATTCAGCTTTACATCGGCGCGGTGTCGAGCGCGGTCGTCGCGCTTGCCTTCATCGGACAGGTCGCGGGAATGAACGAAGGCTTTTACGTGTTCGGGTTAGTTCTGTTTCCCTCGTTATTCTTTTTGGGTTTCGTCACGTTCGACAGGGTTTTGCAGATCGCGCTCGAAGATTGGATGTATGCCGCCGAAACGAACCGCATCCGGCATTATTACGCCGAGATTGCGCCCGAAATGCGCCGTTATTTTATCGAATCGGTTTATGACGACACGCCGGGCGTGATGCAGTCAATCGGACAGCGACCGCACATCTGGCAATTCTTTTTGACGGGTTCGGGAATGGTCGGCGTGATTAACAGCATTCTCGTCGGCGTATTCGCGGGACTGGCGTTAAAGTTCGCGTTCGGTTTGCTGCTCGTTGTCTGCGCCGCGCTTGGAATTGTTTTTTTCATCCTCAGCGTCTTCCTTCATTATCGCCGCCAGATCGCAAAATTTACCTGGGTCGGGAGTCAGCACAAAATCCTTTTTCCAAACACGAATGGCGCGAAAGATTTATGGAGATGAGCTTTATTCGACTCTTGATAAAATCTACCGCTGCACACTCTTCAATCATTCTTTCGGTTATAATCGAGTTTCTGCTTCGGGGAGAAATTTGCCGGCGCGATTATCGCCTGCGCTCGATACTTCCGCTGCCGACTGAAAATAATTGGCGATTCTAAAACTATGAAGAAAATAGTGAAAATAAATATTTTAACAAGCATAATTCTTTCAGTTTTTTTCCTGCACGGAGCGGCGGCGGCTCAAAAAACAGTGAGACAAACCATTGATCCGGCAGTTGCCAAACTCGGCAAAAATTTCACTTCAAATTATGCTGAAGTCAACGGCACGAGGATTCATTACGTGCGCGGCGGCGCGGGTCCGGCGGTGATTTTGATTCACGGATTCCCGGAGGACTGGTCGGAATTTCAAAAGGTGATGCCGCGTCTCGCCGAAAAATTTACGGTCGTCGCCGTCGATCTGCGCGGCATCGGCGGTTCAAAAGCGACGGTTGGCGGCTACGACGCGGCGAATCTGGCGAAGGATGTCGAACGGCTTGCCGAAAAATTGAAACTCGAAAATTATTACGTCGCCGGTCACGATTTGGGCGGCATCGTCGCGTATGCTTTCGCCCGCCAGTTTCCCGAAAAGACGCGCGGCGTGATGGTTCTCGAAGTCCCTTTGCCGGGCATCGAGCCTTGGAACGAAGTAGTATCAAATCCGAAATCCTGGCACACAAATTTTCATCAGGTGCCGAAATTGCCGGAAGAATTGGTGATGGGCAGACAGGCGATTTATTTTCAGTATTTTTTCGATATTATTAAAACCAAACTGACCAGACAAGAGTCCGCGCACTACGTCAACTCATACAAATCCGCCGCTCAACTTCGTTCGGGTTTCGACATTTACCGCGCCTTCCCGGAAAACGAAAAGTTCAATCAGGCGCAAAATTCGCCACTCGATTTGCCGCTGGTTTTAGTCGGCGGCGAAGAATCGTTCGGCGCGATGATGCCGCGAATTGCCGAATCTTTACGAGCAAAAGGCTGCCGGAACGTGCAGACGGAAATCGTCAAAAACGCCCGTCATTATTTGTTCGACGAGCAGCCCGAAGCGATGGCGGAGATGATCGAAAAATACGCAGAGGTCAAATAAAATAAAAATTACAATAAGCTCTGGTCAGCGAATTTGAAACGCGTTACGAAATTTACGGCAACGCTGAACAAATTTTGATTTTAAATGAGATTTGAAATTGTCCTTTCTAAATATAGAAAAGAATCTTTTTCAGTGAATTTTTACCGTTCATCAGAAATTTTATCTCTCGCCTCGCTCACGCCTTCCGTCGTCATCTGGACGCGCTTCAGCGTGCCGTCCGCATTGTAAAAGAGATAATCCACGCACACCGAACGCCGATGACTGCCGCCGTCTTTGAGCGCGCCGTTGTGATAAAAGAAATACGATTTGCCCTTCAAGTTTCGATTAATTTCAGGATTTTAGCGCGTACCTTCAAACCTCGAACGGGCGTGTAAACGGTCAGTTGAAAGTCCGGCGAATCGCCGATTTGAAAACCGGTTTCTTCCATCACCAAATGCCCGGCAGTCGGATGATCGAATTCGCGGCGGTTGTGCAAAATCGCCGCTGTAACGTCGTGCCGCTGCCAGAATTCTTCAAAATCGGAACTGTCGCGCTTAAGCGTTTCGATCAACTGCACGGCTTCCGCATCGAATTGATAATGACTGCCGCAGGCGCGGCGAAAGCGGGCGAGAACGGTGCGGGCGAAGTCATCCCAATCAATATACAAATCGCGGGCGGATTGATTAGCAAACGCGAAACGCAGAAGATTGCGCTCGTTTTTCGGCAATTTACCGAAGTTGCCGAAGAGTGCGGCGGCAGCCTGATTCCACGCGAGAATGTGCCATAAACGTCCGGTCACGAACGCCGGACTCGTTTCGAGATCGTCGAGCAAGCATTGAAGCGCGGATTCGACGGTTTCTTTCTGCTCGATGTCTTCGGCGAGCGGCTGTCCGGCGAGCGCGAACAGATAGCGTTTTTCCGTCGTCGTGAGTTTGAGCGCGAAAGCGATTTTTTCAATCACCTGCGCGGAGACTCTGATTTCCCGCGACTGTTCGAGCCACGTATACCAAGTGATGCCGATGTCGGCGAGTTCGGCGACTTCTTCGCGCCTGAGTCCGGGCGTGCGCCGTCTCGAATTGGTGTAAAAACCCGCATCGGCGGCGGAAATGCTGGCTCGCTTCGTTTTCAGGAAATCCGCCAGTTCGCGGCGGCGCGTCGCTTCGTCCATAAATTCTCTCTCAAAATTCGATTATAAAACATTTGCGCCGCTTCGTGACAGGTGGTTTTGATACCGGTATCACGAGAGTCTGGAAGAGGCGGCGCGGCAACTGTTAGAGTCGTTAAATGCCGAATCGAAAGACGATCAATTTAATTTCCCGTCGAACATTTATCAAAAAAAAGCGCGGCAGCGGGCGGCGTTCTCGCCATTCAAAAAATGACGGCGGCGGGACAAATTCAAAATAGCCGACAGACCAACAAAACAAATATGAACACACCGAACAAACAGGAATTTTGGAAAAACGGGGCGCGTTTGTGCATCACCGTTTCGATGCAGTTTGAAGCCGGCGGTCAGCCGATCTCCGGCGCGTCCGGGCTGATTCCCGATCCGATCAAACCGGGCTTTCCCGATCTGCCGACGAACAGCTTTTTCGATTACGGCATTCAGGAAGGCATTCCGCGAATGCTCGATTTATTCGACAAACACGGCATCAAAGTCACCTCTTTTATGGTCGGCGAAGCGATTGATAAAAATCCCGAACTGGCTGGTGAAATTTTCCGGCGCGGACACGAATGCGCCGCGCACGGCAAGCGTTGGGACTGGCAATACCAACTGCCGCGAACGGAAGAAAAAGCGTGGATCGAAAGCAGTCTCGAAAGCGTCCGTCGCATCACGGGGAAACGTCCCGCCGGCTACGACTGCTACTGGATGCGCGGCAGCGTGCGGACGCTCGAACTGCTGCAAGAACTCGGTTTCATTTATCACAACAACGATCTGAGCCGCGACGAGCCATACATTCAGGACATCGGCGGCAAATTGTTCGTCACGATGCCATACACGGCGCATCTGAACGACATCGTGTCCTACGAATTCAAAGGTTTTTCGCCGCAGAGTTACGAACAGCAGCTGAAAGATGAATTTGACCAGTTGTATGAAGAAGGCGCGCATCGGCGGCGGATGATGGTCGTCAGCCTGCACGACCGCTACGCGCACGCTTCGCGGATTCGCGCTTTTGAAAGATTTCTCGTTTACGCGAAAAGTCATCAAAACGTCTGGTTTGCGCGCAAGGATGAAATCGCCGAATATGTTCTCGGAACTCCCAACATCACGCCGAAAATCGTCCGCGAACCGGCTGAAATCAGCGGACTCGCGGGAACGAGCCTCCGCTAGTGACAGTGAATTTGAACGGAAAGTTGTCCAAGACCGCGAGCGAATGAGCGACTTTCCGACCAAAAAACGCAACACTTTGCAACCGGCAAATGTGTTCGCCAACTGCTGATCACGACGAACAAATTGTGATAATCTTCCGCGTATGAAAAAGATTTCAATCATCAGCGCGCCTTCCAATCTCGGTTTGCGCCCGAATCCCGACGGCACTTTGTCGGGCGTGACCGGAATGCCCGAAGCGTTGCTGAAAAACGGTCTGCTCGAAAAACTCGACGCGGAATTCTGCTGCGCGATTTCCGTTCCCGAATATAACCGAACGCGCGACACTGAAAATTTTATTCTCAACCCGCAGCAGATTCGAGAGTTT
Source organism: uncultured Pyrinomonadaceae bacterium (assembly GCA_964237235.1). Classification (GTDB taxonomy): domain Bacteria; phylum Acidobacteriota; class Blastocatellia; order Pyrinomonadales; family Pyrinomonadaceae. The sequence goes on from CAXSGY010000027.1 coordinate 30,347, forward strand.
TCGTTAGGATTGGCGCACGAAGTCGAAACGGTTATCAAAGCCGGGAACTTTCCACTCGTCCTCGGCGGCGATTGCAGCATTCTGCTCGGAAATATGCTGGCTCTCAAACGCCTCGGTCGTTACGGTTTGTTTTTTCTCGACGGGCATTCGGACTTTTACCAGCCGTCGCCCGCGACCGACAGCGGCGTTGCAGGAATGGATTTGGCTTTGGCGACCGGACACGGCAACGATATTTTGTCGAACATCGGCGGCGAAAAGCCGCTGGTGCGGGAAGAAGATGTCGTCGTGTTCGGCTTTCGTGATCTGGAAGAAGCCTTAAAGCTGAAAATGCCGCCGCTCTCGGAAACGAAAATGACGACTTTTAATCTTCACCAAATCAGTGAACGAGGTATCGAAAAAACTATCGGCGAAGGTTTAGCAAGTTTGCGGAAAAACGATCTCGATGGATTTTGGATTCACGTTGATGCCGACGTTTTGAACGATGAAATTATGCCGGCGGTTGATTCGCGTCAGCCGGACGGTTTGAGCTACGAAGAGTTCAGTCAAACGCTTGACCTGCTGTTGAAAACAGATGCAGTCGCCGGAATGCACGTCGGAATTTTCGATCCCGAAATGGACGCGGGCGGAAATATCGCCGCCGAATTCACCGAGGCAATCGTCAAAGGCTTCATTCCGCAATCGTCTCGCCGTTAAGTGAACCGAGACTTTTGTGTTTGGCGACATAGACCGACTATTTATAGTTCGACGGTTTTCGTCCGCCGAGACGCGGGTTCTCCGGTTCGGGCAAAATCTGCACCGAGAGCGTCATCATCGAGCCGAGATTCGCGCCGCCGATCAAAAGGCGCGTGAAATCCGCCAAACTTTCGAGCAGCCGCGCTTTTTTCAAATCGCCGCAGTCAACCGGCACAAGTCCCAATTCTTCTGCCAGTTTCATCACGGATTTTTTCGCGTCCGCCTCGTCGCCGCAGACGAAAGCTGACACTTCGTGCTGCCGGAAAGTCGTCGCCGGATGCTCGTAAACTTCCTGCGCCATCGTATTAAAAGCTTTGACGACGCGGGCTTCGGGAATGTCTTTTGCCAGCGTTTCGGCTTTCGATTTTTCAATCGGCGGAAAATTATAATCCGCCGGAACTTCGCTGTTGTTTAAGTCAATGACGATTTTGCCCGCGAACAATTCTTTCGCCAGACCGACTTTTGAAGGCACATCGCGCAGGCAGTAAAGCAGAACATCGCCGAATTCGGCGGCTGATTTTCCGTCGCCGCCCTGACTGCCGTGTTCGGCAAATCGAGCGACCGATTCTCCTTCGTCCGCCGTCTTCGCGCCGAAGAAAACTTCGTGTCCCGCTTCCGCCCAGCGCGTTCCCAAAGTTCTGCCCATATTGCCGCTGCCGATGATTCCGATTTTCATTTTTTTACTCCTGTTTATTGCTGTCGGCGCAACCCTCCAAAGCAAGGGCAGCCACGACCAGAATAAATGAACCACCTATTTTGCTTAATTTTCTCATTTGATAAATCCTCAACAATTTATTTTTCAATTTTTTTGTGAACGCAAATAGAAGTGGAATTTGTTTTTTCATCATTTAAGTATTACATTACACTTTAAATATGGGATCGTGAACGATTAAAAGTCCTGATTTCCTGCCTGTTCGTCCTTAAAAAATTATGAATATCGATTATCACAACGAAAGCGACGATGCGCTGACCGACGTTTTGGACACGCTCCGCATCGAAGGGAAGATTTTCTGCGTCAGCGATATGAAGGCACCGTGGGCGACGAAAAAAGACGAACAGAAATTAATTTATTTTTACGTCATCGAAAACGGCGAAGGCATCGTCGAATTTGCGAATGATGGCGAGAAGGTAAAACTTTCCGGCGGCGATCTGATTCTGCTTCCGCACGGCGAGGAACACACGATTTACAACGGTTCAAAGGACAATCCGCTGATCCTGGACGATGTATTCGCAGCGGAAACGGTCAATGACCGTCACTATTTGAAATACGGCGGCGACGGCGCGGCGACGAATTTTATCTGCGGCGTTTTCCAATTCGTCAACCGGGCGGAAAACACTCTTATTTCCGCTCTGCCCCGTGTCGTTCGCGTCACTGCCGAGACGGATGAAGCCAGCCGCTGGCTCGCGCCGACGCTCAAACTTCTGTCTTATGAAGCGAGAAATCCGCGTCAGGGTTCGGCTTCGATCATCAACCGCCTGACGGCAATCATCTTCGTCCAGGCGATTCGCATCTGGGTCGAAACCGGCGGCGAAAATCAAACCGGCTGGCTCGCGGCACTTAAAGATCAGCAAATCAGCCGCGCCCTGAATTTACTGCACCAAAATCCCGCTGCCAACTGGACGGTCGCCAAAATCGCCGCCTCAATCGGGATGTCGCGCTCGCCGTTCGCCGCCAAATTCACGCGTCTCGTCGGCGAACCGCCGCTTACTTATCTGAAAAAAAGACGAATGAATTTGGCTCTCAATTATCTGCGAACCGAACCGCTCAACGTCGCTGAAGTCGCCGCCCGCGTCGGCTACGGGTCCGAAGCCGCCTTCAGCAAAACGTTCAAACAACACTTCGGCAAACCGCCGCGCGATTTTAAGAAAAAATGAGGCGGAAACGAGTATTTTTAATCTGTCCTGACTGCCCCTCAAATTTACCATTTCCTCTGCATAATTTTCATTGTTTGACGGTTCAAATCCTGAATGCTACAAAGGAACGATGAGAGCTAATCTTTATGAATTGCCGGAAGACTTGCCTGTTCCGATTGAGGACGGCGCGGCTGATCATCTGCTCGGTTTGAGTGTCGCGCCGGTCGAATTGCCGTCAACCGCCAATCGAATAATCAATTTGGCTGAAATTTCAGATTGGCAGAGAACGGTTGTGTATTGCTATCCGCGAACGGGCAAACCCGGCGAAGAGCCTTTGGACGGTTACGCGGCTTGGAATCGAATTCCCGGCGCGCGCGGCTGCACGCCGCAGTCGTGCGCCTTTCGAGATTTCTACGGCGAATTAAAAAACCTGGGCGCGGAAGTTTTCGGACTCAGCACGCAGACCACCGAATATCAGCAGGAATTAGTGAAACGCGAGCATTTGCCTTTTGAGATTTTAAGCGACGCGGAACTCAGTTTGACAAAAGCGATGCGGCTTCCGATTTTTGAAGTCGAAGGCGAGATTTTGCTCAAGCGGCTGACATTCGTCATTCATAAAAAGAGAATAGTCAAAGTTTTTTATCCGGTTTTCCCGCCGGACAAAAATGCGGAAGAGGTCATTAAGTGGCTTTCCTGAAAAGCCTCCCGATAAACGAGAGAGGCTTTAATTATGTGCAACGGCAATTTCGCTCACGCCAATTCCGCGATTGTCCTTCGTTTTGAAATTACAGAAATAAAATGAGAAGGGAAAATTGAGAAAATGAAAATTACAAACGCAAATTTTCCGTGGACGTTTTCATCGCGGGCGTGAATGGAGAAATGGATTGGGTAATGTTCGGCTGGGACGATGAATTGAAAACTGGCGTTGACGAACTGACCACACTTGTCGATTTGATTTTGCTCAGGGGAAATCTCCCCGCCGGTTTTGTTTCTATGTAAACGCAGCGTCCGGCAGAAGATGAAACGGCAGAAGAAGCGCGAAAATTTGTCGAAACGCCGAAAATCGTTTTTTTTAAAAACGCTCGAAATGATTGATTGGGCGCAGACGAAATTGGGGAGCGGCGACAGCGCGTCAGAAATCAACGCGCTCTACTCTGGAGTTTTCGCCGATGACCAATGTGCAACTAGATTCAGTCAAGCGGGTTGCGTCCGCGCAAGTTTTCACTTATGAGTTTTATCGGGTTCGATTTGTGAATTTACCCGCTTGCACTAACTAATCACTCAATGATTGTTTCTTTCCAGTCAATTCAGCAATAAAATCCAAGCTTTATCAGCGATTTTAAAAGGAAGGTTAAATTCCCAATCCCGTTAAAAAACATCAATCTTCCGTTCGATTTGTTGCCGATCAAAAAAAACCAGAGCTGTGCGATATAAACCGTTAGTATACATACATTTTCGTCCGAAACGGCGCGGCGTGGACGCTGCAAGCGCAACTGACCGCTTCGGACGGCGCGGCAAACGATGAATTCGGCAGCAGCGTCGCCATCAGCGGCACGACGGCGGTTGTCGGAGCTATCAATGATGCTATCGGAGCAAACACTTTTCAAGGCTCGGCTTATGTTTTTGATTTGAACAGTAACAATCTTATTCTTCGCCCGCGATTCAATTATGACGGCGACGGTAAAAGCAATGTGAGCGTGTTTCGCCCATCAAACGGTTACTGGTATCTGAATAATTCTTCCGCCGGTTTTACTTATTCCGGCTTCGGCTTGAGCGGCGATTTAATCGCGCCCGCCGATTACGATGGCGACGGGAAAACCGATTTAGCCGTCTTTCGTCCCTCGAACGGCTCATTCTATCTGCAACGCTTAACGAGCGGATTCACGCAGATTCAATTCGGCGCAAGTGGCGACAAACCGACTCCGAATGCGTTCGTGCCGTAATTTTTACAAATCAATTAGACAAATCGCGGAGCCTAATCATCGCCGCGCTTTGTCTCAAAAATGAAATGAACAAGGCGCATTGATTTTAGTTGCCGGGGATTTTAATCTTGCGCAGGTAAATTTGCTCTCCGTTCAATTGAACTTCTTTCTCAAATATTCAAGCCAAATTTAACTCTCAATTGTACCGATTCTTCTTTTTCAGTTTTAAGTTTTTTTCTCCGTCAAGAATTTCTTCCAAATTTCTGGTGGACTAGGCAACTGCTGGTTCGCGCTTATTAAATCGGATGAAGTTAACGTATTTTGATTTTTTTCTAAAGCCTATGACAAAGAGCGCGTCAACCAATCCTTAACGGTTCCGACACACCCAATACTACGCTCAAAAAGATACTCCCCTCAAAGGAGTTCGTGCGCCGCTTCGGGAATCAAGCGAATAAGTTTTGGGGCAACTCGGTTTCCGGCGCGCGGGTTGTTATTACGATATTTCGGAAAACCTTCATCCTGCTTTGGTTTTGTCGGTTTTCGGCTCTTGATTCACCCGATAAAATATCATACGCGCAACGTCGCTTTCTGTTGTCTTCCTCCCTCGATCACAATTGAACAACCATTTACACGGCAGACTCGCAGTATATCGGCAGCCAAATTGATTCTTCTTCTCAACTATAAAAATCCCGGCAGAGGCGCAAACAAGCGTCTTATTCGTTAATCTTCTATTCATCTTTAACCCGTTATTATAGCGAATTGAACCTGTTAGGCTTCCTGTTTCAGTAATTTTTGGATCCAGGCAGAAATAACTTCGCCTGAGAGTTGCAGACTTGTATTTATATGAAATTGACAAGCCGAATATCGGTGACAGCACTGACAGCGATATTTTCGTCAATCAACGCCAGTCACAACCGTTCGCCAGCGGTTTCGGCTTCGGCGGCGGTCGTCAGAGCGGCGGTATTCGCCGCGTCAGATTTGGATTGCGGTTTAGTTTTTAAGCCGGCTTCAAATTCAAAAGGCAAAAATCTTTTTTTATGAATCACCGCAGTAGTGATCGTTCCAGCATTAAAATTATGAAAAAATCGGCAGTCAAAATTTTCGCGTTTCTCTTCATTTTCATTCCCGGCGCAAGACTTTGTTTCGCGCAAAAAACTCCGCCGAAAAATTTAAAGCCTTCGAGCGGTTATCATCTGCTCAAAAAAATCGAAGTCGGCGGCGAAGGCGGCTGGGATTATCTTTTCGACGATGCGGACGCGCATCGTTTATACGTTTCGCACGCCACGAAAGTCGTCGTCATTGACACGGACAAAGATACGGTCGTTGGCGAGATTCCGAACACGAACGGCGTTCACGGCATCGCCGTCGTCGCCGACCTAAATCGCGGCTTCATTAGCGACGGGCGCGACAATCAGGTGACGATTTTCGATTTAAAGACTCTGAAAACGCTTGACATGGTGAAGGTCGGCAAAAACCCGGACGCGATAATTTACGATGCCGCGACGAAGCGCGTTTTCACTTTTAACGGCGGAAGTTCCGATGCGACCGCTATCGAAGCGGAAACCGGCAAAGTCGCCGGCACGATTGCGCTCGGCGGCAAACCGGAATTTGCGACGACGAGCGGCAAAGGAATAATATTCGTCAATATCGAAGACAAATCCGAAGTCATTCAGTTCGATTCGCAAACTTTAACGGTGAAAAATCGCTGGTCAATCGCGCCCGGCGAAGAAGCGTCGGGAATGGCGATTGACCGCAAAAACAAACGTCTGTTTATCGTGTGCAGCAACAAAAAAATGATCGTGATGAACTCGGAGAACGGCAAAGTCGTCGCCGATTTGCCGACGGGCGACGGCACGGACGCGGCATCTTTCGACGCTGGAGAGAATCTCGCGTTCAGCTCGAACGGCGAAGGCACACTGACCATCGTCCGCGAAGATTCTAAAGATAAATTCAGCGTCGTCGAAAATATCACGACGCAGCGCGGCGCGCGAACGATGACGCTCGACCGGATAACGCACAAACTTTATCTGCCGACCGCCGAGTTCGGCGAAACGCCCGCGCCGACTAAAGAACGCCCGCGTCCGCGCCCGGCGACTGTCCCGAACAGCTTCGTGATTCTGGTTTACGGAAAATAAAAAGCGATAGTTTATTTTAGCACGGCTGCCGACTAACATTTTATGAAATTGAAAGCGATTTGTTGTTTATTTTTCACAGTCTTGCTGTTCAGTTTTTCCGTCGCCGCACAGGAAGATAAATGTCCGGCGAGCAAAGATTTACCAAATCTCGGCTGCGTTAATGAAAATCTTTACCGCGGCGCACAACCAACCGAAAAAGGCATCGGTGAACTTGCTCAACGCGGAGTCAAAACCATCGTCTATTTGCGTGGCGACGATGAAAAAGCGACTATCGAAGAAACGTGGGCGCACAATGCCGGAATCAAATTTATCAACGTGCCTTTGTCGAATTGGTTCGCGCCGAAAGATTCGCAGATCAAGAGGATTTTGAGTTTACTGAACGCGCCCGACAATCAGCCGATTTTCGTTCACTGTCAGCGCGGTGCGGATCGCACGGGAACGGTCATCGCCGTTTATCGCATTGCTCACGACGGCTGGACGGCGAAGCGGGCGAAGGCGGAAGCGAAAACATTTCATATCGGCTGGTGGCAAATTTGGATGAAGCGATATATCGGCGATTATTATCAATCGCACGAAAAGCCAAAGGTCAAAACCAACGTATAATCAAAACGGATTATCGTCAATATGCGAATTTTACTGGTCGAAGATGATAAGCGCATCGCCAATTTTGTTGGTAAAGGCTTGCGGGAGAATTCGTATGCCGTGGATGTCGCTCTCGACGGCGGGCAGGGACTTTACCTGACTTCAATTAACAGCTACGACGCGATTATTCTCGACGTGATGCTGCCGGTCAAAGACGGTTTTACGGTGTGCCGCGAACTGCGCGCCGGGAATATAAAAACGCCGGTTCTGATGCTGACGGCGCGCGACGCGGTGGATGATAAAATTTCCGGTCTCGATTTCGGCGCGGATGATTATTTGACGAAGCCCTTCGAGTTCCGCGAACTGCTGGCGCGGCTGCGCGCTCTTCTGCGGCGCGGCGGGGAAATCCGTCCGCCGAAAATCATCGTCGGCGATTTGGAAATTGACACGGCGGCGCAAAAAGTCCGGCGCGGCAGACGCGAGATTTTTTTAACTCAGAAGGAATACGCGCTGCTCGAATATCTGGCGCGGGAAAAAGGCAAAGTTCTGGGGCGCAGCGACATCGCCGAACACGTCTGGGACGAAAATTTCGACGCATTTTCCAACTTGATTGACGTTTACATTCGGCGGCTTCGCTCGAAAATGGACGAGGGTTTCAGCGTTCAACTGATTCACACGAAACGCGGCGCGGGCTATGTTTTAGAGGAAAATGTTTAATTCCATCCGATTGAGATTGACCGCTTGGTATGTCGGCATTCTGGCACTGGTGCTGATCGTGTTTGCCGGGCTGATGTATTTTCTCGTCGTGCGGGTTCTAACTGACGAAACGGACGAAAATCTGGCGGAAATGGCGCGAAATTTTCAAACCGCGCTGGCTGCCGAGCAATCCGATGAGCCGGAAAAATCTTCGCCGGAAAGCGGCATCCGCGAGGCGATTGATGAATCGCGTTTTCACGATTATATTTTCGTCGTTTATGCCGCCGATTATCGCCGCGTCGCTTCGACTGCGCCCGACGCGAATCTTGATGCCATTCTTCAAAAAGCTGAACTATCCGCCGCCCGTTCGTATGGAAGCGTCAAATTCAACCGCGTCAAATTTCGCGTTTACGCCGTGCCGCTCGATTTGGGCGCGGAAAAATATCAATTGTTCGTTTTATATTCGACCGAAGACCAGCAGGATTTCTCGCATCGTCTGCGGTCAATCTTTTTCGTCGCCGTGCCGTTCGCGCTGCTTTTGACGGGTTTGGGCGGTTATTTTTTAGCCGGAAAAAGTCTCGCGCCCGTCGCCCAAATGAGCCGTCGCGCCGCGACCATCGGCGCGGTTAATCTGCACGAAAGACTTCCGATCAAAAACGAAAAAGACGAACTCGGCAATCTGGCGCGAATTTTCAACGATTTGCTCGCGCGTCTCGAAGACGCTTTCGCGCAGCTTGCCGCCGCGTCCGAACAGCAAAGGCGATTTATGGCGGACGCTTCGCACGAACTCCGAACGCCGCTCGCCATCGTGCGCGGCGAATCGGAAGTGACGCTTTCCAAAGAAAATCGCTCAATCGCCGAACTGCGCGAATCGCTCGCCGTCGTCAACGACGAAAGCCAACGCCTGACCAAGATCGTTGAAGACTTATTCACTTTAGCGAGAGCCGATGCCGGACAATTTCGCACGAATTTCGCGGAAGTTTATCTCGATGAAATCGTCGCCGACTGCGCTCGCGCCGTCCGCGTACTGGCGGAAAAACGCGATGTCTCATTGAATCTTTCAATCAATCAGGAAATGCCGATGCGCGGCGACGAACAGCTTCTGCGCCGCCTGTTTATCAATCTGCTCGACAACGCCATCAAATACAACTGCAACGGCGGCGCGGTTTCGATTGCGGCGGAAAAAAAATCAGAAAATTATCGCCTGACGATCAAAGATACGGGCGCGGGCATTTCCGAGAACGAACAGACCAAAATCTTCGAGCGATTTTACCGCGCAGACCTTGCCCGCAGCCGCGCCGAAGAAGGTTTAACGAGCGGCGCGGGACTCGGACTCGCTATCTCGCAATGGATCGCCGAACTTCACAAAGGCAGAATCGAACTTGTTTCTTCGGATGAAACGGGCAGCGTTTTCGTCGTCGTATTAGAGAGTTTTCCAAAAATATAAATCTCCCTGACTGTTTAAAAAAATGTTTCGCGCCGGGCATCTCGATTGATCTGGTCGCCGCTTGTTTCGCTGACTCCAATCATCATTTCAATAGAATGAAACGATAACGCTTCGCCGATTTCGTCTGCCTGATATAAAGAATTTCCCGTTAATCTTCTGTTAATCATCGGGTTATTAAACTGTGAGTCAAACTCGCGGCAGAAATGTCGCTCAAAATAAAAAGGAAGTAGAATTTATGAAGTTGAAAAACCAATCGTTCATTCGCCGCGCGGCGATGTCGGCATTATTCGTTCTGAGCTTGTGCGCGTCCGCTTCGGTGGGCGCGTCCGGTCAGTAATCGGAAAGCCGCTCGAGACAGGCGAAAAGCAATGCGTTTTAAGAATGAAATTTTTGAGAAAGAATCAGCAGCAATTTGAGAAAATGAGACGTTTTTTGAGCGCGTCGCTTTTGCTTTTTTCGATCAGCGGCGGCGCAGCGGTTATTCAAGCGCAGGAGAGCGGCAGCCAGCCGACAATTGTTTCGTCGCCAATCACCGACCCGCAAATGCTGGCGCGCGAGCAGACCGACCGGACGAAACCGCTGACGATTGCCGAAGCCGTGGATTTGGCGTTAAATCAGGCTTCCGCTTTTCGCGGCTCGCAAATCGGCGAGCAAATCGCGGCGGAAGACGTGCAGCAGGCGCGCAAAGCCTTTTATCCGAAATTCGGCATCGCGCCGAATTTTATTTACACGACACCTTCGCTTTCGCGGACTTCGACAGTCGGCATCGTGGATGTCAATCCGGCAATCGTGACCGAGCGCACATATTCATTTATCGGCGCGAACGCGATCACCGAATTTCAGGGCTTAGTGACCGCAAGCGGCGAAATTGACACTTCGGGAAGGTTGAGCGCGACGTTAAAGCGCAATAAATCGCTGGTCGAATCGGCGCGTGCCGGAAGCCAAGTGGCGCGGCGCGATCTGGTGCAGGCGGTCACGGACGCTTATTATAATCTCGCGCTTTCAACCGTTCAGAGACGCGGCGCGGAAATGAATTTGCAGGCGGCGCGAGACTTTGAAGACAACACCAAACTGCAATTGGACGCGGGCGAAGTCGCGCCGGTTGATCTGGTCAGAGCGCGGCTGCAAACTTCGCAACGATTAAACGAACTCGAACAGGTGAAAGCTCTTGAAGCGGGTAACGGCGACGCTCTGCGCGTTTTGATCGGTTACGATTTTACGCAGGCGATTGCCGCCGAAGATTTGCTGGTGCAGATGCCGGTCGCCGGAGAAATCGAAAATTACACGCAGACTTTAATTACATCGCGCCCCGAATTCGCGCATTTTGAAGCCGACACGAAAGCGGCGGAACAGGACATTCGCATCGCCCGCGCCGACCGCCGACCGCAGGTGACATATTCTTTGAACGGCGGTTTTGTTTCCGATTCGCTGCGATTTCCGAATTTGCGCGACCACACTGGCGCGTCGGCGCAAATCGGTGTCACGTTGCCGATTTTCGATTACGGAACGAGCCGTTCGCGCGAAACGCAGGCGCGTCTGCGGATTCAGCAGACGCAGAATTCACGCACTCTGGCGGAGAAACAATTCGTGCAGGCGTTTTATACAGCGCGGACGCAGGCGCAATCCGCCGCCGTTCGCATCAGGCAAATCGGCGCGAGCATCACCGACGCGGAAATGAATGTGTCGGCATCTGTGGCGCGGTATCGTTCGGGCGAGGCTACGATTGCCGAAGTGACCGACGCGAACAATACTTTGGTGACGCTGCGGCAGGCTTTATATCAGGCGATTTTCGATTATCAAACGGCGCGTTCGAGACTGCTGCGGGCAATCGGACGGTAAGCGAGATTTTTGATTGAAACTAATAATTCGAGATGAGTGAAGACACCAAAAACAATACCGGGAATATTGAAACGCATCGGGAAGAACGGCAAAGCGCGGACGGCGAGAAGGTGGAAACGGACGCGGCGACCGAAGCGGAAAGCGAAAATCACGATGACGACGAAACCGCTTCGCCTCGCCAAAAGGCTTTAATTATCGGCGGCATTGTCGCGTTAAGTTTGATTTTAATTTTCGGCGATTTTTACTATGAGCGCAACAAACAGGCGAGCGGCGGCACGACCGATGCGGCGACTGCCGACAAAACCGAAACAATCGTCAGCGTCAAAGTCGCTACGGCGGAAAAACAATCAATTTCAAAAGAATACACGGCAATCGGCAACGTCGCGCCCGCCGAATCTTCGACTGTTTCCGCGTCGCTTTCGGCGCAGATCAAACAAATGCGGCTGTTGAAAAATCAATACGTTCGGCAGGGCGACGTGATTGCGGTTTTAGCCGCGCAGGATTTGCAGGCGCAGCGCAACGAAGCGAGTGCCGCGCTCGATGAAGCGCGTCTGAATCAGCAGACGCTGCAAAAAGTGACGATTCCGCAGGCGGCGGCGCAGAATCAGAAAGATTTGGCGGACACGAAAGCGACCGCCGACAACGCCCGCGCGACTTACGAGCGGCGCAAGGATTTATACACCAAAGGCGGATTGTCGTTAAAGGAACTCGAAGCATCGCAGTTAGCGTTGCAGAACGCCGACAACGCTCTGGGGCTCGCTCAGGAAAATTCAAAACTCAATAACTCGGCGGTTAATCCGAACGCGCAAGCCATCGCGCAGTCGAAAATCAAACAGGCGCAGGACAGAATTAATACGATTGACGTGCAGCGCAATCTGGCGGAAGTCCGCGCCCCGATTTCCGGTGTCGTGACCGATCAATTTCAGTTTGAAGGCGAATTTGCCGCGCAGGGCGCGAAATTAGTCACGATTTCCAACGTCGGCGAAGTCATCGTCAAAGCGAATTTCGCCGATACGGTCGTGGCGAATTTGCGACAGGGCGACGCGGTGACGGTTTTTCCGACCGGCGCGCCCGACGAAAAAATGGGCGGCAAAGTGACGCTCATCAGCCGTTCCGCCGATCCGAACAATCGGACGGTCGAAGTCTGGGCGAATTTCGCCAACGGGCGCGGGCTTTTGCGCGGCGGCGACGCGGTGCAGTTCGTCGTCGCCGCCGATCCCGCCGCCGACACGATTGTCGTCCCGCTCGCCGCCGTCACTTTGGACGCGACGAATTCCGACGAAGGCACGGTGATGACCGTTGATAAAGACAACATCGCGCACGAAACAAAAGTTAAAATCGGCATCAAAAACGGCGATCAGGTGCAGATTACCGAAGGCTTGGAAGAAGGCGCAACGGTCGTCACGGAAGGCAATTACGCGCTGCCCGACGGCACGAAAGTCGAGGTCGCCAAAGACGAGGAAAAGACGGATGAAGAGAAATAATGGAAAATGGAAAGTGGAAAATGGAAAATATTTTCAAGCCGATTTTCTTCCAAATTTTAAGTTTTTGATTCTCCATTTTCCACTTTCCATTTTCCATTTCTTCTTTTCATTTAAAACCCTATGAATCTTGCCCATTTCATTTCGACTCAAAAACGCGCGGTGATCGTGACGATTGTGCTGATTTGCGTGTTGGGGATTTATGCGGCTTACCGACTGCCGACAACGATTTTTCCGAACACCGATTTTCCGCGCGTCGTGATTACGGTTGATAACGGCGACGTTCCCGCCGATCAGATGCTGGCGACCGTGACGCAGCCGATTGAGGAAGCGATGAACGGCATTCCGAACATTCAGCGCATCAAATCAACGACGGCGCGCGGGGCGACCGAAGTCAATCTTTTTTTCGATTGGAAAGTTGACGCGCAGGCGACTTTGCAGCTCGTTCAAACCAGAATTTCCCAAATTCAACTGCCGCCGACCGCGCAGGTGACCAATGTTTCGCGGCTCACCTTCGCCGTTTTTCCGGTTGCCGGTTACAGTCTCACGTCCGACACGCGCGATCCGGCGAGTTTGCGCGAACTGGCGACTTATACGATTCGCCCGCGGCTGGCACGGCTCAACGGAGTTTCAACCGTCAATATTTCGGGCGGCGCAGTCAAAGAGTTTCGCGTCGAAATAAATCCCGAACAATTAGCGGCGCGAAACGTCACGCTTCAACAAGTTTCCGACGCGGTGAAAAATTCAAATATCATCGCCTCGCCCGGTTTAATCGAGGAAAATCACCAGCTCGAACTCGCGCTCGTCAGCGGTCAGGCGATGACCGCCGACCAGTTAAATTCCATCGTCGTGTCCAACGTGGGCGGCGCGAACGTCCTCATCTCCGACATTGCGACCGTCAAACAGGGCAACGCGCCGAACTACACCATCGTGACCGCCGACGGGCATCCGGCGGTTTTGATGAATATTCTGCGCCAGCCGGACGCGAACACAGTCAGCGTGACCGACGAAATCAAAAAGGAACTCGCCGCCGTCGGTAAAACGCTGCCGAAAGACATTAAAATCGCGCCGTATTACGACCAGTCAATTCTCGTCGGCGAATCAATCACGTCGGTGCGCGACGCGATCATCATCGGGCTGATTTTATCGGTCATTATTCTCTACGCTTTTCTGCGAAACGTCGGCACGACGTTCGTGGCAATTCTCGTCATTCCGGTAACGATTTTGGCGACTTTTCTGGCGATGTATCTGGTCGGATTGTCGTTCGATCTGATGACGCTCGGCGGTGTCGCGGCGGCGATTGGTTTGGTCATTGACGACGCGATTGTCGTCGTCGAAAATATCTACACGCATTTATTGTCGGGCGAATCGAGAAAAAGTGCCGTCGAAAAAGCGATTGCGGAAATCACGATTCCGATTATCGGCTCGACGATCACGCCCGTCGTCGTGTTTCTGCCCCTCACTTTGCTGACCGGCGTGACCGGCGTTTTCTTTCGCTCGCTCGCGCTGACGATGGCGGTCGCGCTTTTGACATCCTTGGTTTTGGCTCTGACTTTTACGCCGGTTCTCGCCGAAAGATTCGTTAAAATCAAACGCGGCAAAACCGAGAATCACGAAGAATTGGGTCGCGTGATGAGCGTCATCGTGCGCCCGTATGAATGGCTTTTGAAATTCGCGCTCAATAACAAATGGATCGTCATCCTCGCGGCGGTTCTGATTATGGTCGGCTCGTATTTTCTTTATAATCAGCTCGGTTCGGAATTTCTGCCCGCGTTTGACGAAGGCGCGTTCGTGCTTGATTACGTCGCGCCGCCGGGAACTTCGCTTCAGGAAACCGACCGCATTTTAAATCACGTTGAGGAATTACTCAACGAAACGCCCGAAGTCGAAAGTTATTCGCGCCGCACCGGATTGCAACTCGGATTATCAATCACCGAACCGAACACGGGCGATTTTCTCGTTAAATTAAAAGACGCGCGTTCGCGGACGACCGCGGAAGTCTCCGACGATTTGCGCGGGCAGATTGAAGAGAGCGAACCCGCGCTCGAAATCGAATTCGTCGGCATTTTGTCGGATTTGATCGGCGATTTGACGAGTTCGCCCGAACCGATTGAAATCAAGGTTTTCAGCGACGACAAAACGGCTTTGCACGCCAAAGCCGAAGAAATCGAAGCCGCGATTCAAAAAATTGACGGCGTGGTTGACACCAATCCGGGCATCGTCGTCAGCGGTCCGGCGGTCACGTTCAAAATCAACCGACAATCGGCGGCGCAATTCGGGGTCAGCGCGACCGATATTGCGAACGCCGTGACGATTGCGATGACCGGCGACGCGGCTTCGACGATTTTGCAGCAGGGAAAACTCATCACCGTCCGCGTCGGTTTGCCGGAGTCGGCGAAAAAAGATTTGGAAACGCTCAAAGGCTTGCCGATTCGTTCCGCGACGGGTCAGCAGTTTCGGCTCGATC
This sequence comes from uncultured Pyrinomonadaceae bacterium, assembly GCA_964237235.1. Classification (GTDB taxonomy): domain Bacteria; phylum Acidobacteriota; class Blastocatellia; order Pyrinomonadales; family Pyrinomonadaceae. The sequence continues at coordinate 45,502 of CAXSGY010000027.1, forward strand.
AGGTGGCGACCATCGAATACGACAAAGGACAAACCGAAATAATGCGCGACGGTCTGCGCCAGATGGTTTCCGTGACGGCGCGCATTACGGGCAGCGATTTGGGAACGACGATTAATAAAATCAAAACAAACATCGCTCAAAACGTCAAACTGCCCGCCGGAATGACGATTGAATACGGCGGACTTTACGCCGAGCAGCAATCTTCGTTTCGAGAATTAGCAATCAGTTTGGGCTTGGCGATTGTGCTGGTTTTTCTCGTGCTGCTCATCGAATTTCAATCGTTCGCGCACCCGCTGGCGATTGTGACGGGCGCGATTCTGGCGTTAAGCGGCGTGCTGCTCGCGCTGTTTATTACCAAAACGACGCTCAACGTCGTCAGTCTGATGGGAATAATTATGGTCGTCGGCATCGTCGCCAAAAACGGCATTTTGATGCTCGATGCGGTCGAAGAACATCTCGCGGCGGGCGAAGATTTAACACAGGCATTAATTTCATCGGGCAGACGCAGATTTCGCCCCGTGCTGATGACCTCGCTCGCGGCTATTCTCGGAATGGCACCGCTCGCGCTCGCCATCGGCGCGGGTTCGGAATTATTGCAGCCGCTCGCCATCGCGGTCATCGGCGGCTTGTCGGTCGCGTTGCTGCTTTCGCTGGTCGTGACACCGACGGTTTACGCTTTGCTGACTAACCGACGAACAAAAACCGCGCCGAGATAATTATCTTTATTCGCCGATTGAGCGATAAAACTCAAAGCGTTTTCACTCGTCGCCGAATGTAAAATTCCATATTCTTTATAAATGAAGTAGTCCGAATTTTTAAACGCCTCAAAATATGGAAAGAAAAGATTTAACCTTTGCAAATGCCGGTTCGATGACTGTTTCGGCGGCTTTTACTCTCAAAAACGTCGGGCAGGTTAAAGATAATCAAATAATTCTCGACAACATCAACCTGGAGATCGCTGCGGAAAAATTGACCGCGCTCGTGGGTCCGTCGGGCGCGGGAAAACTTCTTTGCTGAGATTGCTTAACCGGCTCGATGACCCGTCGGGCGAGATTCTTTATCGTTCCGTCCCGCTCGATCAATTTCCGGTGCGCGAGTTGCGCCGCCGCGTCGGGTTCGTTTTTCAAACGCCGGTGATGTTTCCCGGTTCGGTCGGCGATAATTTGCGAAAAGTTCTGGAGATTGCCGGAAAAGCGGCGGACGACAATAATTTTGACAAATTGGTTAACAATGCAATCGCACTCGTCGAACTTGATTCCGCGCTGGCAGTGCGCGACGGGACGCGGCTTTCCGGCGGGCAAAAACAGCGCGTCAATATCGCCCGCTCCCTGATCAATCAACCCGAAGTTCTGTTGATGGACGAACCGACTTCCGCGCTCGACGCGGAGACGGCTGACAAATTGATGGAAATCGTTCGCCGTCTCATCGAAAAGCGCAAAATCACTGCCGTGACGGTCACGCATCGTTTGATCGAAGCGCGTCGCTTCTGCGACCGGACGATTGTGATAGAAGCCGGAAAAATCGTCGAAACGGGCGCGACCGGCGATGTTTTCGGCAAGTCGGCGAATCCGCGCGTTCGCGCTTTTTTGAAAAGCGGAAAATAAAGATGCTCTTATTTTTACAAAATATCGAAGCGGTTAATTCAACGATTTCCGATATTTCGTGGCTCGATCTGTCGTTCGCCGGCGGGCTGATTTTAATCGCCGCCGGAATATCGCGCTGGCAAAATCTCGGACTTGTCAGGGAATTTCGTCATCGGCGCGATTCGCACCGTCGTGCAGTTGATTTTAGTCGGTTATGCGCTCGGTTATATCTTCGCGCTCGACCGCTGGTATGTCACGTTTGCGGCATTGGTTTTAATGCTCATCGTGGCGACGGGCGCGGCAATCGGTCGGCGAAACAAGGCGCGGCGCGAACTCAACCGGCTCACCGGCGCGGCGATGCTGTGCGGATCGGCTCTCACGCTTTGTTATGTGATGACGCTCGTCGTTCGAATCCATCCGTGGCACGACCCGCGCTATCTGATTCTGCTCTTCGGAATGATCGTCGGCAGTGCGATGAATGGCGCGGGAATCGCTATCGAACGTCTGCAAAGCGAGATGACGGCGCGGTCGGGTGAAATCGAAGCGTATCTCGCGCTCGGCGCGGATTATCGACAAGCTTCCGCCGAACCCGTGCGGCAAGCTCTGCGCGCGTCCTTGATTCCGACCGTCAACGGTTTGATGGTCGTCGGCATCGTGAATTTGCCGGGAATGATGACCGGACAGATTCTCGCCGGCGCGTCGCCGCTCGTCGCCGTCCGCTATCAAATCGTCGTCGTCTTTATGCAGGCGGCAGCCGTCGCCGTGACAACCGCCGCCGTGACACTTTGGTATCGGCGAACGTTTTTCACGACCGCTCTGCAATTAAAATCCGGGATACCGGAGATTTCTTAATGTTTGAGAGAAAATTAATGGTCAGTTCGATTCTTAGGATTCGATTTATTTTACAAAAAAACGATGAAGTTAATCTTCTATTCATCTTCCGGGTGAAATGATAAAGGTTTTATCGCTTCGGTTGCCGGACGAGATAATCAAAAGGTTTCGTGTCAAATTACTGTTTCAAAACACGAATCATTTTGACTGTCGGACAGTTCGACGAATAATCAACGCAAAACTGATCGTAAAAAAGACTTAATATTTCAGGGATTTTTATCAGGGAGAATTAAAATGTGCTTTAATCAGGGAACATTGTTGCTGTTTTTTTTCGGGCTTTTGCTAATCGGTCAGCGAACGGTCTCGGCACAGAACAAACCATCGGGAAATTTGCCGTTCGGAGAGTCGAAATCAGTGCCGCCGAAAATGGACACGCCCGTTGACGAACCATCGTCTTTTTTAAAAGCAACCGATGTTGACCAAACGATTGATGAGCGACTGAGCAAAGATAAAAATTTTGCCGCCGAACAAAATCAGCTACGGGATAATTCGGAATTTAAATATCAGTTTCGCCTGGGTGAAGGAAAGAGACGAAATTTTGATTTCGCAGACGGTTCGGGTAACGAGATTAAAATGTCCTTTCGGCAAAAAAATTATGCAGCGAAAAGCGGCGACGGCGAACCGCTTTACATTCGGGAAACCACGCCGGGCAGAGGTTTCGATTACACGGGCGCGATCAAACAATCACTTTTATTTCTCGGCGTGCAGCACGGTTACGCCGTTCTCGGACAAGCGAAAACACGCCGCGCTCTGAAACACGGACCGTTTTTCAAAGACTATATTGACTCGGTCAAATCCCTTCACGGTTGGGACGACGGCGGCAGATTTTTTACCAACTATATCGCCCATCCGATGCAGGGCGCGCTAACCGGACACGTCTATGTTCAGAACAGCCCGCAGGCATTGCGCGAACAGTTTTCAATGTCCACGAAATACTGGAAAACCCGAATGAAGGCGATGCTCTGGACGGCGGCGTGGTCAACCCAGTTTGAAATCGGACCGGTCAGCCAGGCATCAATCGGCAATGTCGGTTTGAAAGGTAAGCAAACCTACGAAGACATTGTAGTTACACCGACGGCAGGGATGGCGATGCTGATCGCTGAGGATGCGCTCGACCGCTACGCCGTCGAATACATCGAACGACGGACGAGTAATCGCTACATCAAAATCTTCGCCAGAATGCTGCTCAATCCGACGCGCAATTTCTCGAATCTCTTACGCTTCCGCGAACCGTGGTATCGTGATCGCCCGGCGGCGCGCTAGAGAAGTTCTAAACGAAGAAGTTACCGGTCGTTTGGTTTCGAGAATCAAGTCGAACTTCACTTCGGCGGATGTCTTTTTTCAGGAGGCGATTTCAAAACTTTCTTTCGGTGTCAAATGGGATGTTCGCCGCACGCTGCAATTGACATCGGCACTGTATTGCCTGAATCGCACCAACACGCGCTCGATTGATCCGAATAATCCGACGGCGATCATTCAAACGGGCAGTCAGCGGACGAATGGTTTTGAAATTGGTTTGAACGGCAATATCACGCCGAAATGGAATTCGTTGGGCGGTTATTCTTACCGGAATGCGTTTATTACGAATTCGACTGCCGCCGGCGCGGTCATCGGCAGCACGGCTTTCAACGCCCTCGCCGGCAGACAGGTCGGACAAGTGCCGCATCACAATTTCACGCTTTGGAATAAATATCAATTTATCCCGAAACTGAGTGCCGGACCCGGCATCATCGCCCGCTCGGAGATGTTCGTCGCCGTTGATAACACGGTGCTTCTGCCCGGCTATGTGCGAGCCGATGCCGCCGTTTTCTACACGTTCAACGAACATTGGCGATTGCAGGCAAATATTGAGAATCTATTCAATAAAAGATACGTTCTCAACGCCGACAGCAACACCAACATTTCGCCCGGTTCGCCGCGCGTCCTGCGCGTCGGTTTAGTCGCCAGATTCTAAACACGGTTAAATCTACTTCGGACCGGTTATTCAAGCAAAGAGTCTGCCGACCGATTATTTAACGATTGTTTGTCAAAAAAGGCGGCGGTATAAATCATTAATGATTTATACCGCCGCCTTTTTTACCGCCAGTTGTAGTTTATTTTGCAAATCCGATTTTTATTTTTAGATTTGTAAAACGACAGTGATCGAAAAGTTTCCAGATATTTTATAGAAAATAGCCTATGATAATCTGTTATCGTAAAAATAACATAAACCTTATTATCAGACGCTAACTATATGATTCTAAAAGACTTATTAAATTAAGTTTTGACACATAGGATCAAACAGTTTCCGCCGAAAAGTGATTGGCGTGACGATTCGGTTGCGAGATGATTAAAAATTCTAATTCTATTTTGCGCTCCCGAAATTCTCAACCACCCATTCTGTCAAGGACTTCCCCGAGAGTTACTGTTGCTGTTGCGGTTATTGCCTTAATACACAAATGAACGTCAGAGAACGGTCATGCAGCATTTCTGCAATACCGCTTTCATAATATCTTCCGACCAAAAAAACTTAATACATATTTGCGTAGTCAAATGACTTCATTTATACTTGTAGTCAGATAGCTACATATATGAATTTAAGACGAGACGTTTTTCAAGCCATCGCAGACCCGACACGACGGGCGATACTTTTATTGGTTGCTTCGCAATCAATGACGGCGGGCGCAATCGCCGTCAATTTTGATACCGCGAGACCGACGGTTTCCAAACATTTGCAGATACTCGCCGAGTGCGAACTGCTCGAACAAGAGCAAACGGGCAGAGAAATTTACTATCACTTGAATCCCAAGAAGATGAAGGAAATAGCCGACTTTATCGAGCCGTTTAGAGAGATGTGGGAGGAGCGGTTTAATAGACTGCAATCCGTGATGAAAAAATACAAATCAAAAAAGTAGAACGAGATGGAACGAAAAACCAAAATCAGTGCCGAAGACGGCAAACAGGAAATAGTGATAACGAGAGAATTCGATTTGCCTCTGGAATTGCTTTTCAAAGCTTATGTCGAACCGGAAATTGTCGAGCAATGGATGGGAACGAAAGTGCTGAAACTCGAAAATAAAAAGCACGGCAGTTGGCGTTTTGAAACGACCGATCCGAACGGAAACAAGCACGGGTTCAACGGGGTCATACACGAGTTTGTTACGAATCGAAGAATCACCAGAACGTTTGAAATGGAGAATACAGAATTCGGCGTCCAGCTTGAGTTCTTGGAGTTTGAAAAACTTGACCAAGACACGAGCAAACTCAATATGCAGATTGTCTATAAATCATTCGCCGACCGAGATCGAATGCTGAAGTTGCCGTTCGCAGGTGGGCTGAATATGGCACACGACCGATTGCAGAATGCAGCAAGCAAACTAAGATAACAAAATACAACAAATAGCGAAATACAATAAAGGAGAAATGGAATGAGAACCGAACGAAACGAATATAAAAGAAGCAAAAATATCTGGTATTGGGTCAGCACCACTTTGACGACGTTTACACTTTTGTCAGGCGGATTGTGGTTGCTCGCCGGCAGCCAACCGATGGATGCGTATCTCGGCTTTCCAGCTTATTTTTGGCTGATCCTCGGCTTTTACAAGATTCTGGGAGCGGTTGCCATTCTTGTTCCCCGTTTTCCTTTACTCAAGGAATGGGCTTACGCCGGCATTGTTTTCCATTTGACCGGCGCGGCGGCAACTCGCGTGTTCGTCGGCGATTCGGCGGCGCACATCGTTGCCCCGCTGGTTATTTGTACAGTAGCCATAGCGTCCTGGTTTTTGCGCCCTACATCACGAAGAGTAGCGGCGGAAAGAATTGAAGGAGTCGAAAGCAATTATAATTATTACGAAGCCAATCGAGCTTAAAAAAACTTATGTCAAACGTCAGGAAAAAGCAGTTGTCGCCGGAACAACGCGCGGAACTGTTCAGCGCATTAAAATCTCGCTTTGGGAAAAATATGAATCGCCGTCCAAATCTCGAATGGGCGAAAATACAAGCGAAGCTCGAAGCTGCCGGCGAAAAATTGTGGTCGCTCTTTGAGATGGAAAGAACCGGCGGCGAACCGGATGTCGTCGGGTTTGATAAAGAGACGGGCGAATATATTTTTTATGACTGCGCGGCGGAAAGTCCGAAAGAGCGCAGAAGCGTTTGTTACGACCGCGAAGCGCAGGAATCGAGAAAAGAACATAAACCGAAAAACAACGCTGTTGAGATGGCTACCGAGATGGGCATTGAGCTTTTATCGGAAGAACAATATCGAGAGTTGCAGAAGCTCGGAAATTTCGATGCAAAAACGTCGAGCTGGGTGAAAACGCCCGCCGACATCAGAAACTTGGGCGGCGCGCTTTATTGCGACCGGCGTTACGACAAAGTTTTCGTCTATCACAACGGCGCGGAATCTTACTATGCGGCAAGGGCGTTCCGCGGCTCGCTGAGAATCTGAATTCATTACGGACGGAATGTCAGAATATCAGAATAAAGGAACGATTGGAAAATGAAGGCGGTCGAAATCCAAAAGGAATTGGACGATTTGGGAAATCGTGAGTCGGCACTATCTCTGCAAAGATTTTTCAAAACCGGCGCGGGCGAATACGAAGAAGCGGATTGTTTTCGCGGGATTCGCGTTCCGATGCTGCGGAATTTAGCCGTAAAATATCGTAATCTTTCGCTTTTTGAGACCGAAAGACTTCTCCGCTCGCTCTTTCACGAAGATCGCCTGTTCGCGCTGCTTCTGGTCGTTCAATCGTTTGCGACAGGAGACGAAACGGCGCGTAAGACGATTTACGATTTATATCTGGCGAACACCCGTTTCGTCAATAATTGGGATTTGATTGACACTTCGGCGGCGCAGATTGTCGGAGATTATTTATGAAATAAAGACCGCCAGCCGCTCGAACGACTCGCGCGTTCAAAAGATTTGTGGGAGCGGAGAATCGCAATAATAGCGACGTTTTATTTTATTCGGCAAAACAATTTCAGCGACACGCTCCGCATCGCCGAGATTTTACTCGATGGCAAAGAAGATTTAATTCACAAAGCGATGGACCGGATGCTGCGCGAAGTCGGCAAGAGAAACGCGGAAAAGGAACGCGAATTTCTGCGCGTCTTTTACAAAAAGATGCCGCGCACGATGCTCCGCTACGTGATTGAAAAATTTCCGCCTGCCGAAAGACAAAAATATCTCAAAAGCGAGATTTAAATGTACGTTTCTATCATGAGGATTTTGAGCGAGCGATTTTTCGATTTTTATAATTTGAGCGTAACTAAAATATACGAGAAAAGTTTTTCCTCGCCCTCGAACGTCATTTCGGTCTGACCGCTCGCGCCCGTGAATTTCCAGACGATGCGCCCGTCGCCGCTGCTCCGCGCGGCGTGAATGGAGAAAAAGTCGGTCAAGTATTTCGTATTAAACGAAATTTTGAAGTTGCCTTCAGCATCTTTCGTTTGCCCGTTATCCTCAATCTTTTGAAACGCGCAGCCGACTTCTTCCATCGAGTTTCCCGTTTCCGGCGATTCTGATTTTAGAATTACTCGGTCGGCGCGGAATTCAAATTCGACGCGGCGGTTTTTATCGTCCGCCATCACGTCGACGCGGTTCAAGGCTTCCCGTAACTCTCTGGCGTTGATTTCGGCGAAAGCCGTGAAATTTTTGGGCAGAACCATTTCCCAATTCGGAAAATTGCCGGTAACTTCTCGCGCCGTCATCGTTTTGCCGCCGATTGAAAACTCGAGCTGGCTTCCCTTTTTGATTTTGACTTCGGCTTGTTTATTCACACGGATTTCGCTCAAGAGCAAGCCTTTGAGTTCGTCGGCGGCTTTTTTCGGAATCAAGCATTGCAAATTGTTTCCCGCGCCGGCAGTCGTCGCCATTCGGAAATAACAAAGCCGATGCCCGTCGGTGCTGACTATCTTTAATCCAGAATCTTCGACAATGAGTAAAATCGCGTTCAAAGTAAAACGCTGGCTGTCGTCGGTCAAAGCGAATGCCGTCCGCCGCAAGCCTTCGTAGAAAATGCTGGCGGGCAGCTTCACCGCTTCGCTAGCGACGCGCGGCACTTCCGGGAATTGCTCGCTTTCCGTTCCCGCCAGTTTGCTGACAAAATGCCCGGCGCGAAATTCGACTTTTTCGCCTTTGCCGTCGAGCTTAAGATGAATCGGCTCGTTCGGAAACGTCGCGGTGATGTCGCCGAGTTTTTTACCGCTCAGACAAATCGAGCCGGGACGTAAAATGTCGGTTTCTTCTTCGACAATCAAAGAAACGTCCAAGTCCGTCGCCGTCATCACCAAATCGCCGCTCGTGAGCGCGTCAATTTTGATTTTGCTTAAAGCCGGAATCGTGTTTTTGCGCGCTAAAATTCCCAGCAATGCTCCGACCTGTTCTTTGAGTTTTTTTGAGTTGATAATCGCTTCCATAATTTAAGTCCTTTTCTTTCAATAGTTACAAAGTATAATGGAGTGCTATCGAGTGAGTTTTTAATAAACTCTTTTCACTCCATAGCACTCTATAACAGCACCGACTAGATACATTTTTAGATACAGTCTCGAAGCGATTTCTAGACTGTTTTTGCCGATTTTTTCTGCAATGATTTGAACGCATCGCTCTTTCTCTGCTCCGACGGGTGAGCATAACGCGATACTTCGCCTAAACCCGAATGACCGAGCATCGAGGCGAGCGTCAACAGATCGGTTCCCTCTTCCAAAATTCTCGTGGCGAACGTGCGGCGCAGATCGTAAATCCTGAACTTCGGATGGAGATTTTTGATGGCGATCTGGTGATGCCGGTTCAGATCGAACGTGCGCGGCTCGCCGACCGTTTCGTTTTTCGAAAACAAAAAATCGCCCGTGAATTTTTCGAGCCGGGTTCGCAGAATCTTTTCAACTTTTTCCTCAAACCAAATCCTGCGGTTCGCCGCTTTCGTTTTCCCGTTCTCGACTTGCAGAAACCCTTTTTCCAAATTCACCTGATGCCGCCGCAGTTCCTAAACTTCGAGCGGGCGCATCCCGGTCTCGACGATGATCGTCGCCACGTCGCGCAGCGGCTGAACGCAAGCTATCAGGTAAAGTTTTTCTTCCTCGTTGCTTAAAACGTGAAACCGTCTTTCATTTTCCGAAAGCTGCTTGATGTCCACCGCTATATTTTTCCTTAGGTGTTCCGATTTGACGAGGCGGTTGAAAATCGTTTTGAGAGCGATGATTTCCAAATTCACCGTGCCGCTCGTAATCAAACCGCCGGTTTTCTGCGAAGGTTGTTTCGACCGCCAGATGATGTATTGCTTGACGTGTTTGGCTTCGATACGGTCCGACTTCAAGGGTCCGAAATATTTTTTCAGCGGCTGGCAGGTATACATCATCCGGCGGTAGGAATTCGGCTTGGCGGCGTGCTTGATCTTCAGCCATTTGAGGTAATCCTCGACCGCCTCTTTGAAGAATGGCGCGTCTTTTTTTAGTTTTACGCCAATGCGCCCCGGGGCAAGCTCGTGCCGCTAAGCCGCTTCCACTTCCGCCGCGTCGCGCTTGTCTTTGCATTTCGTAGACTGCTGGACAAGCTCGCCGGCGAAGGTGAATTTCATCCACCAAAATTTCGAGTTGGGGCGTTTATACAATCCCATTATTTTTTCGCCTCCCGTTGCTTTTTGGCTTTCTTCTTTATGTTTTGCAGACTATCTATGCACTTCTGGTTTCCGCAGGTTTCAGAATTATTTTTCTTTGCCCAAAATATATTTTTGCAGATCGGGCAAATTCTGACGCGAATCGGATTCACGCCCATGAGAGACTCCTGCACTTCGTCGGCTTGAAATTTACCTTCACCGTTTTCGACAATATATTTGACTCCAACAGCGCGATTTTCAAAATCAACGTCCCGGTACATACCGAGAAGCCCGGCATCAATTATTTTTGCTTTTGTCGCATAGCGTAAATTTTCAATGGCAATTTCACGAAGTCTCATACTTACACGAACAAATGCGAGGTAAGTGAAAGCATAGACAAATTCATTCTCCTTATAATTTTCGTTGTAATTTTGGGGATCGTCCAAATACTGAATGAGCATAGTATATGGAGAAATTAAATCTCGGATTAGCTCATCTCTATCACTTAAATAATGACACCATATTTCGTAGTCACTCATCGGAATATCACTATCCGCCCAGGTCATTTTTGCAAAAAATTTGTCTCCGCGCGTCGCCCTGCGTTTTCGATAGATTTCCTCCAAACCTTCCGAATACGGAAGAAAAACATTCGCCGGAGTCAGATTCGCAATGTCAATTAATTTAGAAAGTTCTGCCGGACAGTCACCGGTTTTAATATATTTTTTCATAAATTCACCGTTTGATTTTCCCAAAGTCGAGTTATATAGTAAATCAATAAAATATTTTTAGTCAATCAATTTCAGGATTTACAGAAAATTATTTTCTAATATAGAATTATTTTGGGTTAAAACTAATTGGCAATTCAGCTAAATTTAACAATCAAAATTTTCGAATAGAGGAAAAATGCTAAATACAATCCAACAAACAAACAAAAAAACGTATTCAGTAAAAGCGGCGGCGCAAGCGTTCGATGCATCCGTTCCGTTCGTGAGAAACGAAATTCGTGACGGAAACCTGAGGGCAAAAAAGATTGGTCGGAAAGTCGTGATTCTCGACACCGATCTACAAAATTATTTAGAGAATTAACCAGACTACGAGGTAAAAAACCAGTAGAAAAAATAATTATGAAAACCAATAGAAAAGCCGCCCAGAGTGCAATCTGGAACGGCTTAGAAAATCAGTTAATTGCAGGCGGCAATCAAAGCGATTTCGTATTTGATTGTAGGGAAAATCATCAACAAAATCAAGCGATTAAATGCGATCTGTGCAACCCATCGCTCGAAAAACCGCGCGGCGCGGCGAAACTCTGCCCGAAGTGCGAAGTCGACCGCGAACGAACCGCGCAGACATTTTTCGAGAATTTCAAAAAGCACGGGCGTGTTTATAAATTAGATTGTTTCTGCTTCGCGTGTAACTCGCGCAAAACTTCGGCGATGATGGCAAAGATAATTCCGATCTGCCGAAAATGCGCCGACGAACTGAAAACGAAAGGAACAATCGCGCAGAGCAATTTTATTTCCCGTGCGACGAACAATTTCTTACGCGAAATTAAAAAGGCGGTGACCGTATGAAGAATTTTCGTTTGCCTGATTTCCCGAAACTCAATCTGCCGCCGCGCGTCCAGTGCGCGAACTGCGGCGGCAGATTAAACCCCGAAGTCGAGTTTCAGACAACCGTTTCGCTGTGCGCCGCGTGTCTCAGAAATTACGCGAACATCAGCTCGATTCTCGACGCGCATTCGGACCGGAAGATTAAACGCAATTTCAATCAAGGGAGATAAAGAAAAGCCGCGGCTCTCGACAAGCCGCGGCGACTAAAAAAAATATGAATGGAATAAATAAAATTTACCACGAACCGCCAATCAATTCAATCGTCGGCATCAGTTCGACGTTCAATTTAACTTACGAAGATTTACAAAAGCGTTCGAGCAGCTTTCTCGATGCACAGACCTTGCGCCTCGCCGGAGTGCGCCGCGTCAACAATGACATCGCGCATCAAATTTTGGGAAAGGAAACCAGAATCAAAGATGTCGAATATGCGGGACTGGCGATTCCGTATTTTCAATTCCGCAACGACGGCACGCGCTATGTCGCCGAATGGACGCTGCGCCGCGACGTTCCCGATTACGAGAAAAACGGGCGCGGCGAGCTGAAGGAAAAGCGCAAATATATCAAATACGCCGGAGTCAAAAATCAGCTTTACATTCCGCCGATGCTGCCGCCCGAAACGCTCGCCGATCAATCTTTGCCCATCGTGTTCGTCGAAGGCGAATTCAAAGCGGCGGCTCTGGCGCGGATCGCCACGCGCGACTTTTCCGAAAAAGATTGGTCGTTTGTTCCGCTCGGTTTGTCGGGCGTGGATAACTTCAAGAAAACAGGCAAAGCAGAAACACCGCACGGCGAGCGGCGCGTCAGCGAAGAGCTGACCGAGTTTCAGCGCATCGCGTTCGAGAATCGCTCGGTCGGCATTTGTTTCGATTCCGACTTATCCGACAAGCCGGCAGTCAAAGCGGCGCGCGCGTCTGTCGAGTTTTCTCAAAGAAAAGAAGGCAAAAGTTTTTCACGTCAACTTTCCGAAAGTTTATCAGGGCGTTCAGACCAAAGGCATTGATGATTATCTCGGCGCAATCGAAAAATCGCTCGGCAAAGACAGAGTGGTCGGCGAATTTCTTGATCTACTCGACAAAACCCAAAAACCGAAAATCAAACCGGCTTTGATGGCGGAGAACTTCTCGCTCGATTTATACGGCGCGGACGAAAAGGCGGGCGTATATTACGAGAACAAGGAAACCGGCGATAAGCTGCACGTCTGCTCGCCGCTTGAAATCGTCGCCGAAACGCAGACCGAAGCCGGAGAGAACTACGGTCGCTTTCTGCACTGGTCCGATTCCAAGGGCAGAGTGAAAACGTGGGCGATGCCGCTCGAACTGGTTCACGGCGACGGCTTCGAGCTGATTAAATATCTCGTCTCGCGCGGGCTGCTCATCGGCGCGAGCCGCAATCATCACGACAAACTGAAAAACTACATCAATCTTTCGCAGCCGTCGGAGACCATCATCTGCACGGCGAAGATCGGCTGGCACAACGGCGTGTTCGTCTTTCCCGACGAAACCGTCGGCGCGGGCGAAACGAGCGTCGTTTATCAGCCGGAATACGCGACCGCTCATAAGTTCGGAACAAACGGGACGCTCGAAGAATGGCAGAACGGCATCGCCAAATACCGCGTCGGCAATTCAAGGCTGGTCTTCGGCGCGTCGCTCGCCTTTGCCGCGCCGCTTCTTCCAATTGTCGAGATGCAGAGCGGCGGCTTTCATAATCGCGGCGGCACGTCGAGCGGCAAGATGACGGTCAGCTTCGTCGCCGGTTCGGTCGTCGGCGGATCGAACGACGAACTCGGCTATTGCCAATCGTGGAAGGCGACGGCGAACGGTCTTGAGTCGGTCGCCGAGATGCACAATCATTCGCTGCTCTGCCTGGACGAGCTGGCGCAGATGGACGGCAGACAGGCGGGCGATGTCGGTTGTATGCTGGCGAACGGCGAAGGCAAAAAACGAATGACGAAAACCGTCACCGCCCGCCGCGCGCTGGCGTGGCAACTGCTCTTTCTCTCGACCGGCGAAATTTCGCTCGCCGACAAAATGAGCGAAGCCGGTTTGACGATCAAGGGCGGTCAGGAGATCCGCGTGCTGGACATTCCGGCGGAAACGGGAAAATTCGGCGTGTTCGAGAATTTGCACAAATTCTCGGACGGGCAGAGCTTCGCCGATTATCTGCGCTCGGCATCGCGCCGCTTTTACGGCACGGCGATCAGAGAATTCCTGCGCCAGTTCATCAACCTCGGCGCGCAAGCGACGAAAACCGGCTGGCGCGATTTTTCCGATAAATTTATCGAGAAAATTCTGCCGAAGAATAAACAATATCCGTCGGAAGTCTACCGCGCGGCGGGAAGATTCGCGCTGGTCGCTTTTGCCGGCGAGACGGCGAACAAGCTGCAAGTCACGAAATGGCGGGCGAAGCATCGGCGGCGGCGGAAACGGTCTTTCGCGCGTGGTTCGAGAACCGGAACGGGCGCGGCACTTCCGACGCGGAGCGGGCGATTTCGCAAATCCGGGCGTTCATCGAAGCGCACGGTTCGAGCCGCTTCGAGATGCTGACCTCGACCGACGAATCACTGGACACGACGCGCATCATTAACCGCGCGGGCTTCCGCAAACAAACGGACGCGGGCGAATTCGAATATCTGTTTCTGCCGGAAATCTTTCGGCAGGAAGTCTGCAAGGGCTTCGATTATAAATTCGTCTGCAAAATTTTAGACGAGCGCGGCTTTCTCAACAGCAGTTCGACGGGTTTTCAAAAACAACTGAAATACGGCGGCGCGCAGATCAGACCTTATTGGATCAGTTCGAAAATTCTCGAGGACGCAAATGAGACGGAAAAACTAAAGACGCAGACCGCCGAAGCGTAAAAATGAGTTGTTACCGCTGTTACCGATGTTACCGAATAGAAAACAAAGGACTTAAGCGGTAATAAGTCGGAAATCGGAAGTTGTTACCGTTGTTACCGCAACGAGTCGAGTAACAACGGTAACAAGTCGGAAAAAAGCAGTTGTTACCGCTTAACTGTTGCAGACAAAGGCGGGTAACAACGGTAACAACGGTCACAAGCCGAAAATATGATTGGCACAATAGAAACGAATAAAACCGAAGCAAACTTTTTCGCCGATATTATCGCGGCGATTGACGGCGCGAAGGTCAAGCCCGCAGTAATGCCGCAAGCACAACCGGCGACTCTGACCGAAAGATTAAATTCGATGATTGCCGTCGGAACATCATTCGACATTTCGGCTGATGATTTTCAAGTCACTGGCGCGGAGTTTCTATCAAGCGCGGAAACGGCATTTTTCTACGCGAACAAATCAGAAGTTCTTTGCACGCTGCAACAATCGGCTCTGATGAAATATCTATCGCCGTCCGATTTGCAGATGTTCGTTGATGAAGTCAAAGAACGCGCGGCGATTTTGTCTGACGGCAAAAGCGGCGAGCCGCCATTTGAAATTCTGAATGAGATTGTCCGTGAATGGTTCGCGGATATGTTGGAAGAGATGCCGAAATGAAAATAGCAACGGACAAGTTCAAAACAAAAAGCCGCGAAGGAAAATCGGTCGAAAACTGGACACATAGACGTTGGACAAAAGAGGAGTATGAACACAAAAACATTTAACGAAAATTTTGATATTGATCGAAAGGCGAAAGGCGTGAAAGCGATGCCGAAAAACGCGCCCGCTCTGCCAGAGATAAAAACAGCGAATGGCGAAATTTACGACGCAAACCAAACTTATCATTTCTTCGACGAAGCAAGCCGCGAAGTTCGCTCGTCAACCGGCTTTCGTCGAACCGATGAACACCTGTGCGCCTTCGGGCTGAAGATCGTCGCTGTCTCTGCGCTGCACACAACCCGCGATGCCGCGCTCGCCGACGGACAGAAATTTTTTAACGCGGAGATCGAACATTTACGCGAACGAATCAGGCAATATGAAATCGAGAAACAGCCCCCAATCGAAGCCTGAAAGCGGTGCTGACTTCGCGCTAAAAGCAGAGACAAAGCAGAGACAAAATTTGAAAATGACAGATTTTGACAGAGATTTTGACAGTATGGCGAAACAGACCAATAAGGAAAAAGCACTAGCCGCATTGCTTAGATTTCCGACGATCACCGAGGCGGCGAAGGATTGCGGACTCTCGGAGAAAACTTTATACCGTTACTTGCGCGACAAGGATTTTCTGAGCGAATACCGCGAAGCCCGCCGCGCGATTATGGAAACGGCGACAACCGAACTGCAAAAGTCGGCTCTCGAAGCAGTTGAAACGCTCAAACGAAACCAGAATTGCGAGAATCCGGCGGTCGAGATTCGCGCGGCGCAAGCAATCCTCGATTTAGCGTTTCGCGGCGTAGAGATTGACGATGTTTTAAAAAGGCTGGAGAAAATTGAGAGCGAAGTTGGAGGAAATCAGAAATGAATTTAAAAGCAAGAATTGAAAAGGTCGAAAAGTATGCAAAGGTCTCGGACTTCTGTGTTTGTCACGGTAATCCGCGCTGCGTGTCGGTGTATTGGGAAGACGGCAAACCGTCAACCCGCCTGCAACTGAAAGCAAATCGTACGCCGATTCCTGATACTTGCAAAGTGTGCGGCAAACCGATCAACAAAACGACGATCATCGTGGATTTCGTTTCGCCGACGATGCCGAAACCGGAGGGCGCGAAATAATGAATATCAAAATTCGAATAAAGAAAATCGAAAGCGAATTGCAGTTAGACGCGGACACTTGCCGCTGCAATAAAGAGATCAATATCAAAGTCGAGCCGAGGAGCGAAACGGATGAACTGCCCCCGCCGAAGACGTGCGCTGATTGCGGTAAGGTTCAAACGGAGCGGTGGATGACATTCAATTTCAACAGCAACATTGAAACCGAACTGATACTTCCGCAGTATCAGGTGATCGAACCGGGCGACGAGTTTCACGAGGAGAAAACCCAAATGAACATCAAAAATCGAATTAAAAAGATTTCCGACGCGCTGCGAACGCAAGCCGAAACGATCAACAGCAAACCGTTTCTAACGCTCGACCAATAAGAGACGCGCGCGCGGCGGGCGTTCTTGATATGACAACAAGCGAGGAGCGATGCTTCTTTTTTAACCGCGAATTGGAAGCGGAATTTATTTCTTAAAAATTAATTAAAATTATGCAAAAAACACGACCAAAACCGAAAACCATAATGGGCAGAAAATTCGACGCGGCGGCTTATCAAAGCCGTTCGCTCGGTGAAATCAAAACATACGAAGTCGCGCTGCCGTCCGGCTTCGTCTTTACCCTGCGCCGTCCGAACGTGCAGGGCTACGGTGGCGAGCGGGCGAATGCCGTCAACTCTGTTGCAAAAGATGATGGAAACTGAAAAACGCACGAAAAACGGCGCGACTGCAATAGACGCGACCGGCGAGTTTTCGACCGACGAAGCCGCCGATCTGATGCGGTTTCAAGCGATGCTGGTCAAAAAGGCGTGCGTCGTGCCGCGGATCGTTGATAATCCAGCCGCGCCCGAAGAAATTCGTTTTGAAGATATTGACGACGATGATTATTTGTTTCTGGTCAAATGGTGCGGAGCCGGGAGCGTCGAAGGCGAAAACTTCGAGCAATTTCGTCAGCAATCCTGATTTGTTGTTGGAGTGGGCATTGATCGCCAGAGACGGCGGCAAAAACTTGTCGGACCGGCTACTGGCAGAAGACGAATTGATTGCCGCCGATTTAGACCGCTGCGCCCGGTATCAGTTGGCAAAGTTTGATTTGCGCGAGAAAAAGGCGTGGGCGCAAATCAACAGCGTCGGTGTGGGCGCGGGGTTTGCCGGAGAGCCGTTGAAATTCGGCGGCGAAGATAACAGTTAGATAAATTAACCAAAGAAATACAAAAGCCCGCTTTCGATAAGATGAGCGGGCTTTTACGCGCCATTTCCGGCTTATAAGAGTTTGCCAATTTCCCAATGGTGACCAAATGGGTCAACGATGCGCCCGATGCGCCAACCATTTTGGTCACTCACAGGATAGATTTCTTTTGCCCCTCCAGAGATAGCTTTTTCAAAAGCAGTATTCGGATCATCCACTACCAGTATCATTCTTACTGAACCGCCACCAAGTGATTCGGGACTGAAATTTGAGTTGCCGGGAGACTCATCGGCTAACCAGAATTCCGCTCCGCCCACAGACAATTGAGCCACCACATCACCGGAATCACTTTCGATGCGAAATAATTCTTCTGCTCCAAACGCAACTTTGTAAAAATCAATTGCCTGCGCTCCGCGCCGGACGGAGAGCATCGGCACGATATTAACTTTCCGAACATCATTTTCGTGGGTAAATTTTTCTTTCATAGATTCTTTCTTATGCTGAATTATTGATTGCGGCGCAAACGATACTACTCGCCTCGCCTTGTACACGCGTCAGTCTTAGAACCCGCCAATTCTGCTGCCATTTGCGCTAAATTGTCCGCTGAATCCAAAGCCTGATCCGGGGTGGTAATTAGTTCTCGGTGAGTTTCAGTATTTAATGCGCCGCCGCCGTGATTAACGCCAACCAAGTGAAATAATTCGTGTGTAACAACATCACATCGACAGTTAGGACCGTCAGGCGAAAAAAAATCATCTCCGCAATCAAGCCCGGCGGCAATCGAGCCGTAAGTCGCCGCGTGAAAACCGGCTGGCACGTGTAACATTTCCGGGCGCGCCAGGGCAAGATTACGACGCATCAGAGAGACCGCGCGGTTTAGAATGTCTAAAAGTTTCGAGTTGTCTAACGGGTAGAATCCAAAATCCGGGCAACGCAGCCATTTGATAGCCGTTTTCATATCCTTCTGATTGGCTGCCGGAAGCGGCTGACTGCCGTTATTACCATTGCTGGCGGTTTTTATTGCATCCTGTAGCTTATCCAGTTTGCCCGCGGCCCCGCGTAAACGCGTCCTGCTGCATTGCCAAGCCGCTTCCATCACCACATTATCTTTACTTGAGGTGACTGTCACTGAAAGTGGTTTTGAATATTCGCTCCCATCGGCTAATTTGGCTCGTAATTTGGTCGAACCGACGGCAATTCCCTTAACCTTCCACTCCCAAAGGTTGCCGCCGACCGTTCCGCGAAGAACGACCGCAGCTATTGACGGATCATCGCTCGTTACGTTCAGCATTTCGCCGCTCGGTCCGCCGCCGTCCATATTGACGAAGCGAGCGTTAAATGTACCTAATGTCAGACTGTATTTGGACTTACTAAAACCTCTCGGTTCCCATTTCGTTGACGGTGCAAACTCTGCCATACTCTTTTACTCCTTATTTTGTCTACAAACAAAAAACCGCACACCTATAAACCAAAGAGCAAAACTCTAAGCATCTTTCCCCAAAGATGCTGATTTAGTGGTTGTTGGTTATAAGTAGCAACCCTTTTATAAAACTTTGGACGGAAATATAAATCCGTTTTTGCGTTGAGTGTTAAATCAAAAAAGCCCTGCCGTAATGACAGGACTTTTCAATTTCAGGATCCACATTCGAGATTATTCAATCCGTTTGGTCGGCAGCTGCAAGGTATTACCGGGAAAAAATTCGTTCGTCGTGCCGATGAAATTAATGCCGTCCTGCTCTTCACCAATAAACTGCACTTGCATTGGATGCTCGAACTGATAACGACGATGAAATGCCGAGAAGGTATAAACCTGTCCGCCCGCGACATTTTC
The DNA here is from genome assembly GCA_964237235.1 of uncultured Pyrinomonadaceae bacterium. Classification (GTDB taxonomy): domain Bacteria; phylum Acidobacteriota; class Blastocatellia; order Pyrinomonadales; family Pyrinomonadaceae. The sequence continues at coordinate 64,812 of CAXSGY010000027.1, forward strand.
AAAGGTGTAATAACCGAGTTGATTGGTGTAAGACTGTCGCCGGTTGCCCGATGCGTCGGTCATCGTTATTAAAACTCGATAAACGCCGCGCCCGTTTGCTTCGGTGACTCGCCCGCCTGCCGTTGTTCCGGCGGCGGTCGGCAGTAGTGCAACCGAGACCTGCACCGTATCAATACCGACACCGCTGTTGTCATTACCTGAATCTTGAAAAACCAGATTTGCCATCGTCGCGCTGCTGAAAGTAAAGTTTTGGCTGAATCTTTGAAACGTTGTCGAGCCGGCGGTGATGTTAAATACTTGCGAGCCGATAATCGCCGTCGCCGTGTTTGTTTGTCCGTCCACGCTGTTGTAATTAAAACTCAAATTGTATGTTACGCCGGCGGCGAAAGGCAGCGCGGTTTTAGTCGTAAATGCGCCCGGATCGTTGGTCGAGCCGCCCAAATCAACATAACGTCCGCCCATTGCCGGATCATCCACTCCCGGAATTGTGCCGCCGATTAGATCAACCGAACCGCCGGTGACATTCCAAAGAAAAAAGCCGTTGTAGTTATCCGCCGGTTGACCTCCGTTATCAAGCAGAAATCCATCGAAGAAGATCGGCGGTTCGGGCGTTTGAGCATTTATCGCAGACGACAACCCGGGCATCACTCCGAATAAAAAAATCAGGCATAAAAATTTGTTCATCTTTTCTCCCTTGTTCGTTTAATTATTCATTCGCATTGTTTTTATTTTGAAATCATTCGGCGTATTCGTCAGAGCCGGTGACCCAAATAAAAGATTGAATATCAATTATATCGAGCGGTTTTAAATCCGCCAGATCGTCTTTGATACGAGCGGCAAATTCCAGCAGACTGGCGTAAGTTTTCCAAGACGGTTTTGATTCGTAATATAAGTCAAAGCCGTATCGTTTAGCCGCACGACGCGTGACCATCGGTTTGAGAAAAATATGCTTTTCCGGTTGGGCGAGAAAAGGAAAAACCGTCGCGACCGGATGCGTCAACACGCGCGACTGCTTTTTCGGCAGCGATTCGATTGTCGTGACCCACTTTTCAAATTTGTTTCTTAATTTATCTTTCCCGTAAAGAAAAGCGAAAAGCCCCTCAGCGAAGAGGCGCGCACCGTGTTCTTTCCGTACCGCATCACGCAGAGCCATTTTTTCAAAAGAAAAAAGCAAATTTGTTGGTGATTCGGTTTTCACGGCACGACAGGCAACTTCAAGAAATTTGTTTTCCTTTAATAGTGAATCAAACTCGGCACGATTTAAATTCTCTTTCCATTTTTCGTGCGCCCGCCATTTATAGCCGCGTTCCCAATCGAAATATTTACCGTCCGCAAAACCTTTCGGAAAAAAACGCAAAAACTTACGACGACAGGCAACGGCTTCTGCCGAATCGTTTTTGCCGCGCGCCGTTGGCAGGTTTTCGCGTTTTGTTTTCATTTGGATATGCTTTCGTTTTTTCGCGGTCGCCTGAAATTTAAGGCTTCAGCACGATCTTGATGCAGTTATCCTTTTTATTCTTGAAAATGTCATAGCCGTGCGGAGCGTCTTCGAGTCGCATTTTATGCGTGATGATAAACGATGGATCAATCTCGCCCTTTTCGATCAAATCAAACAACATCGGCATATATTTCTGAACGTGTGTCTGTCCGGTTTTGAGCGTCAATCCTTTGTTCATAAACGCTCCCAACGGTACTTTGTCAGCCGCGCCGACATACACGCCCGGCATCGAAATCGTTCCTTGTTTACGGCAGCTCATTATCGCTTGGCGCAAAGTATGGATGCGGTCGGTGCCGAGAAACGTCGCCGTTTTCACCGCGTCCAACACGCCGTCGAGTTTGCCGCCCGCGAGTGCTTCACAGCCAACCGCGTCCATACAACGGTCGGGTCCGCGCCCGGCGGTGCGCGCCATCAATTCTTCGTAAACGTCCACATCATCGAAATTGATCGTTTCGGCTTTGCCCCTTTGTTCCGCCATCGCCAGGCGTTCCGGCACGTTGTCTATGACAATTACGCGACCCGCTCCAAGTAACCAGCAGCATTTGACGGCGAGCTGGGAAACCGGACCCGCGCCCCAAATCGCCACCGTGTCGCCCGCTTCGATTTCAGCATTTTCCGCCGCCATATAAGCGGTCGGAAAAATGTCAGACAAAAATAAAACCTTTTCATCCTCTATTCCGCTTGGCACTTTGAACGGACCGACATCGGCGAACGGAACCCGCAGATATTCCGCCTGACCGCCGGAAAATCCGCCGTTCATATGCGAGAAACCGAATAATCCGGCGGGCGACTGTCCCATTGCCGCCCGCGCGACCGCCGCATTCGGGTTCGATTTGTCGCAGCACGAATACATTTCCTTATCGCAAAAAAAGCAGTTACCGCACGCGATGACAAAAGGCACGACGACTTTATCGCCGATTTTCAGATTGGACACGTCGCTGCCGAGTTCGACGACTTCGCCCATATTTTCGTGACCGAGAATATCGCCCGCTTCCATCGTCGGCTGATAACCGTCGAGCAGATGCAAGTCCGAACCGCAGATGGCGGTTGAAGTGATTTTAATAACAGCGTCGCGCGGATGCAGTATTTGCGGATCGGGAACCGTATCCACCCGAACGTCGTTTGTGCCGTGCCAACATAATGCTTTCATTTATTTTTTCTCCTCGTCATTTTTATTTATCGAAATTTGAAAATCGTAAGTTTCGCCGTGCGCCAGATAAATCATTTTCTCGCCGAGTCCGGCAGCAGTCGCCGCGTCTTTGAAATCTTCGAGCGGCGATTTGAAAACGTCGTAATCGTCGTAATGAATCGGAATCGCTTTGTCGGGATTGACGATTTTTATTGCTTCCACGCCTTGTTCGTCGTCCATCGTGACCATAATTCCCAAAATACGCGTGCCGCCCAAGTGAAATAATCCGATGTCAATTTCGGGAAAGCGTCTCGGAATTTCCTTCAGTTCGTCAATCAGTAGCGTGTCGCCGGAAATATACAGCCGCAACAGACGCTTTTCGTTTTTATCCTCGAAATCGAGAACGCTGCCCATCACCGGCGGTAGAGCGAAATCAACAATGCCAGGACCGTGCTGTCCGGGCGTTGAAGTTATTTTCACTTGATGATCACCCTTTTCAATCGTTGCCGATTCCCACGTTTCGAGCGGAATCGGCGCGGAAAAATTTTTGCTTTTTAATTCTTCGGCGGCGTGCGTCGTCGTCACAATTGGCAAATCCTTGCGAAGTTTCTCTTCGACGATTTGATCGAAATGATCGCCGTGATAATGCGAAAGAACACAAAAATCAATCGGTGGCAATTCGTCAATGTCAATTGCCGGTTCAGTCAAGCGTTTTGAAGTAAGTCCATATCCGAGATGTGCGTGGTCGCCTGCGTGCAGAAAGTTCGGATCGGTCAAAATCGTAAATCCGGCGTAGCGGATAATGACGGTCGCCGTGCCGATGAAAAATATCGAGCCGCTGCCGATATCCGAATCGAATCCGCCGGTTGGGGATATTTGTAGTTGGAATTTATCTGGCATCTATCTCACTCGATAAAGGTTTTTAACTTATGAGGCTATCAGATAATTGAAAAATATTTTGTCTTGCAGATGACAGATGAAAATTTAATAATCAAGTATAATTGCCTGTAAATTTTTAATTAACATTATTGAACTTACCGCGAGAAATTCCATTTTAAAAAGCAAAATTTTAATCGGTTTAATTTAAGGATTTGAGATAAAAAGCTGAGGCTGCAAAATAGGAGAAATTATGAATAATTCAAATCAGACAGCGACAAAAAACAAAGTGAACACGAATTCAATCGGCAATATGAGTCGTGAGCAATTCGACGTTGCCAACGAGAACGCGGCGCAAACGGTCGCTGCCGTCAATCCGACAATCGAATCGTTTTCTGAAAGCGATTGGCAATTACTGCTTCAAGTTGCCGTCGGCGGAACGATGCAGTTGGAGCTGAGCCGCGTGGCGGCTGATATGGCGACCGATGAGGAAGTTCTCGCGCTGGCAAAAGCCGAAGTCGAAGAACAAACCGGACTCAGCGATAAATTAAAAGAATTCGCCGACACCAAAAGCCTAACACTACCGTCGAAACCGGACGAGAAAACGCAGGAAATGATTAAGCACCTGCAAAATCTACCGGGCGCGGAATTTGACTTAGCGTATGTTCGGGCAAGCGGCGTGATGGGACACGAAAAACTTGATGCGGTGATCAGCAAGGTCGAAGCCGAAGCCGCCGATCCTGATTTAATAAATCTGGCGGCGGCGGCGCATCCGTTGATTTTAGTGCATTTGCAGGTATCAAGCGCGATTTTAGAGAAAATTTCCGCATAACTAAATTAGACGAACTAAAATCGTCAGGAAAATTAAAAACAAGAAAGCCGCAAGTTAAGATGCCTGCGGCTTTCTTGTTTTAATTAGAAGTATTCAAACGAAAAGCGATGTTCCGGCACCGCTTTTTCAGATTCTAATTTTTAACGATTGACATTTGAATTCGAGTTGGAATTCATCGAATTGGAATTCATATTCGAGTTCATCTCCGAATTAGAATTCATCGAATTGGAATTTTTATTCTTTTTACTCTTTTTCGATTTCTTGTTTGAATTGCCGTTCGAGTTATCCTGACTGGAATTGTTTTGATTGGTTTGTCCGCTTGAAAGACTCGCTCCTTGGGTCGTTGCCAATGAGCTGCCGACAAATACCGTCATTCCGAGCAATGCCAGACTCAGCATTGTTAATTTTAATTTATGCATAACCTTTTTATTCTCCCTAAATATTGGTTTAGAGCTTTAGTTTGTTACTTTGCTTCAAAACTAAACTGTCTGTAATCGGACATAAGCCTTAATTTTTGTTTATTGATTTGTTATCACATACAAAAAGACAAGATCTCTCGAGGAGAGTTCCTGCCCTTTTGTTCACATTTAGGGAAAAATGTTATGAAAAAACTCAGGTTTTTCATTTGCAATTACATTACAGTAAAATCGGGGCTGTATGTCGGATGGCGGACATAACCCAGGAAGAATTCTGCGAAAGGAAAAGTGAAAAAACGGCTCTCGGTTTTGTTAGCTCTCGTTTTTCGGTTGCCTGTTTTGTTCTTTCTGAAATGCTAGGATTCTGATATATTTCGGGACAAATGTATTTTGCGCGATTGACCGCCAATCACAATGAAGCCACACTATCTTAATGCCCAAAATCATAATCAAAAATCAGGAAATACTCTTGTCGTTTCTGATTTTTCTATTTCCTTTCTCGGCAACAATTTATGCTCAACAGAATAAACCCTCTAACTCTGACGGCAAAAACATTTCGGTTAATAGATTGCCCGCGCCCGTGGCAAGCGACGGCTGCACGATGTGGTTTGACGGCGATTATAAAGACTGCTGCTTTCGGCACGATGCGGATTACGCCAGAGGCAGCGATAACTGGCGAACGCGGCTGCGGGCAGACAACCGGCTGTTCATCTGCATCGCCGCAAAAGAAGGCGCGTGGCATTTTGCTCTCGCTCCCGTAATGTGGACGGCGGTTCGCATTTTCGGAAGCGATTGGAGTCCTTCGAGCAGAAAAAATACTGTTCATAGATTTTCCAAGCGAATGTTTATTTTACTAAAAAAATCAAGATGAGCGATTTCGCCAAAAATTCAAGCAACAAAGCGGTGAGATTAATAAAACAAATGAAAAATATGGATAATAAATTAGAAAAATACGGTGAATATCTTCTGAATCCCGATCAAGTCACGGAAATCAAATTTGAGAGCAATAAAGCGGTTATTTATCTCTCCGACGGGCGCGTGCGGGAAGTTTTCGGCGCGGAGGCTCTCGCGCTTAAAGACCGGTTCGGGATAAAAGTTGAAGCCGAATCGTTACGTAAAAAAACTATTTAATGAAATGCCGCCAATCAAACTTTAGATTAGAAGAAAAAATATGCAAATAATTTTGACCAGAGAAGAATACAACGAATTATTGCCGAACAAATTAAATAACAGATTTGTCGAGATATTCACGGACGTAATGAAAAACAGGCAGCAATTCGCCAATGATAACACCGCTTTGATTGAGAAACTGAAAACTATTTTCGACGATTTTCAGAAAGAAAAAGAAGAAGGCGTTTTCTCGGGATCGAATTAGGCATCGGCTCGATAGCGAAAGTCTTTTGAGACACCAAATCGCGCTGTCTGCCATTAGTTTTTGTCTTTATTCCTGAGATGTTTCGTCCTTTAAATCTTGAGGAGTATCTTTGAATTCGCTCTCATCTGCCGTGTTTGAAACTTCGCCGATTTCCGGCAATTCGCCGGTGGTTCTTTCAGACGAAGCCTTATCAAACGCCTTTTGCATATCATCAGCGGCAATCCGTGCTTCCTCAAGTGTGTCGAATTCTTTTACTCCGAACGGTTTCTCGGTTTCTGAATCTTCCTGAAGAACCACAAATTTATCATCTGCGTTTGGCGTGTTATCTGCGAAAAATCTTATGCTCATTTTTCTCTCCTGTTTATAACTTTAGGATTCTTAAGTAAATGTTATGATTTTTTCATTTATTAGAATTTCTCTACAAGAATATTATAGTTTGACGAATTTTTTAATCATTACGCAAAATAAGCGCGAAGACGAATAGGATTTTCATATGGAATTATTACGAGCCTTGTAAGTTGGCTTTACTCCCGCGCGCCCAAATATACCCGCCAATCATTGCCGAAGGAGCCATTATCAAGAGTGCCGCCCACTGCGACCAGACAGCCCCCTTAGCGGAACTTGCCAGCAACGAAAACAATGCTCCGCCGGCAATGATGATTGTTAAAATACCGGTGTGCAAAAAGCCATTTCTTTTCGCAATAACAGCCGACAAATAACCGCCGAGTGCCGCGAAAATTATTCCGTAAATAATTGTTAAAACCAGAAACCTGCCGGAAACGGGACCGTGCGGATCAATTCCGCTGACCGAAAAAAGGAGTGACGGCTGAAACCGCAAAAACGACATATCCGGCGATAACGGCAATAATGCCACGAATCATTAATTTTTCTCTTATTAGCGACTTCCGCCATTTCCACCCTAGATTTTCATTCGCACAGGATAGCAGAAATTATAATAATTTTATAAATCGCTTCGGTCGCACGACATTAACGCTATTCGGTGCTGTCGATTTTATTCTCGATTTCCGAATTTTTGCGCTCGTCCTGCATTTCCCGCGTCAGAAAATAATTTAAGGCGGTTCTGATGACGGCTATCGCACCGAGTTTGCCGATCTGATCCCAGGACGGCGCGACGGCGGTTGAGAGAATATCCGCGCCGAGCTGAAATTCGAGCGCGAGTGCCAGATAACGGGCGAGGGTTAAACGAATGCGGTTGTAGCTTTCCATTTGCGGCGGCACGAGCGAACGGAGAAACTGGTAAAGCGAGATCGCCACGCCGATGCAGATAATCGCGGCCCCCGTCGCTTCGATGCCGAGTTTGAGCCACTGCACGAGATTGATGACCGTTGTCTGCGCCACGCCCTCGCCCGGTGCGCTGACCAGATTCGGAAGCGTTTCGCTCTGCCAAAGAAGCAATAAAACGGACATATATTTTCCCTAACCAGGCTATTATAAAGTCCAAATCTCAACCAAACTATTCGATTCTTTTCGTCGGCAGATTCCAGATGTCGAATCGGAAAATACCGAACGGCGAGCCGATGAAATTGATACCGTCGTTTTCCTCGCCGATGAACTGCACCTGCGTCGGCTGCTCGAATTGATAACGACGGTGAAATGCCGAGAAAATGTAGACTTGTCCTCCCGCGACATCTTCAAACTGAAAGTAACCGAGTTGATTTGTGTAAGCCTGTCGTTGATTGCCCGTTTGGTCAGTCATCGTTATTAAAACGCGATAAATTCCGCGCCCGTTCGGTTCGGTAACTCGTCCACCCGCGGTTGTTCCTGCGACGGTCGGATTGAACGATGACTCTGCCGCGCCGATGTCTATCGCCGCGCCGTTTCTGCGCGGATAGCCTGTGCCGTGCTGGTCGAAATTTAATGGAACAGGCGGATTATTCGTCGCACACGAAAAATTAAGGACGCAGTTGTTGCCGCGATTGACCGCCGGGCTGGTCGCCGTCGGCAATCTCGTATCGGTGTCGCCGCCATTGTTCTGTAAATCGTCGAGCATCGGGAACGCGCCCGTGATGTCGTTCGACCCCGCCAAGCCGAAGCCCGTGCCGTCAATGGTATTTCTGACCAGATTGTTGCCGTTTGAAGTAAATGCGCCGGAGACATCGCTGCTTTCGTCGTTCGCTCGTCGGTTCGTGCTGATGATCGTGTTGCGGACGTTCACGCTGCCGGCATTGACGATACCGCCCGCTGAATTGGCATCAGCACCGTTAGTAGTGTTGCCGATGACGGTGATGTTATTTAGATTCACTGTTCCCATATTCTGAATGCCGCCGGCTCCGCTGCCGGAGCCGTCGAAGGTAAAGTTGTTGGCGATGGTCGTATTGGCGATGCTCAACGTTCCGGTGTTGAAGATGCCGCCGCCGGTGTATTGCGCCCCATTGCCTTCAATCAGCGAATTGATAACGATCATCGTGCCTTCGTTGTCGATGCCGCCGCCGGTGTAGCCGAAATTGCCCGTTAAATGCATCCGGTCGAGCGTCATCGTGCCGGCATTGTTGGAAATGCCTCCGTTGCTCGTGCCTCCGCTCACGGTCATTCCCGAAAGCGTTACCGCCGCGCCGTTTCGCGCGCCGAATACCTGGGCGACGCTGGAGAACTGATCGCGCCCGATGGTCAAAAGACGCGCGCCCGGACCGTTGATCGTCAACGGATTGGTAATGACAAATCCCGTGCTAGTCAAAGTGATCGTGCGCGGGACGAAGAAAACGCTTGGATCGAAGGCAATCGTGTCGGCATCGCTGTTCTGGTTGGCGGCGTTGATCGCCGCCCGCAGACTGCCGCCGCCGCTGTCGTTCGTGTTGGTGACGAGATAACCCGCCGCTCGTCCCTCAACGGCAACCACGCTGAGACACAACAAAATTCCGAAACAGAATCGAATCAGAAAATTTAATCGGATCATAATTTTAATTTCGCTGAAAATTATCTGCAAAGATAGCAGAATACAGCGTGAAAAGAAAAGTTGTCTGTTTGGAAGCGGACGGAATTTACCACGTTAATTTTAGAAAAGGAAATATAAAACGGTTTGGAGTCGGGTGTCAAGAAACTTTAGGCGATTGATTCGTCGGCAAATCGAGCAGGCACTTTCACAAAAACCGTCGTTCCCTTGTTCAACCCGATTCGATCTCCACCGCGCCTCTGATCATCTCGGCACGCTCTTCCATTCCGAGCAGTCCCATTCCTTTGTCGTCGCCGGTGATTTGTGTTTTCTCATGCGGGTTGAAGCCTTTGCCGTCATCTTCGATATTCAGAATCATTTGATTGTCGCGCTTCTCTAAAATAACCGACACACTCTTTGCTGAGATGGTTCAATAAAAGTGGAGAGAAAACTGTCTTTGGTAGAATATCAAAGAG
>CAXSGY010000028.1:0-69267 GCA_964237235.1 uncultured Pyrinomonadaceae bacterium
AATCAATGGACGTGAGGGCGAAACAGCGACTTTCTTATCAACATTTTTCGTTTAACTCAAAGTTGTGTGGTGGCGGTTTCGCCCCACGTCATCTCAATCGTTCGATGGCTTTCTTTTTTAACCTAAACAGTAAGATGAAAAAACTTAATTCTGTAATTCTTCTGTTATTATTTGTCTTGGGCGTTAATTTTGCACACGCTCAAAATTTGAAATCTCAGAAAAAAGAAAAACTCAAGGCGACCGCTATTGCACAATACAGTTTTCCGCTTTGCGTCTGGCATCCGTGCGCTGTGGAGTTAATTGTTCGCCTTGATGACAGGAAAAGCCAAAAATTTTCGTATGCGCGAGTAACCGTTGAATATTTCCCTAGTCTCAGTTTGCCAAACAGAGGTTTTCCGTCCGAACTTGTTGACCGAACTAAAAAATGGAAATTTAAGGCAAGACGAGATTCCAGCCAAGATGCAAAGACTCAAAAGTATTTGAAGATTATTGACTCCGACACTCAAAAAGACGTAAGCGAGGAAGCGAAAGCACCGGCTTGGCAATTACTTTCAGGAGCAAAAGATGAGAAAATACCGTTCGACGAAGTTTTGCCGTATTATTTTGTAGAATCAGGCGACTATAAAGAAGTTCGTGAGTGAAGATAAACGCGCCATCGAACAAATCAATGGACGTGAGGGCGAAACAGCGACTTTCACCTTATCCTCTCTTTCTGCTATCTTACCGCTTATGAAAATCCTGCTTTCGTTCATATGCAAGAACTAAACAAAATTATCAATTAAAGAAAAATGGATCAAAATAATCCGGTTGTAAAATTATGCGTTTCGGGTATGAAGGCGGAAGGCACGGGCGATCTTGAATCGGCACGGGCGAATTTTGCGGAAGCTTGGGCGGAGGCGAGCGATGATTTCGAGCGGTGCATTGCCGCGCATTACGTCGCCCGGCACCAGGCGACACCGGAAGAGACTTTGCGTTGGAACGAAATTGCTCTGCACAATGCCGATCAGGTCGGCGACGGGCGCGTTTCAAATTTTTATCCCTCATTGCTGCTCAATCTCGGACATTCGCACGAAATGCTCGGCAATCGGGAAGAGGCGCGGCGGTACTATGATCTTGCCGACGCTCAAGCGCAAAAGTTGTCCGAAGATCGTTATGGCGGAATCGTCCGCGACGGAACAACGGCGGGCAGACAGCGTCTTTCTTGAAAGACGGATTAATTTGTCGAATGTAGTTAAATCTAACTCCGGTTTGATTGTATTTATATTTCGTAAATCCGATATTGTGAGAAAATGAAAACCCTATTCACCTTCCGAGTCTATTTTCGCCTTTGTGTTTAATTCCTGCGAACAAATTTCTTTACACTCTCAAACTTTAAATCGTAGAATAACCGGCATTATGAATCGAAAAGTCGTTCCCGCATTGGTCTTTATCTTTTTCTTTTTAGGCGTTCTCGGTTTTTATCGTTATTCTTTCGAAGCGCGAATGGTTGATGCCGTCGGACTGTTCACCAGCGGTGTGTGTTGCGGCGCGGCTCTGGTCGGTTTGGTTTTCGCTTTCAGGGGGAAGCCGAATCGTATTTGATTAATCGCTGAAATAAAGCTCGACTGCGCGCCGAACGACCCGCTGGCGATTGAAAAACAATTCTGTGAAATTCTTATGTTTCTACTCACACTGCTGATTAATCTGACATTCCTTTGGTTAATACTCTTTCCGATAATTTTCATTCACGAAATGGGACACGCTTTGACCGCCAGAATTCTCGGCTTTAAAGTGTTCTCCGTCACGATGGGTTACGGCAGAAAAATCCTTGAATTTGAGCTGTTTCAAATTCCGATTATTTTTAACTTATTCCCGCTCCAGGGACTCACTTTAGCCCTGGCTAAAACGCGCCGTCTTTTCAAAACGCGAATGTGGCTTTACGTCGCCGGCGGTCCGGCAACGCATATTCTTTCCGTCTTTCTTTGCTATCAAATTCTGGGTGCGGACGGTTTTTTAGAAACGATCTCTCCCCGGAATCTTTTTCTCGGCTTCGCTCCGCTCACCGGCTTTATTTACGCCAATGCCTTTCTTTTCCTCAATGCAATGATTCCGCGAAAACTTCATCTACCGACCGGACCCGCTTTCAACGACGGTTATCAATTATTGACGATTCCGTTTCGCAAAACCGAATGGCTCGAAGATTTGGAGTTGGTTTTTATTGAGTTGGAAGCGATTGGTTTTATACGGCAGGAAGAATACGACGACGCGCTGAAAATCTATGAAAAGCTGCGGAAATTGAAACCGGATAATTATCTGATGAATATGAACATCGGACAAATCTATCTAGCCAAAGGAGAAGTGGAAAAATCTCGAAATTTATTCGTTGAAACGTTTGAGAAACTTGACAAAGAAAAAGGTGACGATAAATTATATCGTCATTTCTTTTACGTTTTGTATAACAACATTGCCTGGACGAATGTAATTTACCCTCAAGAGGATTTGCTGCAGCAAGCGGACAATTATTCTAAAAAAGCATTGAATTCATCGCCGAGATTTACCGCGTTTGTGGGAACGCGCGGCTCGGTTTTAATCAGAAAAGGCGAAATCGAAGCGGGATTGGAATTGCTGAAAAGGGCATTCAAACATCATTCCGATGAGGCTTCCCGATCAGCCGAAGCCTTATTTATCGGAATCGGCGAAGCAAAGCTCGGCAACCGGCAAAAAGCGATGGAATGGCTTGAGAAAGCCCGAAAAATTCATTCGCACCATTTCTTCTTTCCCATTGCTGAAAATGAAATCAAGGAAATTATCAATTCTCCGAAGATTGAGAAATAAGTTTTGATTTGCAAGAATTCAAAGAGGCTTCGATATTTGAAATATCAAAGCCTCTTCTTATGCTCAGAATTATCCTTTCAATTATCCTCGGCGTTTTGATTCCGGTCGTTTATGCGCTCGCATTGTCGCTCGGCGAAGGATATATTTCAGAGCGTTGGATTTCCGCTAAATTTTACGGTCAATCGGCTCCCGGCGTTCTACTCGCGCCGATCACGCTACCGGTTTATTTCGATATTTTTACGAAAGAGAATCGGATTCTGCCGTTCATCTTCGATACCGTTTGGTTTCGATTATCATCATTCATCCTGTTCAATTGGATTTTATACGGATTGATCGCTTATGTGATTTTGGGACGCTTCAAACGATTTAGAAAGCAAAGCGCGACAGCTTCGCCGGAGCCGCCGTCGCCGCCAGAGTTTGAGAGGTAAAATCTTGGAAAGTTTTTATAAAAAAGAGCAGCCGGTTGAAAGCTGCTCTTTTTGTTTTTGATTTAATATAAAGTTCTATTTTAATTTTTGGTGTTTAAATTCGATGTTAGTAATTTCGTGGATTTGAACATTTATGCATTCGAGTTTTTCAGGATAAAAAATAGCAAAGTTTTTGCCGGCTTTATTGAGCGAGCTTCCGTAAGCAACTCCATCCGCGCCCAATGATTTAATAAATTCCGTTAAGTATTGTGTCGGTAAATAGTCAAGTTCGCTGTCATTTCGTCTAACTGGTTTAGACAGCTCGTTTCCAAGTTCTTCAAGAAATGGCAAATAAGCAAGATAAGATTCGAGAACTCCCTGTTCAGCCAGTTCAAACGGATCAAGATTTCCAACTTCTTTTAAATCAATAATTTTAATTTTCTCGTTAAGTCTGAATTCACCAATCGTAACGTAATCGTGAAGCGAAGCTCTTGTTTCAAACAACGTGGTAAGTAATTCGTCAGCCAAGTATAGATAGGAAATGCCTACGGGATTTGCGCGTCCTGATTTAGCCATACGAGCCGGAGGATGTCCCATCAAATCTGTTGTATATCCTCCGCTTTCTGAAATTCTGCCTCTATAATAAATTTTACCGCGCTCGATATGTGTTGAGGTCATACCAAGCAGCTGACTTAATTTATTTAAGTCGAGAACACTTTTGAGATGAAATCTATTTTCAGATTTTATTTCTTTTACAAATGATTCCCAACTTACGTGAAGTGAACTAATGTCAGCGGCGTATGCTGGATTCTCATTACATTGTAAAATTATTCTTCCCTCAATAAAATCCCTATATGTATCTAACTCATCTGCGAAAATCTCTTTTAGTAAATTTCCGATAACATCATCGGGTAAGTCAGCAAAGATTAATTGGGGAAAATCCTTTTTAATTTGATTTACTGCATCGTCTCCAGTACCGCTGACAATGTACTGTTCAAAAATTAACTGAAAACTAAAAAACAGCTCCCTTGCATCAATCACAGGAACATTTTTATGCCCGCAAAAATCACAGTCCCCTAAATTCTTCTCTTTATTTATTCGGTTTTTGAGGTGAGTGCTGGCGAAACACTCTGTGCAACATTTCATAATAAGGATAAGACGAGTTCAATATGATTCATAATCGAAAGTTTTTTAACGGTTCCGAGTCCAGGGAAGTGTCCGCTATTGTTCAATTGGCGAAATGTATCAATTGCTTTGTTTTCTAAGCCTTTCTCATCACACCAAGTAACCAGTTTCAAATTCGCCTCAAAAAATTTCCCTGGTGTATCTTCATCATCCGAATTTGAATCAGATACAAAATGTTTAACTCTAATAGCTCCGCTCCTATCAACGTACGAAAGATGGATAGCTACCGCATAAGGTAAAAAACCTCCGTCAGAATAATTACTTCCAACTGTTAAAAAATCAGAGAATCCTTTGAATCCTTCATCTTTATAATACAAATGCTCATCTGAAAATTGACTATCCTGATCTAAATAATCCGCATTTTTAGGCTGACAAACAAAATAATCGTCAAGCGAAACTTTGGTACCAAGTTGGAATTTTCGGTCATACCGGCGATTAGTTCTCTTGAAGTTTATGACGTTGTTAATTATCGGGAAAAATTCAGAAAACTTCCTTAAAATATTTTCAATATTATCTTCGATTTCATTATGAATAAATGTAAATCCTTTCGGTTCCAACTCGAAGGCAAGTACGTTTTCCAACAAATTTTTGTAATTTGTTTTAGGTTCGACTAAAACAGCAATTTGATAATCACTTCCTTTGGTAAGTTTTTTTTGGAGAGTATTTAAGATATTTTCTGTTTTTTTAGTTAAATCACCGACTTTGGGATTTATCACAATGCTAAAGTTAATGTTGCGTCTGCTAAGGTCTGAAATAATACTCGTTAAAGTTGAACTTTCTTTAACAGGCTCAATAATTGGAGAAATTAACCCTTTTCTTTCATACATCAAGCCCATTAATTCTTTAAGTGCGAGAAGATCAAATTGTTTACCTCGAAGATAAGGAAAATACATAGTTTTTTATATTTTTGTATTCAAAAATGCATACAAAATTTCATACTCTGAATCGGATAAATTAAGCGTATAGCAAATATGCTTTAGCTCCTTTGGAGTTCTTTCTGACTTAAGCAAATTAGGACATTTTATATTCCTTTGTTTTAATTTCTCACGAGCTTGTGATTGAAATATTTTTATATCTATTCCCTTAATCAGCTGTAAGCATTCCTTGAACATCAGAGTATTTGGAACATTCGGAACATGTCCGTAAAATTCTTTGATTATTTGAAAATACTCACCTTGTCTCAGAGTTCTGAATATAGTTGTGTGGTCAAAGTTGTCTGTGAAATCCATTGCTTCTTTACAGGTTTTTAAGGATTTTTTTTCGGTAAGCTCAATAATTCCTACAGAAGTATTTTTCAACTTTTCTAAAAGCCTGTCAGTATTTTTAGAACCGATAACTACATAAACTTTATTCGCAAATTTTTGATAATCCTCAATTTGTTTTTCTAGTTTATGAAATCCGTCTAAATCAGTTTTAATTTCAAAGATACGAATGTCTCCATTAAGAAGCACAAAGTCTGATTTTGAACTACCAACCTTAAACTCATTTAAGACAGTTGTGGTTTTAAGACTGTATTTGGCTAATAGTTTTTGATTCAATAGAGCATTTTTGAAAATATATTCGCTTCTGTAACTTTTTTCCAGCTGACTATACAAAAATTCTAAAACGACAGAAAAATTCTCGGCTTTATAATTTTCGAGGTATCTCTCAACTCTATCAATAAAGATTGCCGAATCAGAATTTCTTAGGAGTGCGCGAAATTTTGATGGAGTAAAAATTTGCGACAGGCTTCTTAAGTTGGAATTATTCCTTAAAGTAATCATTTTTATGAAAGTGATTGCTTGAACATTTAATTACTGTTGACTATTTCAAAAAATTGAAAACTACTTCAAAGTGAAGACAGTCTTTTCATACCAATAATAGATATAGAATGTCAAGGAATGCTACTGAGTTTTCATTGATTAAAATTTATACTGGCAAAATTAAATGAACTGAACGGTATCCACCGCCAAAAATACTTTGATAACTAAAAAAGTCATTTCCACGCTGAATGTCTCGTAGATTTTTTACTGCTTCAAGCCAAGTCATAGTACGACACTTATATAAAGTTGATTCCATTATTTTCTACCTCTTAGAATCCATTATAATTATATACTTAGCAACTATTTGACAAAATTTCACGAATAAAAGATTATCTCTTTTGAAGAGATTGAGGCGTTTGAAAATCGAGTGCGCTTCAATCTCCTACAATTTTGTTTCACACCTTTTTTGAGCCTCAATCTCTGATTTACTCAGTCCAAACCACAAATTATTTTCCCATAAAATTTAACCGAAATCTTGGGGATGCTGTCTTCGCTTTATTTTGCCCTGATGATGCGGATATTCTCACAACAAATGTTAAAGACCACAAACCGCTCGCCGAGGCGTTGAGTAAAACAGCCTTATCACCTGAAGAAATCTTGAAATAGTTGCAGAAAAATTAATTTCCATCCCCAAAATTTTCCGCTATCCTGCGCAAATTAAAAAACCCGCTTTCAATCAAACGAAGCAGGTTTTTTAGTTTTCATTTCAAAGAAAATCAATTACCGATACTTTTCAATCGCTTCCTGATATTTTTGACGCTCTTTGTTTTCCCTGTTTACCGCTTCCGGTATTTCTCGTCCCTAATTCTTTGCAACTCGATTACTTCGTCCGAATCATAAGGACTCGCCACAATTTTATTATTTCGACGCGCCGCCTGATAAATCTCAATGCTCTTTTGCAGAATCGCTTTATCTTTCGGATTTTTCGCCTGATTTAATTTTTTCTCGATCAGAGGTAAAAGTCTGCCCTGCGAGTATTCGGCGTTATCGAATATCTCCGCAATATCGGCGGCATCAGTGGCGCGCTTCATTGTCGCCGCCTGCTGCTCGTAATCGGTCGCTTCCGGTGTTAAGGATTGCAGTTTTTCATCTATTTCCGCGACGCTCAAGTTTTTCGCCCGATCATAGATTGAGCCGCGCCGCCGGTCTTCGACGTTGTAGCTTTGGCGGTAATCGTTGAATGGATTGTCGGGACGAATCTTCGCGTCTTCGCGCGCTCCGACATCGTTGATGATGTCGTCGGTAATCGAGCCGTAATTCCAGCCCGGATCAACCGGCAACTCAAACCGCGGATCAATGTCTTCGTAAACGAATCCGCGCCGGTCGGTGTCCGCGAACTTCTTGATTTTATTCGACGGATTTTTCGTCGCCGGTGTGACGGGCAGCGCGCTCTGCGGTTTGTTTTCCTTGGTCACTTGCAGCGGATCAACGGCGCGCGCCGCCCGCCGCCAGATGTCGCCGCGCTCCGCATCGCCGCCAAGAGCCGAGTCCGATGCGGGCAGATACTCGCGCAGCCACGGCAATTTTATTAAATACTGCGCGGCGAAGCCTTCTTCCCAGTATTTGCGCGGTTTCTCGTCGAGAACTTCGCCGATCTCCTGCAAGATTTTCAGATTCAGCAGCGGTGTCATCGAGTTTGCCTTGCTTCCCGCCCACGATGCCCAATCGTTTTTGGTGAATTCGTTGCTCGTCAGCGGATTCAATGAAGTGACATCTTTGCCGAAGCGTTCCGCCATCGCCGAAGCCCGGTCGAGCGGCTTGCCCGGTCGCTCGAACTGCTCGAATAAATTCAGACTCATCTTGAAGGCGTTGCCGAACGGATTATAAGCGTACGGAAAACGATAACCGAAAATGGAAATCGAATTGTCGGGAATGCCGGCGGCGCGCTTTTGTTTCGACTTTTCCTTTTCGTCCGTGTAATCGGTTGTGCCGACGGCTTTGATGATGCCGTAGATCACGCCGAGCAGCATCAAGCTGCCGACCGTCGCGCCGAAGCCCGCGCGCCCGGCGGCTTCGGCAAACGCGCGATTCTCGAACTCGGAGAATTTCAGATCGGCGTAAGCGTCTTCGGATTCCCAATCTCCCTTTTGAACGCCGTCCACGACCCGCCGTTCGGCAACGGCTTTCTCGCTTAATCGTTGACGTTCCGCAACATATTTATCGCGGTTGCTCGTCCAGCCGTCGAGCCATTTGCTGCGCGCGGTTTTGATGTCCGCGATGCGTTCCTGCTTAAATTTGTCGGTGAAGACTTTCGAGTTCTTTGTGTCTTCGATCAACTGCTCGAATTCTTTGATCCGCGCTTTTTTCTGATTGGCGAGCCGCGCGGTTTTCGCGTCCGTTTCCTGATTAAACGCTTTATCCTGATTGCCGCGGACCGCCGCTAATCTTTTGACGATTTTGGCGCGCCTGCCGCCTTCGTTCTCGACGAAGCTCTGCCGTTCGAGCGACTGCCCGATGCGGTAGAACTTGAAGGCTGCCGCCGCGATGCCGGTCGGGGCAAAATATTCGAGCGTGCGAAAGCCGACGTTCGACGGCGTGGATAAAAACGGCGCGATCTGTCCGGTTCCGAGATACGCGGCTGATCCGACGTATTTGGCGATTTTGCGTTCGGTCGCGCCCGGGATAATCCGACTCTGCGCTTTTTCATCAATTAAAAACCGGCGGAACTTGTCGTAAGTCTGCGTGACGGCGTTCGGATTCTGAAACGTGACGACCTCGGCGTAGCGTTCGGCGACATCCGCGATTAATCTCGACGGATCATCGCGCAAATCCGTCATCTTTCTTTTCCAATCCGCATCGAGACCGGCGGCGTTCCTGAGAGCGTTGGCGATGCCGCGCTTATCTTTCGAGGCTTCGAGGCGCGCGAGTCCGCTTTTCTCGCTCGTGCGGGCGAAGGCTTTGAACGGACGATCAACGCCGGTGACGACTCTTTTGGTCGCTTCGATAATGACATCAATCAGCGGCACGCCGGTATTTCTGACGAAGCTGCTTTTCTTGTCGGCGACGTTCATATCCACGCGCGAAGATTCCTGTTCGTCAACGCCTTTGAGAAGCGCGGTAATTACGCCCTGGTCGCCGACGAAACCGCCGCGAAAGAAACCGCCTTTGCCGACAAAGCCGTGGTAAATATCGCGCAAGGACAAACCGGGCGTGGTTCTCTGTTTCGCCTTCGGATTCAAAATATCGGCGGTCGCCATCAGCGGTTTCGCCAACTGCTCGAAGACGATGTTGGAAGTGTTGCCGACGACGTTCGTTTTGACGACGCTCAAGCCGGCGAGATAACCGGTGCGAAGGATATTCATCGCGGCTTCGGTCGGCGAGACATCGCGTTTGCCGTCGTAGATGTAGGAGACGATTGTGCGGACGGCGGATTCGGTTTCCGCTTCGATGTTGTCGGGGTCGAGTTCTTCGCTCGTCGGTTTTTTATAGAGCGGCGCGGAAGAATCGCGCGGCATTAAGGATTGATTTGCTTCTCCAAACGGCTCCAGAAATCCTCTTCCGAGATTTGCGGATTGCCGTCCAAAATATCTATCGCTTTCGATGCGGCTTCTCTGCCCTGCTCTTTCATCACCTTGCCTTTCAAAAGAAAGTTGCGGTATTGCTGCGGAGTCAGACGATTCTTGATTTCCTGCATTTCGTTGAAGCTTTCGCTCCTTTTCTCGTTGTTTGGCATAATCGGAAAATTCCTTACCTATTTCATTAATAGATGAAAATTCTTGTTCGATTTGTTCAGCCGTTGCGCCGTTATCCAAAACATTTTCCAGATACTCGAGCTGCAACGCTTTTTTCTGTTTTTGATTTAGTCCGGTTTCGGTTTCGTCCGGCACAAAAGTTTTTGCAATAACTTCCATTGCCGTCGAACCATCGTGCGCTTGTCTATACGCGCCGCGGCGTAAATTCGCCATCGCCGCTAAACCGTCGGGATTGTTTTGAACGACTTGTCTGCCAATCGAATGTGCCAGTCCGACACGAAAATCAGCGCGGTGCGCGCGCTCTTCGGCGACGGCTTCGGGCAAACCGCCCGGCGCATCGTAGCTCGTTGAAATCTGCACGAGGTCGCCGTGCTTTTTATCAATCGCCGAATTGAAATCGCGCAGAAAAGCGTTCGCCCGTCGCCGGTCGTCGTGATCGGACATTGCGCCGAGGTTTTTTTGCAGAACGGCGGCGACCGCTTCGACGTGGCGCGGATTAAGATAAGAACCGAAAAACGCGCCGAGATTTTCGTTGTCAAAAGCGGCGCGGTGCGCGCGACGAACGATTTCGGTCGCTTCCGGGTTGGTATAGATCGCGCCGTCGCCCCGATCTATGATTTTCGCCTGTTTGAGTAATTCTTCGGGCGCGTCATTGCTCTTAGCCAGGACGGTCAGTTTTCTGTTGAGTTTGGTCCCGTCTTCTCTGCTTTTAATATCAACCGGCAGCGAATACGCCGGACGGTTTTCTAATCTATTCTGCCGAGATTCTGCGGTGCGTCTTGATTCTGCTTGTCGAGCTTGCGAAGCATCAGCATCACTTTCCTGACGTGCGCCGGATTCGATTTCTCGCCCTTGATTTTGGTTGAATAAGCCGACTTGATCGGGCTTGACATCGGTGTTTTGCTCATAAGATTTGACGGCTCCCTCAAATACGGATTCTACGCTTGGTTTGTCGTTTCTGCCAAACAAATTTTGCTGATTCGGATTGCCGACGGCTTCCACCGCCGCGAGATAATTGTCGAGAATTGAGCGAATGGCTTTCGGCGAGCGTTTATGTGCGTCGAAGACCTGCATCACGCGCGTTTGAAACGGAGTGGTTTCCGCGCCGAACAAATTTCCCTGCTGAATATATTCTTCGACCGTTCCGCCCGAATCCTTGAGACTCGCATACTTTTCCATTGACTTTGCCAGGTCGGAGGCGATGTCGAATTCTTTGTAGCGCGCGCCGGATTTTGCCGCTTCTCTGAGCGTTGCCAGTTGTCCGGCTTTTGCCAGTAAACCGTTCGTAATATTTTTGACGTTATTGTCGGTTGATTCGGACATTCGCTGAATCGCCGTCAATCCGGCTTCCGAGTCACCGAACGCGCGGGCGAAAATCGCATTTCTGACGCGGGCAACGCCTTCCTGTGAAAGCGAGCCGTCGGGCATCTGCAAAGTTCCGCGCTCAGTTGACGGAACGGTTTCGACGAAATCGCGCACGAAATCTCTGTTCGCTGCGCCGTGAATCGTGCCGTCGTCGGACGCGACGAACTTATTCATCAAATCTGGCGGCAATCTTTCGGCATCTGATTTTGCCCGTTCGGTCGCCGACATTTGCGCGGTCGCCGACTCATTCGCTTCTTTGGCGAAGTTCGGCAAATCCTTAATTTCGTTTGGATTCAAAACTCCGACGTAAACCGGCTGCTTCGCATCGCTCGCACCTTTCGATTTAGCGAAGTCGGCATATTTTTGAGAATTTTCGTTACCCAAATTATAGGCTTCACGAATGCCTTCGGTTCTTCCGTTGCCGGAGATGACGGCATATTTTGTTTGACCGTCGGGCATCTTGACCGGAGCGACGAGCGGGCGACCGTCGGACGCTTTCGGGCTGTCACCTAAAAACTCTGGATTGAGCTTTCCGGCAATCTCGGAAATCTGCGCTTTTGACGCGGCGCGGCTTCTATCTCTCGGTTGGAATTCCGGTGGATAATTTTCGTCGAGCGAAGTCAACAAATCCGTCGAATCTACAACTTTCGGCTCAATCGCCGCTTTCGTGCCGCGCTCGGTGAAGACGTTTAATTGTTCGGCTAAATTTGGACGTGCCGCGTAGTCAACTTTCGCCTTTGGTTTCTCGGTTTCCGCTTCCTGCAATTTTTGCTGCGGTAAATCAGTGTAAGTTTTCTCTACCGAATTTTGAGCGGGTTGATCTAATAAATTATTAGAATGCTCCTGCAAATTATTAGAGTTTCGGTGGGAGTCAGAACTACTTATTTCCGAATCAGAACTTGGTGTTTCATTTTCAAGCGCACTGCGCTGTAACTTAATCGGCTCTTTCGGCGTTTCAACTTCCGCCGCGCGGTCAAATAAAGATTTCGACGGAGACGCAGTTTCGTTGCCGATAAATCGCACGGAATTGTCGGGCAGAATCTCGACCTGTTTTGCCGCATACAAAAGCATTACCGCATCTTCGACATTTCCTTTGTTGTAGCGCGTCGCCTTTTGCAAATCTTCAATCGAAACGGCGGTTTTCCCTTTCAAATTTTCGGCGACTTTCTGCGCGCGCGTGTCAACCGCCGCTTTTTGCACAGCTTCGGATTGAGCGACTTCGATACGGCGCGGATTCTCAGCAGCAAGTTCGCGCGGAGTTTGAGAAGTTTCGAGATTCGCGGTCGCCGTTCGGTTATAATTCGCAACATCATTACTCGGAACATTGC
This sequence comes from uncultured Pyrinomonadaceae bacterium, assembly GCA_964237235.1. Lineage (GTDB taxonomy): Bacteria > Acidobacteriota > Blastocatellia > Pyrinomonadales > Pyrinomonadaceae. The sequence goes on from CAXSGY010000028.1 coordinate 12,594, forward strand.
CCGCCTGATTCGCGTCGAATTCTTCGGCAACCGCTCCGCGCCCAATCTGCTTATTTTTATTTACTCCGACTTCCGCCGATTCTTTATAAACGCCGTCGGTCGGATCGAGAACCATTTCAAAATCAACGCGGTTCGGGTTTTCGCCGCTTTTGTATTTAACGAGCGACATATTGCCGGTTTCGTCAATAATGACATCGTGCGACACGCCTTTCGACCAGAATCTGCTCGCTGTGTTGAGTAGTTTTTCTTTGGCAATGGGTAAAAGTTCAAACAATGCATTCTGAATGCCTGCCTTGACCGATTGATCCAGCGGCGTGCCGCCGGCGAATTCTATCGCACCCGAGCCGACTCCAACCGTGCCGAGTTTAACGGCGGTTTGAATCAGCGGACTGGCGGCGACGGATTTTCCTAAAACGCTCGCGGTTGGAAATAATGCGCCGATTGCCGCGCCTTTCGTTCCTTCCTTTTGAATTTCACGCCATTTATCGCCGCGTCCCGCCGACTGCGAAGCGTGGTCGAGCGACAGACCGATCATTTGTCCGCCCGGCAACTCCGAAAAAGCCGACATTCGCAATAAATCAATCGGCGTGCCGCCGATCAAATCCGCCGCCGTTCCTTCCCACGAATCGCCGTTCGTCGTTTGTCCGACAAACCGCATTTCCGAGCCGGTCTTTGAAAGCCATTTATACGGTTCACCGATGCCCAAAGAATCAAACGGTCGCACAATTCCCGCCGCCGCCTGCATCGTGCGACCGACTCCGCCGTAAGCCGCGCTCAAAAGGCGCGTGCCGAAGTTTCCTTTGTTTCGTTCGCCGACATCTAAGGCGCGTTGCTCGGCTTCCGGCGACAATTCCAAATCTTTCCGTCTCTGCGCTTCCTGATAAATTTCGCCTTCGGAAACTTCCGGTGTTTGTCCGTTGTTCTCGATTTGATTGTAAAGACGTTTGCCGGAATCAATAACGCCGGAAATCGGATTCAATGCATAACCAGCCGCGCCCTTGACGCTTTCCCAAGCCGTCGGACTATAAAGGCGGCGATTTTCTTCTTCCAAATCCGTCTGCGCTGATTTCACACGATCTTCTTCGGCAAGCGAATTTTGCACGTCGGTTCGCAATGATTCTTTTTCGGCAGCGACTTCCGGGCGACGAATTTTAATTTCGTCAATCGTTCCCTGGCGAACGGTCACAGGCACGGCGGTTTCTTTCCTCAGTTGCTCCGCCGTCAAATCATCATAAGCGGTTCGCTGCGGAACGGTGCGAAAATAAGCGGAGATTTCTTCGTCGGTAATCGTCGAATCAATTTGTTTGATGGCGACGCGGTTCGCGTAATCGGTTGCTGATTCGCCTGCGGGTTTCTGCGACAAATCAACATTAACGATGCCAAGCGATTGCTTGGCGAGATTTTCCGGCGTGCCGGGCGCGTAAGCCTGTTGCTGATTCGATTGTTCGATGGCGACGGTTCGACCGTTTTGAGTCTGTTTTTGATTTGAAACAGGCGTATTTGTTGGTTGATTCAATTGCGACGGCGCGTTCGTCTTTGCATTTACTGCAACGTCGGAGCCGAAATTTTCATTTGTTGCCAAATCCTTTTGAAATTGAGCGCGAGCTTCGGGCGAATCGGAAAGATTGGCTTTCTCGAATTTATTTTTATAATCGAGCCACGCTTTGAAATTGTCATCGCCGGACGATGGCTGCGAATCAATCGCGCCGATTTGATAAGACTCTTTACCGTCCGGTCCGACGCTTTTCGTGGCGATTGTAATTCCGCCTTTATCGTTGCTCGTGTCACGAACGCGAACTTGATTTGCCTGCAAGCCGGACTGATCGCCGGTCTGCATAAACCTTTTGCCGGATTCGTCGGTTAAAATCAGCGGTTGTTTCACTCCGCCGATTGTTTCGGCTTCTCTTTTTGTGACGGCATCCTGCGTCGGCAAAACTTCCTGATTTGTCGCGTTCGGATGAGCGGCTAAATCTACTTGTTTTTGAGTTTCAATGTTCTGCGGAGAAACGACCGACGAAGTTAATTCCTTACCGTCTTTTTCCGTGCGAAGCGTGATGCCGTCGCTCGTTTGGTTGCCGACATCTTCGACTTTGCCGATGAGTTGGGCAAAACCGTTTTTCTCGACGTATTTGAAAATATCGGTTGGATTTTTCAGACCGAGTTTGGCGGCTTTCGCGTTGCTGACGAGCAGATTTCCGTTGGCGGTGTTGGCCGGCGTGAAGGAATCGCGTTGTTCGGACGGTAAATTGGCGAACTGCGACGGATCGGTTAAAAGCACGGCGGCGCGCGGAGAATTTGCGTCAGCCGCGCTTTTGATTTGTTCGTTGATGGTGAAATCCGATTCCTTGACCGGTGACGGATCGCCGAAAGCGTTGCCCGCTTCGTTCAGTAAGTCCGAATAATCGGGAATGTCGGGCGATTCGGATTGTCCGCCGAAAGTCGAATTGGCTTCGTTTAATAAATCCGTATAATCCGGCGCGTCCGAATAATTTTTTGCGCCGGAAAATTTGTTTCTTCCCGAACCTGCATAGTTTTGAGTAATCCGGTCAACATATTCTCTTGTTTCCGCAATATTTCGACGGTTTTTTCGTAGTTGTTCAATACCGTAATTATGCCCGGAATTATAACCGGCAAGCGATAATTCGACATCGCCGGTGCGGTCAAGGAGTTTTCGCATCAACCGCGCCTGTCCGTTAATTGAACTTGCCGGATCATTAACATCTACGCCGAACTCGGCGGCGGTCGCCGGCATAAATTGAGCCACGCCGCGCGCGCCTTTATTTGAAGTGGCATTATTTCTAAAACCGCTTTCCTGATGACCTTGCGCCCACAAAAGATTCGGATCAACGTCGTGTTCCTGCCCGAATTTCTCATAAAGAGAATCTATTTTTTTATCGCCCGTGGTTTTGGTCAACGAAGTATAACCCGCAACTTTAGCTGGCTGCGAAGTCGGCACAGATTTTGTTTTGCGCGGCAACTTCGGCACGCCGAAAGTGCTGCTCGCTTCATCTAAAACGTCGTCGAAATTTCCGTCCATTTATTCTAATGTCGCTCCTGCGGAACCTGTGACTTTTTTAAGCTGGAGTTTTTTGGTTAATTCCTGACCTTCCGCCTTCAGAGCGGCACTTTGTTTAATTAACTCTTGCCGACGCTCGAAATTCTTCTCGTCGCGGATTTGCTGCTGCATCGTGCGGTATTCAGTCAGCTTCGTTTGCAAAGCATCGCCCATTTGTTTGAGTTCAATTTGATGCTGGCGATTCTTTTCATTCTCTCCTGCTTGAAAATCTTGCTGATCGTTTTGCTTGAGCATTCCAAGTTCGCCCTGCATAACAACCGTCGGCGTTGTTTTGAACTGCTGTCCGTCTTTGCCGGTCACGTCGCGCACTTCCTGTTTGCCGGTCACCGGATCGGTGACAATGGTCGTCCACGCGCCGGTGCGCTGATCTTGTTTCAAATCAACTTTTTTCTTTACGTCTTTCGCCGTGAGCGGCAGATTTGCTCCGGCTAACGCTTCGGTCAATTCCTTGAATTTGGGATCGGCAGGATCGTAAGAAGGGATATGTTCCAACATTCCCGCGATGGTTCGCATTCGCGCCGTGCCTTCACGAGAAGTTCGGTCGGCGGTTTTTCGTTCCTGTTCGGATTTTAAGTATGCCGCTCTTTGTTCCGCGTCGGTTTTGCGCTGATTGTTGTCTGTATAAATGTTTTCCGTTTGCGCGTCGCGGTAAGCCTTTTCCGATTGCGTTTTCTCAAAAGCCTGACTTTCGCCGACCTGACGAAGAAGTTTTTGACCTTGGGTGTTTCTCCGCCATTCGGCATCAAAGCCCGGACTTGCCGACGATGCCACGCCGCCGGTCAAAGCCGCGCCCGCCAAACCAGCCAAACCGCCTTCGCCGCCGGACGCGCTCCACGCTTGCAAACCTCTGAAAAGACCGCTTCCGAGCCGTCCCAGAAAACTATGATGCCGTTCGTAAGGCGCGGTTTTATTGTCTTGGTATTGCTGCCAAGCGTCCGCCGACGAAATCGGCGCGCCGGTCGTGTTGTCCGCCGGTCGTTGTCGAAGCAGTTTTGAATCTCTAACGCGCGCAGCATTATCAGTCGGCGGCGACAAAGTATTGGGCGCAAACACTGCCTGCGCTTCCTCGGGCGTTCGTTGGCGAAGTAATCCCGAACTGTAAATGTTTGGCGGGTCGGTTGGGACCGGCGATGGCGATGTGACCGTGTTCGGCGCAAAAACCTTTTGCGCGTCGTCCGCTGTTGTTTGGTATAAGTTGGGCGATGGCGCAGGCGGCGGCGCGGGCATAAGCCCGGGATTATTGACATCAATTGAATAATCGCCGATGGGCAGTCCGACACCTTCGCCGCGCGGCGGCATTCCGTCAGGCATCGGCAGATCGTCGGACGGCGGCAGTGAGCCGGTTACTGAACCGATATTTTTGAGCAAATCCTCGTCGGATTTTTTAAGTCTGCTTCTAAATAATTTGCTTGCCATAGTTTTATTTATCCTTGGACATTTGAATGTTTGAACTTTTGAACGCGGAGTTTAAGCTGCCACGCCGATACCGTTCGACGGCGAACCCAACACCGCGCCGTTGCGACCGATGGCGGTCGTGTTGATAGGCGATGCATCGACAGTTAATCCGCCGCCCGACGAATGGCTTCCAATCGCCGACGCGCCGATTGATGCCGCGCCGGAAATCGCCGAGCTTATGAGGTTTCCCCAACTAAACGGCTGCACCTGCGTCGTCGTCCCGCCCGGATTGTAAGTAATCGGCGCGGTCGCTTGACCGAGCGACATATAACCGTCGGCTTTCGTTCCGATTTCTCGTTGCTTGGCAGCGGATAAATCGCGCCCGCGGTCAACGGTGTTTCTGAATAAGCGACTGTCGCGGACTTTCTGCGCGACTTCGGGCGACGTGTCTGCGCCAAAGATTTCATTGCCGCTTTCACTGATTTGATTGGCGGCTTGGGCGTAGGAGTCGTTGACCGATGATGTGTAATCGAGATTGTCGAGCATTGCTTTGGCTTGCTCGTAATAAGGATTCTTCGGTTGCGCGACGAATTGCGGGGCTAGGTTGGTTGTGGTTTGCGTTGTCTTCTTGCTGCCCATAGAAAAACTCTCCTGAAACCGTTTAACGGTTGGTTGAATTTTTAGCCGGACAAACTAAAAAGATTAAATTTATTTTATAACTTTTACGCTTTTCATTCAATAAAATTCTGCTGAATTCTGCAATTTATGATTGATGAAAATCAAAAGTTTTTGAATTGAATCGTCAAACATTTATTGCACTTCGTCTATTTCCTGAACAACGACTCCGGCGCGCTTCGCCAGTTCGCTCTCATCAACATCAACCAACATATCTAAATCGGCGAAGGCGAACATCGCCAGCCGTCCTAAACTGTTTTCTTTGGTGACGTTTGCCGACGACAGCACGAACTGTTTATTTCGTTCGATGGCTTCCTGAATTCTAGGTTTTTCTAGGATTTTGTAAGCATCAACCGAAGCCGTAGATGCAGCGTAGCCGGCTTTGATGGCGGCATCGCGTTTTGATTTAACACCCGGTTTGGACATTTCATCAATCAACCGTTGTTCTTTCACTGACATTTTTTCCGATTGTTTCTTTGCCATAAATTTCAATTAAAACATCGAACCGCTGATTTATTTTTACAAAAAAAATGCAGATAGAATTTTTAGCTTTTTCAAATCTGTCCGACACTGCGGTAACTCATCCCAAAGTGCGATGAAATGCGACGAAATGAATCGCCTCTGAATGATAATTGAATCAATCCTTTCAATGTTTTAGAAACCCACGCTCGACTAAAATTTTCTCGACTTCGTTCCAATCAACATAAGGTCTGCCCGACACCGGATAAACGAGCGGACAGCCGATTGCCGCATCATCAATGTAAGCGTGCGCGTAGCATTTCGGACTGCTCGACCAGCTTGACTGCTCCGGGTTGTGATTGTATGTCCAGACCTCGATGCCGCGCGATTCAAACCATTCGCGCGCGTCCGTGTCGAGATAATCGTCGCAACGCAAAGTCCAGACGATGATTCGCACGCCTTCTTCGTTGAGACGTTTGAGAACGCGCGCGGCATCGGGAACGTCGGTTCCGATGCGCGGATATTCGTGCGTGACGACGGTGCCGTCGAAATCAACGGCGATTGTTGGATTATTCATTTGTTTCTTCAAGAGCATTCCTGAATTCTATTTTGCCTGACTTTCTGCCCGGAACAATCTCAAAAGTTAATTTCATTATTGCACTCCGTCTAAAATCTGCGGCTGTCGTTTCAAGAATTCTTTCTCGACCGCTTCGGGTTTGACTCCGAAATCGGCGGCGGCAAGTTCGGCGAATCTTTTCAAGTCCGGCTTGAAATCGGGGTCGCGGGAAATCTGCTGCGTGATTATGTTCTCGATGCGCTGCACGGCGCGCAAGGTCAACTCGAATTCCAGTTCCTGCCGCTGATCGCCGTAACCGCGCTCTTTGCCTTTTGTCCTGAGAAGAAAAGTAATGGCGGCGGTATCGCCGAGGGCGATACGTCTCATTAAAGCGGCTTCGGCTAAATCGAGCTGTCGCTCAAACGGTCGAACGGCAAGTATTTTCTTTTGAAATCGAAGATTGACGCGCGATCTGCTGCTCATCCAGCGGTAAAAAGTCATCCGGGTAATATCTGCAAATAGGCAACTCGCCGTGACGTTGCCGAATGTTTCCTCAAAGGCTTCGAGAAATTTGGCGCGTGTTTCGGAGGTTTTCGCGTTATTGCCGCCGCGTCTCGAACGCGGCGTTTTTTGTAACATCGTAACATCGGTTTTGTTGCTTGATTTGGGCTGTGTTTTCGGCTTTTTCATTGATTTTACTGATGAATTATGCTGTGATTTTTTGATTATTCCTTCGCCATCAAAAATGATTTCAGACTGCGCGCGCCGGGCGACTTTTCGAGTTCAAAGTCGGCGATTCGTTTATTTAAATCCTCAACTTGTGATTTGAAAAACTCCTGCCCGTCGGCGAGCGCGGCATCGCGGTTGATCCACAGTTTGGAAATCGAAACGATCTTCAAACCGAACGCGCAGAGATGTGTATCAATTTGACGCAAACCGCTTGATTGTCTGACGTTTTTAATTGACTCGTCGAAGAAAAAATATGTCCGGTCGGCGGAGTAGATTTCACCGTCCGCCGTCTTTAATTCGATGACCGAAGCGGGAGCGTTCTTCGGCATCGCTTTTACACCTTTTGCTTTTCGGTCAATCGTAAAATTTTCGTTGAATGTTTTCGTGTTCATAAATTTATAAACTTTGATTTATCAAATCGAATCCGTTTCTTTAGTTCGTCATCGTTTCGAGCAACCGCGCGAACCACTTGCGAGTAATTTCGCAGACGGCTTCAAAACGCGCGTCGCGCTCATTGATTCTGGCGATAAACTCTTTCAAAAGTTTTGGCTTTGCCGCGAATAAATATTTCGCCAGAAGTGCCTGCTGCAAAGTGCAGAGAACGGCAGTTTTGTTGATGGTTAAAAATTCTGCCTCGGCTGCATTGTGATTGCCGCGGATTTCAAAATTATCAATCGCAACATCGAACACCGCCCCATTGACGATCATCAAGTTTAATTGTTCAACGAAAGAAACGCCCTTCGCGTCCTGACTCTCACGCGCAACTGATTGTCCAAACATCGCCGAAACTTTTTCTCGTTTTCTCTTAATCGTTGCAATCATATTTAATTTTGATTGTTTTCCGTGTAACTCGTGTAACCGGTGTAACCGTGTTGATTTCATTGAACTTGGCGCGGTTACACCTTAATTTGCGCCGGTGTAACCGGTGTAACTTTCCGGTTGAAAACGGCGGTTACACGATTGGTGTTCGGTGTAACCGTTGTGTAACCGCGCAAGTCCTTTATTTTCAGCAAGGTTACACAAGTTACACGAGTTACATTGAAAATATACCTCTTTGCAATATCTAGACATTCGCGGTTTTTGCCTCCGTTTCCTCTTCGTCGAAAGTAAATATCCGTTCCGTTATCACATAAAACCTCTGCGTCTTGCCCGGCTTATCGCTCAGTTTCGCGCTGATCTTTTCCGGCTTCGTCGTTTTGCCTTCGCGGTCGGGAATCAAAACATCTTTGTCTTTCATCGCATTGGCGACCGCCTTCGCGTCGAAGCCTTTGCAGATGGTTTTGAAGTCGTCGGGGAAAATTAAAAACTCGCGTTCGCTCTCTTCGCCGATGCCGATTCTTCTGACGAATCCGACGCGCTCGTTGATGCGGTCTTCGTCGGTTGCCCATAGCTTTTGAAACCGGCTCTGTTCGAAGTTCTGAATAAATTTTCTGACTTGCCGGATGCCGCGTTCGGTGTCCGATTGCCCGCTGCCTTCGCGTCCTTCGAGCCACTGCTTGAAAACATTCTTGAGAGCCTCAATTGCGTCGAGTTCTTCCCAGAGCGTAACGCCCGCCTGCGTCGCCATCTCGCCGCCGAACGCGACGAGCGCGAACCGCGCCGCCACGCGCAAAACTTCCGACGGAATCTTTTCCCGGTTTGGCAGGACCGCGTTGATAAAGGCTTCCTTGAACTCGTGCCAATCGGCGCGAATCTCGTCAAAATCCGATTCGACGAGCCACTGAAGAAAAGCCCGCAGAGCCGTGCCGTAGCAGATGCACGAAACCGAACGTAGATGATCGGAAAATAATTGACCGTTCGCAAATCCGTGCAAATCTTCAAACAGTCCGAAACGTCCGGTGTCGGCTTCAATGTCGCACAAACGGATTTCCATTCCCCCTTTGACCGTGCCGCCGGACTCGGTGATTTTGTCGGCGAGCGTTTGTTCGCCGGTCGAGAGAAAAATCAGATTCCACGACAGAGCGCGCCCCGCCTGAATTGTTTTCGTCATTCGCGCCTTGCCTTTGCCGTTGGCGAGCATATACGCGACGTTGCCGATCTCGCGCCCGTTGCACTCGCCGATTTCGTCGAGCGATAAAAGATTGTGATTGTGTCCGGCGGCGATGATTTCCAACCCGTTCGCCGTCGCCTTCCACGTCTGCGAAAAGCCGTGTTCGCCGTCGCCGCCACAAACCGAACCGCCGACGAAAAGCGAAGTGGTTTTCCCCGTCGAGGTCGTCCCGCGCAAATGGAAGCCGCCGCCCTGCATCTGCACAATCGGCAGGAGCGGCGCGGCGAACGCGGCAGAGACGGCAAGCAACAGCCTCGTATTATGGCGACAGTATTTAGAAATCTTCTCCTGCCAATCAGCCAGCGATCCGCTTTGCCGAAAATTGTGATGACCGGAGTATTCGGTTTGATAAATAATTTCATTCTCCGATTCGCCGAAAGTCGCATCCGGCAACACAAAACAGTCGTCGTGCAGACCGATCTTGTCGGTCGAGATGAAAGTTTTTTCCGTGTCGGCAGTAGCGATGTAGAAGGCGAGCTTTTCGTGATGACGGCGTGACGGCATAATCTCCAGTCCGTTCGCTGCTAAGTATTCGGCAAGGCGCGAACCGGTTGAATGCAGAAACTCAATCGGCATCGCCCAGCGATGCTTTCTATTCTGCGAATCCGTCCATTCGAGCAGTCTGCCGTAGTTTTCGCCCCTTGCGGTCTGGGTTTCGGCGGTGATTTTAAGCGGCGAACAGACGCGAAAAGATTCGCCGTTCTCGTCAGTGTAATAAACACCGGCGGCGCGGTCTGCGCCGTATTCGATCAGCTCAAAGTTGTCGGTGACGGGCGAAGTCGGTTTCTTTGGCTTCTGGGCTTTGTCGAGCAGGTCAATAAACTCGCCGATAGCTCTGCCCGTGCCGAGCGACTGTTCAACTAATCCTAAATAATCGTCAATGCCCTTCGCCGGTTTGCCCTGAAATTCTTTCGGAACGTTGACGAAGAAAACCCGTGCGCCCTTTTCTTTCAGATACCGCGCCAGTGCCGCCCGCGCCGCTTTGACCGCCGGTTTGTCGGATAAGTCCGAGTCGAAACAGATGCCGACGCTCGCGCCGTCGAATTTTATGCGCTGAAACTCGGTCAGTTCTTCGCTCACGCTGCGAACTCCGTGCGGCGTGTCATTTCTGCCCTTCTTCTTGAAATTATTCACGCCCGACAGACCAAGCGGAATGAATCGCCATTCGTCGGATTTGAAATCGGCGGTCGCCGCGCGCGCCAGTGCCGCGGTTTTGAATTCGCCTTCGGTGATGACGAACGGCAGAGCATTGCTTTCGAGCAGTTCGAGCGGCAGCATCGGCGGAATATAAAGCGCGTTCGCTTTGGGCGGTCGCATATACTTGCGCCGTTCCTTTTGTTTGCCGTCGCCGGTTTTCTCGTAGTCGGGAACATCGCGCCGCACCGTCCATTCGGCGAGACGGCGCGCGCCGTCTCGATCAAATTGAAAATAAGGAATCGCTAATCCGGCATATTCTTCATCCTTAATTCTTTTTTCCTTGCCCAAGATTTGATGCCCGACATCGTTCGAGACGCGGCGCACGCCGGCGAGCTGCAAGGTCTGTGCATCGAGAAAGCTGCTCGAACGCTTTTGTAAATCTTCGTTGGTTAAATTAAATGTCGAACTGATGCCGACGATTGAATTGATTGGCGGTTCGTGGTAAATTTCATTTATTCCATTCATATTTTTCGTTGCCGCGGCTTGTCAAGAGCCGCGGCTTTTCTTTATCTACGTTCCTGAAAGTTGCGCTTTATTTTTCGATCCGAATGAGCGTCCAAAATCGCGCCAATGTTCGCGTAATTTCGCAAACACTCGCCGCATAATTTGACCGTCATTTGATATTCGATTTCCGGGTTTAGTCTGCCGTCGCAATTCGCGCACGGAACGCGCGGCGAAAGTTTTGGCAAGCGTGAAAGTTTTGTTTGTTCGAGCAGATCGCCTAAACGCGACTGCGAGGCGCGAGCATTTTTGCTCGCGCCGTCTGGTTCAAAAATTGGAAGTTGAAATTTCGGTTTGGTATTCATACTCGCACCTCCGCCTTTTCGTTTTTAATTTCTCGGGCGATGTGCGGATGCTCTCGAACGATGAACTCGACTTTTTGCTGACAGTCTTGGCAATAGCCGTCAACATTGAATTTCATATAATCCGAAGAGCATTTTCGGCATTTAATTGATTGACCGAGGTGAGCAGGCTGATTATAATAAGAAACGTCGAAACGTTTATTTTTGCTGCCCGCAAAATAGTTTGGATATACGCCGGTGTTCATAGCACCGGTTTTTTTATTGTTCATAATTTGTTCCTCTAATTTTTGGCACACGCCGGAGATTCACGATCAATAAAATCGCTACGCCAATTTTGTTTGTTTAGATTTTTCGGAAGAGAAACTTTCCGCGTCGAGCGCGAGTTCACCTTGGGTTTTGCGCTTTCCATCGGCGATCCATCGCAAAAGCTCATTTTTAGAAAAGTAAAGATGTTTTCCGCGTTTTGAGTGGGGTAGCTCGCGACGACTAGCCATTGAATAAAGCGTCGCCTTTGCCTTCCCTGTGACGCGCATTGCTAATTCTATACCGCCAACTTCATCGCGGTCAGGTTGCACCTGGTTGATTTGATCTCCAGAGAAAAAAGTTGAAAGTTCGGCGCGCACGGCAGCGCGAATGTCGTATTCGGTTAATTGGTTAAAAGTTAGTGTTTCCATAAAATTTCTCCCGCTTATTTTGTTCAAGCAGGTTTTATTTTATGAATGCTTTGTTTTTATGTAAAGGTAAATCGTTGAAAACAAAGAATTTAATAGGGCGGAAGGTTTTGCTTTATTTATGAATAATATTCTGTCCTATTCTTGAGATTCTTTATTTCCCTCACGCGACCGTCTGAAATGTCGGACTGCCTGCCTCCGGGTCCACGCTTTATTTTTGGAAGATTGTAATTTTTTAGTAGGTCCGTCAAAATTGTTTTTATATTTCTCGCGGATTGACCGAAATCTTTGGCAAGCTGTCCGTGCGTTGCGCCTTCGTTCCAAGCGATCAAAATTTTAAGGCTTGTAAACGGAGGCAATGCTTCCAAAATTTTGTCGTCTTTATCTTTTCTCTTATGATTTGTTCCCGCTTCTGTTCTTGTTTTTGTCTGTTTATCAAGCCCCAGGTAATGAAAATTTCCATCAAAATACTCGGCGAGTTTCTCTTTGAGATATTCAATTATTCCAATTTCATACTCTTCTTTATCTTCAGCATTCGGTATCCATCCGCGAGCTTCAAGCGTAAAATCCGCCGTCGGCAATGAGGTCGCATTTAACGGATGCACTTTTAAATCATTAACAGTTTGCGCGTCTTTAAAGGCAAACTGAAATATAAAATATATCGCGTAATTTATTAACCAATCTTTGTTGAGATTATGTTTTTCTGCCCAATGAATTAGACTTGCCATCAGATACGCAAAGTCAAAAACGTGCTTTTCCGCATTTGGTGAAATGTCTGTAAATCTCTGGATTATGATTGTCTTTGCTTGTTCGATTGATCGGCTATGATTTTCACTTACTTTAATGAAATCTCTGAAGTTTTCTGCCAGTTCGGGATGATTTGATTTAATAAAATCTACCTCAATAAAATATAAAAGCGGAAAGAAGTCTCCCCATTGAAAGTCTTTGTCGAGCGGCTGAAATTCATTATCAAAAAGATCCTCTCTAAAAGCTAATAGGATCGGCTGAAGATTAAATTTAATTTCTGCAAATACACTAACGCAATCGCCTAACGGTTGAGCAAACAGATTTTTGAAATAGGGAACAAAGTCTTTGAGTTCTTCTACGATGCCGGGACGCGAATCAATCAAATACCCTGTAAACCTTTGCTGATAGAGGCTTTTAATTTTTAATGAATCTTTATATCTGCCTGTCGGTATCTTTATCTGTTGTTCATCCCATTCGTCAAGCTGCGAAGATATCCATTCGTCTTTTCTCAGGACAGTTGATTTTGCAATTATATTACCGGGAACTAAATTGTAAGTTTCACCTTCCTTTTTAGTTTTCTTTTGATAGGCAATAATCTCCTCTTGATGAGCCTCAATTGCCTTTTGAAAGTCAGCTAATGCCTCTGCATAGGCAATTTCTACTTCCTCTTTTTGTTTCTCACGCAAATCCTGCTGACTATTTCTAACGGTTCTTCCTTTACTCTTTAAGGTTTTTACTTGTGCCGCCTTTGTATGTCTTTCAGTGGATATGATTTTCTTTTCCATACTTTTATTTCAAACTAATTTTATTCGCCGCCTCCCGTTTTTTCTCGTCAATAATTTTCGCGTAAATCTGCGTCGTCGAAATATTTTTGTGTCCGAGCATTTTGGAAACCGTGTAAAGATCGGTTCCCAAAGTCAGTTGCAATGTCGCGTAGGTGTGCCGGAACGAATGAAAAGTAACGTCCTTCTCGATGCCGGCGGCGGTCGTCCACAGCGAAAGATAGCGCGTCTGGGCGTATCTCAATTTACTGAAAACTTTCGCTTCCGGTTTATCGCGGTTGCCGAGCAGCGCGAATGCCTCGTCGGAGATCGGCAGCGTTTCGAGCTGCTTGGTTTTCTGCTGCGCGAATCTGATGTAATAACCCTGGCTTTTGCCGTGCTGGATTTCCCGCCAGACGAGTTTCGCAATATCCGAATAACGCAGACCGGTCAGAGCCGAGAAAAGCGCGGCGCGTTTCAGATTCTCGTATCGAAAATCGGCGTTCGCCAGTTTCTGCAATTCTTCGAGCGTTAAAAATTCCTTGTGCGCCTCTTCCGGTTTAATGCCGCCGACTTTCTTTGCCGGATCAGCGGGAAAGAGTTTTTTCTCGACGGCGGTTTTCAAAACAGTTTTGAATTTAATGAAGTAAGTCCCGGCGGTATTGATGGAAAAATTATCAATCAGATAATTTTTATACTCGCTGCACAATTCTTCGGTGACATCGTTGAAACGACATTTCTTTTGAACGAAATCTTCAAAACGGTTGCAGGCGGAAACCCAATTATAATGATTGCTCACGGAAGTTCGTTTTTTCAGTTCGACGATCTGCCGGAAGAACTTGAGAAAGTCGCCCTGTTTGGCGCGCGTCGTCGTGAAACCGTATTGACCGGCTTGCAGTTCGAGCTGCCGCTGCGAGCGCACGTTCTCGGCGAGCAGTCTGGTTCCTTTGTTCTCGTCGCGTTCAAGCTGGGTTTTCGGTTTGGCGAAAATATTAAGCCCCAAATGTTCGCGGCGCGTTTGTTTGCCGCCGACGACAATCGGCGGATAAAAATCAAGGTAGAGACCAATCTTGTCGTGCTTTAATTTTTTCTCGCGCAGAAAAACTTTGACCATTCGTATCCTTCTTTTGTTTAAAGATACGACAGAGATACAAATTTATGCGAACCAGCAATGAAAAAGAATAAGTAATTATAAAATGATGTGCGAGTAAAGCGCGGTAAACACAGGAGTTTATTTATAATTGATTTGATTTGTTAATTGATGATTATCGAATTACTTTTTCTCTAAAAGGAAAATCATTTTCGACCAGCCGATTGGTTCGTTAAACGGAAATTTGTGATTGCCGGCGACGTTAAAATATTGCCGGGCGAGTTGTTCGGTTTCTTCAATTGAATGGGTTTTGAAATTGTATAAAATTTCCAAAACCGAACCGACAATAGAAGGACGCACGGGAATTAAAACGAGTTTTGCGCCGCGCTTTAAAACCCGCGCGAATTCCTTTAATCCGGCATCGAGCGGCACATATTCCAGAACGCCGCACGTTAAAACCAAATCGAAGGTTTCGTCGGCGAAAGGCAATTCCAAAACGTTTCCCTGGACGGCGGCGATGTTCGAGGCATCCGTCTTTTTGTCTTTTTCAAACTGCCCGCGCGACACTTTCAGAGAGTTAACGGAAAGGTCGAGCGCGACGCATTTTTTCGGGCGAAAATTCGCGCTCTGAAAACCGAGCGTCACAATGCCCGTGCCGCTGCCCGCGTCGAGAACCAGCGAATTTTCGTTGATTTCCAAATCGAGCGATTTGAGATATTTCGCCACCGAATTTCGGTAGCCGTTCACCAGCATCATCAAATTATGAACGTCGGCGATGCGGTCGTAGAAATTTTGCGTTTTCGATTGTTGGGACATTCAAGGTTCAAGGTTCAAGGTTCAAGGTCGTCGGAAAAAACTTTGAACCTTGAACTATTTTTCAGCTAAGAGCTTTTCGATTTGCTCGCGGATTTCTTCTTCGCGGCTGCGGCTCGTGCCGGTTTCGATAAAGCGAACTACGCCTTTGCGGTCAATCAAAACCGTCGTCGGAATCGCGCCCGCGCCGTAGTTTGACTGGTTCTGGTTGTCTCTGGTGACGACAAAATCATACGGCAGACGATTGGCTTTTCTGAAATTTTCGAGATACTTGATTTCCGAAGGTTTATCAACCGGCATTCCTTCGGCTTCGCCCTGATATTTGGTTACGCCCAAAATTTCCAAACCGTCTTTTCGGTAGGTCTTCGACCATTCGCTCAAGCTCGGAAAAGCCGCGATGCACGGACCGCACCACGTCGCCCAGAAATCGAGCAGCACAATTTTGCCGCGCATATCAGCTAAAGTTCGCGCCTGACCGGGAAACCAATTTTCAACGCCGACCAGCTCCGGCGCGGGTTCGTTGAGCAGACGATAATGTTTTTCGCGCTGTTTCAAACGCCGCAGAACGTCGTCCTGTAAGGGCTTCGCCGCGAAATTTTTAGCGACCTGCGTTTGCGCGTCCGCAAACATTTGCAGCGCGAGCGGTTTGCGATTCGTGTTTATTAAAAATTTTATATTTTCGTCGAGCGCGGTGTAATAAAGCGCGCTTGAGGCGAGCGCGATTGCCTTTTTTTGCAAATCTTGCAGCGTGTTTTCCGCTTCGTTCGGCTTGCCTGCGTCGCGGTAAATTTCAAACGCCGTAAATGCCGTATCGAGCAAATCGTCGAGCGCGCGGGCGCGCGAGGTCGCGTCTTTAACAAGCGTTTTTGCCGTCGCATACGCTTGCGCGGCGTGCGGCGCGGCTTTCGCGTAATCTTTGGTTTCCCGATAATTTTTCGCCAGCTCGCTTTCGACGCGCAACAGCTCGGTCGCTTTCGTCGGCTCGGTTTTCAAGTATTCGCTTAAAAGCATTTCGGCATCGGCAAAATTTTTCCGGCGCGCTTCGACGACGATGATTACCGAGCGCGCCGTCTGCAATTTTTCGACGGGCGGATTTTCCGTCTTGAGAAACTTTTGAAAAACTTCCGACGCTTTTTCGCCCGCGTCCGCCAGCCAGTCGAGCATTCCGAGATAATAAAAATCTTCGCCCGCCAAATTTTGACGCGGCTCGACGACGGCGGCATATTTTGCCGCGAGTTGTTTCTGCTCGCGGATCGTCACATTGAAAAGATTGTCGGTGTATGGAATTTTTTTCGCTTCATATTCGGCGAATTTTCGCTTCGCGTAAGTGTTCGCGTCTTCAAACATTTCCCGAATTGATTGCTCGTCCGCGGCAGACGGCGTTGAAATTTTCGGCACTGCGGAATTAGGATTAACGCGCCCCGATTGCGCCGCAGAGGAAACGACGGCGCATATTAAAAATAAAATTGCGATGTAAAAATTTTTCATTACTTAAAACTCTAAAAAATTTAAGTCCACAAAAGCCTCGACAAATTTGCCGCTCTCATATATCAGCCGTCCGCGATCAAAAAAGTAATCTTATGTAACAGCAAACAGATGATAGCTGATAACTGACAGTCTGAATTTCAATCAAAAAACATTTTCGAAACGAAATATTCAACGCGCCGCGACAATTTGAAAACGGCGCGGACTGAAAATTTTCAAAAATTCCGATTCGCCGTTGCCGACGATTTTATCAGCCAAAATTTTCGCCGTCAGCGGCGCGAGCAAAATTCCGTTGCGATAATGCGCCGCGGCGATAAACAGATTTTCGATTTCGGGAAACGCGCCCAAAACCGGCAAACCGTCCGCCGCAAAAGGTCTCAAACCCGCCCATTTTTCGCTCGGTTTTAGTTTCGCCAACGCCGGCGCGATTTCAAAAGCCGTCGCTTGCAGCGATTCGATTCCGGCGGCGGTGACGCTTTTGTCAAAGCCGACATCTTCAACCGTCGCGCCCGCTAAAATGCGCCCGTTGCGGCGCGGCACGATGTAACCGCGCGGGCTGTAAATC
This sequence comes from uncultured Pyrinomonadaceae bacterium, assembly GCA_964237235.1. GTDB lineage: Bacteria > Acidobacteriota > Blastocatellia > Pyrinomonadales > Pyrinomonadaceae. Next base: position 29,666 of record CAXSGY010000028.1, read on the forward strand.
ACTTTTTGAATTAATCTTTTCGCGGTTTGAAAAACTATTATTTGCCCGCGAACCGGCTTGATTTTCGGCGCGGGCAAACTGTCCGCGCCGAGTTTGATGAAGGAAGTCCACGCGCCTGTTGCTAAAACGATTTTTTCGCCCGTGAATTTTTCGCTTGCCGTTTGCGCGCCGACGATTTTTGAATTTTCAACTAAAAGACTTTCGACCGGCGCGTTTTCGACGATTTTAATTTCATTCGTTCGGCAAAATTTTTCGAGCGCGGCGAGCAGATTTCGATTTTCCACTTGCCAATCGTTCGGAAAAAACAAGCCTTCCGATACGTCAGGCGAAACGAACGGTTCGGCGCGTCGAATCTCCGCCGCGCTCAGAAGTTCGACCGCCAAATTTCGCTTTTGCCATTCGTATCGCCGACGAATTTCCGCCGCGTCCCGTTCGTTAAAAGCGAGATAAAAAGTTCCGTTGCGGTCAAGCTCGATGTCAACGCCGGTTTCCTCGAAAAGCTCTTCGGCGAAATTCGGATAAAGATTGTTTGAATCGTTGCAGAGATGAAAAAAATCATCGGCTTTTTCAGTTTCCGCACTCGGCGCGAGCATTCCGGCGGCGGCATGTGAAGATTCTCTGCCGACTGCGCCGCGCTCTAAAATCGTAATTGTCGACGCGCCGCGTTTTTTGAGTTCGCGCGCCACCGACAAACCGATTACGCCGCCGCCAATGATTAAAATTTCCGCGTTGTTCGAGAGATTCATCGAAAAAACTTCTTGTCCTTTGTCGTTTGTCCTTTGTCCGTTGTAAATTTAAATAATAACGCAGTAAAAACGAATAGCTAAGGACGAAGGACAAAACAATGAAACATACTATCACATTGATTCCCGGCGACGGCATCGGACCGGAAATCATTGCGGCGACGGTTCGGATTATCGAGGCGACGGGTGTCGAAATTGATTGGGAAACGCAGATCATCGGCGCGCAGGCTCTGGAGAAATTCGGCACGACTCTGCCGGCGGCGGCGACCGATTCGATTATCAAAAACAAAGTCGCGCTGAAAGGTCCTTTGACCACGCCGGTCGGCAAAGGTTTCACGTCGGTCAACGTCGGTCTGCGAAAAACCTTAGACCTTTACGCCAACGTCCGCCCGATTCGCGCTCTGCCGAATATTCCGTGTAAATATCCGAATCTGGATTTGGTCATCGTGCGCGAAAACACCGAAGATTTATACGCCGGTTTAGAACACACGGTCGTTCCGGGCGTGGTCGAAAGCATAAAAATTATTACGGAAAAGGCTTCGACCAGAATCTCGCGCTACGCTTTTGAATTCGCCAAAAACGAAAATCGCAAAAAGGTGACGGCGGTTCACAAAGCCAATATTATGAAACTTTCCGACGGGCTTTTTCTGGAAAGTTTCTATAATGTGGCGAAGGAATATCCTGAAATTAAGGCAGACGACAAAATCATTGACAACTGTTGTATGCAGCTCGTTTTGAATCCGCAGCAGTTTGACGTGATGGTGATGGAAAACCTTTACGGCGACATCGTTTCGGATTTGTGCGCCGGTTTAATAGGCGGCTTGGGACTTGCGCCGGGTGCAAACATCGGCGAAATCGGCGCGGTTTTTGAAGCCGTTCACGGCTCCGCGCCCGACATCGCCGGACAGGGCGTTGCGAATCCGACCGCCGTTTTAATGTCGGCGATTTTGATGCTCAAATATATCGGCGAACGCGACGCGGCGGAGCGGACCGAAAAAGCGATGCTCGAAGTTTTCGCCGACGGCGCGACGATCACCAGAGATTTGGGCGGCACGGCGAACACGATTGATTTTGCGAACGCGATTGTTGAAAAATTGAAGCAGTAAAAATTAGCCGCGAATGACACGAATAATACGAATCGAAACTTGGAAAAAAATAATTCGTGTTATTCGCGTCATTCGCGGCTAAAAAGTTTATGTCGGAAAATAAAATTTGGGACAAGCCCGTTTCGCACGGCGAGATTCTCAAGAATATCTGGAAAAACTTGGATTTGGGAACGCTCGACCGCAATCATCCGTTTCATACGCCGGTGTTTGCGACCGTCGGAAACGGTTGCGCGCCGGATTTGCGCGTCGTCGTTTTGCGCCGCTTCTGGCGCAAGCCGCCGCTTCTGGCGTTTCACACGCATCTCGGTTCGCCGAAGATTAAGGAACTCGAAGCGAATCCGAATGTTTACTGGCTTTTTTATCACACTACCGAACGCTTTCAAGTGCGCGTTAAAGGCAAAGCGGAAATTCACACAAGCGATGAATTAACCGACGAGCAATGGCTTTCGACCGAATTTTTTTCGCGCCGCTGTTACGTCGGCGAAGCTCCGACTAAGGAGAGCAAAAAGCCGACTTCCGGTTTGCCTGAAGATTTGATTAACCGCGCGCCAACGCCCGAAGAATCCGAACAGGGACGCGCCAATTTCGCCGTCGTCACTTCGACCGTCGAGCAGATAGATTGTCTGGAAATGAACGTCAAAGGTCACCGCCGTTCGCTCTTCACGTGGAACGAACGCGGCGAACTCGAAACGAAGTGGCTGACACCATAAATTTTCTCAGTATATTTCAAACAGTTTCTCTTTCGTATTTCTGAATTTTCCTCTCGAGAGCCAAACAAACAATTCAAAAATTTTATCTTCGTTCTAATTTGATTTAGAAACCGGCGATTGATATAGTGAGTGCTTGTTTGAAGAATGCCGGAGGAACCGGCATTCTCGCAAAATTTTTGAAAACTTCAAGGGGTCGTAGCTCAGCTGGGAGAGCGCATGACTGGCAGTCATGAGGTCAGGGGTTCGATCCCCCTCGACTCCACCAATTAAATTAATAGTTAAAGGGAATCATCTTGATTCCCTTTTTTATTTAAGAAGACATTAAAGGACCCATTCGTTTAATTTTCCTGTTGCGAAATCAATATAAAATTATTTATTGTTTCACTGCTGTTCAATTCCTATCACAATGTATCAACCGTTATGAATATAAAAGTTTATGGTCTCACTCGGAAAATTGAGCCTTCCGGAAATGACCTCGAAAATTTTCTGAGATACTTTCAATCATCGAGGCTTTTCGTTTATTCAGATCGGCTGAGAATCGTTGAGTTTTTGACCGTTTCAATGATTAGAATCAGGTTCTTCAGATTCGTTCAAAGCTGTCCAAATTGCCTCCTGCGTTTCTTTGTCCTGAACGATTGCTTTAACGTCCTTGAAAAGAATCTGCAAAATCTGCGATTTTGTTTTGCCTGCCAAATCTTTGTGCGCGTCCCATTTTTGCGTGATCGCTTCGCCTGTCGCATCGTCTAAATCGGGAAGTTTCTGCTCGAGTTCTTCGACCAGCGAAGTCGCTTCGGAGGCATCCAAAGTTTGTTTGGAAGGCGGCGCGGACTCCGGTTCGGCTGTGGTTTTCGGCGTGACCGGCGGCTTTTCATTATTGTCTGGAACCGAAGACGCGCTTTCGTTGCAGGTTACTTTGCTTCTCGAATAAACCGCGCCTTTCCAAACACCGGGAACCGTCATCGTTTGGGTCGAATTATCGCCGAAAGTTCTCAAAACGGTTATCGTATAAGGTATGCTGGCGTTTTCCCGCGTCACCAACTGTTTGCAAATCGTCGTCTTTCCGGCAGGAATAACCGTTGCGGTTTTGAAACCGACGGTGTTTTCATAGGTCGTCGAATTCGATTTACTTTTTCGGGAAGTACTGGTTTGCTTGACACCGGTCTGAACCGTGACGGACGCTTCGACCAAACCTTTATAACCGGCGGACGCTTCGACGGATAACCATATTTCATTCGATACTTCTTCGGAGCTTTCCCAGGAAGTGGCATCAATAAACTTACTTTCAGCCGTCATCTCGTGCGTCTGTTCGCGGGTTGTTTCGTTGGTATATTCATTTTCAAGATTTGTCGTTTTGAGGTCGGAATTATTGTCCTTGATTTTCTCGTTGGCATCATACTTAATGCTCAAAAATTTTTCTTTGACGACTATCTCCTTCGGAGCTAAACCCGATTCATTGCCGACAATCGTAATGTTCCAGACGGCGTTGCTTCGATTACCCGGATCCTGATGGTGAAGATTGTTGTCGGGCGTGTCACTGCTGACTATCGCTTTGCCGTGTTTTTTATCTATGATCTGAAATTTGTTATCACCTTTTTTGACCAGTTTCCACTTGGCATTATCCCGGTTGTTCGCGTCTTGATTGTATAAGTTTCCGTCGTATGAATCGCCCGCGACAATCGCTTTGTTATTACGCAAATTAATGATGTTATAGTAGCCGTCGCCGGTGGAAATAAACTGCCACAATCCGTTGTCGCCGTTGCTGTCGCCGAGTTCCTGATGGTAAAGATGCCCGTCGTAATTTTTGCCGGCAACGACCGCCAACGGTTTTGAGCGACTGTCTTCGATTTTGACGGTGGCATAATCCTGCGCGTTCAGATATTGAACGGAGCCGATTGCGATAAATAGAAGCAAGGCAAAATATCTGAATGTCATAGTTTGTCCAAATAATCTACCGTTGGTATCAACTTTTATTAAAGCGGTTTTTTTGGCGATTGAAATAAGTTTACGCATATTTAATTTCTCCTCTGTCAATTAAATTTTGGAATATTTACTGTCCCGTCAACATAAACGGGAAAAGAATGTGGAAAGGGTCATCAACCGCAAAAGTTTTTTATTTTACTTGATGGATTTTGATTATCAGCGGTAATTGAGCAGTTTGGTCGCTGAAAATTCTCGTTTTCGGCGGACTTTAGAGAGTCCGAAAAAACTATGTGCCGCTATGTTTTGTGGAGCAGATGTTTAAGGAAAATTTGTAACACATAGAAACATAGAAGCACATAGAAAACATTATTTCATATATGTGTTTTGAGTCTGTTCTAAGATTATCGTGTTAGTTTCGCGCGGCATCTGTCGCCTGTTGAAATTTCCGGCGATTGATTTCACGGGCAGATCATTAGAAGCCTTCTCAAAAATACTGATTCGTCTTAAATTCTACATTCGACATTCTGCATCGGCATTTTTACCGGATAAAAATTTAGAATGAAGAATGCAAAATGTCGAATTCACGATTTTTGAGTGAGCTTCTAGATACTTCATTGCTTATTACGATTTGAAAAGACAAAAATTGATCGGGCAATACTTTTAGCTCGTTGCCAAATTTTTGACCGATTCTCGAACCAAAAAAGACGGTCGCTTTGACCGCCTTTTTTTATTTAGAGTTTCTCTTAGCCGACAAGTTCAGGCGAAATTATTCTTCGCTTTCGGCGCGCACGTCTTCGGGTTTTATTTCTTCGGGCAAATTATACGCGCCGTGTTTTAAGAAACCGATGTGCGACGGATTCCAGTAACGGAAAAACGCCTTGCCGTAGATGTATTTTTCGGGAACCAAGCCCCAATAGCGCGAATCCGAAGAATTATCGCGGTTGTCGCCCATCACGAAATAATAATGGTCGTCAACCTTGCGCGGCGAAAACGTCGGCAGCGATTGGTTGTATTCCGCGTCGAGATACGTTTCGGCGAGTTCCTGTCCGTTAATTAAAATTTTGCCGTGGCTGACTTCGACCGTTTCGCCCGGCAAGCCGATAACGCGCTTGACATAGCTTTTTTCCGGGTCTTTCGGATACCAGAAAACAATCACGTCGCCGCGTTCGATGTGTCCCCAGGTGAAGTTTTTAAATTTGTAATACACGAGTTTGTTGACCAGAAGCCGCTCGCCGTCGTGCAGTTCGGGCAGCATCGAAGTTCCCTCGACGACGACCGGCTGGGTGACGAAAACGCCGAGCAGAACGAACACGGCGACGATTAAAATAACGTCGCGCAGAAGTTTTAAGCTTTCCGACCACAAACCGTGTCTGGATTCGGTTTTCAGGCGGTAAACTTCGATGTCGCGGTCGTCCGCCGGCTCGTGAAAGCCGAAGTCGAATTGATTTTTCTTTTGGAAATCAAACATAATTAACGCATTCGATGTGAAATCAAAGGTTTTGAGTTGGAGAAAATTTTCCCGCAATTCATTCTAAAAATAACAGTTTGTCCGGGCGAATTCAAACCGAAAATTTCCCGAAGGAAACGCTTTTTCTAGGAGAGAACGATTGAACGAAGAAATCCGCAAACTTTTTCCGGCAACTGAAAAATACGTTTACTTAAACAGCGCGGCGGTCGCGCCTTTGCCGACGGTCGCGGTCGAGGCGGTAACGCGCCAGCTGCGCGATGTCAGCGAAAACGGCACGGTGAATTTTACCGACTGGGTGGCGACGAGAAATCGCGCCCGCGCGCTCGTCGCCCAGATGCTCAAAGTCCACGCCGAACAAATCGCGTTTATGCGCAATACAAGCGACGGTTTTTCGAGCGTCGCCAATGGTTTACGCTGGAAAAAAGGCGACAATATCGTCTGCTTCGCCAAAGAATTTCCCGCCAATTTTTATGCCTGGCGCAGAATCCGCGACGAATTCGGAGTCGAGCTAAGGCTTTGCCCCGAACACGAAGGACGCATTGATTTGGACGAATTCATCAATTTGATTGACGCAGATACGCGGCTCGTCGCCATCAGCGCGGTGCAGTTCGCTTCGGGTTTTCGCGCCGATTTGGAGCGCATCGGCGCGGCGGCGCGCTCGGTTGACGCGCTGTTCGCCGTTGACATTATTCAGGCGTTCGGCGCGCTGCCGTTCGATCTGAAAGCGCAAAAAATTGACATCGCGGCGGGCGCGAGCCACAAATGGCTGTGTGCGCCCGAAGGCGGGGGAATTTTATATTTGAGCGAAAGAGCGCGCGCCCGCGTCGAGCCGACGAGCGTCGGCTGGATCAGCGTCGAAGAGCCTTGGGATTTTGAAGACGTTGAGCAAAATTTCAAACCGAACGCGCTCGCCTGGGAAAGCGGCACGAGCGGCTCCGCGCTGTTTTACGGTTTGGAGCAAAGTTTGAAACTGCTCGCCGACGCGGGCGCGGAACGCATCGAAAATTATTTGGAGAATTTGAGCGATTATCTGTGCGAACTGCTCGCGGGCAAAAATTATGAAATCGTCAGCTCGCGCGCCAAAGGCGAAAAATCGCAAATCGTCTGCATTAAAAATACTAACGGAAAAACATCGAACGAAATCGCCGAAAAATTACAAAAGGAAAACATCATTATTTCACCGCGCGGCGACCGCCTGCGAATCGCGCCGCATTTTTTCAATAATCAAACCGACATCGAAACGCTTGCGGACGCGCTATAGACGCGCCTCTTTTGCCAGAAGCCATCTCAAAAATAAAAATCTACGGTTCAGAGGCGCGCCTACTGCCCGCCGTTCGCAACAAATTTCGAGCGAGGGCAGGCAATAGGCGCGCCTCTGAACCATCAAAAAATATTTTTGAGATGGCTTCTAATAACTGACTCGCAGAAGTTCGGCGACGCTCCACGCCTGCGCCGGACAGCCGCGCGGTTTATGCGGCGCGTCGGCATCAAAAATTTCGGCGATTTGTCCGACTCCCGAATCATTCAAGTGATTTTTTAAGCCCGCTAAAATTTCCCTGACGCGCGTTTCGGTCGCTTCGTTTGCGCCGTTTGTTTTGCGAAGTGCGTCAACGAATCCGCCGATCAGCCACGCCCAAATCGTTCCCTGATGATACGCCGAATCGCGCTTGAAAGGCGTTCCCATATAAACCGGACAATAACGCGAATCGCGCGGCGAGAGCGAGCGCAGACCGACGGGCGCGAGCAATTCCGCCGCGACTCGCTCGACAACGTGCCGCGCTTTTTCCGCGTCGGTTAAAATCGGATTCGGCAGGCTGACCGCAAAAATCTGATTCGGTCGCACCGCCGCGTCCCGTTCGTCGCCGTTGATGACATCGAGCAAACAATTTTCCGCTTCGTTCCAGAATTTTTCGTTAAAGCCGCGCTTGGCTTTTTCGGCGATTTCGAGATATTTTTGCTGATCCTTCGCGTCGCCGAACCGCCCGGAAAAATTCGCCATAATGCACAGGGCGTTATACCAGAGAGCCTGAATTTCGACGGCTTTGCCCGTGCGCGGTGTAACGACCAAATCGCCGATCTTCGCGTCCATCCAGGTTAATTGCACGTCCGCTTCGCCTGCGTAGAGCAAGCCGTCCTCTTCGTCAACCTTGATTTGAAAGCGCGTTCCCAAAAGATGCCAGAGAACGATGTTGATCAATTTTTGATAAAGATTCTTGCGGACAAATTCGTAATCGCCGGTTTTTTCCGTGTAAGCGCGAATCGCTTCAAAATACCAGAGCGTCGCGTCAACGTTGTTATATTCCGGCTCGTCGCCCGCGTCCGGGAAGCGATTCGGCAGCATTCCTTCGGAAACGTATTTGGAAAATTCGAGCAGGATGCTGCGGGCAACGTCGCTACGGTTTGTCACCAGAGTGAGACCGTTGAGGGCGATCATCGTGTCGCGTCCCCAATCGGAAAACCAGGGATAACCGGCGATAATCGTTTTGCCGTCGCCGCGCGAAACGATAAATTGGTCGGCGGCTAAAACGAGCCGTCGGCGAAAATCGTCTGCCGCACCCGCCGTTTCAATCAATTTTTCGCGCCGCTTTCGTTCCGCTTTTTCAAATTTCGGCGCGTCTTTGAAATTTTGTTTTTCAAGCGAAGCGATCACCGTCGCCGCCTCTTTCAAATCGAATTTCAAAGCAAACGGCTGAAACAAATCTTCCCGAAAATCAAAGCCGCGCTCTCTTTCAATCGCGTATTCAAAATTACGATACCATTGCCCCGTTTTTTCGACGCTCACGGCGTTATGCGCGAAAAAAAGCGCGGGCATTTCATTAAACGGATGAACTTTGACGCAACTTTCCGACGTTTCAAACGCCGGATTAAAGTCGGGCGTTTCGTGCTGCAAATGATGATAATCGCAAAACGCCAGAAGTGGTTTTAGTTCAAGCTCGATTTTGAACTTTGAACTTTGAACTTTGAACTCGACCACAGTCGCGTTCGAGCCGTGAATCATAAAAATTTTCTTCTCGACGATTACGCCTTCGACATCGAACGTCCAGACGGGAAACGGATCGAGCCGGAAATTGACGAGATATTTAAAGCCGTCCGGGTAAACCGCCTTCGGATATTGATTGGCGGACAGCGCGAACGATTTGCCGTCAATAATCAACGTCTCTTCAAATTTGGAAAGCATCGTCACGCGTCCGAGCGGCGGGCGCGTCGCGGCGGTTAAAAGCGCGTGATAACGGCGCGTGTTCGCGCCCGCGACGGTTGACGAAGCGAAACCGCCGATGCCGTTCGTCTCCAGCCATTCGCGCGCGGACGCGATTTCAAAATCGGAGCAGATGTTTTTATCGAAACTTATCATTTTACCTTTCGAGAATTTATTTTAACCGGGAATCGAGACCGCTCGTAAAGCGCAATAATTGATTATAAATGATTAAACCTAAGTTTCTTCAAATTTTCGCTGAATCTGTTATCATCGGTGTTACGAATTAAAGCCTTATAACACGACTGAAATTTTTATGCATATTCCCGACGGTTATTTGAGTCCTGTCACGTGCGCCGTTTTATACGCCGCCGCCGCGCCGTTTTGGGCAATCGCCCTGAAGCGCGTCAAGCGAATGATGAATACGCGAATGATTCCGCTGCTTTCGGTGTTCGCGGCGTTTTCGTTCGTGATAATGATGTTCAATATCCCGCTGCCCGGCGGCACGACCGGACACGCGGTCGGTGTCGGCATCGCGGCGATTGTTCTCGGTCCGTGGGGCGCGATGTTGGCGATTTCCATCGCGCTGCTGATTCAAGCACTTTTTTTCGGCGACGGCGGAATCACGGCGTTCGGCGCGAACTGCTTTAATATGGCGATTATCGGTTCCTGCGTCGCCACGGCGGTTTATCGAATCGTCGGCGGTCGCGCCGCCATTCAATCGCCGCGCCGCATTTTTGCGGCTGGCTTGGCGGGTTACGCGGCAATCAACGCGGCGGCTTTCGCGGCAAGCATCGAATTCGGCATTCAGCCGATGCTTTTCACCGACGCGAGCGGCGCGCCGCTTTACGCGCCGTATCCGCTGCACATTGCGGTTCCGGCGATGATGATCGGACATCTGACGTTCGCCGGATTAGCCGAATTGATCACGGCGGGCGGCGTGGTCGCGTATCTGCAAAAATCCGATCCGTCGCTTTTGAAATTGACTGCGCCCGACGCGCCAAATGATGAATTCGCGGCGGAAAAATCCGGCTGGCGCGGCACCACGCCGCTCTGGATCGGGCTTGCCGCCTTGATGATTTTAACGCCGCTCGGACTGCTCGCCGCCGGAACCGCGTGGGGCGAATGGTCGGCGGAAGATTTTGCAAATCCCGAAACGCGCGTCGAAATCGCTGCCGCGTCGCACGACCAAACGCCGCCCGCCGCCGCGCCCGTCGGTTTGGAAAAGCTCTCCGCCGTCTGGACCGCACCGATGCCTGATTACGCGCCTTCGTTTATGCAGAGCCGCGCATTCGGCTATATTCTTTCGGCGATGTTCGGCACGGGCATTATTATTTTGCTGTTTTTATTTTTCGGCTGGATTGCGAAAATGTTCAGCCGCGCGCCTGATACTCCCGCCGCCCAACCGCGCGTTGATTGAGAATAAAGAAAGCGTGAAGCCGAATCTTTTAAAACCAGTTTCAAAAAAACGCCGCGCGAATTTTGTCGAGCGAACCTTAGCGACGCTCGTCCGTAAAGCCGACCGCGCTCTGTTCGCCGAAGATTTAGCCGTTGCCGACGGTTTTCTGCAAAAGCTCGATCCGCGCGTGAAAATCGTCGGTTTGTTTGCGCTGATTTTAAGCGTCGTCGCGGCGCGAAATTTTTTCACGATTTTTTTCGTTTTCGCGCTGGCGATTTCGCTCGCCGCCGCGTCGAAAATTCCACCGTCCGCCCTTTTGAAACGCGCCTGGCTTCCCGCCTTTTTTTTTACCGGCGCGATTGCGCTGCCGGTGATTTTTATCACGCCCGGAACAATCGTTTGGCGGTTGCCGTTTGTGAATTGGGCGATTACCGAACAGGGAATTTACGCCGCGCTTTATTTGATTTTGCGCGTCGAAACGACCGTCACGCTTTCGCTTCTGCTGATTCTTTCGACGCTCTGGACGCGCGTCCTGAAAGCTCTGCGCGTGCTGCGCGTGCCGACGGTTTTCGTCGTTATTTTGGGAATGACTTACCGCTATATTTTTGTAATGTTAGAGACGGCGCGGAATATGTTTGAAGCGCGTCAATCGAGGCTCGTCGGCGCGTTCGACTCCAAAACAAACCGCCGCGTCGCCGCCGCGAGCATCGGCGTTTTACTGTCGAAAAGTTTTTATCTGAATCAGGAAGTTTATCTGGCAATGCAGTCGCGCGGCTTTCGCGGCGAGATTTACACGCTCGACGATTTTGCGATGAAGCAGCGCGATTGGTTTTGGCTTTTAGTATTTTTATCAATTGCCGCGCTCGCCTTTTGGTTCGGTCGGCAGGATTCATTACAATCGTTTTTCGAGATTTTAGGATTTGCGTAAGTGACATTGATTTCGCGCAAACTATTCACCGTTCCGTATTCGCTGTTCACCGTAAAAAAGTGAAACCTGTTTTGATAGTGAATAGCTAATAGTTAACAGTGAACAGTTTTTTTACTTGCAAAGCCGATATTTTTACACAAGGACAAATTTCCGTGACAGACGTTTTCGACGTTCAAAACATAACCTTTCGCTACGACGATTTAACGGCGGTCAAAGATTTGTCTTTAAAGATTGCCGCCAACCGCCGCATTGCGATTTTGGGCGCGAACGGTTCGGGCAAATCCACGTTTTTGCGCCTGCTCGACGGGCTTTATTTCGCGGACGCGGGCGCGATCAATTTTCGCGGCGCGGCGTTGACCGAAACGGCTTTGCAGGATGAAGAATTCGCCTTCGATTTCCGTCGCCGCGTCGCGCTCGTTTTTCAAAATCCCGACGTGCAGCTATTCAATCCGACGGTTTTCGACGAAGTTGCCTTCGCGCCGCTACAGCTTCGCTGGTCGAAATCGGAAATCAGGGAAAAAATTTCGGAAATTTTAAATTTAATGGAAATCGCGCATTTGAAAGATCGTCCGCCGCATCGTCTTTCGGGCGGCGAAAAAAAGCGCGTCGCGCTCGCTTCGGTGTTGATTCTCGAACCGGAAGTTCTGCTTATGGACGAACCGACCGCCGCGCTCGATCCGAGAAGCCGCGGGCAGATTATTGATTTTTTAAGCGGCTGGTCCGACTCGGAAAAAACCGTCGTCACGGCGACGCACGATTTGGACGTGATTGAAGAAATCGCCGATTATTGTTTTGTTTTTCAGAACGGCGCGCTCGCCGGCGAAGGCGCGCCGAAAGAGATTTTAGCCGACGTTGATTTGCTCGAACGAACCAATTTGATTCATTCGCACCGTCACCGACACGCCGACGGGACCGTTCATTCGCACGCGCATCGGCATCTGTTTCACGACCACAAACACGATTAAAAATTTACGTTTAAGCGAACGATTGATAACAAATAATCGCGCCGACACAAGTGATGACGAACGCGCTGAGAACGGGCAAAATTTTGATTATTTTATTTTCGCTCAACGTCGGATTATCGAAAATTCTTCCGGCGTAGAGAAACGCCAGACCGATTGCCGTCAAGGTCGAAGCGAGACCGAAGCTGAAGACGAGCGTCAAAACGATGCCGTAACCGATGCGGTCAAAAGAAATCGCCGACAGCATTAAAACCAGAGCCGACGGACACGGCAGCAAGCCGCCGGAAATGCCGAGCGCGAGCAGATTTTTCCACGTCACTTTTTTCGGCGGCAAATGCGAATGACTCGTTCCGCCGTGCGTGTGCGTAAAATTTTCGTCTAAATTTTCCAGATCGTGCGTCGGATCGTCGAGATGCGTTTCCGCCTTTTTGTAACCGAGAATCGCCAGCAGCCGATTTTTGAAAAGCGTCGCGCCGATGAAAAATACGAGCAAGCCGGACGTGAAATTGAGAATCGGCATCAGGCGTTCGGGTAAAATATACTGCGAAGCGAAAAGCGTTAAAAGTCCGAGCGCAAAAACGCCGAGCGTGTGCGTAATCGTCACGGTCAGACCCAGGAAAATCGCGTGTTTCGGCGTTCCCTTCGTGCCAACCAGATACGCGCCGACGACCGCTTTTCCGTGTCCGGGCGAGAGCGCGTGTGCCGCGCCGAGACCGAACGCGGCGAGTAAACCCAAAAGAATAATCGTCGGCGTAATTTCTGGAACGGCGATCAATTCGGCGAATTTATCTTTTTCAACCGGCGGAGATTTATGCCCGTCGCGGTTCTGCAAAATTCGCGCGTTCGGCGCAAGCTCGTTTGCGGTAAACAAAAATTCCGCCGCGTTTTCGGTCAGCGGCGCGTTCAAACTTTCCTGCGGGTAATTTTTCAATTCCTCGCTCGCGCCGCTGCCGTAAGCCGTGCTGTCGAAAACATTGATTCCCGCAACGCGCCCGACGACGATTTCGTTCCAGCCGACGCGCCCTTCGTAATTTTTATTTTCAAATTTAACGAGATGCGTTGCCGCGTCGGACGCGGGCAAATCGCCGATCAAATCCCATTCGATTCTGAGCGTCGGCAAATTGCCTGCGCCGGGCGGCTGGCTGATATTTTTTTTGAGTGTTCGCAGCGTCACTGGCGCATCGTCAACGGTTAAAATCAAATTCGCCACATAGACGGGCGTGACTTTATCGGCGTAATCTTCGAGTTCCTTTTCGGAGACGGAGTTATTTTTGTCCGCGTCAATTTCCTGCGTCGCCTGAAACGTCGGAATCTCCGCCATATCGAGAACGGCGCGGATTTTTATCTGCGATTTTTCGACTTCGATACGCGAATATTTGTTGAGACTGAAATTGCCGAGCGGATGCGCGAAAACGGAGGCGGAAAACGCGACGATTAAAAACGCGGTCAATAGGTAAATTTTGTTTCGCATTATTTCTGAATTTTATAAAACCGTTCAGCAATTTTATTACAATCGAAACGAAATTATAACTCTCTACCGAATACTTTGTAACGTGCGATTAGTTTCGCGCCGAATTTTGATTCGGATTCAATATGTTTCCGATTTTTGCCGCCTGCCGCGCATCGAAAGCCGGATTCAAAGAAATCGCCTCTTGCAGAAATCGCCGCGCCGCCGTTTCGTCGCCAACGGCGCGGGCAATCATTCCGGCGTGATAAAAAAGTTTCGCGTCTTTTGTTCCGAGCCGCATTGCATCTTTAATCGCCGTCTGCGCCTCCGCTAATTTTCCGGCTTTCAACGCCGTCCACGCGAGCGCGTCCGCGCCGTAGATGTCTTTTCTCGTTTCGTATTCTTTGGCGGCGAGATTGTATGCTTCTTCCGGTTTGAGGTCGTGATCGGCGTAGAAAAGCGCGAGCTGCCGGTTGTAAAGCGCGCCGTTTAATTGATTTAAGCGTCCGATTTGCTCGACTAATTCGTATTGCTTTTTCGCGTCTTCAACGCGTCCCGAAAGTTCGTATAAATCGCCGAGTGCGGCGATAAACGCCGGATCGGGAAGAATTTTCACGACCTTTTCATATTGTTCGATTGCGCCGTTCAAATCGTCGTTCGCGGCGAGCGTTTTTCCCATCGAAGCGACGGCGCGGTAATAATCGGGAAAAGTCGTCAGCGCGTCTTTGAAATGCTGTTCGGCGGATTTGTAATCGCCGACGGAAAACGCCGTTTCGCCCGATTGCCAGCGCAACCACGCGACGGTTTCGCGCGGCGGAATTGTTTGTTCGAGCGCGAGCGACAAAGCCGTCGCAAAATGCGTTTCCGCGCCTGCGCCGTCGCCTTTTAACTGCGCTAATCTGGCAAAACGCGCTTCGCTGCCGGAGCTGCTGCCGTTGTCGAGCAGAGTGATTTTTTTGTAGGCGACTTCGGCTTTTTCATATTCGCCGAGTTCGAGCAGCGCATCGCCCAAAATTCCCTGCGGATAACTTTTCGTCGGTTCTAATTCAATTAAACGAAGCGCGTGATCGCGGGCGTTCGTAAAGTCGTGAGCGGCGAACTCGGCGAGGGCGAGGGCGGCGAGTCCGCCGGAGTTTCGCACGTCCGGCACTGAATCTAAGGACGCGCGCGCGGCGCGAAAAGCTAAATTTAACAAATTAACATCGCCTGTTTCGCGCAGTTTTTGCAAATAAAGTCCGGCGAGCTTGCTGTTCGCGCTGAAATCTTCCGGGTCGTTTTTAATTTTATTTTCAAAAAAGCGTATCTCTTCTTCGCTCGACGATTTATCCGAAGTAATCGGCGCGGCGGGCAGAACGGAAATTGACGGATTGTTTTTTGCCGATTGAATTCCGCCGCACGCGCTCGTCAAAAGCGAAGCGCACGCCAGCATTGATGCAAGAATAGTGAATTTATTTTTTAATGTCCGCATAACCTGAAATACTGAATTAAAAATTGATGCCGGAATGAACGGCAAATCCGATTGAAGCGAATCGGCTGTGGTCTGGGCGACGTTCCCGACGCACCGGAAAATCCGCTTCGATAAAATAATTTGTTTTACCTTTAAGTTTGAAACTGCGGTTGACAATCGGCGTAAAACCATAGCTTCCCGTTCCGAATTCATAAGCCGCGCGAACTCCGGCGGCGTAATGTTTCTTAAAGCTGTAAACAATTCCCGGATGCACGAGAAATCTGAAATCCTGATTGGAAGGCGTGTTGATAATCGGGATAAACTCGAAATCGAAAGCAACGGGGCTATCTGTTCTGACGGTCAGCGCGAACGGAAAGCCGATGATAAAATCGTCGCCGATGGTCGTCGTTTTATTATCGCCGCGCGTGACGATTGGAATGACGATTCCGACGTGACCGCCGAAGCGCGGCGGTTTCGGTTCGGCTTGTTTCGCGCTTTTTGCCGCTTCGCCGTCTTTTTCAGTTTTGTCGTTCGGCGTTTCGTTTTTGTTCGTCAATTCATCGGCGGCAATCGCTTTTTCGGTTTCTTCGGTTTCGCTTGTTTTTTGCGAAATCGTCTGTGCCGATAATGTTGCCGTCGTCAAACCGATGACGAAAAAAAGCAGCAAATGACGCACCCGCAGCGGATTTTTAAAAAAGTTCATACGACAGCTCCTTATGTTATAGTCGCTCGATATTTTGCGGCTTGTCTTTGAGCAAGCCGCCGCATTGTTTTTATTTTCAGATTTGGAAAATTAGGTCGGAAACTATTCGTTTCTTATTTTTTGAACGCGCTTTAACTCGTTCCGCGCGTCGGCGTTTGAATCATTTTCGAAGCGCGAAGAGCTTCGCCCGCCGTCCAAACCGCCGCGCCGAGCAGCAGTAAATCCTTCGCCAAAAATTGTCCCGGCATCGGCGACGGAAAAGGAAAACCGTAACCCGGTTGCCAAACGCCGGGTGTCGTCAGCAGAAAACTGAGCGTCGTCAGAAACATAATTATTGAGCCAATGCTGCCGATTGCCGAAACTTTCGGCGCGAACGGGCGCGTCGCAATCAAAATTCCGAACGTGATTTCAATCACGCCGAGAATTGCGGCAAACGAGCGCACGCTGAAAACGCTGTATGCCCAAGACATCAGCGGCGAATTGGCGACCAAACCCTGAATGCCTTCCGCTTCATAAGCCGTGAACTTTAACGCGCCGACAGACACCAAAATTACGACCAAGCCGTAACGAATAATATTCGCGCCGACGTTTTCCAGCGTGTAACCCAAATCGCCCGTCTGCGGCATATTTTCTACTCTAGTTGCCATTTTCCTTTCTCCTTATCGATTGTCGTGTTTAATTTTTACTTCACGTTCATTTTTCCGGCGATGTCTTCGATCATTTTCAGGTGCATTTTCAAAGTCGGCAAAGTTTTCGTCGCAAAGGCTTTGACATCGGCATCGCCCGCCGTTTTTGAAACGCTCTCGAACGCCGTTACGTCTTTGTTGTGCGCTTCGAGCATCGCTTTGACATATTCTTTATCAAAATCCGCGCCGCTTAATTTGGATAATTTATCCATCAATTGTTTGTGCGCGGGCAATAATTCCGTTGATAAAGTTACCTTCTTTTGCGCCGCCAGTTGTTTTAATTCGTCGCCCGCTTTTGTGTGATCGTCAACCATTTTTTGCGCGAACGCTTTCACGTCGGCGTTGGTTGATTTTTGCAAAGCCATTTTGCCGAGTTCGACTTCCGCCATCCCGCCCGGCGCGGCATCGTTGATAAACGCCAAGTCGCCGCCCGTTACCACCGCGTCGCCTTTATCGCTCGGCGGTTTTGCCGGTTCGCTTTTGATAATCGGCTCACTGTTCGCCGTTCCTTTATTGCTTGGCTCGCTTCCGCAAGACGCGCCGAACGCGGTTAGCGCGACGACGGAAAATAATAAAAATCCGGCTCTCAAATTTTTCATTACGGCTTTTCCTCAAGATTTTTTTCGAGATTCAAATAACGAACTTTTGCGGAACGAAAGGAAAGACGACCTGTCTTCTCAATCGAATCATTCTTCCCTTTCATTCCAATGATGTCCGAATTATAAATGCGGACAAAATTTTCAAAAGTTACTGTCTGGTTTTATCGTCAAGCGAGCTGCCCGGAGGCGACGGCTGATTCGGTTTGGCGACGAACGGAAATTCATTGCCGAACGGTTTGTCGTTCGCGTCAACTTTATCGCCGAGCGGCTTGCCGTTGTTAATCGTCGTGAAAACCATATCGACCACGTCGTCCTTCAAACGCCGTCCGCCCATTTTGGTGAAACCGCCGTCTTTGTTGTCGCCGCCGCCTGAACCTTTGTTCGGCACGGTCACATCAATTCGCAGCATATCGCCGTTATCAACCGCGCCTTTAGCGAGAATCGCCATATGCGCGGCATCGGTATTGAACAATTTTAAGGATTTAACGATGTCGTCTTTGAATTTTCCTTTCGCGTCATCTTCAGTCGAAGCGGCGTTGTATTCGTCCTTGCGCGCCGGGGGAATCAAACCATTATTAACGAGCGGTCCGCCGTCGCGGTCAATCGTGACCCAATCGCCGTCCGCTTCGATTTGATTATTTTTGCCGATTTTCTGGCGTTCGCGCCGCTGCGTAACGGCGTTGATGCCGATCACGTTGCCTTTGCCTTTGAGCATCGAAACCGGAACTTCGACCGCCGTAATCAAAACATTGAGACCGGCGTAGGTGTCGCGCCCGCCGCGTTCGGACAGGCGTTTCAAATCGGGGTTGCCCGGATTCATAATCGCCGAAGCGACCATTCGGTTCGCGCCCGTGTCGTCTAAGAAAAACGGGTCGTCCGCTACGCCCGCGTAAAACGACGCACCCGTTTTATCGTCGTTCGTGACGGCGAATTCCGGCGCATCATATTCCTGATTGGCGACGGTCGTCGGCGCGGTAAATTTCTTGCCGCCGGGCAGTTCAATCGTCGCCGTCTGCGCCGTCACACGCCCCAAACCGGGCGAATAATAAACGTCAACATATGCGTCGGGTTTGGCATCGCCGGTATTTTCAATCTCGAAACGATAACGAATATTATGGTCGAAAATCGCTTCGCCGAAATGCTCGCCGGAAACGATAAAGCCCTGTGTTGACATCATCAACACGACCTTTGAATTATCGTTCGGATCGAGAAACGACCAGTGATCGTCAATATCCGCAGCTCTGTCCTGCGTGATAACCGGCGAATCAATATGATCAGACGCGCTCGTCTGCGTTATCGGCAACGGCAAAATCGCCATTCCCAACATCAATCCGAAACCGATTAATGCGAAACCTTTGTTTCTGAAAAATTTCATAAACTCCTCCCTTAAATTCGATTAAAATTTGTAAAGCTCTGTAACAGATATAATTTCGGAACGACGGAAATTTATTCCATAATTTTCCAAATTAAATATTCTGAAGCCTTTTTATAACACCGGACGACTTTCCGGGCTTGTTAGCGCGCTAACATTGATTATTTAATCGGTCGGAGTATGATTGAAAAATTAAAAAGCGGCGCGGTTCGCCGAACGCCGAGAGGAAGTGATGGCAAAAAAGGAATATCCATTCGAGTTTCCGCCCAATCAACACCAAGACTGTCAAACGCTGACCGAATTAACGATTGCACATCTGCCGCCCGACGGTTCGCTCGGCAAATTTTCCCGTTACCGCAAAGGCACGGACGTTTGGCGACCCGACGATGTGCAGGATCGAATTTATTTTCTGCAGCGCGGCGATGTCGCTATCTTCCTCAGCGACCCCGAAGGGCGCGAAGTCGTTTTGCAGACGGTCGAAACGGGCAAACCGTTCGGCGAATTATGCTTTTGCGGCAAGCATAAATATCGCGGCTCGATTGCCCGCGCCGTCGCGCCGAGCGAAGCCGTCGCCGTTCATTTGGCGGATTTTATGGATTATATGCAGATGAACCGCGAAGTTTTGGCGGCTCTTGTGTGGACTTACTGCGTGCGTTTGGCTGACGCGCAAAAGCGTGTCGAGATTCTGGCAAACCGCGGCGCGGAGGAAAGACTGGGAAGATTACTGCTTCATTTGGCAACGTCGCAAATTCAAAAATACAACGAATCAAAAAGCGATGTCGGCATCGTCGCTCTGCCCATCAGCCATAACGAACTCGCGCAGATGGCGGCAATGAGCCGCCCGCACGTGAGCGTCACGATGAGTAAACTCAGAACTCGCGGTTTCGTCGATTACGAACGCAATCGCCCTCTCGCGGTGAACGTTCCCGCGCTGAGAAAATACCTGACCGGCGAATAAGTTCGTTACATCAATTCCGCCAAAGCGTTTTTCGCGTTTTCCGTCTGTAAAATGTCGAACGCCGGATTTGTTTTTAACGATTTTTCAAGAAAATCTTTGGCGGCTTGTTTGTCGCCCAAACTTTTTTCGATCATTCCGGCGTGATAGAAAAATCGCGCGTCTTTTGTTTTAAGGCGCATCGCTTCGGTTATCGCGGCTTTCGCTTCGTCGAAACGTCCTTTTTTATACAGACACCAGGCGTAAATATCGGCGGTGAAAATATCCTTTCGCGCGGCGTGTTCTTTTTCGGCAATCGCCAACGCTTCGTCGAGCTTTACGTCCTGGTCAGCCCATAACAAAGCGACGGTTCGCTGGTCTATATTGCCGAACTTTTGTTCGATAAACTCGGCTAAATCGTATTGCTCTTTGGCTTTTTCGGCGTTGCCGGTTTTTTTGTAAACATTGCCGAGCGCGATGACGGTTAGCGTCAGAGGGATTTTTTCCTGCGCCTGCGTATAAAATTTCGTCGCGTTTTCGTAGTCGCCCGCCGCGGCGCGGCTGTTTCCCTTGCCGGTCAGCGCGAAATGATAATTCGGAAAAACCTGCAACGCGATGTCGTATTGTTTTTCGGCTTCCTCGTAACGACCGATTTTGAAATACTCGTCGCCGAGATGAACCAGACACCAGGCTTGGGCTTCTTTGTCCTTCGGATCGGCGATTCGGGAGGCGAGACTCATCGCGTCAATCGCGCCGTCTGCGTCGCCGGTCAGTGAACGCACGTATGAAACGCGGGCATACGATTCCATCGTCGGGCGCAAATCAACCATTTTCTGCACCGCATCGATGGCTTCCGGATAATTTCCGAGTTCGACGTTCGCGTCGGTCAAAATGCCTTGAATAAAAGCGTCTTTCGGATGGTCTTGTTCAAGCTGTTTTCCATATTCCAAAGCCTCGTCGAATTTGTGGAACGTCAGTAATAACGAGCCTTTATATCTCTGCGAGTCGTAATTTTGCGGCTCGACTTCGAGCGCGCGGTTGACGGCGGTGCGCGCTTTTTCGTTTAAGCTGAAATCGCCGGTTTCGCGCGCCCGGTGAATGTAGGCGAGCGCGAGCTTGTTATAGCCGCCCGCCATATCCGGCATTCGCTCGATTATTTTTTGCGCGGCGGCAATTTCGGGATTTTCGGCGCGATCCGGCGCGAGTTCGGTTTTCGGTTCTTCTATCTTCGAGGCTTGCTGTTTTACACAGCCGCTCAAAGCAAAGAGCATTAAGAAAAAAAAGACGATGCCCGACAGCGAGAAAAATTTTATATTGATTTTTGTCATAACTTGAAAATTAAAATCGAAGCGAAAACCGTGTGTCTTCGCCCCGATTCGTATTTTAGACGATTTTTATTTTTTAGGTTTGGCAAGATAGCTCAAACCGGGAAAACCGTTGACAAATGATTGGGCATCTCCGTCATCTTCGGTTCCGCGCGGCGATGTCTGGGTCGCCGGGAAATTAGCCGGGCGCGGCATATTGCCCGCATTCGGCGTTTGCAGATACGGAAAACGCGTCAGATAGCCCTCAAAATTTCCGCTCACACCGTCGCTGAAAGCGTTGTTCGGCGCGATGTTAAAGGCGGGCGTGAACGGCGTTCCGCCCAGAAGAGCGCGAACTTCGATGTCCACCACGTCGTCGCCGACGCGTCGCCCGTTCGGAAATCCGCCGATGTCGTTGCCGAGCAAACCGAGACGGCTGTAGCCGGTTCCGCCGATGCCGACCGGCGCGATTGCCGTATTCAGACGCAGATATTCGTGCGGCTGACCGTCCGACAAAAACGTCGTGTAGGTCGGCGCACCCGGAACCGCGCCCGCTGGAATGCCGGTGGCGAAAATCGCTACCAAATCGTTGCGCGGCGCGGGCGGAATGCTGAGCGTGTAAATCGAACCGTCGAAAGTTCCGATTGCTCCTAAAGCGTAGCGAATGATTTTCGGAAATTCCGGATCGAGAATCGCGGGCGCGGCAACCGCGTCGTTAACCGGCGAGAGCGCGTTGAAAGCGTCCTTTAAGTTAAGCGGAATCACGACTTCGTTGACCAGAGGACTTCCGAGGCGCGAAACCTGCACCCAATCGCCCTGCTGCGAACGCGTTCCGTCTGGGTTGGCGATCCGCATCGAGCGGCGGCTGGCGGTTGAAAAAACGCCGATCACCGCGTTCGGGTCGGTCGGTCCGGTCGGCACGGCGCGGTTGCGTGTCAAATCCTGAATCGGAACTTCGATGCCGATGGTGTTGACGTTAAAAGTTCTTAAAGTATCAACGCCGCCGGTCGGCGCGATTGAGCGATAACCGATGGCATCGAACACACCGAGATCAAGGAAAAAACCTTCGTCGCGCTGTCCGCAGAAAACCTTTCCGCCGTTGGCAATCGGGTAAACTGCCGGCGCGCCTAAGTTAGTTTCATAATTCGGCGTAAAACGCGGTCCGACGTTCGAGGGCGGCGTGCGCAGTCCGCTGGCGATTAACCGTCCGCGTCGTCCGCTCTGCTGATCGATGCGGCGCACCGTATAAGTTTGCGGCATATTGTAATCGAGATCGGTCAGGCTCGTGATCGGTCCGTCGATGTTAACGGTCGTGTGTCCCAAAACGGTTCTTCCGTTGTTGATTTGCGTCGTAAATTGAAATTGATAAGTGATGTCTTCCAAGCCGTCGCCGGTGTTGTCAATTTTAATTTCATACAACACCGTGTCGTCGAACCGGTAGAACTGCGGTCCGCCCGACGGGTCCTGAATCGGGATAAAATTGGCGAGAATCGTGACAAATCCAGAGCGTCCGGTTTCGCTGCTGCGAAACGCGTAAACGTCCGTGTTGTCGGCATACCGATCCATACTGGTTAAAGGTGCTTCGGCGTGGCTCGAAGCGAACGCATTCAATCCCGAAAGGCTCAGACACACTGCCAGAACAAAGAAAATGCGCGCCATTTTCAAACTTTTCTCATAAAAAATTGTTTTCATTTTTCTAATCTCCTTCTTTCATTTTCGATTTACGATTTGCGATTTCTTTGTCGTCGGCGTTTTCATTCCTTTTATAAATCTTGTAATTACAAGATTCGGAAAATCAACGGCTCGACAAAAATCGCAAATCGCAAATCGAAAATTTTCTTTCTTAGTGTGTGTCGTAATTGGCAATCGGGTAATCTCCGTTTTGCCCGAATTGTGTCTGCAAGATACCTCCGACTGAACTGCGCGCGACATAGAACGTGCCGGTCAGCGGATCCCAAACCGCGATATCGGTTCGCCCGTCGCCGTCGTAATCGTTTTGAACGGTCAACTGCGGTTTTGCTCCGAGCTGCGTTGCGGTAAAGGTCGTATTGCCGGTACTGCTCTGCAAAACATACCAATTATAAAACGTGCCGGTTCTAACGACCGCATAATCGGTTTTGCCGTCGCCGTCATAATCGCCGGGAACGACTAAATCGCTGCCCAAGCCGAATTGAACGCCAACGAATCCGCCCAAACTGCGCTGCACGTAGAAGGTCGCGGGCTGATTGCTGTTACCGCGGAAGACGGCTAAATCGAATTTGCCGTCGCCGTCATAATCGCCGGGCGCGGTGACATCCGAAGCCAAGCCGAACTGCGTCGCCGTGAAAGCTCCGGTCGTGACGGTGCTGTCTTGAATGAACCAGGTCATTAAGCCGTTGGCGCGGCGCACGACTGCGTAATCGGTTCTGCCGTCGCCGGTATAATCGCGGGCGACCGGTTCGTCGCCCGCTTGTCCGAACTGTGCCACCTGAACGGTGTTCGACGAACTGCGAAGCACGAAGAACGTGCCGGTCGTCGTTCTGAACACGGCTAAATCGGTTCTGCCGTCGCCGTCATAATCGCCGGGCGTGAAAATATCGGTGTTGCCGTCGCCGAACATCTGCCCGGAGAAACTGCCGGTCGAGCTATTTCTGATGTAAACCGTATTGTTGCTCGAACGATAAACCGCGTAATCGGCGCGTCCATCGCCGTCGAAATCAAGCACGTTCGTCGCCGTCGTACTGTTGCTGACGACTAACCCGCGAATCGGGGCGGACGCGTTGATCGGGGAAACAAAACTTGCCGCGCCGGTCGTCAAATTAATCGTGTAAAGATTTGAAGTCGCGCTGCCGGTCGGCTGTAAAGCCGCCAGAGCGACGTTGCCGGCGTTCGCAATATCGAAACCGTTATTGCCCGTCGCGTCGAAACCGATTGACCCAATCGCAATCAGTGTTCCGGCATTCGCCGGATTTTGCTGATACAGGAAATCGGTCGCCGAGCTGATGTCGTAAAGCGTCGTCGTCGTCGCGCCGCCGAAGCTGTTTGTGTAAGCGGCGGCATCCGCGCCGGTCGCCGCGCCGTTCAAATTCGGATCGGTCGCCGCCAAAGTTCCGTCGTTCGGGTTAAGGCGCAGATTTTGTCCCGTATCGCTGATGACGCGAATGCGGTCAACCGTCGGGTTAAAATCGAAACCGAAATTCGTTCCGTTCAAGGTAAACGCGCCCGCCGCGCCGACCGGCGTGGCGACGCCGGTCGTCTGATTAATTATGTAAAGACGGCTCGAGCTGCCCAAACCGTAAAGCTGTCCGGTCGCCGGACGGACGTCTATTCCCAAAATACTTTCGCCGCTCTGCAAACCGGTAATCGTGACGGCGTTGCCAATCGGGGTATTTGCGCGGTTGCTGTTGAACCGTATGAGCTGGTTGGTTGTCGTCAAAGCGATTACGTTGAAACCGGCGGTCGGCATCGCGCCCGTATCAACCGCAAGACCGCGCAACGGGTTAATCTGGACTGCGCCGCCGATAATGCCGATTGACGTCGCCGCGCCGGTCGTCAGATTGATTGTGTAAAGCTGCGTGTTGCCGATTAAATCCTGCGATGCCGCATATGCCGTATTGTTGCCGGAAAAATAATCGAAGCCGTTGACGCTTTGAAAATCAACGCCGAGCGGTCCGACTAAAATCAAAGTTCCCGAATTCGCCGGATTCTGCATATAAAGATTGTCGGTCGTCGCGTCTATGTCGTAAAGAGCCGTCGTCGTCGCACCGGCAAAGTTGTTGGTGTAGGCGGCGGCGGTCGGCTGCATTGCCGCGCCGTTAATCGCGCCGTCAACGATGGCGGTCGCGTCATTCGGATTGACGCGCAAATTTTGTCCCGTATCCGACACGATGCGAATGCGGTCAACCGTCGGATTAAAGTCGAAGCCGAAATCCGTTCCGCTCAAAGGCGTGGTCAAAACTCCGACCAATGTCGCATTGGCGGTCGTTTTATCAATAACGTAGATGCGGCTTGTGCTGCCTAAACCGTAAAGCTGTCCGGTCGCGGGGCGAACGTCTATACCGAGAATAAATTCGCCGTTCTGCAAGCCCGCAATCGAGCCGACGACCGTCACCGCGTTCGGCGTGAGCGCGTTAAAACGCACGAGCTGGTTGTTGGTCATCACGCCGTAAATGGTCGCGTTGGTTTGCGCTTTAACATTTGTCAATCCGACAAAAAGCAGCAAACCCAGTAAAAATGGCACAGCCGCGAGGCTCCGCCGGTTAATTTTTTCCCTCATTAAATTATCCCTCCGGTCAAAAACCATTAAAAAATGAAGACACATCTACCGTCATTACGAATGCCGTAAATTGTGTCGAAGTTATTTTTACAAATAAAGAAAATAATCCTGCAGTATAAGATTCGTCAAACACATCTTAACAGATGCAAAATAATTCCGCTTTCGGTGGATTTTCCTCAATTATTTCCAATTCGCGTTCTTTGTCAATGCTCTATGTTCGGCTCGCCAACAATTCAATGATTTTCTGCCTGAACGAATTTTTGATTTTCATCGAAAATACACAAACTAAAAAAGACTGCCGCCTTACCGCTTTTCAGTCGCCGGACGAGCTTCGCCCAAACCGAAAAAACAGCGAAAACTATGCAAATTCGGCGCGGGTTTGTCTTCATTTATTGCGGCTTTTATTTTACAAAGCCGCCGCGATTTTCTGTTCTTTAATCTGTTCTTTATTTTGACAGGCGGCAAAAGTCTGGCAAAGTATTATCAACACGAGCAGCAAAAATAACGATTTCGGGGCGACGCTTTTACTATTGTTTTCCATACCACGCATAGTTTTCCTCCAACATCAATCCTAATCGCTCCACCAACCGCTGCGCCCGCTGTTTCTCGAACGGGTCGGCGGATTTGCGGGCGTGTTCCCGAATTTGCCAAATCAACTTTTCGATAATTTGCGGATTATCCGGCACGACGTGCGTCATTTCGTTTTGTATTTTCTTCAACAGCGCGTCGCGTTTGTTGATAAACTCGGTGATCGCCTGCATTCTCACCGCAGTAGTTGCCCATTTTCCGGCTTCTAAAAATAAGCCCAAACCGTTCAGCGCGCCTCCTACTCGCCAATCATTTTCTGCGTTTTGTACCGAATTTTTATTGATGATCTGAAACGTATCTGTTTCATTGCTATAGATATTGGGTCTGCTCTGCTGCGGCGGTTTGCTGCCGTCTTTTCTATCCCAAACTTTATCATCTTTGATAATTTTCTCTCTGAATCCGACCGCACGACCTGTCGGACTGTCTTCATTTTCCGGGTGTGTCGCCGGCATAAATTCACCACTGTCTATTTTATTTTCTTGTGCGATTCTTTGCTCATTCTGGATAAATAACTGCTTCAATTTTTGTTGGCTAGTCGTCAACGGTCTGGGCGTGGACATTGCAGTCGGTTCGGACTGGCTGACGAGCGAGATTATATCGCCCGCCTCGTAATCCGATTTTCCTGTTTGCTCATCGCATAATATTTGGAAACCCAATCGCGCTCTTGAAATTCGCTGTCGTTGCCAATCTGCGCGAACATCCCCGACGCTTCCTGATTGATATAGCTTGCTTCATTGCCGCTCACAGTCAAAGTCGGATTTTTTGCCGTTGAAAACTGACTGAAGGCGTTTCTTGTCGCCGCGTTCAATAACACCGACACGCCGACATCTTTGTTTCCGTAAAGCGATGCTCTGGCGCGCGCTATTAAAATAAACGGATTGTCTTCGTAACCTTGCGCGGCTAAATACGATAACGCTTCGGCGATTTGCTTTTTGGTCGAAAGATCGCCGAAAGCGGTAATCATTAAATCCTGCAATGCCTTTAAGCGTTCTTCGCCTGAAGATTTCAGAATTTTATTACATCGTCAATAAAGTTGCGCTGAAGATTAAGATCGCTAATTGCGCCGGCGGCGGAACTGACGGCGTTGAAAATTCTCCGGTCACGGAAATCCTCAACGGCATCAACCCACGATTTTTTAAGCACCAATTCGATCAAACCGTCTTTCCCGACCGGCGCGGTTGTAACCTGCTCGTCGGTCGCCCATTGATTCGGATACTTTTATCTACAATTATCCAACTGTTCGGAAATTCGAGATTGAACGCCGCAATATCCGCTGCGTTGTAACCGAATTCATCGCGTAAAATTGCCGTCTCTGATTTTCCTTGCGAAAGCGGTCGAGTTTATTAAAGCCGGTTCGATAGGTTTTTCAACGCGCGTGACTTTTCTTGAGTTCACAACCGCCGTATCGTCGCTGAGAGCGATGGATAAATTTTTCATTTTGATGAAGACCTCAATTTTTTTTACAAATCGTGCTGTAAAATATTTTCAGATGCCTTGCTGGACGAAAGAACGAAATTAGCCCGGATTGACCGTTTTGACTACTGTGATTTTTTAATCGTCCGTAATATCTACTGATTCTAAAAACCTTGTAATAAGATAATTTATAACAGATTTGAAACGCTGTGGATAGTGCTTTTATTGATGATTGGGTTAATTTTTTATGTTTTGCTATTGTTATTATTTTACTTTCATCAATATTTTTATCTTTTATGGACTCGAACTTAATCAGAAACTTTTCGATCATCGCGCATATTGACCACGGCAAATCAACGCTCGCCGATAGAATTCTACAGTTGACCGGCGCGGTTGCCGACCGCGATATGGAAGCGCAGCTGCTCGACGATATGGATTTGGAGCGCGAGCGCGGCATTACGATTAAAGCGCACGCCGTGCGGCTCGATTATACGGCGAAAGACGGCAGGCAATACGTTTTGAATTTGATTGACACGCCCGGTCACGTTGATTTTTCCTACGAAGTTTCGCGCTCGCTGTCGGCGTGCGAAGGCGCGCTTTTAATCGTTGATTCGTCGCAGGGCGTTGAGGCGCAGACGCTGGCGAACACATATCTCGCGCTCGAGAACAATCTCGAACTCGTGCCGGTTTTGAACAAAATTGATTTGCCCGCCGCCGATCCCGACCGCATTAGAGAGCAAATCGAAAATATCATCGGCTTGGACGCGAGCGACGCGGTGCTGGCATCGGCGAAAACCGGTGTTGGCGTGGAAGAAATTCTCGAACAAATCGTCAAAAAAATTCCCGCGCCGACGGGCGATAAAAACGCGCCGCTCAAAGCCTTGATTTTCGACAGCTGGTATGACAGTTACCGCGGCGTAATCGTTCTTTTTCGCGTCATCGAAGGCACGATTAAAAAGGGAACGAAAATTAAATTTTTCAATACGGGACGCGAATATCTGGTCGAAACAATCGGAGTCAACCGCCCGCGTCCGACACCGATTGATAAATTGAGCGTCGGCGAAGTCGGCTTCATCACCGCTTCGATTAAAACCGTCGCCGACGTGCAGATCGGCGATACGATTACCGAAGCGGCGCGTCCGGTTGACGAGCCGCTGCCCGGTTTTCAGGAAGTCAAACCGATGGTTTTCGCCGGTCTTTATCCGACCGATTCGGCGCAATACGAAGATTTGCGCGACGCGATGGAAAAACTCAGATTAAATGACTCTTCGTTTTTCTTTGAACCCGAATCTTCGACCGCGCTCGGCTTCGGCTTCCGCTGCGGATTTCTGGGGCTTTTGCATATGGAAATCGTGCAGGAACGATTGGAGCGCGAATTTAATTTAGATTTAATCACGACCGCGCCGGGCGTGCGTTACCGCGTGACGACGACGAACGGCGAGGTGATGGAAGTCGATTCGCCCTCAAAAATGCCCGACACCGGTCGCATCGAAAAAATCGAAGAACCTTTTATCGAAGCGACGATTTTAACCAACGACACATTCTTAGGCGGCATTCTTCCGCTGCTCGAAGAAAAACGCGGCGTTCAGAAAAAGTTCGAGTTCGTTACCTCAAACCGCGTAATGCTCGTTTACTCGATTCCGCTCAACGAAATCGTCCTCGACTTTTACGACCGGCTGAAAAGCGTCTCCAAGGGTTACGCGTCCCTGGATTATCATCTCTCCGGCTACGTCGAAAGCGATCTGGTCAAACTCGACATTTTGGTTTCCGGCGAACAAGTTGACGCGCTCGCTTTGATTCTGCACCGCAAAACCGCCGATTCCAAGGGCAGAATCGTGACCGCGAAAATGAAGGAACTGATTCCGCGCCAGATGTTCGAGGTCGCCATTCAAGCCGCCATCGGCAACCGCGTCATCGCCCGCGAAACCGTCAAAGCGATGGGCAAAAACGTCATCGCCAAATGCTACGGCGGCGACATTTCGCGCAAACGAAAATTATTGGAGAAACAAAAAGAAGGCAAAAAGCGAATGAAAAAAGTCGGGCGCGTCGAGATTCCGCAGGAAGCATTTCTCGCGGTTTTGAAGGTTAATGAAAGCTAAATATGAATTTTGATTCGCTTAAAAATTTAGTGACTCAAGGCGAATCGGACAAACTTGAGTTCAAAGCAACGACTGGACAACGCAGCGAAGCGGCGAAAACCGTTTGTGCGATGCTGAACAGTTTGGGCGGCTTCGTTCTTTTCGGAATTACAAATCAAGGTGAAATCAAAGGTCAAGACTGCTCGCCGCGAACTTATGAGGATATTGCTCACGAATTAAACAAAATAGAGCCGCCGGCTTTTCCAGACGTTGAAAGTCTCCCACTCGACAATGGAAAAACCGTTGTTATATTGCGTGTCAATAGCGGCGGCGGACCCTATACATACGACGGAAGACCGTATATGAGACAAGGTTCGATTACCTCAACCATGCCCCGCCCGCGTTACGAAAGATTACTTCTTGAAAGAATGCACGGCTCGCATCGTTGGGAAAATCAACCTGTTGCCGGACTTCAAATTGCCGACCTCGATGAACGCGAAATTATTCTAACCATCGAAGAAGCCATCCGGCGCGGCAGAATGGAAGACCCGAACACTCGCAATCTGACGGAACTTCTGAACGGACTCGGATTGATTCACGAAGGAAACTTGCTAAACGCAGCAATCGTGTTATTCGCCCGCGCCGAAAGATTAATGCCGCGTTACCCGCAGTGCCTTCTGCGAATGGCACGTTTTCGCGGTAACAACATCACGGAATTTTTAGACAATCGCCAAGAACCCGGACACGCTTTTAATCTTATGCAGCGGGCGCAGAGATTTTTACGCGATCATCTGCCGGTCGCCGGACGAATCGTGCCTAATTTGTTTGAGCGCGTTGACGATCCGCTTTACCCATTGGCGGCTTTGCGCGAGGCATTAGCGAATGCTTTCTGTCATCGTGATTACGCAATTGCAGGCGGTGCAGTCAGCGTCGCCATTTTCGACGACCGTTTGGAAATTTCCAGCACAGGCAGTTTGCCGTTTGATTTGACGGCGGAAGATTTGAAGAGACCACATCGTTCACGTCCTTGGAATCCGATAATCGCGCAAACTTTTTACCGGCGCGGTATCACCGAACAATGGGGACGTGGAACGCTCAAGATGATGGAATTGACCAGTGAAGCAGGACTTGTTGAACCGGAATTTGAAGTTAAAAGCGGTGAGGTTATAGTTAGGTTTTTACCCGTAAGCTATATTGCACCGACACGCGTCAGTCGTGATTTGAGCGAATTACAACAACTTTTACTAACTGTTCTCTCTCGAACAAGTCCGGCATCTTTAAGCGAAATCCGTCAGCATTTACCGGCTGATTATCCAAAACGTACAATTCAGGATAACTTAAAAGTATTGAAAGTTCTCGAATTGATTGATTCAAGCGGTCACGGGGCTGGAGCAAGATGGATGTTAAAATAATCCTTATATGACATCGTCATAATTGCACGTGTCGCCGTGCAATTATGACGTGCAATTTCTTTCTGTTTTTTTACTCGTTGACCGGACTTGATTTAGCAAAACCGAAATAGCACGACGGCACGTGCAATTATGACGTGCAATTCAAAAAGCTAAAACGTCATCGCCAAATGCTACGGCGGCGATATTTCCAGAAAGCGCAAACTGCTCGAAAAGCAAAAGGAAGGCAAAAAACGAATGAAAAAAGTCGGTCGCGTCGAGATTCCGCAGGAAGCATTTCTCGCGGTTTTGAAGGTTAATGAAAGCTGAAATTTTTCAAATTATCATTGACACAAATGTTTTGCTTTCGGCTCTGCGTTCGCAATTTGGCGCGTCGTTCCGGCTTCTCTCTTTAATTGAAGATTCGCGGTTTCAAATAAACATTTCAGTTGCGTTGGTATTGGAATATGAAGACGTTTTAAAACGCCCCGCTCTCAATCCGAATTTAACCGCGCAGGAAATTGACGACATTCTCGATTTCTTATGTCCAGGATGCCAACTTGCGAGAGATTTTTTATCTTTGGCGACCGACTTTACGCGATCCGAAAGATGATTTCGTTTTAGAACTCGCGGTTGAAAGCAGCTGCGACTACATAGTTACATTTAACACGAAAGATTTTGCCGGAGCCGAAAAATTCGGCATCGAAGCCGTCAAGCCAAAAGAATTTTTACAAATTATCGGAGAAATAAAATGACCGTTATCGAAAACGTAGCCGTTCCCGAGTCACTCTTAAAACAAGTTCGTGAACTTTCCGAAAAAGAAGGCATCACGATTGACCAATTCGTTTCTTCGGCAATCGCCGAAAAAGCCTCGGCGTGGACGACCATCGAATATCTGAAAGACAGAGCTAAACGCGGAAGCCGTGAAAAATTTTTACAGGCGTTAAGCAAAGTTCCAAAAATCGAACCCGACGAAGACGATAGAATTGATTGAAAGTCGGTCGCGTCGAAATTCCGCAGGAAGCGTTTCTGGCTGTGTTAAAGGTCAATGAAGGTTAAAATTATGAAGACAAATCAGCTATGAAAAAGTATTTTATATTCGTTTTCATTTTTATATTGATGCGCGGAGCAGCAACGGCACAAATTTCATTTGCCGAGTTGCGTAAAGTTAAAGAGATAAAAATTCTCGAATCAACCAGAGATGAAACGATAAAATTTTTGGCTGGTGAGAGCATCACTTACAGCGATTCTCCCGATTTTTTTACGGCGATTTTTCGATGGCAGACACAAACGTCAGAATTTTCTATGCCGGCGGAAATTGCACAGAAGAAAACGAAGATTGGAATGTTGCGAAGTATTTGGTGACGGAGATCCGTTTTGAACCGAAAGCTAGAGTTGATATTCAAAAAGCGGGAACGGAATTTTTCAAAGAAATCGGAACGGATTTCTCTAAACTCCGAAAAGAAAAATTGTGGGGCAAAACCAAGGGACGTTATGTTTATCAAGATAAATTTTCGGGAATTGCCATATATACCAGATACGATGCGATTCAATCGGTTTCTCTTTTTCCCTCCAAGAAAAACTATTCAAAACTCTGCAATCGGAAAGAAGTGCGAAAATATTATTCAAGCGACGGAATGAATCGTAATCCCGAAATGAAAAATGCGATTTTCGACTATAATCATCCGGCAGATGTCGTCGCTCTCGAATTAAGCCGAACGGAAATGATCGCCGACTGCGATTCGTCGGACACAAAGCAAGATAAAATCCACGCAGACGCGGTTAAAGAAATTTCTGTTTCTGCTACTGCCGTTGATCCTGAAAACGATGTTTTAACATACAATTATTCTGTTTCCGCCGGAAAAATCATCGGGCAAGGCGCAAAAGTAATCTGGGATTTATCGGGCGTGAAAGCCGGAACTTATAAAATCACGGCGGCGGTTGACGATAGCTGCGGAATCTGCGGCAAATGGATAACCAAGACGATCACCGTTAAAAATTGCTTTGTTAGTTCGATGAAATAAGACGAATTGTTCAATAATCAGACCTGATGTAGTTTGAATATAATTTGAAAAGAACGAGCTTTTCGCGCGTTCTTTTCAAAGAAGCGTTCGATTAGTTCTATAACGATTTTCAAATCTCCAAAGAATCATTAAATTGATAAAGCTCTCGATGGAAGAAAATTCACGAAAATAAAATTTTTCGTCTTAACAGGGAAATTTTCTTGATATAAATTTCGCTTTTTGTGTTATTATTCTCGACAATCTCTTTAACCCCAAACTTAGATTAATTCATTCGGTTAGAAGTCATTTCGGCTAACGTCGTTTTGCCGCTTCTAAAAACTTTAAAATAAATTTTCGAGGTTTGTCCTTTATGATTCAAAAACATTTCGTTCGTTTTCCACTATTTTTTCTGTTGTGCCTTGCGGCAATGTCCGCCGCTTACGCAGGCGTTGTAGATTCGCCGCAAATCGAATTGAGTTTCGAGAAGGGCGTTTTCGATTTTAACGAAGCGGTTCCGGTGCGCGTCGAGATTTCAAATCCGGGCAAGCGCGAGCTGAAAATTCTGCGCTGGCTCACGCCGGTTGAAGGCGTGCGAGGCGATTTATTTTCGGTCACGCTGAACGGCGCGCCGGTCGAATACACGGGCGCGCTCTTCAAACGCGCCGCGCCGATTGCCGCCGATTACATAACCCTGCAACCCGGCGAAACGATCAATTACACCGTCAATCTAGCCGAATATTATGATTTGTCGCAGGGCGGGTATTATCAAATCAATTATCGCGCGGAAACCGATAATGCGTCGGCGACGCGGCAAATAGAGCAAAAATTAAAATCCGAAGGCGTTTCGGCTTGGGTTTATGGCACGGCAAAGAAACTGCCGCCGGGCGCGACAAACAATAATTATACGGTTACGCCGACCGACGATTATACGGTGAGCGGCTGCACCACGGCACAGACAAACGCTTTACCCGCCGCCGTCAGTGCCGAAAATGCATATGTCTTTAACGCCTACAGTTATCTGAATGCGGGAACCGTAGATTCGCGCTATACGACGTGGTTCGGAACATATACCGCCGCCCGTTATTCGATGGTGACAACGCATTTTTTAAATATGAAGAATCTGCTGGCAGCCGATAGCTTCGGAATTAACTGTTCGGGTTCTTCCTGCACGTCAAATACTTTTGCGTATGTCTTTCCGACGGATACGGCGACGCACACCATTTACGTTTGCAATCAATTCTGGCTCGCTTCGACGACCGGCACCGATTCGAAAGCCGGAACTCTGGTTCACGAAATGAGTCATTTTAATGACATCGGCGGAACGCAGGATTACGTTTACGGTCAAACAGGAGCAAAGAATCTCGCCATCAGCAATCCGAATAACGCCGTCGCCAACGCCGACAATCACGAATACTTTGCCGAAGCCGGTTCGCCGACCGCCGCCGCCGTAACCGTTGCGGGGCGCGTCGTCGCCGCCGACAACAGCGGAATCCGCAACGCTCTGGTGACGCTCGTTTCGACCCGCACCGGCGCGACGCTTTCAAAACGCGCGTCGCCCAACGGCTATTTCACCTTTACCGACATCGAAGCCGGAGAAACTTATATTCTTTCGGCTTCCGCCAAACGATTTTCGTTTGAACCGCGCGTCATCACGATTAACGAAGATTTAGCCGAAATTAATCTGGTCGCCGTTTCTCCGACCACGAAGTAAGGCGCAAGAATTTCGGTTAAAAATAAAACCGATTTTTCAAACAATCGTTTTCCAATTGATTTGCGGCGAAAATAAAAAGGATAAAGCTCCGGCTTCATCCTTTTTATTTTCGCTCCGATGAAACTGAATGTCGCGTCTTCAAACGCCGAGCAGTTCCAGCGTGCGCTGATCTTTCGCGCCGCCGAAATATTTATCTAAAACTTTTTGAAAAACCGGATTCGTATTTTCGAGCGCGCCGAACAATGTCATCGAAGATTTCAATTTTACATCGTCGGGGCTGCCGAAAATCTGTTTGACGGTTTTTCCTTCCGCATCGAGCAGCGCATTTGAAATTTCGACGAGCCGCCCGCCGAGCGTCGGATGCGCCAGATAATTTTCCGCTTCGTCTTGATCTTTAATCGCGTAGAATTTCGATGTCGAGCTGAATCCCAAACCCGCGATTTGCGGAAAAATATACCACATCCAATGACTTTGTTTTTTGCCGCTTTTGATTTGCGCCAGAGCCGTCTCAAAATCCTTTTCCTGTGCGTCTAAAAATCGTTCGAGGTCGTCCATCTTTTTAATTTTTACTTGAAGAAAACAATTTGCGTTCGTCAAAATTTTATTGACACCGCTTCATCGGTCGTTCGATTTGTTTGCCTTTTTTGTCGTCCCAAACATAACACTGTTCGCTGACGAGAACCATTTTATTTTTCACGACTTTATAAGTTTCGGTCACCACCGAACGCCCGGCGCAACATTGATTGGTTGCGGAGATTAATTTCGTTTTCCCGTCAAATTCGAGCGAAGTGCCTTCGTATTTGCTGTCAAAAAATTGCCTTTTAACCGGGTCGTAAAGATAATACAAACTCGATGTATTCGGTCCGGCGTAGGACGATTCGAAAATCGAAAAATCCTTGAGTCCGTCGAAATTAAAATCGCCGACCGAAACGCTCTCCGCGCCGCGCTGTTCGCAGTCAACGACAATTTTCTGAATCAAGCGGTCGGTTTTTTTCTCGAATATCTCAACCGCGACGGCTCGGTCGCCTGACACAACGACCTTAAAATATTTGTCGGGAAGAGAATCCGTTTGAATCAATTCCCGCTCCGCAGCGTCGCCGATAAAACTCGAATACTCCGCTTGCGCGAACGCATTTGCCGCCGCCAACGAAATCAGCAAAGCGAACAACGCCGGTTTAATCATATTTTTCATAAAATCCGATTTAGATTTTTGCAGTTTTTCGATTTTAAAATTCGTATTTTGTTCTCCCGAATATAACACGAAAGACAAGCGATTTTACATAATTTTGTCGTTGAAAAATAGCCGGGAAATCAGACGAACCGACGTTAATCTCGCGGAAAATTAAGCAAGACGAAATTTTGTTCTTTTTATTTTCCACTTCGCCCGGCATTTATTGATTTCGATTTGTCTAAACATCGCTCCAACTGTGAAAATAAAACGAATGAAATTAAATCTAAACGATACTTTCAACCTGGAGCTTCCGGCGGATTCGATTACCGAAAATTACGTTCGACAAGTTCCGAATGCCTGTTTTTCATTTGTCAAACCGGCATTACCGGGCAATCCTTCGTTGATTCATTTTTCGCCGCAGATGCTCGAAGCAGTCGGATTAAGCGAAAAAGACGCGAACGGCGAAGAGTTTCTGAACGTCTTTTCCGGCAAGGAAATTTACCCGGACACGAAGCCGTTTGCGATGTGTTACGGCGGGCATCAATTCGGCAATTGGGCGGGACAGCTCGGCGACGGCAGAGCGATCAATTTGTTTGAAGTAAACAACAAAAATAAACAATGGGCGTTGCAGCTGAAGGGCGCGGGACGCACGCCTTATTCGCGCGGCGCGGACGGTTTGGCGGTCTTGCGTTCTTCGATCCGCGAATATCTGTGCAGCGAAGCGGTGTTTCATCTCGGCGTGCCGACGACGCGGGCTTTGTCGCTTGTTTTAACCGGCGACGACGTTTGGCGCGATATGCTCTACGACGGCAACGCGGCGTTTGAAAAAGGCGCGATTGTCTGCCGCGTCGCGCCGACGTTTGTTCGTTTCGGCAATTTTCAGATTTTCGCTTTCCGGCAGGATTTCGAAAATTTGAAAAAGCTGACCGATTACACGATTCGCCATTTTTATCCGCATTTGGGCGAGCCGAATAAAGAATCGTATATCGAATTTTTTCGGGAAATCGCCGAAAAAACGCTCGATTTGATGATTCAATGGGAGCGCGTCGGATTCGTTCACGGCGTGATGAACACGGACAATATGTCAATTTTGGGCTTGACGATTGATTTCGGTCCATACGGTTGGCTCGAAGATTACGATCCCGGTTGGACACCGAACACGACCGACGCGGGGCAGAAACGCTATCGCTACGGCAACCAATCCGCCGTCGGTTTGTGGAATCTTTTGCAATTGGGCAACGCTCTTTACCCGCTCATCGAAGATGCCGCGCCGCTCGAAAAAATTTTAGACGCATATCAAATTTCGTATCTGCCGAAACACGTCCGAATGATGTCCGACAAACTGGGTTTGAAAAACGCGGCGGAAGCGGATTTGGTGGTCGAATTAGAACACTTGCTTCATCAATCTGAAATGGATTTGACGTTGTTTTTCCGCCGTCTGAGCAAATTCGACGAAAACAATCCGAACGAGTTTTGGACGCTTTTGCAATCGTCGAGCTATTCGGAAAACCTCGAAAACTTCAGGGAAAAATGGACGGCGTTTTTCCAAATTTATGCTGAAATTCTCATCGCCGAGCAACGCGAAAAAGCCGAAAAACGCGAAGCGATGAACCGCGTCAACCCGAAATACGTTCTGCGAAATTATATGGCGCAGCTCGCCATTGATGCCGCCGACGCGGGCGATTATTCGATTGTTGACGAATTGTTCAATTTACTTTTGAAGCCATACGACGAACAACCCGAATCGGAAAAATGGTTCGCTTTGCGCCCCGAATGGGCGAAGACCAAAGTCGGCTGCTCGATGCTTTCGTGCAGTTCGTAGAACACGAAAAAGACGAAGTTTCAGCTTCGTCTTTTTCGATAATAATTTGTCCTTTAAATTAATCCGCCGGTGAATAGACAAACTTTTCTGAAGTTATGCAGAGGCTAGAGAACGACTTTTTTTTATGCTAAAGTGAATAATAAATGCCCGTTCAAATGACATCAATGCCATCGTTTTCTTTCAATTCGATATTTAACGCGCGGTCAATTTTTATTATTACCGTGGTTGCCGCGGCGAGTTTTTCAGCGTTGTCCGTTCGCGCCCAGCAGACTGCGCCGAACGACGCGCCGGTCATTGTGCAGCCCGGTGCGCCCGGCGAACCAACGCGCGTTTTGCCCTCGACGACCAGAGCGAAGCTGACCGCGCTGTCGCCGAAGGATGTCGAGTTTATGCAGGGAATGATTATGCATCACGGACAGGCGGTCGAGATGACCGCGCTCATCGAAGCGCGGACGCGAAACAAAGCGGTTCGCCTGATCGGAGCGCGCATCAGCCATTCGCAAACCGACGAAATGAATTTTATGAAACGCTGGCTCGAATCGAGAAAACAGCCGACTTCGATGCCGATGCCGAAAATGGATATGAGTATGCCGGGAATGAATATGTCGAGCCAAAATCAAATGCTGATGCCCGGAATGCTGACTCCGAAACAAATGGACGCGCTCGAAAAAGCCAAGGGCGCGGAGTTTGATCGGTTGTTTTTGAGCGGAATGATCCAGCATCACGGCGGCGCGCTGACGATGGTCAAGGATTTGTTCAACACCGGCGGCGCGGGACAGGATGCCGAACTTTTTAATTTTGCGACCGATGTTGACAGCGGACAACGCGCCGAGATCAGAATTATGCAGACGCTTTTGGATAAAAAACCATAGAGGAGAAACGATGAACCGATTACGCGCAGATGCTTTTTGTTTATTAACTGTTTTTGTTTTTTTATGCTCGTGCTTTGCCGCCGAAACATCGGCGCAAAATCCGCCGACGGCACCGGCACTTCCGGCGGGAATGACGGGTTCGGATGTTAATGATCCGCGCTCTAAACTGTCGCCCGGATTATATGACGCGGGCGAAGCGGCGATGGGAATGAAACACCTTCTGCTGCTCAAAAAGCCGGATGCGTTTCAGCTCGGCACCGACGACCCCGACAGTCCGGCAGTGCAGAAAACGCTCGGTACTGCCATCGGCATTGCCGACACATCGAAAATGCCGAAACCGCTTCAACTCGTTCTGGCGCAGCTCGCTTTCGCCAATTCGGATTTGGCGTTTCAGGGCAATCATCTGTTTCAGGGAAATTTCTACGGCGTAAATATCTACGACATCTCCGCGCCCGCCAACACGAAACTTTTGACTTCAATCGTTTGCCCGGGCGGACAGGGCGACGTTTCGGTTTATAAAAATCTGATGTTTATGTCGGTCGAGATGCCGAACGGCAGACTCGATTGCAGCGTGCAGGGTTTTGCGCCCGTGCCGCACGTCGAAGGACAGCAGCCCGCGCCCGACGTGCAGAAAGACCGTTTTCGCGGTGTCAGGATTTTCGATATTTCAGACATCAGAAATCCGAAACAGGTCGGCGCGGTGCAAACCTGTCGCGGCTCGCACACGCATACGCTCGTCATTGACCCGAAGGATAAAGACAACGCTTACATTTACGTTTCGGGAACGTCCTTCGTTCGACCGGGCGAAGAACTCGCGGGCTGTTCGGGCGAATCGCCGGATAAAGACCCGAACACCGCGCTGTTTCGCATTGATGTCATCAAGGTGCCGCTCGCCGCACCGCAAAACGCGAAAATAATTTCGAGTCCGCGTGTCTTTATTGATCCGCGAACCGGTGCGATC
Source organism: uncultured Pyrinomonadaceae bacterium (assembly GCA_964237235.1). Taxonomy (GTDB): domain Bacteria; phylum Acidobacteriota; class Blastocatellia; order Pyrinomonadales; family Pyrinomonadaceae. Next base: position 68,849 of record CAXSGY010000028.1, read on the forward strand.
AACGGTCTGAACAACGGCGGCTCGCACGACAGCAACGGCAAAACGGCGGATACCAATCAATGCCACGACATTACAGTCTATTCGGCAATCGGTCTGGCGGCGGGCGCGTGTTCGGGCAACGGCATTCTGCTCGACATCAGAGACCCGGCGAATCCGAAACGAATTGACGCGGTTAACGATCCGAATTATTCCTACTGGCACTCGGCTTCGTTTTCCAATGACGGGAAAAAAGTCGTTTTTACGGACGAATGGGGCGGCGGATTGGGCGCGCGCTGCCGGGCGACCGACCCGAACAAATGGGGCGCGGACGCGATTTTCAATCTGGAAAATAACAAGCTGAGTTTCGCCAATTATTATAAAATGCCCGCCGCGCAGGGCGACACCGAAAACTGCGTCGCGCACAACGGCTCGCTCGTTCC
>CAXSGY010000029.1:0-69171 GCA_964237235.1 uncultured Pyrinomonadaceae bacterium
TAAGAAAGTCGCTGCCCCGAACTCACGTCCATTGATTTGTTATACATCCGGTTGATTTCAAAAGCAATGCTGCGCTTTGCGTCTTCAGATCAACAGCGGCTTGTCTTTTCCTCTTCAGCCGGATGTATAACGGCTGAGATGACGTGGGGCGAAACCGCCAACACGCAACTCAAAGTTTAACAAAAGACGCTAATAACAAAGTAGCTGTTTCGCCCTCACGTCCATTGATTTGTTGGCTGTCGTGTTATTTTCACGAACGCCTTCTTTAGTTCAATAAGTTAAAATCATTATCAAAAAGTCTGCGATGTCTTCTTGCGATTTCACCTGTGCGAAGAAGTTAGCTGTTGTCTTAGGAAACGTGGCAATAATTTCTCCGTCTTTCGTCAACGCGATTTTCACAATTCCATATTCCAACTTTTGTTCTTTGAACCAAACACAAGCATTTTTGTCTCTAACGCAAGTATTTGTATATTCACCTGCCAAACGTCCAATGTCATATTCAATATCAAGCCCACCTTCCTTTTTAATACGTCCAACTCTAGTATCAATGCCTTGCTCCTGAAAATGTGCATAACCAGCCAAGAGTTTAATTCCTCCGGGCGGTGGCGACGGTTTAGGTTGATTTTCAGTCTGTTTGTTTTGTGCTGAAGCCAAAAAAGTAAATGAGCAAAATAACAAAACAAATAAAAATATTTTCTTGGTCATAAATTGAACCTCTATTTTAACGCGAGACAGCCAACGGTTGAGATGACGTGGGGCGAAACCGCCACCACGCAACGTCGGGGTAAAAAGACAACGCGATAAGAAAATCGCTGTTTCGCCCTCACGTCCATTGATTTGTTGGGTGCTGCCGTTGAATAGAAAATGCTTTGATTTTATTTGTTCTTTTCGCATTTTGGTAATTCAACTTCGTCAATGCCAACTGACGGACTTGGAATAGATGAAAACTTCCACTCACCGGCAACCAAATAAACTTCCGCTTGCGATTTGTATTTCGGTTTTGAAAATCCGTCTTTGTATTTACCACAACCAAAAACTATTGCAAAGCCTTCGGTGTCGTCTCCGGTAAAGAAAACACTGTCAGGCGTAAACTCTAAAATTTTGGTAAATCCTGTTTTGTTATATTTGGTCATTTGCTTAACGTAATCATCTTGGCTTACGTTTGGCTGGTCAGAGAAAGAAACAGGTTTTTTCAGCAAAGTGTAAATGCCAGCCCAATTTCGATTTTGCTGAAACTCAACGGCTTGATTTAAAGCGTCAATCAAACTGGCTTGTTTCGATTTCGGTATTGGGTCAAGAACGCTTTTGCTCTGTGTTTGTCCGTGAACACAAACGACGGCAAGTAACACAAAACATAATTTTAGAATCCGCATTTTCATATCACGTTCAAAATAACCACGAAGCACCCAACGATTGAGATGACGTGGGGCGAAACCGCCAACACGCAACTTTAGGTTTAACGAGCGACGTTTTTATGAAAGTAGCTGTTTCGCCCTCACGTCCATTGATTTGTTATGTCGCCCGTTGTTTCCACGCGCCTTTTCCTACAATGCGCCTGTCGCAACTTGTTGCCACTCGTCGGCAATTTTGCGGTAAGCATAAAATAGTTTCGTCTTTTCCTTCGGTTGTGCGGGCGTTCCGGGCGACCACAAAACATTAACAACCGCCTGATTATGTTGCACGGTTCGAGTTGGCAACGCAACTCTGCAAAGGAGCTGCCGCTTGCCAAAAAACTTGTCCGATTCTAACCAAGAACCTTGAGTTTGATTTCGATGAAGCAACACAGACCAATCGAACTCAGGCAAACCGTCGCGGCTAAAACCGCCGCCCAAATAACCCGCCGGAAGTGCAAAGCCGCCCGCCGCCGTCAAACGAGTTTGATGCGGACGAAGCCAATGAGAACACGCGCCAATCTGCAAGAAAATTTCGTGGCTTGCGCGTTCATCAAGACCAAGCGATAAAAATTCTTGCGTTAAATCGTCCAAAACGGTCAGCCAAAAACGCGCATTATCGCTGGCGGAAAGATGCGGCGAAATTGCAGTCTCGAAATTGACCACAGAAGTTGAATTGTTTTTTGTTTCAGTAAGCAACATCTGATTTTACCAAGAGCGACATAACGCTTGAGATGACGTGGGGCGAAACCGCCAACACGCAACTCAAAGTTTACGAAAGAAGATTTTAAAGAAGTCGCTGTTTCGCCCTCACGTCCATTGATTGGTTCGACAGCCCGTGATTATAGAAGTCCTTATATTGGAACTTCCAAAGTTAATTTAATTTTTCCTTTCAAAAATAGATTATTCGGTTTTAGGCTAACAATTGCACAAGTTGTCTTGGAAATGAAACTACTGTCATAAGGCGTATAAGCACAAACAACATATTTTCCACGCGAGATATTTTCAAAACAAAACTTGCCGTCCTTTTTGGTTTCACAAGCTGAAACGACTTCTTCTTGCTTTAGGTCAAAAGGCGTAAAATTTTCATCTGTAATGTTACTCGGTTTGCGAAAGAGAAAAACATACACCTTCGATGGCGGTTTATTTAAAGCATCAACAGCAATCCCTTGAATTTTTGAAACTTTAGTTTCAGCAAATAAAATAGGGTCGCTGCCTACATTAAAACTGAGAGGTGAAAATTTTTCACACGAACAGTTTGCCTTTGCGAAAGACGCTCCAAAGAATACAAGCCCCAAAAATAAAATTGTATGAATAATTCTCATGTTAATTTTTACAGAAAGCTGTCGAACTTTGTATTCTGCTGAATTATATTCACGTTATACCGAAGCATTTATACAATTTAAGAAAATAAAAGTCAATAAAAATAAGGAGTTGACGTTTTTTGAAGGATAAATCAGTAATTCCGCCTAATTAATTAGGCGGAATTACTGATTTTCTTTTTTGCGATTCATAATCTTGACGCTTCGGCGCGATTGCTCTAACTTAAAGCTAACGTTTTACAAATCAACTTTTTATAAATTTATTGAATGGATAATCGAATACACCGTGAGGTTATCGGCGGTCATCTTCTCGTTATCGGCGGCGCGGAAGATAAGTATAATGAACGGCGAATTTTGCGGAAGTTTCTTGAGCTGACCGGCAAGGATGGCGGCGAGACGAATGTTTTGATCGTGCCGGTCGCGTCGGATTTTCCCGAATTTGCGGCGGATGTTTATGTGCAGGCGTTCCGGCGTTTGGGCATCGCTAATCCGCGCGTTTTGCGGGCGACATCAAGACAAGACGTTTTCGCGGCGGACGCGGACGCTTTATTTGACGGCGTGGACGGCGTTTTTATCACCGGCGGCGATCAGATGCGGCTCGTGTCGCTTTTGGGCGGAACAACATTCGCGCAGCGTTTACGCAGCAAGGTGGCTGAGACGAACGTCGTGCTGGCGGGAACGAGCGCGGGCGCGGCGGGAATGTCCACGACGATGATCGTACGCGGCGACGCGGCGGCGCATCCGCACAAGGATTCGGTCCGGCTTTCGCCCGGTCTCGGATTTTTGAAGAATATTATCATTGATCAGCATTTTACCGAGCGCGGGCGCATCTCGCGCCTGATTACCGCCGTTTCCTACAACCCATACAATCTCGGCATCGGCATAGACGAAAACACGGCGATCATTTTAGACAACGAAGGCGTTCTCGAAGTGTTCGGCGCGGGCGCGGCGACGATTGTGGACGGCTCGCAAATTTCCTACAACGAAATCGCCGAAGTCGGCGACTTCGAATCGTTCAGCGTCTGCGGCGTGCAGCTCCATATTTTGGGCAACGGTTTGATCTACGATTACTTCGGCAGAACGCCGCTGCAGCCGCCGAACGAATTTTTGCTTCCCGATATCGAATAGAACGAATGACGAATTTCAAATGACGAATTACGAATGATTTAAGTAAAGCCGTAAATTGAAGCTCGCGGCTAACAATTAAGAAAACAAAAAACTTTTATCAAATCGTCGTTTGAAATTCGTCATTCGTAATTGAAATTTTATGAATATTCTTGAAATCAGAACGCTGCGCGGACCGAATTATTGGAGCGGTTATTGGAAAAAGCTGATCGTGATGCGGCTTGACATCGGCGATTATGAAGAAAAACCGACTGCTAAGATCGAGAACTTTTATCAACGGATGAATGAAGTAATGCCGTCGCTCGAATCGCACGGGTGCAGTTATCAAACGCCCGGCGGATTTAACCGGCGCGTTCAGGAAGGCACCTGGGCGGGACACGTCATCGAACATTTCGCGCTCGAGATTCAGACGCTCGCCGGAATGGATGTCGGCTACGGACGCACCAGAGAAACTGATGAGAAAGGCATCTACAATGTCGTCTTCGCGTATTTTGAAGAGGAAGTGGGTCGTTACGCGGCGCGCGCCGCCGTGCGGCTTTTTCTCGAATTAGCCGAAGGCAAATCCATCGAAACGATCAAACAGACGCTCGTTGAAGAGATTCAGGAAATGCGCGAGATTCGTGAAAACGTGCGTTTCGGACCTTCAACCGGCTCGATTATCGAAGAAGCCGAGGCGCGCGGCATTCCGTATATACGCCTCAACGATCAGTCGCTCGTCCAGCTCGGCTACGGCGTTCATCAACAGCGCATCCAGGCGACGACGACGAACCGCACGAATATGATTTCGGTGGACATCGCCACCAACAAAGCCGCGACGAAAAAGCTTCTGGGCGAAATGGGCGTTCCCGTGCCGAAGGGTTATCGCATCCGCCACGAGGACGAAGTTAGAGAAACGGTGCGCGCGGTCGGTTTTCCGGTCGTCATCAAACCGCTCGACGGCAATCACGGCAGAGGCGCGACGGTCGGCATCGAAAATTTGGAAGACGCTGTCACGGCATTTCATCTGGCACAATCCGAATCGCGCTCGAAAGCGGTGATCGTCGAAAAAATGCTTGTCGGCAGCGATTTTCGCGCGCTCGTCGTCAACAATCGTTTGATTGCGATTGCCGAACGCACGCCCGCGCACATCGTCGGCGACGGCAAAAGCACGATTCAGGAATTGATTGACGAAGTGAACCGCGATCCGCGGCGCGGTTACGGACACGAAAATGTTTTAACGCAGATTGACGTTGACCGGCAAACCGAACAGATTTTGAAGGCGAAAAATCTGACGCTCGAAACGGTTCTGCCGCCCGATGAAATTTTACATTTGAAGACGACGGCGAATCTTTCGACCGGCGGCACGGCAATTGACCGCACGGATGTCGCGCACCCGGAAAATATTTTCCTGTTCGAGCGCATCGCCAAAATCGTCGGTCTCGACATCGCCGGCATTGACGTGATCGCGCCGAACGTGTCCGATCCTTTGCGCGAAAACGGCGGCGGCATTATTGAAATCAACGCCGCGCCCGGATTTAGAATGCATCTCGCGCCGTCGGAAGGCATCGGTCGCAACGTCGCCGAACACGTCGTCGAAATGCTTTTCCCGCCGGGCAAGCCTTCGCGCATACCGATTTTTGCCATTACGGGAACGAACGGTAAAACGACGACGACGCGTCTGATCGCGCACGTCCTTCGCGGCAGCGGTTTGACGGTCGGCTTTACGACGACCGACGGTACTTATATTCAAAACAACCAAATCACTTCGGGCGATAACACCGGACCGGTTTCGGCGCAGCTTGTTTTGAAAGACCCGTCCGTGCAGGTCGCGGTTTTGGAAACGGCGCGCGGCGGCATTATTCGTTCGGGTTTGGGCTACGATTACTGCGATGTCGCGGTCGTCACCAACGTCGCCGCCGATCATCTCGGTTTGAAGGACATCAATACTTTGGAAGATTTAGCGCGCGTCAAAGCGGTCGTGCCGCGCTCTGTGTCGCGCAAAGGCTTTGCCGTTTTGAACGCCGAAGACGAAAATGTTTTCAGAATGCGGAAACTGGTTGACGGGCAGGTCGTTTATTTCGCGCTCGACGAAAACAACGAAAATATTCGCCGCAACGCCCGGCGCGGCGGCATCTCCTGCGTTTACGAAAACGGTTTTATCACGCTTCTGAAGGGCAAATGGAAGGTGCGTGTCGAGAAGGCGATTAATATTCCTTTGGCATACGGCGGTCGCGCCGAATTTATGGTGCAGAATGTTCTGGCGGCGACGCTCGCGTGTTTCGTTCACGGCGTTTCTCTGGAAGATATTCGCGTCGGCTTGACGACGTTTACGCCTTCGACGGCGCAAACGCCCGGACGTATGAATTTCGTCGAGATAAAGGATTTTACCGTTTTGCTCGATTTCGCGCACAATCCGGCGGGCTTGATCGGCTTGCAGAATTTTATCGAAAAAATGCCGTATCAATCGAAAACGGCGGTTTTGTGCGGCACGGGCGACCGCCGCGACGAAGACTTGCGCGAGGTCGGGCGCATTTCCGCCGCGACGTTCGACAAAATCATTCTGCGGCGCGGCGATCATCTGCGCGGGCGCGACGAAGACAATATGCGCGATCTGCTGCTCGAAGGAATCAAGGAAAGCGGACGGGACGTGCCGACGACTTATATTCCCGGAACGCCCGAAGCGATCAATTTCGCTTTGCAGAATGCCGAAAAAGGCGAGTTGGTCGTGATTTTGGGCGATACGGTTCGCACCGATATTCAGGTCGTCAATCAGTTTCGGGAAGAGATTGCGCTCAACGACGGCAAATAAAATATCTTCAAAAAGCGAAAATTTTTACGTTGTGTTTGCAGCGGGCAATAAATTTTCGCAAAAAATTATAAATACGGAGTAAAAGAAAATGACTGTCAGACTTGGCGACGACGCGCCGGATTTTACGGCGGAAACGACGATGGGCGAAATAAATTTTTACGATTATTTAGGCGACGATTGGGGCGTTTTGTTTTCGCACCCGAAAGATTTCACGCCGGTTTGCACGACCGAACTCGGCGCGGCGGCGCATCTGAAACCCGAATTCGATAAACGCTCGGTGAAAATCATCGGCTTGAGCGTTGACCCTTCGGAATCGCACCACGAATGGGCGAAGGACATCGAAGAAACGCAGGGCGCGAAATTGAATTTTCCGGTCATCGCCGACAAAGATAAACAAGTTGCCGACCTCTACGATATGATTCACCCGAACGCGAGCGACACGGCGACGGTGCGCTCGGTTTTTGTCGTCGGACCGGACAAAAAAATCAAACTGACTTTAACTTATCCAGCCAGCACGGGCAGAAATTTCGACGAAATTCTGCGCGTTATAGATTCACTGCAACTGACGGCGAAGCACAGCGTCGCTACGCCCGCTAACTGGAAAAACGGCGACGACGTGATTATCGTTCCGGCGGTTTCCGACGAAGACGCGAAGCGAAAATTTCCGAAGGGTTTCAAAGCCGTCAAGCCGTATCTGCGCGTCACGCCGCAGCCGGATAAATAAAATTAAAATTCAAAATTCTTTCGGCACGGAATTCGGCTTTTATAACTCGCAAAATTCTGTGCTATTTTTGTATTTGTGCCGCTTGAATCCGCTAAAAATAAATTGACGAATAAAATCTGCGAATCGTGCGGCGATGAATTTTTCTGCGGCGCAAACGTCGGCGAATGCTGGTGTTTTAACATTAAATTGGAAGCGGAAATTTTAACGAAGCTGCGGGAAAACTTCGAGAGTTGTTTGTGCGAAAATTGTTTGAAGAAAAACAATAAATTTAATTCGTGTGTTTGAAGTTTCTTAATTTTCAGCCGCCGTTTTCGGTTATTTCCGATTATTTTAACAAGCCGTTTTTTGAATTTCTCAGATTGGCGGCGGTCGTAAAGCGGTTTATCATTAGCGGGAGATTTGATAGAATTACACGGCGGTTTAATTCTAGCGGAAGGCATCGGGAGACGGACGCGGATTTATAAATTTCGTCTGCCGTTGCGGGTAATTGAGCCGGAAATAATAATTTCGGCGATAGGGTGGAAATTATGAGCGGGCAGGGAAAATTAAGCGGATTTTGGATTTTAGCGGTGGACGACGAAGCCGATGCCCGCGAAATCGTTTCGTTTATGCTGCAAATAAACGGCGCGAAAGTAACGACGGCGAATTCGGCGATTGAAGCGTTGGATATTTTGAAAAACGCGCGGGAACGGCTGCCCGACGTTCTGCTCTCGGATATAAGTATGCCGAACGAAAGCGGCTACGCGCTGCTCGAAAAAATTCGCGCTCTGCCGGAAGAAAACGGCGGACAAATTCCGGCGGTCGCGCTGACGGCTTTTAATCGTCCCGAAGACCGTCAATCGGCTTTTGAAGCCGGATTTCAGAAACATCTCGGCAAGCCGGTCGAAATGGAAGATTTAATCGCCGCGATCATCGAAACCGCGAGTGGTAGGCAATGAGTAGTTTACTGACTGCTCATTGCCTACCGCTCACCGCTCACTAATATGAAATTGCTCGCCGAAACGAACGACGAAAAATTTGAAATCGAGCTGACCGAAAACGGCTCGCAACTGACCGCCGAAATTAACGGGCGTGTTTACAATCTCGAAGCGTCCGAACCCGAACCTAATCTATATCTTTTCAAGCACGCCAATCAAATTTACCAAATTTTCGTTTCGCCGAAACCGACAACGGACGAACCGTTTGCGGTGAAAGTCGGCGGTCAATCGTTAGACGTAAAAATTTCCGACCCGAAACGCTTGCGCGGCAGCCAGGCGACAAGCGGACAGGCGGCGGGCGCATCGGAAATAAAAACGGCGATGCCGGGCAAAGTCGTGCGAATTTTAATCGGGGAAAATCAGGAAGTGAAAATCGGCGACGGCGTAATTGTCGTCGAGGCGATGAAAATGCAAAACGAAATGAAATCGCCGAAAGACGGAACAATCAAAGAAATCCGTTTCGCCGAAGGCGCGACCGTCAATGCGGGCGACGTTTTAGTCGTCATCGAATAAAAGGAGAAAAGGCGAAAAGTGAAAATGTGAAAAAGGGAAAAAGTTTTCGCGTCTTTAATAGATTAGCTGTTTACTATTGTCTATCAATTTTTAGCTACAAGAACGGGAATCTTCAGTTTGCCGGTAAAGACTAAAAATTAAACAGCGAACAATTACATTCCTAGTTTGCCCAACAAATTCCGAACGAAAAATATTAAGGAGCACAAAATGATTATAACAACCGGAAACGATGTCGAAAACGGCAAAATTACAGAATATCTAGGCGTAGTGCGCGGCATCGTCGTGCGTTCGACCGGCATCGGCGCGGGCTTTATCGGCGGCTTGAAATCAATCGGCGGCGGCAACATCGAAGAGTTTACGCGAGTCTGCGAAGGCGGACGACAGGAAGCGTTCAACAGAATGGTGCAGCACGCGCAGGAAATCGGCGCGGACGCGATTATCGCAATGCGCTACGACGCGACCGAATTTTCGCAGGGCTGTACTGAAGTGCTGGCTTACGGAACGGCGGTAAAATTGACGAATCGCTAAAGGCGTAGAGCGCAGACATGATTCCTACGCTCCGACTTTTAGCGTGATGATCCGAAGATTGCCAGCATTATAATCACGAAAATCAAAATAACAATTGTCAGACAGCCGATTTTGAGCCAACTGTAAGGTCGCTCGCCCTGCACTTCGCCGGTTCTGCCGTTGACGACGATTTGAAAAACCTTATTGTTATAGCGATATGCGCCCGCGTAAACGGGCAGCAACAAATGCTTGAATGTAATGTTTGAATAATCGGTGCCGACGTTGTCAACCCGCTGTTCATCGCCGCCGATGTCGTGGCGCACGTCGTTGTAGATGATCGCGCCCGCACTTTGTTTGAACAATTCAAATCCTTCTTCGAGCGAGACTTGATACGTCTGCGCTTTGTGTCCGGCGAGATATGCCGGTTCATACGGCACGAGCGCGGAAAACTCCCAGTTCAATTTTTTTACATAATCGGGCAGAAGCGATTTGGTCGCCGGAATATACAAATCGTCGAAATGACGCGACACCGCGCCGGACGCGCTCGACCAATTTGTATTCCGCACTTCCCTCGTTCTTTCTTCACCGTTTTCTTCGTAATGTTCGGTTACATAATAATATTCGCCGCGTTGTCCCGTGTATCGGCTGTATGAATCGGCATCGAACGTCCAATACGGAATATAAACGCTGCCGATTTTGTCCGGCTGCGCCAAAATCTTCAGATTAGACGGCGCGAACCAGCGCGAATTGATCCACGATTTTAGTTGCGCGGACGCGATTTGCGACGTAACCGAAAACGGAATCACGCCTTCGGGCGCGACGAGCGGATCGGCGGATTTCGGTTGGGCGACGATTTTGCCGCCGCAAAAATCGCAGTTGCGCGAAGTTTCCGGCGGAATAAACGTCACGGTCGCGCCGCACGTTTCGCACGTCACCTGCATCGCGTTGCTCGCCAGCGGCTGCAATCGTTCGGCACCGGGACGCAGAAATCGGTAAAAATCCTGTTCTTCAATCGTCGCGCCGCCGCTTTCAATCTTTTTTTTATATCCGCAATACGGACACAAAAGCGCGCTGCTCGCCGCATCGAACTGCATATTCGCGCCGCAGTTTTCGCACAAAAAACGATTGATGTTTTCTTTGTTAATTTTGGGGTTATTCTGCATTCTTCGGGTTTCAGGTTTCGGGTTCAAGGTTCGAGATTCAAGGTTTTACGTTCAAGGTTTCAGGTTTTCGATTACGAAATTTTGATTCCGGTTAAATTGTAAAATAATTTGGGCGGTTTTGGCTTTGAGTTCGTGATCAGAATCTTGAACCTGAAACCTGAAACCTGAAACCTGAAACCTGAAACCTTGAACCTGAAACCTGGAACTTTGAACCTTCAAGGCAGGAACGAGCCTTTGCCGTTGCGTCCGATTCGCATATCAATCAGCCAATCGAGCCAGCGGTATTTTAACGCTTTCGGATTTAAGGATTCGGTAATGCCGACGGCTTCGCGCGTTGTGCCGTCGGGCATCGTTAAAGTCATCTCGCTCAGAAAGCGCAAATAAAAAAAGCTCGAATCAATGATTTTTGTTTGTTTGATTGATAATTTCGAAGCGTTTTCGCCGACGAGCGCGAGCTTTTGCGGATATTTGATGCCGAATTTGTCGCGCGTGAAATTTTGTTCTTCGCAGTTTGCGTCGGCATCGCTCAAAACTTCGTTCTCGACGGTGAAAAGTTTAGTCGTCGCCCGCGCCGCGCCGTGTTCTTTGTAGCGGTAAAAAACGGCGGTCGCGTCGGCGAAATGCGCGCGTCCCCATTGCCAATCGCTGACGATTTCGGGCAGCCAGCGGTTGTCCAGATTGTGGTCGTGATAACCCGTGCCGCGAAAGTGAACCGTGTCGAGCGATTTGCCCGAAGAATCTTCGACGGCGATTCGACCCGTTACGTCGGCACGCGAGACCGCCAGATTCCAATTGTGCGCGTCGTTTAAATCAAAAGTTTTGGCGGGCAAAAAATCGCTCTCGATGGAAAGCCATTCAAAATTAGCTTTTAATTGCCGTTTGCGGCGCAGCTTCGCGTTGATCGAAAGCATATAGCCCGAACCGTACGGGGCGGAATCGAGCCGGAAAAAGTTGTCGCCGATTCGGCATTCGGGCTTTTTGCCGTCGGCGGAAAAATCTTCGGGCGCGAATTCGTTGATAGCGCGGTATTTCGGCTTGCCGTCGCGGTAATATGTAAAAGCAATCGCCGGATAACAGCGGCGACAGTCTAAATTTTTTCGGCGGCGAAATTTTTCCGTAAATCTGTTCGATTGGCGATTGCCGGCGTTGTAGCGCGGCGAAAAGATAAAATTGTCGAGAAAAATTATCACCACCGCGTCGCGCCCGTCTTCGCTCAGCGCGTCGAAATACCACCATTCAAACGCTTTCGAGTTCGTCTTCGGATGCCAAACGTCGTCGGCAATGCTCGAAGAAAACGCGAAGTTTTCCGTGCCGGTTAATTGAATCGCCGTCGCCATAAATTTTTTGGGGAATCTTTTATTCGGTATAACGCTAAAAGCATCGCAAAAAATAAAAAATATGGCAAACTTTTAAGCGTTGATTGAATCTTTAAGTTTCAACGGCTCTCCCGAAATTTCAACGATCAGAAAGGAGATAAAAATGAAAAAATTGACGAAAGTGTTTTTGCCCGCTTTAATTTTATGCGTCGGATTAGTAACGCTCGGCTGTCCCGAAAGAAAAAGCATCGGCACAATCGAAGCAAATCCGTCGAAATATTACGACAAGGAAGTCGGGATTGCCGGAACGGTGCGCGACAGTTACGGAGTAAATATTCCTTTGACGCAGATTCGCGGCGGCGTTTACAAAGTTGACGACGGCACGGGTTCGATCTGGGTTGTGACGCAAAACAGCGTTCCGGCGAAGGGGACTAAAATCGGCGTGAAAGGCAGAATCCAAAACGGCGTAAATTATAACGGAAAAAATTACGGTCTCGGAATGATTGAAGACGACCGGCGATTTAAGGGAAATTAAATTTTCGAGGATATGATGACAAAAAGGAAGCGTTCAAGTTAAACTTTGAACGCTTCCTTTTTTTACGTCATCGCGCGATAAAAAACTGATTTTTTCCCATTTTTATTTTATGGAAAAGCTGATTGATTCGTTCGACCGACAATTTTTATTAATTCATACGCGCTCGTTTGAATTGATAAAAATGATTTCGGACGAAAAACTGTTTTGGCGACCGCGCGAGCTGAACCGCGTGTTCGTGCCGTTTTCCTGCGGCGAGTTCGTTTTGCGAAGCGCGGGAAAAATCGAGCAGACATTCGGCGGCATTACGACCAGACTTTGGGACGATCCGTTTGAATGGACGTTGCCCGAAGAACTTTCGACCGGAAAGGCGATTCTCGAATATTTAGATGAAGTCGAAGCGACCCGAGCGCGCGGTTTCGCTCTGATTAAAACGGTCGAAGATTTACAGCGCGAGATGCCCGCGCCGCAAAAATTAAAAACGCTTTTCACAATTTTACTAGAAACCGTCGCCCGCGCCGAACATTTTCAAGGTCGCGCTTTTGCGGTCTTTCAAATGTTCTCCGACGAAAAATTACCGCCGGTTTAGAGTTTGCACCGTTGAACATTTACGAAATAAAATTCGTAGCTGAACAAGATTCGTCAAAAATTAAAAGCGTCAGGAGAAAAAATTAATTATGTATTGCCCGCGCTGTGGTCAACAGCAAGTGTCCGAAGAGACAAAGTTTTGTTCGCGCTGCGGATTTTCGCTCGGTCTCGTGTCGGAAATTCTCGCGCACGGCGGTTTTCTGCCGCAGTTAGCCGAAATTTACAAAGATAAAAAATTTTTCTCGCGCCGCAACGGTTTGATATTCGCGCTTTTCTGGTTTTTGTTTTTCTGCACGATTTTAACGCCGTTCGCAGCGATCACCAACGCCGACAGTGAAATAATCGCTGTTTTCGCCCTTATCGGTTCGATGGGAGCTTTGCTGATAACGGTCGCCTCGTTTCTGCTTTTGCAAGGCAAGCCGAAAAATAAGCATTTTTTTTCTACCGAATCGCTGCCGAATCCGCAGTCGAATCAATTTTTTCAAAATCCGCCGCAAACTAATCAGTCCGCGCTTCCGCCGCACCAGGAACAAAATTACGTTCCGCCCAAAAACGTCTGGAAATCATATGACACCGGCGATTTAGTTCCGCGCAGCGTTACCGAAAACACGACCAAATTACTCGAAAAAGACAAATAATTTCGTTCGGCTTAAAGAAAACTTTTGCAACCAACCCGTAAAAATAGAACCGGACAACATTACAGTTTTCGATCAGAATCAACAATTAAAAGAAAGCCAAAAACATTGACGAAAAGAGATTGTCGTCCAAGCTCATCAAAATCTTGTCATGACACTGCGTCGGCATTTCCTGAAATTTGCCGTAGAACGCCTGTGGTTATCTCGCACTGCCACTCGACATCACGTGCCTTGCCCAAGTGCTGGTTGTAGCCGGATGCCTGTTATCTTTCAAACTTGATTTATACTTTGTAAAGTCAGGAAATCCGTCCCTGAGTTTAATTTTGTTTCCCGCATCATAAAAGGCTGCGTATTGGTTAACAATCAATGTACTAAAACTCTGTATCCGGGACAGAGCGCGAGCGTCCCGCCTATGCTCCGGTCAATTTTGTGACCGCGCTTTCACCATTTCGACGCATCGCGCTCGATGTAAACGAATTTCCAGGGATGCAAAGTCAGCGCGTTCGGATACATTCCTTTGACGTATGGTTTTTTGAGCCAGTTGGTCGAACTCGTGGTTAAAGGAATTATCGGCTGTTCGTTGAGGAAAATGGTTTCGGCTTCGGCGAGCAGTTGGTTGCGTTTCGTTTCGTCGAGCGTGCGGTTGGCGACATCGAGCAATTTGGTATATTGCTCGTTTTTCCAGCCCGTGCCGTTGTCGCCGCCGTCGGTGGCGAAGATGCTCAGAAAACTATACGGGTCAACGTAATCCGCCGCGTAGCCGTAACGGGCGAAGCCTTTGTAGTCGAGCTTCGAGGTTGCGCTGACGAAGGCTTTGGTTTCCATATTTTTGAGCGTGACGGTTAAGCCCAAATTTTGCTTCCACTGCGATTGAATCATCTCGGCGGTGAATTTATTTCCGGCTGACGTGTTATAGGTGATTTCAATTTCCTGAATCGGAAATTTGCCCGCGTCGAAATTCCCTTGCGCGTCTTTGTAACCGGCTTCAGCGAGCATTTGTTTGGCTTTTTCGGGGTTAAATTCAACTGCCTGCACCGAAGAATAGCCTTTGAAAATATCGGTCGGAATTAAAGTTGATAAAGGTTTCGCGCTTTGCAGGGCTTTGGCAAGCGTCGCTTTGTCGAGGGCGAGGGCGAACGCCCGCCGGACGCGCGCGTCGTTCATCGGCGGCTTGGTCGTGTTGATAATGTAATATTCAATCGAGGCTTCGACCGCGTCCTGGTAATCGCCCTTTTTTTTCATAAAGTAAAGCCACGAACGCGGAACCGAACGATTATACGCCGCTTCGATTTCACCGGCTTTATACAGATTCATCACCGTCGCCTGTTCTTCGACCGGAAAAAATTTCACCTGCGCGAGCCGGACGTTTGCCGCGTCCCAGTAGTTCGGATTTTTTTCGACGACGATTTGGCTGTAAGGCGACCATTCCTTTAAACGAAACGCGCCGCTCGTGATGATATTTTCAGCTTGCGTCCATTTTTTATCGAATTGCTCGATTGCCGACTGCGGCACGAAGCGGAAAAAATTATACGGCAGAATTTTGACGAAAAACGGAACCGGCTGCGTCAGCGAAATCTTTACCGTTAAATCGTCAACGGCTTCCACGCCGACATCTTCGGCTTTGACCGGAACGAGCGTTTTACCGGCGATCATTTCTTCGAGCTTCGGGTTCGCTTTGAACGCGGCGGCGCGTTGTTTCTCGCCCTGCGGAACGGTCAGACGCGCCGGCAGAACCGCGTCCGCGTCCATCAAAAATTCGCCGGTTGCCGCATCCTGCACAAACGCCGCGCCTTCGTTGAAAGCCTTCGCGTTTTTAATGTAATACGCCTGCCCCGCGCCGCGCGAAGCGAGCTTCGGATCGAGTCCGCGCCTGACGGTGTAAACAAAATCCTTTGCGGTAATCGCATCCCCGTTCGACCAGCGCGCGTCCGGGCGCAGATGAAATGTAAATTCGGTCGAATCGTCGTTCGATTCCCAACGCTCGGCGATAGCCGGAACGGGCGCGAGCGTCTGCGGATCGTATTCGACCAAGCCTTCGTAAAGCGCGACGTAAATTCGCTGCTCGACTTGTCCCGTACCGATTTGCGGGTCGAGCGATTCGGGTTCGGGACCGCTGACGTAACGGACGACATCTTCGGCGGGCAGCGCGACTTTGCCGAAATATTTTTCGTCGCCGTTTGGAATCGAACACGCCGCGAGAACGATTGCCGCAACAATAGAAACAACCGGAAAAGTCGGCGGCATATTCAAATTTAAAAATCGTAAAACGCTCTTACGCATAAATTTAGAATAAATCAACTTGAAGTTTTGAAGTGTGAATTATGGATTCGGTCACGCCGTTCGTCATTGAAATTATTTGTTTGATTGAATAAAAACGAATGACGAACAAGCTATTATTGATTTTTTTTCAAGTTTTACTCAAGTCCGAACGATTAGAGTAAAATCGTATGATGAACTTCGCTTCACACGAACTCGACGAATGGCGCGACGCGGGCAATTTTTACGATTTCTCGCCGACCGCTTCCGAACCGAAACCGCAGGTTAAATTCGCGCCGATCAAACTGTTCGCCGACAAGCTGTTGATGCCGCCGTTTGACGCGCTGCTCGCGCGTCCGCGCCTGTTTCAGCAGCTCGAAAAATCGCTCGCGCAGTTTTCGGCAACCTTGATCGCCGGTCGCGCCGGAATCGGCAAAACGCTGCTCGCGGCGGATTTTGCCCGTCGCCGGAATTGCCGCGTCGCGTGGTATAAAGCCGACACCGCCGACACGGATTGGCGCGTTTTTTCGAGCTATCTGCTCGGCAGCATCGGACAGAGAGGCATCGAAAATTTCAATTTCGACGAAAACGATGTTTCTTCCGCGACCGAAGCAATCACTGCCCGATTCGGCGCGGCGGCTGACGGAAAACCGCTGTTAATCGTTCTCGACGATTTGCATACGGTTTTCGATGCGGCGTGGTTTGCCGAATTTTTCAACGGCTTCGTGCGTGCCTTGATGCCGTCCGCGCAGATCCTTTTGATTGCCCGCACTTTGCCGCCGCTGTCGCTCTGGCGGCTTCGCTCGAAACAGATTTTAGGCGTGCTGGACGAAAAAATTCTGACCTGCACTCTGGACGAAGCGAGCGAGCTTTTTCGCGCCTATCAATTATCGGCGGCGGCGGCGCGTTCGGCTCATAAACAAACCTACGGCAGAATCGTCAAATTAAAGGAAATCGCCGAAAGAAAGTCCTCGCTGTTATGAATTAAAATTTGTTCACTTGCGCTAAATCGTTATAATCGAATTTATAACGCCCCGAATTGACAGCCGATGAGCAAGCCGAATTTTTTTCTGCGGACAAAACTTCTTCCGCCGCGCCACGTGCCGGAAATTTTGCCGCGCCCGCGCTTAATCAATAAATTAAAGGCAAACTTAAACGCTCCCGTTACACTCGTGACCGCCGACGCGGGCTGCGGAAAAACGACGCTCGTCGCCGAGTTTTTGCGCGGTCAGCCGCGCGAAACCGTCTGGTATCAGCTCGACCACACGGATGCCGATCCGTTCGTTTTTCTCGGCTACATCTGTCACGGCATCAAGCGTTTCGCGCCGGATTTCGGCGAAACTCTGCTTCCCTACCTGAATGAAGGCGGCGACGATCTGCTCGCGCATCCCGAACGCGCCGTTGATTTGCTGCTTAATGAAATTCTCGAATCAATCGAACAGCCGTTCGTTTTAATTCTCGACGATTATCACCACATCGGGCGCGAAACGATTGTTCATCAACTCGTTGACCGGTTGCTGCAATACTCCTCCGATATGATTCATCTGATCATCACGGCGCGCGACGTGCCGCCGCTCCAGATTATGCGCCGCCGCGTCGGAGCGGCGGCGTTGGTTATCAGCCGCGAAGAATTGCTGTTTACCGACGAAGAAGTGCGCGAGCTTTTTCGGACGACTTTGAGCATCGACCTCAAACCCGAAGAAATCGCCGAATATCGCCAGCGGACACACGGTTGGGTCACGGCTCTCCAGCTCGTTCGCCAAGCCGCCGAACAGGAAATCAATCTAAAAGGCACGGCGCATCAGACAAATTTGAGCGAAATGCTCAGGCAATCGGAAAAGGATATTTTCGATTATTTCGCCGAAGAAGTTTTCGCCCGCGAATCTTCGGAGACGCAAAATCTCTTGATGCGGCTCGCCTTGCTCGACAGTTTGCCGCTCGAAGTTTGCAGCTCGCTGTTTCCCGAAATGCGCTGTGCGGCGGAATTGCCGGAACTGGTCAAAAAAAATATCTTTTTAACCGTCGCCGGCGAACGCGCGAGCGATGAAGAATACCGCATTCATCCGCTTTTTCGGGATTTTTTGCTGCGCCGTTTTCGCGCCGAACGAGGACGCGTTGAAATCGCCGCCGAGCGCGTTCGCATCGCCGAATTTTTTCTGAGCAAATCGCTTTGGGCGACCGCTTTGCCGTATCTTTTGGAAGCCGAAGAATTTGCCCGCGCCGCCGAAATTATTCACGAACACGGCAAACAATGGCTGGCGGGCGGCGCGGTAATGACGCTCGGCATTTTCGCTGCCCGCATCCCCGACGAATTTTTGGACGAATTCCCGCGCTCTCTGCTTTATGCGGCGGAAACTGCCAGGCTGCAGGGCGAAACGGAGAAAGCCGCCAGATTTTTGCAGCGCGCGGTTAAGCTGCTGCACGAACAGAAGGATTTTGAAGACGAAGCCGAAGCCCTGCATTCTTTGGCGAGCATCGCCCGGCGGCGCGGCAAATGTTCCGACGCGCTCGATTTGCTCGAAAAGGCGGAAACGCTCGTCGCCGAAGATTCGGAAGTGCGTATGAAATGCGAAAATACGCGCGGTCTTTGTTTGATCGGCACGGGCGCGTGGACTGACGCGGAGAGACATTTCCGGCTCGCGCTCGAATCGGCGGAAAAACATTCGAACGAACAATACGCGCGGCTCATCGCGCACAACCTGGCTTTACCGGCGGGCTTGCGCGGCGATTTCAGCGAAGCTCTGCGCTGGTTCAAACGAATTTTCCGCGCCGACAAACCCGAAGCCCAACTGCCGCAGGAATCAATCGGACATCTCAACGTCGCGCGGCTGCATTTGTATCGCGGCGAGTTAAACGAAACCGAAACGCATCTCGGCAAAGCTCTCGAACTCGCACAGATTTATAATTTGAAACATCTGAACGGCGAGATTTTTGAATCTTATGCGAATTTTTATCGTGAAAAACGCGACTTCGCGCACGCCGCCGAATTTTACGAGCGCGCCGGAAAATCCTACGAGGAAGACGGCGTTGATCCTTCGACCAGAGAATTCAACGAAGAACGCGCCGCGCTCGCGGCAATGCACGGCGATTTGGTGACGGCGCGCAATCTGCTCGAAAATCTGCTCGCCGTTCGTCAAGAAAACAAAAACGAAATCGGTTCCTACACCGTCCGGCTCGGACTGTGCCGCATCAAATTGGAACAAAAGGAATTTGACGGAATCGTCGCGGAACTCGAATTGATTTTGCAATTTTTCCACGATAGAAATCTTTATTATTACGAAGCGGCGGCGGCAATTTCGCTGGCAGCCGCGCTGTTCGTCGAAGGCAGGCGAATGGAAATGCTTGCGCCCGCGCAGAGAGCTTTGGATTTGGCGGCGCGTTTCGATTACGAATATTTTCTGCGCGGCGAAACAAAACGTTATCCGGCACTGTTCGCCGACGAAGGAATCATCGGCAAGCTGCCGCTCGATTTGCGCGAAAGCGTGGTTCAAGGGATGAGGAATGCGGGCGGAGAGATGAAAAAAGGAAAATCCGATTCGGTTCATCGCTCATCGTCCAGTTTTCAGCCCTCCGCAGCCGTGCCGGTCGTTGATTTGACGTTAAAATTGCTCGGACACGTCGAGATTTACCGCGACCCGACGAAGCACTTCGCGCCCGATGCCTGGACGACGCGCCGCGCCCGCGATATTTTTTGTTTTATCGCCGCCAGCCGTCACCGCCGCGCCGACAAAGACGTGATTGTTGACGCTTTCTGGACCGATGCGGAACTCGACGCGATTGAAAAAAATTTTCACCCGACGATTTCGCACGTTCGCAAAGCCCTCAACAGCCGCCAGACTTTCAAACAGAATTTTTTAATTTTCCGCGACGGCGCGTATCAATTAAATCCCGAATTGGCATATTCGATTGACACCGAAGAATTTGAAAATTACATACTCGGCGCGGAAAAAGCCAAGCGCGAAAACGACGCGGAAAATCTGCGCGAATGTTTGGAAGCGGCACGTGAATTGTATCGAGGCGAATTTATGGCGGGCGTTTACGACGATTGGGCGGAAGAACGCCGCGCTTATTATTCCGAGCAAATTCTGCGCGTTTTAAACGGCTTGGCAAAGCTCGCGTTCAAGGAAAAAAGCTGGGCGCAGGCTTTGAAAATCGCCAACGAAATTTTGCAGATTGACCCGTTCCGCGAAGACATTCATCGTCTCGTTATGAAAATCTTCGCCGCGCAGGGCAAACCCGCCAAAATTAAGGAACAATTTGAAACGTTACAGGAACTTCTTAAAAAGGAACTCGGCATTGCGCCGTCGGCGGAAACGCGCAAAACTTTTCAAGAATCGTTTAGGTAACGAATGAGACAAAGAAAATAGATTTTTCCAAATTGAACGGAAGGAGTAACGGATATGAATTCAAAAAGAGCGAGAATTTTCGCGGCGACGATCTTTTTAATGACTTTTTGTTTGTTATTTTCGGTCGGCGGCGCGGCGGCGCAGGTCGTTTTCGACAGCGCGAGCCGCGGCGCGGCTTTCAGCAACACGGGCGTTTTATCTTTAACGTGGCAGCACACGGTAACGGCGGGCGGAACGAATCGGGCGTTGTTCGTCGGCATCTCGACGACGGTCGCGCCGCTTTTGTCGGGCGCGCCGATTTGCACGACGCAGCCGCTGCTTTGCATTGGCAGCCCTTTGAGCGGAAACACTTCGGCGCGCGTCATCTCAGTTACTTACAACGGTGTAGCGATGCAGCAGGTCGGCTTTCAGGTTTCGTCGGATATGGCGCAGGCGGTCGAGATTTTCCGGCTCGTCGCGCCGTCAACCGGAACGCATAACGTCGTCGTGATGTTTAATCCGATCATCGTTTTTCAAGTTGTCGGCGGCTCGACTTCGTTTACGGGAGTTTCGCAAACCACGCCGAACGGCGTTTTTACATCGGCTTTCGGCAACAACAATGCGCCCACGGTTTCGGTCGGCGACGCGGTGAACGGCGATGTCGTTCTCGACGCGCTCGGCGTTCCGCCGAGCGCGAATAACGCCGTCGTCGGCGCGAATCAAACCGAACGTTATAACGGGCGAACGTTTTTTAATAATTCGTATGATTTGGGCGCGGGCAGCACCGAACCCGGCACGGCGGCGACCGAGACGATGAGCTGGACGACGACCAACGTGAGCAACTGGGCGTTAGCCGCCGTCGCCGTCAAACAGTCAATCATAACGGCGGCGGGCGTGGCAGTCGGCGGGCGCGTCGTCAATTCTCACGGCAGAGGTGTTCCGCGCGCGGTCGTCAGCTCAACCGACGCGCAAGGAAAAATGCGTCTGGCGCGGACGAACTTTTTCGGCTATTACCGCTTTGAACAGTTGGCGGCGGGCGAAACTTATATTTTCAATGTCGAATCAAAATCCTTTACATTTGCGCCGCGCGTTTTAATCGTGAATGAAGATATAAGCGATTTAAATTTAATCGTTCAATAACGAAAACCTGATTAGGCTTCCGGTGAAAGCGACACACGGAATAAGTGTAAAGTGATAAGTGACAAATGATATACACTCCCTGACACTTTTCACCTTCTACTTATTTAAGGATCGTTTCGTCATTCATTCGCTCAAGCATTTACAATAGAAATTCAAATCTTGAAAAAGACAGGCTAAACGGCTTGTCTTTTTTTCATTTTTAAATTCTCAACTCTGCCTCAAGTTTTATAAAACTCAAAAAAAATTCGCCTCAAGGATTACTCAAATTCGATTTTATATTCTTGAGCCAGTTAATTGTTCAAATCAATCGGAGCAGTAGAAGGAACAATGAAAAATCAAAACAGTCAAACATTTCGCAAAATTTGTCGGATATTTTCTAATCGCCGCGTTTGTCGCCGCTTTCAGCTTTGCCGGGACCGGATTTGAACCGAATTTGACGATTAACCGAACGACGTTGGCAACGAAACTCGCAAGTTTCAGCCGGTTGTTCAAAATCGCCGGCAAATTATAAAGTTTTCGCTTTAGGGGAGCGAAAAAAAAGCGCGGGGCGGAGAGAAGCGATTCTTTCCGCCCCGTGTCTTTATTCGTGAATTGAAAAAGAGGAAAAAAGATAAAACGCGCGGTAAACGAATCTACAAAAAATTATAGAGCGGTTGCCGGTTAAAAACTCTCGAAAAATTGGTCAGCTTAAATTTTGAGAAACCATCAAAAAAAGCGGTCTCAAGCTTGGGACCGCTTTTTTTGTTTCTGAATAAATATCAGAAATTAAATTTACCGGAAACCTGCATCCTTCGCGCCGTATTCGTCACAGAGTCGTTAATGCGTCCGAAAATCGTCGAAGTCAAAACCGCCGTCGGCGCGGCGAACGACGGATTATTCGTTAAATTTCGGGCATCGAGCCGGATGTCGAAACTCATCGTTTCCGTAAACTTAAACTTCTTGGAAAGCGAAGCGTCGGTTTGAAAATATCTGGGTTCGATAAAGAAATTACGACTCGTATTGCCGAGCGTTCCGGGCGCGGGCTGCGTGAACATTGCGCGCGTTGTCGCATCGAACCAGAAGTTTTTGCCGCCTTCCAGAATCAGTTTGCCGCTGTCGCGCGTGCAGCCGTTGCAGTTTGCCGTTGACGAAACGATGTTGCCGAGCGTATTCAAGCCCGAATAAACCGTAAACGGTCGCCCCGATGTCCAGAGAGCCGTTCCCGCCAACTGCCAGCCGCCGATGACGAGATCGAGAGCTTTGGGAATATTCGAACCGAACGCGCGACCTCTGCCGACCGGTAATTCAAAAACATACGTCGCTTGAAAAACGTGCCGCCGGTCAAAATCCGAATAAGCGTAATTAATGCTTCGGTCGCGCAAATCGAACGGCGTGCTGGAAGCCGATTGATTTGTGCCGGTCGAAATCGTCGTCAGAGACGGGTCGAACGAGCGATTGTCCTTTGATTTCGACAGCGTGTAAGCGAGCTGGAATCCGAGACCGTTGGAGATGCGGCGTTTGAAAATTAATTCCAAACCGTCGTAGCGCGAATAATCGCTCGTGTCGAAAACATTCAAACCGTTGGCGAATTGCGGATACGGCTGAAAGAAAAACGGGTTGAAACCGTTTGCCGTCAGCGCGGTCGTTCCCGAACGGCGGGCGAGCGTCTGCGCCGTCGTCGCCACGTTGCCGAGCGATAAATCAGAGGCGAAAGACGAACGGAACGACGCGACCGAACCGCCCGCGTTGCTCGTTCCCGTTAATAAAGTCGCCAGACAATTGGCACTCGTATTGGTCGTGTCGCGCGCCTGATTAAAGGCATCGAGAAAAGTTTGACCGCCGCAGCGCGAATCGGTCGCAAAGATATTAACCTGATTGATGTTATATCCGCCGAGCAGATGAACCGCGTGTTTGCCGATGTAATTGACTTCAAGCACATTATTTTTCCAAAGCTCGCGCTCGAAGCTGAACGACCATTCGTGAACTTCGGGAAAGCGCAAATCGGGATCAATGACGTTGCCAGTCAAATTGCCGAAAGCCGGCGGCTGCCGCAAAATCTGCGGCGAAGTCGTCGGCGTTAATGACGAAAGCGCGGAAGACAAATTTCTGTAAAGTCCGCCATTTTGTCCGAACGAAGTATTGGTCGAACCGAACGTGTTGCCCAACGCGCTCTGGAAAATAGACGAACCGAACAGAAACGTCGCAAAACGGTCGGAGGCGAGCCGATAATTTGCCCGAAACGAAGTCTTTCCGCTGCCGAACGGATCCCACGCGACACCGACCGACGGCTCAACTAAATTGTATTGATTTTTGAACAAATCGCCTTCGACAAATTTCAACGTGTTAGACGGCGCAGCACCCAATTTGACGGGCTGGTCGGGAACTAAAATCGGTCGATTGTCAACACTTGGATTCAGTCTGACTTCATAGCGCAAGCCGAGATCGAACACCAGATTTTTTCTAAACCGCCAACTGTCCTGCGCGTAAAAATCCAGCTCCGTATAATTAGCCAGATTAATAAAGCGCGTTCCCGCCGGGGCGAAAGCATTCGGATTATTCGGATCGGAGACATAGGCTTGCGAAATCGAATTGATTCTGCCCAACTGATCGTTGATCGTATTTTGCAGTCTGGTTGAGTCAGTCGCATTAATTCCCGTCACGCCCGTTGCGGGCAAATTGAAAGCCGCAAATCCCGACGCTTGACTGAATGAAACAACCGGCTATGTTTGTTCCGCCGACGCTCGAACGGTCGTCGGTGTGTTTATTGAAACGCATATTCGTGCCGAATTTAATGTTATGCGGACCGGTCGTATATGTAATGTTATCAATATATTGCAAGGTTCTCACGCCGCGCGCGTTGTAGGAAAAGTTCGTGTTCGACGTGGCGGGATTATTGAAGGTAAACGGAATATTCGGGTCGGGTTCGGGAGTTCCGAACAGGAAAAAATATTTGCTCACGCCGAAAATAAATTCGTTCGCCAGATTGGAAGTCGGCGAATAACGCCAGTTGACCGCCAGATTTTTCGGCGTGCGAAACGTATCAACCAAATTCGGCGAATCCGGGAAAATCGGGCGACCGCCGTTGCCCGAATCGCCGAAGCTGTTTTGTTCGCCCTGCGCGTAGCGAACGTAAACCAGACTGTTTTCCTTCAGCTTAAAATCAACTTTCGTGACGAAATCATATTGCCGTTCGTGCTGCGGAGACGCGAAATTAAATCCCGCCGTGTTCAATCCGTCGCCGACCGTAAAATTATTCGGCGAAGGCTGCGCATTCAGATAGCCGAGCAGCGTCGCATCCTGTCCGGTTGCGGTCGGATTACCGGTTCCCGTGCCGGACGCGGAGTTGGCGTTGATGTTATACGTTCTGATGCAGAGCGTCGTGACGGTCGCGCTGCACGGCGGAAGCAGCGCGTTGCCGCCCGTGTCCACCGCCGCCGTCGCACTTCCCGACGGCGAGTTGGCGCGTCCGACGACATATCGAAAAATTCCCTGCCGTGCCGACGGTGTGTAAACCGTGCGCGTGACCAACGCCGTGTCGTAGGCTCTGAGCATTTGCAGGTTGACGAAAAAGAACGCGCGGTCGCGCAGCAAATCGAACGGCTTCGTGCCTTCGCCGAAGCCGGGATTAAACAGCGGACCGCCGAAACTGCCGCCGAAAATATGCTGCACGAATTGCCCTTTAGCGACGTTGGCGATGGTTTCGGGATAAGATTTCGCGTTGAATTCGGGCGTTTGATAATACTCGAACAAATTTCCGCGAAACTGATTCGTGCCGGAGCGCGTCACGAAGGTGACCTGCGCGCCGCTGCTGCGCCCGAGTTCCGCCGTCGAATTGCTGGTCACGACCTGAAATTCCTGCAAGCTGTCCGGGTTCGGTCTGAGCGGCGTAAAGTTCGAGCCGCCCGCCGTTGATTCGTTGATGTCTATGCCGTCGAGCGTAAAGTTAAATGAGCGGTCGCGCGAGCCGTGAACGCTGACCCCGCCGCCGGTGTTGCCGCCGTTGACGACTCCCGGCTGAAAATTCAAAAGATCGAGCGGATTTCTGCCGCGCGTCCCGACAATCGGCAAGCTTTCCAGCGTGCGCTGTTCAATCGTGCTGCCGATGTTGCCCGAAGTGCTGGTCTGCACCTGTTCGGCTAGAGATTCAACCGTCACCGTTTCGGAAACGCCGCCCGCTTCGAGTGCGATATTAATGGTCGCTGGTTGATTGATATTGGCGGTATTTTTAGTCGAAATAAATTTCTTGAAACCGCTTTTTTCAATCGTCACAGTGTAAGTTCCGACTTGAATTAAATCGAAGGTGTAAACCCCGCTTTCGCCCGTTTCGGTCGTCAGGGAAACCGCCGTTCCTTCGTTGGTCAAAGTTACCGCCGCGCCCGAAACCGCCGCGCCGGAACTGTCCGTCACCGTTCCCGTCACGCGCGTCGTCGTGCCTTGCGCGCGAACGCCCGCGACGAGAAAAATCAACACCAGAAATGTTAATAGAAAATTCGTAACAGGTTTAAAACTCATAAAACTCTCCTTTGAAGCGTTAAATAGGATAATGAAACCTTATGTAAAATCAGGGTTATTTAAGAAATGATGATGTAAAATAGCACAGATGTTAAAAAAAAGTTAAATTGCCGCGCGCTAAATTTCAAAGTTTGCCGTTAAAAATAAAAAAAAGCGTTCCAAAAAAACTTGAAACGCCGCGCCGGAGTTCGATTCTGCGATTTGAAAATTTTATTTCTGGTATTGGGCGATCAAGCCTTTCGCGCCGACCGCCCAGCCGTATTTTTTCATCATAAACAAGCCGTATAAACTTTCCGGCGTATTGATTTCCTGCTTGATCCAGGTTTTTCCCTTGTCGCCCGAACGCAGAATCGTTCCGCCGCTGCCGACGATCCAGCCGTTTTTGTCGTCGGCAAAATCCACGCGCAGAAATTTGTTCGGAAAATTCGTTTTCACCGTTTCCCAGGCTTCGCCGCCGTTTTCGGTTCTCAGAATCGTGCCTTTACCGCCGACCGCGTAGCCTTCCTGCGAATCTCTGAAATCAACGTTATAAAGCGTTTTGTTCGTGCCGGAAGTTTGTTTCTGCCAGTTCAAACCGCCGTCGAACGTCGTTAAAATCAAGCCCTGATCGCCGACGATCCAGCCGCGCGAGCCGTTGACGAAATCCAGATGAAACAATTCGGCTTTCGACGGAACGTTGACGCGCGCCCACGTTTCGCCGCCGTCGTCGGTTCGCATCACCAATGAATCAACTACTTCGTCGTCGTCGCCGACTCGTTTAATTAAAGAGCCGACGATAAAGCCGAGCTTTTTATCGGCGAAACGCACGCTCAGAAATTCCGGCGTAACCCCGCGAAAGTTTTTCGGTTCGTAAATTTTGATTTCGCGCCACGAACGACCCGCGTCGTCGGTCGCAAACATTTTTTTTCCGGCGACGACATAGCCGTTGTTATCGTTGCGAAAATAAATTTCGTTGATGTCTTCTTCGGTGTAGATAAATTGTTTCGACCAGGTTTTGCCGCCGTCGCTGGTTTGCGCGAAATAACCTTTGTCGCCCGCGACGAAACCGCGGTCGGCGGACGTAAAATAAACTGCGACCAGATCGCTCGTCGTCGCCGGTTTAATAATTTTCCAGCTCGATTGCGCGTTCGCGGACAGCGCGGCGAAACCGATTAAACCGCCGCACAAAGCGAGTCGCAGCCGAAAAAAAACGCTTGATTTTCTCATAAGATTTTTTGTCTCGATTGTTGACTTTGACATCTAAAATACAATTTATTGCCGCAAAAGTCATCTTTACAAAGAAAAGACGAAAGGGCGAAAAGATTTCGCAAACACGAATCTTTTCGCCTCTGAATATGAATCAACACCAGAAACGGCGCGATGTTCGAGCGCGGACGGAAGCGTCCGCATCGAGCGCAAGAGCGCGAGACGAACGATTGCTGTCAAGTCGCACAAGACCAATCAAACAACGTCGCTGTCGCTCCGTTGGCGGACGAAAGCGTCCGCTCTCCTCAGATTCACAATTATTTAACGACGCGGTAAACTTTGCCCTTCCAAACGACGACGACTTGTTCGCCGAGCGCGAAAAATTGCGCAAGTTCGCGCTCCTTTTTGAGCAGATCGAAATATTCGTCGCTCGCAAATTGCAATTTTACTTCCGACAAATTTTTATCCGCGCCGAATTCCGCATCCTGCCACACGCCGCTTTGATTATAAAAGTTTTTCGTGCCGACGAACTGATTCATTTGGCTGTTCTGCACGAAAACATTACTCGCCGACGGCGCGAGCGTCGCGTTCGATTGCTGGACGTTTTGCTGTTTGCTCATTTTCACCGCATCCTCGCCTTTGTTCGCCCGCGTTTTCGCCACTTCCTGTTCGTCGGCGACAATCATTCCCGACGCGCGGCGTTCGACCGCCTGAAAACTTCCGTCGGTTGCCAGGTAAGAAGTGTAGGGCGTAACGATGCCGAAGCGCGTGCCGAGTTCGGCAACCTCGTCGCGCAGTTCCTTCGTTTCGCCGTTGGCGCGAATTTGTTCAAGCAGCCAACCGACGCGGCGCGTCGCCCAAAGGCGCGGCAGAAAATCGTTCGTTTCGTTGCGGCGCGGAAAGTCGAGATTCGGATAATTAAACGAACGGTTTTCCGTGCCGGATTTTCCGGTCAGACGCAGCGTGATATTTTGCAAATCGTTGTCGTTTTTATAACGTCCGATGACGGTAATTTGCGAGCCTTTGAATAAGTCCGTAATTTTGCGCGGATAAATCAAATCGGTTTCGACCGCTCCGAAATCCATCTCCAAATCCGACAAAACAGGCGAGCTGACCTTCGTAAAAAAGTTCGACACTTTGATTTCCAAATCTTCCTTCGGCTCGACGTAATCAGCCGCGCCGGAATTTTCCGCCGCCAGCTTATCGAGCAGCGTCGTGTTGACATCGTAGCCGACACCGAACGTGAAAAGTCTGACATCTTCGCCTTTCGCCCGGTTGACGTTGGCAACGATTTTATCGGCGTTCGCTTCGCCGACGGTCGGCAAGCCGTCGGTCATAAAAACAAGCATTTTCGGGCGCGGCGACGAACTGAATTGTTTGAGCGCGGCGAGCAAAGCGTCGTTGATGTTCGTGCCGCCGGTCGGTTTTAAGTTGTTAACGAAATCTTCGCCGCGCTTTTTGCCCGAACCGTTGGCGGCGATTAAATTCGTCTCCATCAGATGTTCCTCGCCCGCGAAATTGATGACGTTGAAACGGTCGCCGTCGCGCAAACTTCTGATGCCGAACAACAGAGCCGCGCGCGCCTTGTCCATCTTGCCCGCGTCCGCCATCGAGCCGCTCGTGTCAAGAACGAAAACGATGTCTTTATTGACCAATTCCCTTTCCGCCAAATCGTCTTTCGGCGATAATTGCAGCAGAAAATAACCGTCCCGTCCGGCTTCGCGGTAAGTCAGCAAAGATAATCCGAAATCGTTGTTCGATAAGCCGTAAAAAAGCTGAAAATCGTTGTCGTTATTATTTGTCTCAAACGAAACGCTTGAATCAGTCTCGCTTTTGCGTTTCACATCAATTTGGTGCGACGGCGAATAAATGTTTCGCAACGCTTCTTTGCCGTTGATTTCGATTCTTCCCGAAATTGTTCCGAATTTTTGCGCCGGCATATTTCGTCTGACAGGTGAAGTTTCAAATTGTTGATTTTGATTCGACCAGAGATTTCTGCCCGTTCCCAACGGATAACGATAAGCGACCGTGCCGGATTCGGCTTTTAAGATTTGCGTGTAGGTGAGTTCGAGCTTTTTGTCGGAGTTCGGCAAAATCGGAAAAATCGAAGCCTGAAACAAATCCTTTCCGGCGTATTCGAGCAAGCCCGGATCGCGCTGTTTGCGGACGATTTCATCGTAAATCCGCCTGGCTTCTTCCTTTGAACGAACTTCGCCGACTAATTTTTTGCCGTTTTCCCAGATCGCAAATTCGACAATCGAAGCCGTCTCGGGAATCGGGAAAAAATAAGTTCCTTCGAGCGTGTAGGGCGAATCGTTGCGAAAAACTTGTTCGACGTGCGTCGTCGCCACTTGCCCGTTAATTTTCACATCGAGCGCGATTGATTTAACCGGCAAAACATTCGGCATCGGAATCGGGCGCGGGCGCGGAATCGGGCGACACGGGCGAACGTCGCACCGAATCGGAATAATAATTCCCTGCGCGTCGGCGGAAATCGCCGCAAAAAAACCGATGAACAGCAAACAGAAAAAACTTATCTTAGATTTGGATTTCATACTTGTCTCCTTAAATTTGAACGATTAAGCGCGAGAAGATTTTACGAACGCTTTCGCTTGATAATTTAGGGAACGCGGCGAATTATTTAAACTTGCATCATTAACGAAACAAATTTAACTGAGAGGCGTGTAAATCGGTAATTTCGATAAAATCTCCAATTTCCAAAGGAAAAATTTAAAATGAAACGCTTCTGCTGTGTCCTTTTCTTAATTTCGTTTTTATGCCTTTTGGCTGCGGCGCAGAAAAATCCGCCGAAACCCGTCAAACAGTGTGATGCGCTGTTAGCGCGGCAGATTGTCGAACAACAAGCCGCCGAAAGCAAATTGGTCGAAGATACCGATAAGCGCGTCAATATTCTTTTGCGCGTCGCCGATTTTTTATGGGTCGGCAACGAGGAAACGGCGCGAAAGTATTTCGCCGAAGCGTTTCAAGCCGCGCAAGAAAGGTTCAAAGAAAAAGGCAGCAAAAAAGAAGACGAGGCATTGGTTTCATATCAGCCCGATTATCGTTTGCGGGTCATTCAGGTTGTCTCAAAGCGCGACGCGGAATGGGCAAAAAAACTTTCCGAAAATGTCTTGAAAGAATTTGACGAAGATAAGGAAAAAGATTCGCGTGATGATTTTGATAAAAACCGCGAAGTTTCGGAACTTCTGGGTATCGCGGCGCGAATGGCAAAGGATAATCCGAATTTGTCTTTGACGTTTGCGCGCCGCGCGATGCGTTATCCGTTGATTCAAAGCTGGTATTGGGTTTTGTATCAAATGGCGGGAAATAATCAGCCGCTCGCCGACCAAATTTACGGCGAGCTGCTCGCCAATTACGGAAGCGCGGAAGTTTTTTCGCTGATGTATCTTTCCGCTTATCCGTTCGGCAGCGAGCGCATTTTCGGCGTGGAAAAATACAATTACGGCACGAGCGTTCCGGCAAATTTTTCTCCGAACAAGAACTTACAGCGACAATTTTTACAAATTTTACTGCGCCGCGTGATGAAGCTGACACCCGAAAACACGACTCTTTCAATGCAGCAAGTTCCCGAAACGGCGAGCGCGGTAATGGCTTTGAATGATTTGGAATCAATCGTCAATCAACAGTTTCCCGATCTGGCGCAGCAGTTTTCGCAGGCGAAAATTCAAGCCGCTTCAATCGTTGATGCGGAGTCTATGCGAAAGACGAAGAACAAGGAAGAAGCCGACAAAAAATTTAACAATCCGTTTGAATTTCAACTGGAAGAAGCGGAAAAAGCTGAAAGTATGGGAAAACTTCAAGACGGACAGATTTTCCGGCTGGTCAATTCCGCCGAAACCGACGAGCAGTATAAAAAAGCCGAAAGCTGGATTGATAAAATCAGCGAGGATTCGACGCGCGAAGCATTATTCAATTTCTTTTATTTTCAGCGTTCAAAACTGGCGGTCACGGAAAACCGTCTCGAAGACGCGCGAAAATACGCTTTAAAAGTTCCGATCATCGAACATCGCGCCGTTTTATTTTTCGACATCAGCGAGGCGAAAATGAAAGAGCCTCTGACGAAAGTCGAATCGCTCGAAACGCTTTTGGAAGTTCAGCAAACGGCGAATAAAGCTCCTGATTCGATTGCCAAAGCGCAGGTTTTATTGGGACTGGCTTTTATGTATGAAAAAGTTGACCATTTCGCCGCGCTCGGCGCGCTGGACGAGGCGATCAAAGCGACGAGTAAACTTGAAAACCCGAATCTTTTTACCAACACTATTACTCAAGAAGTGCGCGGAAAAAGTTTTACGCATTTTTCGAGCTATTCCGTTCCGGGCTTTGAAATTTCCGAAACTTTTTACGCATTGAGCAAAAAAGATTTTCAGAACGCGCTGACTTATGCGGGAAATTTTACGGATAAATATATAAAAACTCTGGCGAGTCTGGCGACGGTCAAAGACTGCGAAAAAAGCGTGAATCCGAGCAAACCGGAAACAGTCAAACCGAAAGCTAATCAATAAAAAACGGTGGTAAACTAAAAGTAAGGTTGAAGAAAATTAATTGTAGATGAACACAGATTAAATCCGTTCAAAAACATCTGTGTTTGCGTTATCTATTGCGAATCATCCTCCTAATTTTAAATTGCTTACACAGGATTTTTGTTTTCCCTGTCTTCTGCCCATTTTTTCCACCATATTTGATTTTTTTTTCGGTTTGCTTTTTTTTCTACATAAGAAAAATATACATAAATTCCGTCTGAATCCCAGAGTTTGGCATATTGCGGCGGAAACATTGTTGACGGTTGCCAATCTTGTTTTGAAACAATCAAAAGCATAAAAACGGCGGCATCGCCAACCTTGAAATCTGATACTGTCGGGGCTTCCCGTGGATCAGTCATCGGGGTTTCATCAGTAATCTTTTCGATCAGGCAGGGTATTGCCGCGTTTCCTTTGCTCTTCAGACCATCATAAATCGGATCATCGGCAGTTTGGTCCGTATCATATGGAATTCTTTTTAATTCATTTAATTTATTGCATAATTCTTTGACATCAATATCATCATTCTTTTTCGATAGAGCATTTTTATTAGTGTCAGAGACGTTAACTATAGAATTTTGCCCGGAATTTGGCGGATTACCTTTGATTTCACCAGCCCTGCAACTCAAAATTAACGGGCAAACGAACAACGCCAGAATAGTTATAAAAAAAGTTTTGGCACTCATCATACACCTCATTTATTCACAAACAGCTAACAATGAAAACCGATCTTTTCAATTTGAAGTTCATTTGAATTACGGCAAGAAAATTCTCTCACTGCCCCTGTTGGAATTTACCATATATGTGGGACCGGAGTTGAGATGAATTTTACGATTTGACGGTTTTGTTGAATTGTCGGAAAATTCCATCCCGCCGGGAGAAGCATGAACAATTACATTCAGATGTTTGGCGAGCATTGAAGCTATTCCATCAGATCTTGCGCCGGTATAGCAAGCATATAAAAAAATTGAGGATAAACTTCTCGCGTTATTGACGAGTTTATTGTAATTGCCCAGCCAAACCCGGTTGTTATCATCAGGTTTTCCGTCGCCCAGGTGAATGCTGTCCCAACCTCCGTGTGTAAATACTGCGATAGCATTTGCATCATACGTCTTGGCTGAATCTAATAGACCTTAAAATCCGTATAGAGAAGTTATAGGAAAATAGTATGTAGTATTTCCTGTTCTTCTTAAATCATCAAATGCTGTTTCGGCTGCTCTTTCAAAGTTCAGTCCTACGTTATGAACGGTTCCGGGATCACCGGAGGCAAGTATGAATATTGACATTTTAGAGTATCCCTATTATGAAAAATTAGTATCAACGAGATTTGATACTAAAATACATAAACGTGGATAAAATAGCAAGATTAATTTAAATATCTTGTAACTACTTCTCATCAAATGATTTCTGATAAAAATAAAGAGGACAAAATTTGACCGATAAAATTTCGTTGGCGGCTTTTTCTTTGTCGCAAAAAACTTGGCTGAAAATGAAAATTTAGCGGATAAAAGCAATCTTTTAATCAACGTTTACAACCCTAGACCCAAAGTGCTTATGAGATGGCTTCTATTGATTTTTCTCGATTTCATCTTTATCGTCGGCGAGCGCGCCGTCAATTTCCTTGTCGAATTTGGCGCGGATTTTTTCGACGAGCGCGTCGGCTTTTCCGACGTTTGTTTCAAGCAGCGCGCGACTCGTCTGGATTTGGGTTAAAAGCGTTTCGAGATTTGATTTTTCGATGTCGAGCGATTTTTTTCGCTGGTCGCGCAAGTCTTCCGGGCGCAGCGAACCGACAAGCGCGACCGAGCGTTCGATCAATTCGGGGCGCGCGTCGAAATTGATTTCTTCGAGCCGCGTTTTGACCGAATTTTCCTTTTCGATCATTTCAAAAAGCTGTTTGCGAAGCGATTCGGCGCGCGTTTCCGCCCGCGTTAAAATGTCGAGGTTTAATAAAAGACGCTGCTGTTTTTGGTCTTCATCGCTTTTCTTTGTCGATTCGAGTTTTTTCAGGCGCGCGTTTAACTCTCTTATTTTTCCGTCGGCTTCGCTTTCGATTGGCGGCGCGGCGGTTTGCGTCGAAGAAGCCGGTTCGGTCGTCTGTTGTTCGGACGGAATTTCGCCGAAGACTATCCGGTTGCCGTCCAGATATTGACTGTTGCCGTCGGTCTGCGAAACCGGCGCGGCAACGGGCGTTTGTTTCGAGCGTTTTTTGCGCCGCGCGGTTTGCGCCGCCGTGTCAGACACGAGCAGAAACGAGCAAATCAGCAGAATTGCCAGCGCATTGATTTTTAGAAATTTGTTTTTCATTTTTTTTGATTTTGCGGCGGTTTGTCGGGCAGCAAATCGCCCGTAAAAAATTCGACCACATTTTTGCCCAAACCGACGAACGGAATCGCGTCAAGCCCCGAATTTATCACGCCTTTAACCACGCCTTTGCGCTTGATGTCGTAGCCGACCAAACCGATTGCCATCGCCGTGCCGACATACGGAATCGCTTTGGCGACGCGCTTGGCTACCGTCCAGCCGCCCGCGTGAACTATTTTTCTGCCTAAAGTTTTATCTTCTTTCGCCATAATTTTTATAAAAAAAAACGTCGCAAGATATTATATTAGCGCAGACGACGAATGTTTTATACGGAAAAATTTTAATTTTTCGCCAGCCCGCTTTTGCCTTTCGCTTGCCTTATTCGGATGACAAAAGCATACTTTTAGTTTGCACGCGCTTCGGGCGCGGAAGTTTCATAATTTTTGCATACGAAAATGTCTTTAATCGTCAACAACCTTTCCAAAAAATACGATAATAACTGGGTCATCAAAAACGTTTCGCTCGAAGTCAAACCAGGCGAGATTCTCGGTTTGTTCGGAGTCGTCGCCGAAGGAAAAACGACGATCATCAGAATTCTCGCCGGTGTCGAGCCGCTCAACGACGGCGCGATTTTTCACAATTCAAAGGATTTAACCCTTCTCGACTGCGACGAGCGCGGATTTCATTTTCCGAAATTGACGAACGACGCTTTCTGGAAATCGCTTTTCAAAACGCAGAGATCGTCGCAGTTGGCGGACGGCGAAGGTCAGGTTCTGGCTCTCGACCACGCGCTCGAACGCGCGACCGAAGTGCTTCTGCTCGATAATCAATTTTGTTTTATGGACAAAATTACGAAGGAGCGAAACTGCGAAAAACTCCGCGCGACGGTCAAGGAGAAAAATCTGGCGGTCGTTTTCGCCACGAATGATTACGACGAAATTTTCTCGATTTGCGACCGCGTTTCGGTTCTGCACGACGGCGAAATTCAGCAAACCGGCACGCCGCGCGAAGTTTTCGAGCGTCCGCAGACGGCGGCGGTCGCGCGCGTGACCGGCAGAAACAATTTAATCGAAGCCAGGCGTTTGTCTTCAAACAAATCCGAGCTGCCCGAATTTCAAACCGTCGTCGGAAATCACCGCGTTTTCACCGATAAAATCGAAAAAAATGCCTACGGCGCGCTTGACCGGAACGTCACGCTCGCCATTCGCCCCGAACACGTTTCGATTTCATTCGGCGCGTCGTTTCCCGAAGACAATCTTCTCAAGGCGGAAATCACCGGCATTTCTTTTTTGGGCGCGACGACGCTCGTCAAATTAAACGCGAACGGTTTGATTCTCGAAGCTCTCGTGCTGCGGCTCGTCGGCTTAAACGTCGGCGAAGAATGTATGGTCGGCTTGCCGCCGGACCGGATTTTGGTTTTGAAGGATTAAGCGGCTCGGAGTTACGGTCTTCCGTCGTAACTTTGCCGCAATTATCACGGACTAAGCCGTAATTCAAAACACTGCAAAATAAAAAAGGCTGAATATTTTTTCAAATATTCAGCCTTTTTTATTTTGGAAAAATTTCAGCAATTAAATGGCGCGTCAGTTGGTCGAAACCTGCGGCACGACCGGTTCGAGAATGATCTGCACGCGGCGGTTTTTCGCGCGGTTGGCGTTCGTCGAATTCGGCGCGACGGGCAGAGCCGCGCCGTAGCCTTTGGCTTCGAGGCGGTTCTGGGGAACGCCGAACGACGCGAATTTATCCGCCAGAGCTTGCGCGCGTTCCTGCGTCAAAGTTTGCAGCTCGTCGGGCGTTCCGGCGTTGTCGGTGTGCGATTCGACCGTGATTTTGTAATCGGCGTTGTTTGCCAGAACCTGTCCGAGCGAAGTCAATTTCGCATCGCTGGTCGGCGCGAGCGTGCTTTTGCGCGTCGCCGCCCAGAAATTTTCCGGCAGAGTTAAAACGATTCCGCGCTCGTTCTGGCTGACCGTTCCGAAACGCTTTAACGACTGCATCAGAATCCCTGAATTCGCCTGAATTTGCGCCAGACGATTCGCTTCTTCCTGCCGCTGCTGTTCGGCTTGCCGTTCAGTTTCGACTTGCGCGAGCCGCGTCTTCGCGCTGTCCGCGTCAACTTTCGTTTTGCCTAATTCTTCTCTGACTTTGCCAAGTTCGTCGCGCAAATCCTTAATCTGCGCGGCGTAATTTTGCGCGTCGCGTTCGGCGAGTTCGCGGTTGCGTGTCTCTCTTGCAAGCTCGGCGCGCAGCTCGGTCATATCGTTCTGAATATCGGTTACTTTATTTTCCGATTCGCGGATTTCCGCGTCTTGCCGGGTTTTTTCGTTGCGCTTGTCGCGGGCTTGTTTTTGAACGACGGCGGTGTCTTCGGCTTTGACCGCCGCGCTGATTGCCTTGCGCGCCGTCACGTCAACTTCTTCGTCGGCGCGTCCGGCTTGAAAGCCGTTTTCGGCCGTTTGCAGAAGCGTTTCGGCTTGCTGCAAATCGTCGTTCGCGTCACGTTGCGCCCCTGCGAATTTGGCAAGCGCAATGGCTTGTTTCGCCTGCAAAATCGCTGAAGGCGTTTTCGCGTAATCAAATTCGGCAATTTCCGGCGTGCGCGCGTCGCTGAAATAATCGCTCTGGTTGCCGAGGTAACTAATCGCGGCGACGGTCGCCAGCGTTTTGCCGTTCGGCGAATACGGATTGAGATTCTCCAGCATCACGGCGCGGCTCGGACGGCGCACGAGAAAATGCGGTTCGGCCGTAATAATCAGCGCGAAGGTTTGCAGAGGCGTGGTCACGGCAATCTTCGAATCGAATTCAAAAGTTCCGCGCCGCTTAATCTCGCCCAAATTGTCAACCTGCCCGTCCGGCGAAATCGCCCACAAAACATACGTCGCATAACCCGCGCCGAGTTCAAACGGGCGCGGCATTTTCGAGACCGAAATCTCGATTTGCGTGCCGCTTTTGCCGGTGCGTTTGATTTTTGCTTCGCCCTTCATTCGCGGAAAGCGCGTCGTGCCGCGAAACTGTAACAAAACGGGTTCGTCGAGCGGATAGGTGACCGCCGTCGTTTTTCGGGCAACGTCAACCTGCGCTGATAAGCCCGCCGCCAACAAAAGTAAAATAGAAAATACCGGGATAAATTTTAACGCTTTAAATTTTGTCATTTTTCGTCGTCTCCGAAGGATTTATCAAATATTGAAGATGCCGCAATCAATTTCGGCGTTGCAAATCTTAACCATTTTTCCATTTATATGGTAAAGCGCGTTCGGAAAATAATAAAATCAAATCGCCTTATTCCGGAATGTAAAAAATCTTCGGCTGTATTATTCGCAGTTTCATTGTGCGTAAATCGGGATTTATAATTTCGATTTTTAAGTCTTGAGTTTTGTCTTTTAAATTTTCTAAACCTAATAGGTTCGTGACAAAAGCAAATTCATAATACGAGCGCATACTTTGTTCTATAAATTTCAGCTCGCCTTGCAGATTTTTGAGATTTTTTTTTGGTGTTATCGAAATGCCGCCGGTTGCCTCGGTGATTTTCTTTAAGTTTTTTTCGTCAACTCCATCGTAAAAATCATCGCCGATTCCGATAGCGTAAACGGGTATTTTCGACTTAATTGAAAGTTCAATAACTTCCGCTAACGTCTCGTCGCCGTATGTGTTTACGCCGTCTGTAATAACAATTATCGCCTTTTTTGAATTGCTTGAATCCATTTTTGAAAAGGCTTCCAAAATTTGTTTGGTCGAACCCCAAAGCGATGTCGAACCTTGCGCCGTTTGGTTTTTCTTTGGCGGAGCATTGCCGGCAACTATTCCGCCGCCGATATAACCGGGCGGCGGTTCAAATTTAATCTTCCCGATTTGTTCTTTGGATTTTTGAAAATCTGCGGTTAAATCTTGTACGAGCGAAATTGAGCCTGAAAATTTCACGATTGAAACTTTATCCTTTGCGGAATTTAAAACTATATCAATAAAACTTTCCGCCGCTTTTCTCTCCAGAGGCAATGTTTTTTCCTGAGACGCACTGGCATCAATCATTATGGCGACTTCTAACGCGTTGTCGGTTTTCAATTTAAGCGAAGAAATTTTTCCCGCCGAAACTGAAACATCAACCGACTTTAAATTGCTGACAAAATTTCCGTTTTCATCCAATACTTTGAATTCCGCTGTGATTTCTTTTGTTTGCGCCGAGACACAAATCGAAACCACCGTATATATCAAAAAGATGCTAACTAAAACAATAATGTTTTTCATAAAATTCATTTAGTTTGAAAGTTGGAGGTGAAATTTATCCGGCGATTTCCGCGTGTTCTAAAATTATCGTGAAATTGTTTTCCCTTGCTTCCTGAAAAAGTTTTTTAATCAAATTTTGTTTGGCAGCGTCGAGCGCGTTCGCTTGAAAAAATTTCGCCGCGTCTTCGTCGCTCGATGCGGAATTGATTGAACCGGCAAGTTTAAATGAGGTTAATCGCAGAACCGCTTTTTCGGCGATTGGCATTTTGCCGACGCGGACGTTTTTCAGATTTGTATAAATCATCATCTTTAAAAGTCCGTCTTTGATGTCGTTCTCGCTCGGCAAAACGGCGCGCTGGCTGTGTTTGTCTTCGATTAAAAAAAGCGTTTTGCCTTCGACGCGCGTTTCGTCGCAGGTGAAAAAATATTTTCCGCCCGCTAAATTCGTAATCGTTACGCCGCCTTTGGTGTCGGTCGAGAGTGCTTCCTTCGGCTGGATTGATTGCAGCTCGCGGCTTTGTCCGCGCTTTGATTTGTTGCGCGAAAACTGCGCGAACGCTTCGGGCGTTGCGGCGAGTTTTATCAGTTGATTTAACGCCGCGTCGTCGTGCAGATAAGTTTTCGTATTTCGGGAAATTTCCGCGTAGGACGCTTTAGCTTTTTCAAAAATAGCCTTCAACTGCTTGGCTTCGCGCTCGTTCCAATCGCGCGCCGTGCCTTTGAAATCGAAAATCTCTTTGAGCCGCGAATTTGTGTAATTATTGTCGAATTTTTGTGCGGTGATTTGGTCGGCGCGTTTCTCGTTTTTGACGGCTTCGCTGTAGAAAGCCGGAATAAAGTAAACATTCAAAAGACTAAGCAAAGAGATCGTGTCCCACTGCAAAAAATCGCGCTCGCCGCCTAAGCCTTCGTCTTTGACGACGGGAATAATCGTCGCCTTTTTTCCGGCAAAAGCGAGCGTGTCATACACTCTTTCATACGGATAAGAGCGCGTTCTTTTCGGCGAAATCCAACGGCTAACGGCGATTTTTTCCGCGCCGTCGTCTAAAACAAACGCGCCGGTTGATTTGTTGATGTCGAAATTTTCAAATTTCGTTTCGCGCAGATTGTCGTTGACGAATTGTTTATATTTGATGCGCTCGACTTCGCCGGAAATTTCGTTTGCCTGATAAAAATTCGGCGCGAAAGCGATTGTTTGGAAAATATTTGAAGAGAAATCTTTAGAATTTTCCGGCAAACCCGGCGCGGTAAAATCAACTTTCGTTTGATAAAATTCGCCGCGTGAATTTTGCCCGTCGTCGTTCAAATTTAAAAGTGAATTTTCTTTGACTTCGACGACCGAGCCTAATTTGACGAACGAATTTTCGCGTTTTACTTTCACTTTCAAGCGCGGCGAAGCGCGGTTGCCCGAAGCGGTCGCGTCGGTCGAGCGAAACGTAATCGAATATGCGGTGCGAAGCTGAACGGCGATGTCTTCGTAGGCTTTTTGCAAATCGCCGATTTGCGAAATCGGGTAATAAACGCCGCCGGAAAATTGCGCGAGCCGCTCGCCTTCGCCTTCCGCTTTGGAAGTCAAACCGTTATAGCGCGAGCGCAGCGGATCAAGCGAATTTTTCGCATTGTTGGCGGCGGACGCGGCGATTAATTCCGAAGGCACGTACAGCGGATAAATCAATGCGCCGCTTTCTTCCAAAGAACCGAGCAGCGAATCGAACGGCAGAAACGAGCGGTTATCGTCGCCGTCCGACAAAATGACAATCGCCGTGCGGTCGTTTTTGAACGGTCGCAGAGTGTCCGCCAAAACATAGGCGAGCGCGTCGTAAAAAGCCGTGCCGCCGCCCGCGTCGAACGTGTCGAGGCTTTCGGAAAGTTTGCCTTTGTCGGTCGTGAAGGTCGAGACGACTTTCACGTCTTCGTTGAAAATAACGATGGCGATTCGGTCTTGCGGGCTGACCGTGTTGACGAAATTTCTGGCGGTTTTGCGGATAAAATCAACGTAATTGTCCACGCTGCCCGAAACGTCGAGCAGCAGAACGAGATTAAACGGCGCGGTCGTCGGTTCGACCGTTAAAATCTCGCGCGGCTCGCCCGCTTCGGTAACTTCAAAATCTTCCTTTGTCAAATTTCCGACGGCGCGGTTGTTGATGTCGGTTACTCGGGCAATGACCCGCTTCACCCGCGAATTAATCGCGTTCGGCTCGTTTTTATTTTGGCTTAAAACGGGAAAAGTTTTGCGCGGCGGCAAGGTGGCGGCGTAATCGCCGAAATATTTCGGACTCGCGCGGCGAATCGCGTCGGTCAACACCGCGTCGCCGCTGCGGACGATGGCTTTCGCCGCTTCGGTCAGTGGTCGCTCGCGCAAATCCGAAGGCACTTCGTTCGGGTTGACGTTTAATAAAACGATGCCGCGCGCGGTCGTGAAATTGAGGCGAACGGTTTTTGGCTTGCGGTTTTTAGTTTTTGGCTTTTTGTCGTTTTTCGCTTCGGCGGTTTGCGCGGTCTCGTCCGGCGCGATTTTGATTTTCGCGGCGGTGGTTTTGTCTTTCGATTCCTGATTAATTTTGCCGTTGACGACAAATTTCCCGGCGGCTTTTTCGTCCGTGTCTTCGAGTTTGACATCGCTCAAAAAGCGCGGGCGCGAATCGGTCCAGACGAAATTATAGCGCACGTCGTCGAGCGGCACGTTCGCCGCGATGGTGCCGACTTCGGTTTTGACTTCGGCTGATTCGAAATCGCCTTCGAGCCGGGCTTCGCCGTTGCCGGTTTCGATTTTTATTTTCAAATGCGCGGGAATTTTCAACGTCAAATCAATGCGCTTTTTCGCGTCGGCGGGCGCGGCGGTGATTTCCAGACGCTTGCCGTCGGCGACGATTTTCAAATCCGTTTCGTTCGCGTTTTCCGCCGTCAGAAAAATCTTTTCAGTCTTTGTTTCCTCACCCGCGTTTTCCGCGTCAACCGTTTCTTCTTTAGTTTCCGCCGCCGTTACGCTGACGCGACCGTAAAGATTCGTGATTTGAATCGGAATGTTGCCGGCAACGGGAAAATCGCGCTGAAAAGTTTGGGCGCGGACGGTCAGCGCGAAAAAAATTATCAGCAAAAAACTAAAAAACTTCATAGTCTCGATTTTTGATGGAAGTAATATTGTTAGGAAACTATTCGGAACAGATGATAAGTGATAGATGATAAGTGATAGATTTAATGCATATTTCATCTTTCATATATTGCTTGTCAATTTTCACTTATTCCGAATTAAGTTGCTTCATAATTTATTTTCAACTTCCCGGCTTCTGGAAATTTTGCTCGTCAATCTGCCCGATTGTTCGAGCCGTTCGTGAACGCGCTTTTGCCAGTTGGTGCGCGGTTGGTCGGTTTCTTCAAATTGTTTCAGCAAATCCTTCATCGGTTCGCCGCCGACCTGTCTGGTCTTTAAATATAGCAAAGCGACGATGATCGAAGAAAACGAGCCGATTAAAATCGAAAAAGGCAAAAGCAAAATCTGCGTCAGAGCTTCCTGCACGGTTTCCCTGATTTTCGCGCCCATATTCGCCGTCTCACCGCGCTCGTCTTCTTCGTCGCCAAAATCTACTCGCTCACCGTTGACGATGACATTAAAGTTTCCTTTTTTGGAAGTTTTCTCCGCTGTTTCTTCGCCGTCGGCGATTTGCTCCGACTGATCGGCGTGGGCTTTTCGATTTTTAATAATATCCTGCGCGGCGGCGATTTTATCGGCATCAGATTCAAAAGTTTTGACAGTCGCCTTCGCCATAAACGCGATTAAAAATGAAAAAATCAAAGGCACGAAAAACATTATAAAAACCGCCGCGACGGTCGTGCGGAGCGAACGCCGCACGAGTTGCTGCGAACGCTTGAGCGCAGCGATTCCGCGCAGATTTTCCATCATTACGACCGGCGCGACCAACGCCCAGATCACCGAAAAAATCAAGCCCGGAGCGACGCAGAACAAGTAGCCGACGACGGTTAAAACCGCCGTCATCATTCCTGTTCCGGCAAAAGTTTTTCTGCGCCGCCACGCCGCCTTTAATGCCGGACGCACCTGCAAAGGTCGCAACGGCACGGCGAGAATCTGCGAAACGAGCCAGGTCGTCGTCCCGAAAACCAAATAGCCGCAGAAAATACCCAGAAATGTTGAAATCAGCGTAATAACGACGTTTAAGCCGATTTTTGTAAAATTGTTAATCTGATCGGTCAGCGCGAGAAACGCAATGACTAATTGAAGAATTGTGAAAACGGCGGTCGGCAGATACAGAAACGTCGCCAAACCCAGAAACTTATGCAGATGCTCGCTGTAGATACTCAGAGCGCGGCGGTATAACGCGCCGATTCCTTCGGATTGCGCGCGCAGTTCCGCCGCGAACGATTGCGCGTCGGGCGGACGGTCTTCGACGTTTTTCGCCAGCGCGTAACCGACGACTTGTTTGACCTTTTTCGGAATCTTTTTTGAATCGAGCGGCGGGGGCGCAAGCTCGCGGTGCGCTTCCATCACCTTTTGATAATCGCCCCCGAACGGCGTTTTGCCGGAAAGCATCTGATACGCGATGACACCGAGACTGTAAATATCCGAACGCGCCGTCAGATGCTCTCCGCGACATTGTTCGGGCGACATATAAAGCGGCGTGCCGAGAACCGCGCCGACGCGCGTCAATTCGCTCGTCGAACCCGTTCCGTTCGCTTTATCGGTTTCGATTTGTTTGGAGACGAGCCGCGTACCGACATTTTTTGAACCGGTGGAATGATTGACGGGCAAAATCGCCGTTCCCGATTCCAAATCAACTTCAATGTTCGGCTGAATCAGCGTTCCGGCTTCCGACGCATTGGCAAATTGCGCGATGGTCGCCGCCTCGGAGACGGCGGTTTGATTGTTGCCGTCGGAAACGGTTTCGACTCGAAGCACATCGGCAATCGTCGCCCGCGCCGCCGAATTGGGCGCGATGGAAATATCAATCTCAGGCTGTAGAGCGCAATTTTCGCCCGCGTGTTCTTCGAGTTTGGCGATGCCGAAATCGAGAACCTTGACCGTGTAGCCGCCGCGCTGGTTCGGCTCTAACCAGATGTTGTCCGGCTTTAAATCGCGGTGAATAATTCCCTGTTCGTGCGCTTCCTGAACGGCTGAACAAACCTGGTCTAAAATATCGAGCGTCCACGACAAAGGCAGGCGGCTTTCTTCTTCGAGAACTTCGCCGAGCGTGCAGCCGTCCAGGTATTCCATCACGAGATAGGCAACGCTGCCGTCTTTCGTGTCGGCGAAACCGAAATCGGTCACGTTGACGACGTTCGGATGGCGCAGTCGTCCGGCGGCGCGGGCTTCGCGCTTAAAACGCTCGACGAATTCGAGCCGCTGCATAAATTGCGGCGCGATGATTTTCAAAGCGACCGGACGCTCGGTGCCGATGTGCGTCGCCAGATAAACCGCGCCCATTCCGCCTTTGCCGATTTCGTTGATAATCTTGTATTTATCGTCGAGCGTCTGCCCGACGACACTGCCGCTGCTCATAAATTTCTTTTCAAAACTGTTCCTTTATCTAACGCCCGCCGCGCCCGTTTAGTTTGAAAAATTTGAAATTTTTATTATATTAGCTTTCCGCCGAATTGAGAATTTACGAGAAGAGCGCGCCGGAAATTTCAAACGCGAAAAAGACGCGAAATCCTGTTTGAAAAATTCGCGGCTTTTTATTTTATAAGCACCGATACAAAAATAAATTTAAAGATTTTAGCCACGCATCACACGAACGGACACGAATTATTTTGTTAAATTTATTCGTGTCCGTTCGTGTGATGCGTGGCTAATTTGTCTTGAATATAATTTTGGGAAATCGTTTATCTTGAAATAGTTACTGTTTTTTGATTCTGATCGCGCCGTTGTAAGTCGTCAGATTGACATTCGCGTCGCCGTCGCCTATCGAACCGACTAAACTTTGAGCTTTAGAAGTGTTGTTTATCGTAATGACTTTGAGCTTAAAATCCGAATTAAAATTTCCGTAACCGTAAAGCGCGTTTATTTTGCAAGACGTTTTTTCGGGAATCAGCATCTGAATCGAACCGTTCAAAGTTCCGAGCGTATATTGACCGCCGTTTTGAATCGCGCCGACGAATTTTATCGCGCCGGAACTCGA
Organism: uncultured Pyrinomonadaceae bacterium; assembly: GCA_964237235.1. GTDB lineage: Bacteria > Acidobacteriota > Blastocatellia > Pyrinomonadales > Pyrinomonadaceae. The sequence continues at coordinate 44,173 of CAXSGY010000029.1, forward strand.
ATTAATTTCCATTTGCCGGTGTTCGACCTTTTGCAGAGTGATCGCGCCGCTGTTGGTTTTCGCTTTGAAAATATCGCCGATTTCGCTCGGCGCGACATCGAACGCGACGATGTTGCCGGTCGTGCTGCCGAGCGTAATCGCGCCGCCCGAATTCTGCACCGTGATGCTGCCCTGATACGTCGTCGCTTCGATGCCTTCGGCGATATTGTCGAGAAAAATATTGCCGCCGATGATTTCAACGCGCGAAACCTTATTGACCGAATCAATCATCGCTTCGCTCGCCTGTCCCTTCACGCTGACGGTCGCGCCGCGCGGAACATCAATTTCGATGTCTTCGCCCGACAGACATTCGTCGAAATTGCCGTCGGTATTTTTCGCCGGATCGAACCCGACGATTTTCACCCAAACCGCTTCGCTCCGGCTGTTTTTCTGGACGACCTTAAACCCGACTTCGCTGCCGCCGTCAACAAAGGCGCGGATTTCGCTGCGGTCCCAGCCGTTGATTTTAATTTTTCCGTCGGAAACGCAGAGCGAGACGTTGACTTTCGGATTAACGGCGATTGATTTTTCGGCGGGTTTCGAGCTTTCGTTGATGGCTTGCGTCGCTTTTTTGACTTTTGCTTTAACCCCCGGCGGTTTCGGCGTTACGACCGTTGCGGGCGGCTCAGTTTGAGCAGGAGCGGACGTGAAAATCGAGAGAATGAAAAGAGCGCAGGCGAAGGCATACAAATTTAGCGCAAGTATTTTTTTACAAATCATCTGTGTCTTTTTCACCGTTTCTTTCGCTCACTTTTAATTCTATTTAACCGTCGCCATCAGCTCGTTTTTCTCCGCGACCGAATTCAGTAAATCAATTTTATTTTGATACGAAGCGCGCAGAATTTGTTTCGCCGCTTCGTTTTTCGGATTTTTTTCCACTTCCGCCTTCATATCTTTAATGGCATTATTGGTCATCGCCAAATCTTTCTCGAAAGCGAATCTGGCCGAAGAATTGAGAACTTCGTCTTTGCGGTTATTGACAGTTTCGGTCAAAGCCGCGATTGTCTTGATGTAGCTTTCCTCGCCTGAAAGATTTTCATTTCGATTTGCCGCGCCGGAATTAACAATCTCAGGCGTTCGCGGCGACGGATCACCGCTTCCCAAATCATTTCCGCCTCTGCCGCTTTCTTTTCTCACATAAATCGCTTTATCGGCGCGTAATTCGTTTCTGTTCGGCTTGAGATTGGCAAGTTGCGGATTCGTTTCAACCAGCGCAGTTGATGGCGTTTGAGTTTCCGTTAACGTCGGCTGATTGCTTTGAACCGGTTGCGTCGTCACAGATTGATTTGCGCTCGGCTGGCCCGCGGTTGTCTGAACCGGCGGCACGTAAGCGATTGTCGGCGCGTTCGGTCGCATCGTCAAAAGCGAAACGACGACGGCGAAAACTAAAATTAAGCTCGCCAACGCGGCGGTCGAAGGCTGCAACAGAAACGCGAAAATCGGTTTCCAGAACGATTTCTTTTCGCGCTCAATCGAATCGTTGATTTTCGTCCACAAACGCTGCGTCGGCACGAGCGTGTTGAATTCCTGTTCGAGAGCGGAAAACGCGAACGCCGTTTCGTCTTCGGCGACGGCGAGCATCGTCGCGCATTCATTGCACGCGGCGACGTGCTTGGCGATTGCTTCCGAGCGTGCGAAATCAAGCTCGCCGTCTAAAAAAGCCTGCATCGCGCCGATGTCCAAACAATTTTCGTTCATTGCGTTTTACCCCCGATTTTGCCGTAATGCCTGACAAATTCCTGCCGGGCGCGGGCGATGAAAGTGCCGATGCTCGTCTCGTTCAAATCGAGACTCGCCGCAATTTCCTTGTAAGATAATCCCTGTTGTTTCAAAACCAGACAACTACGCAGCGGTTCCTTTATCAAACTCAAAGCGCGCTGCACTTCCTTCGCCTGTTCGCGTTGTTCAAAATCCTTTTCCGCCGTAAATTCAGTCGTCTCACTCGTCTCTTTGACGTAATTTTCTTCGCGCGTGTTCGCTCTTGTATTTCCGCGCACCGTGTTTCGCGCCACGTTCAAAGCCACGCGAATCAGCCAGGGGCGCAGCATTTCCTCATCTTTAACCGCGTCCGGGTTGTTATAAAGCCGCAGAAAAACTTCCTGCGTCACGTCTTCCGCCAGCATCGCGTCCTGTACAACCGACCGCGCCGCGCGAAAGACAGTTCGATGGTGAAGCGTAAACGCCTCGTCAAAAACTATTTTCCCGTTCGCCGCTGCCGTTCGTTCCTGGGACATCGCGTCCATCAACATATTTAAGCTGTCGGTCATTTTGATAAGCATCAAAACTGCTTTCAACGATAAAACACCGCGAGATTGGATTTTGTGACAAATTTCTAAAAATTTAAGATCGTCGCTTCCTGAAGCAGTTCGCTCGATAAATTTCGTTCGCTCTCCGCCGTGATATAAAACGTGTAAAAATTGTGGCGTTCCAGATTGATTTCTTCGAGCGTTTCGTTGGAAAACTGCGCGGTTTCGTCGAAATTCGGCTCGACGACGGCGAGGCGTTTCAGACATTCGCGCAGATGCGCTTTGCCGATGCCGAATTCGCCGATTTCTTCGTTGATAATCAAACGAATCTCGCCCTGGTCTTCGGCGAAATGCGCGAGCAAAGCGGCGGTTCGGCTGACACCGCGTTCAAAGCGTTCGGAAATCGGCGCGAGCAAATCTCCTTTTTGCTCGGCTTCGATGCGTTCGCGTAAGGAAGGCGTTTTTTCCGAAGTCGCGCGCGGCATTCGCGGATCGAAAACGATGGTCACGCGCCTTTCGTCTTCGGCGGAAAATTCGCGGACGATTAAACGCCTGATGCGCGCCGTCGCCTTCCAGTCAACGTGCCGGAGGTCGTCCATCGGCTGATATTCGCGCATCGCGTGTAAATCTTGCCCCAAACCTTTTTTCTGGGTCAGGAGCTTGCCTGTTTCGAGCGGCAGATTCAGCAAATCTTCTTCGATTTCCGTCAATTTCGGAAACACGACGATTTCCGCTTCCTGCGCCGAAAGCCGGCGGCGATGCCGGAAAAATCCGAACGGGAATTTCGTCGAAAGCTCGAAATCCTTGATGATAAAACGCCCGCGCTGCGGAAAAATATGCTCGGATTTGTTTTCGACCGTTTGGCGGCGCGGAATGTGGACGAAATAATCGAGCGTGTATTTGATGACCGGCGGGCGCGAAATTTTTTCCGCCCATTTCGCCGGCAGAATTTCGCGTATTTCGTCGAACAGAGCCGACTTTTCGCGGTTTTTGCCGCGCACCTGCGCGACGATTGAAAACGTCGGAAAAATTCGCTTGCGGTTGTGCAGGCTGACCTGAATCGGCGTTGCTTCGCCCGCGAAAATCGTTTCGGGAAAACGCATTTTCACGTCTAATTTTTTCAAACAATAATTTCCCGCCAAAAATCCGACGACGAGCGAAGCCGTCATCAAAGACAAAACCAGAAACAAAAAATTGTTGCCCGTGTTCCAGGCGGAAAAGCCGACGATAAAAATCAGCCCGACGATAATCGCGCCGCCGACGGTGATTTCAAACGGCAGATTCATCTGCGAGGCTTCGGTGCTGGCTGAACGCGCGAGCGGCGGAATGACGAAAACGACGATCAAAAAAACGAAAATCAGTGACGCGACCGCCGCGATGCCCGCCGTTTTCGTATCATTCGCCTGATGCGCCCAGACGGTTATAATCGCCAGCCCAAGCCCGATGATAACCACCGAAAGCCCGAGCAGCCCGTTGCGAATGTCGCGGAAACTGAATAATTGAGAAAGCTTACGCAGATTCATCTGTCATTTATCATTTATCATTTATCAAACCACATCGAAATCGTTATTACCGATGATAACCAAAATCGGCAACCCGAAAAATGATAAATGTTCAGATTGGGACGTTTACCTTCGACAAAATTTCCTGCAGGACGATTTCGGCTTGCGTCGTCTGGCGTTTCGTTCCGCTCTGGCGCAGATTGACGATGACGCGGTGCGCGAAAACCGGCAGCACGAGGCGTTTGATGTCGTCGGCGATGCAGAAATCGCGTCCTTCGACGAGCGCGAGAGCCTGCGCCGAACGAAACAGCGAAAGCGTTCCGCGCGGGCTGATGCCGAGTTCGAGCGCGTCGGTTTCCCTTGTTTGCGCGACGATGTTTAAAAGATAATCAATCAACGCTTCGTCCATCCGCACGTCCGTCGCTTTGCGCTGCAAATCCAAAACTTCCGCTTCGGACATCACCGGCTGAACATAACGAAGCGGATTTTCGCGTTTGCGGTCGCGCAAAATCTCGCGCTCGTCCGCCAGGCTCGGATAACCGACGCGCAGGCGCAGCATAAAACGGTCGAGCTGCGATTCGGGCAACGGATAAGTTCCGTGATGTTCGGTCGGATTTTGCGTGGCGACGACCATAAACGGCAGCGGCAGCGCGCGCGAAACGCCTTCGACCGTGATTTGTTCTTCCGCCATCGCTTCCAAAAGAGCGGACTGCGTTTTCGGCGTGGCGCGGTTGATTTCGTCCGCCAGAACGATGTTTGAGAAAATCGGTCCGGCGTTCCATTCAAAATGCCCGCTGCGCTGGTTGAAAATCGAAAGCCCGATGACATCAGACGGCAAAAGGTCGCTCGTAAACTGGATGCGCTGAAACGACAAATCGAGCGCGCGCGCGAGCGCGTTGGCGAGCGTCGTTTTGCCGATGCCCGGCACGTCCTCGATCAATAAATGACCTTTGGCGAGCAAGGCGACGAGCGCGAATTTAACCGCTTCCGGCTTGCCTTTGATAACGCGCTCGATTTCCTTTTGCAGCAGATTAATCTTCTCGACCGCGTTAAAAAGCGACGCGGGCTTCGTGATCGTTTCGGTTTCGTTGATTATCCAGTCTCTCATCGTTTATGCGTCGGCTCTCGAATCCATATTTATTCTACAAATTTACACGACTTTCTGCACGAAAAGTTTTTATGTCTGCCTGATTAGATTCGATTCAGACAAAAATGTTCCGCTTTTTTTGGAGCGCGGACGGCTCGTCCGCCCAACGAGCCGGAGGCGAAGTTGTTTGCTTTAAATCGCGCAACTTAATTGCGACGGTGTGTTTCGCGTTCCCGCGCTCGAGTAGCGGACGAGCCGTCCGCGCTCCGGCTTAAACTTTCCGCAGTCTCTGAAATATTTTTATTTCGATTCGACGCTCAACGGAATCAAACGCACCCGGGAAGAATCGTCTGACAAAAGCCGGTGATCTTTCGATTTAACTTTTGACAGTCTCTGAAAATTGTCAATTATTGCCCGTTTTGTGATATAAATTGATTTCGCCGAAAAATATATTGCAACCTTTTATACGCATTTTTCGTGTGAGCATTTCGAGAGGAAATTTATACAAATCATTATGAAAAATTTACGCCGAAACTTTAAGAATCAAGCGGGTTTCAACTTAATCGAGCTGATGATCGTCATCGCCATCATCGCTCTGCTGATCGGTGTCGGAGTTCCCGCGTGGCAATCTATGGTCAGAGCCGGCAACGAAACGACCGCCGCGCAGACCGTCCAAACGCTTCGCACTTGTCAAACCAGCTATGCGGGCAAACATCAGGGAAAATTTGCCGCCAACTTTCCTGAACTCGTCAAAAGCGGCTGTATTGACCCCGAAAAATTCAAAAACGATCCGCCGGTCATCAACGGCTACATTTTTACGATGAAGGTTGACGAACCGTCCGGCACAAAACCCGCCTTCTTCGCTATCAACGTTGACCCGCAGGTCGGCGAAGGCATTCAGGCGACGGGCAACCAGCATTTTTATTTCGATTCGACGCTCGGCGCGGTCAAAACCACGAGCGAAAATCGCCCGGCGAAAGCCGACGATCCTTCGATGTAATCAGTTGTAAATTACGAATTTCAAATTACGAATGACGAATCATAGATTTGCTTATTCAATTTGAAATTCGTAATTTGTAATTCGTAATTTAAAGTTCGCCGACTTAGCTCAGCGGTAGAGCATCCGCTTCACACGCGGGAGGTCACAAGTTCAAATCTTGTAGTCGGCACCAATCTTTTCAACAACTTAGCTCACTTTTTATCTTTCTTTTTAGTCCCCAAATCCTTTGATGGCGGAAAAATGGCGGAATGCCGGATTTTCCCGCTGCTCGCCAACCGCTCCAGACTTTCCCTTAAATATTCATTTTGAACCTGCGCGTAGATTTTCGTCGTCTTTATATCCGAGTGACCAAGTGCGGTTTGAATCGTAAATTCTCCGACATTCAAGTTCAGCATTTCGATGGCGAACGTGCGGCGCAAATCGTGAAATCGCAAGCCTTCGATTCCCGCCTCCGCGCAGGCACTCTGCCAAGCCGCGCCGGGGTCTAAAAGCGGCTGTCCTGTCCTTTTATTTATAAACAAAAAATCTTCCGCTTCGTTGGCGAGCTTTTCCAAGATCTTCCAAACGATTGACGAGACTGGAACTTTTCTCGACGGCGACCGCTTCGATTTGCCGATTGTTGCGCTTTGCCTCGAATCGTCGAGCGAGATTTTTCGCAAACCGAGTATTTGACCGCGCCGCCAACCGGTTAAAATGGCGATCATCACGATTGCCAGCAGCTGCTCATTATCCTGCAAAACGGCAAAGAGCTTTTCCTTTTCCGCAGGAGTTAAAAATCTTTCGCGCGGCTCGGCTTCGGCGAGGTTCGGCACAAACCGTTTCGGATTGTCGGCGATCTTTTTATTCTGCACGGCGAGGCTTAAAATTTTCGAGAGCGTCGTTAATTCCTTATTGACGGTTGAAGCCGAAACTTTCGACAAATCGCAGACGTGCTTTTTCCCGTTCCGGCATTTCTGACAGCGAACGCTTTCGCTCGACCGCGCAGTTTTGAATTTTTCGATCAATTCGGGCGTGACGGCTTTCAAGCGATAATCGCCGAAAAATCCGACGAGCCGGTTGGTCTCGAAAACTTTATTTTTATAATTGACGTTGTTGTTTTTCGCATAAGGTAAATAGATCTGGGCGACGAAATCCTTGAAGTTCGTCGTATCGGCAAAAACGGTCTCGGTTCCGCCTTTAATTGATTTGCGATAATCGCGCTCGAAGTCTTCGGCTTCCTTTTTATTCTGCGCGTCGGAAATGCTTTTCTTGTATGTTTTTCCGTCGAGAAAAAATTCGCAGCACCATTTCGCCGCTTTGTATTTCGGATGCGACGATTTGATTCTCAATCCTTTATATCTCTTGAAAACAGACATCAATTTTATTTGTTGAAAGTCAGAAATTAATATAATCGGCGCGCTTAAAAATTGCTAATTTTTAGATTTCCCTTTACCGATCTTTTGTTCTTTTTTGCTTTGATAAGTTTTTTTTCTTTGGAAATTTCTCTCCTCACGCCTTTCAGGATTGGCGCGAAGCTGTCGCTGATAATATTTATTCGAACATTTTTTAGAGCAAAATTTAGCGTTTAGACGATAAGCCCAAAAAGCATTTGAACAGGCGAGGCATTTTTTAAACCTTCTAAAATCAGTCTCTTCAATAATGTCTGAAAATCTACCGACGGATATATTCCCCTTATGATTTTCATTCATCTTTAGAGAAACGAAGCCGGTCGTAATTTCAAAAAGTTCTTTGCTTAACCTATCGGCTTTTTCTTTCCATTGCCGGTCAAACAAATTAATTGCAAGAGAGGACATCTTATCAGGCGACAGATGTTGGCGCAGTCTTTCCTGCCCGTAATAAAGATGAAAATCGCCGGTAATATTTGTATACAGATCCGTTGATGTTTCATACAAAAAATTAGGAAGTGATCCTCTTTTATCTTCGAGCATTTTTAAGCATTCTAATTTTTTCTGCTGGACTTCTTGATACATTTCAGTAATTTCAACAAATACTATAATAAATCTACGAATTTCCTTGAATTCGTGAAAAGCGGATTGCCACCAAGTTCCCCTTTTTGCCAAGAATGCCAAGTATCTAAAAAGTTTCGGGTATTGTCGTAGATTGTGTTTCTCTGACCAGTTTGAAACAAAATATAGATACGGATTCTCAAATTCTTCTTCGGTGAATTTTAAATCATACGCATAAAAATCTATCTCAGCACTATTTGGGACAAGGTTGGACAGCTTGATAAATCTCCGCAGCTCTCTGGGCGGTTTATTGTTTGTTTCGGCAACTTTACCAATTTCGTCGCCTCCAGTATTTGAAATTTCACTCTTTTTTCGCATAAGTATTTTATAGTTCCAATTGTGTTAAAGAAATAACGAATTAGAATTCAAAGATTGCTTGTATTACTAGCTATGACTAAGTATCATAAGCCCATCAAGAACACAATGCTAGTTAAATGAATCACTTATGCAAAAGGAGAAATATTATGGATTTAGACATAGCGCAGACGCGAGAAAAATTGGCTTATTCGGTCGAAGAAGTAAGCGAGGCTACCACTCTTTCCAAGTCCTACGTGCGGAACGAGATTGCTGCCGGAAATTTGAAAGTTAAGCGATTTGGGCGGCGTGTGCTGATCTTAAATCGGGATTTAAAAAATTACCTGAACGAGAAAGAAGGAGAAAAATAATGACACAAAATAACAGAGCCGACGCGCTAACGTCGGCTTCAAACCGAAAACAAAATTCATTCGCGGGCGGCAAAGCTGTGCCGACGATCTACTCGCTCTGTCACCAACGAAAAATTCCTCATTTCAAACAGGGCAAAGACCTCTATTTCCGACGCTCTGAACTTTTAAAGTTTATCAGCGACGGAAAGCGCAAAACACACAGCGAACTCGCTCTGGAAGCCGAAACTTTTTCTCCCGAAAAATCCCGACAATAAAATATTAACCGTAGCGACCCGACGGTCGTGAATCTCCGGCGTGTGCCGAAAATTAGAGGAGTATATATGCACAATAAAAGAGCCGGTGCTATGAACACCGGCGTATATCCAAACTATTTTGCGGGCAGCAAAAATAAAAGTTTCGACGTTTCTTATTATAATCAGCCTGCTCGCCTCGGTCAATCTTTCGCCTGCCGAAAATGCGGCTCGGATTATCATAAATTCGCTGTTGATGGATTCTGTCAAAATTGCCAACAGCGCGTCGAGTTCATCGTGCGCGAATTCCCGGCGACAGCCAACGCCGCCAGAAATAAAAACGAAAAGGCGGAGGTGCGAGTATGATTCAGACCGCAACTCAAACCCCGAAAATTATTTACAGCGCGCCGTCGTTCAAACCGACGGCGCGCATCGCCGCGCCACCGCAAATTGACGCGGAAACCAGACATCGAATTTACGACCGACTGCTCGATCTGCTTGCCGGTCTGCAAATTCGGTCGAAGAAAACCGGCGCGCCGTTGCCGTTCATTTTGCACCCGCTAACCAAGTCCGCGCTCATCTCCGAACACGGATTTACAACGACAGAAATTAACGAACAGGAACAGGAAATTGTCCGTGACGCAGAATACTTCCGAGATTATGAAGTCGAGCGCGACGTTCCGGTAGCACTTCATCACGCATTTGAGGAAACTGACGAAACGAATTCCATCTTTGATGATCGCATTGTCGGATTGCCCGGTCTGACATTGAACGCTCTGACTTGTGTCGAACTGCAGAAGGAATTCGGTCGAAAGATGCTGCTTCGGTGCGACGGATTTGTCGAAGTGCGTGCCGCTGACGGGCGCGGATTTATTCATCGTGCCGTGCGGCTCGACGTTAGCGGCTCGATAATCAGAAATGGTTTTCTCGTGCCGATTCACCGGGGCGGTTTGATTGCCGAACTAAAAGTTTTTCGGCATCCGCACGATAGGCGACCGTTCAAACTCAAATCAAGAATCACGGAGGAAAATCAATGACAGCCAATCCTGTTCTTATTCAAACACTTGAGCAATCGAGGAACGGTAGAGCGAAAAAGTCTTCGGTTGTCGTTACCGCGCTTCCGTCCGCCGGAGAAATAAAGTTTACCGCCGCGCCCGTTCCTTTGCCGGAACGGGCGCAAGCCGCGCCGTCGCTTGACGAACGACTTTTGCCTGAATCGTGGCGCGAATGGCTTTCCGACATCGCCGACCGTCTGCAATGTCCGCTCGAATTTCCGACTGTTGCGGCGATGGTTGCGGCATCTGCTTTGATCGGCAACAAAGTGAGAATTCGCCCGAAGAAAATGGATGTCTGGCAGGTTACGCCAAATTTGTGGGGCGGGGTCGTCGGCGTGCCGAGTCTGCTGAAAAGCCCGGCAGTTCGAGAGGGAATGTTTTTCTTTCGGGAAATCGAAAACGAAGAACGCGGCATCTTTGAGCGCGAGATAAAAGATGCCGCGTTTGAAAAGGAATTTGCTGAAGCAAAGCAAGCCGATTTAAAGAAAGAAATGCGCGGCAAAAATGCGGACAAAAGCAGCCTGCGCGCAAAATACGAATCGCTTCAAATCGAAGAGCCGAAAGAGAGGCGACTCTCGACTTCCGACGCGACGGTCGAAAAGCTCGGTGAGTTACTCAATGAAAACGAAAACGGCATCCTGCAAATCCGGGACGAACTGACCGGCTGGTTTCGCGGACTCGAGCGAGCGGGACGCGAAGGAGACCGCGCTTTTTACCTCGAATGCTGGGACGGCGGCGAAACGACGAAAATTGACCGCATCGCCCGCGGCTCGCTGACGGTCAAAAATTTAACGCTTTCCATTTTAGGCACGATTCAACCGGCGATGCTCGAACCGTATTTGCGCGGCGCGCTCGAAGGTTCCGGCGACGACGGCTTGATTCAGCGTTTTCAGATGCTCGTTTATCCAAACAAACCGACCGCATATACTTTCACCGACCGCTTGCCGAAAGGGCGCGAGACGGCACGAGAAAGTTTTCGCGGATTGTTTAAGTTGGACCCGAATGAAGTCGGCGCGAAACAGTTAGCCGAAGAGTTCGGCGGCGGGTTTTTCGTGCAGTTCGACGCGGAAGCGCAAATCTTCTTTCAGGACTGGCTGACCGCACTGGAAACGGAATTGCGCTCGGGCGTTTACGAAACTTCGGCGTTTGAATCGCACATTGCCAAATACCGCAGCCTGATGCCATCGCTCGCTTTAATTTTTCATCTACTCGACAGCGTGAGCGGTGGTCAAAAAACTGACGTTAGTTTAGAGAACGCGCAACGCGCCGCAGCTTGGTGTGCGTTTCTCCAATCACACGCCGAAAGAATTTACCAACTCGGCGAATTATCGGAATTTGATGTCGCCCGCGAAATTTTGAAAAAGGTTGAAACGAAGGGCTTGTCAGATGAATTTACGGCGCGGGACATTTACGGCAAACACTGGGCGAAGCTCTCGAAACCGAAGGATGTGCAAAACGGGTTGGAAATTTTGACCGAATATGGATATTTGCAAGCGGTTACGGTCAACGACGGACACCGACCGAAAACGGTATATTACATTCACCCGGAGCTGAAATGAAAAATTATTACACTGAGTTTCTACAAAAAACGAATTTTTCAAATACGCCGGGTAAGGCAGTATCAAAAGTATCAAAAGATCAGATTACGACCCAAAAAAAGACTTCTGATACTTTTGATACTACTCTACTCGGCGAAAATGAAAAATATCTAAATCAGGCACTGACAAAAGCTGACGAAACTAAAACGCCCGGCTCGGAAAGTTTAATCGCGTGGTTAAACCGAATGATTTCTGCCGGCGTGTCGTTTGAAGTTTCGATTGATAATTTTGAAATCCGCGGCAATCACAATGCAGCCGAGGCAGAATTTTTAACCATCAACAAAACTGCCGTTCTCTGCACTTTGCAGCAGGCACTTCTGGCGAAATATTTATTCGCGGCAAAGCCAAAACTTTTGAAAGAGTTTATCGCCAGAATCAACGAGCGCGACGCGCGTTTTGAAGCCGTCTGCGAAATTACTCAAAAGTGGTTCGCGCGACTGCTCGAAACGATGGCGAACTAAAAGACCGAATTCGATTTGATAAATCAAAGTTTATAAATTTATGAAAACAGCAGAATTTAATCGAGATTACACACTCGACACAAAAGCCAAAACCGGCATTAAGGCGATGCCGAAGAACGCGCCCGTCGAACCGGAAATCTTGACCGCTGACGGCACGGTTTACGATCCGTCGGCGACTTATCATTTCTTCGACGATGCGAGCCGCGAAGTCAGATCGTCCACCGGCTTTCGTCGGACCGGCGAATATCTTTGCGCGTTCGGTTTGAAAATTGCTTCCGTCGCCGCGCTGCAGACGAACCGCGATGCCGCGCTCGCCGACGCGCAATCATTTTTCAAATCGGAAATTGAGAATCTCAATAAACGAATCGCCGATTTGGAACTCGAAAAATCGCCCGGCGCGCGCAGTTTGAAATCGTTTTTAATGGCGAAGGAATAATTTATTATGAGTAAAAGCAAACAACCGATCCAACCGAACGCGAAGAAATCGACCGGGCGCAAATGCTCGGTTTGTTCTGACAAACGAGTCAAAGAGATAAATTCCGCCATTAACAGACCTGTGTCATTTCGCGTCATTTCGCGTCAATTTCTGGGCGATGAAAAACATCACGATTCAGTCCAAAGACACGCCAATAATTGTTTGAAACTTGAAATTCAAGCTCTGGTCAAGGAAAAAAAAATTGAGAACGCGATTGATCATTACGAGGAAATCCGTGAGCAATTACGATTTGCAAAAAAACTCAGAATCGCCGCGGAAGATTATTTGACCGATCCTGAAACCGGACAGATTACCTTGATGGCGCACGCCGCTGAAATAGAGGTAATTTATTTCAATCTGCACAATGCGATTAAGAACGGCGGCAATAAAAAAGAGAAAGCCAAACTCCAAGATTTGCTCGACTGGATCGCTACTTCTCGTCCTCAGATCGAACCGCAAACGAGCGTTCTGAAGCAAACTGATGCGCGCTCCTTCGCCCTCGACGCGATCAGGGCAACCGATCTTGTGCTGGATAAGGTCGCCAAAGTGCGCGGACTTTACCAGGAAAATAGAATAAATGAAAGCGACGAACTCGGATTATTGAAAAAACAAATCGAGCGAGTCGCCGCCGATCAGGGAACCGATTACCAGACCGAACTGACCATCTTTCTCCGGGAATATGCCGACAAAATCAAACCCGATTTGAGAGTTAAACTTTCGAGCGAATTGGTTCAATAAATTTATGAAGACGATTAAACCGACCCGCGATGAAAAGTACGACCGTTTCTTCGCTTATAATCCGCAGACGGTCAGCGTTTCGCGGCGCGACATCGAATATCTCGACACCGCGCCGCAACCTTTTACCGTGCAAATTTCATTGGTTGAGTATTTCGAGCGCGTCAAGCGATTAAAAGCCGACCGCTGGCAACGAGATTTTTGTCAGCGGTTGCAGCAGGCTTGCGAAAATCGCCATCTGGCGCGCTCCCTCGCCATCATTCACGCCGAAAGCCAGCTCGGTAAAAGCGTCATCCAGGCGCAGATTCTCAACGCCTGGATTCTCGGACACGAACCGCTGCACCGCAGCGTTTTATCAACTTACAATATCAGCCGAAGCGAAGATCATTCCGAGGTCGTCATCAAGATTTTGCAGTCGCCGATTCACAAGGATATTTTCCCGCACCGCGACGGGCATATTCCCGACAAAGTTTCCAAAGAAAAATGGTCAACTTTCGCGCGTCTTGACCTGAACGACGGTCAGTATTCTTTCAAAGCCGTCGGTTTGCAGTCGGGCATTACGGGCAGCGGTTTTGACACGCTGATTATTGATGACCCGTATGCGACGGTTACGGACGCTTATTCGGAAACGATCAGGAAAAGATTGCAGGCGTTCTGGGAAAACGATGTCAATTCGCGCCTGTCGCTTTACTCGAACGTCTTTGCGATGTTTCACCGTTACCACGTTCAGGATTTAGCCGGATATTTACTCGACAAAGGCATTTTCGATTACTGGCGTTACGCTTCTATTGCCGACGGCGATTACCTTCACGAAGAAACCGGACAAAGATTCACCGACCCGATTAACCGCTCACCCGGTCAGTTCGTCTCGGAACGGCGCGGCGCGGATTATTACGCCGATAAGCGAAAAAATAAAACCACCTGGAATTCGATGTTTCAGGGCAGACCGTCGTCCGAAGAAGGCGACTTTTTCAATGTGAAGAAGATTTCTTATATCCCGCCGACCGAAGCCGCGGCGCGGCGCGCTGAATGCGTCGCGCTGGTCCGCGCGTGGGATAACGCCGCCACACAGGACGGCGGCGATTACACGGTCGGAATGCTCGGCGGCATCCGCGCCGACGGAAAAGTGACCGTTTTTCACGCCGTCGTCGAGCAGCTCGATTCGGCGCGGCGGCTGCAAAAACAAAAAACCGTCGCCGCCACCGACGGTTTCGACGTGACGGTCAGAATTCCGCAGGATCCGGCGAGCGCGGGTAAATTCGAGGCGTGGGTAACGACGCAGCACCTTGAAAATCATACGGTCGTCGCCAAACCCGTTTCCGGTTCAAAACAAATGCGCGCGATTAATTTCAGCCAGGCGGTCAACGCCGGCAATGTCGAATTCGTTTCGGACGACGATCTGCCCGAAGAGGAAAAATGGAATAAAAAAGTTATCACCGCTTTGAGGGACTTTCCGCTCTCGACATTCAAAGACCCGGTTGATGCCGGTTCGGATATGTATAACGAACTTTACGAAAATTTGATTAAAGGTTTAATCGCCGCGAACTTTAAGCCGTCGCGCAATGTGTTGCCGCACTCGACTTTCGCGCATCTTTTCCCGTTTGAGAAAAACGGGAAATTGCTTTTGAAGATTCCCAAAAATTGGACGGTTTACGCGGGCGTGAAAATCAGTGCCGACGCTTCGCGCCCGTCTTCGGCTCTACTCGCCGCGCGCGCCGCCCAAGATACGGGACTCAAAGAAAACCTGTTCGTTTTCGCCGAATACAAAGCGTATGACGGAAATTATCACCGGCTTTTCAACTGGCTCGAGAAGGCTTTTTATATTTACTGCGAAAGTTCGAGCTTTGAAAATACGACCGTCTGGCTGCATCCCGATTCGGCTCATTTTCAGCAAACGATCATCGAAAAATTAAACGTGAGCGTCGCGGTGTTTGAAGGCGACGCTCAGACCGGCTTGACCGAGATGAATTGGTATTTTATGCCGAACGGCACCGCTCATCCATCGAATCGGCTTGAGCAGGCGGCGAATCTTTATCTGCTTGTGCCGGACGCGCAGACTTTGTCGGCACTCGACGAAACGGGAATGACTTCGCTCCGGCAGGAACTCGCCACCTGGGGTTATAACGACCGCGGTGAACCGACCAAAGTCGGCGCGGTCGCCGACTGCCTGCGAATGATCGTCGCGGAATTTATAACTTTTGCAACTCCGCTCAGTTCAGCCGAGCGTTACCGGCAGCGGCTTCAGGAAAGGCTTCCCGTCTCGATGCAGGGCGAGGTTGAACTACCGTCAATGGAAACGATGGGCTTTTCAAACAGTCTGACGTTGCAGATGAACGAGATGATGCTTCAGCGCGAGATGCGCGCCGCGGGCGAGCTGCCCGATTCGCCGTTCGACGACGACGACGATTATTATTCGCCGGATTTATCGGGAGGCTATTAAAATGGAATTAACGGAAAGGCAAAAATGGTTTCGGTCTCTGCCGCTCAAAATCACCGAAACCGGACCGCATAAATTCGAGCGCGCCTGCGACCGGTGCAGCGTGAAATTTCAATATCCGTTTGAAAACGGAAAGTTATTTGCCGATCTAACTTTTCACTTTTTCTATCATCAAGGAATGACCTTGGTCGAAACTTTCACGCCGCTCTCCCGAGGCGAATACGATTTCAATTTGCCGATCAAATTTTCACGCGCCGGATTCGTTTCGTTCATCGAAGATTTCGGCTTATTCGCGGCGGATTTCTCCGAATTCGACGATCCGATTCAATTCGAGCGCGATTTTTACGTTTCTGAAATCGGAGACATTTTCGCCTTTCATAAAACTTATGCGAACAATCCGATCAAAAGCGATTACCAAGGAATTTTTGTTATTTTCGATCCTTCTATGAGCTACATAGAATAATATTTTTAACCGTTCTATAATTTATATTGAGTATGAAATCCAGGGAAAATGAACGGGTTCCGGCAAGCGCGCTCGACATTCTAAAAGCCAAAAATCAAGTCCAGTATTGTTATCATTTGCTCAAAAATATCGTCGAGACGATTGACGATTTGGAAACCATCGAAAGCATTAATACAGCGATTCCGAGTGTGATAAAACAGTCGCGCCGGAAAGCGGAAATTCTGCGCGAGCGAAAAATACGGAAGATTAAAAACGGCTGATTTTTCATCAAGGTTTCATTGTTTTTGCGTCAAACAAACTTATTTTGAGAAGAATGGAAAAAAGCGGTAGTGTGTGGATAATTCCCAAAAGAATGAACTATAAATCAAAACCTTTAATATAAAGTTTGTCGCCAATTTTAATCCCAATATACATATACTCGCCTTTTTTCTTCGGGAAATATATTCTGCCTATAATGTCCTCTCCGGCAAACACCGTATTAGTTCGCGGAAACAACTCTGAAATATCAGCAATGCCGCCGAGTTGTTCCGGCGTGTAAGGCTTTAACTCCGCAGGCGTTTTATCGGTTCGTTTTTCAAAAACAGCGATTCTTGATTCGTTCGGGTTAAATTTTATCCGTTTATTTTTAGAGATGTTGTTGATGAAAATTTCTGCATAATACAAAGTCTGTGAATCAACGACGCGCACGGCAAGATTAAAGCTTGGAGTGTAAAAGAAGAAAAAGTTTTCTCCGTCAATATTTTTTTTCTCAAAGTTTACATCATCTTTTTTCCAGTAAATATAATTTTTCGTCGGAATTTGTTTGACGGGCGGCGCGACGTTGGTAGATGAATTTTTCCGAATAAAGCTAAAATAGTGTTTCATAAAATAATTATAAGTTTTCAATAGTTCTATATTATAATTAAACTGAAATCTGACTGATTTCAATCAACAACCGAATCTTGTAATACCAAGCCGCTTCAAACGTGTCGGAAAGACATCTTGAAGCGGCTTTTGATTTTAAATCGCCTGAATAAAGTTATGAAAAAGAAGGTTAAATCCGAATCCAGCAATACAGTAAATCACGCTTTTGTGACCGCGCCGACAACGCCGGAAGATTTGCAGCTTAACGCCGAACTTGCCGCCGGAGACGCGCCCGATCCGTCCATTCAATACAACGCGGCGAATCAATTAAAAACGCTCAATAATCATATTGATAATACGTTCGGCGCGGATTACTCGCCGGAGACCGCTGCCGCAATGCGCTATGCGGGCGCAAACCAGATTCAACAAAATCAAGGACAAATGATGGAGCAGGACGCTTTTCAAAGAAACCAGGCGCGATTTGGTAAATACCTCGCTTTGCGAAACGCCCGCGCCCCGCAACTTGTCACGACCGGCGGCACTTCAACCGGGACGAACACCGAAAACAGCGCGGATTTCTGGAACGGAGTAATCGGCGGCGGTATAAATTTCGGTCTCGGCGTAGCGAAGGGAAAGATTTAAGAAATCTCAATGAGATAGATTTTTAAGGAAGCTAACGATAATGGCAGATATTAGAGATACGATTTTCAGACAAATGAACCGACGGGCGTTTAGAACGCCGACGCAAACCCGTGCCATAACAAGTTCCGGCATCAAGCCGCTCGTGAGCGACGGCGGCACCTCGCCGACGTTTCCGCAAAACGCGCCGCGTCTGACACCGAGCGAACAAACGTTACGCGCCCAATTCAGCGCGCCGAGCAACCCGCCGCCGATTGATGCGAGCTTGCAGGGTTATCAGCCGGACGGCGAGCAAACGTTCACACCCAGCGAAAGAGAATTGCGCGCTCGATTCTCCGCGCCGCAGCCGACTCAGCCGACCACACCTGATAATTATCTCGGCAATGGCTTGAGCGGTTCGATTGACGATTCGCCGGACAATTATCTTGGCAACGGTCTGAGCGGCAGTATTGATGACGCGCCGACACAACTCACTGCGCGCCCGCTCTTGCCGCGTGAACAGGAAATCCAAGATTTAATTTACAAACGCAATGAAGAGGCGAACCGCACAATCGAAGATGACGACTCGAAGCTGCACAACTTCTTTGCGGGCGCGCAAAATGCGAACCGTCAATTAGAACGCACGGGAAACTCGCAGGCTGATCTGGGTTATCAAATCGGAGCAACGTTAGGCGGCGGCATTCGCAATCTGTTCAGAGGTAAAGAAGACGATATTCAAGAGCAGAAAGACAATCTTGCGAGTATTGATCGAGACATTGACCGCGCCGGTTCACTGGCGGACCGCGAGACTGCCCGCGGTTTGAGAAACGCACAGGCGGAAAATGTTCTTGATAAACCAACATTGGAGCGTGAGAAATTACGAAATCGAGTGGAAGTCGAGAGTCAAAAGCAAAACAATCGGCTTGATATTATTAATCATCAAGCCGACATCAAGAGCGGTGAGGCAAAATTATTCACCGATTCAGACGGTAAAATCTGGAAGCAATTTCTTAAACCTGACTCGACGGGCAAAATGCGCGCAAATGAGCCGGTCGTCAATCCGACCACGGGCGAACAGGAAATCGCGCCGGGCGAACAGATGGTTGATTGGATTGATCCGCAATCAGGCAACACTATTAAAGTCAAAGCGAAACAAGTATTGGTGCCGGGCGCGACTTTAGCCGCCGGTAACGCTCAAAGAACACAGCAAACAAACGAATTCAACACTACCAAACAAATAGAAGTTGACCGCCAGAACGTCCAGAACCAACTAACCTATCAATCGCAGGTCAATAACGTGATGTCCACGATTATCGGCAACGACGCGAATCTGACGCAGCTCGGCGGAAACGTGTCCGGCATCAATGCTCAAATGGGTAAAAACTTCGAGGCGGGACAGTCTTTGCTCAGCCAGATCAACGACATCAATGCTAAAGATTATTCCGATTCATCCAAAGAAGAAGTCGAAGCGGCGAACAAATCGAGAGATGCCGCTGAATCTCGCTACAACAAACTGCTTGATGAAAATACAAAATTGAACGGCGATTTAATGACCGAACTCGGCAAAAGCGACGCGGGCAAACAGAAAGCCGACCAGTTGCAAAAACTGATGCCGACAGCTCCGGCGAAATTAACTTTTACGCCGATTCAGGCAACGAAAGTTTCGGGCGGAGTCAGCAAAACCGGCAAATATTCGGGGCAGTCTTATAAATTAGCAAATATTCGCGCAGCATTCGGCGGCAAGACCGATGCCGAAATTAAACAAATCGTCGAAAGTAACGGGGGAAAAATTAACGACTAATGGACGGCAACTTACCAGACCTTTCCAAATTTGCGATTAAACAACCTAAACCGCAGGGCGATGAATCCGTCGCCCGCGTCGTTGACGATGAAGCGTCCAAACTCGGATGGTCTGAAAACGCCCGCCTATCTTTTTTGGGCGATGTCGGACGCGAAAACGGTTGGAATAGAAATACTATTTTCGGCGGTCACGTTGATCCGGCGAGTTTTACAAACGGGCGTGGCAAAATCGAAAATCGCGGCATTATTTCGTGGAACGGAAGTCGAAAAGACGCGCTCGACAATTATCTAAAAAGCGAAGGCGTTTACGGCAAAAACGATGACGATGAGTTGCGCGGAATGGTTCGTTTCGCCGACAAGGAAATGCGCGATAATCCCGAATGGCAGGGCATCAACAAAAACTTGCGCGATCCGAATATCTCGACTTACGATGCTTCAGAGAATTTAAGGAAATACATCAAGTATTCGCCCGACGCGCCGTATAATTCGCCGGACTCCGAATTTCGCGTCGCCAATAACGCGAAGTGGGCGAACCGCGCCAA
Organism: uncultured Pyrinomonadaceae bacterium; assembly: GCA_964237235.1. Taxonomy (GTDB): domain Bacteria; phylum Acidobacteriota; class Blastocatellia; order Pyrinomonadales; family Pyrinomonadaceae. The sequence continues at coordinate 63,975 of CAXSGY010000029.1, forward strand.
ATCTTTAGGACTCGGCACATTGCCGGACTTGTCCAAATACAGTGGCAAAGATGAAAATGATTTGCCGGATTTATCCCAATTTGCGGCTAATAATTCAACCGCGCCAGCCGAAGACGTTCGGGTTGATACCGATTTGAAAACCGGTTTGCCGATTCCGAAAGGAACGCAGCCGACTTATCCGACCTACAACGCGCCATTACCGAAAGAGAATCCGCCGGTTTTAGCTCCGCAGCCTGAAACCGCAACGGTTGCCGAACAGCCGGTCACTTTGCCGCCGAACGCGCCCGCGCCGCCGATGAACATCGCGCCGGACGCTGATGTGCAGGGAATAACGGACGGCACGATTCCCGCGCCGAATCCGCTCGCGCCTGTTGCGCCCGCGCCGGAAAAAACCGCGCCGAAAGTGCCGCCGACCGTTCAAAAAGTTGTCGCTTCTCAAAAGAAAATTCAGCCAAATATCGCGCCCGCCGAATCGGACGCGGATTATAAAACGTGGCTCGATTATAAAAATAAGTTTGAGAATGCGAATCTGACCGACTCGCACGACACCAGAGCGCAGTTTCATAACGAACTCGCTCAAAACAACAACTTCGGCAACGTCAATATCACGAGCGACCAGTCGCAGAATGTTGTCGGCGGAGCTTCGCCGAACGTCGTCGCGCCGGTTGCCGCCGAACAGAATCAAAGTGTTTCGCCGAAAGAAAAGCCAGGCATCGAAGCGAAAAACGACGCGGAAGTTTTATCGAAAGGCAGCGCAGGCGGCGCGACGGTTGATTTGGAACAAAAGCCCGCGAATATGACGGCGAACGAGTATCTTTTGAAAAGCGCAATCAGTCCCGTTGCGGCAAAATACGGTTTGACGAACGACGAGATTAATAATTACGTTGCCACGAAAAAGGCGCAGTATTACGGCTCAATCAATAACCAGGACTTGCCGAAATACGTAGCGGCATTAAAAAAAGGCAAAGGCAACGCCCAGGTCGAAATAAACATTCCGCTCGCCGATGTCAATGAAATTTTGCAGCGTCGAAGCAACGAGTCGTCAGTCAACGACGATTTGGTCAATCCCGCCGTCCGCGCTCAAGTCGGACTCGAAGAAAATAATTTGGAAGGCGGCTTGGAGAAGAATCAGCAGAATATCGCGCAACTTCGTCAAATGGAAACCGACCGCACGCCGGAAGGACAACTGCGCCGCCAAGCCGAAAATAATATCTATAATTCGCCGCTCTCCGGCGGAACAAATGCGGAAGTCGAAGAAGAATATCAGCGGCTCAAAAAGATCGAAGATGAAAAACTCTCGCCCGAATCGCACGACATCTTGAAACAAATCGGTTACGGCTTGAACAACGCCGCCGCCGGAACGCAGTTTGAAGATGTCGGCAACGCCGTCGGCGGAGCTGTCGGCGCGCTCGGTTCGACTTCGTATCAGCTCGCCGGACTCGCGCGGTTCGAGCCGATTCACCGTGTTGCGGAAGGCGCGGCAAACTCCGCGCTCTCGTATCTCGGCTATGCTCCGAATAACTCGGATTCGGTCGAACGATTGCTCAGAAACATCGGCGAAGGCGGCGAGATTATTGATACCGCGTCGAGCGAATATGCTCCGGTGCGCGGCAAAATCGCTAACTTTTTAGGAAAACAGGCAGTCGAGTTGCCGAAATTCATCGGCGCGACCGCTCTCTCGGGCGGCAACGTCGTTTTATCCTCGGCGATATTGTCGGGAACGGAAAGTTTAGGACGCGGCAACACTTTGACGAGTGCCGGCGCGGACGCGGCAAAGGGAGCGGTTTTCGGCGGAATGCTCGAAGGCGGCAGCGCGCTCGGCAAAGCCCTGGAGAACGGCATCGTCAATGGCGCGACCAAAGATGCCGCCAAAAATCTCGTCGGCTGGGTTGCCGGAAACGGCGTGCGCGTCGGGACGGTCACGGGCGGCAGCTTTCTCGCCGCCAAAGCCGGAGGCGCGGACAATAAAGATGCCGGACTCGAAGCGTTGAAGATGCTGATTCTCGATGTCGGTTTGGGCGGCAGGGAAAAGCTCGGCGAAGTAAAAGACTTGTCCGGCAAGGTCATCCGTGACTGGAGGAACGGCGAATTCAAAGATTACGGTTTTGCATTGAACAAAGACGGCGCGGTTGATGTCTATGATTTGACGGGCAAGAATCTGCCGAGTGAGGCGATTCAGAGCGAACTGGCGACCAAACCGACCGTGCCGAAAACTTCGGCGACGGCGGCAGAGACGAAACCCGAACAAAATCCGATCACGGCGGCGGCGGAAACCCAGCAAACACCGACAGCCGACAGCGAAAATGCGACGGCGACGACAGAGCTAAATTTGCAGAATTCGGACGTTTTACAATCAAAAAGCAAACCAATGCCGGAGCGCGCTGTAACTTTAGCCGCGCAGGAAACCGCGCTTGCCGACAAAAACACTTCCGCCGTCGCCGTGCTTTACCCGAAAGGCGAAAATGTGCCGGAAATTGATCTAAATAAATTCTTTCCGGCGGAAACCAAAACGGGCGACACTTTAGTTGTTAATGAGAAAAAGCTGCAAACTTATTTCGCCGAAAATAATCTCGGCACGTTCGGACGCGGTAAAGCCATTCGTTTAATCGGTGAAGGCAAAATTAACGCGATGGATTTAATCGGCGGTAAAGCGAAAGAATTCGCCGACACTTCCGGCGGTTCGGCTCTCGTGACGACCGATAAAGCGGGAAACGAACTCGTCGCCTCGAAAGTCTCTGACAATTCGGTGGATAAATTATCGCCGAAAGATTTGAAAGTTGCCGGAAAGCAAGCCGAATTGGACAAAAACAGATTTGGCGAAAATGCCGCGTCTAAAATCGTCCCGACCGACGAAGTTGTCAATTCGCGGATTGAAAATAGACCGATTAACGAAAATCTCAAAACGGGCGATGAAATTCGCGCAGAAAATGAAATATCAAGTTCCGGTTCGGAAATAGGTAGCTCTGACTCCCGCCTAACTTCTAATAATGTGCAGGAGCGTTCTAATAATTTATTAGACCAATCGCCACAACAAAAATTGCAGGAAGCGGAAACCGAGAAACCAAAGGCGCGAGTTGACTACGCGGAACGCCCGAACCTTGCTGCAAAATTAAACGTCTTCACCGAGCGCGGAACAAAGGCGGCGATTGAGCCGAAAGTTGTTGACCAATCGGATTTGTTGACTTCACTCGACGAAAACTATCCGCCGGAATTCCAACCGCGCGACCGTTCACGCGCCGCGTCAAAAGCGCAAATCTCGGAAATTGCCAACAAATTAAATCCAGAGTTTTTAGGTGATTCTCCGAAAGCGTCCGACGGTCGCCCGCTCGTCGCTCCGGTCAAGATGCCCGACGGTCAAACAAAATATGCCGTCATCTCCGGCAACGGCAGAACCGAAGGCATTCGTGAAGCCTATAATTTGGACAATGAAGGCTCGAAGAAGTATTCCGAGTTCGCTAAATCGAAAGGTGCGAGCGATGCGAAGCAACCGGTTTACGTCGGTATTTTAGACCCGAACGAAATCAAAGATTTCCCGAACTTCGCCAAAGAAGCGAACGAATCGGCGACGGCGCAGATGTCGGCGACCGAACGCGCGAAAGCGGACGCGGAAAGACTGCCAAGCGACCTGATGAATAAGTTCGTCGCCTCCGACGACGGCACGATTCACGGCGCAGCGAACAGAGATTTCGTGCGCGGTTTTGTCGAGACCGTTCCGTCAACTGAGCGCGGAACTTTGCAGATGCCCGACGGCTCGCTTTCACAAGAAGGCGTTGCCCGCGTTAGAAATGCGATTTTCGCCCGCGCGTTCGGCGACTCGGAAGCCGGACTGACGGCGATTCAGCGAATGTCCGAATCAACCGACAATAATGTTAAAAACATCACGAACGCGCTGCTCGCCAAGAGCGGACATCTCGCGGCGTTAAAAGAAGCGGCGAGAGAAGGCACAAGATATAAAGAATTCGACATCGCGCCGGATTTGGGCAAGGCGATGGAAAAGTATGCGAGTCTGAAAGACGCGGGAACCTCGATTGACGATTATATCAAGCAAGGCAATCTGTTCGGGACGGAAACCACATCTTTGCAGTCGCGTCTGATGCAGGTTTTCGATTTTCATAAAAGAAGCGCGAAAGCCATTCGCGGCATTCTTGATAATTATTTATCAGCCGTCGAAGAAATCGGCAATCCCAACCAGCAGAATTTATTTGGAGAAACGAACAGACCGAGTGCGGAATCCGTTCTCGAAGGAGCAGTCAGAAGTTATGAAAGAAACACCGTTGCCGAGCCGACCGAGCAGTTCGGCTTATTCAACCAAAATTCGCGGCGAGAAAACCGATCCGAAGCACGTCAGCCGGGTGATGATAATGCTGCACAAATTGAGCCGAAAGCAGCAGCGTCGCAAATCTCTGACCGACGACTATCCGAAGGACGCGCCGCGGTAGAGCCGGAAACATCGAACGGCGAAATAAAAGATCAGGCGGAACGAGCCGCCAAAGTTCTGAACGATGATCCCGATAAAATGCGCCGCGTGGTAACAGGGCAGGAGCCGTTTCCCGAAGGACTAAAAGGCGGCGAAGTGATCAAAACGATGAGCAATCACGCCGAAGCAACCGGCGACGCTCAACTGATTAAAGAACTTGCCGATTCGCCGCTAACATCGAGTTCCGGCGAACACGCCGAAGAAATGCGGTCGTTGGCGGAGCGCGAGCCGAATTCACCGCTTGTAAAACTCAAAGAAATCCAAGCCAACCGCGAATCGGCGGCGCAAAAGAAATTGGGGAAAAAATCTGTCGAAGAAGCGAAAACTGAAATCGCCGACGGAATAAAAAAACAGGTCAAAGTCTCCGCGCCCAAGCCTTCTGACTGGCGCACATTTCTTGATTCAATCCAATGTAATTATTAAATTATGTCATTTTGTCTGCCAAAATTAGCCGCCCGAAAATTTCTTGATGCGTTAAATAACAAAACGATTGAGCCTGAAAAACTGTCTGAAATGACATCGGAGGAACGGCACGAACTTTTGGGAAAAGTGGTCGGCGAAGAAAACGCGAAGGACGTTAATGCGCTGTATGAAAGTAAGCTGTTACTTAAAAATCAGAAGCAGGGATATATAACTTGGGCGAAAACCGTCGGCGGCATAAAATCCGAAACGCGGCGCAATATAATTTCTCAAATTGAAAACCTCGATAAGATTTTATCG
>CAXSGY010000030.1:0-69095 GCA_964237235.1 uncultured Pyrinomonadaceae bacterium
AAAAAGGACTCAGATTCGCCATCAGAGAAGGCGGCAGAACCGTCGGCGCGGGAACTGTTTCCGAAATCGTAGAGTAATTAAAGAGGTTTAGAAGTTATGCCGAGAGATAACATAATTTTGCAATGCACCGAGTGTAAAGAGCGCAATTATGTCACGACGAAAAACAAAAAAAACACTCCGGGAAGACTGGAGTTGAATAAGTTTTGTCGTCGCTGCCGTTGCCATCGTTTGCACAGAGAAAATAAATAATTTCAATTTTGGATTTTAGATTTCAGATTTTGGATTGAAGTTGGTTTTAGTTTCCAATCAATCCGCAATTCTGAATCTAAAATCCAAAATAATCTTAGGGGTATGGTGTCAATGGTTAGCATGTCGGTCTCCAAAACCGTAGGTCCGGGTTCGAGTCCTGGTACCCCTGCCATAAAAATCTTTAGGAGATAAAAAAGTGTCAGAAGCAATTGACACCCTTGACGATAAGGGTAGGGTACCAGGATTAGAACCCGGACCTAAAGAAAAAAAGGAAAGCATCGGCGAATTTATCCAGCACACGCGCGAAGAATTGGATAAAACCACTTTTCCTTCGTCTGAGGACGTAAGAAATACGACGATTATCGTGATCGTTAACGTCATATTTTTTGCCATTTATCTTTTCCTGGTTGACCGGGCGTGGGTTTATATAATAGATTTCTTGACTTTGTTAATTAACAAAATCGTCGGGGCATAAAGGACTTTAAAAATGAGACAGTGGTATTTTATCCACACATATTCAGGACACGAAAACAAAGTTTTGGAAAGCCTGAACGCCCGTATCCGCGATATGGAGTTAGGCGAACAAATTACTGAAGTTTTACTGCCGAAGGAAACCGTCGTCGAGATGCGCGGCAACAAACGGATTGAAACGCAGCGAATGTTTTATCCGGGCTATGTTTTAGTCGAAATCGAGTGCGGCGAAAAAGGAAAGATTCCCGATAACGTTTTTCACGCGATCAAATCTACGCCGAAAGTGACGGGTTTTTTGGGCGGAAAGAATCCGACTCCGCTAACCCAGCTCGAGGTAGATCAAATCGTTCATAATATCGAAGTAGCGACCGAAAAACCGAAACCGAAATTCTCGTATGCGATTGAGGAAGTGGTTCGCATCAAGTCGGGACCGTTCGCAAGTTTCACCGGCAAGGTTGAAGAAGTCAATGAAGAAAAATCGACGTTAAAAGTTACCGTCACGATTTTCGGACGCGCGACACCGGTCGAACTTAACTTCTTGGACGTAGAAAAAGTTACATTTGCGGAAGAAGAATGAGGGTAATGGGAAACGGAAAATGGAAAGTGGAAAACTAAGATCCGCTTGGCGCATTTTCCACTTTCCATTTTCCGTTTTCCATTTATAAAGTTATGGCAAAGAAAATTACAGGTTATATTAAATTACAAATCCCGGCAGGCAAAGCGAATCCTGCGCCGCCAATTGGTCCCGCGCTCGGTCAGCACGGCGTGAATATTATGGAGTTTTGCAAGGCTTTTAACGCCAAAACGCAAAACGACGACCCGGATATGAAAGTGCCGGTCGTAATTACCGTTTACGCCGACCGTTCGTTTACGTTTGAAACAAAAACGCCGCCGGCGGCTGACCTTCTGAGAAAAGCGTCCGGCATTCCGAAAGGGTCGGGAACGGCAAATCGTACAAAAGTCGGTAAAATTTCGCGCTCGCAAATCGAAGAAATCGCCAAAAAGAAAATGCCGGATTTAAATACGACGAATCTGGAATCGGCGATGAAAACAATTGAAGGCACGGCGAAAAGTATGGGTTTGACCATTGAAGGTTAACCCGAAAAAGTTTTGATAAACAGGGAGAAATGTAGCGAAAAATTCGCAAATCAAAGGCATTTCGTTCGCACCTACATAAATAAATGGCAAAGAAAGGAAAAAAATACAGAGCGGCTGCCGAAAAGGTCGAAGCCGGTAAAAAACATACCCTGGATGAAGCGGTTAAAAAGGTTAAAGAAATCGCCTTCGCCAAATTTGACGAAACGGTCGAATTGACGATGTGGCTGGGCGTTGATCCCCGAAAGGCGGATCAACTCGTGCGCGGAACGATTGTTCTGCCGCACGGTTTGGGCGGCAAGGCGAAAGTCGTTGTCGTCGTTACGCAGGGCGACAAAATTAAGGAAGCGCAGGATGCCGGAGCGGATTTCGCGGGCGGCGATGACATCGTTGAAAAAATTAAGGGCGGCTGGCTTGATTTTGACGCGCTGATCGCCACGCCCGATATGATGGGCAAAGTCGGTCCGCTCGGAAAAATTTTAGGTCCGCGCGGGCTGATGCCGAATCCGAAAACCGGAACGGTTACCGCAGACGTAAAAACGGCGATTCAGGAAACCAAAGCCGGTAAAGTCGAATACCGCGTCGATAAAACCGGCGTGATTCATTCGCCGGTCGGCAAAGTTTCATTCGACGAAGCGAAGCTCACGGAAAATACAAAGGCTTTAATAAATGCCGTCATAAAAGCGAAACCGACGACGGCGAAAGGTCGTTATTTGAAAAAAATTAATCTGGCGGCAACGATGAGTCCGGGCGTTTTAATGGATGAACTGACTTACGTCTAAGAAGAGTGAGGAGCGAATATAGAAATGAAGACAAGAGAAAGAAAACAGACGGATTTGAACGCTCTCACCGAGCAGTTGAACAATTCAAAATCGGCGATGATCGTCAGCTTCAGTAAACTGACGGTTAACAAAGACCAGGAATTTCGCAATCAGTTACGCGGCGCGGGCGCAAATTACAAAGTCGTTAAAAATACTTTAGCCCGCATCGCCGTCAAAGGAACGCCGTATGAAGGCGCGACCGACCATTTGAAGGGTGTCACCGGAATTGCCTGGACGGATAACGACGCGGTTGTTTTATCAAAGACCGTTTCCAAATTCGTCAAAGACAACGCCGATATTTATACCTTTAAGGCAGGCGTGGTCGAAGGTAAAGTCGTTGACCTGGATCAAGTTACGGCGATTGCAAATTTACCCTCGAAAGAAGAATTGATTTCCAAATTGATGTTCGTGATCAACGCGCAAGCGCAGCGAATCGTGACGGTCATTAATGCCGTGCCGCGCAATTTGGCGATTGTCGTCAAGCAAATCGGCGATCAGAAGGAAGCGTAAAGGAATTTTGGATTTTAGATTTTGGATTTTGGATTTGTAAGAATCGAAATTCCTAAATCTTATCCGTAAACGAAAAAGCCGACTCAAGGTAAAACGGGCGAAAGCGATAATGTCAGGTCGCTGCAAGGCTCGGACGAATTTAACGGTTTCGATGCAACAAAACCGTGAAAATCGTCTCGTTGGGTTCTCCGGCTGACAACCAAAAGCCGTTGGTTGCAAATCGTTAATCGCAGACAGAAAAAAAACGCGATTAAAGAGTGGCAGTTCAACGATATGACAAAAATATAAGAACCCAGAACGGAGGAAGATAATTATTATGGCAGTTTCAAAAGAAGAAGTAATCGAGTTTTTGAAGGGAATGACGCTTTTGGAAGCGTCGGAATTGGTCAAGGAATTGGAAGAAGTGTTCGGCGTTTCGGCGGCGGCAGCGGCTGCGCCGATGGCGATGGCGGCAGGCGCGGGTGCAGGCGATGCGGCACCGGCGGCTGAAGAAAAAGATACGTTTGACGTTATCCTGACTTCGGCTGGCGCGGGCAAAATTAACGTCATTAAAGTCGTACGCGAAGTTGTTGCCGGTCTCGGGTTGAAGGAAGCCAAAGAATTGGTTGACAGCGCGCCGAAAGCCGTCAAAGAAGGCGTTTCGCAAGCCGAAGCCGACGAAATTAAAACGAAATTGACCGACGCGGGCGCGACGGTCGAAATCAAATAACTTTCGGACAAACTAAAATCAATATTCGGCATCTATATTGTGCAAACAATTTTGAAGTCGAACGATTTATTGATACGATAAAAGAGGCAAGCGTCTAGATCATTAAAAATTTCGACGCTTGCCGTTATTTAATTTTGAAACTTCAAAAAAGTTGAAGTTTCTTGGATTAGAACGAGAAGAGAAATCTCGTTAACAATTTCAGGAGAGTTGGTGTCCTTTTCCGGCACGCTCGAAAAATTTAATTTATAGCAAAACTGCTAATAAAAAGCGGTCAGGGCAAACTTTACCCTCGACCGCATTTGCCGTCTTTATTGAAATTCAGGTTGATGCGAAACGCTTTTTGACTAAGGCATCTTAGCAACAAAAAACGATTTAATCAACAACTTTTTTCCCGAAAATTTTTTCGTAAAATTATGATTGCCAATCCGCTACAAACTAATACGCACGGGCTTGGTCGCCGAAACAGCAAAGCACCGACGCGCGTTGATTTTTCAAAAATTTATACGTCCGCCCGCATTCCGAATTTGATCGAAGTGCAGCGCGAATCATACAACCGTTTTCTGCAAATGGATTTAATTCCCGAAGAGCGCGATATGGTCGGGCTGCAGACGGTTTTTCAATCCATTTTTCCCGTTTCCGATTTCCGCGAAACGGCGATGCTCGAGTTTGTCGAATATCAAATCGGCAACTGGCAGTGCAAATGCGGAAATTTGGAAGGCTTGGAACACTTGCGCGCCAACTGTAAGGAATGCGGCGCGAAAATCAAGGTTGACCCGTTCAATCCGGCGGAAGTTCTTTGTAACAACTGCGGAACCTTCAACGCCGTGCGCCCGAAATTATGTTCAAACTGCGGCGAGCCGGTCGGTTTGAAACACAAACACGATCAGCAGGAATGTCAGGAGCGCGGCACCTCTTACAGCGTTCCGTTAAAGGTTCGCATTCGTCTGACCGTCTTTGACAAAGACCCGGAAACGAATGTTTCGACGATTCGCGACATCAAGGAAGAAGACGTATTCTTCGGTGAAATTCCTTTGATGACCGACAACGGCACGTTTATTATCAACGGAACGGAACGCGTCATCGTTTCGCAGCTGCACAGAAGTCCGGGCGTGTTTTTCAAAGGCGACCGCGACACTTTCTTAGCGAAAATTATTCCGTATCGCGGCTCGTGGGTCGAGTTTGAATTCGACCAGAAAGGCATTCTGCACGCGCGTTTAGGAAAACGCAAAATTCTGGCGACGATCTTTTTGCGCGCTTTGGGCTTGTGGCTCAATCCGCAGATTGATATGAAAACCGTTTCCGACAATATTTTGGAAGAAGTGGTGAAAAATGCCGAATTTACGAACGCCGATATTCTGCGCCGTTTTTACACGACCGACGAAGTTTCGGTCAGCAAAGGTAAATTTTACGTCAAAGTCAAACCCGAAGGCGAAACGAGTCTGAAAGGAATGAAGTCGGAAGAAGACATTAAGGACAAAAAAGAAGTTGTTGTCGCGACCGGCAAAAAAATCACCGCTTCGGCGTTGAAGGAATTGAGAAAGCTCGGAATCGAGCGGGTTGAAGTTTCAGCGACGGATTTTGAAGGCGCGATTGCGCTCGATGATGTCGTCAACACGGAAACCGGCGAAGTCATTCTTGAAGCGAACGGTGAGCTTTCAGCCGCCAAATTACAGCAAATCGTCGAAGAAGGCGTAGAAACATTTTCGGTTTTCTTCCCGGAAAACGATGTCATCGGCAACATTATTTTGCAGACTTTGCGAAAAGACGCAATCAGCAAACCGGTTGACGCGCTGCTGGAAATTTACCGCAAAATGCGTCCCGGCGATCCGCCGACCGTGCCGACTGCTTACCGCCTGCTGGAAGGAATGTTTTTCGATGCCCGCCGTTTCGATTTGTCGCGCGTCGGACGACTTAAATTCAATATCAAAATGGGACGACCGGAGCGCGACGACATAAATAATTCGCTTCTGAAGCCGTCAGATTTTTACGAAGTCGTCAATTATCTGCTGCGAATGAAAAGGGACAGCGAACATTACACGCAGGACGATATTGACCATTTGGGAAATCGCCGCGTGCGTGCCGTCGGCGAGCTGCTCGAAAATCAATTCCGCATCGGTTTGGAAAGAATGGAACGCGCCATCAAGGAAAAAATGTCCATTCAGCAGGATATGTTTACGACGATGCCGCGCGACCTTGTGAATGCGAAACCGGTAACGGCTGCCGTGCGCGAATTTTTCGGCTCGTCGCAGTTGTCGCAGTTTATGGATCAAACGAATCCCTTGTCGGAAATCACGCACAAACGTCGTCTGTCCGCGCTCGGACCGGGCGGTTTGTCGCGCGAACGCGCCGGATTTGAAGTCCGCGACGTACATCCGACGCACTACGGTCGAATTTGTCCGATTGAAACGCCGGAAGGTCCGAATATCGGTTTGATTTCCAGCTTGTCGTGTTTCGCACGAATCAACGAATTCGGCTTTATCGAATCGCCGTATCGCAAAGTCGAAGACGGGCGCGTGGTCGAGTATGCGAAAGTCATCAACGGCGGCGACACGGGTTTGAAACCGAATATTCATATTCCGATTGACGAAATCGACGCGGCGAATAAAAAGCTCAAGAAAGACGAGCGGCAAGCCGAGTTTGAACCGTTTCCGTTTTATTTGACGGCTTGGGAAGAAGATAAATACATTATCGGTCAAGCCAACATCGAACTCGACGAAAAAGGAAATATCGTCAACGAGCGCAACGCCGCCCGTCAAAAAGGCGAATTTATTACGGCGGATATTGACGAAATTCAGTATATGGACGTTTCGCCGAAACAGCTTGTTTCGGTTGCCGCCTCGTTAGTTCCGTTTTTGGAAAACGATGACGCGAACCGCGCTCTGATGGGTTCGAATATGCAACGCCAGTCGGTTCCGCTTTTGAGAGCCGAATCGCCGTATGTCGGAACGGGAATGGAAGCGGTCGCCGCCCGCGATTCGGGCGCGGTCGTCATCGCCAAACGCGACGGCGTGGTTGATTACGTTGACTCGGAACGCATCATCGTCAAAGCCGACCATCAGGTTGACGGCACGATTTCGCGTGAAGTAACAGCGGATATTTATTCGCTCGTTAAATTTACGCGCTCGAATCAAAACACCTGCATCAATCAGCGCGCGATTGTCGAAGTCGGCGAGCGCGTCAAAAAAGGTCAGGTGATTGCCGACGGACCCTGCACCGACAAAGGCGAACTCGCGCTCGGGCGCAATGTTCTGGTCGCGTTTATGTCGTGGCGCGGCTACAACTTCGAGGACGCGATTTTGGTTTCCGAAAGATTGGTGAAGGAAGATTATTATACTTCGATTCACATCGAGGAACTCGAAATCGAAGCCCGCGATACCAAACTCGGACCCGAAGAAGTGACGCGCGACATTCCGAACATCGGCGAAAATATGCTGCGTGATTTGGACGAATCGGGAATTATCCGCATCGGAGCGCAGGTCAAACCCGGTTCGATTCTCGTCGGCAAAGTGACGCCGAAGGGTGAAACGCAATTAACGGCGGAAGAAAAACTGCTGCGCGCGATTTTCGGCGAAAAAGCGGGCGACGTGAAAGACGCGTCTCTGACCTGCCCGCCGGGAATTGACGGCACGGTCGTTGATGTGCAGGTTTTCACGCGCAAAGGTCAGGAAAAAGACGAGCGTTCTTTGGATATCGAAGCGATGGAAGAAGAAGATTTGCGGCGTGACCTCGAAGACGAAATCCGTATTTTGTCGGAACAGCGCGACGAGCGAATTTTCGAGCTTTTTGAAAATCGCAAATTAAAGAGCGATTTGCTGGACGGCAAAGATGTCGTCATCAAAAAAGGCGCGAATTTAGACCGCGAAACCTTAAAAGGTATTGACACGAAAATTCTACGCAAAGCCGATGTCACCGCCGGAACGATTGATATCGCCGGTGAAATCAAGGAATACGAACAGCGTACGACGCGCCAGATCAATATTCTGAGCGACATCTATGAAGAAAAAATCACCAAATTGAAGCAGGGCGACGAATTGCCGCCGGGCGTGATCAAAATGGTGAAAGTTTTCGTGGCGATGAAGCGCAAATTGAGCGTCGGCGACAAGATGGCTGGTCGTCACGGCAACAAAGGCGTGATCGCCAGAATTTTGCCCGAAGAAGATATGCCGTATTTGCCAGACGGAACGCCGGTCGAAATCGTGCTTAATCCGCTCGGCGTGCCGTCGCGTATGAACGTCGGACAAATTCTCGAAACGCATCTCGGCTGGGCGGCGCGCGTTCTCGGACTGCATTTCGCCACGCCGGTTTTCGATGGCGCGAGCGAACGGGAAATCAAGGAATACATCGGCAAAGCGAACGAGAAATACGACGAATTAGGATTGCCGCCGTCGGTCGGACCGTCGGGCAAAACCCGTCTCTACGACGGTTTGACGGGCGAACCGTTCGAGCAGAAGGTAACCGTCGGTTACATTTATATGCTCAAACTGTCGCATCTGGTTGACGATAAGATTCACGCCCGTTCAATCGGACCATACAGCTTGATTACGCAGCAGCCTTTGGGCGGCAAAGCGCAATTCGGCGGACAGCGTTTCGGCGAAATGGAAGTGTGGGCGTTGGAAGCCTACGGCGCGGCGCATATTCTGCAAGAATTGCTGACCTGTAAATCCGACGACGTTGCCGGACGCTCGAAAATCTACGAAACCATCGTCAAAGGCGAATCGAATTTCGAGCCGGGCATTCCCGAATCGTTCAATGTTCTCGTGCGCGAACTGCAATCGCTCTGTCTCGATGTCGAACTCATCACGGAAGACGAAATTGACATCGAAGAAGCGACGAGCGGCGTTCTCGAATTGGTCGGCGCGGATTAAAAAGCTAAATTGTAGAGTTCAGTTTTCAGTTGAAACCCTTCAACTGAAAACTGAACTGGAACGCGACATCAGGAAATGATGCGATGAATAAAAAGTCAAAAATAATCTTGTTGATTTTGATAGTTGGTTTTTTATTTTCGCTGCCGATAATTCCTGTCAATGTCGTGCCGGAAGTCAGTATAAGGGCGGTAGATACGGATAAAAAGCCGGTTGCCGGTATAACTATCTACCAAGATTGGCAGCATTGGACGTTTGAATCGGAAAATCATAGAGACGAAGCCGTATCGGATGAAAACGGATTCGCTGTGTTTTCAACTAAAAAAATTTGGATTTCGGCTTTTAATTTTTTATTTAATACGATTGCCGAAAACACAATAGGATTAGTTGCTATTCACGCCAGTTCCGGTCCGACGTCCGGTTTCGGCGCGAAAGATTATTTGTCGGATAATAAATGGTGTTATCCCGAATCAAAATGTCGAGACAGGGAAGTATCGAAAGAAGTCATTATCAAAGAGCGCGTAAAATGATAAATCACAGCCTTAGAGATTTCTTACACAAATCCGGCGATAATCATTTTGACGTGATCGCCGTCAAACGATTTCTGAATTCGCATTTTGTCGTGAAGGCTTCAAATATTTCAGACAATTATAATTTTTGTCAAAAAACGGAAGCAGCGTTAAAACAGTTTCAGTCGTATAAAAATTTGGCTCAAACGGGAAGAATGGACATTGAAACGTGGCGGGCAATTGGAGATGAAATAAAACCTTCGCGCTTTGAAGAATTATTCGGAAACAGTCCGAATGTTAAAATGTTACGCTACGCAATGTTTAGTTATAAATTGCGTAGAATGTTTCCGACCGAAACTCATAAAGAGCTTATAAAATATGCTTTTCAGGAGGGCGGCGGGCAATACGGAAACGGACAAGGCGGATTATCGGCGTTGGAGACTGACGCAATTGATTATGGTAGTAAGTTGACGGACACTTACTTCGGAACGGGCGGTTTGGTTGATATTCCGATTACTTTGTTTATCAGCGAAGCTCCGAAACACGCGATGACACCCGAAGGAATGACGGTTGAAGAGGCGATAGACGCAGCTCATGAATGGATTCAGAAAAACTCCAACAACGCGAGAAAAATCCAAAGAGAAGCTGATGAGCGATTAGAAGAAACAAGGCAAGAATTGGCGGTGCGACAGCAGCAAAGCAACGGAAAACCCGTTCCTTCGTCCGCGCCGAATCCCTATCTCGATTCGGGGAAAATGATTTCAGAGGCTCTGACGGATTTTGGCAGGGCGTGTCATACCGTATATGGATTCGGTTTCGCCGGCGCATCACGGCTGGCAGGAATACAAAATGCCGACGGTAACGGTCAAAATGATTGATCCTGAAACGGGAATCGTGGTTGGCGAAAATGAAACGGCAGATATTACAAAATTTATTCGAGAAGGTTTGCAACATAAGGCAGAAGAAAGCGCGCCACCGACCGATCAGCAAAGAGAAGAAGCGACGCTTTATATGCGAGGAGCATTTTTGACGACCTTTACAAATAAGTGGTTTAAAAGAGCCGTCAAATCGGAAAGCGAAAGGCAAAAGATATACGACTTTTTGAAAACGAAAGGATGCACTTGGAGCGAAGATTTTTGGGGCGCGGAATCGCCGCAACTAAAAATTCCGAAAGGTAATGTGGAAAATATGTAAATCAATCTATTACTGACAACATAGAAAATTACCGCGATTATCTGATAAAAATTGAGAGTTGGCAGCACACAGGCGTTTAACGCCGGGCGGATTTTACGGAGAAAAAATGTTTAGATTTCAAAACGACAATAAAACGCAGTTAACACCGAATTTCGAGGCGATTCGCATTAGTCTTGCATCGCCCGAAAAAATCAAATCGTGGTCGCACGGCGAAGTTACCAAACCGGAAACGATCAATTACCGCACGTTCAAGCCGGAACGCGACGGGCTTTTTTGCGCGCGTATTTTCGGTCCGGTGTCGGATTGGGAATGTTTGTGCGGCAAATACAAACGAATGAAGCATCGTGGCGTAATCTGCGATAAATGCGGTGTCGAAGTTACGCAATCGAAAGTTCGTCGTGAACGTCTCGGACACGTCGAATTGGCGAGTCCGTGTTCGCACGTCTGGTTTTTCAAAGGCTTGCCGTCGCGCATCGGTCATTTACTTGACATCACTTTACGCGACCTTGAAAAAATTCTTTACTTTGAAACTTACATCGTCGTTGATCCGGGCGATGTCTCGGAATTGAAGGAAAAAGAATTGCTGACCGACGAGCGTTATCGCGAATTGGCGCAGGAGTATCCCGGTCAGTTCGTTGCGAAAATGGGCGCGGAAGCGATCAAAGAATTGCTGATGAAAATCAACATCGCCGAACTTGTCGAAGACTTGCGCGGCAGAATGAAAGAGGAAACTTCACAGCAGAAGAAACTGAAATTTTCCAAGCGTTTGAAGGTTTCCAATTCGTTTTTAAAATCGGGCAACAATCCCGAATGGATGATTTTGGATGTCATTCCGGTGATTCCGCCGGAATTGCGTCCGTTAGTGCCGCTCGACGGCGGACGTTTTGCGACTTCGGATTTGAACGATTTGTATCGCCGCGTGATTAACCGCAACAACCGTCTGAAAAAATTGATGGAGCTGCGCGCGCCGGAAGTCATCGTCCGCAACGAAAAACGAATGCTGCAGGAAGCGGTTGACGCGCTGTTCGACAACGGTCGCCGCGGTCGCGTGCTGCGCGGCGCGAACAATCGTCCGCTCAAATCGCTGTCGGGAACTTTGAAGGGAAAACAAGGACGTTTTCGTCAAAATTTGCTCGGCAAGCGCGTTGATTATTCGGGACGCTCGGTGATCGTCGTCGGACCGGAATTGAAACTTCATCAATGCGGGCTACCGAAGAAAATGGCGTTGGAACTATTCAAGCCGTTTATTTACAATAAATTAGAGCGCGACGCGCACGCCGCGACGATCAAGCAGGCGCGTGAAATGGTCGAACGGCAAGAGCCGATTGTCTGGGACATTTTGGAAGAAGTGATCCGCGAGCATCCGGTTTTATTAAACCGCGCTCCGACGCTTCACCGTTTAGGAATTCAGGCGTTCGAGCCGGTGCTGGTCGAAGGCAAAGCGATCAAAATTCATCCGCTCGTCTGCACGGCGTTCAACGCCGACTTTGACGGCGACCAGATGGCGGTTCACATTCCGCTTTCGGCGGAAGCGCAAATCGAAGCGACGGTTCTGATGCTCGCGTCGAACAATTTGCTTTCGCCGGCTTCGGGACAACCGATTACCGTTCCGTCGCAGGACATTGTTCTCGGTTGTTATTATTTGACGCTCGACCGCGATGGCTTAAGAGGCGACGGCAAAGCGTTTAATTCGGTCGAAGAAGTTTTGCTCGCCCTCGATGCGAAAGCGGTCGAGACGCAGACGAAAATCAAACTGCGCTGGAAAGACGATTTGCTCGATTTGACGAAAGAGCATAACACGCAGGACGTGATGCGCGCGACGATTCGCCCGAACGTCAACACCATTATCGAAACGACCGTCGGGCGCGTGATTTTGAACGAGCGTTTGACCAGGGACGGTTTGCCGTTCGTCAACGGAACGCTCAAGAAAAAAGGCTTGCAATCGTTAATCAGCTTCTGTCATTTGCGGCTCGGACACGATCAAACCGTCGTAATGCTCGACGATTTGAAGGCGATGGGCTTTCTTTATGCGACCCGTTCGGGCATCTCAATCGGCATTGACGATATGGTTACTCCGGCGAGCAAAAAGGGAATTATCGAAGATGCCCGAAAAGAAGTTGACAAACTTCAGAAGCAGTATGAAGACGCGACGATGACCAATATGGAGCGCGTTAATAAGGTAACGGCGATTTGGTCGGAGGTGACCGACCGCGTGGCGAAGGAAATGTTCAAGGCGATGAACCAGCGCGAAAAAGACCGCAAGGAACTGAATCCGATTTTGATTATGGCGGATTCGGGCGCGCGCGGTTCGGAAGCGCAGATTCGTCAGCTGGCGGGTATGCGCGGGCTGATGGCGAAACCGTCCGGCGAAATTATCGAAACGCCGATTGTCGCCAATTTCCGCGAAGGCTTGAACGTGCTGCAATACTTTATTTCGACGCACGGCGCGCGTAAAGGTTTGGCGGACACGGCTTTGAAAACGGCTGACTCGGGATATTTGACGCGCCGGCTGGTTGATGTGGCGCAGGACGTGATCGTTTCGGAACAGGATTGCGGAACGCTCAGAGGAATTTGGGCGGAAGCCATTATTCGCAATGGTGAAGAAGTCGAAAGCCTTCGCGACCGCATCGTCGGCTGCACGTCTCTGGACGATATTATTGATCCGGTTGACGGCAACGTCATCGTCGAATCCAATCAGGAAATCAACGAAGATCTGGCGGCGCAGGTTCAGCTTTCGGGCTTACAGTCGGTTCGTCTGCGCTCGCCGCTGACGTGCGAAACCCGTCGCGGAATCTGCGTTAAATGTTACGGGCGTAATTTGGCGACCGGCAACACGGTCGAAATCGGCGAAGCGGTCGGTGTCATCGCGGCGCAGTCTATCGGCGAACCGGGAACGCAGCTGACGATGAGAACCTTTCACGTCGGCGGCGCGGCGCGGCTCGAACAGGAAACGAAACACGCGGCTTCGATTGACGGCACGGTGAAATATCTGGACGATTTCAAAGTCATTACCAACCGCGCCGGTGAATTGATTTCGATGAAGCGCGGCAAATCCGAACTTGCTTTGATGGATGAACGCGACCGCGAAGTCGCGCGTTACCAAATCGTTTACGGCGCGCACGTCCACGTCAAAAACGGTCAGAAAGTCAAGGAAGACGATTTGCTGGCGACGTGGGATCCGTTTACGTTCGCCATTCTGACCGAAGTCGCCGGAACGGTGAAGTTTCAGGATTTGAAGGAAGGCAAAACGATTGAAGAAGAAGTTGATAAAGTTTCCGGGCAGAAACGCCTCGTGGTGAAGGATTCGGATGAAAAACAACAGCCGCGTCTCGAAATCCGCAAAGGCAGTAAGGTTTTGAAAACTTATCAGATGCCGATCCGAGCCAACCTTCACGTCGAAGACGGTCAGGAAGTCGAGCCGGGCGATACGATTGCGAAAATTCCGCGTGAGACGACGAAAACCAAAGACATCGTCGGCGGTTTGCCGCGCGTTGTTGAATTATTTGAAGCGCGTCGTCCGTCGGAAACGGCGATTATGTCGGAGATCAACGGCGAAATTAGATTCGGCGCGATTGCCAAAGGCAAGCGTAAACTTATCATCATCGGTGACGACGGCGCGGAGCGCGAATACGATATTCCGCGCGGCACGCACATCAACGTCCAGGAAGGCGATCACGTCAAAGCGGGCGAATCTTTGATGGACGGACCGCTCAATCCGCACGATATTCTGCGCGTTCTCGGAACCGAAGCGTTGCAGCAATATATCGTCAACGAAATTCAGGAAGTTTACCGTCTGCAGGGCGTGAACATTAACGACAAACACATCGAATGCATTGTCAGGCAGATGCTTCGCTGGGTGAAAATCAAAGATGTCGGCGATACGGATTTCCTTTTGGAAGAACAGGTTGACCGCTTCCGTTACGAAGACGAAAATCGTCGCGTAATGGACGACGGCGGACAGCCTTCGAGTGCCGAACCGTTATTGCTCGGCATCACGAAAGCGTCGCTTTCGACCGATTCGTTCATCTCGGCGGCTTCGTTCCAGGAAACGACGCGCGTCTTAACCGAAGCGGCGATTTCCGGTCGCGTTGATTATTTGCGCGGTTTGAAGGAAAACGTCATTATGGGTCGCCTGATTCCGGCGGGAACGGGAATGAAATATTACCGCAACGTTAAGGTTGATTACGATCCGACGATCAATCAGAAGGAAGAAGAGGAACTCGACGAATTTCCGCTCGCGGTCGGCGGATTTACCCTGCCGCCGATAGCGGACGTTCCCGGCATCGACACCGACGAGGGTTATGACGAAGCCGAAGAAACGCTCGACGAATTCAGCATCGAAAACGAGGAAGAAGTTTTCGAGCTGGAAGACACACTCGACGATATTGACGATGATATTTAATCGTTGAATTCGACTTATAAACCGGAAAGGGCTGGAGAGTTTTCTCCAGCCCTTTCCGGTTTTAAAATTCAGGGACTTATATGAGTCCGCCGCGCCGTTTCGAATATTATTACAAACTTCAATTTACGAGATAAACAATCGGAATAAGTGAAAAGTGAAAGGTCATAGGTAGAAAGTTTGGCTTATCACTTTTTACTCCGAATTATTTCGCTTTACCGAATCAAATCTATACTGTTTTCTTCCTCTACACTGCGCGGTATAATAATCTGCGATTTGGGTTTTGAGGTGAAGAATTATGCAATTCAAGCAATTTTATCTGGGTTGTCTGGCACACGCTTCTTATTACATCGGCTCAAAAAATGAAGCGGCGATTGTCGATCCGCAGCGCGATGTCGAACAATATCTGGCGGAAGCCGCGGCGCATAATCAACGTATAAAGTATGTGATCGAAACGCATTTGCACGCCGATTTCGTCAGCGGACACGTTGAATTAGCGGAGAAAACCGGCGCGCAAATCGTTTATTCACGACACGCCGCAACCGAATTTCCGACGCTCAGAGTCAAAGACGGCGACGTTCTAAACATCGGAAGCGTCCGTTTGAAAATTCTCGAAACGCCCGGACACACGCCCGAAGGAATCACGATTGTCGTTGAAAACGACGATCAACCGAAAAAGATTTTAACCGGCGACACGCTTTTTATCGGCGATGTCGGACGACCGGATTTGGCGGGCGCGAAGGGTTTTTCCGCCGTCGAAATGGCTGGATTTTTATACGACAGCTTGCGCGAAAAAATCCTGAAATTGCCCGACGACACGGAAGTTTATCCGGCGCACGGCGCAGGTTCGCTGTGCGGCAAAAATATGTCGTCGGAGCTGTCGTCAACGCTTCGTGAACAACGCGAATCGAATTACGCTTTGCAGCCGATGGCGAAAACGGAATTCGTTAAAATGATGACGAAAAATCTTTCGGAAGCACCGGCGTATTTTCAAAAAAGCATCGCCAAAAACCTCAAAGGCGCGCCGACTCTCGAAGATTTACCGAAGCCTGCGCGTTTACCGGCGCAAACGGTAAAAGATTTTACCGGCGTGATTTTAGATGTCAGAAACGCCGACGAATACGGCGCGATGCACGTTCCGAACGCTTTCAACATCGGACTCGGCGGGCAGTTCGCATCGTGGGCGGGAACGCTGATTGACACGGAAACGCCGGTTATTATCATCGCCGATACCGAAGACAAAGCCGTCGAAGCGGCGATGCGTCTGGCGCGCGTCGGTATCGAATCGGTGAGAGGATTTTTGCTGATGCCGGATTGGAGTTTTGAGACGGCGAGCGTCAAACAAATTTCGGTCGAAGAAATGAACGCGCGATTGTCGAAAGACAAACATTTGCAATTCGTAGATGTGCGCCGCGCTGTTGAATTTGAAAGCGGACACGCGCCGCAAACCGTTAATCTGACCTTATCGAATCTCGAAAATTTGAGCGCGAAACTCGATGCCGAGTGTCCGACATATGTCATCTGTCAGGGCGGCTATCGTTCGAGCGCGGCGACAAGCGTTCTGGAAAGAAAAGGCTTTAAGGAAATTTATAATGTTTCCGGCGGCACGGGCGACTGGATAAAAGCCGGATTTGAAATGACGGCTGAGTGATGAAAGGAAAATGACCGGAGCGCGAGCATCTCGGTCTGCATAGAGCGTTTGAAAAAAAGCTCGAAAGGCGTAAATCTCTTTCGACATCGAAAGAGATTTACGCCTTTTTATTCAGTCCGTTACGTTTTAACGGTAAGCAATGACGCTTGCGCTTCAATCAAAATATACTAACGAACATACCAGTTTGCGGCCGGATAATCGGTATTTATGCCGAATTGGAAGCCCTGCAACGTGCCGTCAATTGATTTTCTCGAATAAAAAGCCGTTTCTCCGGCGTTCGCGCCCGGTCGCCAAACGGCAATATCGGTTTTGCCGTCGCCGTCATAATCGCCCGGCGCGGGAATGTCGGTGGCGAGTCCGAAACTGGCTCCGAGAAAGACGTTGTTGCGCGTCAAAGTATACCAATAAAATTGACCGCTCTGGTTTCTGAGAACGGTGAAATCGGCTTTGCCGTCGCCGTCGAAATCACCCGGAACCGGCGCATCGCCCGGCGCGCCGAAATGAATATATTCCTGTCCGCCGGTCGCTTTTAACAGGTAAAAATCAGTTCCCGTATAAACGCAGAAATCGGCTTTGTTATCGCCGTCGTAATCGCCGACCACCGGACGCAGACTCGTGCCGCTACCCCACTGCGTCGTGACGACGTTGCCGTTGATGCTGGAAATATAAATGAAATAATTCAGCGAACTCGATTTACGGTAAAAAGCGACATCGGCTTTATTGTCGCCGTCATAATCGGCAATGATTTTCGGATCGTCGCCGGTCGTGCCGAACGTCACGCCGCGGAAAGTATTGGTTTGGCTTTGAAGTATATAAAAAGCCGACTGCGCTCCGGCGCGGTAAACGGCGATGTCGTCTTTGTTGTCGCCGTCAAAATCTTCGGGAACTTCGATGTCGGTGCCGAGTCCGAACTGCACGCCGGTAAACGCGCCGGTGCCGTTGATGCTCGAATACCAGACTTTTCCGCCCGAAACTGTTCTGGTGACGACGTAATCGGTTTTGTTGTCGCCGTTGAAATCAACGTTGGCATCGCGCGGAGTCGGTGTCGGCGTTCCGCCGCCGCCGCCGCACGGAGTCGCGGCAGAGGCTTGATTGCGCGGAACGGGCGCGGTGACGACCGTAAAATCGTTATTGTTATTATCCGTGTCGGCGCAGCCGTTATTGTTGCGGACGGCGGCTTGCGTCGAAGTCAAAGCCGATCCGTTATTAACGGTCGTGCCGCCTTCGCCGTTGTTCGACGCGCCGTATGAAACCTCGTCAACGATGCGCAAATCGGGCAGCGTGCAGGGAGTCGCGGTCGCGCCGCAGTTAAGTCCCGTCGCCGTGTTGGTCAAAGCGATTTTTGCACTGCCCGCCGCCGCGTTGATGCCGGAAGTGGTCGCGTCCGGCGCAACCGGAAACGCGGCTCCCGCCGCGCCTGTCGGACCAAGCTGAACGAGATAATGCTGTCCGGGCTGAAGCGTGACATCGGGCAGCGCGAAGATATTTGTCGCCGTACTGCCGAAATTTCCGGCTGCTGAACCGTATTGAAGAGCTAATCCGTTGAGCGACTGCGGGTTGCCGGAGATATTAAATAATTCGACGTAATCGTTTAAATAAGTTCCCGTGCTGCCGCCGCCGCCGCCGTAAACCTGGCTGATGACAATCGTTGTCGAAATTCGCGATTGAAAGTTCTCATTTTTGTTTGAGAGTGAATTGTTGCCTGCTTGCCCGGCTGACACGAAGTTTATAAAGGTCGCGCTCGTGAAAATAGCCAGGACAAAAAAAACACCTAGAAAGAGTTTTCTGTTCATTGTTTCTCCTGTAATTATTTAGTTGTGAACTGTCGGTTTTCCGCATTCTTCAAACAGACTTTAATAGTGATGCTCGGCTGTTTGTGGGAGAAATGCGGTTAGATTGCAGTGCATCATAACATAAAGAAATTCAAACTGTGTTGGATAAATCCAAAATTTACTTTCATAAATGATTTTTTTTGCTACAATACCGAATTACAAAGCGAGGTTTCCCAAATGCAATCGAAAATGATTTTTCTTGTGCTGTTTTTTAGCACGAGTTTAACCGTCAATTTTTTCGCGCAGGACAAAAAGGAAGACGCGGACGAAGTTTTGCGCGTTGATACGCAGCTCATAGATATTCCGGTCGTGATTACCGATAAAACGGGCAAGCCGGTTTTGAATTTGAAGCCGAATAATTTCGTTGTTTACGAAGACGGCAAGCCGCAGCAGGTCGCCGATTTTTCGGCGACGAACGCGCCGTTTGAAGTCGCTTTGCTGCTCGACACGAGCGGCTCGACGCGCTCGGATTTGGCTTTGATTCAACGCGCCGCCGAAAGTTTTATCGCGTCTTTGCGTCCCGGCGACCGCGTTTCGGTGATCGGATTTACGACCGCCAAACGCGATAATAAAATGACTGCCGTCAGCGAAGTTTTAAGCAATCTGACCGACGACCGCGTGAAATTGAAAACCGTTTTAGCAGAAGTTAAAACCAGCAACGGCACGCCGTATTACGACGGACTCGAACAAGTTGTCGAACAAATTTTCAGCCAAAAACCGAAGGATGAATTTCGCGGCAGACGCGCTCTGGTCGCCCTGACCGACGGCGTTGATTCGACGAGCGTCGCCGATTTTGCGGACGTGCGCGGGCAATTCGAGCAGGCGGGCATCGTTTCGTATTTTATACAGGTTGATACGCGCGAATTTTTCGAGGACAATCTTTTGGGCGACTGCGAAGGTGCGATGCGGTTTTCAAACGCGCAGATCCGCCGCTATTACCGAACGTTTTACCCGAAATCGAAGATAGAAAAAGTCGCCGGTTTTTGTCAGCTCGGAGATTTCGAGCGGCTCGACATCAGCAAACAACTGTACGAATTAGCCGACGCGGAAATGCAGACGCTGGCGCAAACCTCGGGCGGCAAGGTTTTTCCCGTCGGCGATTTGTCCGAAGCGCGCACGGCTTTCGCCAAAGTCGCGCAGGAAATCGGCACGAAATACAGTCTCGGCTATTATTCGTCGAACGAAAAACGCGACGGCACTTACCGCAAAATTAAAGTCGAGCTAAAAGGCGTTCCCGCCGGCGCGACGGTTCGCGCCCGTGAAGGCTACAGCGCGCCTGCTAATTAGCGGTAAATGGTAAACGGCAAGTGGTAAGTGTTAGATTCAAATTTAATACTTACCACTTACCGTTTACCATTTACCACTCAAAATTATCGTTTACTACTCAAAAATTATGAATTTTAATCGAATTTGCTTGATAATTTTAGACAGCGCGGGCATCGGGGCGATGCCCGACGCGGCGGATTGGGGCGACTTGGGCGCGGACACGATTGGCAATATTTTGAAAACGCGCCGGGTTAATTTGCCGAATCTGCAAAGTTTGGGCTTGGGAAATATCAAAGAATTAAGCGGCTTGTCCGCCGTCGAAAATCCGGTTGGGAATTACGGAAAATGCACTCTGAAATCGAACGGCAAAGACACGACGACCGGACATTGGGAAATTGCCGGAATCGTTTTGGAGAGGGCTTTTCCGACTTTTCCACAAGGTTTTCCACAGCGGATAATTGACGAATTCGTTGCCGAGTCGCACGTTCCGGGCGTGTTGGCGAACGTTCCGGCTTCGGGAACCGAAGTAATCAAAGAATTCGGCGCGGAACATATTCGCACGGGCAAACCGATTGTTTATACGTCCGCCGATTCGGTTTTTCAAATCGCGGCGCACGAGGAAATTATTCCCGTCGAAAGACTTTATGAAATCTGCGAAATTGCCAGAAAAATTCTCGACGGCGAAGATCAGGTCGGGCGCGTCATCGCGCGTCCGTTTTTGGGAACGAACGGCGACGATTTCAAGCGCACCGAAAACCGCCACGATTACGCCGTCGCGCCGCCGGATAATCTTCTGCCGCTTCTTCAAAACGCGAATCTCGATGTCGTCTGCGTCGGCAAAATCGCCTCGATTTACGATTCAATCGGCGTAACCGAAGAATTGACGGCGAAGAATAATGAACAGTCAATTAATCAAACAATCAAGGCTTTGAGCGCACCGACGAAGGGTTTGATTTTCTCGAATCTCGTTGATTTTGATATGCTTTACGGACACCGACGCGACGCGGAAGGCTATGCCAAAGCCCTTGAATATTTCGACGCGCGTCTGCCGGAAATTTTCGCGGCTTTAAAGAACGACGATTTGTTAATTATCACCGCCGATCACGGCAACGATCCGACGCACAAAGGTTCCGACCACACGCGCGAATACACGCCTTTGCTCGTCTACGGAAAATCCGCCGGACAGGGCGCGAATCTCGGCACGCGCCAATCGCTTTCGGACATCGGGCAAACTATCGCGGAAAATTTCGGTGTAAAATTGAAAAACGGCGCGAGTTTTCTGAGCGAAGTTTCACGCTGACTTTCGTTGAAATCTCTTAAAGGTTAAGAATTTCACTAAATCCATTCGATTGTTGCTTTTGTGGCGCATAGATTATAAATTAACAGAAGAAATCTTTTGAGGAGAAAACTATACTGAATGGCAAAAGACGTTATCAAAGTTGACGGCGAAGACAGAGTGGTGCGGGAAGACACGGCGAAATCGTATCGCGGAACGATTTGGGCTTTATTGAGCGTCGGCGCGTTCGTGGTAATCGCGTTGATTATATTTATCGTATTTTTCCTGAAATCGGCGACCGACGGCACGCCGATTCAAACGCCGAGTCAAATCGAACAAAAAAAATAATAAATTAGCCTTAAATCAATGATGTTTTCGGCGTTCTTAAATTTTTTTGAGAACGCTTTTTTGTTGAATATTTGAATTTTGAAGGATGTTAATTTTAGGAATCGAAAGCTCTTGCGACGAAACGGCGGCGGCAATTGTGCGCGACGGCAAAGAAATTCTCTCGTCGGTGATTTCATCGCAAATCGAGATTCATCGTCCGTTCGGCGGCGTTGTGCCGGAAATCGCCGCGCGCGAGCATCTCGAAAAAATCTCGCCCATCGTCAAAGAATCGTTGAAAGAGGCGAACGTTGCGCTCGAAGACATTGACGCGGTTGCCGTGACGCAAGGTCCGGGACTCGTCGGCTCTCTGCTCGTCGGCGTGTGTTACGCCAAATCTCTGGCTTATGGTTTGGACATTCCTTTTATCGGCGTTAATCACATCGAAGGTCACGTCTTCTCGGTCATTTTTGAAAATCCGCCAATCGAGTTTCCGGCGTTCGCTTTGATTGTTTCGGGCGGACATACGAACCTTTTCTACGTTCCCGAAGCCGGAAAATATAAGGTAATTTCGCGCACCCGAGACGACGCGGCGGGCGAAGCGTTCGATAAAGTCGCTAAAATGCTCGGACTCGAATATCCGGGCGGACCGGTTATTGAAAGATTGGCGAAAGCGGGCGATGCGGCGAAAATCAAATTTCCAATCGCCAAAATCTCCGACGGCAAACCGGATTTCAGCTTCAGCGGCTTGAAAACCGCCGTGGCGCGTTACCTGCGCGAAAACGATATTCAGCCGGTTCAAAAAGGCGCAGAATCGGCGCAGATAATCAAAGACATCGCGGCGTGCTTTCAGGCAACGGTCGTTAAATCCTTAATCGGCACGACCGAAAAATTAGCCGAACAATACGCGCCGAAAACTTTAATCGTCGCGGGCGGCGTGGCGTGCAACAACGCGCTGCGCGTCGCGGCTGAAAAAACAGGGCGAAAATTAAACTTGCCCGTTTATTTTCCTTCCGGACATCTCTCGACCGACAACGCGGCGATGATCGCCGCCGCCGGTTATTTTCATCTCAAACGAGGCGAACAATCCGATTTACGTTTGACGGCGGACGTTTCGCTGCGGCTGCAAAATTTTGAAAATGAAGACGCGCGCCTTAAACAGAAAAAGGTGCGCTACCGGCTCTAGAAAATTTTTGGCTTGCTTTTTGGCAGCGCGAAGTTTTAAGATTGTTTTACATTCCCGTATTCCCGAAACGAGAAAAAATTTTGAAGTTTTTAAGAAATAGCCGCAGTTCGTCGCTCGACTTTGACGCTTGCGAATGCATCTAAAAAGAAAAACCCCGAAGAAGAGAATAATTGTTTTGGAGAAATTTTATGAAAAAAATAATGTTTTGGCTCAGTTTTACTTTGATCGGTTTGACGAGCGCGGTCGCGTTGGCGCAAACCGCGCCCGCGCCTTACACGATGCGGCTGCAACCGTTTTTGACGGGTTTGACACGCCCGGTTTTGATCAGAAACGCGGGCGACGGCAGCAAGCGTTTGTTTATCGTCCAACAAACGGGCATCGTTAAAGTTCTGCAGCCCGGCTCGGTTACCCCGACAAATTTTATCGATCTCAGTTCGAAAATTTTCGTCCCGACTTCCGCCGGCGACGAACGCGGGCTGCTCGGTTTGACGTTTCACCCGCAGTTTGCGACGAACGGAAAATTTTATGTCGATTACACGCGCGCGGGCGATTTTGCGACGCAAATCGTCGAATATAAAACGACGACCGGCACGGGCAGCTCCAATTCGGGCGACATCACGCAGGAAAGAGTTTTGCTGACGATTCCGCAGCCGTTCGCCAACCATAACGGCGGAATGATCGAATTCGGTCCCGACGGTTATTTGTATATCGGAATGGGCGACGGCGGCTCGTCGAATGATCCGGGCGCGCGCGCGCAAAACCGCGCCCAGCTGCTCGGCAAAATACTCCGCATTGACGTTAATGTTCCGACAAATTCGAGCGTTCCGTATGCGATTCCGGCGAGCAATCCGTTTATCGGCGCGAATACGACCAGATGCGACGGCGGCAGCACGACGGACGGCAATACCTGTCAGGAAATCTGGGCAATCGGCGTGCGAAATCCGTTTCGCTGGTCGTTCGACCGCGGCGGCACGCATCAGCTTTGGGCGGCGGATGTCGGTCAGGACGCGATTGAAGAAGTTGACAATATCACCGGCGGCGCAAATTACGGCTGGCGCGTGTATGAAGGAAATTCCTGCACGAACAACGACCCTTCGCTCTGCACGGCAAGCAATTACACGCCGCCGATTTTTCAATACACGCACGCGGGCGGACGCTGTTCGATTACCGGCGGCTACGTTTACCGCGGAACGCAGGGCAGCCTGCCGACCGGCGCGTATATTTACGGCGATTACTGCACCGGCGAAATTTTGATGTGGCAGAACAATCAGCAAACCGTTTTGCAGGACACGCCGCGCTTCATTTATTCGTTCGGCGAAGACGAAGACGGCGAGCTTTACGTTTGTTATTCAAACGGGCAGATTGACCGAATATCGAGAGCCAAAGCTTCGGCAGATTTCGACGGCGAACTGAAAACCGATTTCACGGTTTTTCGCCCGTCAAGCGGCACTTGGTATAGCCTGAGCAATTCCGGCGGCGCATTCCGCGGGCAGCAGTTCGGCGCGACGGGCGACGTTCCCGTGCCGGAAGATTACGACGGCGACAACATCACCGACTTCGCCGTGTTTCGTCCTTCAAACGGCACCTGGTATTATCTGCGGAGCTCGACCGGCACGTTTACGGGCGTGCAGTTCGGCACGAACGGCGATGTTCCGGCGCAGGGCGATTTTGACGGCGACGGCAAAGCCGATTTCGTCGTCTTTCGTCCGTCGAACGGCGGCTGGTATCGCCTGAACAGCAGCAACGGCGCGTTCGTCAGCGTTCAATTCGGCGCGAACGGCGACATCCCGACCGAAGGCGATTACGACGGCGACGGCAAATATGACGTTTGCGTTTTCCGTCCGTCAACCGGTTCCTGGTATCGTTTGAACAGCAGCAACGGCGCATTCGTCGGCGTGCAGTTCGGCGCAAACGGCGACGTTCCGGCGCAGGGCGATTTTGACGGCGACGGGCGCACCGACCAAGCCGTCTATCGCGGCGGCAACTGGTTTGTCTTAAACAGCTCAAACGGCGCGTTTCAGGCGACGCAGTTCGGCATCGCTTCGGACACGCCGGTCGTCGGCGATTACGACGGCGACGGCAAAGACGACATCGCCGTGTTCCGCCCGTCGAACGGCACCTGGTATTACCTGAACAGCAGCAACGGCACGAACGGCGGCGTTCAATTCGGACAAAACGGCGATTTGCCCGCGCCGAATTACGACACGCCGTAGGAAAAGTCGGGTAAATTAATAGAAAAAAGGTGAAGCGATGAAACTTGCTTCACCTTTTTTTCGTTTGACGCATCGAACGTTTGCTGAAACTCGTTTCGAGAGGAAATTTGAAATGAAATTTGCCCGTAAAATTACTTTTTCGCTTGCTTTGTTTTTTGTTTTTGCCAGTCTGTCCTGCGAATCGAATTTGCAGACCATCGCGCAGACCAAAGAAAATCTTTTTTCGACAGCTGACGAAAAGCCGAAGGTGGTCGAAGTCGCGTCCGCCGACGTTAAAAAGCTGCTCGAAAGCGCAGTCGAGCAGACGACTTTAACAAAAAATTACGACCCGAATTACGTCGTCATCGCCTATCCGCTGGGCGACGTTCCCGTCGAAACCGGCGTATGTTCGGATGTCGTCGTCCGCGCCTTTCGCAAAGCGGGCATTGATCTGCAAAAGGAAGTTCACGAAGATATGGCGCAAAACTTTACCGCCTATCCGAAGAAATGGAGCTTAAAATCGCCCGACACAAACATAGACCACCGCCGCGTTCCGAATCTGCAAACCTTTTTCACGCGCCGGGGAAAGTCTCTGCCGATTACGAACACGAGCGCGGATTACAAACCCGGCGATGTCGTCGCGTGGGATTTGGACGGCAAAGGAATGACGCACATCGGGCTGGTTTCAAATTTCTACAACGAACGAACGAAACGCTTTTTAATCATCCACAACATCGGCGGCGGCACACAATCGGAAGATAAAGTTTTCGACTGGAAAATCATCGGACATTACCGCTATTTTTAATCGGAAAACCGTGTCGATTGCAAACATGAAAATTTAATTATAATATCTTCCAACCCCATAACTTCTGATTTTTCACGTAAGGAGATTCTTATATGAGTTTGGGATTGTTCTCTACAACACATTTAAATTTAAATCTTCATTTTCAGACTGCGCGGGAGATATGAATATCTTTCCTGCCGTCGAACAAATATTTCAGGAAAATCAAACCCAGGTTGAAACTAATCCCGAATGGCGCAATGTTCTGGCGATTCGCAAATTTACTCCGGCGACGAACGATAATCCGCTCGGCGTTTTTGACGATCTGATAATAGTTACCCGGTCAACCGATAAAGGCGCGACGTTGACGTGGGATTTTTTTGATGCCAACACAGACCCTTCGTATCAGTATTCAGCGGAAGGAACTCCAACATATCGCCCGCACGCCAAAAACAAAGGCGGCGAGGGATTCGATGCCGACGGCGACGGGAAAAATGATCTCGGAATGTTGCCGACCGGAATTTATAAATATAAGGCTTATACAGAAACTCACAAAATTCTCGGCAATGTCTTTAAGCCGCTCAAAGCCCTGCGCGTATATTGTGATATGAACAGAAACGGATATTTTACAAAAGAAGACGAAGATTTAATAAAATATCCCGACCGGATGTTTGAAGGCGGAACAATGTATATTCATCGCGGTTACAAGACCGGACAACCCGTAAATACTTGGTCGGCAGGTTGTCAAACTATGAAATTTGAAGATTTTGAAAGATTTAGAAAGAATATAGCGGTCGGCAAAGCGAACAGTCAAACGGAATTTACATATCTTTTGATAGAAATTTAATCGAAACGACGATTTTATCAATTTCAAAAACAGGAAAGTTAAAATGTATAAAATACTATTCGTCGGTTTATTTGCCCTAGCTGTTTCAAACTGCTCAACGATTAAAAGTCAGGACGGTAAAGATAATTCTATAGCAAATTCGCAACAATCAAATTCCGGCAGTGCGAACACTCCGCTGAATAAAACTTCTTTGCCGACAAACGACCACGCGGCGATTGATGAAAAAGATTTCACGATAACGAAATTCGCCGAAAGCGCGATGAAAAAAACGACGCTCGATAAACTGCCGCCGGAAATTATTAAGTTCATTCTTGATAATGAATCTTCTGGAAACAAAAGATTACCCGCGAAAATTAATGTTTCGATTCAAGAGAGAGATTTTAATCAAGACGGACATCCCGAGAAAATAATTTATTACCGGCAATATAGTAATGATGAAGGCGTGCCGCTTTTGCTGATCTTCAAAAATGTTAATGATAAATGGGATAAAGTTATTTTTCAGGCGGAAGGCGCGCCCGACGTTGACATTCCCGAAATCGAATTTCTCACGAAACCCGATACAAAAGATTTCGACCTGATCAAAGAAACGCTTCCGACGGGTGGCGGCTCGGAAGTTATTTATTTGCAGATGACGGATGACGAATATAAAACCGTCGAATGCCGGAAAATAACGTCCGCCGAAAATAAAATCGTTCCCTGCGAATTTTAGGCTTCGACGCTCGGCGCGCTTTCGTCGAAAAATTAATTTTTCACGCTCTCGCCCGAAACTTTCTTTTGGCGGCAAAATTCGCTGACGAGTTCGACGAAGCGTGCGGGCTTTTCTTCCTGCGGCAGATGCCCGCAATCCTTCAAAACGACGAGCCGCGAATTGAGCATCGCGTCATAGAGACATTCGCCGTTTTTAAGCGGAATTGTCGAATCGTTTTCACCCCAAATCAGCAGCGTCGGCTGGTTGATTAAATGCGCGTCTTTCTGGATGCGGTTCGCGTCCCAATTTCTGGCGGTCGCCAGAACCGAATGATGCGCGTCTCTGGCTTTGAGCGGGCGCATTACCGAGGCGATTCGTTCGTCGTCAATCAAATGATGACTCGCCGGCGCGAGCGATTCTTTCATTCGGGTTTTTGAAAGGCGTTTGGAATCGAGAACGAACGGCGCGAGCAATTCGCCGAGAAACGGAATCGAAGCGATTTTCAACAGTGGATTTTCCAGAACTTCATCGTTACAAACCGCGCCGACCAGCACTAATTTTTCGACTCTTTCGGGCGAATCGAGCGCGAGCGTCGAGGCGACCGCGCCGCCGTAGGAGCTGCCGACGATTACGGCGCGTCCGATGCCGAGACGATTCATCAAACGCTCGACGACGCGCGCCTGCGCGGCAATCGTATATTCAAACCACGCGGGTTTGTCCGAATAACCGAAACCGGGCAAATCCGGCGCGACGACGTGAAAATTTTCCGCTGCCAGCATTGGAGCAACCGTTTTCCAAACATAGGTCGAAGCCGTGTAGCCGTGAATCAAAACGAGCGTCGGATGCGCCGCGTCGCCGAATTCCTGATAATGCACGGTCGCGCCGTCAACTTCGATGAAATGCGAGTTTTCGGCGTGATGAATTTCATTGTTCCATTCGGCGGAACGCGCCCGCGTCAACATCTTTAGGGCGACGATGCCACCAATCGCGCCGCCGATGCCGAGTGCCAGATTTCTTTTTTTCATAAAATTTCTCCGCTTCGATTTTATACCAAAACCAGCTTCGGCTGCACGGATTTTTCGTTTTTCAAATAACGTCCAATCGCAATCAAATTCTCAGCCGCGTCAATCATTCTGATTAATTGATTATCGGCGATTTCAATTGATTCAAATCTTAATTTTTTCCCATTGCGCGTGTCGGTAATGTTCGTTTCGTTCAACACAACCGGCGGCAGATGAGCGACCGCTTCGTTCATCGAAATAAAAACTTCGCTTAAATTATTTTCAGCCGCAATGTTCTCCAATTCTTCGAGCGTCAAGGCTTTCGACAAATCGAATTTCCCCGCGCGCGTTCGCCGCAATTCCGCGAGATGCGCGCCCGTCTGCAATCGTCTGCCGATGTCTTCGGCGAGCGTTCGGATATAAGTTCCGGCGGAACAAACAACTTTTAGTCCGATGTCTTGAATTGTAATTCCCGAGCCGTCAGTCAAGGGCGATTCGTAATCAGTCATTCGTAATTCGTAATTCGTAATTCGCACCGCTTCGCGCTCGACTTCGATGCCTTTGCGCGCCAGTTCGTAAAGTTTTTTGCCCGCCAGTTTTTTCGCCGAATACATCGGCGGCGTTTGCCAAATCTCGCCGCGAAAATCTTTCAATGCGTCTTCAAATTCAGATTCCGAAATCCGAAATTTTGAACCTTGAACTCTGAACCTTGAACCTTGAACTGCGCTTCCCGTCCGGTCGCCGGTGTCGGTTTCAAATCCGAAACGAATCGTCGCCTGATATTCCTTCGCGTCTTTATCCAAAAATTGCGCGAGGCGCGTCGCTTTGCCGACGAGCATCACCAAAACGCCGGTCGCAAACGGGTCGAGCGTTCCGGTATGTCCGATGCGTTTTGTTTTCAAAATTCGCCGCAAACGCGCGACGACATCGTGCGAGGTAAATTTTTCCGGCTTGTCGATAATTAAAATTCCGTCAAACATATTTTGGATTTTGGATTTTAGATTTTGGATTTGCAAATTCGCCAAGTAAAATTTTACCTGTCGGCAAATAAATTCAATCGCCGAAATTTTGCTTTGGCGATTCACGATTCACGAAATTTATGTGGAAAAAGCGCACGGAAATAAAACCCGACGCGGAGCGCGTCATCAAAAACGTCGAGCGCGCGCGTCAGAAAACCTTCGACCGCGCCGTCAATCTGCTCGGCTACAAACCGCGCTCGGTCGTTGAACTCAGAACTCGTTTAATGGAAAAAGAATGGACGAATTCGGCGATTGTCGAAGAAGTTATTCAAAAGCTCGAAGGTTACGGCTACTTAAACGACAAACAATTCGCCGCCGATTTCGCCGCTTCGCAAATTCGCCAAAAACCAATCGGCAAAAGGGTTTTGCAGCAAAAACTGGCGATGAAAAAATTAGACAAAGAAACCGTCGCCAAAGCGTTGGAGTCTGCGTTTGAGGAAACGCCCGAAGCGGAAATCATCGAACGCGCCGTCGCCAAAAGATTAAGATTAAAAGGCAAGCCCGAAACGCGCGAGGACACGAAAAAATTTTACGATTATCTTCTGCGGCAAGGTTTTTCTTACGATTTGGTCAGCAACAAAATGCGTGAAATCGCGGCGCGTGATTTTGATGAAGAAAATTAAATTTGAAACCGAACAAAGTTATTGATTATCTAAAAATTTATTTCTCGCACGGAACGATTTTTTCGACCGATTCTTTCGTCTCGCGGCATTCAAACCTTTTATACTGCCCGTCTTCGACGCGCCAGTAGCCGACAAATTTTATCATTTTTCCGTCCGCGTCTTTCCGCTCGCCGCCATAGCCGATGACGGCGAATTGATTTTTTTCGCCGTCCGAAAGCAGCTCAAGCGTTTTCGGCGAACCGAAGCTGCCCGACTGCAGACTGCTCCATTTTTTATCTTTCAGCGTGAAAAAATAGGCGGTCGGTTCAACGTCATAATCCGCGCCGTCGTCGCAGACGACGATTTTTTCCGGCACGCCGTCGCCGTTCAAGTCCTTCGACAAAATCTGCACGAATCTTCCATTATACCATTCGGGAGAATCCGCCGGATAACTCTGCGGATCGCCGTTTTTGTCGGCATATTCGGCGCGGTTTTCAAACTGCGCCAGATAAGCGATAATCTCCGGCGGCAATTTGCCGAAACTTACTTTTTCCGCTGTGCTTAAATCGAGATTTTCGCGTTTCATTTCCGAAAAAGTCTGCGCCGGTGTCGGCGATGTCTGCGCCGCTGTTCGAGAATTTTCCGGCTCGGCTGCGGGCGCGGCGTTTTTGGTTTGAGTTTTAATGCACGCAACGCTTAAAACTAAAATCGAAACAGAGACTAAAAAGCATTTTTTCATTGTAAGAACTCCCGACCGGCATTTTTGTTATGCCTCTTCGATCAGCACATAGATAAACTCGACTTGTCCGGCTGTTTTACCTTTTCCAACATTTTAATTGTTCAGTATCATATACTCGGCTGCCGGAAAAAACAATTGCCTGTGCAGGCGCGTTTTTGCCGAAAAGCAGCGGCGGCGGATCTTTGCGGCGAAAATTCGACGACGATAATTTCGGACGGCGATTACTTTAAAAACGCGCCGTCAAAATCTCTGCGGGCGCGGCGGTTTTTCGACGGGCGCGACAAATGTCGAAGAGTCTGCGCGTCGAAATCTGCTTTCCGAAACGGCGGATTTTCGCTAACATAATCTCTGCAAATCCGAAAGATGGATTTATAAAAAAAGATGAAGACACGCGCCTTTTTAATTTTATTTGTCGTTTGCGCCGTTTCGATTTTCGCGTTTCGCCAATCGGCAAACGACGAAAAACGCGAAACGACGCGAAATGCGAATCGGCTTCGCTCTGAAATTGAGCCGCAATCAATGCCAGCCGTCGCGTTCGGCGAATCCGTTGAAATCAGAAATCTCGCGCCCGCCGCGCAAAAATTTTCGATTTTCAACAAAGAAGTTCGCGCATTTTCAAATAGAGATTCTAATGAAAAATCGGCAAGCGCGATGCAAGACGCGGACGCGCGAATCGCCGCGTTTTCCGTCGCGCCGATGCCGCCAGCCGCGCTCTCATTCGACGGGATTTCCAATAAAGACAACAACGACATTTACGGTTACGCCGCCGTGCCGCCCGATACGAACGGCGATGTCGGACCGAATCATTTCGTGCAGTCGGTCAATATTTTATCGCGCGTTTTCGACAAAAACGGCAACGCTTTGACCGCGCCTTTTAAGTTGAGCGACATTTTTTCGGTTTTGGGAACCGCGTGTTCGCAACGCGACGACGGCTCGCCGACGGCTTTGTATGACGCGCTCGCCGACCGTTGGATTTTGAGTCAGTATTGCGCGATTGAACCGCCGTTCCGACAAATGATTGCCGTCTCGAAAACCGGCAATCCGGCGGGCGCGTATTTCGTTTACGAATTCGTGATGCCGAATTTCAAGCTCAACGATTACGCGAAATTCGGCGTGTGGTCGGACGCATATTATATGTCAGACGACGAATTCATCGGCAGCGATTTTGCGGGCAACGGCGTGTTCGCGTTCGACAAACGAAAGCTGCTCGCGGGCGACAGAACGGCAAGTTATATTTATTTTAATGTGCCGTCGGCGACGATTGTCAGGCGCGGCGGATTTTTGCCGACGGATTTCGACGGACTAAATGCGCCGCCCGAAAATGCGCCGAACGTTTTTTTGACTTACACGGCGAACGAATACGGCAATCAAGCCGACGCGCTGCGCTTGTTTGAATTTCGCGCCGATTTTACAAATCCCCAAAATTCGACTTTTACCGAACGCGGCGAAAGTCCTCTGCCGGTCGCGGCGTTCGATCCGACGAGTCCCGACGGTCGCGGCGATATTCAACAGCCCGCGCCGGGCGACGCGCTCGATTCGCAATCCGACCGTTTGATGTATCGCGCCGCGTATCGAAACTTCGGCGCGGCGGGCGAATCAATCGTCGTCAATCAAACGGTGCGCGTTTCGCCGGCGAGCGAAACTTATCGCGCCGGCGTGCGCGTTTACGAACTCAGAAAAGCGAATAATATTTTCAGCGTCCTCGAGCAATCAACCATCGGAACTCTGGACGCGAGCCGCTGGATCGGCAGCGCGGCGCAGGATTATCAAGGCAACATTGCCGTCGGGTATAACTACGTGAGCGAGACGGAAAAGCCTTCGATTAAATTTACGGGGAAATCGGCGAACGAACCGGCGGGAACATTCCGCGCGGAAAATTTTCTGGTCAAGGGAACCGGCGTGCAAGGCGGTTTCGGTTCGCGCTGGGGCGGTTACAGCCAGTTGACCGTTGATCCTTCGGACGATTGCACGTTCTGGCTGACGAACGAATATTATTCCGCCGAAAGTCAGGCGATTGACCCTGTGAATTGGACGACGCGCATCGGAAAATTTAAATTCGACGAATGCGCCGCCGCGCCGCACTCGACGATTAGAGGCGTTGTCACGAACGCCGCGACGAATCAGCCGGTTGCAGGCGCGACGATTACGGCGAACGCCGTTTACACCCGTAGAAGCGACGCGAACGGCAGTTACGGAAATTTGACACTCGTGCCGAACACTTACACGCTGACCGCGACGGCAAGCGGATTTCAGACGCAAACCGTCACCGTCACAATCGCCGACGGGCAAACTTTAACGCAAAATTTCGCGCTCCAGCCGACGGCGATTTTAAGCGCGGCGAATTATCAAATCACGGCGGAGAGCTGCGCGATGAACAACGCGATTGAGCCGGGCGAAACGGTAACTGTGAGCGTCGTGTTCGGGAACGCGGGCGCGAAAAATACCGCGAATTTAACCGCCGCGCTTTTGCCTTCGGGCAGCGTTTTTAATGTTTCG
The DNA here is from genome assembly GCA_964237235.1 of uncultured Pyrinomonadaceae bacterium. Lineage (GTDB taxonomy): Bacteria > Acidobacteriota > Blastocatellia > Pyrinomonadales > Pyrinomonadaceae. The sequence goes on from CAXSGY010000030.1 coordinate 32,720, forward strand.
GCGGCGCAGAATTACGGCGTGATTCGGACGAACGGCACAAGCGTTTCGCGCAGTTTTACATTTACCGCATCGCCGAATTTAAATTGCGGCGATCAAATTATTTTGACTTTTCAATTAAACGACGGCGCGGAAAATCTCGGACTCGTTTCGATTGCTTTAAATACGGGCGTGCCGCGTTTCGCCCTGCGCGAAAACTTCGATTCGGTCGTCGCGCCGAATCTGCCGAACGGCTGGACGACCGCCGCGAGCGGAGCGCAGCAAATCTGGAAAACGTCGAACGCGCGGTTTCAGTCCGCGCCGAACGCGGCTTATTCGTTCGCCGCCAATCAGGTCGGCGTGAACGAACTCGTTTCGCCGGTTTTTCAAATCAATTCAACGAGCGCGGAATTAACTTTTCGCAATCGTTACGATTTGGAGACGACGTTTTTGCGAAACAAACTTTACGACGGAGCAGTTTTGGAAATCCGAATCGGCGACGGTAATTTTCAAGATATTCTCGTTGCGGGCGGCGTGTTCACATCCGGCGGTTACGACGGCGTAATCGAAACTTGCTGCCAAAATCCGCTGGGCGGCAGAGCGGCTTGGTCGGGCAAAAGCGGCATCAATCCAACGCCCGAATTCGTCACGGCAAAAGTAAAACTTCCGGCAAGCGCGGCGGGCAAATCGGCGCAGCTGCGCTGGCGCGTCGGCACTGACAACGGCACTTCGCGCGAAGGTCAATTCATTGACGATGTAGCGGTTTCCGACGGTTTTGTCTGCGCCTGTCAAATCGCGCAGACGACGCGCGCGCCATTCGATTTTGACGGCGACGGCAAAACCGATTTGAGCGTTTTTCGTCCGAGCGATAATCCGAGCGAAGCCGATTTTTACACGCAGACGAGCCATGACAACGCCGTTACGGGAGCAAATTGGGGCAGCGTCGGCGACGCGGCGGTCAACGCCGATTTTGACGGCGACGGGAAAACCGATTTTGCCGTCTTTCGCCCGTCGAATCGAACGTGGTATGTTTTGCGAAGCTCAAACAATTCATATTTCGCCGTCGAATTCGGCTTGGCGACGGACCGTTTAGTTCCGGCGGATTTCGACGGCGACGGGCAAGCCGACGTTGCCGTTTTTCGACCGTCGAACGGCATTTGGTATATTCGCCAAAGCTCCGATGCGCAAATCCGCGCCGTCCAATTCGGAACGTCGGAAGATTTGCCCGTCGCGGCTGATTTTGACGGCGATAACAAAACGGACATCGCGGTTTTTCGCCCGTCAAACGGTTTTTGGTATGTGCGCCGAAGTTCCGACGGCGCGTTGACGGGCGTTCAATTCGGGCAAGCGGGCGACAAGCCGGTTGCCGGCGACTTCGACGCGGATAAAAAGGCTGACTTCGTTGTTTTTCGCCCGTCGAACGGCGTTTGGTATGCGCTCAAAACGGCGGGCGGATTTTCCGCCATGCAGTTCGGGCAAGCGGGCGATTTGCCTTTGCAGGCGGATTTCGACGGCGACGGCAAACTCGACACGGCGATTTACCGTCAAAGCACGGGCGTTTGGTTCTCCCTGAATAGTTCAAACGCTCAATTTATCTTTCGGCGATTCGGCGCGAACGGCGACGTTCCGCTGCCGACGCTTTTCGTTCCTTAGCTCGAAAAGCGTTTTGCCGCAGGAAAATTCGGCGCGCGAAGCGGTATGAGAAAGCTACAAAGTGAAAATTTTGTATTTTTCCTGTGCCGCTTCGCGCGTCAATTCATTTTCGACTTTTTTCCGCCAATTAAAGTAAATAAATATTAAATAGAGAACTATTGGCTGTTCAATATCTCAATAAATGTGTTAGAAATAAATTAAACCCCAAACTCATCGTTCTTAAAATTAAAAAGGATTCTATCAAAAAATGAAACGAATTTTTGTTGTATTGATCGGTTTGTGCGCGTTTGCCGTTTGGGTCGGATTAAGTTTTCAGACCGCGGCGCAGAGCGAAACGAATCAGATCGAAGAGGCGAATTTTACTTCACCGAATTTGGTGATCAGCCAATTTCAAGTCGCGGGCAGCACAGCGAACGACGAGTTTATCGAGCTGCACAACACGAGCGCGACTGCCGTTGATTTGAACGGCTACCGCGTCGTTTACCGTTCGGCTTCGGGAACGAACGACGTTTTGTTCGCCGAATGGACGACCGCCGGAACGTTGGTTGCGCCGGGCAGCTATTATCTGATCGCTTCGACCGGCTACGACGGCGCAATCGCGCCGAATTACACTTATAATCCGACGACTTGCCAGTGTTCGATGTCGGCGACGGCGGGCGGTCTGGCGATTCGCAGCGGCGCGAACAACACGGGCGTGATCGTTGATGCGGTCGGTTACGGCGGCGCGACGAACGCTTTTATCGAGAGCGCGGCGACCGCCGCACCCGCCGCCAACGCCGGGCAAACCCGTCTCAACAACGGCTGTCAGGACACGGATAATAATGCGAACGATTTTTTCGTTTTGAATCCGGCGCAGCCGCGCAACGCTTCGAGCGCGGCGAACATTTGCGGCGGCGGCAATTCATCTCTGCTCATCGGTTACGGCGCGAATCCGACAAACATTTCGCCCGGCGGGACGACGCTTTTGACGGTAACGGTATTTCCGGCGGCGAATCCGCCAAGCAACGGCATCGTCGTGACGGGAAATTTATCGAACATCGGTTTGGCGGCGAATCAGCAATTTTACGACGACGGCACGAACGGCGACCAGACGGCGGGCGATAATATTTTTTCTTTTCGCGCGACGATTCCGAACGCGCAGAGCGGCGGAGTTTTTAACGTTACGGTCAACGCGACGGACGCGCAGGCGCGTTCGGTCGGCGGCACGATTGTTCTCACCGTCAACGCTTCGGCGGCGGGCGAAGAGCCGCTTCTTTTGGGCAATCCGAGCAGCGCGACGGCGGACACGGCAAACGAAAATAATTATCTGTTGGTCAAGTCGCAATACACGATTTCATACAATCGAAGCCGCGCGACTCCGAATTGGGTGGCGTGGCGGCTCGATTCGACCTGGGTCGGCGGCACCGACCGGCAAGATGATTTTCGTCCCGACGATGCGTTGCCGACAAATTGGTATCACGTTCTCGACACCGATTATTCGGGTTCGGGTTACGACCGCGGACATATGTGTCCGTCGGGCGACAGAACGCGCACGGTTGCCGACAATTCGGCGACGTTTCTGATGACCAACATCGTTCCGCAGCTCGGCGATAATAATCAGGGACCGTGGGCTGATTTTGAAAATTATTGCCGCTCGGTCGCGCAAGCCGGAAACGAGCTGTATATTGTTTCGGGCGTGGTCGGCAACCTCGGAACCATCGCGGGCGGCAAAATCGTCGTGCCGCAATACACCTGGAAAGTCGTCACCGTTTTGCCGAACGGCGACAACGATTTGCAGAGAATCGGTAAAGGAACGCGCGCCATCGGTTTTATCGTGCCGAATTTTCCGCCAGTCAACCGCAATGCCGGTTGGCGCGCGTTCAGAACTTCGGTTGATGCGGTCGAAAACTTGACTGGTTATAACTTTATGTCGAACGTGCCGAAAAACACGCAGGAAATGATTGAACGAAGGAGAGACATTCAATAATAAAAATAACTTAAAGCCGAACGCATATAATTTTTCGCGGACGGCTTTTTTGCGGATTCAAATAGTGTTTATGAATAAAATAATTTTAATCTCGATTTTATCGCTCTTTTGGTTCGCCGTTTCCGCTCCGGCGCAGGAGGAGAAATTCACGCCGATCAATCAAATTCAGGGCAGCGGCAACGTTTCAGCGTTCGCCGGACAGCAGATCAAGACGCGCGGCATCGTGACGGCGATTTTGAAAAGCGGATTTTATATCCAAACGCCAAACGCGCAAGCGGATAAAGACGCGGCGACGAGCGAAGGAATTTATGTTTTCGGTAGCGAAAGCGTCGGCAGCGTCGCCGTCGGCAACCAGGTCGAAGTCAGCGGCACGATTTCCGAATATCGTCCGCGCTCGGTGACCTACGGTTTATCAATCACCGAAATCACGCGCCCGACGGTGAAAGTCGTTTCCAAGAATAATCCGCTGCCCGCGCCAATTGTGTTGACCAAAACGGAAATGAATCCGGGCGGAAAAATAGATCAGATGGAACGCTTTGAAGGAATGCGCGTCCGGATTGATGTTTTGGAGGTCGTCGCGCCGACCGGCGGTTATCAGGACGAAAAAACCGGCGACGTAAAATCCGACGGCGTTTTCTTCGGCGTTATCAGCGGAACGCCGCGCCCGTTTCGTGAAGCGGGCATCAGTTTGATTAATTATCTCGGCGAAAAGATGCCGCCTGCTACGCCGTATTTCGATATGAACCCGGAAATTTTGCGCGTGGACAGCGATTCGCAAGTTGGAAGCAGAGCGATTGATGTCACGGCGGGCGCGACCTTAAAAAATGTAACGGGTGTGATTGATTACGCTTACAACGCCTACACTTTGCTGATTGACGCGAACAATCCGCCAACGGTCGAAGGAATGAAAACTTTCACCAAAGCGTCGGCGGCGGGCGAGCGCGAAACGACCGTGGCGAGCTTTAATATCGAGAATTTTTTCAACGACGAAAAAGATTCGGACAATGTTCAAAAGGAAGCCGTTTTGACGAAGGAAGATTATCGAAGGCGTTTGAACAAAGCGTCTCTGGCGATTCGCAACGTGCTTTCGATGCCCGATGTCTTGGGCGTGGCGGAAGTTGAAAACTTAAAGGTTTTGAAAACTCTGGCTGAGAAAATCAACGCCGACGCGGTCGCCGCCAACCAGCCGAATCCGAAATACGAGGCTTACTTGGAAGAAGGCAACGACATTCGCGGCATTGATGTCGGATTTTTGATCAAATCCGCGAAAGTCAAAGTCGTCAAAGTCGAGCAGCTTGCCAGAGACGAAAAATTAACGACCGCGGGCGCGAAGGATTTTGAAAAAATCTTCGACCGTCCGCCGCTTTTAATCAGCGTCGAAGTGCAGGACGCGAAGACGAATCAGCCGTTCAGTGAAACCGTAATTATGAATCATTTCAAATCCTACGGCGGCATTGACGACGCAAGCGACGGAGATCGCGTTCGCAACAAACGCCGTCTCGAAGCCGAATGGCTGGCGAATTTTCTCGTCGAGCGGCAGAAGGCGAACCCGAATGAAAGAATTTTCGTGGGCGGCGATTTCAACGCCTTTCAATTCAACGACGGCTACAACGATTTAATCGGAATCTTAAAAGGCAAATCGAATCAGAACGTGTTGGTGCCGTCGAAAACCGCGTATCCGACCGGCTTGATTGATATGGTTGATTTTATTGACCCGAAAAATCGTTATTCATACAGCTTCGACGGTTCGGCGCAGGTTCTCGACCACATTCTCGTCAACAAACCCGGCGTTCAGCGAGTTTTGAAATTCGGCTACGCGCGCGTTGACGCGGATTTTCCGAAAATCTATATCAACGACGCAAACCGTCCCGAACGACTTTCCGACCATGACGCGGCGGTGCTTTTTCTTTCGCTCGACGAAATAAAAATAGACGCGAAGCCGAATTAAAATTTAAAGGAATAATCGCGCAAATCGAATCTTTTTAACTCCGAGGCAAATTTCAAAATAACGCGGGACAACTTCCGGAATAGCTGATAATTGACAGATGACAGGTGATAGATTGAATCTGTCATCTATCACCTGTCATCTGTCAGCTATTCCGGAAGTTGTCTTTCATATATCTAAAATCTGTCGTGAAACAACGAAAGCCGACGCTGCGCGTCCGTCGTTTTTATTTTCTCTCCGTTTGCAAAATCCGGTACGCTTCCGAGCGCGATAATTTAAATTCCTTCGCCGCTTTTTTGAGTGCGATTTTGCGGTCAACGCCTTCCATTTCTAATTCAGCGATTCGTTCGACAATGGACTTTGAACTCTGAACTTTGAACTTTGAATTCTGAATCGTCTCGCGGTCAATCACCAAAACAATCTCCCCTTTCGTTTCGCCGCTCGAAAATTTCGCCGTCAATTCCTGTAAATTTCCCAGAATCGTTTCTTCGTGAAGTTTGGTAATTTCACGAACGATTGCCGCGTTTCGGTCGCCTAAAATTTCCAGACAATCAGTCAAACTTTTCCCCAAACGATGCGGCGTTTCGTAAAAGATCAGCGTCGCCGGAATCGAAACGACTTCCGCTAAACGCTTGCGGCGTTCGTTTTTTTTTGACGGCAGAAAACCGCCGAAAAATATCGAATTGGTCGGCAAACCCGAAACGACGAGCGCGTTGACAAAAGCGACCGCGCCCGGAATCGAAACGACGAGCGCGCCTGTTTCGTGTGCCGCCTGAACGATTCGCAGAGCCGGATCGCAGATGCCCGGCGTTCCCGCGTCCGAGACGACGGCGATTGATTTTCCGCTTTTCAAATAACCGGCAAATTCAGCGGCGCGCGCTTGTTCGTTGTGTTCGTGATAGCTGAGAAGCGGTTTTTTGATGTCGAAATAATTGAGCAGCTTGCGCGTGTGGCGCGTGTCTTCACAGGCGATTAAATCAACCGCCGCCAGCGTTTCGAGCGCGCGTCGGGAAATGTCTCCGAGATTTCCGATTGGCGTGGCGACCAGATAAAGCGTTCCGAACATTAAAAATTTTGTAGATTCCTGAGTGTATTTCCGAAGCGCGGTTTCAGGATTTTGCCCGTCCCGCCGCAACTGTTCAAAAGAACCGAAACGCTCGCCGCGCCGAGATTGGCGGTGGCGATGTCGGGTTTATTATCGCCGTTAAAATCGGCGGCAACGAGCGACGAAGCCTGCAATCCGACACCGTAATTAGAAGCGGTTTGAAATGTTCCGTCGCCATTGCCGCGCACGACAAAGACGCTCGAAAAATTGCTGTCGGTCAATGCCAAATCCAATTTGCCGTCGCCGTTAAAATCGGCGGTCGTCAAATAATTCAGATATTCGCCGACGGCAAATTTTGTCGCCGCGCCGAACACGCCGCTGCCCGTTCCCAAAAGAATCGAAACGCCGGGCGCGGAAACGGTTTGGTTGACCGCGAGCAAATCCAATTTGCCGTCGGCGTTGACATCGGCGATTTTCACAAAGCCGGGCGCGCTTCCCGCCGCGTAATTAACGGACGCGCCGAAATTGTTATTCGGCGCGCCGAAGACGACGGTTAAATCGTTCGACTGCGAATTGGCTGTCACCAAATCATTAAAATTATCGCCGTTCAAATCGGCGACCGCAACGCTCAGAGGTCGCGCGCCGACCGGAATGATTTTAGCGACGGCGAAATTTCCGTTGCCGTCGTTGCGAAAAATCGAGACGCTGTTTGAAAGACGATTGGCGACCGCCAAATCGAGATTGCCGTCGTTGTCCGTGTCGGCGGCTTGCAGAAAACGCGGACTGTTTTCGGTTGAAGCAATTAATTTCCAGAGCGCGAATTTGCCCGTTCCGTCGTTCGTAAAAATTCTGATTTTGTTGTTGCGCTCGTCGTTTATCGCCAGATCCGCAAAACCGTCGCGGTTAAAATCGCCGACGGCAATTGAAGTCGGATTATCGCCCACGCCGAAATGCGGCAATTCTTCAAACGCGCCCGCGCCGTCGCCGATTAAAATCGAAGCCGTTCCGTCTTCGTCGTGCAAAATCGTGGCGGCGCGCTCTTCGTGCGGCTCGATGTTAATCGTCACCAAATCTAACTTTCCGTCGCCGTTAAAATCAGCCGAAGCGACGATTAGCGGTCCGTTTTCGACCGCGAAATCAACGGCGGATTTGATGCCGCCGCGTCGGTCGTTGAGATTGATTGAAACGGTGCGCGACGTTTGATTAATTGATGTCAAATCGAGCCAGCCGTCGCGGTCGAAATCGCCGACGGCGAGCGCGTTCACGCCCGGACCGATTTTAAAGTCTTTCTGAACGGGAAAATATCCGTTCGCATCGCCGTAGAAAATTCGCGCCGAATCTTCCGAATAGCTGCCGACGGCGAAATCGGGAAAACCGTCGCGGTTAAAATCGCCGACGGCGGCGGCGCGCGGCGATTCGCCGGTGTCGAAATTCGCGCGTTCATAAAATCCGCCGACATAGCTGCCGTAAAGAATCGCCGCGCGGTTCGCGGTTTGGCTGACGACGACTAAATCGTCGAAATTGTTGCGGTCGAAATCGCCCGCCGCGAGCTGCGTCGGCACGTCTTCGAGCGCGAATTCGCCCGCCGCGTAAAACGCGCCCGAACCGTTGTTTCTCAAAAGCGTGATTGATTTTGAATCGGCGTTTGCCACCGCTAAATCAACGCCGCGCGGACGAAAAAATTTGCCCGCGACAATCGCCCGCGGATTCGCGCCGACGCTGATGCTGCCGCCGACGCTGAAAGGAAATACGGAGCCGTTTCTTCCGAACAGAATTTGAACCGTATTCGAGCTTGAATTCGTAAACGCCACGTCCGATTTCCCGTCGCCGTTAAAATCGCTGACGACGAGCGCGGTCGGCGTAGCGTTCAACGCGGCTAAAACTCCGACGGTCGGAAATTCGCCGTTGCCGTTGCCCTTGAGAATACTGAAATTATTATCACCCGCGTTGAGCGTGATCAAATCGAGATTACCGTCGCCGTCAAAGTCGCCGACTCCGATGTCTCGCGGATTCAAACCGACGCGAACGACGCGCGGCGCACCCAGATTTCCCGCGCCGTCGCCGAGCATTATCACGACATTTGCCGAATAATCGTCTAAAACGACAACGTCCGCGTTGCCGTCGCGGTTAAAATCGCCGACCGCATTTTTAGACAACAATTCACCGGCGCGAAAACGGCGCGGCGCGGCGAAATTGTCGTTTGAACATTGCGCGAAAACAGGCGAGCCGCACAAAACGGCGATAAAAAGCGCGGCGATTGAGATTTTAAAAAACATAATTCTCAAAAAAGGAACGCAAGCCGGAAGCGCAGGCATCTTGCCTGCCATGAACGTGCAGAGTTCGGAAAATTTTCGCGTAAATTCAAATCGAAAACATCCAATCGCTGTCAGATTGCTCGCGCAATCTTTGCAGGCAGGATGCCTCGCGCTCCAATTACACATTGAAGCGAAAATTTACGATGTCGCCTTCCTGCATTATATAATCTTTGCCTTCGAGCCGGGTCAAGCCTTTTTCTTTGGCTTCCTTTTCCGAACCGGCGTTGATTAAATCGGTGTAGGAAACGATTTCGGCGCGGATAAAACCGCGTTCGATGTCCGAATGAATCACGCCCGCCGCCTGCGGAGCCTTCGTGCCAATCGGAATCGTCCACGCGCGAACTTCCTTTTCGCCCGCCGTTAAGAACGACATCAAGCCGAGCATTTTGTAAGCCGATTTGATTAGATTATCAACGCCGCTCGAAGCGACTCCGACATCTGCTAAAAATTCCTTGCGTTCGGCTTCGTCGAGCGCGACGAGTTCGGCTTCGAGTTTGGCGCAGATGACGACAACCTCGGCATTTTCCTGCGCGGCGTGTTCCTTGACCGTTTTGACGTGCGGATTTTCGTCCGGGTTTGCCAGCGAATCTTCGTCAACGTTTGCCGCGTAAATCGTCGGCTTTGACGTTAGAAGAAAAAACGATTTCAAAATCAATTGTTCTTCCTTCGACAATTCGGCGGCTCTGGCGGGGCGCGCTTCTTCGAGAATCGGCAGAATTTTGTCGAGAACTTCGAGTTCCGCCTTCGCCGTTTTATCGCCCGCTTTCGCCGCGCGCTGCGCTTTGTCGCGGCGTTTTTCGACCGAAGCCAAATCGGCGAGCGCGAGTTCGATTTGAATCGTTTCGATGTCGCGCGTCGGGTTGACCGAGCCTTCGACGTGGATGATATTTTCGTCCTCAAAACAACGCACGACCTGAATCACCGCGTCGGTTTCGCGGATGTTGGCTAAGAATTGATTGCCCAAACCTTCGCCCTTGCTTGCTCCGCGCACAAGTCCGGCGATGTCCACGAACTCAACCGTCGCGGGAACGAGTTTCTGCGCCTTGTTCATTTTTTCAAGAACGGGCAAACGCTCGTCCGGCACGGCGACGACACCGATGTTCGGCTCAATCGTCGCAAACGGATAATTCGCCGCCAGCGCGGCTTCCTGCGCGGTCAGCGCGTTAAATAAAGTTGATTTCCCGACGTTCGGCAATCCGACGATTCCGGCTTGTAACATAGTGTTAGTTCAAGATTCAAAGTTTAAGGTTCAAAGTTCAAATTGGTTATTCTAACCTTTAACTTTGATTTTGAGAAACGGAATAAGTTGTGAATGCTGTTGTGAAAATTTATTTGGGCGCGATTTCATCGTCGGATTTATCTTTGAAATGTTTCCACTCATATAAAATATCCGCGCACTCAATCAACCAATCGGCACTGTCCCATTCGATTTCGTGAAGCGCAAAATTATTTTGAGATATGCGTATTTCATCGTAAAGCCAGTCATTGGTGTTAATCGGTGAAAATCCTCGTTTCTCGAAAGAATAACTCTGCACGTTTTTATAAGTTAATTCGATAAAACCGTCGTGATACGCACCTAACAGACGAACGAAAATTTCAGTCGAACAAAATTGTTTGCGGTCGCCGGAGGCTATTTCACGAACAATAATTTCTTCCAGCCAACTATCGTGTAAAGCTTTGTGATTTGAAAAATCGTAATGCCATTCTGCGATTGCAAATTCGTAAACCGATTGCGGCAAATTGTTTTTTACCGATTCAAGATAATTTTGATACGCATTCCAACTCTCCCTGAATTCATTAGTAGAATTTTCCGGTCTATCTTTCCGAAGAATAAAAACCATATTCAATAATTCGCGCCTCTTCAGACTAAATTTTATTGCGGCAAATAAGCATTTGGAATCGGCTTGTCGGTTAAAACTCCAAATCCAATCGCGCTGAAACCGCTTTGACTTTGCAAAAGATACCACGCGCCGCTCGACGGGCGATAAACGGCGATGTCTGTTTTATTGTCGCCGTCAAAATCGCCGACCGTCGGCAAATCGCCGCTCGCGCCGAATTGGACGGCGGAAAAGCCTTCGGTCGTTTTCAAAAGATACCAAACGCCGTTGCGGAAAACGGCGAAATCGGCTTTACCGTCGCCGTCGAAATCGCCGGGTGTCGGCACGTCGCCGCCTGCGCCGAACTGCGTTCCGTAAAACGAATTATCCGAGCTTTTCAAAACGAACCAACTACCGCTCGACGGGCGGAAAACGGCGATGTCCGTTTTGCCGTCGCCGTCAAAATCGGCGGGAACGGGTTTGTCGCCGGTTTGTCCGAACTGCACAAAATTGAAAGTTCCTAAGCTGTCGCTGTTGGCGATATACCAAACGCCGTTCGACGGGCGAAAGACGGCGACATCGGTTTTGCCGTCGCCGTTGTAATCTGCGGCGACGGGAACGTCACCGTTTGCGCCGAACTGTTTCGCGCTGAAAAATCCGGCTTTCTGGCGGATATACCAAACGCCTTCGGAGGCGCGAAAAACCGCCGCGTCGGTTTTGCCGTCGCCGTCGAAATCGCCGGGCGCGAGAACATCCGAAGCGTTGCCGAAATTGATTTGATTAAACGCGCCGTTCGCGCTGTTCAAAATATACCAACTGCCCGCGTCGGGACGATAAACCGAAATGTCCGATTTGCCGTCGCCGTCAAAATCGGCGGGTTTATTTTTGGCGATTCGCAAACCAGCGACCGGCGCGTCTTCGATGTCGTTGTCAATATTAAAAGTCACGCCGCCCCAGGTTTCGTCGCGCGGTCCGAGCCACTGGTGAATTCTTTGATGATTCGTCCAAAACGTATCGGGCAGCGGCGCGACTCCGTAAACGCTCATTACGTTGTTCCAGCGCGCCAGCCAAACCGCGTCCATCCGGCTCGCTTCGGGCAGATTTATCCAATCGGCTTGCGCGTTAAACGGCGAGCCGTATGTGCCGGAAACATAACCGCGCTCGTGCAGACGTTCGGTCCAGCCTTTCAGAAATGCATTGACGGCGACGCGGCAGCCGGGCGTGCTTGTGGTTTCGTCGTAACGCTCCATATCGTAATAAAGAATCGTGCCTTGCGTCAGACCGAGATTGTTCGCGTCGGTGACGGCGATGTCGGCTTCGCCGCGTCCCTGCGTTTCGGCGATTGCCGGATCGGAGCTGTGTTTGGCGGAAGTCGTGCTGACCGAACACGGAGCCTGATAACCGACGACCGTCGGAATCAAGCCCCAGCCCATCGCCGAAACCTGATTGACCCAATTCGCATTGAGTTGCGCCTGCGTGCAGCCGCGATTTCTGCCCGACAGATAAATGTTCACGTCGTAAAACGGCGAATTGTCCCACCACGTCTGCATTTGAGCGACGGGCGCGGCGGTGCATTTATCGAAACCGCGATTCAAACTGATGCGCGTCGAGCTGTTCGGCGGGCGCGCGAAAATTTGGTTTTGCGCTTCGGTTCGCGCGGCGGTTTTTTCCCGGTTAAAGATTTGCTTGATCGTCGGCGGCGTGATTTCGCGTTCGTTCGCGAAAATTTTCGATTCCTGAACGCAAGCCGTTTTAGCCGCTTCGCAAACGCCTTCGGTTTTCAAAATCCAGCCGCCGGATTTTTTATCGCCGACGGAAAAATCATCGCGGCGCGTTTCGATTTCGCGCGCCGCAAAAATCCAATTTTGCCCGCCGTCGAACGATTGGTAAACGACGCGCCCTTTGAAATTTGAACTCGTCGGCACGCGCAAATTCAAAGTCAGAAAATCGCCCCCACCGAATTCTACATTGATGTTTTCCAAATCAATTTCCGCTAAATCCGCGCTTCGCAAATTGAGCGGCATTTTCGTCCAGTCGTTTCCGCCGTTTGTTGTTCGGACAATTTGCAGACCGACATTTTTGCGGTCGGCTAAAATCGCCCAGCCGTTTGCTTCGTCTGAAAACAAAACCGCGCCGAGCGTTTCGTTGAAACTTTTCGGCAGAGCGATTTCGCGCCACGTCGCGCCGTCGTCGTCGGTGCGAAAAAGCGCGTCGCTCGTGAAAGCGATGCCCGAATTTGAATTGAAAACCTGAATGTTTTTGATAATCGCGCTCGCGCGTTTTTGCGGCGGGCGTTGCGGCAAAACGATTATTTCGAGTTTCCTGAAAGGACCTTCTTCAAAAATTTGCGCCCGCGCGGGCAACCCGAAAAAGATGATCGAGAAAACCGACGGTAGAATCAAAAACCGGAAACTTTTCATTTCGATAACCTCGCTGCTTCATTCTAAAAACTCAAAGGGTTTGCGTAAAAAATTATAACGCATCCAAAAGGCTTTCGCCAAAATTTTTACGGCTCGTAAAAAACCTCGAGAAACTTTGTCTTATCGAAAATTTGCGGTAATTTATATCTGTCATACACGCGCTTTTTCGCAACGCACAAATTTATGTTTCCGGCTTTGATTTTTATCACGCTCATTACCTTCGGCGGCTTCGCTCTGACGTATCTTTTCGCCGCCGAAGAAAATTTTCTATGGCGCGTCTGCGCCGGCAATATTATCGGTTCGGCGGTTTTCGGATTAATCGTTTTTTTGCTCGCGTGTTTTTTCGGGCTGCCGGCGACGACGGTTTTTTTGTCGTTTTTGATTGTTCTCGCGCCTTTGATTTTATTTGCCGACCGGACCAGACGCGCACAATTATCTGACGATTGGCGGGCGGCGAAAACTAATCTCAACAATGCGGATTTCGGCAAACTTTCGCGCGTCGCTTACTACGTATTTTTTCTCGCGCTGTTTTATTTTTTCTTCGACCGCGCGATGCTCGAAACGGCGCAGGGAATTTTCACCGGCGCGTCACAAAATCTCGGCGATTTGCCGTTTCATCTGGGCGCGATTTTTTCATTTACCGACGGTCAAAATTTCCCGCCCGAAAATCCTTCCTATGCCTTTGCCAAATTTTCCTATCCGTTTATGACGGATTTAATCGTCGCCGCGTTCGTCAAAACGGGCGCGAATGTTCGCGCGGCGATGCTCGTTCAAAACGTCTTTTTGGCGTTCTCCCTGCTCGTCGTTTTAGAAAGATTCGCATACAAATTAACCGGCAACCGGCTGGCGGGAAAAATCGCGCCCGCGCTTTTATTTTTCAGCGGCGGACTCGGTTTTTTATGGTTTCTGAAAGATTACTGGCAGGGCGCGAAAAGCCTTTTCGATTTTCTGCAAAATCTGCCGATGGATTACACTATCGGCAGCGAAAAATTCAGTTGGGGAAATTCCTTAATCGTGCTTTTCATCACGCAGAGAAGTTTGCTTTTGGGAATGCCTTTGACGATTATCGTTCTGCAAAAGCTCTGGCAAATCTTTCAAAGTGGAAAAGGGAAAAAGGGAAAAAGGGAAATGGTCGAAAACTTTTCCAACGAGTCGGGCGAATCAAACCAAGGAAACTTTTTCCCTTTTCCACTTTTCTACTTTTCCACTTTCCTCCTCGGTTTGCTCGCCGGAACTCTGCCTTTGATTCACGTTCACAGCCTGGCGGTGTTGTTTGTCGTCGCGGCGGTGTTGTTTGTTTTTAGATTGGATAAATGGCGCGAATGGCTCGCGTTCGGCATCGGTGTCACACTTCTCGCCGTGCCGGAATTGATTTGGGCAATGAGCGGCAGCGCGACTCGTCTGACCGAATTCATCGCGTGGAATTTCGGTTGGACGAAAAAGACCGAAAACTTTTTCTGGTTCTGGCTGAAAAATACCGGCGCGTTCATTCCCGTTTTGATTTTCGCACTCGCCGCCGCCTATCTGAGCGCGGCACGAAAAGAAAAAGCCGAAGTGCAGACCGAAGAAATCGTACCGCAAAATGATGAAAGCGAATCGCCGAAAAAAGATTCAAAATCTCAAAGGGAAAGCATTTACCGTTTACCGTTTACCACTTACCACTTATATTTCTATCTGCCGTTTCTGCTGTGTTTTTTGATTCCGAATTTGATTAAGCTCGCGCCGTGGGAATGGGACAATATAAAGGTTTTGATTTACTGGTTCGCCGGTTCGATTCCGTTCGTCGCGTTTGTTTTGGCGCGGCTTTGGGAAAAAGAATTGATTTTGAAAATAGCCGCCGCCGGACTTTTTATCGTTCTGATTTTCGCGGGCGCGTTGGACGTTTGGCGCGTCGCGTCAAAGCAAATCAATTACAAAGTTTTCGACAAAGACGCAATCGCGTTGAGCGAACAAATCAAACAACGAACCGCGCCGAACGCTTTGTTTTTGAACGCGCCGACTTATAATTCGGCGGTGGTTTTGTCGGGCAGACGCTCCTTGATGCGTTACAGCGGACATCTTTCGTCTTACGGCATTGATTACGGCGGGCGCGAAGCGGATGTCAAAAGAATTTACGCGGGCGACGCGGCGGCGGATATTCTTTTGCGAAAATATAACATCGAATACGTCGTCGTCAGCCCCGAAGAAAAATCGAATTTAACTGTCAACGAAGATTTTTTCCAAAAATTTCCGGTCGCCGCCGTCGCCGGAGAGTATCGCGTTTATCAAGTGTTGAAATAAAATAGAAAATCGAAAAATGAAGAAAGCGAAAAACACATCGGAAACAAATCAGGAAGCGGAGATAGAAACTTACGGCGCGGCGTTTTCAAATGATTTCGATGCGCCGGAATTTCATCTCAGGAAAAAACCGTCGTCACCGCTCGATGTTCCGTGGATTGTCGGTTGTTCGATGGTGACGGCGATAGCGATTTTTTTGCGCTTCTGGCAGTTGGAATTAAAGCCTTTGCATCACGACGAGGGCGTGAACGGATTTTTTCTGACCAATCTTTTCCGCGAAGGCGTTTACAAATACGATCCGGCAAATTACCACGGTCCAGACCTTTATTACGTCGCGCTCGCGTTCTCGAAAATTTTCGGCTTGAACACGATCAGCATCCGCGCAAGCGTGGCGATCTTCGGCGTGTTGACGGTTGTTCTCGCGCTTTTTCTGAAAAATTATCTCGGCAAAATCGGAAGCCTCGCCGCCGCGCTTTTTCTCGCGCTGTCGCCGGGAATGGTTTTTATTTCGCGTTATTTTATTCACGAACTTTTGTTCGTTTTCTTTTCGTTCGGCATCGTCGTCGCGGTTTTATATTTCGTCGAAAAGCGCAAAGCCGGCGCGTGGGCGATTGCTTCGATGACGTTTCTGATGTTGATTTGTTTTTTGCCGACGGCTTTGAATCTAACGAATTTATTCGGCACGGAAAACACGTTGATGGTGTGGGCGGTGCGCGTCGCTCTGTTCGCCATCGAAGCGATTCTGGTTTTTTTGATAATGCGGATGTTGCTGGCTTGGAACGACGGACGACCGGTTTATCTGCTGCTCGCGGCGGCTTCCGCGGCGATGCTTTTCGCCACGAAGGAAACGGCGTTCATCACCATCGGAACGATACTCGCGGCGGTTGTCTGCGTTTGGCTGTGGCGAAAAATTTACGCGGCGATGATCGGCGAAGCGGGCGCGAACGACATCGAACCGGTCGAATTAACGTGGACAAATTTTCGTTCGCAGATCGGTGATCGCAACGACATTTTATTAATCGGCATCGCTGCGTTTTTCGTTTTCGCATTCGTCGGAATTTTGTTTTTCTCGTCGTTTTTCACATATCCCGAAGGCATTAAAAAAGCGTTCGAGGCTTATGCGATTTGGACGAAAACCGGCAGCAAAGACCACACGCAAAACGGTATGGTTGCTTATTTCAAATGGCTCGGAAAAATCGAATCGCCGATTTTAATTTTGTCCGCCGCCGGAGCTTTAATCGCGCTTTTCAAAGCCCGACACCGGTTTGCGATGTTCGCCGCATTCTGGGCGTTCGGGCTGCTCGCCGCTTACACGATTATTCCGTATAAAACGCCGTGGCTCGCCTTAAGCTTTATTTTGCCGATGTGTCTGGTCGCCGGTTACGGCATTAACGAACTCATCGCGTCGCGCAGTTTCGCGGTCAAGCTGCTCGGAGTGATTGTTACGGCGACCGCCGTTTTGATTCTCGGTTTTCAAACTTACGAATTGAATTTCCTGAAATACGACGACGATTCGATGCCGTATGTTTACGCGCACACGCAACGCGGATTTCTCGATATGATTCGCAAAATCGAATACTACGGTGAAAAAAGCGGTCAGGGAAAAGACGCTTCCGTCGAAATCATTTCGCCCGATTACTGGCCGATGCCGTGGTATATGCGCGAATATCCGAAGGCGATTTTTCACGGCAAACTGATTGACGCGAACAGCTCGGAAATGCTCATCGCGTCCGAAGCGCAGAAAGACGAACTCGAAGACCGTTATGCGGCGCATTACAAATACGACGGAACTTTCCCCTTGCGTCCGGGCGTGAAACTTTACTTGCTCGTCCGACGCGATTTGGCGGATGCGGACGCGCGGGAAATTTCCGAAATCGCGCCGTAAAAAAATGCGGCGAAAAATTGTCTTGCTTTTTTCCGTTACTTTTTTATAGAATGTCTCAAACAATTTAACTGCTGAGGTTCGCGTCGGAGAATTTCGAGGCGAACGCGGGGAAACCAAAGTTTTATCCGAAACGGTAAAACACGGGGCGCAGCGTCAATCAATTGACGCAGAAGATTCTTTGCTTCCAGCCCGACAGCTAACCTCGTAAGCGCGACAAAGAAGGACACGGAGAAAGGTGTAAGGCGTGTGCTTTACGCCTTTTTTGTCTTTTGAAAACGAAAGATTTTTTTGGCGCGGCGCGGCATTCAAATTGATTTGTATTTCGTCAAAAATCCGAAGGAAAAGTTGCCGATAAAATTACGGTCAAACGGAGGTTGATTCGATGAGAAAAATCTTTTTAATAGCGATTTTAATTTTTGCCGCCGCGCGATTTGCCGCCGCGCAGGTGATCACCGACGACGAAGATATACAATCGTGGAACGACGTTCAAATAAGCATTCCGTTAAATAAGCAATTCGATATTTACACGGCGTTGACGCTGCGGTTCGGCAAAAATATCACGCGCCTGAACGACGGACGCTATGCTCTCGGATTCGTTTATCATCCGAATAAAACGTGGACGTTTCAGCCGTTTTACTGGTTTATAGACGCGCGAAATTCGCGCAGTCAGTTCAAGGCGGAACACCGGCTGAATTTTCGCGTCGGTTACCGGTTTCCGATTAAAAAATTCGGTCTGTCGCACCGTAGCGCGTTCGAGTATCGCCTGCGGCAGCCGCGCAATTCCTTTCGCTATCGTCCGTCGCTGACGTTTGACAAGGACATTCCGAAAAATATTATTCCGAAAGCGAAATTTTTCGTTGCGGACGAAATTTTTTACGATTCGATTTTGAATAAATTTTCGCGCAACCGTTTCAGCATCGGAATTACGAAAACGCTGACGAAAAAATTGTCGCTCGATTTGTATTATATGCGGCAGAACGACGGCTATACGCATCCGGGCGATTTGAACGTGATTTGGGCAACCTGGAAGGTCAGACTGTAAAAATTATTTGCCGGAAGAGGAGAAAATAATGAAACGAAAATTTTTGTGGTTGATAATTTTGAGCGCGTTTCTGCTCAACGGCTGTCTGCCCGGCGGACAAACCAATCAGGGCGGGCGAACGATTACGGTTTATGGATTTTCGATTATGAAGGAATCGTTGGAGAAGGAAATTTACCCGGCGTTTGCCGCCAAATGGAAACGTGAACACGGCGAAGACGTAAATTTCGTTTCGTCGTTCGCCGGTTCGGAAACCGTCACGAATCAGATTTTGCAGGGTGCGCCCGCCGACCTCGCCATTCTTTCCATCGAGCGCGATGTCAGCCGCCTGGTGCAAGCCGGTCAAGCGTCGAACGATTGGAAAAATGCGCCGCAAAAAGGCATCATCAACAAAACGCCGTTTGTGATTTTGGTCAGAAAAGGAAATCCGCAAAACATCAAAGATTTTGCGGATCTGGCAAAGCCGGGCGTAAAGCTGATTCATCCCGATCCTGTCAGCTCCGGCGGCGCGCAGTGGTCAATTCTGGCGATCTACGGCGCGGAAATCGACAAGGTGACGCGGGATGCGAGCGGCTCTGCCGACGCGGTCGGACAAGTGCAAGCCGTGCAGACGTTGCAGGCGATTTGGAAAAACGTGATTTCCACGCCCGGCTCGGCGCGCGAAGCCCGCACGCAATTTGAAAGCGGTTACGGCGACGCTTTGATAACTTACGAACTCGAAGGCTTATTGATGAAACAAGCCGGACAGCCGTTTGAAATTGTCGTGCCGAAAGCGACGATTTTCAGCGAACATCCGGTCGCCATCATCGACCGCAACGTCACCGGCGAGGAGCGTCCAATCGTCGAAGCGTTTCGTAATTACCTTTGGAGCGACGAAGCGCAGCAGGCGTTCGTCAAAAACCATTTTCGCTCGGTCACGAACGAATCTTTTAACGACGCGAACGCCGAATTCGCCAAAATCGAGCGACCGTTCACCGTCGAAACGTTCGGCGGCTGGGCGCGCGCCTATCCCGAAATTATCGAAGGCGTTTTCGCCAAACAGGTGCAGAGAAAGTGAAAAAGCGGAAAAGTGAAAAAGGCGAAAAGGAGAAGTTTTGACAATTAACCGCTAATTTTGTCTTTTATCAATCATACTTTTTCACTTTTCCGCTTTAAATACTTATGAGCGCAAATCTTTCCAACGTCCGACACACGCACGGGTTCGATGTCATCAAGCCTTTGAGCATCAGCGCATTGGTTTTGATAATGCTGCCTTTGATTTTGCTGCCGCTCGCTTCGATTTTTATTTTCGGGACGAGCAGCGGTTTGGGAAAATTCTGGGCGGCACTGACCGCGCCCGAAGCGGTTTTCGCGCTCAAGCTTTCCATCGTCACGAGCTTTTGGGCGACGGTTTTTAACGTTCTGTTCGGGCTGTTCGCGGCGTATGTGTTGTCGAAATATAATTTCTGGGGACGCAATGCGCTGATTGTGATTATTTCCCTGCCGACCGCGATTCCGACCGCCGTCGCCGGTTTCGCGCTTTTGCTTTTGTGGGGACCTTACGGAATACTCGGACGACTTCTCGAACCGCATGGAATTCAGGTGATGTTCACGGGTTTTGCGATTATTCTCGCCAATATTTTCGTCACGTTTCCGCTCGCGTTCGGTGTTATCAAGCCGGTTTACGACACGATGAGCAAGTCTCTGGAAGAAGCGTCGGCGACGATGGGCGCGACGCGCTGGCAAACATTTTGGCACGTCACCTTGCCCAGCTTGCGCGGCGCGATTGTCGGCGGCGCGCTGCTGACGTTTGCCCGTGCGGTCGGCGAATTCGGCTCGACGATTTTGGTTTCCGGCAATCTCGCGCAAAAAACGCAAACCGCACCGCTGTATATTTTCTCCAAATTCAACGAAGGACAAGTCGAAGCCGCGAACGCGATTGCGATTGTTTTAGCGATTTTCTCGTTCGTCATTTTCAGCATTTTATTTTTCGCCCGCGATTGGCTCGAAGCTGAATGAAAAATCGTTTTTATTTTTTGGTTATTAGCTTTTTGCCCTAAATTTTCAGAAGATTCGATTAACTTTGAAGCCAAAACCAAAAACTAAAAACCAAAAACCAAATGCCCGAATTAACAGAAAAACAAATCGCCGTCAGTGTCCGAAACATCGGCAAGAAATTCGGCACGACGACGGTGCTTGAAGACATCAATTTTGATGTCAGCGAAGGCGAAACGCTCGTTCTTTTGGGCGCGTCAGGCAGCGGCAAAACGACGATTTTGCGGGTTATCGCCGGACTCGAAACGCCCGATGCGGGACGTATTGTTCTGCACAATAAAGACGTAACCGATTTGCCGGCGAGAATGCGCGGCACGGGCGTAATCTTTCAATCCTACGCGCTGTTTCCGAAAATGTCGGTCGAGAAAAACATCGGTTACGGCTTGCGTCTGCGCGGACGAGCGAAAACGGAAGTTGCGGAAAAGGTCGATCAGTTAATCGAATTAACGCATCTCGTCGAACACCGCCGAAAATTTCCGTCGCAATTGTCCGGCGGACAACAGCAAAGAGTCGCCATCGCCCGCGCACTCGCCTACCAGCCGGAAGTTTTATTGTTCGACGAACCGTTCGGCGCACTCGACGCGCAGATTCGCACACGGCTCAGACGTGAAATCCGCGCGCTTTTGAAAGAGATTAATGTGCCTTCGATTTTTATCACGCACGACCAGGAAGAAGCTCTCGAACTCGGCGACCGCATAGCGATTTTGAACGCCGGACGGCTCGAACAAATCGGCACGCCGTTTGAAGTTTATAACCAACCGGCAACCGAATACGTCGCCACGTTCGTCGGCGCGGCAAATCTTTTGCCCGGCGTGGTGCGCGGCGAAAATTTTGAGGTTGACAATATAAAAATCAAACTCGAAGACGAAGGCAAATTCCGCGACGGGCAAGCGGTAAAAGTGGTGTTTCGTCCCGAAGATATTTTTCTGCGAAAGCCGGAAAACCTAACGCAAAATTATCAGAGGCTAATTGACGGAACAGTCGAAGAAGTAAATTTCGTCGGCGCGTTCGAGCGGGTCGTCGTCAGGTTAAATTTACCGTCGAAACAATCGGTTATCGTGACGCGCCCGAAGACCGAAACGCTCGCCTTTCCGCTCGCCGCCGGTCAAACGGTAACCGCCGGTTTGGTCAGATTTCGAGTTCTGCCTGATTCCACGTCCGGCTCGGAACGCGCCGGATAGAGAGTGAATAACTAAAAACTAAAAGTGAAAAGTGAAAAATTAAAGACTTCATATATTTTTTAGTTTTTCACTTTTAGTTTTTCACTATCATTTAACCGCTTCCGTTTTTTCCTTCAGCGCGTCGAGGCGTTTTTGCGCTTCCGTCGCTTCGTTCGATTTCGGGAATCTTTTGACAATTTCGCGCCAGCTCGCACCGTTGTAGTGAAAAAGTTTAATCGTCGGGTTAAATAAAAAAACGATGCCGAGACGACGATAGCGGTCGAGCGAAACATAATTCAAATAAAAGCTGTGCAGCGGTGCGCCGGAAGCCGCCATTTCGCGGCGGTCGAGTCTTCTGGTCGCTTCGGTCGAAAGTTTCAGAGCCGTTTCTTCGAGTAAATCGCCGACGAGCAGAAGCATCGCCGGACGCAGCGGCGAATCGGGAAAATTGTCGAGAAAAATCTGCGCGCGTTCGATTTGTTCAAAGCCTTCCGAAGCCTGCGCGAGCCTGGCGAGCCGCGCGTCTTCGCCTTTTTTAGATTTTTCGACGACGGCTTCCGCCGGCATCCAACCAAAATTATTCGGCGGCGCGTTGACGCGGTAAAACGTCACGCCGTCGGCTTGTTTCACGCCGGAAATCGAAATGATTCGACCGCGCCGCATTCGTTGAATCGCGTCGGCGAAAAGACTCGGTTCTTTCCGCAGAACGGCTAACCGTTCGTCTATCACAACGGCGGTTCGCGCGCTCTGTGCTGCGATTGCCGTTCGATTCGAGGGCAAAATCCGGCGGCGTTTTTGCGCTTCCAGATTTGAATTAAAAATGAAAAAAACGACGAGAAGAAACAACGCGAACGAAAAGCGAAAACGATTCATTGAAATAATTTTTTGAGAAACGGGGTCAGGTTTAAGAGTCGTAGCGATTAAAGAATCCGTGTGCGCTTCGGTAATTCGATTTCGCCTTTGATTTTGCTCCGCGCCGTCCGGTAATAAAAACGAACGGCGAAAAAATTGAGCGCGTTACCGCCGGTTTAAAGGACGGTTATTAATTTTTTTAGAAAACGAGAATTAACGCCAAACAAGATAGCTTATTTCAAACGGAAAAAGCAAATCAACCGATTTTGAACGTTCAAAAACTTTTATAGATGAGGACATCGCTGGTTGACGAACCGCGGGCGAGCGCGGCACGCCTGCCGTCGGGCGACAGCGAAAAATCGAAGATGCGCCCGGACGTGAAATGCGTAATTTGTGCGGGCGGCGTTTCGGTTTCGACGGCGATGCGGAAAATATTCGAGACGTTATTTTTATCGTTCACGTAATAAAGCGAGCGGTTGTCGGGCGACCACGCGAGCGGGCGTTCGACCGGCGTAAGTTGATTGAACGTATCGGGCGGCGCGATGACGCGGCGCACCGCGCCCGTTTCGGCTGATAAAATTGCGATGCGCCAACTGTTGCCAGTTTCCTCGCCCGAATAATAACAGGCGAGCCATCTGCCGTCGGGCGAAGCGGCGGCGCGCGCGCTGAGCGCGTTTGTGATTTCAGTTTCGTCGCCGCCTTCAAGCGGAATTTTATGCAGCGACAATTTGCGAGCCGAACCGTTCGTCGAATAAATGACGAATCGGTTATCCGCCGAGAAAGACGGCGCGATCGCGTAATTTGAAACCAACTGCGTCACCGCGCCCGTCGCCGTATCGTAACGCCAGATGCCCGAACTGTGTTCCTTCGCGTCGGCGTAAATTACGTAACGCCTGTCTTTGGTCAGCGACGGAAACGAAGGTTTGACGACGTTGACATCCAGCACGCGGTTGTTTGCGCCGTCCGCGCCGACTGACATTAAAGAATACTGCGAGCCGATGCCGCCGACGTACAAAATTTGATTGTCGCTCGTCCAATTAACGCCGCTCAAACCGTCGAGCCGGTTGCCTCCGGCGGTTAATTGTCGTCCCGCGTCGGTCGTCGAATTCAAATCAACAAGCCAGACGGCGGCGGATTTTTCGCGCCGGGCAGTCGTCAAAATACTCGAATTTTTAGCGATGCTGACATCGAAATAACTGTTAAAATCGTTGGTCAAGCGCGCGGCTTCGCCGTTCGGATAAGCGATTGACCAGAGTTGATACGGCGCGCCGTCGCGTTCGGCGGCACTGACGACGACTTCGCCCGCGCTGTGCCAATCAACGCCGCTTACGTCGCCGAAGGTTTGCCCGCCGATTTTCGTCTCCGTGTTCGCTTCCAGATCGTAAACATACAAGCTCATCGAATCTTGTCTGTTGATTGATTCGCTGACGACGTAGGCGATTCGCTTTCCGTCGGGCGCGAGCGAAGCGTTGCTGCGAACAAAATTCGGCTGCGCGTAAACGGCGAGCGTGCGGGTCGCCGTCACCGCGCCGTTCGCATCAAGCGCGGCGATTTTGAGAAAACTTTGTCGCGTTTTCTGGTCAGAGCTGTTGTAAGCGAACTGTCTGCCGTCGGCGGAGAAACCGACTTTGCTGTTGACCTGTTCTAACACTAATTGCGGCGCGTTCGTGCCGTCGGCGGCTGAAACGCGGTAAAGATTGCGCGCGATGAAATTTTGACTCCAGCCCGAATAATAAATCGTCTGATTGTCGGGCGCGATTGACAGACCGGCGATTAAAGCCGTGTCGGGCGCGACGATTTGCCGCGCGTTGCCGCCGTCCGCGTCCCGAACGATAATTCCGTTGCGGTCGTCGTCTCTGAAGACCGACGCGATCAATTTGCCGTCGGGCGAAATCGCCGTCGATTGTTCGCGTCCCGCGTCGGTCAAACGCTTGGGAGACATTTTCGCAGCGAACGAATCGCGCAAATTTTCGCCGGAACGAGCGTTATCCGAAGAAAAATCAATTGTCAGATGCGTGAAAAAATTTCGCACGCCAAACGCTAAAATAACCAAAGCGACGGTCGTCAAAAGATATTTGAGCGGCTTTGGCAAGCGTCGCCGTTGTTTCCCGACGATTTTGGCTCGGTTCGATTGAGCGGCGTTTTCCGTCTGAACAATCGTTTCCGCTTCGGACGAAGTTTGCGCGCGCCGCGCGGCAATTTTTGAATCGCGCGGCGCGTCTCCGTCGGTCGAATCAATTTTAAGATTTTCGCCGTCCGCGTTTTCGTTCAGCCGGTTTTCAGTTGATTTGGAAGGCTCGACGGCGGCGAATTTTCGCGCATCAGTTAGCGGCGGCAAATAAGTTTGCTCGCTGAGATTGATGCCTAAAAGGTCAATTTTTTTTCGCAAGTTTATAAAGCGCGGGTCGCCGCGCAATTCATCGAGCGCGGGTTCGGTTCTGAGCCAGATCAGCCAGCCTTCGCGGTCTTCAAACGCTCTTTCGAGCGCGTCGAGAGCCTTTTCGGTTTCACCCGAATAAATGTGGATAATGGCGATTTGATAATACGAAAGATATTGTTTTTCGCCCTGCGCGAAGATGCGTTTCAGCGTTTCTGCGGTCGCGGCGCGTCGTCCGGCGGCGGCGAGCGTCTGCGCGTAGCCGAGCAAATCGTAGAGGCTTTCGCCCGATAATTCCATTGCCCGCTTTGAAGAATTTAACGCTTCTTCGTGTTTGCCGAGATAGCGCAGAGTCCAGGCTTGCGTAAAAAACGTCGCGCTGATGTGCGGAAAATTTCCGACGTTGGCGGCGGCTTGCGCGACGGCTTCGTCGAAACGGCGGGCGAAATAATAATTGAGAGCCAGAACGTGATGCGTAACGTAACTCAAAGGATCGAGTTCAACCGCGCGTTTCGCCTGCGCGATGCTTTCGTCGAAGCGTTTGGCGGTCAGCAAAATATACGAATACCAGAGCCGCGCGGTCGAATAATTCGGGTTGAGTTCGACGGCGCGGACGGCGTTTTTTTCCGCTTCGATCCAATCGTAATCGCCGCAGATTTGCGCGAACGCGAGCGAAGCGTAAGCCTCCGCCAATTCGCCGTCTAATTCAATGGCGCGCAGCGCGGCTTTTTTTGCCAGCGGGTAACATTCCTTCGGCGGCATTCCGCCGTAAACGCCGAGCCAGATATAATAATCGGCGATGCCGGCATAAGCCAAAGCGTATTTCGCGTCGTGGGAAATCGCTTCGTGATAGGCGACGAACGCTTTGGCGAAAGCGTCCTCGCTGAAAATATTTCGATAAAAACGCCCGCGCAGATACGCTTCGTAGGCTTCGGGAACTTTCGTTCCGCGCTTGGCTAATTTTTTGCGCTCCCCGGTCGTTAGCTGCGGCACGAGCAGATCGGCGACCTTCGCCGAAACTTTGTCTTCGAGCGTCAGGACATCTGTAAAATCTTCGTCGAAACGTTCCGCCCAAAAAATAGATTGATTGGCGACGTTGAGCAGTTGGACGGAGATGCGGATGCGCGTTCCCGCCCGCAGGATGTTGCCGCTTAAAACGAATTCGACGTTCAAATCGCGTCCCGCTTTGAATGTGTCCGTGATCCCTTCGCTGTAGCGCAAAACCGCGCTCGTCGGGCGCACGATAAACTGCCGCACATTCGACAGCCGCGTAATCAGCGCGTCCGCCAGACCGACGCTCAAAAATTGCCCGCTGCTCGTTTCGTCGCCGCTCGCGTGATTTAAAATTTGCAGCGGAAGAACGGCGATTGATTTTTGATCGGGTTTTATTTCGGCGGGCGTTTCGATTTTCGGCGCGCTCTTTTCGCCCGTCTCGAAATCTTCGGCGCGCACCGGCAAATTCGCCAGCAGCCGCCCGATGTCGCCCGCCAAATCCTTGATCGAATCGTAACGCTCCGAAGGATTTTTACGCAGAGCCTTCAAAATTATGCGGTCGAGCTTGCCGCCGAAATCGTCGTTTGAACGCAAAACCAGGTCGCCGTCCGGCGTGAAATCGGTTTCGTCGGTAGTCGTTTCCAGATAGCCGGTTGACGAGGGCGCGGACGGTTCTTCTTCGCAGATGACGCGGGCGATTTCGTGCGGCGAGCGCGACGAAAATTTATACGGGCGCGTGCCGGTAATCATTTCAAAAAGCAAAACGCCCAGCGAATATTGATCGCTTGCCGGCGTGATTTCGTCGCCGCGCGCTTGTTCGGGCGATGCGTATTCGGGTGTCATCAGGCGCATCTGCGTCGCCGTCTGCGCGACCGATTCGTGAATCGAATCGGGATCGAGAATTTTGGCGATGCCGAAATCGAGCAGGCGCGGCGTGCCGTCCGCGCCGACGATGATGTTGCCCGGTTTAATGTCGCGGTGAATGATTTTTTTGTCGTGCGCGTAAGCGACGGCGTTGCAGACCGAAAGAAAAAGATTAAGGCGGGCGCGCAAATCTAATTTGGCGGCTTCGATATATTTGAAAAACGGTTTGCCTTCGATATATTCCATCACGAAATACGGCAAACCGTCTTCGTCCGTCGTGCCGCCGTCGAGCAGCCGCGCGATATACGGATGATTGAAATTGGCGAGAATCTGGCGTTCGTGACGGAATTTTTTGACGATAAAATCCGAATCCATTCCGCGCTTGATGAGCTTGATGGCGACTTGCTGGCGAAACTCGCCGTCGTTGCGTTCGGCGCGGTAAACCACGCCCATTCCGCCGCGTCCGAGTTCTTCGACTAATTGATAAACTTTGATTTGCCGCCCGATGAAAGATTCCTTGTGGCGCGGCGGCAGAATTTCCCTGTCTAACGAATCGGCGATTTTATTTTTGAGCGTCGCCTGCAAAATATCGCTGTCGGTCCAGACGGGCGATTCGAGAAATTCGTCTTCGGTTTCGTAACGCGCGATTAATTTTTCGACCTCGCCGCGCAGTTCCGCATCGCCCGCACATTTTTCCGCGACGAATTGTTCGCGCTCGGCGGCAGGCAAATCGAGCGCGTCCTGAAAAATATCTTCAATCTTTTTCCACTTTTCGGGGTTCATCAATTGCAAATTGATTTCGGGGAAAATTAAAAGAATTCGATGCTTCGGTCAGCGAAAAGCTGCGTTCGATTTCAACCTTTAATCGCTTCGGCAAGCCACGCCTTCGCCATTCGCCAGTGACGCTTGACGGTCACTTCCGAGACGTTCAAAACTTCCGCCGTTTCTTCGACCGAAAGCCCGCCGAAATAGCGCAGCTCGACCAGACGGCTTTTAAATTCGTCGAATTTTTCAAGGTCTTTGAGCGCGTCGTCGAGCGCGATCAAATCCATAGACTTTTCGCCCGCGACGATGACGATTGATTCTTCGAGCGGTACATTTTCATTTTCGCCGCCGCGTTTTCCGGCGCGGTGTTTGCGGGCGTGGTCAATCAAAATCTGCCGCATCATCGTCGCCGCCATCCCGAGAAAATGCGCGCGGTTTTGCCAGTTGATGCGCGTGTGGTCAATCAGTTTCAGGTAAGCCTCGTGAACCAGCGCGGTCGGCTGCAACGTATGATTGCCGCGCTCGTTTCGCAGGTAATTGTTGGCGAGCCGTTTCAGCTCGTCGTAAATCATCGGAAAAATGTCGTTGACGACGTTTTGATTGCCTTTTGAAAATTCAAGCAGTAATTCGGTTACGATATCCGCCATAAATTCTATTGTCCGTCGGAGCGAGCAACGCGAGTCCGCAAGCGAAGCGCGAAAGCGCGGGACAATCTGTTGTTATTGAGTCGCGCGGCAGCAACCAAATAACTTCGCTTCGCTCGTTGGGCGGACGAGCCGTCCGCGCTCCTTTCAGTGCATTATTTTATTTTTTATTCACACAAAAATTATAGAAATTTCAAATGTTTTTGTATAGCCAAACGTTCGATGCGCGCCTTTTTCCGCTTTCGGCGCAGCCAATTTGATTTTTTCAGTGCGAAATTTGGAATCAAAAATTAAAATCGCTTTTCCGTTGATACCTTTTCGAGCCGCGTCGCGCCTTTATATCAGAGCCGGAAAAAACGGCGCAAAATTTTATATAAGGAAAAATTAAAGCAATGATGAATAAAATAAAATATCTTTTTTTGATGATTGTATGCGCCGGTTTAATCGGCGGAGCGGTTTTGAATACGGCGGCGCAGACGGGCAACAAGGTTTTGGTCGCGGGCAAAAAAACTCTGAAGCAAGCGGATGTCAACAATTTGATTGATTTTTATCAATGGGCTTTTGAAACCGAATTCAGCGACGAAGAGCGCGGGCGTTTTCAAAAATACACGGTCGCCGAATTTCGCAACGATC
Organism: uncultured Pyrinomonadaceae bacterium; assembly: GCA_964237235.1. Lineage (GTDB taxonomy): Bacteria > Acidobacteriota > Blastocatellia > Pyrinomonadales > Pyrinomonadaceae. The sequence goes on from CAXSGY010000030.1 coordinate 61,380, forward strand.
CCGATTCGAGCCGCAACACGATTGACGACATCGTGAATACTTTTCCGCGCCTGATCGCCGCCGACAACGCGGTTCAGAAGGAAACCAGAAAAAACTTTTTGGCGGTTTTTCTGCCCGAAGCGCGTAAAAACTCCGACGAAAATTCGCAGATGCTGCTCGGCATTTACGAAGCGGCGCACGGCGGCGGCAATAAAAATTCCAATTACGCTTCGAGAAATTCCGATGACGATTCAAACGACGCGAGCGACGATTCAAACGATGAAAGCGCAGGCGGCGGCGATCTTTCGGATTTGACCGGCAAATGGGCTTGGTCGCGCACCGGCGGCACGACCTGGAGCAACAACGGCGTTTACGCGGGCGGCAACGGCTCGCGCTTTACATACGAATTCGCGGCGAACGGCGCGGTCAAATTTACCGGCGCGATGAACGTGATGCAGGGCGGCTGCAGCCAGCAGATTTTCCGGTTAATCGAAGGACGGGCGAGCTTGAGCGGCGATACTTTAACGATTCGCTGGTCGCCGGAAAAATTCACGCGCGACTTTTCGTGCGACCGCGCCAACAATTACACGAAAACCAGACCGGCGCGCACGGAAGTTGATAAAGTCAGATTCAAAACCGATTCGACCGGACAAAAACAGCTTTGTCTGACCGGCAAGGAAGAAACCTGTTTCAGTCCGGCAAGATAAAAATTGTTGTAATTCAAAAATTAAAAAAGGCGAACTTGCATTCGCCTTTTTTAATTTTCGATTACCGATAATTTCAACCGCATTTGAAAATTAATTTGCATTGCCCGAAAAAACATTTTCAACCTTTCAAACGCGCCAGATCAATCCGGCTTTGCGCGCCGGCGTGGTGAAAATGACAGATGGCGATGGCGAGCGCGTCCGCCGCATCGTGCGGCTGCGGCGCGGTTTTCATTTTCAAAAGCACCCTGACCATTTCCTGCACCTGATGTTTTTCGGCGTTGCCGTAACCGACGACCGTTTGTTTAATCAAGCGCGGGCTGAATTCGGAAATTTTCAAATTGGCTTTTTCGCCCAGAAGCAAAACCACGCCGCGCACTTGTCCGAGCTTGAGCGCGACTTTGACGTTGTTGGCGTAGAACGCTTCTTCGACCGATAAAACATCCGGCTGAAATTTGTGGATAACCGCTTCGATGCCGTCGTAGATTTTCAGAAGGCGTTTGGAAAACGCTTCCTTCGGACTCGATTTCACCGTGCCGAAATCAACGAGCGAATATTTCAATCCGCCGCCTTCGACGACACCCCAACCGAGCGTTTCGCTGCCCGGATCAATTCCCAATACACGCATTTCGTTTTTTCTCTTTAAACTCCCGACGTTTAATTTAAGCCGAACGCCGCGCCGTCGGCAATGCCGAAAAGCGAAATAATTTTTCGAATCAATCGTTTCGCGCCGATTTAATTACGCGGATTTTTTCGATTTGTCGTAAAATCAAAAATTGATGAACGACGCGCACATTGAAGAACCGATCAAATTTTTACTCGCCGGAATCATAGATTACGCCGGTCTTTTTCCGCCTTCTGAACTGCCGCTCGACGAAGCCGTCGCCAACTATGCGGCTTATTTAACGAGCCGTTATAAATGGATGTTGGGGCGTTTCGTCGTGCCGTCCGCGCGGCTCGATGAATTTTTTGAAACGGCGGAAAAGTTTTTCGCCGAGAGCGTCGAAATTTGGAAGTTAAGCGTTCTGGCAAGCGAAGACATTGACGAAACCGTCGAACGAATCGAAGCGTTCAACCAACGGGCGACGGGCAAAGCCGTTGCCGACGCGCTCGAAGTCAAAGCCGCGAATGCTTTGGAAATCAATAATATTTCTTTGCATCTGCCCGCCGAGCTAACGACTTATTTTGAATTGCCGCTCGACGAAAATTTAAGCGATTCGATCATCGAACTGGCGATTCGGAAACGCCGCGCGAAGATTCGCACCGGCGGCATCACGCCCGACGCTTTTCCCGCAATCGAGAAAATCACGCGCTTTATGCGAATTTGTCTGGCGGCGAACGTGCCGTTCAAATGCACCGCCGGGCTTCATCATCCGCTGCGCGGCGCGAAACCGCTGACGTATGAAGCGAACGCGCCCGTCGGAAAAATGAACGGCTTTTTAAACGTCTTTCTCGCCGCCGCTTTTCTTCAACAAGGATACGAGCCGAAATTGATTTACAAGCTTTTAAAAGACGAACGCGCCGACAATTTCCAATTCCGCGCCGACGGCGTTCTCTGGCAGCAGGAGTATTTCGTTCACACCGCGCAGTTAAAAGTTTTGCGCGACCGCAGCGTCATTTCCTTCGGCTCGTGTTCGTTTACCGAACCGGTCGAAGATTTGCGGGAAATCGGACTCGTTTGAGATAAATTGTGGTAAAATTAAGGTTTAGCAATGCGAAATTATCCGTTTATCGAACCGACTTTTGCTGCCCGCACCGAACAGTTGGCGATTTGTCAATCTATTTACGACGCGAACGCTTTCAACATTCAAAACTGGCGCGACGGTTTTCCGATTGATTACGATATGCTGCCTGAACTGGTTATCAAATTTCTGAATTTACTGGAGCGTTTACAAGTTGATTTTTGCATCGTTGGCGGCATCGCCTATCTCGCATACATTCAAGACCGCAACACGAAAGACCTCGATATTTTGATTTCGACGACCGAGCTGGAAAAAATTATCGGTTATATTGAAGTGGTAAATAAAGACGCGAATTTTACCAATGCCGTGTTTGAAGGAATGCGAATAGATTTTCTGAAAACGTCAAATTCGCTGTTCGATTACGTCAAAAAATACGAAACGACCAGGTATGATTTTACCGAGGGATTATATCCGATTGCGACGATTAACGGACTTATTTTGATGCGTTTCGACGCAATCGTTGACCTTTATCAGAAAGGCAATTTCAACAAAATTGTCTTTTACGAAAGAGATTTGCAAATTTTGACGTTAAATTTTGACATTGATTGGGAACACCTCTGGAAAATTTCGCAGAATTTTTTTACCGACGGACAAATTGACGAATTTAAGCGAATGGTTGCCGGTTGGAAAAAACCGCGCGTCAATCCGTTTTTAAAATAGCTTGCAAATCGTTGGTTGTAGCAGGTTGATTGATTTGACCGGCAATTAACGATTTATGATTAACGACTTACTATGTTTGAAATAAACGAAACACACGACTCGAACTTAAAAAGCTGGATCGAATCAGCCAACCGACCGGACACGGATTTTCCGATTCAAAATTTGCCTTTCTGCGTTTTCACGCGCTCCTGCACGTATGAAGACGTGCGCGTCGGCATTGGCATCGGCGATTTCGTTCTCGACGTTTACGGCTGCTACGAATGCTGTCTGTTTGACGACGAATCTTTTCACATAGCGGTCGCGGCGAACAATTATTGTCTCGACGGCGCGGTGATGAAAAAAAACGCGAATCTGCAAACGGCGTTTCGCCGCCGTCTGATGGAAATTTTATCCGCCGCGGCTGACGAAAAAACGCGCAAAAACGTCGAGCGAAATTTGATTCCGATGGAGGAAGTGGAATTTCAGATGCCCGCGCACATCGGCGATTATACCGACTTTTACTGCTCGATTTTTCACGCTTCAAACGTCGGCGCGATGTTTCGCCCGGACAATCCGCTGCTTCCGAATTACAAATATCTGCCCGTCGGTTATCACGGACGCGCTTCGTCAATCGTGATTTCCGGCACGGAAATTAAACGCCCGAAAGGTCAAAATCGCGCCGACGCGGAACAGCCGCCGATTTTCGCGCCGTGCAAAAATCTCGATTACGAAATGGAAGTCGGCTTTTTCGTCGGCAAGGGAAACGGTTTGGGCGAACCGATTTCAATCGAAGACGCGGAAACGCATATTTTCGGTTTGTGTCTGGTCAACGATTGGTCGGCGCGCGATATACAGGCGTGGGAATATCAGCCGCTCGGACCGTTTCTGGCGAAAAATTTTGCGACTTCGCTGTCGCCGTTCGTCGTCACGATGGAAGCCCTCGCGCCGTTTCGCGTTTCCGCTTTTGAGCGCGACGCGAACGATCCGCAACCGCTCGAATATCTTTCGAGCGAAGCAAATGGAACGCGCGGCGGCTTCGACATCAATCTCGAAGTTTATCTGCAAACCGCGAAAATGCGCGATGAAAACGTCGAACCTTTTCTCTTATCGCGCTCGAATACGAAAGATTTATATTGGACAATCGGGCAAATGCTGACGCATCACGCCTCGAACGGCTGCAATCTGCAAACCGGCGATTTAATGGCGACCGGCACGGTTTCCGGTCGTGAAAAGAGTGAACGCGGCTGTCTGCTCGAATTAACCTGGCGCGGCAAAGAGCCGATTGAATTGCCGAACGGCGAGCAGCGCAGATTCCTTGAAGACAGCGACGAAATTATTATGAAAGGTTTCTGTGAAAAAGAAGGTTTTCGGCGCATCGGTTTTGGCGAGTGTCGCGGGCGCATTCTTCCGGCTGAAAAATAATTTTGAGTTTTCGGACAAGTTCTCCTTTATTTTGTAGTGAACAATTAAAAGTGAATAGGGAATAGTTTTCAATTAAAAACTATTCCCTATTCACTTTTAATTGTTCACTGTTCAAGATAAGGAGAATTATTAAAATTCGCTGCTTTTGCATATATTCATCAATTAAAATTTAATTTTTCTCGTCCTTTTCACGTTTTGCCGCGTCTATTATTGCAGAAAACCTTTGGAAATCTCCGAAGCGTCTATTAATTTTGAGGTAAAAAACGATGACACGGACAAAATATTTTTTAATTCATAAAATCACCGCGTTTTTGATGTTGACGGCGATGCTCGCTCCGACTTTTTCGGCGGCGAACGCGCAGACGATGGCAAAAACGAATTTGAAATCTTTAACCGAAGATCAGAAAATTCTGCACGTCCTAAACCGGCTCGGTTACGGCGCGCGTCCGGGCGATGTCGAGCGCGTGAAAGCCGTCGGCATCAACAAATATATCGAACAGCAAATGAATCCGTCGCTCGCCGACAACGCGGCAATCGGAGCGAAGTTGAAAAATTTCGACGTTTTGAAGATGTCGAACGCCGAGCTTTTCACTAAATATCCGAACGGCGCGGCGGTTTTGATGGCGGTCGCGCAGAAAAACGGGCTGGACAAAGGCGATGTCGCGCAACTGAAAAAGAAAAATCAGAAAACGGAAGCGGCGGCGACTAATGCCGACGGAGCGATGTCGAACGATCAAATGACGGCGGACGCGCCGAAAAATACCGATGTTGATCCGAATAAATTGAGCGATGCCGACCGCCAAAAATATCAGCAGGAAGTCGCCGCGCTGTATCGCAAATACGACCTCGGCAGACCGCAGCAGATTTCACAGCAATTAAACGCTTCGCGCATCGTTCGCGCCGTTTATTCGGAAAATCAACTGCAAGAGGAAATGGTTGATTTCTGGACGAATCATTTTAACGTCTATGCGAACAAAGCGGCGACGCGCTGGTTTTTGCCCGAATACGACCGTGACGTGATTCGCCCGAACGCGCTCGGCAATTTTAAGGATTTGCTGACGGCGACGGCGAAATCTCCGGCGATGCTTTTTTATCTGGACAATTTTCAGTCCGTCTCGCCGAACGCGCAAGTTAACAATAATCGAGCAAATCGTCTGAATCGCGCGAATCAAAATCGTCAGATGAATCAAATGAATCCGATGCGCCGCGAGCAGTTAAAACAGCAATACGGTTTGTCGGACGCGGAACTCGACGCGCGCATCAAGCAAAATCAGCAGAATCAGAAACAGCCCAAAAAAGCCGCGCGGGGCATTAACGAAAATTACGCGCGCGAGATTATGGAGCTGCACACGCTGGGCGTTGGCAGCGGTTATACGCAGAAGGATATTACCGAATTGGCGCGTTGTTTTACCGGCTGGACAATCGTTGATCCGCGCGGCTACCGGCGCGCGTTCGCGGCGACGGCGAACGGCGCGGACGACCCGCGCGCCGCTCATCTGGCGCGTTTGCAGGGGTTGCCGGACAACGCCGAATCGGGAACATTCTTTTTTAACGAGCGAATGCACGACGGAGGCGAAAAAATCATTCTCGGACAAAAAATCAACGAAGGCGGAATCAAAGACGGCGAAAAGGCGATTGATATTTTAATCAATCAACCGGCGACCGCGAAATTTATTGCCCGCAAATTAGCCGTCAAATTCGTTTCCGACAATCCGAGCGATGCGCTTGTCAACCGCGTCGCCGACGCTTTTCATAATTCTAAAGGCGACATCAAAACGACGCTGCGCGCTTTGTTCACCGACAAGGAATTTTTCGCGCCGGAGAATTACCACGCAAAAATCAAAACGCCGTTTGAAGTCGTGGTCAGCGCGATTCGCACGGTCGGCGCGGACACGAACGGTTTACAGGTGCAGGCGTTGCTCGCCAAAATGGGCGAACCGCTCTACGGTTATCAGGCTCCGACCGGTTACCCGGACACGGCGGAGGATTGGGTCAACACGGGCGCGCTGCTCGAACGTCTGAATTTCGCTGTCGCGCTCGCGTCGAACCGCATTCCGGGAACGCGCGTTGATTTGAAAAAATTTGAAGGCAAAGATCAGCCGGAAATTTTGAACCGTTCAATCGCGGCGGTCCTGGACGGCGAGATTTCGTCGAATACGAAAGCGACGCTTTTGAAACAATTACAGCAACCTTTGCCCGAAATGCAGCTCGACGCGACGGTTGATAAAGACGCAACGGACGCGGACGGCGCGGCGATGAACGACAATACGAACGGCGGCGGCGGGCGCAACCGGCAAAGACAGGCAGGCAGACTTTTGCCGCCGAGCGGTAATCCCGAAGTGTTCAAAGTCGTCGGTTTGATTTTGGGAACGCCGGAATTTCAGCGTCAATAAAGCGAACGGCGGCGCGAATTTGCCGGAGCGCGGACATCTTGTCCGCCCGACGGAGCGGCAGGCGACGCTGTTCGCTTGCCGTCGCGCGGTCTGACGGCAGCAGCTGGTCTCGCGCTTTCGCGCTCGGTTGCGGACAAGATGTCCGCGCTCCGATTTTTTCTCCAAATAAATTCAAACGGTTAAATAATTCTTTTTTTGGGAGGGAAAAATGATGCGTGAAGAAAATGAAAATTGCGCTTTGATGGGCTTGACGGCGTTTGTTTTCGGAACATTGATTTTTATCTTGATTGTCGGGTTCGGATTTTAGTCAAAAAATGGCGAGCGAAGCGAAAATGAAGTTTGATAAAAAATCTGACTAAACGGAAATTTCAAACGTCTAAATAATTGGTTGAAAAATTAGATTTTGGGAAAAAGAAGTTTTAAAAAGAGGTAAGCGATTATGGACAGAAGATATTTTTTGAAGGCGGGCGGAATCGGTTTGGCGAGCTTCGGTTTAATGAGCGTCGCGCCGCAGTTTTTACATCAATTTGCCGACGCGCAGACGCTGACCGACGGTTACGGAAGAAAGAAAGTTTTAATCACGATCTTTCAGCGCGGCGCGGTTGACGGTTTGAATATGATTGTGCCGCACGGCGAAAGCGAATATTACAATCTGCGCTCGACGATTGCGATTCAAAAACCGAATCAAGACGGCGGAGCGGTTAATCTCGATAATTATTTCGGGCTTCATCCGTCGCTCAAACCGCTCGAAAAATTCTGGCAGAGCAAGCAGATGGCGGTCATCCATTCGGTCGGTTCGCCCGACAACACGCGCTCGCATTTCGACGCGCAGGATTA
>CAXSGY010000031.1:0-54345 GCA_964237235.1 uncultured Pyrinomonadaceae bacterium
TCATTATACCAGGCTAACCTGTCACTGGTGTTTATTCAATTGAAAACCGCTATAAGACCAAGATTATTGAGAGTTTATTCATTCTTTAATTAAAATTTGCCATAATCTTTGTCCATATCGCTTAATCATTTTTACTTATTAACTGGATCGGCAAATTTTTCAATTCCGTCGTTATTTAGTTTTGCGATGCCTTTATTTCACGTTTTGCTCGAACTCTTCTACCATCGTCAGTTTGAGCCGCCAGTCGCTCAACGGATAAAAACTCCGCAGTTTCTTCCAGTCGTTTTCAAGTTCCTTGGTTTTTTCGCTTGCGCGGTAGTTGGCGACGGCGGCGAAATACGCAGCTTCCGGGGCGACGCGGCTCGTTGGAAAACGTTCGATAATTTTGTTGTAAAGCTCGGCGGCAGCTTCGACTTTTTTCTGCCGCAATCGGGCGTTCGCTTCGGTGGCGAACATCTGCGGCAAAAACTCGAACGGCGGCAAATAACCGTTCCAGCGGTAATATTCGAAACCGTCGGCATCCAAAACGCGCACGTCCGGTGTCCAGACTTGGCGATAACGTTCGACTATCGGTTTGGAATTCGACTCTTTGGTGTTGATTTGCAGCGGAATATAAGTGTTATTAATCGTCCCGGCGACGGCTGGTTCTGGAAACGTCACGCGCTCCAATTCCTTGCAGCCCGGTCAGGTCTGATCAAAAAAAATCCAGTAAAATCAGTTTGTCTTCCGTCGCGGCGCGTTCGTGCGCCCGCTCAAAATCGCTTTCCCATTCTATTTTCTGACTCATCTTGGCGTACCACATTAGGAAAAGCGCGATTGCTAAAAGTAATTAGCAATTTTTGTCCTGATTTGTGATTTATTTCCTAATTTCCGGCGAACAGTGCCTGCCCGTTTAATGCCTGAATTAACAAAAGCGTGAAAATCGCCAGATACGCCGCGGCGAAAACGAACGTCCAAACGGTAGTTGATTTTATTCGGTATTTTTCCAGCGTATAGGCGAAGAACGGCACGGCTTGAAAGGCGTGCATTCCGAAAAAATGCGCGACCCGCAGATCGCCGCCCGTCGTTGACCAATTGACACCCGGCAAACCCGCGCCGCCGTCTGCCACGCCGACGCTGTGACCGAGATGCTGCGCCATGTAACCACCTTCAAACGACGAAGCGAGAAATAAAATCAAACCCCAACGCATTCCCCAAACGATTGATTTCGGTAAATTAATTTCGACCTTAAAGTAGAGAAAAAGCAAATATCCGGCGAGAACCGCAACGAGCGAAATTGCAACTCCCATAATCGCAAAAAGTGTTCCGTCAAAAAGCGTTTGGCGGTTGAAATGCGAAGTTGTGCCGCGCCCCGCCTGCAGCAAGATAATGAAAATTTCAAGCGAAAAAATAGTCACCATCAAACGAGAAATATACCGCGCCGCTTGTTTGTTTTCCGGCAGATAATACAAATAAACGGCGGTCGTCCAGACGAAAATCGCAATTGAGATAAAAAACTTCATCGGCTTGATCCAGCGGTTAATTCCCAAGATTTCGGTCGCGTCAAATAACGAAAGGATTGCCAAAACCAGACAGCACAGCAAAGAAATCGCTCCCGCCGTCATCAACAGTTTTTGCTCTTTAAATAATACTCTAATCATTTTTCACCTCATTTTTGACTAGAAAAAACCGCAGAAAACTGTAAAGCAAAAAGCCGATTGGTCCGAACATAAACGTCAGAAACAGACACGGGATGACGAACCAGCGCGAGATTTTATGCGCCTGTGCGTCGCGCGTCTCCCAACTGCCGACGAACAAATCGAACGCCAGATAATGAATCCAGCCGGCAAGCGTCGCCCACTCGTTGGTAAACAGTTTCATCACGTCCGCGAGCGAGCCGAAACCGCCTTCCGCTCTGCCGAAAAATAAAACAATCAAAATCAGATAGGCGACCGCGAGCAGCAGCGGAATCGCGCCGGACAAAACGATTCGCCGCGTCCACTTCCAGAACGGCGCGACCGCCAGCAGCATCCAACCGAGAATCGCCAGCAAATTGGCAATTGAAAAAATTTGTTCAGCTTTCATAAAATATTTTTTTAATTAACGGTGCTAACTAAATAAGCCCAAAAATTACTGCTCTAAATTTCGACGTTTTTCCGTTCTGGAAATAAAAGTTTATCCGCTCAAAGTTTTGTGATGAGGACGCGCCGAAATGTTCGCCGTTCATCTGCAACTGTCTGGCTTAACCGTTTGAACATTAGCGGCATCGGTTCACTTGTCAGGAGCGAACTTCCGATGCCGGCTGGCGATTAAGATAACCTAACGCTTCAAGCGTCTTAGGCAGTCCTTCCCGATACGTCGGAAATTTGAGCCGAAAATCAGAAAAATTCCAATCTGAAGATTTGACAGGCACATCGCAGAGCATTGTTTCGATCAGCGGTCGTCCGACTACAATCGAAGCGAGCCACCTCGGAACTTGACCCGGAGCCGGAACACCCATCAAAGATGCGGCGAAGTCAAAAAATGATTTCATCTCGACCGGACGATCATCGGTCAGGACTGATGATTTTCCTACTACTTGGGAAATTTCCGATTCCGCAATCCGAACGAGTCCGCGTGCCGCGTCCTCGACGTGAATCAAGATTATATGATTTGATCCCTGACCGAAATTCTTCCACTTGCCCGCGGCGAGGCTCGGGAAAATTGTTTCCCCGAATGATTTGCCCGGACCGTAAACTGTTCCGAGATAAACGAAAGTCGCCTTGATTTTGGAATGCTCGATCACTTTTCTGACCGGAATTCCCACACGGCTGAAACCGTAATTATCCGCTCGCAGCGGAGAATCAGCTGAAATGTAACCTTCCTTGTCGGGAGCCAAATCGTCAATTCCGCTGACGGAAATCAAAATCGGTCGCCGGTCTTCGCGGATGGTCACTAACTGGCTAACGAGCGCGACGGTGAAATCCCGCCTTTTTTTTGAAATATTCGATAACTGCCAGCCGCCAATGCGCTTCGGGAATTGGGGTTGTATCAAATCAATAATTACGCGCGCGCCTTCGACCTCATGAATCCATTGTTTCGGATTTTCTGCTTCTCCTTCGAAGGATTCCGCGCCCGCCGCGCGAATAATTTGCGCCGAATTTTCCGAGCGCGCCAGAGCCTTCACCTTCCATCCGTCTTTGACCGCTTCCGTAATAACCTGACGACCGATAAATCCGCTCCCGCCAAGCACAATCAATGTATTTTCGCTGCTCATCATTCGCTTATTCCTCTCAATAAAATTTGGATTTCTGATAACTAAAAACATTAGAGCGGAAAATTTTTCCGCGCAAAATATTTCGCTGGCATCAACCGTTCTGCGATAATCTCCGTTTTCATTTGCTATTCGGTTTATCAATTCGCATACGGCAACAGCCGCGTCGTCTGGCAATTGGAAAAAATGTCGAACTTTCTGCTCAATATTCCCAATTATAATCGCTTAAATTAACAGTGTTAATTTAAGACGCAAAAAAAATCAAGCCTTCGAGCCGCTGATTAAAGTCTCAATCAAATTATCAACCAATTTGTCGCGCTCGACGAACGGAAAACCGTCGTGCTTCAGCAAAACGGCTGTAACACCGTGAATGCCCGCCCACAACGTCTGGCTGATTAACTCTGTGTCCTTGCTTTTCAAAAGGTTTGCGGCAACGCATTCGGCGACGACGGCGCGCAATGTGTCGAAAGCGATTGCGCCGCTTGTCTCGTTAAAAGCCTGCTCATCGCAGATTGGCAGCGGCGTAATAAAAACGATTTCATATTGGCTCGGATGCTTTAAGCCGAAATGAACGTATTCTCGTAAACCGCTTCGCAATTTTTCCAGCGGATTATCCGATAGTCGCTGAATCGCTTTGATATTCTGCGCCAACTGCGCGAAACTCTGCTCGCAGATTTGGCGCAGCAGATCGGTTTTATCTCTAAAGTAGATGTAAATCGTCGTCGGCGAATAACCGATTTTATCAGCGATTTTCCTCATCGAAACGCTGTTGTAGCCTTCGGCGACAAATAACTCGCGCGCCGCGTCCATAATATCCTGCCGCAGATTTTCTTTGTCGCTTTCTTGTCTGTTTCTGCTAACCACAAAATATAAATTAACAGTGTTAAGTTATATTGTCAAGAAAAAACTGAATAAAATATGGAGAGCAGAAAAAAGCGGGGGAGATTCTGACCTTTTTATTGTAAAATACGTGAATGAACGATGGCAATAAAACTATCATTTATCAATTGCAAGTAATCCGACATAAGTAGCAGTAAATTTTGATTTGGAAAATCTGCTCGGGCGAAAGCCGGCAACGCTTCGAGAAGGACTAAAAACACTTTTCAAATTGTAGGGAAATCTTCCGCCTATGAAACACATACTACTTTTCGGCGCGACGAGCAGAACCGGCAGACAAGTTTTGAAGTATGCCCTGAAGAAAGGATATAAGGTCACGGCACTGGTGCGAAGTCCTGAAAAAATAACCGAAAAATCGGATAGGCTAACCGTTATTCAAGGACTTCCGACCGACGTTGATGATGTCAGGAAAGCCATTTTAGGCTGCGTAATTAATCGTGCCGGCGAAATCCTTAAATCGCCCTTCGACCCAGTTGATTTCAAAATGCCGCACCCGGAAACCGATGATGCTGTGCGCCGGATCAAGATTATAAATTCCGGCGGGAACTGTTTTACTGTCGCTCTTCGACGGTTTGTTTTTTCCCTGAGCCTGCGTCAAAGGAAGCGTAAATCCGGCTCCGATTGACAAGAGGGCGATTAACACCACAATCGCCGCCGTAATGTTTATTGAATTTTTTACTTTGTTCATTTTTTTTCTCCTGATTTTTGTCATCCTCGTTCGTTCGCCTTTTTCGTTTAACGAATCGCCGACCGCAATTTTCAGGCGGCTGCCGCATCTGCGAAACGGTAGCTCGACACGCTGATGCCGCCGAAAAATGCGTCCTCGTGATAAACCCGCACGCCCGGTTCCGTTTCCGCCGCGCCGACGGCGACCATCAGCGGAATCAAATGGTCTTCGCGCGGATGCGCGCGCCGCGCCGACGGCGCATTCGTCCAGCGGCGAAGTTTGGCGCTTCTTTCTTCGCCCGCCGATTCGCACACTGCTGCGGTCAGCCAACAGTCGAATTCGCGCGATGGAATTCGCGCCTGCGCTCCGAACTGCCGCAAATTGTGGTAGCTGAGCCCGCTTGCGACAATCAGCACGCCTTCGCGTCTCAGCGGCGCAATCGCCCTGCCGACTGCCAAATGCGTTTCCGGATCGTAATATCTTCTAATTGACAGTTGCAAAACTGGCACATTCGCCTCCGGGTAAGCGGCGGCGAGCGGCACGAAAGTTCCGTGATCGAAGCCGCGCGCGGCGTCCGCGCGTGCCGCGAATCCGGCTTCGGACAGTAATTCCAAAACCCGGGCGGCAACTTTAGGCGAGCCGGGCGCGCCATATTTCACCCGATAAGTATGTTCGGGAAATCCCGAATAGTCGTAAATTAAGGAAGGTTGCGAACCGGTCATCACCGCAAAATCGTTTTCCTCCCAATGCCCGGAGACGACGAGAATCGCCTTCGGAATCGTCCCGACATCCCCCGGCATCGCCCGCAGCGATTTTTCCAAATGCGCGTAAAGCGGTTTCTGCTCGTTTATCCAAAACCACGGACCGCCGCCGTGCGAGATAAAGTAGGTCGGCAGAATCGTTTCATTTTCATTTTTGTTCATATTTTTTAGCACCGATTCCTAACTGCGGGCTGTATTCGTGTTCGCAGGCGACCGCCGAACACAACCGGCTTTTAATACCAACAGCTCGTTCAGCTTGCCAAACTAATTTCGAGAAATTCGGGCAACGCTATTTTTTCGTTTTGTTTTGCGCGGGCGGTTAATTGTTCGATATAAGAGCGATTTAACGCGCGTGCTGCGTTTTCGAGCAAACCGACTTCCGCCTGAATGCCGTTCATTCGCAGAATTTCGATTCCCTTGCCGTCAACGAGCGGATTCGGGTCAATCATCGCCGCGACGACGCGCCGCACTCCGGCTCTAATGAGCGCGTCGGTGCAGGGCTTGGTGCGCGAAAAATGTGCGTGCGGCTCTAACGTGACGTAAACGGTCGAATTGCGCGCTCGTCTGCCAGCCATTTCGAGCGCAATCGTTTCGGCGTGTTTCAAATGTTGCGCGCCGTAAAATCCTTCGCCGACGATGTTTTCGTTTTCGCAAACTATCAGACAGCCGACGAGCGGACTGTTTGGGGAAACCTGTCCGCTCCCGCGAGCCGCGAGCCTCAGAGCGCGTCCCATCGCGTAAGAATCAAACAGTGCGAAGGATGAGTTGGCGGCGAGCCGCTGCAAAGTTTTTTCGCTTGTGTTGTCGTAATTGGTTTTTCTCATTTTACTCGCTCCACCTCAAAGTTTGCCGAACTTTTCAAATTCAAATTCAGAATTTTCAATTCAACCGTGATTGGTTTCGGAACGGACAAATCAGCCAATCGCCAACGGATGAGCATTGAATAAATCGGCGAAAGCGCGCCTGGCATCTTTCGGTTTTGAAGCGCGCCATTCGTCAATCCAATTTCCGATAGCTTTCACTGCTTGACGCTTGACGACCGCCGGATTTACTTTTTCAGCCGCCGTTTCGCCTGCTTCAAACGACGATTGCAGATTTGCTCGTTTAATAATTTTGATTCGATTCATTTGACCGGTTCCTCCTTCAAAAGCTGTAAAGACAAAGCGCAATTAATTCTCAAGCGACGGACGATAATGTCGCCGTGTGAATCAACGCCCGCGCTTTGTCGGTTGATTCGCGCACCGCTTCGTCGCCCTTCGCCGTGTTGTTGAGGTGGATAAATTCAACGTCGGTGATGCCGATAAAACCAAACGCCGTTCTTAAATACGGGTCTTGGAAATTGATTTTTTCCATCGCTTCGCCCGCGCCGTATCCGCCGCCGCCGCGCGCTGTCACGACGAACGCTTTTTTGCCCGCCGCCAAACCTTTGTAATCAGCCGTGAATGTTTTGTTGATGCGAATAATCTGGTCGAGCCACGCTTTGAGATCGGCGGAAACGGTCAGGTTATACATCGGCGCGCCGACAACCACGATGTCCGCCGCGAGCAATTCATCAATCGCCGCGTCCGAATATTTTAATGCGGCGATCTGTGCAGGCGTTCTTTGTTTTTCGGGCGTGTATGCGCCCTGCTGCCAATCTTCGGTAACGAACGGCGGCGGATTGTGTCCCAAATCGCGGTAAGTCACCGTAGCGTTCGAGTGCGTTTGTTTGAGCGTGGCGACGAGTTCCGCCGTCATTTTCCGCGAGTGCGACGCCTCGCGGCGCGGGCTGCTGTCAATGTGTAAAATGTTCATCTGTTTTGTTTCTCCCTTGTCCGAATTATCGGCGTTGTTTTTATTGAAAAATTTGTCATTGCCTTGAACATAAATTTCTTCCGCCTACTAACGGTGGTTTTTTGTCCTAAAAATTACAAATCGTTCGGCAAAAATAATCTTAGGCAATCGCGCCAAAACGAATCTCACCTTTTTTGTCATGTAATTGTAAAAAGTTGTCTCCACCGAAATTTACCGGTTGTAGATTGGAACTTGTTCGGTTTGCGGCAAATGACTTTTCGCCGCTCCATAGTTATCTAATGCAAACTTCCCAGCGCCGTCCGCCGCGAACTTTAACAACGCGCCCAGAATAGCCAGGTTTTTGAGCATATTTATCATCTGCTCCTGTCCGTGAACCGGATCGCCGATATTGGCAGCGTGAAAAATAATCGTCGCCGGAATCAGGAAAACAACAAGTGCGACCGATGCGTAACGTGTTTTGTATCCGACGAGCAAAAGCGTTCCGCCGATTATTTCAATGGCAATGGCGCAGGCGAGGAAAACGGACGGAGCCGGAAAACCCGCGCCCGCCATCATTTGCGCGGTATCGGAAAACCCGAATAATTTTCCAGCGCCCGATAATAAAAAAATCAGCGCGACAAGGAATCTGGCTAGCGGATGCAGTATGTTGTTCATTTTTTTTATTTCTCCTTTTCTTTTCTAAAATGGCTTCTCAACTCTTTTTTAATTACTCGTTTTTTGTGTTGCAACTATATGTGTTTCAACATATATTAAAGCAATTTTTTTTAACCCGTTCCTTTTTGCTCGGCGTATACTTTTTCGCAAAGGCTGGTCAGCGCGATCCATTCGGCTATCGACATTTTTTGAGCAATCTGATTGACGAGTTCGGACAGCTCTGGTTCGATGCGGTCGAGCAAATCCAACCCTGCCTGGGTGATTCTCGTGACCGACTGCCGCCGGTCTTCGTCGGAACGCTCGCGGATCACGAGCTTTTGCTTTTCGAGCCGGTCAACGAGGCGGGTAACGTCCGGCGCGCGTTCGACCATCCGGGCGGCGATTTTGCAGCGCGAATGTCCTTCGCCGTCCGCGCCTCTTAAGATACGCAGCACGTTGTATTGCCCGCTTGTGATTTCGTAAACCGAGAAAAGTCGATCCATCTGCCCGCGAAACGCATCGGCGGCGACCATCAAATTCAGCAGAGCTTCGCCGGCGGGACTGTCAAAATCCGTTCGCTGCTTGATTTTCGCTTTCAGAGCATCACTCATGAGGAAGACGATAGCATAAGATTAAACGTGTTGCAACACTTAAATTGATTTTTTTTCTTGTTATTTTATTTCGTGACTCGGCAAAGGCTCTCAATAATCTGTGGCAGTCGCCTGGTTAATCGCTTGATTAACCGTAAAAGTTTCGCAGAAAACTCATCCCTTTTACCGACGACCTTTAAAAAGTTTGAGGAAAATAAGTTTGCAACGGTTCTGAATATTTTTTATGATCAAGTCTTTTGCCGTTTGATCCGCGTTTTACTGGCTTTCGCCATAATTGTTTCGATCAATTTATCGATTAATTCTTCGATTGGATTGACGGGAAATGCCGGGTGAATCAGTTTCAGGCTGACGCTGCCGTGAACTGCCGTCCATAGCATTTTGGCGAGAAGATGTTCGTTTTCGGCTGGGTCGATTTTACGCTCGGCTTATAAATCCCGGATCGTTTTGACAACTTCGGCGAACGCCTGTTTGCCCGCTCCGTTTTCGGATTCGAGTGGCGCGCATCGCTTCGTGAATGAAGGCGGGATCTTCCATAAACGACAGACGGTATGTTTCAGGATTTTCAATCGCAAAATCGGCGTAGGCGTAGAGCAGTGCTGTCAATCTCGTTTGCACGTCGGCGACTTCCGTTGCCGATTGTATTTTTTTTGACAATTCCCCTAAACCGCGAACGCAAATTTCGCGCACTAAGTCGCGGTCTTTGAAATACAAATAAATCGTGCCGGGCGCATAGCCGATTTTTCGGCGAGTTTGCGGATGCTTAAACTCGCAAATCCTTCTTTTAATACCAAGCTGCGGGCTTCGGTAAAAATCAGCTCGCGCAAATTCGCTTTGGCTTCGTCGTTCCGCGCCGCTGCTTTTTCTTTGATTTTCGCCTTTTTTACTTTTTTCATTTTTCGCGTGGCATTCCTTTTTGAGCGATTATAATGAACACTGTTCATTGAACATCGTTCATTATAGCATATTTGGTAAAAAGGAGAATTTAAGATGGAGAAAACGCGCTATTCGGAGCAAACGGAGCAATCGGTCATTCGATAGCCGCCGCACTGCGTTCTGCCGGAAAGAATTACCGCGCGGTCGGGCGTTCGAGAAAATCTCTGGAAGGCGAATTCGGAGCCGACCCGCTCGCCGAAATCGTCGAATGGAATCCGTCCGACCTGGCTTCCGTGAGAACGGCGGCGCGAGGTGTGGACACGATTTTTTACCTCGTCGGCGTGCCTTACAACAAATTCCGGCTTCATCCCGTGCTGATGCGACAGACGCTCGACGGCGCGATTGCCGAAGGCGTCAAAAGAATCGTCCTTATCGGCACGGTTTACCCGTACGGGCGACCGCAAACCAATCCGGTCGCGGAAAACCATCCGCGCGAGCCGCACACTTTCAAAGGTCGAAAGCGTAAGGAACAAGAGGATTTGGTTTTGGCGGCGGACGCTCAGGGAGCGATTCGTGGCACGATTCTAAGACTGCCGGATTTTTACAGTCCCGGCGTGGAGAACAGCTTTTTGTGGGGAACTTTCAAAGCCGCGGCGATAGGCAAACGCGCCCAGATGGTCGGTCCCTTTGACGCGCCGCACGAGTCCTCTATGTGCCGGATGTCGGACCCGTCGCGCTTGCGCTCGCCGCCCGCGAGCAAGCCTACGGCAAATGGTGGAATTTCGCCGGAGACGGCGCGACGACGCAGCGCGAAATGGCAGAGCGGATTTTTGCCGAAACGGGAAGCAAGCCGAAAATAATGGCTGCCGGAAAATGGATGCTGCGCCTCTTTGGGCTTTTCAATCCGGTGATGCGCGAGATGGTCGAGATGCACTATTTGCTAACCACGCCGGTCATTATGGACGATTCGGCTCTCAGTGAACTGCTCGGCGGATTGAGTTAAACCGCTTACGCCGACGGAATCAAGCAGACGCTGGCGGCGATACCCGAGACCCCGGCTCGGCGTAAGATCGCTTATTAACTCTTGATATTCTTTCAAAAAACGCCGGCAATTTAACTTTCAACTGATTGGAGTTTCATCTTCGATCAGATTAAAAATCTCTCGCACTTTTTTCTGCTCTCCAATAAAACGCGGCTTTTATATTTCGCGCTTGACAATAAACGAATGTTCATTTAATTTAGAAATTGTGAGAGTCAAAGACGACAAAAAACTTCAGGCGATTTGCGACGCGGCAATTGAGCTGATAACCAAAAACGGCTTTGCCGCGACTTCGATGTCGAAAATCGCCAAAGCCGCCGCTGTTTCGCCCGCGACGATTTATGTTTATTTCGAGAACAAGGAAACGCTGCTCAACGAAATTTATCTGCTCGTCAAACAGGAGATGTGCGCCGAACTTCTGCGCGGCGTGAAAAGCGATTCGTCCGTTGAGGAAATGTTCAAAATTACGTGGGATAATTTTTACCGATACGCGATGAAAAATCCGGTCAGGTTCGCTTTTACCGAGCAGTTTGCCAATTCTCCGCTCGTCGGAGGAATTTGCAAAGAGCGAAGTATGGAATTTTTCAAGCCGATGCTTAATTTGTTCGAGCGCGGCAAGCGTGAAAAGGTTTTTAAAGATATTCCGCTCGAGATCTTCAGGGCATTCACGTTCTCGCCGCTGACCGTATTAGTTAAAGAACATTTGAGCGGCGAAATCAATTTAGAGAAAAGGCTTTTGGCGAAAACTTATAAAATCGCCTGGGATGCGATAACCGACTAAATTCTCTTCGGTCATTAGTTAAACGAACATTCAGTTATTTTAAGGAATAAAAAAGATGAACAACGGAAATTGGACGACGGAAAACGTTCCGAACCAAACGGGAAAAACGGCGATCATAACGGGTTCGAGCAGCGGCATCGGGTTCGAGGCTGCGCGGGTTTTGGCAAACAAAGGCGCGACGGTAATAATCGCAGTTCGCAGTTTAGAAAAGGGACAAGCGGCGGAGAAGATTCTCGCTCAAAATAAAGATGCCGACGTGAAAGTCCTGAAACTGGATTTGGCGAATCTCTCTTCGGTCAAGGAATTTGTCGAACAGTTTAAGAAAACCAGCGCGCGACTCGATTTGCTGATTAATAACGCGGGGGTGATGATTCCGCCGTTTTCAAAAACCGCAGACGGTTTTGAATCGCAATTCGGCACGAATCATCTCGGACATTTCGCGCTGACCGAGCAGCTTTTGGACGTTTTGACGAAAACCAAAGGCGCGAGAATCGTCACTGTTTCGAGCGGGATGCACAAAAGCGGCAAGCTAGATTTCGACGATTTGAATTGGGAGAAACGAACATATTCGGCGTGGCAAGCCTATGAAGACAGCAAACTCGCCAATCTTTATTTCACCTTTGAACTCGGTCGCAAACTCAAAGAAAACGGCTACGACACGCTGGCGGTCGCGGCGCATCCCGGCTGGGCGGCAACCGATTTGCAGCGGCATCACGGCGTTATCAACTTTCTCAACAACTTTTTCGCGCAAGATGCCGCGATGGGCGCGCTCCCGACTTTGCGAGCGGCAGCCGACAAAAACGCGAAAGGCGGCGATTATTTCGGTCCCAAAGGCTTTATGGAACTGCGCGGGTTTCCGGTCAAAGGTGAGGCGAGCAATCTGGCGAAAGACAAAAAAATCGCGGGCAAATTATGGACGGTTTCGGAAGAATTAACCGGAATAAAATTTGATTTCAACAAAAAGGTTGCGCATTCGGCGGGTAAATAATCATTGATGAACCGAAGATATTGGTTAGACGCGCGTCAATAGTTGAAACCGGAAACCGAAGTTCACAACTAGACTTGTTTGGGTAAAGTCCGCAAAGGTTTATAGATTCCGTTTGCATAACCCTGAAAAATCATCCGACGAATCTATAACCGACACGGTGAACCGTCATGATGAAGACGGGAACTTCCGGGTCGTCTTCGATTTTCTGGCGCAGTTTGGCGATGTGGTTGTCAACCGTTCTGGTGAACATCATCGCGTCATAGCCCCAGACGGCATCGAGCAGTTGTTCGCGCGTGACGGTTTCGCCCCGGTGATTAACGAGAAATTTTAAAAGCTCGAATTCGCGCGGGCTGATTTCGACGGGCGTTCCGTTTTTACTCGCTTTGAATTTTTGAAAATCAACCTTGATGTCGCCGAAACTATAATTTTCTATCGTCGAAACTTCGTTCGTCGCTCGTCTAAGATGCGCTCTGACACGGGCTAATAATTCATTTAAGCCGAACGGTTTTGTAATGTAATCGTCCGCGCCGACTTCCAAACCCAAAACTTTGTCGAGTTCCTGCCCCCGCGCGGTGAGCATCAAAACGGGAGCGTCGAAACTGTTTTTTCTTAAATTGCGGCATACGTCCAAGCCGCTCATTTTCGGCAGCATCAAATCAAGCACAACGAGGTCGGGTTTTTCTACCAAGGCTTTTTTCAAGCCTTCCTCGCCGTCGCAGGCGACGATGACTTTGTAGCCTTCGAGTTCAAAGTTATCGCGCAAGCCCGTCACCATATCCGGTTCGTCTTCGACTATTAGAATTTTGCTCATAATTTTTCCTGTTTGCCGTTTGTTTTTTCAATCGGCAATAAAATCGTAAACGTGCTGCCGCGACGCGGAAGACTGTTAACGCAAACGCGCCCGCCGTGCGCTTCCGTGATGTGTTTGACGAGCGCCAGCCCCAAGCCCGAACCTTTGACGTTGTGAACGTCGCTCGATCCGCCGACGCGGTAAAAGTTTCCGAAAATCTTTTCCTGCTCGCCCGGCGCGATGCCGATGCCGTGATCGGTAACGTCAATGGCGATGCTTTCACGCCGCCGCTCGACGCTGATTTCGACGAATTTTTCGTCCGCCGAATATTTCGCCGCGTTGTTTAATAAATTTAAGACGGCTTGACTGATGGCATCGCAATCTACTTCGAGCAGCGGCAAATCCGTTTGATAATATGTTTCCACTTTAAAACCGGCGTTTTCCAGACTGTAAGCGTAATTTTGCACGACTTCGGCGACGGTTTCCGCGACATTGCACGGCGCGAGATTGTATTCTTTGCGCCCGGCTTCGATGGCGGAGAAATCGAGAATGTTGTTGATGAGATGCGTTAAGCGCACGGTTTCGGTCGTGATGATACGATAGTATTCCTGAATCTTTTCCGGTTGTTTGACGCGCCCCGACTGCAAAGTTTCGGCAAACAGGCGAATCAGCGCGAGCGGCGTTTTCAGCTCGTGCGAGACGTTCGAGACGAAGGCGGATTTCGCGTCCGCCAATCCGACTTCGCGCCCCGCCACGCCCAACACTAACTTAACCCCTACCACGAGAAAACCGAGAACCAGCGACATCAAAATAAGTCCGCTCCAAAAATAAAAATTACTTAAACCTTCGATTGTTTTGTAGCGAAAACCGCCCGCCGCTGTCCACAGCGGGAAAACGCGGCTGAGGGAAGTTTTTATCTCATAATCGTCCAAAGTTTTGGCGTCGCCGCCGCTGGTATAAAGCGGCTGGTTCTGCTCGTCGAAAACGCCGAAGACGGCTTCCGCTTCGAGTTTTTCCCTGCTGGTCTGCGCGACTTCCGAGACGACCGGCGATAAAAATTCTTTGACCAGATATTCCGGCTTCAAACTCACGCCGACAAATCGCAGATTCGTCAAATCCTTCGAGTCGGACAGCACGCGGTAGAGGTAAAGTATTTCCGTCAGCGGCTGCCCGTTTATCCGGCATCTCTGGCAGCGCCGCTGCGCGATAAAAAAATCACCGGCGCGCCGCCGGTTGATTGACGATTGAAGCGACGAAAGCAGCGGCAGCAGAAAGTCTTCTTCCTGTTTTCCTTCTCCGATTAAAATAAGCGCGTCACCAGGATTGTCCGTCGTTTTCGATTCACGATAGCCCGCCTCTCTGGAACTTACTGCCAGCTTAAACTGGTCGGGTTGATCGGCGAAGACGAACGCGCTTTCCAGCCCCGGGTTTTTCTCTAAAATCGCGGACAGACTTTTCTTCATCAGTTCGCCGTTCCAGGGCAATTGACCGGATTCGGGAAAATCCTGCAAATTAGCGCCCGCCGCATCGAGCAGCCGGTTTTCGGTTTTATCTTCGATTTCAATAAACGTCTGCCGCAAATTATTCTCAAACACCGCTTTCGATTTATCGCGCAGTTCGGCGAGCGCCCGGTATTGTTCGTAAAACAAAACGAGCGTCGGCAGCAAAACCGCGAACAGCATCAGGAAAACGGATTTTTCCTTGAGCGATAAACATTTCCAGCCGCGCATCACCATAATTTTTTTTCTCGAACAATCTCCAAATGATTATACCCTTAAACGAATTTCGCGATTCGGACGCAAGTTATAAACGATGATAAAATTCAGCGGCATTCCTTTCGATCAATTCGCCTGAAACGGCTTTATTCCGCAATTAAATTATAGTCCGATAAACGAGACGGTTTCACACCGCACAAGTAATGAAGTTGTAAAAAGTTGTAACCATCTCGTGATTTTAGCCGCTACGGACAGGGACTTTTTAACGCTTCGTTAATGCTGGTGTCGCCAAAACTAGACCAAGAAATTGGAGACAACTTTTTACAAATTCGAGACACCTGGCGGGTGAAAGATGATTTTCGAGAATTTAGAATTGCCGTAGATTCAACGGACGTTCGTCTAAAATTGTTTTTGTAAACGGATTTGTAATT
This sequence comes from uncultured Pyrinomonadaceae bacterium, assembly GCA_964237235.1. Lineage (GTDB taxonomy): Bacteria > Acidobacteriota > Blastocatellia > Pyrinomonadales > Pyrinomonadaceae. Next base: position 15,213 of record CAXSGY010000031.1, read on the forward strand.
TTTGCGGGCAAAACCGTGAGGATTTTAAAGCGCAATTTTAAATAGAAATTGCGAAAGGGTATTTATGGACGAGAAAATTTTCAACGCATTTTCCCCAATCAGCTTGCCGGATTAGAAACACTCCGCGTCAATCGCTTTGCCGGCGACCCGCTTGCCTTTATTTCTATCGGCTTGTGGGCAACCGAAGTGCAGTCGCAGACGGATTTGAACATAGCGATTTCCGCTTCGCAGTGCTCCCTCGGCACATCGCTCGGCAATAACGGTGTAACTTTGCTGCCGAAGCCCGAGCCGAGGTGAGGATTATTTTCGATTTATTTCTTCGATTTATTTCAAGGAGTTAATAATATGACAACCAAAAACTTATTCGCACTTTTAAGCTGCGCCGCAATTTTCATTTTTACGCTTTCCGCATCAATCGCTGTCGCGCAGATATTTGGCAGAGAAAAACCGGCGCAGTCCGATTCGTTTTTCCCGATGGGCATCGCGGGAGCGTGGCGTTTTAACGCCGCCGAATCGGACGACGTATTGACCAAAATCGGCGATTTGCTGAAAAGCAGAAATGCCGCGCCGAACGATGAAAAAAGCGATGAGAAACAATCCGAACAACCGGCTGTCTCAATCTCGCTTTTCGCACCCGACGCGCTGATCCTGTCGAACGGCGATGCCGACGAGATGACGATTAACGAGATTTTCAAAAACGTTATCGAGACGCGCACCGTCATTTTTGACGGAATTTTGCGCGAATACAAAATCGTTCCTGGAGTAAAAATCGCGATCACGGCGACACAAATACCCGACGGATTAGCAATCGAAACCGTCTCGCCGCGCGGCAACAAAAGGACGGAAACATTCCGGCTCGCTTCCGGCGGTGCGAAATTGATTGTCGTCGTCCGCGTCGAACGTCTTTGCACTGGCGAAGTCTTGAATCTTCGCCGCATTTACGACCGCGAACCGGCGGACGCTTCTTTTTCCGCCGAATGAAAATCGTTTTCTCCGCCGTTTTTATTTGAATTTAATTGAGCGGAGCGGAGACAACTTTTTACAAATTCGAGACAAGAAAGGGAAGAATCAAAAGCCTCGGCACCGCTAAAGTATAAACAAGAGCGAACAAAGGGAAGGGCTTGCCACATTAAACTATGCGGCAAGCAAGGTATTAAACATAAATCTGTGAAACATATAGCAATAATCGGAAGTACGGGTTCGACCGGCAAAGAAGTAGTTCGATTGGCTCTTGAATCAAACTACACGGTTACGGCTATCGAGAGACGCCCGAATTCCACTCAATCACAAGGAAATTTAAAGGTTATCAAGGAAGATGTAACTGATTTAGAAAGTCTTGTAGCGGCGTTTGAAAATATTGATTGTGTCGTTAGCTGCTTCGGACCTGCCAACCACAGAAAGGTTGATAATTTAATGTCTGCGGGAACGACTAATATTATCAAAGCCTGTGAGAAAAACGGAGTAAAACGTTTTGTTTTTATGAGTGGATTCGTTCAATCTGACGGGAACGAATTTTCTTTTTTGAACCGTATAGCAATTAATCTGCTGCGCCTTTATTTTAATGATTCCTACAAAGACAAAATAATTGGCGAAGGTGCCGTTCAAAAAAGCACATTGGATTGGGTCATTGTCAGGGCTGCGGCTTTAACCCACGCCCAGCCCACGGGACGATATAAAGCGGGAATTAAAATCAAGGTTTCCCCGTTTAGTGCCTTGCCATATGCCGATTGTGCAAGGTGTTTGCTCGATGCCATGGAAGAAAACGGCTGGTCGAGACAAATTATCAACGTCGGTAAAAGTTAAGAAGCCGGTATTTATTATTAAAAATTATGAAAACAATCGTTCATCCGTGGGTTCAGGTTTTTGGCAGCACTGATAATTCAGATGTCGGGCATCGGCAATTTGTTCGCGTTCAGGGCGAACGCAGCGCGAATAGACGCTATCGGGTTTCCCGCGTCCGCATTTTTTTAATTTGCGTGATTGCGGATGAAATTGTGGCGGGAGTGTATCTGCTTTTTCCTTCAAAACGGAGACAACGAGCGCGTTTTTCGTTTTAAGGAAAATTACCGAAAGGCGATTATGCAAAAGCCAATCAGCCATTTAGAAACCGTAAGTTTATCGCCTGGTTATCAAAATCTATGGAAACAGCGCGTAATTATCGTCAAAACGCGGCGGCGCAAAGCGATTTTTAGTAGTTCCGAGCAGTTAATTCGAAACGGGCGTAATCTCTGGATTTTAAAATATTTATGAAAATTCTTTCAAAACGAACAATTCGTTTTTTACAACGACATCTACCAATAAGTTTAAATAGTAGATCGTTCGCGCAGTTATTTTTTTTTGTTATATTTGCTTCGGCTCTCGGCGGTTGCAGCGGAATCTTCAAAAAAACACACAGCCGCCCGGCTTTGTTAAAAAGCGAAAACGCGACGCAAGCTCAATTATTGGACGTGGTAAATCACTTCGCGCGGGTAAATTCGATGCGGGCGAAAATGGATTTGAAGTTTGAAGATAATTCTTACGCCGAACAGGGAATTGCCGTAGATTATATAACGGTCACGAGCGAAATCGTCGTCCAGCGTCCAGCCAGTATTTTATTCAAAGTTCAGGCTCCGATTGTCGGAACGGATGTCGTGCAGATGACATCGGACGCGTAAAATTTCGGCGCGCCATTCTGGAAGATTATTCGGGCGGAAAGTTCAAGAAATTCGTTTCGGGAACAAACGATGCGGATTATTCCGCTTTGCAGCCGGAAATTAATAGTGCGGGTTCGAGTAAAAACGGAAATAAAATCAAACGGAACATCAATGCTTTTTCCAATTTGCGCCCGCAGCATTTTACCGACGCGATATTAATTCGCTCCATTGATACCGCTCGATACGCATATGCTCAAAGCTCGATTCTGCAGGAGGAAAATTCAACTCCTCAAGACAAATCCCCGGCAACTGAGGTTTTGCGCGGGTATTATTTGCTGGACGAGTTTAGCAGACGCGAGGACGGCAGCTTAAGTTTAATGCGCCGCTTTTGGTTCGACAGAACGGGCGGAATAAAGCTCGCGCGGCAGCAGATTTTCGACGAGCAAAAGGAAATCGAATCCGACATTTTATACGCCCAAATTGGAAATTTGACCGAAACGGGCGAGTATAACAATCTCCCTTTGCGCATCGAGATTACCCGTCCGAAAGAAAAATACAAAATCAGCCTGACATATCAATTGCTGGGAGCGGTTTCAATCGGCAAAATTTACCCGGCAAAGGCGTTTGTTCTCGAAAACACATGGAATTTACAGGAAGTAGATTTGGACGAAAAACTTCAAGAAGTAAAAAGACTGAAACTTGCTCTTAACAAATAAGAATCCAATTTGTCGCTCCCTTTTAAAAAACTTATGAACGCGGAAGAAACACGACTCGAAGAATCAAGGACACGTGCCAAACATTGGAAGCGTTGGGGAACTTACGTTTCCGAACGAGCCTGGGGAACTGTCAGGGAAGATTACTCCGCGTCGGGCGCGGCGTGGGAGCATCTGCCGTTTGAACACGCACACCGGAAAGCGTATCGCTGGAACGAAGACGGCATCGCCGGATTTTGCGACCGGCATCAACTGCTTTGTTTTTCGGTCGCGTTCTGGAATGAAAAAGATTCGATTTTAAAAGAACGGCTTTATGGTTTGACGGGCAATCAGGGCAATCACGGCGAAGATGTCAAAGAGCAGTATTTTTATCTGGACGCGACGCCAACGCATTCTTACCAGAAATTTCTTTACAAATATCCGCAAGCCGAATTTCCTTATCAGCAACTGATTGAAGAAAATCAAAAACGCGACAAACAAGAGCCGGAATACGAGCTGCTCGACACCGGAATTTTTGACGAAAACAAATATTTCGATTGTTTCGTCGAATACGCCAAAAGGGACGCGGAAGACGTTTTAATCAGAATCGAAATCGCTAATCGCGCGACTGCCGCGGCGACGATTCACGTTCTGCCGCATTTGTGGTTGCGCAACCGTTGGAGTTGGAAAGTGGACTCGAAGAAGCCGCAGCTCAAGCAAATCTCGGATGAAAAAGGCGCGGCGGCAATCGAAGCCGACGGCTTGTATTTCGGCAAGCGTTTTTTATATTGCGAAAACGCTGACGAGATTTTATTCACCGAAAATGAAACGAACAACGAGCGGCTTTACAACCAGCCGAACGCTTCGGGTTTTGCTAAAGACGGCATTAATGAATTCGTCGTGCGTGGAAACGAGTCGGCAGTCAATTCTGAAAAAACGGGAACGAAAGCCGCGGCGCATTACGGTCTAAAAATCGGCGCGGGCGAGTCGGCGGTTATAAAATTGCGCCTGACCGATTTGGAATTTTCTGACAAAGGCGAAAACACACCGAAAAATATTTTCAAAGATTTCGATAAAATTTTCGCGCAGAGAAAACGAGAAGCCGACGAATTTTACCAAGGAATCATTCCGCAAAATTTATCAAATGACGCGCAAAACGTGATGCGCCAATCGCTCGCCGGAATGATTTGGTCGAAGCAGTATTATCATTACGAAATCAAAAACTGGCTCGAAGGCGACTCGAAACAGCCCGCGCCGCCTGAAATCCGCCATCACGGACGCAACCACGAATGGACGCATCTTTTTAACGCTGACGTGATTTCGATGCCCGACAAATGGGAATATCCGTGGTATGCAGCTTGGGATTTGGCGTTTCATTGTATTTCGTTAGCGATTGTCGATTCGGATTTTGCCAAAGAACAATTATTGTTGATGCTGCGCGAGTGGTATATGCACCCAAACGGTCAGCTTCCGGCTTACGAATGGGCTTTTTCGGACGTTAATCCGCCGGTTCACGCCTGGGCAGCACTCAGAGTTTATCAAATCGAAAAGAAACGGCGCGGCGCGGGCGACCGCAAATTTCTCGCGCGAGTTTTTCAAAAGCTGCTCCTCAATTTTACGTGGTGGGTCAATCGCAAAGACGCCGAAGGAATGAACGTCTTTGAAGGCGGCTTTCTCGGCATGGACAACATCGGCGTTTTCGACCGGAACGATAAATTGCCGGTCGGCGCGCGTCTCGCCCAATCTGACGGCACTTCGTGGATGGCGATGTATTGCCTGAATATGATGGCGATAGCTCTTGAACTCGCTCGCGAGGACGAAACTTACGAAGACGTGGCGAGCAAATTCTGGGAGCATTTTCTTTATATTGCGGACGCGATGAATAAGCGCGGGAAAGACAGTCTTTCGCTCTGGGACGAAGCGGACGGTTTTTATTACGACGTTTTGCATTTGACGGGCGCGGACGATTTGCCGCTCAAAGTGCGCTCGATGGTCGGGCTGATTCCGCTTTTCGCCGTCTTGACGATTGAACCGGAGATACTCGATAAACTGTCGAATTTTAAACGCCGCCTCAATTGGTTCGTTGAAAATCGCCCGGATTTAACAAATGATGTCGCCTGTATGGAGGCGCCCGGCACGAGCGAACGCCGCCTGCTGGCAATTGCACACCGCGAGCGGCTCGAAAAGGTTCTCAAAGTGATGCTCTCCGAAACGGAATTTCTTTCGCCCAACGGCATTCGCAGCTTGTCGAAATTTCACGAGACAAATCCGTTTGAGCTGCTATTTAATGGACAAACAAATTACCGCATCGGATACGAACCGGCGGAAAGCGAGAGCGGCTTTTTCGGCGGCAACTCCAACTGGCGCGGACCCGTTTGGTTTCCGGTCAATTATTTAATCATCGAATCTCTGCAAAAATTTCATCATTACTTCGGCGACGATTTGAAAGTCGAATTTCCCACCGGGTCAAACAATCGCCTTAATTTATGGGAAGTCGCCGCGGAACTTTCCAAGCGTTTGTCGGGAATTTTTCTGCGAGATGAAAACGGAGCGCGTCCGTCTTTCGGCAATGCCGAACGATTTCGAGCGGACGAACATTGGCGAGATTTACTGCTTTTTCACGAATACTTTGACGGCGATACCGGCGCAGGATTAGGCGCAAGTCATCAAACCGGCTGGACCGGGCTGGTGGCTAAACTTCTTCAGCAGAACGGCGAGTGATGGGTTTGAATTGATTGTCGAATATTTAGATGCCGTGCAATTATTCGTCGAACCGTTCGACAAAATGATTGCGGCAATCGAAAAAGGATTAAAGAAAATAACGGGGGAAATTAAAATATGCAGCTTGGATTAATTGGTTTGGGAAGAATGGGCGGCGCTATGGTGCGCCGCTTGATGAAGGGCGGACACGATTTGGTGATTTTCAACCGCACGGCGGAAAAGATGAAAAGTTTCGTCGCCGACGGCGCGACGGGCGCAACCGATTTGCGTGATTTCGTCGGTAAACTGAATGCGCCGCGCGTCGTGTGGATAATGCTGCCCGCCGGAGAAGTTACCGAAAACACAATGACGGAAATCAGTGAGATGCTGGAGGAAGGCGACACGATCATTGACGGCGGGAACTCAAATTTCAAAGACGACATCCGGCGTTCTAATTTATTAAAAGAAAAGGGCATTCGATTTCTCGACGCGGGAACTTCGGGCGGCGTGTGGGGCGAGCGGCGCGGTTACTGTTTGATGGTCGGCGGTGACGAATCGGCGTTCAAAGAGACCGAAGAAGTTTTTAAAACTCTCGCGCCTGGACGAGGCGACATCGAAGAATCGAAGGGCAGAGAAAATTTCGATTCAACCGCTGCGGAAGGTTATCTTTACTGCGGCAAAGCGGGCGCGGGGCATTTCGTCAAGATGGTTCACAACGGCATCGAATACGGAATGATGCAGGCGATTGCCGAAGGTTTTGATATCTTCAAAAACGCCGACAAAGAAACTTTGCACGAAGAGCGGCGTTACGATTTGAATCTGCCCGACATCGCCGAACTCTGGCGGCGCGGTTCTGTTGTCTCGTCATGGCTGCTCGATTTGACGGCGCTGGCACTCGCCGAAAATCAAGATTTGAGCGATTATTCCGGCTTTGTCCAAGATTTGGGGGAAGGTCGCTGGACGATTGAAGCGGCGCTCGAAGAAGCGGTTCCGGCGGAAGTTTTAACGTCCGCCCTTTACACGCGCTTTCGCTCGCGGCAGGAACATACATTTGCCGAAAAGGTTCTCTCTGCGATGCGCGAAAAGTTCGGCGGGCATCTCGAACCGAAAACCAAAAAGCTGGGCGAAGAAATGATGATGGCGGGCAAAATCAAAACACAAGCCGAAACGGGAGAATGAAATTACTTTGGATCGGAGACTGTACGGAAAAATTTTTAGCCGACGATTTACACGGGCAAACACGGGTATTTTTTTGATATTTTTCCAAAACCTCGAATCTAAATTCAATCATTTGGCAGCCCGCAGAATCGCCGTAGTCGTCGTGAACACAGTTTTATTAGGGCGCGATACGGATAAACGACTACTCCGAATTTGTTTAGTTTAAGCCGAAGCCGGAACAATTGCAGTTCCGGCTAACTCGTAAATATATTGCCGCAACGTGCGCGGCTCGCGTCCGAGGACGGCACGCAAGACAAGCGCGTTGCCGCCGGGAAATCCGTATTTATCATAGTCGGAATTCATTCATCGGCAAATAAACATCGGCGCAGATCACCTCACCGTGGCGGCTCGTCGTTTCAATCTCAATCGGAACATTTGTGTTCTTTGAGCGATTTTCTTATTTGCTGACAAACCAGACATTATTTTCGATTGTGCCGTGCTTGATAAAACGCAGCAGAGCGCAATCGAAAATGTCAATCGAGTTGCGCGGTCACATCGTTTCCGGCTTATTTGGCTGCCGTTGTCGAAGCCTCCGGCTTCATTGCGACGGCAAGAATTTCTTCCTGAAGAATTTTTTGAATCGTCGATCCTGCGCCTTCCGTCCACAAACCGGCGAGTTCCGCGATTATCTGGTCGGCGACGGTAATCGTCACGCCGGCATCCTTTATTCTTTGAGCGGAAACATTGTCGGAAACTTGTGTGGGCGAGCCGCCCGCGTCAATAACGGCTTGCACTTGGTAGCCGTCTTCGGTCGCGCTGATTGACGGAAAGACGGTGCAGACGTGATTTGTCAGTCCGGCAAAAATTAGTTTTTTCCTGCCCGTCGCCGCGACCGCCGCTTTGAAATTCGAGTCGTCCCAAGGGTGGGAATCGGCGACTTCGACCGATTTTGAAACGGCAAAAGCGGCTTGAAAATGGTTTGTGTTTCATTTGAAAATCACATTGAAAAGACCATCTTTTCCGATACTAACGGATTGAGGTTTTTGATTTAGAACATTTCGCGGGAGATGTTCTAAATTTATCTTTTCGTTACATACCTGAAATCTCCGTTTGACAATCCAAACTGTATCTATCAAAGTAACAGTTGCTATGGCGACGAATACACAATTCTCAATCGCGGTTCATTTGATGCTCACGCTCGGCTACGGGGGCGAGCGGCAAGCGACATCGGGCGAACTGGCGGGAAGCATCAATACTTCTCCGAGTTTTGTGAGAAGAATCCTGGCGAAGCTGTCGAAAGCCGGTCTCGTCTCGACGACGACCGGAAAATCGGGATTTTGTCTTCTGGCGAAAAAGCCGGAAGAAATTTCTCTGCTTGAAATCTACAAGGCGGTTGACGCGCCGCAGACCTTTGCGATTCATGATTATCCGGTGCAGAATGCTTGCCGCGTGAGCTGCAATATCGAAGCGGTAATGCAGCGAGTTTTGACCAAGGCGCAGAATTCGTTTGAAGGCAGTTTGCGGGACGCGACTCTGGCGGAATTGATTGCGGATATTAGGTGCGATTAAATTTTTTTGAGTGTAATTGTTACTTTTTCAGTAACAATTTGGTAATCGAAAATTAAGGTGAAACATTGGCGGAGACAACTTTTTACAAATTCGAGACAAATTAAGGGAGAGTGACGGTTGCCTCCGCCGTTACAGTGATAAACAAAGTCGAACAAAGGGAAGTGCTTGCCGCACGATTTAATGCGGCAAGCAAAACATTAATCATCGGTCGAAAATAAAAGGAAAAAACAAGGAAAAAATATGAGCGAAAAGAAAGTTTGGTTTATCACGGGAACGTCAACGGGATTTGGACGTGCTTTGGCGGAAGCGGTTTTAGCTAAAGGCGACCGCGTTGTGGCGACGGCGCGCCAGCCGGAAGTTTTACAGGATTTAGTTGAAAAATATCCCGGCGCGGCGCGAGCGGTAAAACTCGATGTCACGAATACGGAAGATGCTATTAGCGCGGTACGGGAAGCGGTCGAGCAATTCGGGCGCATTGACGTTCTGGTCAATAACGCGGGTTACGTTTTAGGCGGCGCGATTGAACAAGCGAGCGACGCGCAAATCAGGCAGCAGTTCGACACGAACTTTTTTGGTGCTTTGAACGTCACGCGCGAAGCGTTGCCGATTTTGCGCGCGCAGAAAAGCGGTCACATCGTGAACATCAGCTCAGTGGCTGGAATTTCGGCGCAACCGCTGCTGGGCATTTATTCGGCGACGAAGTTCGCGCTCGAAGCCATCTCCGAAGCGTTGGCGGGCGAACTCGCCGCGCACAACATAAAAACGATGATTGTCGAGCCGGGACCTTTTTCCACCAACGGTTTCGACAGCGCGGTTTACGCCGAAAATCCGGTGCCGGGCGCCTATCCGACGACCGCGCAGTTCGTCGAAGGTTTTCAGCAATACAAAGACATCGCGGGCGATCCGGTCAAAGCCGTGCGACTCATCATCGAAGCCGTCGAATCCGAGAATCCGCCGTTTCGCCTGCCGCTCGGATTGCCCGCGTATGAAGCCATCGAAGCCAAACTCGAACAAGTCAAACAGGAAATCTCAGTTTGGCGCGAAAGAGCAATAAAAACGAATTTTGATACCGCCGCGACCGTTTGAAATGAACCTAAATCGCACTAAGGCGATTTAACGAAACAAAAAATTTGGAGATTGATATGTCGAACTATGCGACTGAAATGAATGGAAATGCAAACTCTCCCGAACTAGCCGGGCGAGTCAGGTTGATTCTGGGATTGGCGATGATGATTGCCGGGTTGTATTTCGGGTTATTTACAGATATGCCCGGACACGGCTTGGGCTTGATGTGTTTTATCGTTTCGCCGTTCGTCTTTTTAACCGACCGGCGGCGGCGGACTGTTTAGTATCCGCCGCAATTTTATCCGCCTTTTTAATTGAAAAAATCTAACAAAAAACCAAAAAGAAAAAACGATAGGAAGGAAAAACAATATGAACCGAATCAATGAAACAAAACAAACGCCGGCGTCATTAATCGCCGTCACCGGAGCTTCCGGTCATCTGGGACGACTCGTCATCGAAGCACTGCTTGGCGGAAATTTACCGGCAAACAGAATCGTTGCCCTTGTCCGCGATCCGCAAAAGGTTTCTGATTTCGCCGCGCGCGGAGTCGAGGTGCGCCGCGCCGACTACACGCAAAAGGACTCGCTTGAAGCGGCTTTGACCGGAGTTGAACGTCTCCTGCTCGTTTCGTCGAACGATGTCGGCGAGCGTTTGCCGCATCATAAAAACGCTATCGAAGCGGCGCGCAAATCCGGCGTCAATTTTCTCGCCTACACCAGTATTTTGAAAGCTGACGCGTCCGAGATGCAGCTTGCCGCCGACCACAAGGCAACCGAGCAGATTATCCGCGAGTCGGGAATTCCATTCGCTTTCCTGCGAAACGGTTGGTATTTCGAGAATTACACAGACCAGATTCCTTCGACACTACAGCACGGAGCGATTTTCGGCAGCGCGGGCGACGGACGGGTGAGCGCGGCGACTCGCGCCGATTATGCAGCGGCGGCGACAGCCGTTCTAACCGACGACAATCGTGAAAATAAAGTTTATGAACTCGGCGGCGGCGAAGCTTTCACATTAACCGAGCTGGCGGCGGAGATTTCCAAACAAACGGAGCGCGAAATCGTTTACCGTGATTTGTCCATCGAAGAATATGTTCAAGCCTTAATCGGAGCAGGTTTGCCGGAATCTCTCGCCCGTATCATAGCGGATGCCGACCTCGGTCTCAAGCGCGGCGATTTGTTGACGAGCAGCGGTGATATGAGTCGGCTTATTGGTCGTCCGGCAACCGGACTGGCAGAGGCTGTCGCGTCCGCTCTCAAGAAACAAAATATCAAAAATAAAGCGGCTGGAGAAAAATAATCTAAAAAATTAGAAACACAATTACAGCCGCAATTCCGGCGACTTTAATCGCGCTGCCGTTCGCAGGCGATGTGTTCTGAAGAAGCGCGCCGGACAATATAAAGTCTCATGCTGTCCGCAATAATAGCAGCCGGACAGCGCACTGACAGACGCTTCTCGCGTCAGTCGAATTAAATACAGTTATGAGTTAAATCATTATCGCCCGATTTCTAGGCGCGTTAGTAAGAGGAGAATACGGCTATGAAAAATTTGAGAACGGGAGCGTGGGTTATCACGCTTGTTGCGTTAACCGCCGTCGTCGGACCTTTTGTTGCGGATTGGAGTCCGTCCCACCTGTTCAATCCGCGCTGGACGCCGCACGCGAAATTCCATAACGCGCAAACGATGCTGCTCGGTCTCGGACTCGGGCTTAGCGCGTTGTGGTTCTTGTGGCGACCAAGCGGAAACTCTAAAACGAATTTATCAGCCGCCGCGCTTTTTGCCGCGCTTTATTGGGTAACTCAGGCGGGCAGCATCGCATTTCCGGGAACGGCGTTGTTCGATCCTGAGTTTGCTCCGAATTCCGCACTACCCGTTCAGGTGATTATGGATGTCATTATTTTAGGTGTTCTTGCATTCGGCTATTACCTAGAAAGCAGACGGCGTTCATCCCTAGCAGGAACAAACAAGCAAAATTTATGAAAACAATAGAAGTTCTAAGAACTCCCGATTCACGCTTTCAGAAACTGCCTGGTTATCAGTTTGAACCTCATTACGTTGACTCTTTGCCCGGATACGAAGGACTCCGAGCGCACTATTTGGATTTGGGACCGAAGGATGCCGAACGCACGTTCTTATGTCTGCACGGCGAACCGACCTGGAGCTATCTGTATCGCAAGATGATTCCCGTGATGCTGGAAACTGGCGCGCGGGTGATTGCGCCCGACTTTTTCGGCTTCGGTCGCTCCGACAAGCCGGTGCAGGACTCCGCCTACACCTTTCATTTTCACCGGGAATTTCTTTTGCGCTTCGTCGAATATGTCGACGCTCGCAATATCACTTTAGTAGTTCAGGATTGGGGAGGGACGCTCGGACTCACCTTGCCCGTTGATCCCGGCTTCCGTTCCAGATTGGACAGACTGTTTGTAATGAACACGGTTCTTCCGGTCGGCAAGCCGCTCGGTCCGCACTACTACGAGTGGAGATCGCTGGTTCGCAGTATGCCCGATTTACCGGCGGGACAACTGATCCGCCACATCACGCCGCAACTTACCGACGAGGAGACAGCTGCCTACGATGCTCCGTTTCCCGACGTTCGCTTCAAGGCAGGAGCCAGAACGTTCCCGGATTTAGCGATGGTCGAGCCTGGGATGGAAGGCGTCGCCGAAGCAGAGGCGGCTCTCAAGTTCTGGAGCGAAGAATGGTCGGGCAAGTCTTTTATGGCTATCGGAGCGAAAGCTCCTGATGCGGAAGCGATGCACGCGCTGCACAGCCAAATCCGGGGCTGTCCCGAACCGCTAATTGTCACAGAAGCAGACCATTTTGTCCCGGAGTGGGGCGATCCGGTTGTGCGGGCTACGCTGCGTTCCTTCGGTGACCTCGAATAAAGGCGCGAGAAACAAACAACTGAAATATAAAAGAGAAATTGGTTGTTACCGGTGGTGCGACCGGCAGCACGAAGTAAGATTATTGACAAATAAGACAGATAAATAAGGAAAAAATGAACAACAAAATCGCGTTAGTAACAGGCGGGAGTCGCGGTCTCGGCAAAAACATAACATACACACTCGCCGCAAAAGGCAGCGACATAATTCTGACCTATAACGGCAAAGCGGAAGAGGCGGAGGCAATCAGAGTCGTCGAAGAAATCGAGAACAAAGGACGACGCGCGGCGGCTTTGCCGCTCGATGTCGGCGAGACGAAATCTTTCGACGATTTTATCCGGGGAATTTCGCAAATTTTGAAAGAGAAGTGGACGAGAGAGACTTTCGATTATTTGATTAACAACGCGGAGTTTGGAATCACCGCTTCAATCAGCGACACGAGCGAAGAAAGTTTTGACCTGCTTTACAACATTCATTTAAAAGGCTCGTTTTTCCTGACGCAGAAAACCCTGCCGCTGATTGCCGACAACGGGCGCGTCGTCAATATGTCGAGCGCGCTCGCCAGATTCACCGGACCGAACTATGCCGCCTTCGCTTCGATGAAAGGCGCGATTGAGACTTTCACGCGCTATCTGGCGAAGGAAGTCGGCGCGCGCGGCATTACGGCGAACGCCGTCGCCATCGGGCTGATTCAAACCGATTTGAATAAAGGTATGTTTGAAGCCGCGCCGCAGATGATTGACTATATGCGGTCGCAAACCGCGCTCGGCAGAACGGGCGTGCCGGACGACATCGGCGGCATCGTCGCGTTTCTCTGCACGGAAGAAGCGCGCTGGGTAACCGCTCAGCGAATCGAAGCGTCGGGCGGGATGTTTTTATAAAAATTAAAGGAGCAAGAAATTAGATACAAACTTTTGGGTAACAGAAGTCCGCGCGTCTCCGCGCTTTGTTTGAGAACGACGACCTTCGGCGACGATTGGGACTGGGACGCCGGGCGCAACGAAGTCGCGCAAATCAACGTGGTAAATAGGCACGAGAATAAAAATTTTCGCAAACTAAATAATTGAGGATTTTTATAAATCAGACATTGTATAATTAAATTAGAAAAATAGAGGTCAAAATTTAAGTGATGCAATCCGTCCGGGAAAAAGAGTTTTATTTTAAGCAAGGCGCGCCCTGGTTGCCCGACGACGTTAAAAAGGAATTCGGGTCATTCAATGTTTTTAATTTTAATCCCGGCAAGGCAGAAAATTCTCCGAACTTGCCTTACAGCAAAAAAGAATATTATATAATTACGCTTATCAAAGGCAGCGATAAAGGTATTTTTCTTTATGCCGACAGAGAAATCGAAATAGAAAACTATTCGATTATCTTTTCCAACCCGCAGATACCTTACGGATGGTCGCAAAAGGAAAACTTTTCGGACGGTTTCGTCTGCGTCTTCGACCAGACGTTTTTTCATCAATACGGAAACATCAACGGTTACGGACTCAAAACGGGAAAGTTAATTCGGATCGCCGTCCGCAGCCGCGCGGACAACGAATCGCTCCTTAAAATCCTGATTGGCGTTTATTTACCAAAATGATTTGTTGAGATTGTAATTCGGAATCTAAATAAGTCAAAACTTCAAGGCATTTGAGCGTGCCGTCAAAGCGGATGTTTGCTGGCGGTTCATTATTAATATGCAATCGCTTTGAATAAAATAGGAAAATAAAACAAAGTCGGTTTTTCAACTTTACTCGTTTTATCAACTGCTGATTCACATCTTATCTTGTCTTCAGGATAGAGTCCGAATTGCCGCGCAGTTTATCGGGCGCATCAACCAAATGCATCCCGACTTCTGCAAATAATTGCTTTGCCCTTTGCAGGTCAAGCGGTGTTTGATGATCTTTCGGCGGCAGTGCGCGCTCCGGTGCCGATTCGCCCAATTCCACGATTGTCTTTTCGAATCCCGCCGGATTATACCAATTGAGAATGCGTGCGGTTTCCGAATCCACGCGAAACGAATGGACAGTCGCCCGCGGAATAAACAGCAGCGAGCCGGATTCACCCTTCTGTTCCTGCTCTCCGAGCAGAAACGTGATTTCGCCGTCAATGATGTAAATGGATTCGTCCTGGTCGTGAAAGTGCGGCGGCGGACCCGAGTCTTTCGGGCAAAGCTGCTCCATCAGTGAAAAAACATCGTTCGTCTGCGCGCCGGAAGCGAGCAGCGTCCACAGAATATTCGTCAGCCAGTAAGCCGGCGCGCTGTTTTTACTGCTTTCAAAAGGCTGAATTTTCAGCGTCTCGTTTTTCATAATTTTTTTATTTTCGCTCAAATTTATTTCGTCGGAAGTTTTGTTCCTCTCCGCTTCGCCGCACGCGCTCAGTGTCAGCGCGGCAGCCGAAATCTTGATAAAAGTCCGACGGGTTTGATTTTTCATTTTTTTTACTTTTTAGCTAAATTATTACCGGTGATGGATCAAGGATCATCCTTCATCCGCAGTTCTTATACAACATTTTGGTTTAGTGCTTCCGAAGAATTTTCACTCGTCTTCGCCGGGACTTCGGTTTCCATCGTTTCCAGACAGCGTTCGTGCAAATCAACCGATTGCCTGAAAAAACGAATCAGCACGCGCAAATCTCGGACGGAATACTGAGCCATAATCGTTCGACCGCAGACTCGGACAGGTGTCCAAATTTCAGCTATTGCCGCCTGACCGCACTCCGTCAGTTCGATGAGAAAACTTCTGCCGTCATCCGAATTAACATTTCGTTTGACATAGCCCGCTGCTTCGAGACGATTGAGAGCAGTCGTGGTCGCGCCCTTCGTAATCTTCAATGCCTTCGCCGCTTGATATGCCGTCAAAGCTCCTCGATCATGCAAAGCGGTGAGACATCGAAGATCAGTCGAGTTGATGGACAGACTAGCGGCGGCGGCGGCATCGAACCGATCAACCGCATCCTGAAAAGTTTTGATTGACGCAACCAGTTCGTCCATCAGTCGTAATTCACGTTCACCCGTCATTTAGTTTGATTTCCTTACTATTTAGTTTTACAGTATTACTATCTTAACAAATAATCAAATTATGAAAAAATCGGAAAAACTGAAAGTGTTAATTGCCGGCGGCGGCATCGGTGGGCTGTGTCTCGCGCAGGGATTGCGAAAAGCGGGTATCGAATACAAGGTTTTTGAACGCGATGAAACTCCGACTTCTCGCCTTCAGGGTTACCGGCTCAGTCTAACCGCGACCGGATCGGAGTTGCTGCATAAAAATTTGCCCGAAAAATTGTGGAAACTCATCGAACAGGCACGAGCCAATCAGATTAAGGGCATCGGTTTTGTTAGCGAAGAACTTCAAGAACGCTGGTTCAAGCCGCTCCCGCCGCCGATTGATGAGGTTCGGCAATTCGCTTCGATCAGCCGGGTAACGCTGCGCGAAATACTTTTGACCGACCTCGGCGAAACCGTTGAGTTCGGCAGAAAACTGGTTCGCTGCGAGCTGCTCTCCGGCGGAACGGTGAAATGTATATTCAATGACGGGTCTTCAGAAGAAGGCAGTTTGCTCGTGGGAGCCGACGGAACTCATTCCGTCGTTCGAGATTATCTTCTGCCGCAGGCGGCGCGGGTAGAAACGGGAGTCAGCGCCGTCGCCGGGCAAGTGCCGATGGATGAGATTACACGCCGCGACTTTTTGCCGGCACCGTTGCGCGAATCAGCGGTAGTGATCGATAAAAAACCACAGGGTATGTTTCTCACAATTCATCAGCTTGATTCACAGGAAGGGGAAGCGAGCTATGTGTTCTGGTCTTTTCTGACTGACCGCAACCGCTTTCCGAGTGAACTTGAAACGATGTCGCCGGACAAACTCCTGCGATTGACCGATGAGATGACCGAGGGATGGCATCCGCGTCTTAAAAGCCTGATCAAGCGCGCCGACCCGAAAACAGTTATGGCTCTCAATTACAAGACTTCGGTTGCTCCTGAACGATGGGCATCGGGTCAGGTAACATTGATTGGCGATGCGATACACAGTATGCCGCCGACCGGCGGACTGGGAGCTAATATCGCGCTTGAAGATGCCGCCGTTCTCTGTCAGGAACTCATCAACTTCCAGGAAGACGAAAATCTTTGTCTCGATGAGGCGGTCGGCAATTACGAGAGCAAAATGTTTGAGTATGCTTTTCAGGCAGTCGAAAGTTCAATGGTAAATCTCCGGCGGATGGTAACTCGATAGACCGGCTTGTTGTTTTTCATCGTTTCGACTTTCGTCTTTTCAACCGACAAAAAGCGAATTTTTTAGCTTTATTAATATATTGATGCCGTGGATTTAACGCGGACATCCTCCCACAAGCGTTCGGCAAGTTTCCGGTCGTAAGACGCTTTCGACGAACGCGCTTCTTTCAATGTATTATCTTTCGCCTGCAAGTATTTTCCGGAGCTATTCTTAAACTGCGGCGCGACGAGAATTTCGGCAAGCGATGCGCCGGAAAAAGCGATACTGCTCATCGTCACGCCCAGTTTCTTCAAAATCCATTTAACGAGCCCGACTTGTGAAAGCATTTGGGCAAACTTCGGCGCGGAACGCCCCAAGCCGGTTTCCGGTATAAAGCCCGGATCGAAAGCGATTGCTTCAATTGAACTCCTCATCTTCCGCAGCCGGCGATCCAATTCGTAGGCGAAAAGCACGTCGAGCAACTTCGATGTCGAGTAACGCTGACCGCCTGAGATCGGCTTATTTCCGTTTTTACCCGTCCGAGTGAGTTTCATCGCATCAGGCTCGACCGCCTTGCCGACCATTTTTCCGTCCATCGTTTCCGGGTCGTGAGTGCCGCTCGCCATAATAACGATTCTGCCATTCCCGGCAACTTCATCGAGCAGTAGATTGACCATCAAAAAATGTCCCAGAAAGTTCGTTGCAAAGTTTCCTCATAGCCGTCGGCACTGTAGGAAATGAAACTTAAGGACTACATTCCGGCATTACAGGCGACGGCATCGAGCGTGCCGATTTGCCCGTCACGAACTTCAGTAGTAAAACCGATTCAGATTAGGCTTCAATTTGCAGAATTTTCTGTTAGAAATAGTTTCTACAAAAATGGATAATCTGCAAATCCCTGCTCGCCGCCTGTGTAAAACGTGGCAAAATCCGGTTCGTTCAGCGGCGCGTCGAGACAAAATCTATCGACCAAATCGGGGTTAGCGATAAAGGGCACCCCAAATGACACTAAATCTGCCGCTCCGCTTTTAGCAGAATGAATAACCCGGCGTGTTAATGTAACCGATTCCTTGGGGGTTGACCTGCGTGGCTTCGGCGATAATTAAGCCGGCGGAAGCGCGTTGCGCGTAATAAGCGGCAGATGGTTCGCGCGGCACATTGCCTGCGACGGCGCGGCTGCGGGTCATTGGAGCCATCACGATTCGATTTGGCAGATGAAGCGCGCCGATCTGCACGGGTGCAAATAGATTTTTTTCCTCGTTCATTATTTTCAATATCTTTTGGCGCAGATGACTTTGGCTTTTTGATATTTATCTCAATATTTTCTTCGTTCCTAAAATGTTGTCACGCGAAATCTTCTTCGCTCAGAATGCGGTTAATTCCGGCTCCGGCGGCGACTGAACCTTGCGCGACTGCCGCCGCGATGGACTGCATCGGGGTGGTAACATCACCTGCCGCGCAAACGCCCGCCACGCTCGTTTCGCCGAATGCCGAAACTTTGATATGACCTGTTTCGGTCAGTTCGCACCCTAATTTTTGCGCCAAATCCGAACGAAGATGTTGTTTGACACGAATTAGAATTCCACTTCGCGCGAGTTCTTCTCCCGTCTCAAAAACAATTGTTTTGAGGTTGCCGCCTTCGCCTTCAAAACGGACGATTTTTTCTTCGCGGACTGGAACTTTGTGTTTTTCAAGTAATTTTCTATCGGCATCGGAAATCGCTCCTACAATGTTTGTGCAGGCGACTAAATCTCTACTCCAGTTTCGGAGCAGTCCCGCCATTTCAACCGTTGCCTCGCCGCTTCCGACAATGGCGAGCGGCTGATCGCGCACTTCAAAACCGTGACAAAACGGGCAGTGAAAAACCGTCCTGCCCCAAAAATCGGCGAAGTTTTCAATTGGCGGAAACTCGTCTCGCACGCAGAAAGCGAGCAGAATTTTGCGCGCATTTTTACTCGTGCCGTCGTCGAAAATCACTTCAAACCGCGCGCCCGTTTTTTTGATTTCTTTGACACCGACCGCTTGAAATTCGACGGTTTGATAGGGCTTTAATTGTTCGCGCCCGATTTTCAAAAGTTCGAGCGGAGGCGTTCCGTCGCGCGTCAAAAAAGTGTGCGCTTCGTGCGCCGGAGCGTTGCGCGGATTGCCTTTGTCGCAAACTAAAACCTTTCGCCGCGCTCTGCCGAGAGTCAACGCGCCGCTCAAACCCGCCGCGCCGCCGCCGACAATTAAGCAGTCGTAAGTTTCTTGATTATCTTTCATATTGTCTTTCATAAATTTATCTTTCTCCGATTTGTTCACTGTTGCCGCACCGAACGATTCGCCGAATCCAGGACAGCATTAAGCCGCTGATAATCAGCATTTGGCGGGCGTGAAAGTTTCATACTTGACCGATTATAATCGAGGAGAATGTTCGAATTATAGAATGTTTTTGAATCGGATGTTACAAAAGAGTTGCGTTGAATTCGAGATACAGCGCGAGGCGAAAAACTACATAAAGAATTTTGAGTAAGATTTCGATTAGCTACACATTTTCGAGAAGTTTGGTTCTGCCAACTCGGTTTGGTAATTGCCAACTAAAATCGCTTCATTTTTCGCTTCTCTTTTAATTTCGTCATTCAACAAAGATCAAGAAGAAATTTGTATCGCAGATTTTCTGCGTTCCCACGCCCTTCCGCTCTACTCCGGTTCAAGAGCAAACGAAAATCACTTGTAAGCACTGCGCTTAAAATCATCATCGTTTTTTTCCACTTATCTTTGATATTCCATCAAAGACAGTTTCCTTTCCGCTTTTACTTGACCATCTCAGATTTACCAACTAAGCCGAAAGTGTTGACGGGCAAATGCCGCCGAGTAATATTTCGATCATCTTATCAACCATCTGCCGCCCGTTGCTCGCCGGAAAAGCCGGATATAAAAGTTTCGCGCTAACTACCCCGTGAATGCCCGTCCAGAGAACTTCGGCGAGCAGAATCTCATTCGCTTCAAGCGGCAATTTGCGGCTTTTTTTAAGGTCTTTGACGGCATCTACAAACAGCATAAACGCCTGCCATCCCGGTCCTTTATCGTCGAGAGGCGCGTTGCGGAAGATATGCGCGGTAAATTTCGGGTCTTCCATAAACGAGAGCCGGTAAGCATCTGGATTTTCAAAAGCGAAATCAGCGAACGCCTGCAACAGCACTGCGAGACGTTTGAGAGGATCGGTGACTTTTGCCGCCGCTTTCATTTCCTCATAAAGGTCAGCGAATCCGTCGCAGCCGATTTCGCGCACTATTTCATCACGACTCGCAAAATATAAATAGATCGTGCCGGGCGCATAGCCGATAGCTGTAGCGAGTTTGCGGATGCTGAGCGCGGCATAACCGTTTTTGAGGACAAAAGCGCGGGCGACGGTCAAGATTTTTACCCGCACTTCGTTTTTTTCGGCATCGCTGCGGGCGATTTTTTTCTTTTTAGAAGTTGACATATTATTCTGCTGAAATCTATAATGAATACTGTTCACTGAACACTGTTCATTATGTGCGGATTCGTTTTCTGATGAAGTTGGTTTGGGTCACGTTAAACACCAATTTAATAGGATACTTGTTCGGAAAAGCGTTTTCAATAATCATTGATCTTTCAAACAACAGACAATGAATTAGGGCGCAGAGCTGCGAGATCAATTTTTCCGAAATCCGGCGCATTCGCTATCGAATAAAATTAGCATCATACATCGAATTCCGATTGTGCTGAATGTCAACTCGTTAGAATTTTTTCATCGAGATGGTGGGCTGCTCGCTTTTCATATCGTTCAGCATTTTAATGTCGAATCACCATTAAACCGGCAGGTAAAAAAGGATAATTCGACGATTGGATTTCAATGGCGGATTACAGTCAAACATTATAACAATTTCAAGAAAAAAATGAACGACGAAAACAAAGAAAAATCAATGAATGACATTGTTATGAAATCAAATCCGGGCGCAAGATTAGACAGGCGTGAGTTTTTCCGCCTGACGACTGCCGCCGTCGGCGCGGGACTGATCGCGTCGGCGATGCCAACGCTCGAAGTTTTAGCCCGGGACAGTGACCCGAAAAGGAAATTGCCAGTTTATGTGCAGGGTCAGTATCGACCGCAGCTTAAAGAGACGACGAAAGCCACTTTGAAGGTGCGCGGTGCGATTCCGCCCGCTTTGGCGGGACGCTATTTCCGCAACGGGCATAATCCGCCGCCCGATTTAGTAAAAGCATTCTGGTTCGGCGGACACGGCATGATTCACGGCGTAAGGATTAATAACGGACGCGCCGAATGGTATCGCAACCGATTTGTGCAGACTCCGGCTTTGAAGGGAGCGCAGCTTTACAAAAAAGACGGTTCAGTTGATTTGACGGCGAGCGCGGCAGCGACGAGCGTTTACGCGCACGCCGGAAAGATTTTCGCGCTTCAGGAAGTGAATCTGCCGTTTCTCCTCTCGCCCGAACTTGAAACCATCGGTGTTTATGATTTTGACGGCGCGCTGAAAAACGTGATGACGGCGCATCCGAAAATTGACCCGGAAACCGGCGAGATGCTGTTCATTTCCAATTCGCCGAAGCCGCCCCATTTGACGTATCATTTGGCGGATAAAACCGGAAAGCTCGTCCATTCGGAAATTATCGAAGGTCCGGGCGCGTCGATCATCCACGATTTTGCCATCACGAAAAACTACGCAGTTTGGTTCGACCCATCGGTGACGCTCGACGAGAAATCAAAGCTCGGATTTCCGTATAGTTGGAAAGACGATTATCAGGCGAAAATCGGTGTTATGCCGCGCGACCGCACGAAAGGCGCGACGCGCTGGGTGAACATACCGTCCTATTATTACTTTCATCTCGCCAATGCCTACGAAGACTCTCAAGGCAGAGTCGTCATCGAAGGCACTTCTTATGACCGTGCGGGTTGGGAACACTCATCGAAATGGATCAACAGTCTGGCGGATCACGATAAATGGGTAGTCGGCGGCAGCCGCTATACGCGCTGGACAGTTGATCCAAAACAAGGCAGTTGCGACATCAAATATCTGGACGACATTTCGCTCGAATTTCCCGTTATCAATTACGCATTGCGTGGTCGGCAGAGCCGCTACACCTACACGCCGGTCTTTCCCTTCGGCAGCCTAAAAAACCACGCCATCGCCAAATACGACGATCAAACGGGAGCGCGCCAGCTCCGCGAATTCAAACCCGGACAGATGCCGGGTGAGGTTTATTTCGTCGCCGATCCAAAAGGAAAAAATGAAGACGGCGGCTGGATTTTCGCGTATGTCAGCGATCTTTCAACACGGCTATCGGAGCTGTGGATTTTGGATGCGACGAATATCAACGCGCCTCCGACCGCCGTCGTCGAGCTTGGCGTATGGGTGCCGCAGGGCGTTCACGGCTCGTGGATTTCCGATTTCGAATTGAATATATAAAACTGTTGATGAGAATTTTGAGAATTAATATCGTAAGAAAAAGGAATATTTATGGACATTGACTTGAACGCTCCTGTAATCACCCGAAAAGAAATTATGATTGCCGCACCTTTGGCGGTGATTTGGAATTTACACACTGATATTTCAGGGTGGTCGCGCTGGAATAAGGACATCACGAATTCGAGCCTTAATGCTCCGCTGGCGGTCGGGACGACATTTCATTGGATGACCGCCGGAATGAACATCGCCTCGACGATTGATGAATTAATTCCGCAGCGGATGATCGGTTGGTCGGGTCTCGTCAAAGATATTATGGGCGTTCACGTCTGGCGTTTCGAGCCGGTTGAGAGCCGGGTGCGAGTTCAGACCGCCGAGTCCTGGAACGGAGAATCCGTTCGGCAGCAAACGGATTCTCTTCAGGCGGCTCTGGATAAATCACTGGAATCCTGGCTGGAAAGCTTAAAGAAAGAAGCTGAATCAAGGTAATGAACAGTTGACAGCCAATAGCTGACAGCTCAGGGACAACTGTCAATCAAGAATTTGAAGAGCGAGAAAGTATGAGTGAAATATTTGAAACACCGGCGATTTTGATCACCGGCGCGACCGGCAACATCGGCAGTGAACTAATCAAACAATTGTCAGCGCGTAAAATTCCTTTTCGCGCGATGGTTCGATCACAAAAAGATGCCGAAGCGTTTTCAAATATTGAGAATGCTGAAACGGTAACGGCGGATTTCAACGACGCGAACATCGTCGCCGCTGCTTTAAAGGGCATCGAACGGACGTTTTTGTTAACCAATTCTTCCGAGCAAGCCGAAGCGCAACAGAAAACATTTGTCGAGGAAGCGAAACGCGCAGGAATCAAACACATCGTCAAACTGTCGCAGTGGGCGGCTGATAAAAATTCATCTGTGCGATTTCTACGCTACCACGCAGCGGTTGAGCGTAAAATCAAAGATTCCGGCATCGCCTACACTTTTCTGCGTCCGAATTTGTTTATGCAGGGATTGCTCGGATTCAAAGACACGATCATCAGCCAAAATAAATTTTTCGCCGCCATCGGTGATGCGAAAATCAGCGCGGTGGACGTGCGCGACATCGCGGCGGTTGCGGCGGCAGCATTGACCGAAACGGGACACGCGGGAAAAATTTACAATCTGACCGGACCCGAAGCGTTGACGCACAAAGAAATGGCGGAAAAATTGTCCGCCGCGCTCAATCGGAAAATCGAATTCGTGAACGTCTCGCCCCAAGCGATGCGCGAAGCGTTAAAGGCAGCCGGATTTCCCGAATGGCAGCTCGAAGGATTGATAGAAGACTACGCGCATTACGCTCGCGGCGAGGCGGCGGAAATCACATCGGGAGTTCTGGATGCGAGTGGCAAACCGCCACGCACCTTTGCGGATTTCGTCAATGATTATGCATCAGCGTTTTCTGATCCAATTTGAACGCCTGATTTATAGAAACGCGAGTGATGCCTTAAAAGCGCATTTACAGTTATGCACAATTATCGGAAAATTTTACCGGCGTAACCGCTTCAAAAATAAATTCGCTATTGCTTTTAGGAGAATTGCTAATCGGTTCAGTATCACCGTCCAACTGCCGTAACCGCCGCTTTCACCGCAGCCGAAATTCGCCACGCGCGCAAGATCGTAAAAACTTTACAGGCGCAACCTTAAACTCAATCCGAACCGGCATCGGTCCGGCGCGGATACATCCGCTCAAGCACTTTGGGCAGTTCGTTCTTCAAAAATTCCCGCGAATCGGAACTTGCAAAAAAGTGCGTTGCCTTTTCCGCCAATATGAGATGAGCGAGACCTTGCAAAGCAGCAAGCGAAGAGAAAAGGTCGGCGGCATCTTCAAACCGGGCGAGGTCGAAATCTCGCTTTCCGTGATAAGCGGCAATCGCCTGACCGAGCCGCATACCGGGTTTAAGGTTGGCTTCCCGGTAGCGCGGATCGCTTCGGTTGACGAGATCGTTTCTGAACATTAGCCGGAAATGTCCGGGATAATCGAGAGCGAAGGTGACAAACGCGAGGCTCAAAGCGCGCACGTCCATTACCGGATCGTCCGTGCGTCCGGCTTTCTCGAGATACTGATTGACCAGCTCATACGCTGACAGTGCTACTTCGGTAAGCAGTCCTTTGGCGTTTCCGAAATGGTGCGCCGGCGCGCTCGGCGACACGCCCGCTCGCTGCGCGGCGGCACGAAGCGAGAAATTCTCGATGCCGCCTTCGGCGATAATTTTATCGGCGGCTTCTATCAAAGCCGCACCCAAATCTCCGTGATGATAAGCTTTTCTTTTTCGAGGCATACTACCCTCAAATCTTGACGCTGTTCAGAATCTTGACAGTGTTCAAATAAACTTGTATATTAAATTAACCCAAGTTGTCAGTTAATGAATAAAAGCCTTATCAACCTGATAAGCAAATAAAAACAACGCGATTTTTAACAAAACACCATCAAGGTTAGTCGCATGAATCTTTTTCGGAAACAATTTCGCAATCTCGCCAATCGTTGTTTCGATGTATTTTCTCATCAACGATTTGTAGCTCTCCAGCCACGGCTCACGGATTCGTTTCGAGTTGACTCGTCGCGGAACTTGCAGCCGAAGCGCTTCGCTGTCTCGCAAATAATCTTCCCACTCGTAGAAGTTGTATCCGCCATCAACAAACAATTCTGCATCTTCGGGCAAATCAAGTGCCAGCTGTCGCCTAACTCGATTGTAATAACCTTCGATATAGCTGAAGACTTCTGAGCAGGTTTCTTCAACTGATTCAAAAATGCCGCCTTCGATAAGTTCTGTTTTGAAGCGCGAAAAGAAGCTTTCCGCTTGCGCGTTATCGTAACAATTTCCCCGACGGCTCATTGATTGCCGGAAACCGTTAATATACAGAACGCGCTGATATTCAAACGATGGGTATTGCGAGCCGCGGTCGGTGTGAATAATCGCTTTGCTTTTTATCAGCCAGCGCCGCCGAGCCATCTGCAAAGCATCCAACACCAGTTGTGTAGTCATTCTTGCCGACACCGCCCAGCCGACAATGCGGCGCGTGAATTTGTCCTGCAAAACTGCCAGATAACAAAACTTTCCACTTCGCAAAGGCAAATAAGTAATATCGCCGACCATCACTTCGCCTTTGTCCATTGGCTGATTTGCGCCCGATTGCAGAAGATTCGGACTCACCTGTCGGTCGTGGTTTGAATCAGTTGTTCTCGGTTTAAATCGCTTCGGCGCAATTGCCCGTAAATTTTCCCGCTTCATCGCTGAACGAACTCGAAATCGTCCGATTTTCAACTCGGCGGCAATTCGTCTTGAACCATATCGCCGCCGATGCTCATCGAAACACTCTCGCACCTTTTCCCGATAAGTCTTTTGCGCGACGGTTTCCCGGTAACTTTCCCCGCGCATATACCGTTAATAAGCCGTCGCATCGAGCTGCATCAGTCGGCACAGTAACTTGACCGGATGATTCTCCCTTTCTTTGTCAGTAAACTGGTAGCGGACTAGCTTCCCCTGCCGAAGATAAGTGCCGCCTTTTTTTAGAATGCGCGTTCTCCTGCTCCAGTTCCCGGATCCGTTTCTTCAATGCGGCGGCTTCAGCTATTTCGGCTCCCGTTTTGATGCCGTCGCCATTATCGAGAGCGGCTCGTTTCCACTTATGGATTAGCGATTCATTAACGCCGATTTCCCGTGAAATGCTCGAAACGCTTTGCCCATCAAGAAATTTTCTGACGACATTCCGATTAAATTCATCATATTTTCGCATCATAACTCCCATTTTACAGAGAGTTTCGTGTTGCGTTTAATTAGATCATCTCAAACGGACGCTAAGGACGAGACATCAATTTTGATCGCCTTTTTTGATTTGAAAAATATCTGACAATTGGTTTTGCTCTCTGCGCGGGTCAAATTCCGTCGAGACGAACTCCTCGACAAATTCGAGAAAGACTTTTATTTTCGGAGCCATACTTGAGCGTTCCGCGTAAAGCGCGTGGAAATGCAGAGATTCGGACTGCCATTCGGGAAGCACTTCGACCAATCTGCCCGCCGCGACTTCCGGCAGAGCAGCCCACACCGGAAGCTGCGCGATTCCAAGCCCGTCCAGAGCGAGATTTTTGTGCATCACCGGATCGGAAACCGATACGCGAAGCGAGAGTTTGACCGACTGCTTCCCGGTTTTTGATTGCAGAATCCAAACTGCCGAATCCTTCGACGAAGACCCGATGCAGAAATGTTCGCGCAAATCCGCCGGCTCGGACGGCAAACCCTGCCGCTCAATGTATGACGGGCTGGCATAAATGCTCCGCAGAATGGGCGGATACATCTTCACCTTGAGAGATGAATCTTTCGGTTTTCCGATTTGAAAGTAAAAATCCAGATTATCTTCGAGCGATGTCGAAAATTTGCCGCCGTGAAAGATTATCTGGAGACGAAGTTCCGGGTATCGCTCAAGAAAGTGTTTCAGTATCGGGGTTAAAACGTCGCGGGCGAAAGCCGTCGTGACCGCCAGACGAATCGTGCCGTGCGGCTTGATTCGATGTCCGCCGACCAATTCATGAGCCACATTGAGTTGATTAAGTGCCGCTTCGCATTTTTCTAGGTATTCCTGTCCGACACTTGTCAAATTAACTCCGCGGCTGGTGCGCCGTAAAAGCTGCATATCAATTTCTTTTTCAAGCCGCGTAATTGCCCGGCTGACGGTCGAAGGCGGAACGCCGAGCGTTTTTGCCGCGCGGTTCAAAGTCCCGGTTTGAGCGACGTAAATAAAAATCTGAACGTCGTTAAGATTAATCATCGGTGTTGCCTCCGTGCAATAGCGTTTTGCGCTGAACAATCTATATTGTCGGCATTAAAATAAATACACTAACGGAAAGTTTAGAAAACTACAGTCATTTTCGCAATAGGCTTTAATGACTGGTCTCTTTGAACAAATATGAGAACTTTATAAGGAAGAGGGTTTTATGATTTTAGTAGTTGGCGGCACCGGTCACGTTGGATCGCACGTAGTGCGCGAATTTGTAATGCGAAACGCTGATGTTCGTGTGCTGATCCACGATTCCAAAACACTCGCAGAGCGTTTGAAAGGTTTTACCGAATTTATTTCCGGCGGCGGCGACGGCAAGCTCGATCTTCCGGCAAATGTGGCGACAGTCGAAGGCAACGTAATGGAGATAGATTCTATGCGCGAGGCGCTCAAAGGCATTGACACTCTGTTTCTGCTCAATCCGGTCTGCGAGGATGAACTGACTAGAGCATTGTTGACGCTCAATTTAGCGGTCAAGGCGAAAGTCAAAGGAATCGTCTATTTTTCGATGGTCAACGCGGACACTTACAGCGACGTGCCGCACGCTTCGGCAAAACGCGCCGCCGAACGGATGATAGAAGATTTCGATTTGCCCGCCACGATTCTGCGCCCCAATTATTTTTTTCAGAACGACGCGGCATTTAAAGAACCGATTCTGGAAAAGGGTATTTATCCGATACCCGTCGGAAGTCTCGGAACTTCGATGGCGGATGTGCGGGACATCGCCGAAGCTGCCGCGCTAGAGATTATCAAGCACGAAAACTCCGCCGAACCGCTGCCGCGCGAAACGATTGAGATTTCGGGTCCGAATGCGCTGACCGGCGACGGGATTGCCGCAATTTGGTCGCAAGTTACCGGAAGAAAAATCACTTACGCCGGCGACGATTTAAAGCCTTACGAAAAAAAAATTGAAAGCCGAGTTACCGAGCTGGATGGCTTACGACACGCCGCTCATGTTTCGCGGTTTTCAGCGCGACGGGATGGTTGCCTCGCCGGGCGCGGTCGAGCGTTTGACGAAGCTGCTCGGCAGACCGCCGCGCGCCTATCACGATTTTGCCGACGAGACATTTAAGGAATGGCAGGGAGAAAAGGGATGAACAATCAACAAACAATTTCTATCGAAGGATTCAAAAGCGAAACAGCCGAAGTAGAGGGGATAAATCTGCACTTCTGGCGCGGCGGCAAACCGAAAGGTCAGCCGGTTCTGCTCTGGCACGGTTTTCTGACGACCAGCTACGATTGGCACAAAGTGATTCCGCTGCTGGCTGATTCAGGCTTTTCGGTTCTCGTGCCTGATATGCGCGGCTATGGGGATTCGGACAAACCCGAAGGCACTGAAGGTTACGACGCTCACGCTCTCGCCGAAGAATTTCGCAGTCTTGTCCGGCAGATTAACTTCGGCAGCGGGAAACCTTTGATTATCGCGGCGCACGATATGGGTGCACCGCCCGCTCTGCTCTGGGCTGCCGGTCATCCGCGGGAAGTCGCCGGATTGCTTTACATCGAAGCTCCGGTGATGCTTTCCGAAGTGCTTACGAAAATCATTGCCTACACGCCCGAAGCGATGAAAGAAGGTTCGATGTGGTGGTGGATTTTGCCGCTCGCGCCCGGCATCCCGGAGCGACTCGTCGTTGGTAATGAACGTGAGTTTTTAACTTGGTTTTATGAACGCGCCGCGGCGCGCCCCGAAGCGATTGAGCCAGCGACGGTTGATGAATTTCTGCGCTCTTTTTCCGGGCGCGAGGGTGTTCTCGGCGCGATGGGCGTTTACCGAACGGCGTTTACCAGCATCGAGCAGACTACGTCATTGATGAAAAACAAAATTAAAACGCCGGTCTTCACGCTGGGCGGCGAAAAAGGACTCGGCAAAAAAGTGCGCGAGATGGTTGAGTTGGTTGCCGAGAATGTGGAGGGCGACGTTCTCGCCGATTGCGGACATTTCGTTCCCGCAGAACAACCGGCTGAAATTGTGCGCCGGATTCAGGAGATGGCAAGTAAGGTTGTGGAAAAATAAAATTTCTGTTTGAAGACAATATGCGAATAACAAATGCCGGACCTAAAACGCCGGTGACAAACAAATTAGATTCTAAATAAATTAAAACTTAAGGAGAAAAAGAATGAATACGGAAAATGCAACATCGAATGATAAAAAAGATACATCGGCTTCTTCAACAGCGACAATTCCCCCGGATGATCCGAACCGGAAGCTGACGGTGGCGAATGTCTATAAGGATAACGGTGAGCCGCACATCGGGCTGGTCGGCGACACTTACACGATTTTGCTGACCGGTAAAGAAACTGCCGGAAAATACTGCCTGATTGATATGTTTATTCCGCCCGGCGGCGGACCGCCGCCGCATCGTCACGATTTCGAGGAATCGTTCACGATTCTCGACGGCGAGATCGAAACGACTTTTCGCGGAGAAAAATCAACCGTCCACGCAGGCGAAACCATCAACATTCCGGCAAACGCGCCGCATCAATTTCAAAACAAAAGCGATCAACCCGTGCGGCTGCTCTGCGTCTGTTCGCCCGCCGGACAGGAAGAGTTTTTTATGGAAGTCGGCACCCCGGTCGCCACCCGGACAACTCCGCCGCCGAAACTTTCAAAAGAAGAGCAGGAAGCATTGAAAGCCAAAACCGAGGCACTCGCTCCAAAATACCGGACTGAGTTATTAGCACCGTAAACAACGGGTGATGATTTCTTGTCAGCGACAAAATCTGAGGCTCGTTGAACAGGGGGAAATGGTAATGAAAAAATATGAAGAACAGATTGCTGCGGTCGAATCTGACAGCGACGAAATTCGGCATCCGCTGACCGAAAACGATGGCAAGGCGGTCGCCGCGATGCGAGAGCAGGTGGCTCCGTTTAAGGGCAAAATGAGCGGACCGGAAGCCCGCACTCCATTCGACGAGACGATGGAACAGACACCGGACGCGCCGCACGTCAGCTTTGAAGACGGAACGGTCGCCGGCGTGGCGGGCGTTTGGTGTTGCCCGCGCACGATGCGTCCCGCCACCGCGATTTTGTATCTGCACGGCGGCGCGTATGTATTAGGTTCAGCACACGCTTACCGTCATTTCGCCGGACAAATCGCGTGGCGCGTTGGGGCGGAGACGTTTGTAGCCGATTACCGGCTCGCGCCCGAAAACATTTTTCCGGCGGCAATGGATGATGCAAAAACGGCTTATCGCGGACTCGTCGAAGGCGGCGCGAAAAAAATCGCCATCGTCGGCGATTCGGCGGGCGGCGGAATGACGCTCGCGCTGCTCGCTGCGCTGCAATCGGACGCTCAAACAAACGGCGACATTAAGCCGAAAGCGGCAGTCGCTATGTCGCCGTGGACGGATTTGGCATTAACGGGCGAGAGTATGGACAC
The DNA here is from genome assembly GCA_964237235.1 of uncultured Pyrinomonadaceae bacterium. Lineage (GTDB taxonomy): Bacteria > Acidobacteriota > Blastocatellia > Pyrinomonadales > Pyrinomonadaceae. Next base: position 45,728 of record CAXSGY010000031.1, read on the forward strand.
GCGCGCCGAAGACGATCCGTTATTAACAAGAGAAATGTTGTCGAAAACCGCCGCGAGTTATCTTAACGGACACGATCCGCGCGATCCGCTCGCTTCTCCGCTTTACGGCAGTTTCGACGGATTGCCGCCGATTCTGCTGCACGTCGGAATGAGTGAAGTTCTGCTCGACGACGCGCGGCGTTACGGTGAAAAAGCGCGAGCCGCCGGAGCCGATGCGACGGTTCACGTCTGGGAAGGAATGACGCACGTTTTTCCGGCAAGCATCGGAATGCTCGACGCGGCTGAAGAAGCGTTGAATTTAATTACCAAATTTTTATGGGACGAGTTCGGGAAAAGTTAAGGGGAAATTAAAAACGGAAATCGAAATTATTCTGCCGCTGTCGCAAGTTAAAAAAGCGCAAGAAATTTCAAAAAGCGGGCATGGGCGCGGAAAAATCGTTCTGCGAATTTCCGAATGATTGTGAACGGAGAATTGACGAGAGCAAGCTATGAACGACGCGGCACAAATAAAAACAATCAGCGAAACCAATAATGTCAGCGCACCGAGCGCAGCCATTTGCCACGTCATATTTGTCAGCGGACTAATCGCCGGCTTGCCGAGCCTCTGGGAGACGCTCGCTTTTTCCTGGGATCCGACTTTTCAGGCACCGGCACTTAAATTAGGCGCGACGCACACCAACTATCACGCTTTTCGCGAATTCACTTTGACCATCGGAGCAATCACAGTGATGGCTTGGGCGATATTTCAGCCAACTGCCAGGAGAAGCCGCGAGCTTTGGTGGACGATGCTTTTGGCGGCGGTCTTCTACTACGGCGGGTGGTGGCTGCCGTATCCGTTGCTCGGACTGCATACGCCTAACACATCTGCCGAGATCGTTCATATCGCGGCGGCACTGCTGACTTTGACGGGTATCGTTTTAGCCCGGCGGCACTTCGGGCGAGATACCGCGCCGTGAAAAGTTACGGCGCGTGGTTCGACGAATGGAATTACTTTTAAGAACAAACGGTTTTTAGAATTAACTCAAATTTGGTCAGGGCAAAATAGTAAATTTGTTCTGAAGTAGCAATAAACATAGCAACGAAAAATAAACATAGCAACGAAAATAGGAAACAATATGAAAAATAAATTTACGACGGAAAACTCGGCAATGCTTTTGATCGATCATCAGGTCGGCACACTTGAACTGGCGAAAAACATCTCGCACGAGGAAATCATTCGCAATATGCGCGCGCTGGCGCGAACGGCGGTCGAAACCGGAATGCCGCTCGTTTTAACCAGCAGTTTGGAAACCGAATTTCAAGGAAAGCTGCTCGATGACTTAAAAGAGATCGCGCCGGAAGCCTACGAAAACCGCGTCAAGCGCGCAGGCATCGTGAACGCCTGGGATGACGATAACTTCAAAACGGCGGTCAAAAAGACAGGCAGGAAAAAACTGATTATGGCGGGTTTGACCAACGATGTCTGCACCATCTTTCCGTCAATCAGCGCGACCGAGGAAGGCTACGGAGTGCAGGTCGTAATTGACGCGGGCGGTTCGGGGACGCAAGTCGCCGACGATCTTTCCGCCGTCAGAATGAGGGACAACGGAGTGGTCATCACGGGGATTGACCAGATCATCGCGGAACTCGCCGATGTCTGGTCGGAAGGTCCGGGACTGAAAATCGGAAAAATTCTGCAAGAGGAAATTTTGTCCAAAACAATGAAAAATTAATCGGCGGCAGGAGGAGCAGAATAACCCGCCGATGTATTCGCGGAGTTCAAGTGAGAATCAGGCGGCAATCGCTAAAAAATTGCCGCCTGATAAAAATTCGCCGACTTATAGACTTTATCTAAGACCTAACAAGGAAATGATCAAAGATGCCGGAAATAAATGTCAAACCATTTGAAATTGAAACTACGAGTCGTCATGGCGACGTGATTCGCGCCGATGTTTATTTGCCGAAGAATTTTGCCGGTTCAATTCCGGTCGTGCTTGGGGCTTCGCCGTATCAAAAAGCGTTGCGGCATCTGCCGCCCGTTCCGAGCGTTTTTCCTTTTACCGAATACGGTCCGATGCAGCTTTATCTCGACAACGGCTACGCTTACGTGGCGATGGATGTCCCTGGAACCGGACGCTCGAAAGGCGTTTGGGATCCGGTTTCGCGCCGCGAGGGCGAAGCTATTCACGATATGATCGAGTATGTCGCCGCTCTCGACTGGTGCGACGGCAACATCGGGATGATTGGGATGTCGTATTACTGCTGGAGTCAGTGGAATGCCGCCCGCACCCGTCCGCCGCATTTAAAAACCATCGCTGCCTTTGACGGCGCGACCGATATGTATCGCGACTGGATGTATCACGGCGGCATTCCGATTCAAGGATTTCTGAACTCGTGGCTTTTCGGCTCGATATTGCTGCATCATCAAACACAGAGCATTGATTTTCACGAGGGCAAAAAAGATCAGGTAGTTTACGATATTTATTCGCATCCGCTCGACGACGAATGGCAGCGTCAGCGTTCGCCATTCTGGGAACTTTCGGAAGTAGATATTCCTGTTTTCTCAATCGGAGCGTGGGGCAAATCGGGGCTGCATTTGCGCGGTAATTTTACGGGCTTTGAAAGGGTGAGAGGACCTAAACAACTGCTCGTCGTCGGCGCGGACAGTTTCGCCAAAACGCAGCTTCTTTTTTTCGAGGAGAAATTTCATCAGGAGGAACTGTTGCCCTGGTATGACTATCACCTTAAAGGAATCGAAAACGGCGTGATGGAGCGACCGAAAGTGCGATTTTTCGTGAAGAATGAAAACAAAGTCGCCGCGACGACGGCATTCCCGCCGACCGATGCTACGCCGTCAACTTTTTATCTGAGCGGCGAGCGAAGCAGCCTCGTTCAATCCTTAAACGATGGTTCGCTTAGTGAATCCGCTCCCGTTAATACGATTGGTGAAACCACTTGGGTATATCCCGATCCGCAGTGGCAGGCGGGAGTAACTATTATTGAGGAAGGCGGCGTTCTAAATCACGTCGCGCGGGTCAATACTTTTACCACGCCAGCCCTTGACCGCGACCGCGAATTTACCGGGCAGGGGGTATTAGTGATAAACGCTTCGTCCGATCAAAAAGATTTGGATTTAATCGTTAAGATCTCGCTCGTCACGGCGAAGACCGGTCCGGCAGGCATTAAGGTCAGTCAGGGCTGGTTGCGCGCCTCGCACCGCAACGAAGATGCGGAGATGACTTCAGAGATGCGTCCCTTTCACAAACACGACCGCGTAGAAGAAATCGAACCGGGCAAAATTTATAAGCTGCGGGTTGAACTGATGCCGATGTCGTTTCTGGCGCGCAAGGGTGACCGCATCCGGCTTGAAATCAGCAACCAGGATTCGTTAATTGCCGATGCTCCAATGACTCATTGGTACGGGGAAAAAGTCGGACGCGACACTTATTATCACAACTTGAATTATCCGTCCCACTTGAAACTCCACGAGCGTCCGCGAAGAACGGCGTAAAGAAAATGTGCGGCGGTTTTTATCGGGCAGCGCAACTTTTTGAAAAAGCAAAGTATTGCAGGAACAATATATGAATGAACAAAACGCGAAAGAGCAAACAAAAAGATTCTCGAACAAATTCGTCATTGTCACCGGAGCCGCCGGAGGAATCGGCAGTGCCGTCACACGCCGCTTTTTAACGGAGGGCGCTAAGGTCTGCGCGGTTGACAACCGAGCCGACGCGCTCGACGAGTTGACTGATGCCCTCGATTCGCCCGCCGCTTTATTCCCGGTCGAGGCAGATGTCGCCAGCGAGGAAAGCTGCCGCGATCTTTTCGCACGAGTCGAAAAAGAATGGGGCGCGTTAGACGTTCTGATCAACGTCGCCGGCTGGTATCCGATTACGCCATTCGAGGAAATCACCTATGAATTATGGGGCAAAATCCGCGCCGTCAACCTCGACAGTTTTTTTCTCGTCTCGCGCTCGTGTCTTCCGCTTCTTAAGGCGAGCCGAGCCGGACGCATTATCAACACGAGTTCTGGCAGTATTTTCGAGGGAACGCCGGATCAATGTCCTTACGTCTCCGCCAAGGCGGGCGTGATCGGATTTACCAGATCGCTTGCCAAAGCGCTCGGCGAACACAACATTACCGTCAACGCGATTACGCCCGGATTGACGGATACGCCGCCGATTCTCAAACTATTTCCCGCCGCCGTGCTTGATGAAGCGGCAAAGAATAGAGCCATCAAGCGCAGAGAAACCGCCGAAGATTTAGTTGGCGCGTTTCTTTTTCTCGCTTCGGATGACGCGGCTTTTATTACCGGTCAGACGATTCAAGTTGATGGCGGAAACAATTTTATTTAGTTGAAGTTGGACTCATTTAGAAGGAAGATAAAAATGGAAAATTCAAATCAAATAATTTTAGTCATCGGCGCGACCGGCAACCAGGGCGGAGCGGTCGCCCGGCATCTGTTGCAGCGCGGAAAATTTGCGGTTCGCGCTCTGGTGCGCGACGAAAACAAACCAGCTTCCCAAGCTCTTAACCAAGCCGGCGCGGAACCCGTCGAAGGTGATCTTAACGACCGTGCTTCACTTGATCAGGCACTCGCGGGAGTCTCCGGCGTTTTTTCGGTGCAGGGACTCGGAGAAGGATTGGAAGTCGAAATCCTTCAAGGCAATACCGTCGCCGACGCTGCGAAAGCGGCAGGCGTTAAGCATTTCATTTACAGTCGGTGGGCGGCGCGGAACGCAAAACCGGTATCGCTCATTTCGACAGCAAGTTTCAAATCGAAGAACACATTCGCGCCGCCGATTTGCCGCACACAATTTTGCGACCGGTTTTCTTTCTTTACAATTACAACCGGATGCGCCCGATAATCGAGAACGGCATAATTTCCCAGCCGCTCAGCCCCGATACTAAATTGCAGCAGATTTCCGAAGAGGATTACGGCGAAATGGTCGCCGAAGTCTTTGAGCGTCCGGCGGAATTCTTAAATCGTGAAATAGAAGTCGCCAGCGTCGAGATGACGATGACGGAAATCGCCGCTGCGTTCAGCCGCGTGACGGGGAAAACGGTCGAATACCGGCAAGTTCCGTTTGAAGCGTTCGAGCAGCAAGCCGGAGCGGAGACAACCGCGATGTTTCGCTGGTTTGAGAACGGCGGTTACGAAGCGAATTTGGAAAAACTGAGGAGCGAATTTTTCGCGCCGACGAGTCTTGAATCTTATTTGCGCGAACACGATTGGGCGAAACAAACTAAAATCGCGACTGGCAGTGAATCTAAAAATATATAGTCTAGAAATAGTTACAAAGTTGAATTTAATCTCAGCCCATCTAAGCATAAGTGACTGGGTTTGTGAATAAAGGGGCTGTTTAAAAAGCTAATAAAACTATGAAAGTTTTAACAATCGGAGCAGCTGGCGAATATGCCGGATTAGTAGTTCCCGAACTTAAAAAACGCGATGTGATGGTTCGGGCGTTGGTGCGAAATGAACGCGAAGCGGAAACGGCGAAAAAACGGGGCGCGGACGAGACGGTAACCGGAGATTTGCAGGATCCGAAAAGTTTGCGCGCCGCCGCCGAGGGCGTTGACGGCGTTTTCCATCTCAACCCGGCGTTCGCGCCGGATGAAGGAGAAATGGGCGTGGCGATGGTCGAAGCGGCGAAAGCGGCAGGAGTGCGAAAATTTGCTTTCTCGAGCGTATTCCACCCGTCGCTTTCGATGGTCAACCACTCGGCAAAGCGTCCGGTCGAAGAATCGCTTTATGATTCGGGGATGGAATTTATCGTGCTGCAGCCCGCGATGTTTATGCAAAATCTGGCGGGCGGCTGGAAAAGCGTGCTGGAGAACGGACGAATCACGATGCCTTATTCCAAACAGGCGAAGATGTGCTATGTGGACTACCGTGACGTGGCGGAAGCGGCGGCACTCGCTTTGACCGGAAACAAGCTCGATTACGGCACGTTCGAGCTGTGCGCGCCCGGAATGTTCAACCGCGTCGAGCTGGCTGCGCTGATGAGCGAGGCACTCGGACGCTCCATCGAAGCGGGAGAAATCTCAGCCGATAAATGGGCGCGAACATCTCGCATCCCCGACGGAGCATTCCGCGACGGATTAGCCAAGATGAACGCGCATTACGACAAATACGGATTCGCAGGCGGCAACTCATTGGTTTTGCAAGCCGTTCTGGGACACGAGCCGCGCACTTTACGCCAATATATTGACGAATTAGCCGCTGCTTCATCCGCATCGTCAGTCTATCCTAATTGAAGAAGCCTATTTTGGCATTAAATTAAATTTAATAAGTGAGCGATTAAAATGAGTCAACAAGTTGTGTGGGAAAACGACTTCGAGCGGGCCCAGGAACGCGCTGCCGCTGAGGATAAACTAATTTTAATTGATTTTTTCGATCCGACCTGACCGGGCTGTAAGGAGTTGGAGCGCGTGACGTTTCCAGAACCAGCCGTCGCCGGGACGATTAATAACACTTATATTCCGCTGCAAATTAACACCAAAGAAGCGAGCGCAAAGCCGATTGTCGAACGCTTTCGTCAAGTCTGGACACCGGATGCGCGAATTCTCGACGCTGACGGTTTCGAGTATTATCGCTGGAACGGTTATTTGCCGCCGTTCGAGTTTTTGCCGCAAATGTTCGTCGCCGAGGCTCACGCCAGATTGCGGCAGAAAAAAGTCGAAGCCGCCGCCGAAGTTTACCATAAAGTCGTTGAGCGTTTCCCGACAAGCCGCGTCGCCCCGGAAGCCGCGTATTTCGCCGCCGTCGCCAGTTACCGCGCGAGTGATAAACCCGAGGAACTCGAAAACGGCTGGAAAAAACTGCGAAGTTTTTATCCGTTGAGCGATTGGCGGCTCAAACAGACAATGGTGGAAAAATTTGAGCAAGGCGAGAAATAACAGCACAGTGAAATAATGTGCCGACAGCATTTATCAATTAAAATTTTCGTAAGGATAAAAAGGTAATACTCGCGCCACTTGTTAAATTAAAGCCCTCTCGACATTTCCGAAAAAAATGTCGAAAGTTTAATGAATCTGGTAATTAAGGAAAATGCTGAACGCGCGCTCGCAATTGATATGGCAAATTTTAATTTATGCCGTTCTGTTTACCGGGGCGGCAAATTCGCTTGCCCAGCAAAAACCGACCGAATTACCTTCAGCGATCAATAAAACCGATGCCGGAGATTCAAATCAAAGTCAGCAAGAGCATCCGTCTCCCGCCTACAAAATTTTGCCCTACGAGGAAGATTGGAGTTTTTTGCGCGACAAAACGAAGCGAACGGATTTTTTCGATCCGATCAAATACATTCCGCTTCGCCGCCGCGGTAATGATTGGTATCTGACCATCGGCGGCGAGTTGCGTCCGTATCCCGAACGCTTCGGCAGCGATGGTTTCGGTTCTGCTCCGCCCGACGATAACGGTTATCTGCTCAATCGGGCGATGCTGCATTTTGATTTTCATTTCGGAAAAAATTTGCGGACGTTTATTGATTTCAAAAGCGGTTTGCAAACCGGCAGACGCGGCGGCTCGCGCCCGATTGATGAAGATCGGCTTGATTTGCATCAGGCGTTTGTTGATTTTCGCTATGAGTTCGGCGGTGGAAGCAACGAGCAAAAAGATTCTCTGAAAAAATCTTCGGCATTGACTTTCCGGCTCGGCAGGCAGGAATTAAGCTACGGAATCGGGCGACTGATCGCGTTGCGCGAAGGTCCGAACGTTCGGCAGAGTTTCGATGCCGCGCGGATGATTGCGGAAGTCAAAAACTGGCGCGTGGACTTTTTTTACGCCAAACCGGTGAAAACAAACAAAGGCACTTTTGACGATGGTTTCGAGCGTGACCGTTCCCTTTGGGGCGTTTACGCCACGCGTCCCTTTAAGCTCGGACTGCCGACGAAAATTGATATTTACTACATTGGACTAGATCGCAAACTGGCTCGTTTCGAGCAGGGCGCGGGGCGCGAGATTCGCCAAACATTCGGAGTGCGACTTGCCAGCGCGCCGAATGAAAAGCAGTCGTTTGATTACGCCGTCGAAGTAATCGAGCAAACCGGAACTTTCGATATGCTCAAAAAAGGCAGAGGACAAATTCGCGCCCGCGCCGTCGGCGGAAATATCGGCTACACGCTGCAAAAAATTCGGTTGAGACCGCGATTTAGTTTTGACCTCGGAGTTGCAAGCGGTGACAAAAATCCGGCAGATGCTTCCCTGCAGCACTTTAATTCCCTGTTTCCGAACGGCTCGTTTTTCGGTCAGATTCAGCAAATCGGACCGGACAATATTCGCGCTTTGCAGCCGAACCTGACACTCAAATTTACAAAAAAGGTGACGGCAATCTTAAGCAATTATTTTTTCTGGCGCGATTCAACCGGCGACGGTTTATATAATATTCCCGGCATTTTGATACGCACCGGACAATTGAGCCATGCCCGTTACGTCGGAACGCAGCCGGATTTTGAAATGACATGGCAAACCACGCCCCATTTTTCAATTCATCTTTTTACGGCTTATTTTTTCGCCGGACAATTTCTGCGGGAAACTCCGCCCGGAAAAAACGTGAATATCGAAGGAGCGCAGTTAAGCTATGTGAATCAAGAGTAGAAAACTAACAAAAGCAAGGCAAATGAAAGTTTTCCGA
>CAXSGY010000032.1:0-52791 GCA_964237235.1 uncultured Pyrinomonadaceae bacterium
GGAGCAAAACCGCTGTTGTAGGTCGAGGAAGCCGTCGCCACTCCGCCGTTCGACGCTAACGCGGCGTTGATTCGTCCGGCAGGAGTTGGCGTTGTCGTCGGAGTCGCGGTCGGCGTTGGGGTCGGCGCGATGGTCGGAGTCGGCACCGGTGTCGGCGTTGGAGTCGGAACGGGTGTCGCGGTCGGTGTCGGATTCGGAGTCGGTGTGGGCGTTGGAGTCGGCGTAACGGTCGGAGTCGGAGTCGGCGTTGTGTTAACGACGGTCAAACAATTGCCGTTGGTTGAAATGTAAGTCGCAATTTGTGTTTTCGAGGTATCGCAAAAACTCGTTACGGCGGAGGAAATAACCGGATTCATTATCGAATTGGCGCACGAACCGGCGTTGTCAACGTGTTCCGCGCCCAGATTATGACCGATTTCGTGCGCGGAAATCAGTTGGTTTACGCCGTTGCTGCGGGCAGTCAAACCGTATGCGTAAGTCGGGTTGCGGCAAACTACGCTCTGGTAGGCGATGCCTTGATTGCTTATTTTTCCGGTATAAAGATGCGCCGTGTCGCGCGGATATTGCGTCTGCCGGTAATTCGTATTCCAATAGCTGACGAACGAATCTAAAATCGTCGAGGACGCACCCGACGGATACGGGTCGGTCGTCGTCCAGGCGTGCTGAAACGTGACGGTAACCGTTAAATTCAAATCACGGCGATAGATGCCGTCCACCATATTCAGGATTCCCAAAATTTCCGAATTAGCCGAATTAGCCGAGCCGCCTGATTGCGTCACCCATTGCTGATCGGCTTCGGTGGCGACTTCGATTTGCTGCAGCGCGGCGGTCGCGTTTGCCGTGTCGAAAATGTCCGGGTTGAAAAAGCTGTTTCCTAATTCGATTTTTCCCTGGATGTCGTCGGACAAATCAATCGGAATCGCCAAATCTTTTTCCTCGTAAACGACCGCTTTACTTTCCGCGGCGTTTTTTGAAAATCTGGCGGCGGGCGCAATAAAGAATTTGCCTGCGCCGGTGTAAATCAAACCTTCAAATTGATTTTCGGAGATGGTGAAACGAACTTCCGAATCGGGATCGTCGAGCAGTTTTCCTTTGTAGGTCGTCGGCGCGCGGCGTTCGAGTGCGAGTTCGCCCGCCGCATTAGTTTCCGTCGCCTTATAATTCTGGCTTCTGATGTCGTTCAAAGTCAGAATAAACTGAAATTGATGTCCGTAAGCCTCGATTTCGATTGTTTGGTCGGACTGTGCTTTTTCAAGCAAATCTTTTCCGTCCAGATTAATTAATTCATAATTTTTAAAGGTTCTATTTAAATCTTTATTTAGCGCATCTTGCCCGAATACCGAAGCGCACATCGTCGACAAACAAAATAAAATCAAAAAAAGTCTCGTCATCCTTTACCTCGTAAAATAAATTTTTATTATTAAAAATCGGTTTGACCCGAAGAATTTGGGAAAACTACCGTTAAGTTTTAGCGAGCGGGCGGCGAAAAACAATCACCGCATATTATTGAAAAAAAACGTGTTAATGGATTTGAACCGCTCTGGAAAAACAACTTGGCTTTAGCGCAAAAGCCTTAAAAATTTTTACTTAAGGGGATTAAGATTGTTCAGATGCCGCCGGTCAATTTCGGGTTTGCCGGTTTTTTCGGCGGTTAAGCAAAATTAGTTTTAAATTCGCTCGCCGTTGCCCGCACAAATAAAGCACCGCTTCGACGAGTTTAATTTTTTACGATTGGCGGTTTCGCACCCAACGGAATGATGCAGAAAAATTTTGTTCGCAATTGATGAAAAAAGCGGCAAAAATTGAAAATTATAAATTATTCGTTGATCTCGCAACTCAAATTGTCAGCATCGAAATTCTTTAATTTCAAACGTCGTTGAAAATTAAAGAATTTCGACGCAGTTGTTTGCTCAAAGTTTTTGCTGACAGCAAATTGATTTTGCGCCGCGAAAATCAAATCAACGACTACGTGCAAAGTCGTCCGGCGCGGCGCGAATTTTCAACTTGACCGCACAGATATTCGTGAACGCCTTTTGCCGCGCGTCTGCCGTCGGCGATTGCCCAAACGATTAAAGACTGTCCGCGTTCGCAGTCGCCGGCGGCGAAGATTTTCGGATTATTCGTTTGTTTTTCATCGTTGACCGCAACCGTCTGCCGTTGGTTTAATTCGACGTTCAAATCTTCGAGCAGAACGCTTTTTTCCGCGCCCGTAAAACCCATTGCGAGAAAAACCGCATCAGCCGGATAAAATTTTTCCGCGCCTTCGATTTCGCGCCAAACTCGTTCGCCGATTTTTTCCGTCCATTCGATTTGCGCGGTTTCAACGCCCGTCAAATTTCCGTGTTCATCGCCCGTAAATCTTTTGGTCAGAATGTTATAGCCGCGAGGATCGCCGCCGAAAATTTCGACGGCTTCGTGCTGTCCGTAATCGGTTTGAAAGTGGCGAACGCGGCTCAACCAGTTTTCGTGAGTCAGAACGCGGTCGGGAAATTTATCGATAATTTCAAACTGCGTCACGCTTTGGCAGTTGTGCCGCAGCGAACTTGCCACGCAGTCGGTTCCCGTGTCGCCGCCGCCGATGACGATCACGTTTTTGCCGCGCACGTCGATAAATTTATTGTCGGCAAACGTCGAATCCAAAAGACTTTTCGTGTTTTTCGTCAAAAAGTCCATCGCGTAAAAAATGCCGCGCAGATTTCTGCCTTCGATGTTCAAATCTCGCGGCTTGGACGCGCCGATGGTTAAAACTATCGCGTCGAAATTTTCGTTTAATTCCGCCGCCGAAACGTCTTTGCCGACATCAACATTTGCGCGAAATTCGATGCCTTCGGCGATTAATAAATTGACGCGGCGTTCGACGATTTTTTTGTCGAGTTTCATATTCGGAATGCCGTAAATTAAAAGTCCGCCGATTCTGTCCGAACGCTCGAAAACCGTGACGAGATGACCGAGTTTGTTGAGTTCGTCGGCGCACGCCAAACCCGCCGGACCCGAACCGACGACGGCGACTTTTTTGCCCGTCCGAAATGCAGGCGGATGCGGCGTAATCCAGCCTTCTTCAAAAGCGCGGTCAACGATTGCGGCTTCGATTTCTTTAATCATTACGGGTTCTTCGTTGATGCCGAGAACGCACGAAGATTCGCACGGCGCGGGGCAAACGCGACCCGTAAATTCAGGGAAATTATTGGTTAAAGCGAGACGATGATACGCTTCGCGCCAGCGTCCGCGATAAACCAGATCGTTCCATTCGGGAATCAAATTATGCAGCGGACAGCCGACCGTGACACCAAAATTTATCTGCCCGCTGTGGCAAAACGGGATGCCGCAGTTCATACATCTCGCGCCCTGCGTTTTGAGTTCGTCGTCGGACAAATGATGATGAAATTCGTCCCAATTTCCGACGCGCTCGACGGCGTTTCGCAGAATTGGCAGGCTTCTTTTGTATTCGATAAATCCGGTCGTTTTTCCCATAAAAAATTGTTCGATTAAAATCAGCCGGTCGTTTTTCGCCGCCAAATGTGACCGGCAATACAGCAATTTACGTCGCCGAATATAACCGGCAAAAGACGGTTTTTGTCATCAAACATCACCGGCAGCGAAATGATATTTTGTTGCTGAACATACTTGACAGCGAAATGATATTTTGTCGCTCGATACAAATGGCAATGTCACGATTTTGTCGCCGAACGCATCCGGCAATGTCACGATTTTGTCGCCAACGGCGACGGACAACATAGCGTAGGGTGAAGCGAATGAAATGAGCGCAACCCTACGTTAAACCGAAACGGATTTCCGTCGCCGAAGGTGACGAACACGCCGCGTTGATGTTGCTCACCTTCGGCGAGCGAATGATTTTAATCGTCAAAACGTAGGGATTCATTCGCATTCGCTCATTGCTCCCTACGCTATATTGTCCGTCGCCGTTGGCGATAAAAAAAATCGTTTTCCTAAGCTGCAACCCTTTCAATCATCTTCCTAAGCCGCAATTCTTTCAATGATCGGCGTTTCCGCGTGCGGCGATGAACTTTCCCGCGCCGCTTTTTGCTGTTCATTAACGACGCGCTCGTAATCTTTCGGAATGACGCGGACGAATTTTTCGATTTGCGTTTCCCAATCGCTCAAAATTTCTTCGGCGCGGCGGCTGTTCGTTAATTCGTAATGCCGAACGATTAAATTTTTGACGAATTCGATTTCCTCATTGTTTTCAATCGCCGAAAGATTGACCATTTCGCGGTTGCATAAATCTGAAAATTCGTGCGCGTCGTCGAAAACATATGCGATGCCGCCCGACATTCCGGCGGCGAAATTTTTGCCGGTTTTTCCCAAAACGACGACTCTGCCGCCGGTCATATATTCGCAGCCGTGATCGCCTAAACCTTCGACGACCGCATTTGCGCCGCTGTTGCGAACGGCGAAGCGTTCGCCCGCAATTCCCGCGAAGAAAGCGTTTCCCGAAGTCGCGCCGTATAAAACCGTATTGCCGACGATGATATTTTCGTGCGCGGCAAACGTCGAATCCAGCGGCGGATAAACGACGATTACGCCGCCCGACAAACCTTTGCCGACGTAATCGTTCGCGTCGCCTTCGAGCCTCAAACTCAAACCTTTCGGGATGAACGCGCCGAAACTTTGTCCGGCTGAACCTTTGAATTTCAAGCGAATCGTGTTTTCGGGCAAACCATCCGCGCCGTGTTTTTTTGAGATTTCGCTGCCCGTAATCGTCCCGACGGCGCGGTCGGTGTTGCGAATTTCGAGTTCGGCGCAAACCGTTTCGCCGCGCTCAATCGCCGGACGGCAAATTTCGAGCAGCGCGGTGACATCGAGCGTTTCGTCTAATTCGTGATTCTGCGCGATTTGCTGAAAACGCCCGTAATTTTCCGGCACATCCGGCTGATATAAAATCTGCGAAAAATCGAGTTTGTCGGCTTTCCAATGTCCAATCGTTTCGTCCGGTTCCAAAACGTCCGTCCGCCCGATCATCTCGTCAATCGTGCGAAAGCCCAACTGCGCCATCAGTTCGCGTGTTTCTGCGGCGACGAAGCGCATAAAATTTTCGACGAATTGCGGTTCGCCCGAAAACTTGGCGCGAAGTTCGGGATTTTGCGTCGCCACGCCGACCGGACAAGTATTTAAGTGACAAACGCGCATCATAATACAGCCGAGCGTGATGAGCGGCGCGGTCGAAAATCCGAATTCTTCCGCGCCCAAAAGCGCGGCGATGACGACATCGCGCCCGGTTTTGAGCTGCCCGTCGGTTTCGAGTTTGACGCGGCTTCGCAGATTGTTCATCAGCAGTGTTTGATTCGTTTCCGCCAGCCCGATTTCCCAGGGAACGCCCGCGTGTTTGAGGCTCGTGAGCGGCGACGCGCCCGTGCCGCCGTCGTGTCCGCTGATTAAAATCGTGTCGGCTTTCGCCTTCGCCACGCCCGCCGCGATTGTCCCGACTCCGGCTTCGGCAACTAATTTGACGCTGATTCGGGCGCGTTCGTTGGCGTTTTTCAAATCGAAAATAAGTTGTTTCAAATCTTCAATCGAATAAATATCGTGATGCGGCGGCGGCGAAATCAAGCCGACTCCGGCGGTTGAAAATCTCGTTTTGGCGATCCATTCATAAACTTTATCGCCGGGCAATTGTCCGCCTTCGCCGGGTTTCGCGCCCTGCGCCATTTTGATCTGAATTTCTTCGGCGTTGATTAAATAATGACTCGTCACGCCGAATCTGCCCGATGCGACTTGTTTGATTTTACTTTTGCGCGAATCGCCGTTCGCGTCTTTTACAAATCTTTCCGCATCTTCGCCGCCTTCGCCGGTGTTGCTTTTGCCGCCGAGACGATTCATCGCAATCGCTAAAGATTCGTGCGCTTCTTTGGAAATCGAACCGTAACTCATCGCGCCGGTTTTGAAGCGTTTCAAGATGTTTTCAACGGATTCGACTTCTTCCAGCGGAACTGTTTGCAATCCGTTTTTGAATCGCAAAAGCCCGCGCAGCGTCGCGTGATTTTTGTCATGTTGATTGACCAAACCGCTGAATTTTTTGAAAATTTCGTAATTTCCCGTGCGGCACGCAAGCTGTAAACTGTGAACGGTTTGCGGGTTGAAAAGATGATATTCGCCCATCTCGCGCCATTGATAAACGCCGCCGGTGTTGAGCGCGTCGTTTTTTACATTTTTCGCAAACGCCTGATCGTGACGCGTGATTGATTCGCGGGCGATTTCTTCCAAACCGATGCCGCCGAGACGCGCCGCCGTTCCCGCGAAATATTTTTCGATTACGTCGTCGCCGATGCCGAGCGATTCAAAAATCTGCGCGCCCAAATAACTCTGAATCGTCGAAATGCCCATTTTCGACAATACTTTAACGACACCTTTGTTAATTGATTTAACGTAATTTGCAAAAGCCTTTTTCGGTTCGATTTCAAACGCGCCCTGCGAAATCTGATCCTGGATCGTTTCAAACGCCAAATATGGATTAATCGCCGTCGCGCCGTAACCCAAAAGCAGCGCGAAATGATGAACTTCACGCGGTTCGCCGCTTTCCAAAACGAAGCCGACCTGCGTTCTTGTTCCTTCACGAATCAAATGATGATGAATCGCGGAAACCGCAAGTAACGCGGGAATCGGAACGCGATGTTCGCTCATTTCGCGGTCGGACAAAATAAAAATATCGTAACCGCTTTCAATCGCCGAACTCGCCTGGCTGCACAGTTTATCCAACGCCCACTGCAAACCTTCCGCGCCGTGTTCGCGGTCGAAAAGCATCGGCAGCGTAATCGTTTTAAATCCGGTCTGTCCCCAAACGCTGTCCGAATCGCCCAATAATCTGAGTTTTTCGAGTTCTTCATTGGTCAGCACGAACGAATTTAATTTGATCTGATGAGCGGCTTTTTCGGTCGGCTCGAACAGATTATCGTCGCGCCCGATGACCGTCTCGGTCGAAGTCACGAGTTCTTCACGAATCGCGTCAATCGGCGGATTCGTAACCTGCGCGAAAAGCTGTTTGAAATAGTTGTAAAGCAATTGCGGCTTGTTTGACAGCACCGCCAGCGGCGTATCATTGCCCATCGAACCCATCGCTTCCGCCGCGTCCGCCGCCATCGGCTGAAGCAAAATCCGCAAATCTTCGTCGGTGTAGCCGAACGCTTTCTGCCGCTGAACGACCGTTTCGTGAACGATTTGATGAACGAACGGCGGCGCGGGTAAATCGTTGATATGCGTCAGGTTATCGTCAATCCATTGGCGATACGGAAACGCTTTTGTGATTTTATTTTTGATTTCATCGTCGGAAATAATTCGATTTTCCCTGGTGTCGAGCAGAAACATTTTGCCCGGCTGCAAGCGTCCCTTACGCAGAATGTTCGCCGGTTCGATGTCCAAAACGCCCGTTTCCGAAGCCATCACGACCAGATTATCTTTCGTCACATAAAAGCGCGACGGGCGCAAGCCGTTGCGGTCTAAAACCGCGCCGATGATTTCGCCGTCGGTAAAAGTAATCGCCGCCGGACCGTCCCAGGGTTCGATCAGACACGAATGAAATTCGTAAAAAGCGCGTTTTTCATCCGTCATCCGATTCGCTTCCGAAAGCGGTTCGGGAATCATCATCATCACGCCGTGCGGCAGAGTCCGTCCGGCTAAATTAAGCATTTCCAGAGTGTTATCGAACGCGCCCGAATCGCTGACATAGGCATCCAAAATGCTCAAAGTCTTCGGAAAATCCGCGCCGAACAGTGACGACTGCAAGCGTTTTTCACGCGCATACATCCAGTTGACGTTGCCACGCAGAGTGTTAATTTCGCCGTTGTGCGCGATCTGTCGAAGTGGCTGCGCCCGGTTCCAACTCGGCAGAGTGTTCGTCGAAAACCGCGAATGAACGATTGCCAGAGCCGTTTCGTAATCTTCGTTTTGCAAGTCTAAATAAAATTCGCCGAGTTGATGCGTCGTCAGCATTCCCTTGTAAACAATCGTTTTAGGCGAAAGCGACGGCACATAAAAATTTTCGGCGAGCGTCGGATTTTCCCTCGTCAAAAGTTCCTTCGTCCAGCGGCGCGTGACGTATAATTTACGTTCGAACTGCGCGTCGTCCTCGATTTTTTCAGTTTTCCCGACGAACACCTGTCGAATAAACGGCTGTGAATTTTTCGCCGCCGCGCCCAAATTTTTATTGTCGGTCGGCACGTCGCGCCAGCCTAAAATCCGCAAATCGTGTTCGGCGGCGATGCGCTCGAATTTCCGTTCGCACTGCATTCTTTCCGCCGAATCGTGCGGCAGAAACATCATTCCCACGGCGTAATCTTTTTTGTCGGCGGGCAAAATTATGTGCAATCTTTCACATTCTTTTTGAAAAAATGTATGCGGAATTTGCGTCAAGATTCCCGCGCCGTCGCCGGCTGTCGCTTCCGCGCCGGTCGCGCCGCGATGCTCCATCCGCGCCAGCATCTTAAGCGCGTCGGCGGCGATTTTATGCGAATGTTTTCCGCCGATGTCGGCGACGAATCCGACACCGCACGCATCGTGTTCAAACTGCGGAAGATATAAGCCTTTATTTTTGCTCGAATTTTTATTCATCAGATAATTTTTTCACCACAGAGCCACAGAGAACACGGAGATTTTCAATGATTGATTTTCAGAATTACCGTTGAAAAAATTTTTGAAGACTCGGATTTTGTCGTCAGCGACCAACAACATATATTTTGTCGCCAAAGGCGACCGCAACATAGCGTAGGGTGAAACCCTACGTTCATCAGCCAAAGAAGCATCGCTCGCCGAAGGTGAGCAACAACAAACGGCAGATTGTTCGTCACTTTCAGCGACGGAAAATCAATTTAATCGTCAACGTAGGGTTTCACCCTACGCTATGTTGTTAGTCATCTTCGATGACGAAAACCATTTTTTCGAGTTTTCAAATAACCTATAAACTCAACCAATCTCTTGATTGAGCAATTTCTTAACTCTGTGTCTTCTGTGCCTCTGTGGTGAATAATTCCTAATCCGTGACCGCGCCGCGACTGCTCGACGAAACTAATTTTGCATATTTCGCAATCACACCGCGCGTAAATTGCGGCGCGGGCGGCTGCCAATTTTCGCGTCTTTTCGCTAATTCTTCGTCGGAAATATTCAACTGCAAAAGCAATTTATCAGCATCAATCGTAATCGAATCCTCGTTTTCGATGAGCGCGATATTGCCACCGACCGCCGCTTCGGGCGCGACGTGTCCGACGACCATTCCGTAAGTTCCGCCGGAAAATCTGCCGTCGGTAATCAAGCCGACCGAATCGCCCAAACCTAAGCCGATAATCGCCGAAGTCGGCGCGAGCATTTCGCGCATTCCGGGTCCGCCTTTCGGTCCTTCGTAGCGAATGACGACGACATCGCCCGCTGAAATTTCTCTCGCCAAAATCGCCGTCATCGCCGCTTCTTCCGAATCGTAAACTTTCGCTTTGCCGTCAATTCGGCGATGTTTGATGCCCGAAATTTTAGCGACGGCGCATTCTTCGGCGAGATTTCCGCGCAAGATTGCCAGATGACCTTCGGCGTAAAGCGGTTTGTCCCAAGAGCGCACGATGTCTTGATTTTCGGGAACTGCGCCCGAAACATCAGCCAAATTTTCGGCGACGGTTCTGCCCGTGATCGTCAAACATTCACCGTGCAAAATTCCTTGTTCGAGCAGCATTTTCATAATTAGCGGAATGGCGCCCGCTTTGTGCAGATCGGTGGCGACGTGTTTGCCCGACGGTTTCAAATCGCATAACACGGGAACTTTGCGGCGAATCGTTTCAAAATCTTCGATTTTCAATTCGACCTTCATCGAATGCGCGATTGCCAGCAGATGCAGAACCGCGTTCGTCGAGCCGCCCGTCGCCATCACGACGGCAATCGCGTTTTCAAACGCTTTCCGCGTCATAATTTGGCTCGGCAATAAATTATTTTCAATTGCCGCCGCCAAAACCACCGCCGATTGTTTCGCGCTTTCAACCTTTTCGTCGTCTTCCGCCGCCATCGTTGACGAAAACGGGAGACTCATTCCGAGAGCTTCAATGGCGGAAGACATAGTGTTTGCCGTGTACATTCCGCCGCACGAACCCGCGCCCGGACAAGCGCGCCGTTCGATTTCGCACAGTTCATTTTCGTCGATTTTCCCCGCGATATATTCGCCGACCGCTTCAAACGAACTGACAATCGTTAAATCTTTGCCTTTGTAATGTCCGGCTTTGATCGTGCCGCCGTAAACGAAAATCGCCGGAATATTCAAACGCGCCATTGCCATCAACGCGCCCGGCATATTTTTGTCGCAGCCGCCAATCGCCAAAAGTCCGTCCATTTGCTGACCTTCGCAAACGGTTTCAATCGAATCAGCGATGACTTCACGCGAAATCAAAGAGTATTTCATTCCGGCGGTTCCCATCGAAATCCCGTCCGAAATCGTGATCGTTCCGAAAACTTGCGGCATCAGATTTTCACTTTTCGCCGCCGCGACTGCCGCGTCAGCCAGTTTTCCCAAACTCAAATTACACGGCGTAATCGTGCTGTAACCGTTCGCCACGCCGATAATCGGTTTCGTAAAATCGTCGTCCGCGAATCCGACGGCGCGTAACATCGCACGGTTCGGCGAACGCTCAACGCCGCCGGTGATTAATTTGCTTCTGTAATTGTTTCCCATTTCAAAAAATCATCGTAGGGGCGACGGCTCGTCCTCGCCCGCTGAGCGCGGCAGCGCGAACAAGCGTTTATCAAAATTCAAGACAATTTTTATTTGCGACGGTTTGAATTTGAAAATGTAAAAATTGGATGTCGGTCGGCGTGTTTTCGCGCTTTCGCGCTCAGCGGGCGAGGACGAGCCGTCGCCCCTACAATCAAACAAATTATCGCCGGTATAATTCCATCAAACCGTTGTTTCTGCAAATTATTTAAATTCTTCTCTAAATTTCACCAAATCTTCCACCGACGTATTTCCGCCGCATAAAATGACGACGACGTGACTGTTTTCGTCGAAATTTTCGCGCAGTTTTTCCGCCGCCGCCAGGTTGCACGAAGTCGCCGGTTCGGTCAAAACTTTGGCGTGTTCCAACAAATAAAACATCTCACGAACCGCCTCCGCGTCGTCAACCAAGGTTACGCCTTCCAGATATTTCTGCGCTAATTTCAAAGTCAAATCCGAAACCGACGGCGCGCCGAGCGTTCGGGCAATTGATGTAATCTGCTCTAAATGCACGACTTCGCCCGCGTCCAAAGCCTGCGTCATCGCATCTGCGCCGCGAGTTTCCACGCCCCGGATTTTCGCTTCCGGTTTGAAATGTTTGATGACCGAAGCCACGCCGCCCGCCATTCCGCCGCCGCCGATGCTGCAAATAACGTCCGTCACCTGCGGCGCGTCCGCCAGAATTTCCAAGCCGATGGTCGCTTGTCCGGCGATGATTTGCGCGTCGTCGAACGGATGAACAAAAGTCATTCCTTCGCATTTATAACTTTCAGCGCGAGCAAACGCTTCCGCCATCGTCGGAAACAGCTCGACCGTCGCGCCGTAATTTTTGGTTTTTTCGACGTAATTGCGCGGCGTATATTCGGGCATCAAAATCAGCGATTTGCAGCCTAAAGCCGTTGCCGCAAAAGCAACTGCCTGCGCGTGATTGCCGCCGCTGACGGCGACGATGCCGCGCTGTTTTTCCGCATCGCTCAAACCGAGCATTTTGTTGAATGCGCCGCGCGCTTTGAACGCGCCGGTTTTTTGCAGAAGTTCGTATTTGAGATAAAAATTCGAGTTGAAACGCGCACTCAAATCTTCGTCGAAATAAAGCGGCGTGCGGTTGACATACGGCGCGATGCGTTCGGCGGCGCGCTGAACTTCGGCAAGCGGAATGATTTCGTTCGCGCTCTTGTTGACGTGATTATTGACGCGAGAATTATCGCGGCTCGATTTTTTGAAATCGGATAAATTTGTCGCCTGCGCTGCCAGTGTCATTATTTTTTAATTTTTTCGGCGCGTAACGAATTTTCGTTTACGCCGCGGCGAGCCGTCCAACCGGCTGAAGCCATTCATTAAATCGTGCGTCGCGCCCCGCCGTCGCGTCGAAAAATGTTTTTTGAATTTGTTCGGTCACCGAGCCGCGCGTTCCCGCGCCGATTTTGTAATCGTCAACTTCACGAATCGGCGTAATTTCGGCTGCCGTTCCCGTAAAAAACGCTTCGTCGGCGTTGAGCAAATCATTCAATTCCAAAGATTTCGATTCGACTTCAAAGCCCAATTCCAGGGCGATTTTAATCGCCGCGTCGCGCGTGATGCCCATTAAAATCGAGTCGTCGGCGCGGTTCGTATAAATCACGCCGTTTTTGACGACGAACAAATTTTCGCCCGAGCCTTCGGCGAGCCTGCCGTCAATGTCGAGCAATAACGCTTCGTCGAAGCCGCGCGCGAATGCGTCGCTGACGGCGAGTATCGAATTCAAATATTGCCCGCACGCCTTGGCGGTCGTCGGCATCATCGTCGAATGAAATTTGCGCCACGGCGAAACGGTCACGCGCACGCCTTTTTCCAGATTTTCCGCGCCGAGATACGCCGACCAGTTCCACGCCATAATCGCCACTTCGACCGGACATTTGCCCGGAAAAACGCCGAGACTCGCGCTGCCCAGAAAGCAAATCGGGCGCACGTAACAGCTCGAAAATTCGTTCGCGGCAATCAATTCCAAAATCGCGTCCGTCAATTCTTCGAGCGTGTATGGAATTTTAAAATTGTAAACGGCGGCTGACGCGAAAAATCGTTTGAGATGTTCGTTCAAGCGAAAAACCGCCGCGCCGTCCGGCGTTTCATAACAGCGAATGCCTTCAAAAACGCCGCTGCCGTAATGCAGCCCGTGCGCCGAAACGTGAACCGTCGCGCTCGCCCACGGCACGATCTCGCCGTTCTTCCAAATCCACTGCACATTTTCAAAAGACATAATTTGATTTTGGATTTTAGATTTTAGATTTTGGATTCGTTTGATTGCCGGATTTTTCAGCGCGCGGATATATGTTTAGCGCGGATAAATCTTCGCACTGATAAAGCGGTACGCATTAATCGGCGAGATAAATCCAAAATCCAAAATCTAAAATCCAAAATCGAAATATTAGACCGCCCACAAAAACTGTTCGGTGTTGCCGTGCAGAATTTTGTCCTGACCGGAACGCCAATCGGGGCGAATTTTAGAACAGATGTCGAGCGCGACGGTGTCTTCTAAAACTTCCGAAGAATGCTCGACGTTCGCGGGGATGCAGAGCATCTGATTTTCCTTGAGCAGCACGTCGCCGTCGGGTAGATGGAAAAGCCATTTTCCCTTCAAAACGAAAATCACTTCTTCGGTGTCGTGCGAATGGCAATTCGTCGTTTCGCCTTGTTTGACCTCGACTTTGGCAACCGATAAAGCGTCGCCGTAAACGGCTTTTCGCAGATAACTCGTGTTCACTTCATCGTTTTCGATTTCGTTCAAATCGTAAAATTTCATCGTTTTTTCTCCTCTAATTTTTCGCCGTGTTGACCAAACGGTTTTGTGCCAGCCACGGCATCATCGCGCGCAATTTTTCGCCGACCCGTTCAATTTCGTGCTGTTCGCCTTCCTGTTCGAGCCGTTTGAAATTTTCCTTGCCATTGTCGCATTCGGCGAGCCATTCGTCGGCAAATGCGCCCGACTGAATTTCGCTTAAAATGCGTTTCATTTCCGCCTTTGTTTCCGCGTTGACGATGCGTTTGCCGCGCGTCAAATCGCCGAATTCGGCGGTGTTGGAAACCGAATAACGCATATTTTTGATGCCGCCTTCGTAAAGCAAATCAACGATCAGTTTCATTTCGTGCAGGCATTCAAAATACGCCATTTCCGGCGCGTAACCGGCTTCGGTTAAAGTTTCAAAACCGGCTTGAATCAGCGCGGTCAGACCGCCGCATAAAACGGCTTGTTCGCCGAACAAATCGGTTTCGGTTTCCTCCTTGAAATTCGTTTCGATAATTCCGGCGCGACCGCCGCCGATTGCCGACGCATACGACATTCCGATTGCCTGCGCGTCGCCGGAGATGTCTTGGTAAACGGCTAAAAGACACGGCACGCCCGCGCCTTTCGCGTATTCGCTGCGGACCAGATGACCGGGACCTTTCGGCGCGACCATAAAAACGTTGACATCCGCGGGCGGCACGATTTTTTTGAAATGAACGGAAAATCCGTGCGCGAACGCGAGATATTTTCCGGCGGTCAAAGCGGATTCGATTTCGTTTCTGTAAATCGTCGGCGCGAGTTCGTCCGGCACTAAAATCATTACGATATCCGCAGCGGCGACCGCGTCCGCCGTGAACATTACTTCCAAACCTGCTTCACGCGCTTTTTCCCGCGATTTACTGTTTTGCGGCAAACCGACGATCACGTCGCAGCCCGCGTCCTTCAAATTATTCGCGTGCGCGTGTCCCTGCGAACCGTAGCCGATAACGGCGATTCGTTTGTTTTTAATCAGATTCGCGTCCGCGTCTTTTTCGTAAAAAACCTGCATTCGTTTCTCCTCGATAAATCTTTAAACTAATATGAAGTTACGCCACTGCGGAAAGAAATTAACAGGGATGAAGAGGATGGACAGGGATTTTATTGATGATTTTGCCGTCCGTATTTCATCCTTTTTATCCTCTTTATCTCTGCTAATTATTTCCTTGTCCGTTTCAATCGCTTAACTTCGATCTAAATTTCACTCGCCGTTTACGCCCCGGCTTCCAGCGATTTTTCAAACGGCGACAAACGGTTGATGGCAACGCAGCCGGTGCGCGTTACGTCGTTCACGCCGAGCGGTTTGAGCAGCTCGATAAACGTATCAACTTTGCCGCTGCTGCCCGACGCTTCGACGATCATTTTCGCCCGCGAAACGTCAACGACTTTGGCGCGAAAAATCTGCACGAGATTTAAAACTTCCTGACGTTCCGCGCCGGTTTCGGCGTTGACATCAATCAACGCCATTTCGCGCTCGATGTGCGGCGCGGCGACGACGCTAACTTCGCGGACGCGCGTCAACCGGCTGCACTGCTTGACGATTTGCTCGACCGTCCGCTCGTCGCCGATGGTTACGATGGTCGCCCGCGACCAATCGGCATCGAGCGTTTTGCCGACGGAAATCGTGTCAATGTTGTAGCCTCTGCCGCTGAACAATCCGACGATTCTCGACAATTCGCCGGCTTGGTTCGCAACTAAAATCGAAATCGTATGACGCATAAGTTTAAAAAGCTCGTTCTATTTCAAAATCATATTTCTGGTGTCCTGTCCGGCGGGAATGATCGGGAAGACGTTTTCTTCCTTGCAGACAACGATGTCCATAATCACCACATCATCGTTGTTCAAACCTTCTTCCAAAACCGCAACCAATTCTTCCGGCGTGCGCGCTCGCAATCCCTTCGCGCCGTAGGCTTCGGCGAGCTTGACGAAATCGGGCGAGATTGACAGATCAATTTCCGAATACGCGCGGTCGTAAAACATTTCCTGCCACTGGCGCACCATTCCGAGACAATTGTTGTTCATAATGATGACCTTGATCGGAATTTTATATTGAATTGCAGTGATGATTTCCTGGTTGGTCATCTGAAAACCGCCGTCGCCGACGACCGCGACGACTTTTTCATTCGGACACGCCATCTGCGCGCCGATAGCCGCCGGCAGACCGAAACCCATCGTGCCTAAACCGCCGCTCGTCAGCCATTGGCGCGGACGCTCGAACGGATAAAACTGCGCCGCCCACATCTGATGCTGCCCGACATCGGTGACGATAATCGCTTTGCCATTAGTGGCTTTGTGCAGTTCTTCGATCAGCATCTGCGGCTTGATCTCCGTCGCGGAACGCTCGCAACTCAAAGGCGCGGCGCGTTGCCAATCGCGGATTTTCGCCCACCAGTCGGCGCGGTTTTTTTTGCTCGCCTTTAATTCTTCGATTTCGCGCAAAGCAAAATTTTCCGCTAACGCCGACAAAGCGGCTTTTGCGTCGGCGATTAGTGAAAAATGCGGTTTTTTGTTTTTGCCGATGTTCGACGGATCAATGTCTATATGAACGATTTCTGCCTGGGACGCGAATGTTTCGAGCTTGCCGGTGACGCGGTCGTCGAAGCGAACGCCGACGGCGACGAGCAGATCGCTTTCGGAAATCGCCATATTCGCGGCGAACGTGCCGTGCATTCCGAGCATTCCGAGGCTCAGGCGATGCGCGGTCGGAAATCCGCCGATGCCCATCAAAGTCGGCGTTACGGGCAAGTCCAAAATTTCCGCCACTTCTAAAAGTTCGGCGGAAGCATTCGCCGTGACGATGCCGCCGCCGACATACAAAACCGGATTTTTCGCATCGAGAATTTTTTCGGCGACGCAGTTGATTGCGTCCGCGTCAACCGTGTTGCGCTCGTTCTCGAAATCGAAATTCATTCGACTGAATTCGTCGTAAAAACACATCTGCGCCGTGACATCTTTCGGAACGTCTATGACAACCGGTCCGGGCTTGCCGGATTTGGCGATGTAAAATGCCTCGTGAACAACTGCCGCCAGATCACGCACGTCTCTGACCAGATAATTATGTTTGACAATCGGCATCGTGATGCCGAAGGTGTTGACTTCCTGAAAAGCGTCTGTCCCGATCATCGCCGTCGGAACTTGTCCGGTGATGACGACGAGCGGCACCGAATCCATATAAGCCGTCGCAATTCCGGTGACGGCGTTCGTCGCGCCCGGACCCGAAGTGACGAGCGCGACTCCGACTTTGCCGCTTGCCCGCGCATAACCTTCGGCGGCGTGAACCGCGCCCTGTTCGTGGCGGACGAGATAATGCGTGATTCGGTCGCGGTAACGCCAGATTTCGTCGTAAATATGCAAAACCGCGCCGCCCGGCAAACCGAAAACCGTGTCAACGCCGTTTTCAATCAGAGCGCGAATCAAAATTTCCGCGCCGCGCAAAGTTTTCGGCGCGGTCAAATCGGCGACCGTCTTGTCAGCCGTCTTGTTTCCGGAAACTTCGGAAATCGTCAAAGCGTTCATAAATTTTCGTCCGGTTCTGCGAAAATCGGGTGATAAACCAAAAGCCGTCATCTTTTTATTGATGACGGCTTTTAAGGTTAATCTTAATTTTCGATAATCGTCATCCTTTTATTCTTGTGTTAAGAATAATGTTAATAATGGAGACGATAATTACGTTGGACGCGACGCTTCGCACGGCAATCGCCGCGTTTTTAATTGATTCCGAATTTTGTTTTCGTGTCGTCATTTGAAGCGTTAATTCCCAACGTCTTTCAGAATATACATTACAAAAAAATAATATGCAAGAAATTTTTTTTTGCAATTTGCGCGTTTCCAGCATCTGACAAACAGAAAGCAAAAGTTCAGAGCCGCCGCCTTGTGTCGTAAAAATGCCGCGACATCCGTTCACTTCGAGGCGTAATTCTGAACGTGCTAATTCGATTTACCGAATATTCTAAATCAGCGGAGTAAAATTAATGAAAACTTTTGTCTTTTTTCTGTTAATGTTGAGCGTTTCGATATGTGCTTTCGGACAAAACAAATCGAAGGCGGACGCGCTTGCGAAACCTGATTTCAGCGGCACCTGGCTGCTCGATAAATCAAAAAGCAAAAACGTCGAGTTCGGCTTAACCTTGATCGTCGAGCATCGTGAGCCGGCAATGAAGGTCACGAAAACCTATAATTTCAACGGCGCGAAAAGAACCGTCGAGGAAAATTATTCGACCGACGGACGCGCGGCGGCTGACTCTTCATTCGGTTCGGACAATATTTCCGAAAAAGCCGTCTGGCGCGACGGCATTTTGATTCACACCAAACAGGTCAGCAAAGGCGGAAAAAAAGTCGAACAAACGACCACCGAAAACTGGGAATTATCAAAAGACGGAAAATTTTTGACCGTCACGCTGACCGAAACCATTCCGCTCAACGTCAAAACCACTGGTCTCAGCTCGCCGCAGATGAATCAAAGCGGACCGGCGCAGGATGATACGATCAGAGTTTTCAAATTTCGACGGGAAACGGAAGGCAAATAGTTTTGACGGGCGGCGATTTGTTTTAACTTATTCAGCCGAATAAAATCTTTAATAAGGCAAAGCGACAAAAATGTTCACGGGAATAATTGAGGAACTTGGAAAAATCTCCGCGTTTGAAAGATACGCGGGCGGCGCACGAATAAAAATTGCGGCGCGCGTCGTCGCGGCAGACGCAAACGAAGGCGATTCGATTGCGGTCAACGGCGTTTGTTTGACGGCTTTGAATATCGAAAGGGACGGATTTTCAGCCGACGTTTCCACTGAAACCTTGAACCGTTCGACTTTAGGAAAATTGAGCGTCGGCGCGCGGGTTAATCTCGAACGCGCCGTTACGCCGCTCACAAGACTCGGCGGACATATCGTGCAGGGACACGTTGACGCGCGCGGCAAATACGTTTCGGCAATCCAAACCGGCGATTTTTGGACGGTGCGCGTCGAATTTCCGCCGGAAATCGGGCAATATCTCGTTTACAAAGGTTCAATTACTGTTGAAGGAATCTCGTTAACGATTGCGAATTTGTATGAAAATTCGTTTGACATCGCCGTCATTCCGAAAACGTGGGAATTAACGAATTTTTCGAGCCTGAAGAGCGGCGACGCGGTTAATCTGGAAGCCGATGTGATCGCCAAATACGTCGAGCGAATTCTGCTCTACGACAAAAGCGCGGCGAAGAGCGAAACGCTGACGGTGGAAAAATTAACCGAACTCGGTTTTGTTTAATTATTTTTGCCGGTTCACGCGGGACTTTTTTTGCTGACAAAATTTATCCCGGAAAGGGAAAAAAGGAAGACGAAAATCAATTCGTCTTCCTTTTTTCGCTTGCCGGAAATTCGTTTCAAATTTCTGAAAGCCCGCATTTATTTCATTTCCTTGCGCGGAATTTTCCCGTCCATCATCGCGGTTTGATAAACGAACGCCGCCATAATCGTCGCCGCCTGTTTTATATCTTCGGCTTGAATGCGGTCGAAAACATCTTGATTTGAATGATGCGTTCTCGAGCTGTATTCGATTTCGTCCTGAATAAATTGAAAGCCGGGAAGTCCGATGCGGTCGTAAGAGAGATGATCGGTTCCGCCCGTATTGCCCAAAGTCAGAGTCGTCGCGCCCATCTCTTTGAACGGCTCAAGCCACGCCTTGAAAATCGGCGCGACCGCCGAATTGCCCTGCAAATAAACGCCGCGAATTTTGCCCGTGCCGTTGTCGAGATTGTAATAAGCGTCGAATTTTTCGTATTCGGGAGTTTTAACTATTTCCGGCTTGGCGGGCGTTGCGCCCGTCATTGTCTGCATCATATCGCCGCCGCCTTTGAGGTCGCCGAAATGTTGTTTGACGTAGTTGGACGAACCGAAAAGTCCTTCTTCTTCGCCCGACCAGAGCGCGACGCGAATCGTGCGGCGCGGTTTCAAATTTAACGCCTGAATAATTCTCGCGGCTTCCATTGCCACGGCAACGCCCGCGCCGTTGTCGGTCGCGCCCGTTCCCGAATGCCACGAATCCATATGTCCGCCGAGCATTACGACTTCGTCTTTTAATTTCGGATCGCTGCCCGGAATTTCCGCGACGGTGTTATATGCCATTGGGTCGGCATCGTTATATTCGGCTTGAATATTAACGGTCATTTTCAATTTTTCGCCTTGTTGAATCATTCGCACGAGACGATTGTAATGCTCGGTCGCCATCGTCATCTGCGGCAGCATTTTCGATTCGGCTTCTTTTTGCTGCGGCGAAAGCAGAGAGCGGCGAATGGCGGCAAAATCGGTCATATCCGCCGGAAGTGCCTGCGCGACGGTTGCGCCCTGCACGAAAACCGTGCCGCCGCTTCCGGCGCGGCTGTTGTCAACGATCACCGCCGCGCCTTCCTGCAATAAAAAGTTCGCGCTTTTGATGCTTTGCAGAAAGCCTTGAATTCTTTGCTGCATCTGTTGCGGCGAGCCTTGCTGCTGCGGTCTCTGAACGGTCGCCGGATCGGGCGCGGCGGCTAATTTGGCTAATTCGTCGTCGGTTTCGCGGCTGCCCATTCCGGTAAAATCGGCTTTTAATTCGCGCGGTTCGGAGATTAAAACGATTTTTCCGCGCAGTTGCCCTTTATATTTTTCAAAATCGGCATCGGTTTTTGCGTCGAAATAAACGACATCCGCCGTGACCGCGCCTCTTGTCGAAGGCGACCACGCTTTCGGATACGCGATGACCGGAATGTCATACGGCGCAACGACCTGCGCGTCGAAATCCTTCAAAGTCCAGCCGCGCCCGAACGGTCCCCACGCTTCGAGATGCGCGTTTTGCATTCCCCATTTCGTCATTTGATCGCGCGTCCATTCGTTGGCGCGTTTCAAAGCGGGCGAGCCGGTCAGACGCGCCCCGATGACATCGCTCAAATAGGAAAGCGTCTGCATCACCTGCGAATTTTTTCCCGTTCCTTCTTCTTTAATGCGACTGATGACATCCGCCGGAGCCTGATAAACGGCGGGCGCGGTCGTCTGTCCGAACGCGGCGGTCGGCAGCAAAACGGCGAAAAGCAAAAAAACGCTTAAAAGTTTGCGTTGAAACATTATTTAGTTCTCCTGAATTTTAATTTGATTCTTTTGCAAAAAAGATTTGTTTTATTATACACCGTTTTGACGTGAAAGGTTTCAGCATCAGTGGTAAACGGTAAACGGTAAGTGGTAAATGTAAGACATTTCTTTCTTCATTTACCACTTACCGTTTACCGTTTACCACTAAAATTAAGTTTTCCAGGTCAGAGTATAAGCGGGCGGCACGTTTTTGACGATGAGCGGGCTTTTTTGCGCCTTGCCATAGCGGTCTCGCATATGCTCGCGTAATTTGATCGCCGACGGAAAATAATAACCGTGCGCGTATTGGAAGGTGCGGAAAAGGCAGCCGCGCTCCATAAATTTATCAACTTCCGACAAAATTCGCTCGCCGACTTCGTTCGGCAGAGAAACAAACGGCAGACAGCAAATGATATAACCGACTTTGCCGAAATCGGCTTTTTGATAAATCGAAGAAGTGTCGCAGGCGTTGCCGCACACGATTTTCAGTGCGGGAAAATTTTTGTTGAGCAGTTTGACTAAATCCTTATCGAGTTCGATGCCGAGATAAGACTCGCGGTCCGGCACGATGTCCTGGAGATATTTGGTAATCGCGCCCGTGCCGACTCCGAGTTCGAGAACGACGTTTTCGTCATCGGGCTGAATTTCGTCAACCATTTTTTGCGCCAAATCCGGCGACGACGGCGCAATCGCGCCGACTTTCGCCGGATTTTTCAGAAACGCCTGAAGAAATTCGATATTTTCGTTCATTGCTGGAAACCTAGCCGGCGGAAACCGAAGCGTCCGCGTTTGAATTTTGTGTTACATCGCTGACCGCAATTCTATAATCACAACCTTCGGTTTGGCAATAACGGAACGTGCCATCTTTCTTGGTCGTCTTTTCAAATATAAACGCCGCGCGGCATTTCGGACACGGTTCGGCGATTGGTTTGTCCCAGTAAACGACATCGCATTTCGGATAATTCGTGCAGCCGTAAAATGCTTTGCCGCGTTTGGATTTCTTGACGGCGATTTCGCCGGTTTTGCATTTCGGGCAAGCAATACCGAGTGTTTCGCGTTTGATATATTCGCATTTCGGATAATTTGAACACGAAATAAATTCGCCGAAACGACCTTGACGAAGAACCAGTTTCGCGCCGTCGCGCGGGCAGATTTCGTCGAGTTCGACGGGCGCGGCTTTCTGTATCGCCGCGCCGCTCTTTTTATCAATTTTGCGAATATTTTTACATTCGGGATAACCCGTGCAGCCGTAAAACGCACCGAAGCGACCCTTTTTCAAAGCCATTTCGCGTCCGCAAAGCTCGCACGGCTCGACCGTTTCGGTTTCCGCCGCAGCTTCGCCATTGGCTGCCGTCTGACCTTCGATTGCCGGTTTTTTCGCCGAAACTTCGCGCGTCGTTTTACATTCGGGATAATTCGAGCAAGCCAAAAACTGTCCGAAACGCCCGAATTTGATGACCATCGGCAAACCGCAGTTTTCGCAAATTTCGTCGGTCGGAATCGAGGCTTTTTTCTTATCTTTCAAACCTTCTTCGGCGGTTTTCAAATCGGCGGAAAATTTGCCGTAAAAGTTTCGCAAAGCGTCGCGCCAGTTGATTTTTCCTTCCTCGATATTGTCGAGTTCATCTTCCATCCGCGCCGTATAAGTCGGATTAAACAAATCCGTAAAACCGGCGACCAGAACGTCGTTAACCGTCGTTCCGAGAGCGGTCGGATAAAATCTGCCTTCGAGCTTTTCGACGTATTCGCGGTCTTGAATCGTCGTCATAATTGCCGCGTAAGTCGAAGGTCTGCCGATGCCTTTTTCCTCCAGAGCTTTCACCAGAGTCGCTTCCGAATAGCGCGGCGGCGGTTCGGTGAAATGCTGTTCGGGCGTGATTTGATTTAATTTTAATTCTTCGCCGCGCTCGACTTTCGGCAAGCTCAGTTCTTCGTCGGAATCTTCCGAGCCGGCTTCGATTTTTTCGTCGCGTCCTTCCTGATAAACTTTCAAAAAGCCGTCGAATTTCTGCACCGAACCGGTCGCTCTGAAAGTAAAGCGTCCGGCTTTGATGTCAATCGTCGTCGCATCGAAAATCGCCGCCGTCATCTGCGAAGCGACGAAGCGTTTCCAGATCAAAGTGTAAAGTTTTAATTCGTCCGCGTTCAGATAATTTCGCAAAGAATCGGGCGTGCGGGCAGCATCGGTCGGGCGAATCGCTTCGTGCGCGTCCTGCGCGTCTTTTTTGCCGCGATAAATGACGGGCTTTTCCGGCAGATAATTTTTGCCGTAATTGCCGCCGATAAAATCGCGCACTTCGCCGATTGCCGTGTCGGAAACTCTGACCGAATCCGAACGCATATAAGTTATCAGACCGACCGCGCCTTCGCTGCCGATTTCCATTCCTTCGTAAAGTTTCTGCGCCGTGGACATCGTGCGTTTGACGGAAAATCCTAGTTTGCGCGAAGCCTCCTGCTGTAATTTTGAAGTGATAAACGGCGGCACCGGATTGCGTTTTCTTTCTTTGGTCGTGACCGATTCGACGACGAACTTTTCCCGTTCGGCTTCGCTGACGATGGCGGTTGCCGTCGCTTCGTCTTTGATGTGCGTTTCGTTCTTTTTCAAATCTTCGTCGAAACTCCCGGTTTTGACGGTTTGGTCTTCGATTCGATACAGCCGCGCGTCGAACTTCGGCGGCAGCTTTGCCGACAAATTCGCCGCAATCGTCCAGTATTCGGTTTTGACGAACGCTTCGATTTCGCGCTCGCGGTCAACGACCAGACGCACGGCGACCGTCTGCACTCGCCCGGCGGAAAGTTTGCCGCCGATGTTCTTCCACAAAATCGGCGAAACTTTATAACCGACTAAACGATCTAAAATTCTTCTCGCCTGCTGCGCGTCAACCAAATCCTTATCAATCTGTTTCGGATGATTAAACGCTTCCTTGATCGCATTTTTGGTGATTTCGTTGAACATCACGCGAAACACTTCTTTTTTCGGTTTTTTCGGCACGATCTCTTCGGCGAGATGCTGGCAAATCGCTTCGCCTTCGCGGTCCGGGTCGGCGGCGAGAAAAATCGTGTCGGCTTCTTTAGCCGCCTTTTTCAAATCGGAAACTGTTTTCTTGTTGTTGCGCTTTTTTACGTCCGGGATTACTTCGTAAGTCGGCTCGAAATTATTTTCGATGTCCACGCCCAAGCCCTTCGACGGCAAATCCTTGATATGCCCGATGGAGGCGAGAACTTTGTAATCGCTGCCGAGATATTTATTAATTGTTTTCGCCTTCGCGGGCGATTCGACGATAACTAGATTTTTTGCCATTGTTAATTGAAAAAAATATGTCGGGCGTTTTTCTCGCGCCGACATTTATAGACTTCTAACACCTTGTTGCATTCCGTGTCAATGATGATGCAAATTGACCGGCTTCATTAAACTATTTTGAAAACTCGGATAAATATTTACTAAATCGCGCCGTTTATCTACAATATTGTCATATGAATAAAATCCTTAGCGTTCTACCGTTTATCCTTCTCGTTTGCTTTCTGGTTTACGCGCTTTATCAAATGAATAAGGGCAGGAAAAAACTTTCTTAAACGCTTTGGTTTCAGACTTGTTAAATCTTTCTGGCGTAATGTTTGCCCGGCAGCGTTCTGATTAATTCGCGCATTTCCAAGCCGAGCAGAGCCGCGCTCAAATCGCCGAACGACAGACGGCTTTCCTCGAGCAAAATGTCAATATGCGCCGCTTCGTCCGCCGAAAGAATCTGCCAGATTTTGCGCTCGTCGCCGGTCAAATTCGCCGGCGCGAGTTCCGCCTGCTTTTTTTCCTTCTTCGACGGTTCGCCGTCAATCTTCGGCGGCAAAATCGCGGCGGCGATTTCCATTGGCAATTCGGAAACAACATCCTGCCACTGCTGCACTAACTTCGCGCCTGACTTAATCAAATAATTCGTGCCGAACGAATTTTTCGACGTGATATTTCCTGGCACCGCCAACACCTCGCGGTTCTGCTCCATCGCCAGCCGCGCGGTAATCAAAGAGCCGCTTCTTTCCGACGCTTCAACGATTAAAATTCCTAAACTCAGCCCGCTTATGATTCGGTTTCGATACGGAAAGTTGTCTCGCAAAGGCGGCGTGCCGAGCGGAAACTGCGAAACGACTGCGCCGCCCGACGCAAGAATTTCGTCAATTAATTTCGCGTTTTCCTTCGGATAAATTTGGTCTATGCCAGTTCCCAAAACCGCGACGGTGCGACCGTTTCCGGCAATCGCGCCGCGGTGCGCCGCCGTGTCAATGCCGCGCGCCAAGCCGGAAACGACGCACACGCCGTTCGCCGCCAGATCGCGCGCTAAAAATTCCGAAGCGTTCTCGCCGTAAGTCGAACATTTGCGCGAACCGACCACGCCGACGCACGGCGCGTCGAAACAATTCTGCCAATCGCCCTTCACATAAAGCGTAATCGGCGGGTCGCTGATTTCGCGCAATAAATAAGGATAAGAACCGTCGTCGAGAATCAAAACATCGCCGCCGATTTCGCGTGTTTTTGTTAATTCTTCTTCGGCTTTATCGTGAAACTCGCGCTTTAAAATGCTCTCGATTGATTCTGCCCGCAGGCGCAGCGATTCGAGTTCGCCGCGCCGGGCGTGAAAAACATTTTCCGCCGAACCGAATCTTTCAAGCAATTTCGTCGCCGCTCGCGGACCGACTTGCGGAGTCATATTAAGTGAGATCCATTCTTTCATATTTTGGATTTTAGATTTTGGATTTTGGATTTGTTGAAATTCTTTCGCGTGCGGTTTTCATTGAAGCGACGATTATTGCGACAATTTGATTAAAATCTTTCATTAATTCGCTGAGTTTATTGACAGAAAGAATTTTAGATTCAGCCAATAATTCCAGCCAGTATAAACTTTCGTCGGCTTCTTCTTCGACAATCGCCAATTTGTGCAGAAAATCAGCCGTTGATTTTCCGCGACACGCTGCCCGATAATTCGCGCCGACTGAAGTCGCCGACCGCAGAAGTTGTTTCCCGATGATTTGAGCTGAATTAGTGTTCGGAAGCGATTCGACAAGCCGAATAACCCGAATCGCAATTTGCCGTGTCCGATTTTTGAGTTCCTGTTCGGTCATAAATTTCTGAGTTATTCGTAAAGCTAAACGGCTTGTTTTCGTTCAAATCAAAAGGCTTATTTAATTTTCTTTACTTTTTCTTTACTATTGAGCTAAAAGGTTTATTTTAATTTTGAGCCGTAAAATTAAGACAAAAATCCAAAATCCAAATTCTAAAATCCACAATCAATATGGCGGAGGCGTGTCGGAGTCGAACCGACCCGAGTTTGCTCTCACAAACTCACAAACGGTTTTGAAGACCGCGCCGTTCACCGGAACAGATGCGCCTCCTCGCCGACATTAAACTTAGGCGTTCGAGCGGAAAACTGTCAAGTTTGTCGTCGAAAAAATGTTGAAACCGGCGTTTGCTTGACCGTTAAAATACGGGCGTGATATTCTTTCTATTTTGGTAGTTAGTGAAATTTTGCACTAATATAAACAAGCATTTAATCGAATAAAGATATGTTTTTACTTCTGTTTCAGGAAGTCCAATTAATCCCCGACGGTTCGTTGTTCGTTCACATCGCGCTGATTTTGTTGATGATTTTTATTTTAAATCGCACGTTTTTCCGTCCGATCAATAATGTCATCCAATCGCGTGAACGCAACAAAGGCGGGCGTTCGAGCGAAGCGCAGGAAATTTTGAAAAACGTCGGCGAAAAACAGACGCAGTACGACGCGGCGATGCTCGAAGCCCGCAGCGAAGGCTACGAGCTGATCGAGAAGGAACGCGCGGCGGCGGTTGCCGAACGCGAATCGAAAATCGGCGCGGTCAGAGAAGAAGTCGCGCAGCTCGTCGAGCGCGAGAACGCTGCAATAGAGCGTCAAAACAGAGAAGCGAAAACCGCCATCGCGCAGGAAGCCGACAAAATGGCGGAGCGAATCAGTCAGACGATTTTAAGGTAAAACGTAATTTTTAAGATTTATCTAAACTTTTATAATGAGCGCGTTATTATTCAATATTTTTTTGTTGGCGACCGAAGGCAGCGGTTCGGGCAGCAGTTTTACCGAATTCTTTAATCACTATTTAAATTATCCGGGCTTTGAAGCGTGGCGGTTTTTCAATCTGGCGATTTTCATCGCCATTATGGTTTACCTTTTAAGAAAGCCTCTGTCCGGCGCATTCAAGGCGAAACGCGAAACGATTCGCGCCGAACTCATCAAAGCCGAAGAAGAAAAACAAGCCGCTTTAGCTCAACTGACTTCGACCGAAGCCAAACTCGCCCGGCTCGACGCGGAAACGCAGACGATTCGCCAACGCTCGGCGCAGGAAGCCGCCGGCGAAAAAACGCGCATTGACGATCAAACCGAATTTGAAATCGGCAAAATGCGCGAACAGGCAAACGCCGAAATTGAAGGCAACAGCAAGCGCGTCCAAGCCGATTTGCGAAAATTTTCCGCCGAAGAAAGCATTCGCCTTGCCGAAGAAAAAATAAAACGCGCCATCAACGCCGAAAAAGATGCGAAATTAGTTAAAGCCGGTATTCAGTCAATCGGAGGTTTAAATTAAAGATGAGCGTTGAAACCGTCGCCCGCCGTTACGCCGCCGCTTTAGCCGATGTCGTCGTCAATTCCAACGAAATTGACGCGGTGCGCGGCGAATTAAGAAGTTGGGAAGAAATGATAAATCAGAATGCCGATTTGCATTCGGCGTTTCACAATCCGGCAATTTCGCAAGGCAGCAAGGAAAAAGTTTTAGAAAATTTAATCGAAAAAACCCGACCGACCAAGACGACCGCCAACTTCTTGCGCGTTCTTTTGCGAAACAGCCGTTTAACGGAAATCGCTCAAATCAACGATAAGTTCGCCGATGTTTTAGAAGAACGCAGCGGCGCGCTGTCTGCCCGCATCACTTCGGCGCGTCCATTGTCCGAAACGGAAAAAGCGGAAATGAAAATGAATTTGACGAAATTGACCGGCAAAGCCGTCAGCCTGAATTTCGACACCGACGAATCTTTGATCGGCGGAGTCATCACGCGCGTCGGTTCGACCGTTTACGACGGCTCGGTCAAAACGCAGTTGGAAAATTTGAAGGCGAAATTAGCCGCCGGTTAATTTTCCCGACGAAGTTCGAGCGGGATTTTATGAAGTTGATTTGTTTGACAATTCTCTGCTTGTTCGTTTCGCAAATAAATTTTTGCCAATCGGAAAAAATAAAAAAGCAAGACGAGGAAAATGTTCTTATCGCACAACAAATCAACAGAAAATACAATATAAAGGCGACGTTTTACGGAACAATTCTTAGGTTTGGTGATAACGGCGAAGACGAAGCGAAAATTATTCGACAAATAGTTTTTCAAGATGAAAAAACCGGAAACGAGGTCAGATATATTCCGCCGGAAAATTCAAGTCAACAGGCGGCGGATTTTTATTTTACAAATATTTGGTCGCCTGACGAAGAACACGCAGTTTTGCCAATCGGAAAATTTGAAGGCTTTGCGATTTTCGAGTCGAAAGATATTTTGGCAAATGTAAAAGGCAATAAATATTTCGATACGATAAAAGTTAAGCTCGAAGGCAGCGGCTGGTTTTGGCACGATTTTGATAACTGGGAAGACGATTCAATATTCGCATTCAGAGCCGGTTTGGACGGTGATATGTTTGCCTACAAATATAATTTAGCGAACAAGGAATTATATTGCTATCAGGAGAAATGTGAAAATTCCGATGTCGGAGTGAATGCTGAAGGCAAAGCAAAAGTAATTAAAAAAGGCATTATCGAGCCGACAAAAATTCATTGATAAAAAATTATGGAAGCAATTAAAGCAAACGAAATCAACGATATTATTCGTCAGCAGATCGAAAATTTCGATACGAGTATGACCGTTTCGGAAGTCGGAACAGTGATCAAAGTCGGCGACGGTATCGCCGAAATTCACGGACTCGAAAAGGTGATGGCGGGCGAATTGATCGAATTTCCGCACGGCGTGCGCGGACTCGCCCTCAATCTTGAAGAAGATAAAGTCGGCGCGGTTTTATTCGGTGATTTCCAAAAAATCAAGGAAGGCGACGAAGTGAAACGCACGGGAAAAATTATGTCCGTGCCGGTCGGCGACGTGATGGTCGGTCGCGTCGTTGACGCGCTCGGCAATCAGATTGACAATCGCGGCGACATCAACGCCAGCGAATTTAATCCGATTGAACGCATCGCGCCCGGAATTATTGATCGCCAGCCGGTCAAAGAGCCGCTGCAAACCGGTTTGAAGGCGATTGACTCGATGGTGCCAATCGGTCGCGGACAGCGCGAACTGATTATCGGCGACCGTCAGACGGGCAAAACTGCCGTGGCGATTGACACGATTATTAACCAGCGCGGCAAAGACGTGATTTGCATATACGTCGCGGTCGGTCAAAAACAATCAACCGTCAAACAGGTCGAAAAGAAACTGCGCGAAAACGGCGCGATGGATTACACGGTCATCGTTTCGGCGACGGCTTCGGATCCGGCGGCGATGCAGTTTCTCGCGCCTTACACGGGCGCGGCAATCGGCGAATATTTCCGC
Organism: uncultured Pyrinomonadaceae bacterium; assembly: GCA_964237235.1. GTDB lineage: Bacteria > Acidobacteriota > Blastocatellia > Pyrinomonadales > Pyrinomonadaceae. The sequence goes on from CAXSGY010000032.1 coordinate 29,161, forward strand.
GACAACGGTCGTCACGCTTTAACGATTTACGACGATTTATCGAAACAGGCGGCGGCGTATCGTGAAATTTCTTTGCTTTTGAGACGACCGCCGGGTCGTGAAGCGTATCCGGGCGACGTTTTCTATTTGCACTCGCGCCTTTTGGAACGCGCCGCGAAAATGTCCGACGCGCGCGGCGGCGGAAGTTTGACGAGCTTGCCGATTATCGAAACGCAGGCGGGCGACATTTCGGCGTATATTCCGACGAACGTGATTTCGATCACCGACGGGCAAATCTTTCTGGAATCCGATCTTTTCAACTCGGGCGTGCGTCCGGCGATTAACGTCGGCAACTCGGTTTCGCGCGTCGGCGGTTCGGCGCAAATCAAGGCGATGAAACAAGTTGCCGGAACTCTGCGAATTGACCTGGCGCAGTTCCGCGAGCTGGCGGCGTTCGCGCAGTTCGGTTCCGATTTGGATAAATCAACGCAGAATCAGCTCGAACGCGGTCGTCGTCTGACCGAGATTTTGAAACAGGGTCAGTATCAGCCGATGGAAGTCGGCAATCAGGTTTTAATTATCTGGACGGTCACGAACGGTCTGGCGGACGACATTGCGGTCAGCGATTTGAAACGCTTCGAAGAAGAATTATCCAAATTCGTCGAAAATTCGCATCCGGCGGTCATCAGCACTCTGCGCGACAAAAAATCCATTGACGACGATTTGAAAGCCTCGATGAAGGAAGCCGTCGAAGATTTCAAGGCGACGCGCTGGAACGAAGGGCGAACGGCGACGGCGATTGCTTAGTCGGTTTCGATTTTTTGAAGTTGTTTTATGTCGAAACCAAAATTGTCCGAAGAAATCGAATCGTTTGAAGGGCTGTGGACGGGCGGTTATTACGAAGGAAATCCGCTCGCGCCGTTAAGCAAATCAACCTACGGAATTTACGGCTACGTTTCCATTCTGCACGCGGTTTATCTGCGCTGCATCAAGCCGTACATCAACGACAAAACCGTCGCGCTCGAAATCGGACCGGGACGCGGCGCGTGGACCAAAGCGATGCTCGACGCAAAGGAAGTTTGGGCTTTGGACGCGCTTTCGGCGGAATATAATCAGTTCTTTGAATATTTGAATCATCCGAAAAACGTCAAATATTTTCAGGTCGAAGATTTTGAATGCAAACAGCTGCCGGAAAATCATTGTAACTATATGTTTTCGTTCGGTTGTTTGTGTCATATCTCGTTTGAAGGCATCAGCGCATACGCGGCGAATATTTTCGACAAGCTGCAAAGCGGCTCGAATTGTTTCTGGATGATTGCCGATAAAAAGAAATACGGCGAATTCATCGAACGCGCCGACGATTTCGACATCTGGAACGCGCTTTCGCCGAAACGCCGCAATCTCGCGCCGCTCAAATACGTTTTCAGACAGTTTTCAAAAATCGCGCGTCCGCAATTTATGAAGGTCAACGAATTCGCGGAAAATCAGGGTCAATGGTATGACGCGGGAACCGAGCGCGTCTGCGCGATGCTTGAAAAAATCGGTTACAAAATCGTTGAGCCGGACATCAATCTGCTGCCGCGCGATCCGATGATTCATTTTATCAAACCATAATCCCGAAAGGATTATTGTGAAAAATTTATGCCAAGTCTTTTAGATATGCGCCGGCGCATCAAGTCGGTTAAAAACACGCAGCAAATTACCAAAGCGATGAAAATGGTCGCGGCGGCGAAACTCAAACGCGCGACCGACCGCGTGACGGCGGCGCGTCCGTTTGCCGTTAAAATGACGGAAATTCTCGGAAACTTAAGCGCGCGCGTCGGCGACGATTTTACATCAACGCTGTTGATGCCGCGCGGCGACAAGAAATATCTGATCGTTCTGGTCACGGCGGATAAAGGTTTGTGCGGCGGCTTTAATACGAATTTGATGAAGGCGACGCAGAATTTTTTGAAGGAAAACACGGGCAAAGCGGCGGAGATGATTCCAATCGGTCGCAAAGGCAGAGATTTTTTCAAACGCCGCGAAATGTTAATCGTCGAAGAATACGTCGGTTTGACCGGCAGCGGACGCGTCGAATATTCCGATGCGGTCAAAATCGCCAACCGCGTCGTCAAAACCTTTACGGAAGACGAAAGCGTTGACAAGGTTTTTCTCGTTTTCACCGAATTTAAATCGGTTATTTCACAGCAGGTTAAGGTCGAACAGCTTTTGCCGATTGAGCGCGCCGAAGCGGCGGAAACTCAGGCGGGCGCGGCGGCTGAATATATTTACGAACAGCCGGCGAGCGAAATTTTCGGCAAACTTCTGCCGAAACAAATCGAAACGCAAATCTACCGCGCGATGCTCGAATCGGTCGCGTCCGAACAAGGCTCGCGGATGACGGCGATGGATTCGGCATCGAAAAACGCGGGCGAATTAATTGATACTTTGACTTTGAATATGAACCGCATCCGGCAGGCGGCGATTACAAAGGAAATCATCGAAGTCGTGTCCGGCGCGGCGGCGGCGTAGATTTAATCGTTAAGCAAATTTCCCTCAAAAAGCGCGAGCTGAATGTTCGCGCTTTTTCGTTTATCACCGAATTATAAATTAACTGCGTATTTTGGACGAATTTAATTTGCTTTTTGAAAAAATTGCGGTGTAGAATAGCGTCCATCGTTTCAACCCGGAGTAATTACTTGATTACTCGCTGTCTTTTGTTTCTAATTCAAAAATTTTAGGAGAAAATTATGGGAAGTATAGGAATGGGTCTCGGCGGTTTGTTGATTTTGATCGGAACTATTTGGCTGGTTGTAACCGCCATTCAAACCGGACAAACAACCGGCGACAAAGTAATTTGGGCTTTGGTTAATTTCTTCTGTCAGCCGATTGGTGGAATAATTTTTTTCGCAGTAAAAAGAGTAGGATTAATTCCTTTGATTTTGATTATCGTCGGTTTTGTGTTTTTCGCGCCGGGCTATTATTCAACGATGAATCAAATGATGAGTAATATGCCTCGATGACAGCGGAAAAAGATTTACAAAAATCAAAGCGGCGCGAGCGGTTTTTTCGTTACGCGCCGCTTATTTTATGGATTGGTGTGGTGCTTTTTCTTTCGACCAATTCCGCCTCGATGTCGAACACTTCGCGCTTCGTTCGTCCGCTGCTCGAATTTTTATTTCCGAACGCGCCCGAAGAAACTCTGACTGCTTACCACGCTTTTATTCGCAAGCTCGCGCACATTACCGAATACGCGATTCTGGCTTTTTGGGCGGCGCGCGCTTTTTCTCAATCTTCTAAAAATTTTCTGCGTAATTTCTGGTTTATCTTCGCCTTTGCGTTAATCGCGCTCGTCGCTTCGATTGACGAAACGAATCAAAGTTACATCGCTTCGCGCACCGGCTCGATTTACGACGTTTTGCTCGACGTTTCGGGCGGAACGGCGATGATTTTGATTTTTTCCGCGCTACGGAAAATTTTCAGACGGCGCGGATTTGCATCTTCTTGAAATAATTCCAAAATCCTGCCGCGCGTCTTTTCGGGAATTGCCTTCTAGCGGCTGAAAACTTCCATTTATCGAAACTTTGTGCGATTATTTTCGTTAAGAAACGGCAGAGGAGAAATCAAAATTATGAGTTTTTTCGATAAGGTAAAAGACGCGGCGATGAATCAGTTTATCGAGGTCATCGAATGGCTCGACGATTCGGGCAATACGATTCTTTACCGCTTTCCGGTTTATCAGCAGGAAATTAAAAACGGGGCGCAATTAATCGTGCGCGAATCGCAGACGGCGGTTTTCGTTTTTGAAGGTCAGGTTGCCGACGTTTTCACGCCCGGACGCTACACGATTGACGGCGGCAACACGCCGATTCTGTCGAAATTGGGCGCGTGGAAATACGGATTTAATTCGCCGATGAAATCGGAAGTTTATTTCGTCAACACGAAACAATTTACCGATATGAAATGGGGAACGGCGAATCCCGTAATGCTCCGCGACGCTGATTTCGGCATCGTTCGTTTAAGAGCGTTCGGCGCATATTCCCTGCGCGTCGCCGATCCCGCAACGTTTATCAAGGAAGTCGCCGGCACGAACGCGCGTTTTCAAACCGAAGATATTGACGAACAGCTCAAACGCTCAATCGTTACCGAATTTTCCGACGCAATCGGCGAACTGAAAATTCCCGCGCTTGATCTGGCGGCGCAGTATAAAGAATTAGGCGAAACGATCCGCGCGAAAATCAACGAGGATTTTAACGGCTACGGATTACAAGTAACTAAATTCTACGTCGAAAATATCTCGCTTCCCGAAGAAGTCGAAGCGGCGATGGACAAACGCGCACAAATGGGCGCGCTCGGAAACTTGGACCAATATATGAAGCTGCAAGCGGCTGACGCTTTGCGCGACGCGGCGCAGAACGAAGGCGGCGGCGCGGGTTTGGGCGCGGGTTTAGGCGCGGGCTTTGCCGTCGGCAACCAGATGGCGAACGCTTTCGGCGGCATCAGCGGCGGACAAAATCAACAACAGGGCGGCGGCGGGCAAACGGCGCAAACCGTGGCGTGTCCGTCGTGCGGCAAACCGAACGCGGCGGGCGTAAAATTCTGCGGCGATTGCGGCGCGAAAATGGAAGTCGCCAAAGTTCCGTGCGTCAAATGCGGCGCGCAATTAAGAGAAGGAGCGAAATTCTGCTCGGAATGCGGCGCGACGCAGGAAAAACAAAAATGCGCCAACTGCCAGGCGGAACTCGCTCCCGGAGCAAAATTCTGCCCCGACTGCGGCACGAAAACCGAAGCGTAAAAACGAATTACGAATTTCAAATTACGAATTACGAATTGCGAAAAACTCGTTTCGCAATTCGCGGTTCGTAATTTTTTTGAGTTAAAATCAAGTTTTATCTGGAGAAAATTATGGCGATCAGTCCCGAACTTTTAGAAATTTTGCGCTGTCCGAAGTGCAAATCCGAAGTCAAAATTAAAGACGACCAAAGCGGTTTAAAATGCATCAATCCCGAATGCGCGCTGGTTTACCCGATCCGTGATGAAATTCCCGTGATGCTCGTCGAAGAGGCGACGACGGAGAAATGAAAAGCGGAAAATTGAAAATTGAAAATTGAGACGAACTTCTTAGAGCTTTGATTGGGCTTTTGTATTTTCCATTTTCCATTTTCCATTTTCCATTATGAAAATCCACTGGAGCAAAGTTCATCGCGTCCTGGTCGTGCGCCTGCGCTCAATCGGTGACACGGTTCTCGCCACGCCGTCGTTAATTGCGTTGCGAAGATTTTTGCCCGACGCGCGGATTGACGTTTTGCTCGAAGATTGGGTCGCGCCGGTTTTAGAAGGCTTTGAAGCGGTTGATAACGTTATCATCTTCAAACGAAACGATTTGAAATCGCGTTTGCAAGCTGCGAAGCTGATTAGAAACAACAAATACGATGTCGCTTTTAATCTGCACGGCGGCACGACCGCGACGTTTTTCGTTCGCGCTTCGGGCGCGAAATACCGCGTCGGATTTCAAAATTATCAATACAATTTTCTTTACACGCATCTCGCGCCTTCGCCGCTCGAATTCTGGAAGACGACGCACGCACATTCCGCCGAACAACAACTCGCGCTTTTAGGATTTGTCGGCGTTCCGGTCGAAGACAAACCCCGTTCACGCCTTGCCGTTACCGAAAAGGCATTAAATTCAGTTAACCAAAATCCGAAATCCGAAATCCGAAATCCGAAATCCGAAATCGCTTTGCTTCATCCGGTCGCCGCGTTCGAGTCGAAACAATGGGCAACGGAAAACTTCGCCCGCGTTGCCGAATTTTTAAGCGAAAAGAACTTTCAAATCGTCGTCGTCGCCGCCGAAAACGAGCGCGGAGTTTTAGACGAATTGCAAAATCTCGCCAAAGTTCCGATTTCGATTTTCGACGATTTCACTCTGCCCGAAATCACGGCGTTAGCTTCAAAAGCCGAAATTTTCGTCGGAAACGATTCGGGCATCGCGCACATCGCCGCGGCGGTCAACACGCCGACCGTCGTCATTTTCGGCGCGTCAAACCCGCATCACTGGCGACCGTGGACAAACGCGCCGAACGAAATCGTTCTGTCGGAAACGACGTGCGAACACCAACTCGACGAAATCCGCAAAGGCTCGGAAAACCCGAAATGTATCCGCTGTGTAACGGTCGAAGCGGTTTATGAAGCGATTGAAAGAGTTTTGCAAGAGGAGATTTTAGTTGCCGAAAAGCTGACGAGTGATTAATCTGACATTATGCTAACCCGATATATTCAAGCTGCGATGCGTCAAGCGAAATATAAAATTTTGCCCGACGGTAAAAGCTATTACGGCGAAGTTCCGGGATTTGAAAGCGTTTGCGCCAACGCTGAATTACTCGGCGATTGCCGCGACGAACTTCTCGAAGTTTTGGAGCGATGGATCATTAATCATCTGTCTGAAAGTTTACCTTTGCCGACTGTAGGCGGTTTGAATTTATCTGTCGAGAAAGTTTCTGAAACTTTGTAAATCTTTTCAAGCGTTCATAAATTACTTCTTTTTCTCTGCTTCTAAGTTGAATTTTTGAAGTAACCAATTCAAAACGGCTTGTTGATCGCTAATCGTTGCTCGTCGAATTTGGGCAAGCAAATGAATTTGGTCAGGTTTTGGCAGAGCTGTGTTTTGTAAGCCTTCATTGCATTCATCGCAAAGAATCCAATCATTGTTGGTGTCGCCGTATCGCGGACGTGAATAAAACTGAACAATGTGCGTCGGTCGAGTATCCCAAAAATCTCCGTAATTTGCTCCGCACATAGAGCAAAACTCATTTTTAATTTGTCTATCAGATTGATTTGAACCACTCTTCATCAATTTCTACACGCTCCACAAGTTCAATTTTTACTCCGAGGGAAAGCTCTTTTAACTTTTCCGCCAGTTTTTCGCCGTCAACAATATCAATGGCGATTGCGCCATCGCGCGTGGCTTCTTTTACGGCTTCGCGCGTGAAATAACCAGTGGTTATGAAAAGACCTTTATCGGCGCGTCCTTGCATTGCTCCGCGAAAGTCTCGAATCGCGCTAGAGCCAACTGCTCCACGATAACGCTTGCATTGAAAGACGACTCTAAAGCTGAGAATGCCATTGATTTTTGCGACACCTTTCCATCAATCCCGCCGTCACCGGTTCTGCCAGTAACTTCGACCTGCGAAAAACCCGTTTCTCGAAGCATCCGTTGGACAAGACGTTCAAAAGCATCCGGCGAAAGCGTTTCGATAAGAAATTTATTGATGCGTTCTCGCCAATCAACCGATGCCGTTGCTTCCTCAACTGCATACTTTACTTCTATGGAGTCGGAGTCCAAATGCTTTCCAGTCAACACCCAAACCCCGCGCGTTGAATTTTCTAAAATTCCAAGCTGCTTTAAATATGTTCTGACCCATGCAAGTTCATATTCAAGTTGCGTTCTGCCGTCTTCATTGCCGCGTTTTGTGATATAAGGTTGCGCGACAAGCTCATCTGGAATTGCGAGAATCGAAATTACCTTTTCAACGATTTCGTCAACAGAACCTGAGCCGCCGAGTGCGTGAATGGCTTCAACAGTCGGCTTCATCAAATCATTTCTGTGCGGTATCGCGTTCATATTGCCGGACTAGTTTCTTACTTTGTCGCCGAAATTACACCACATCAAACAGATTCAACGGTCAGTGTTGATAGAACTTTGAAAGAGTCGCCATTTAAAATTTGCAAACTACTCATAACAATCGTTATTTTGACTTAAACTTTACTGACAATCAATTTTGGCAATAAACAAATTAATAATTTTCCGGTAAATACGTCGTTTCTTGACACTTTTCCTTATAAGAATTAGTATTTATAGTTTCGGCTCTAGTGCCAGAAGTGTATCTATATGTTCGAGTCTTTATCAGATAAGCTGAAATCTACGCTGAAGAATCTGCGCGGCGAAGGGACGCTTACGTCTGAACACGTTGACGCGGCTCTGCGCGAGATTCGGATGGCTTTGCTCGAAGCGGACGTTAATTATAAGGTGGCGAAGGATTTCGTCGAAGCGGTTCGCGCTAAAGCCGAAGGGCAGCAGGTTTGGCAGGATTTGAAGCCGCACGAGCAGGTCGTCAAAATCGTTTACGACGAACTCGTCGAATTATTCGGCGGCACTTCGTCGCGCCTTGTTTTTACCCGCGCAATTCCCAATGTCGTGATGATCGTCGGGCTGCAAGGCTCGGGTAAAACGACTTCGACGGGGAAAATTTCCAGATGGCTCAAGGATAATCAGGAACGCAAGCCTTTGCTGGTTTCGGTTGACGTTTATCGTCCGGCGGCGCGCGAACAGCTTCGCGTAGTCGGCGGCGCGGTCGGCGTGCCGGTTTATCAGGACCGGGAAACGAACGATCCATTGACGCTTGTCAAAGGCGCGATGAAGCACGCGCAGGATTCGGGTTTCGACACGCTGCTTATTGACACCGCCGGTCGTCTGCATATTGACGACGATTTGATGGTCGAGCTTGAGCAAATCAAAGCCGAAACCAAGCCGATGGAAGTCCTTTTCGTCGCCGACGCGATGACCGGACAGGATGCCGTGAAAAGCGCGGAAGTTTTTCACGAGCGCGTCGGCATCACCGGCGTTGTTTTGACGAAAATGGACGGCGACGCGCGCGGCGGCGCGGCTTTGTCAATCAAACAGGTCATCGGGCAGCCGGTGAAATTTGTCGGTGTCGGCGAAAAATACGACGCGATTGAGCCGTTTTATCCCGACCGCATCGCGCAGCGAATTCTCGGAATGGGCGATGTCTTATCGCTGATCGAAGAAGTTCAAGGGAAGATTGACGAGGACGAAGCGCAGAAGCAGTTGGAGAAAATGACGAGCAATCAGTTTACGCTCGAAGATTTTCGCAACCAGCTCGGACAGTTCAAAAAGCTCGGCTCAATGTCGAAATTGATGAAGATGCTGCCCGAACAAATGACCGGCGGTTTGCAGATTTCCGACGAACAATCGGTTGAGGTCGAAGCGCAGATGAAGCGCACCGAAGCGATTATTGATTCGATGACCAAATCCGAACGTCAGAATCATAAAATCATTGACGCGAGCCGCAAAACCCGCATCGCCAGAGGCTCCGGAATGACGATTTCCGATGTCAACGGTTTGATTCGTCAATACGAGCAGATGAAGAAAATGATGCAGCAAATGAATCGCGGCGGACTTTTCTCGAAACTCGCGGGCAAAGCGATGGGCGGACTCGGCGGCGGTTTAGGCGGCTTGATGGGCGGCGGCGGACTCGGCGGACTTTTGGGCGGAATGGGCGGCAACGGCGGCGAACCCGAAGAATTCGATAACGCCTACGACGAAAAAACCGATTCGTTGGCGAAAAAACTTAGGAAAAAGAAAAGGCACAAAAAGAAAAGATAGTGGTAAATGCTAAACGGTAAGTGGTAAGTTTTCGGATTTACATTTACCACTTACCATTTACCACTTACCACTAAAAACTTATGTTAGCAATCAGTTTAATGAGAATGGGCGCGAAAGGGAAACCGTTTTACCGCGTCGTTGTGAAGGAAAAACGCTCGAAGCGCGACGGGAAGTATTTGGAAAACGTCGGAACTTATAACCCGATGACCGAGCCTTCGACGGTTGATTTGAAGCACGAACGAATTCAGTATTGGATTTCGGTCGGAGCGCAGCCGACCGAAACGGTGGCGAGCTTGATTAAATACAATCCGCAGCAATCGGAAGAAGAAAAAGCGGCGGCGACCGAAGCCAGAGCGACGAAGGCGGCGGCTGAAAAGCAGGCGAAAATTGACGCGAAAAGAGCCGAAGCCGAAGCTAAACAAGCCGAAGCCGACCGCATCGCGGCGGAAAAAGCGGCGGCTGAAAAAGCCGAAGCCGATGCTAAAGCCGAGGCTGAAAGAGCCGAAGCGGACGCGGCAAATGCTGAGACGGCTGAAGCCGAAGCCGCGCCGACCGAAGACGTTCCGGCTGAACCGGCAACTGAAGAAAAACCGGCGAGCGAATAATTTTTGCGCCAAATTGCCGGATTTTTCTTTTTTCGACGGGCGAATTTTATGAAAGAAGCGGTTGAAAAAATCGTCAGCGCGCTGGTTGACGACAAGGAAGCGGTCGAGATTTCCGAGGAAGCGAATGATCGCGCCGTCGTCATCAGGCTGCGCGTCGCGCCGATTGATATGGGGCGCGTCATCGGGCGCGAAGGTCGCACCATCAAAGCGATTCGCAGTCTTCTGTTCGCCACCGGACAAAAACACGGCAAACGCTTTGTGTTGGACATAGTTGAATAATTACGGGAAGTTGCGGAAAGTTATAGGAAGTTGCAGAAAGTTTCGGGGAGTTACAGAAAGTTTTTAAGAGTTTCACCAAATAAGTTTTCCGTAACTGTCTATAACTTTCCGCAACTCTCTGCAACTTCCTATAACTTTCCGCAACTTTCTGCAACTCTTTTGAAGGATTTGATTGCCATCGCCAAACTCGCTAAACCGCGTGGGCTGCGCGGGGAAATCGTCGGCGATGTTTTGACGAATTTTCCCGAAAGGTTTGATAATTTGAAGACGGTTTCAATCGTCCGTCCGAACGGCGAAATTGCCGATGCCGAAATTGAAAAATTCTGGTTTCAGAAGGGAAGGATCGTTTTGAAATTTGTTGGTTTTGATTCGATTGAAGCGGCGGAAACTTTGCGCGACTGTGAAGTTTGCGTTTCCGAAGCGGAAGCGGTCGAACTCGAAACCGATGAATTTTTCGATTGGGAATTAGAAGATTGTCTGGTCGAAACCGTCGCGGGTGAATTAATCGGCACGGTCAGGGAAATTATGCGAACCGGCGGCACGGAAATTTTAGTCGTCAAAGGCGACGCAAAAGAATATCTGATTCCGTTCGCCGAAACGATTTGCGTCGAAGTTGACGTTGAAAATAAACGGATAAAAATTGACGCGCCCGACGGACTGCTGGATTTTTGATAGTCGGTTTTTAGTTTTTGGTTTTTAGTTTTTGGGAAGAAAATTGTTTCTGAGAGCCAAAAAGTGATAACCGAAAACTGACAACCGAATGAAAATTGATATTTTAACAATCTTCCCCGAATTTTTCGGCGCGGCTTTTGATTTCGGAATCATACGTCGCGCTAAAATTGCCGGAATTGTTGAAATTAACATTTACGATTTACGTTCTTTTACAACCGATAAACATCGTATGACCGACGACAGACCGTTCGGCGGCGGCGACGGAATGGTGATGAAAGCCGAGCCGATTTTTAACGCCGTCGAGCAAATCGCCGGAACTTGCGAGCGGCAAAATTTCCCTGAAAAAACGCGCGTCGTTTTGCTTTCGCCGCAGGGGAAGCCTTTGAAACAAGCCTTTGCGAAAGAATTTGCCGACGAAGCGAAACATATCGTTTTGATTTGCGGACGCTACGAAGGCGTTGACGAGCGTGTGAACGACGCGCTCATCACCGATGAAATTTCCATCGGCGATTATGTTTTATCCGGCGGCGAACCGGCGGCGATTGTTTTGACCGACGCGATTATCAGGCTTTTGCCGAACGCTCTGGGCAGCGAAACATCAGCCGTTAATGATTCGTTCACCACGGATTTATTGGACTTTCCGCATTACACGCAGCCGCGCGATTTTCGCGGAATGGAAGTTCCCAAAATTCTTCTGAGCGGCAATCACGCCGCCGTCGAGCGTTGGCGAAAGGAAAAGGCGTTGGAGAAAACGCGAAGATTTAGACAAGATTTATTAAATAAGGAGCAAAGCTGACGTGAGTAGCAAAAGGTAATTTTTATCGAAAAGATTACTTCGCGCGTTTCACCTCTCGCCGATAAAAAAATGAACCGTTTAGACAGCATTGAAAATACACAGTTAAGAGACAATATTCCGGCGTTCCAGGCAGGCGATAACGTGAAGGTTCACGTTCGCATCCAGGAAGGCAACAAGGAACGCATACAGATTTTTGAAGGCATCGTCATCGCCAAAAAACACGGCGGCGCGCGCGAAACGATTACCGTCCGCAAGGTCAGCTTCGGAGTCGGCGTGGAAAGAATTTTTCCGCTGCACGGCACGGTCATTGACCATATAGACGTTACCCGCCGCGGCAAAGTCCGTCGCGCTAAACTTTATTATTTGCGCGATTTACGCGGCAAAGCAGCACGCATCAAAGAAAAAGATACACGCAATAAGGACGCGGCGAAGGCAGCGAAGAACAAATAGTTTTCAGTCCTTAGTTTTTGGTTTTTAGTTTTTGATTAGGATTTCTTGATTTCAATTATAATTTGAATGATGAGCCAAGAAGATCGAAAACCGAAAACCGAAAACCAAAAACCAGAAACAGAAATCTCTCTAGATTTTGAACGTCGCGCCGTCGCTGAAGGCTATCGTTTCATCGCCGGCGTTGATGAAGTCGGGCGCGGCTGTCTGGCGGGCGCGGTCGTCGCGGCGGCGGTCATTCTGGATTTATCAAAACCGATTCCCGTCGGCTTGAACGATTCAAAAAAACTTTCCGCCAAAACGCGGATGCGGCTCGATGCGGAAATTCGCGCCGACGCGGTTTGTTTGGCAATCGCGCAAATCGAAGCCGAAGAAATTGACCGCATCAACATTTTGCAGGCGACCAAGAAAGCAATGATGGCAGCCGTCGGAAAATTAAATCCGGCGGCTGATTTTCTTCTGATAGACGCGGTTCAGTTAAGGGAAATAAATTTGCCGCAAAAAGCGATTATTCACGGCGACGCGATTTCCGCTTCCATCGCCGCCGCCTCAATTATCGCCAAAAATTACCGCGATAATTTGATGGCGGAACTCGATAAAATCTACCCCGCCTACGGCTTTGCGAGGCACGTCGGCTACGGCACGAAAGCGCATTTTGAAGCCATCAAAAATCACGGCGCGTGTCCGCTGCACCGCCGGACATTTCGCGGCGTGTTATAAAAATCGCAAATTTTTGCCGAGTGTTTAATTCTAAACGCTCGAAATTTGTTGATACGAATTTAAAGTTAAATGCGATGCAGTTTCGGAATAGTTGAAAGTTGATAGCTGATAACTGATAGATTTTATCCGTCGGTTGTTGTCGAGTTCAATGGTTTTCAATCTATCTGGATTTCGCAGTAAAACGATTTATAAAAATTGCGTTCAGTCGCCCGCTGACGCAAACGATTCTGATAAGAAAAAGAGGTCGAAGAAATTTCTTCGACCTCTTTTTCTTGATTGACAGTTGCCGGAAATTTTAGGGAACTAATGCGTTCGGCGCGGGTTTGTCGGTCGCGTCGCCGAATTGAACGCCTAAAAATCCTTGCGTCGAACGTTGGATATACCAAATGCCGCTGCGGTAAACGGCGATGTCGGCTTTGCCGTCGCCGTCGTAATCCGCCGGAACGGGCAGGTCGGTGGATGCGCCGAATTGTAAATTCGTAAACCCGAGCTGCGAACGGTTGATATACCACGCGCCTTCGGACGGACGGTAAACGGCGATGTCAGTTTTGCCGTCGCCGTCGTAATCAGCCGGAACCAGCCGGTCGCTTGCCGAGCCGAACTGCAAGCCTTTAAATCCGGCAGTGCTTTGCTGCATATACCAGATGCCGTTCGACGGTCGGAAGACGGCTAAATCAGCTTTGCCGTCGCCGTCGAAATCGCCGACAATCGGTTTATCGCCGTCCGAACCGAACTGCATTCCGAAGAATCCGGCGGTGCTGCGCTGTATATACCACGTTCCAATCGAAGCGCGATAAACGGCGATGTCCGCCTTGCCGTCGCCGTCGTAATCAGCCGGAAACGGAACGTCGGTCGCCGTGCCGAACGGAATATTTATGAAGCCCTGCGTCGAACGCTGGATATACCAGTTGCCGTCGCGGTAAACGGCGACATCCATTTTACCGTCGCCGTCGTAATCAGCCGGCACGAGCTTGTCGCCGTTCGCTCCGAATTGAATACCGCCGAAGCCGGTCGTCGAATTCGTCCAATACCAGATGCCGCTCGCCGGTCGGAAGACGGCTAAATCAGCTTTGCCGTCGCCGTCCAAATCATACGGCGTGCGACCGTTTCCGGCTTGATTAATAACGTGCGTCAGCCCGCCGGTAACTGTTATCGAACCGCTCTTCGCACTGCCCGTATTTGCCGTTATCGTATAAGCGACCGAGCCGTTGCCCGAATTGGTGCCGCCGCCGCCGCTCGTAATCGTAATCCACGAATTAGTAGTCGAAGCCGTCCAAGGGCAGCCCGTTGCGGTCGTGACGGTAAAGCCGCCCGCGCCGCCGCTATTCGGCATATTGACGGTGGTCGGCGTAATCGAATAAGCGCAGCCGCTGTTCTGGTTGATGAGGAACGATTGTCCGCCAATCGTCGCCGAGCCGAATCTGAGATTACCGGCGTTCGCATCAGCCGTGACGGCGACTGTGCCGTTGCCCGTGCCGCTTGCGCTGCCGGTGATATAAATCCACGGATCGTTGGCGGTCGCCGTCCACGGACATTGCGGGTTAGAAGCCGTTGCGGTCACGTTGACCGTTCCGCCAGGCGCGAGGAAAGTTTGACTCGGTGGATTCAAAGTAAATGTGCAGCCGCCGGCTTGCGTAACGGTAAATGTTTTATCGCCAATCGTAATCATGCCCATTCTCTGCAGTCCGGTATTGGCGGCGACCGAATACTGAACCGCGCCGTTGCCCGCGCCGCTCGAACCTGTTGTCACCGTTATCCACGGAACGCTGCTGACGGCTGTCCACGGACAGCCCGCTGCTGTCGTGACGTTAATTGTTCCGGTCGTCAAAGTTGCCGCCACCGAACGAGCGTTTTGATCAATCTGTAACGCGCAAACTACGTTAATCGTATATTTGTTCGCGCCCGACATTCCGTCCGCGCCGGTTGCCCGGACGACGAAGGTATTCAAACCGCCGGTGGTCGGCGTTCCGTAAATAATTCCCGAGTCAAGTATAATGCCGCCCGGCATCGCGCCGCCCGCTATCGAATAGGTAAACGGTTCGTTGGGATTCGAGCCGTCGGCTCTCGAAGCTTTGATTTCCGTCGAATAGCCTTCGCCGATTCTGCCGTTCGGCAGAGCCGTCGCCGCCGGTGTCAACGTGATGGCGAATTCATACGCGCCGATGTCAACCGTGTTGTTGACGATTCGCGCCGCGCCGCGCTGATCCGTTGTTGCCGGCGCGTTGGCGTTGTTGCCGTGGTCTATCGCCGGACTGTTCGGCAGCAAAACTTCGGTCGGCATTGGTCCGCCATACATCGCCAGCGTGCCGAAACGCGGCGGCGTGTCGAGAATGTCGGACGGTTGATAAATGACCGAATTCTGCGTATTGGTCGAATCGCCGGGCGCGTCGCCAATCAAATTATTGCCGTTCGACGAAACTTCGCCGCTCAGAAAACCGATTTCCAAACCGATATTTCCGGCGACAATCGTATTTGTAAAAGTGAGCGTGCCGCTGCCGACGCTGATACCCGCGCCGCCCGGAATGCTGCCGGTAATTTTATTGTTTGTAACGGTGACGTTCCGCATATCCGTTATGCCCTGCGTCAGAATACCCGCGCCGTCGCCCCGACTGAAATTCCCGGAGAAGGTGGAATTTTTAATAGTTATTACGCCCTGCGTATATAACCCGCCGGCATACATCGCGTTGTTGTTTGAAAACGTCGAATTCTCGATTGTATGTCCCGTTCCGTCATAAATATAAACGCCGCCGCCGATGGTTCGGTTGCCCTGTTCGTCGGGAACCGTCAATGTATTTCCCGTAACGTGAACGCCGATGAGCTTCAGCGTGCCTTCATCGGCGTAAACCGCGCCGCCGTAGATGCTCGTATCGAAACTGCGCGCGCCAACACCATTGCCTCTCGTCAAAGTCATTCCCGAAATCGTCAGAGTCGCTTTGTTCGAATAGAAAATACGGCTCGCATCGTTGCCGGAGACAGTTAATTTATCCGCGCCCGGACCTCTGATTTCGAGTGCGCCGCCGCTGCTGTTGACGGCAATCTCGCCGCCGGTCAGCGTAATTGTTCCGGTCAGAGAGGCTTGAATGGTAATAATATCGTTGCCCGACGTCGCGTTGGCATTTAGAACTGCCTGACGCAAACTGCCCGCGCCGCCGTCGTTTAAATTCGTCACCAACAAGCTCAGTTGGTTGATAGTAAACGTCTGTCCGCCGATGATAATCGTTCCCGTCCGCGCCGCGCCGCTGTTGAGTGCGACCGAATAGATGACCGTGCCGTTGCCCGTGCCGCTTGCGCCGCTCGTAATCGTGACCCAACTGCTGTTCGCCGCCGTCACCGTCGCCGCCCATTGACACTGCGGATTAGAGGCAGTGACCGCCACGCTGCCCGTTCCGCCCGAAGCCGGAACCGTCGCCGAAGTCGGTGCAATCGTAAACGTGCAGCCGTCCTGCTGCGTTATCGTCAGCGTCTGTCCGCCGATAATAATCGTTCCCGTCCGCTGCGGTCCGCTATTCGAGGCAACCGTGTAAGCGACCGTGCCGCTGCCCGTGCCGCTTGCGCCGCTCGTAATCGTGACCCAACTGCTATTCGCCGCCGTCACCGTCGCTGCCCATTGACACTGCGGATTAGATGTAGTGACCGCGACGGTCGAACTGCCGCCCGTTGAAGTGAATGTTTGATTGTTCGGCGAAATCGTGTAGGTGCAGCCGCTGTCCTGCGTTACCGTGAATGTTTGTCCGCCGATGATAATCGTTCCGTTTCTCTGCGGTCCGTTATTCGAGGCGACCGTATAAGCGACCGTACCGTTGCCGGTGCCGCTCGCGCCGCTCGTGATTGTGATCCACGGACTGTTCGCCGCGACTGTCGCCGCCCATTGGCACTGCGGATTAGAGGCAGTGACCGCCACGGTCGAGCTGCCGCCTGTTAACGTGAAGTTTCGACTAAGCGGCGAAATTGTATATGTGCAGCCGTCCTGCTGCGTTATCGTCAGCGTCTGTCCGTTAATCGTGATTGTGCCGATTCTTTGCGGTCCGCTATTCGAGGCGACGGTGTAGGCGACCGTGCCGTTACCCGTTCCGGTCGTGCCGTTCGCGATTGTAATCCAGGGGCTACTCGCCGCGACCGTTGCCGTCCACTGACAACTCGGGCTGGAAGGCGTGACCGCGACGGTCGAGCTGCCGCCCGTTGAAGTAAATGTCTGATTGTTCGGCGAAATCGTGTAAGTGCAGCCGTCTTGTTGACTAACTGTAAATGTCTGCCCGCCGATTGTTAAAGTTCCGCTTCTGTTCGATCCGGTGTTAGCGGCGACTGTGATGGTAACCGTGCCGTTGCCGGTGCCGCCCGCGCCGCTCGTGATCGTAATCCAAGGGCTATTCGCCGCGACCGTCGCCGTCCATTGACACTGTTGGTTCGGTGTCGTGACTGTTATCGTGACCGTTCCGCCGGAGTTCGGAACCGACTGCGAAGTCGGCGAGATCGTAAATGTGCAGCCGCTGTCTTGCGTTACTGTAAACGTCTTGCCGCCGATTGTTAAAGTGCCGCTTCTGTTCGGTCCGGTGTTGGCGGCGACGGTGTAGGCGACCG
Source organism: uncultured Pyrinomonadaceae bacterium (assembly GCA_964237235.1). Taxonomy (GTDB): domain Bacteria; phylum Acidobacteriota; class Blastocatellia; order Pyrinomonadales; family Pyrinomonadaceae. Next base: position 46,622 of record CAXSGY010000032.1, read on the forward strand.
TGCCGTTGCCGGTGCCGCTCGCGCCGCTCGTGATTGTCAGCCACGAATCATTGCTGACGGCAACCCACTGACAGCCGGAATTGGACGGCGTGACCGCGACGGTGTTCGAGCCGCCTGTTGACGTAAAATTTTGATTGTTCGGCGAAAGCGTATAAGTGCAGCCGTCCTGTTGCGTTATCGTAAAAGTCTGTCCGCCGATTGTTAAAGTTCCGCTTCTCTGCGGACCGTTGTTATTGGCGACGGTGTAGGCGACCGTGCCGTTGCCCGTGCCGCTCGCGCCGCTCGTGATCGTAATCCAAGGGCTATTCGCCGCGACCGTCGCCGCCCATTGACACTGTTGGTTCGGTGTCGTAATCGCGACGGTCGAGCTGCCGCCGGCTGACGTGAATGTTTGGCTGTTTGACGAAATCGTATAGGTGCAGCCGCCGTCCTGCGTTACCGTAAATGTTTTGCCGGCGATGGTGACGGTGCCGATGCGTTGCGGTCCGTTATTTAAGGCGACGGTCAAACCGACCGTGCCGCTGCCGCTGCCGCTCGCGCCCGAAGTAATCGAAATCCAGGACGAATTGCCCGCTGTAACTGCCGCCGTCCAGATGCAGCCCGAACTGGTCGTCACCGCGACGTTTAGCGCGCCGCCCGCAGATGTCAAGTTTTGGCTGGTCGGATTAATCGAATATGAACAATCTGTGACATTCAAATTGACCGGGTCGGAATCGCCGCCGCCCGGTGTCGGGTTCGTCACGATGATCGGATATTGTCCGGCGGTTGCGACATCCGAAGCGGAAAGCTGCGCTTTTAATTGCGTATTGGAAACAAAAATCGTCGTTTTATTTTGTCCGTTATATTTGACGATTGAATCGGCGACAAATCCGCTGCCGTTGACCGTCAGCTCGAAAGCGTCGGTGCCGGTTCCGCGCGGATTCGGCGAAAGCGAGCTGATTGTCGGAGCCGGGTAAAACAATTCAAACGCGCCGATTTCGACGGCTGATTCGTAAAATCTCGGAAAATTCGTTCCGCGCTGATCGTTTGAAAGAGCGGCGGACGGATTGCTATTCGGGCAATTTGCGCTGACGACGCAGGTATTGCCAGCGTTTTTTGCCGGACTGTTAGTTAAAATCGCGCGCGTGTCGGTTGGTCCGCCGTTGTTTTGAAGCGGTCCGAGCTGCGGATTAAGGGGCGTGGCGACCGTGCCGACCTGGTCGTTATTGGTGCTGTTGACGAAGCCGCTGCCGACAAAGTTTTTGCCGATTAAATTATTGCCCCGCGAAGTGAGGGTTCCGGTGGCAATGTTCGTATTGAAAACGTCGGGTCCGTTGGTCGCCGTATTATCGGCGATAATCGTATTGCGGACGTTTATTCCGGCGGCGGAATTGGTGTAATAAAAACCGCCGCCGCTGGTTGCCGCCGTGTTGTTGCTGATGGTGACGTTGTTGAGTGTTACGTCTGCGCTCGCGCTGTAAATTCCGCCGCCGAAATCAGCGGAAGAATTGTTGGTAATCGTTGTATCGCTTATATTTACAAGCGTCGCGGCACTCGTCAAATAAATTCCGCTGCCCGTATTATTGTTGACCAAAACGCGGTTTAGATTAAGCCGCCCCGTATCGTAAATGCCGGTTGCGTTTCCTTTGACGACGACATCCGACAAGCTCAATCTGCCGTTGTTGACGATTCCGCGCCCGCTCGAATCGGCTAATGTCAAGCCGTTGATATTAGCGGTTGTCGTGACGGTCGAGCCGACGTTCAGAATGCCGTTGGCAGTATTTGAATTGCCGCGAATCGTTAAAAGACGCGCCCCGGAACCGGTAATCGTCAACGCTTCGCTGATGTTTATTTCGGTAGTATTAAGCTGAATAATTGCCGGAAGCGGCAAATTAAAGGTGATTTCATCAGTTCCGGAATAAGCGTTGGCTTCCTGAACGGCTGCCCGCAAAGTACAGTTTCCTGCCGAATCCAAACAAATCCCGTCGCCGGCGTTGATGTCATCCGAATCGCCGTCGTTATTGACGACGAAGATCGAATCAGGACTGGCAGCGCGCGGTTCGGCGATAGTTTTTTCACCGTTCGACAGGAAACTAAACGGTTTAATCGTCAAAATACGGCTAAACAACGTCGTTTCCGTTTGTTCTTCGCTGCGGGAAGCGGATGAGCCGATTGTTCCGAAGGCTATCGAAGTTATTGCCAGCAATAACACCAGAAAAGCCGGCGTGAAAAATTTCAGTTTTTTGGAAAAAGCGCGTTTAATAAACATAGCAGACATTATTCAATTAAATCGTATTGATAGTTAAGTTAATAAAGTTCTAATGAACGAGTTTATACAGTAGTTTGTCCAGTTATCGAAGCGGTGAGAAAAAACCAAATTGATAAAACTTAATCAAAAAAAACGCAATGTGTCAATAGTCAAAAGCAGTGCCTAAAAATCCTACGCTTCAATCTCTTGACAGAAGATTGAGGCGTAGGATGTAATTTTACCGCTTACAGTTGCAAATAAAATAACTATTTACAAACATAATTTGATGTCAAGCGGTCGGAGCGTCTGAAATTCGGACGCTCCGACCGCTTCGGGTTTTAGGGTAGGAAAGCCGTCGGGACGGGAACATCATTCTCTTCCCCGAACTGATCAGTCCTCGCCTGGTTGTTTCCGCCGTCGCTGATATACCACATATTATTGCGGCAGACCGCGATGTCGGCTTTACCGTCGCCGTTGTAATCAGCCGGAACCGGACGATCCGTCGCCGTGCCGAAGAAGACGGCTTTGAAGCCGGTGGTCGAATTCATCATATACCACGCTCCGTCACGGTAAACCGCGATGTCGGTTTTGCCGTCGCCGTCGTAATCCGCCGGAACCGGTCGGTCTGCGGCGATGCCGAATTGCAGAGCCGTGAATCCGTCGCGCGAACGATTGATATACCACGCGCCCGCCGACGGACGATATACCGCCTGATCCGCTTTGCCGTCACCGTCATAATCGCCGAAGACGGGTTTATCGCCGGATTGTCCGAACTGCACGCCGCCGAAGCCGCTCGTGCTGCCCATCCAATACCAGACACCGTTTGACGGACGGAAGACCGCCATGTCGGCTTTACCGTCGCCGTCAAAGTCGCCCGGCTGCGGAATATCGCCCGTTTGTCCGAATTGAATGCTCTTAAAGCCGCTCTGACTTCCGAACATATACCATGCGCCGGTCGACGGACGGAAGACGGCAATATCGGTTTTACCATCGCCGTCATAATCTGCCGGAACCAGCCGGTCGGTCGCCGTGCCAAATTGCATTCCGGTAAATCCGGCACTGCTTCTCTGGATATACCAACTGCCGATTGACGGTCGGAAAGTTGATAAATCGGCTTTACCGTCGCCGTCGAAGTCGAACGATTTCGCCAGCGTTCCCGGAACCGAAGTTGCCGTGTTGGTAAACGTCACGATGTTAATCGTGTTCGCGCCGTTCAAGCCCAACGATCCGTTCAGCGTCGCCTGTCTGGTGGTCGTGTTTATTGACAACCCGTTGGTCGTCGAAGTCGGCGATGTCGAAGACGTAATCGCCGAAACCGTCGAACCGGCGCGCGCCCTTTCGGTAATGGTTACCGTCGAACCCGAATTCAAGAAGCCGCCAAGGAAACCCGCGCCATCCACGACCGCGCAGTTGCCGCCCGTCGCCGCTGAACCCGCGTTCACGGTGACAGACGTGCTTGCCGCCGGAAACAGCGGAATGCCGTTGCCATCAGTCGGGCTGACCAAAGCGATGTCGAAGATAAACGGTAAATTCAGCAGGGAATCAGAACCGGCAATCTTACAGACCTTCAATGCGGTCGGACGACACACCGTGTTGGCATACTCGATGACGTTCACGCCCGGCTGGACGACAAAGACCGCCTGGCGCGTGGTCAGATTCGGATTCGGATTGACCGTGATGCCCTGCACCGTCGCCGGCGCAGCCGCAAAACCGATTGTTCCGTTTAACCTGATTCTCGAGACGCACACATCAGGCAAAAACGGATCAACCCAGCGTTTCATCGCAATATTCGAGCAAATCGGCGGATCGTTGGCAGTCGCTCCGGCGATACACGCCTGAATCGTGTCAACTCCGACCTGTCCGTTGCTCGTATAAGTAAACGTCGCCTGACCGTTTGCGTTTGTGTTGTTCATTCCCGTCGCGCCCGCGTTCGGACCGGTCAGAACCGTAAAGGTTACTTGTCGGTTCGGAATCGGCTGACCGGTGCCGTCATTGACAGTTGCCGTGACGGTATGCGAAGTACCAATCGGATTGATTGCCGTCGGCGGAGTTAAAACGACCGTCGGCGGCGGCTGAACCAACGTATTGTTGCCGATAAAGAACGCCGAGAAAAAGATATTATCGTCTCTCGACGGATTGGTCGTGTTAACCGTCACGCTCGTATCGCCGTTATTAACGAACGGTGCGAGACTGTAAAGCTCGTCGTCGTAACGCGGATTATTGTTCGGCAGAGCGTTCGGATCAGGCGGGTTGGCGTTTGAATCACCGATGCCGCCCGCCGTAATCAGCGTGCCGTTAAAAATGTCTCCCACGCCGTCGTCTTCGCCGCCTGCCGACGAAGTTAACCTGGCAGCCGCTCTTGTATTCGAGCCGACATCAACGGTGCTTCTTTGATAATCGCCGTTGTTGGTCGGAGCCGATTGATAGCTGAACGAAATGCCAAGCGACAAATCGAGCGCGAAGCCCGGAGCCGCTTTGTTAATCGGAGTACCGAGATTTAGCGTAAAACTATCGCCGTTCTGGCTCAAACCGCCAAATAAAAGCACAACCGTATTGACCGGCTGCGTCGCATCGTTAAAAACCACGACCAGAATTTCGCCGTCGATATTGTTATTTTTAGCAGGATTTTCGACGATTGTGAAATCAATCAGTCCGGCGGGCGCGGCATCTATCTTCGATTTCACCAGAGAAGTTACTTCGCCCGCATAATTGTTAGCACTGCCGGTCACGTCAACCGGATTTGCGTAAGTTGACGTAAAAGTAACAGCATTTCCGTCAAGCGTAATATCCGTATTGTCGAGCGTCGTGGTAACAAAACCGTTCGGCGAAACCGGCGGAATAGTTGCCGCGAAAAGAAACGCCCGTCGAACGGTCGCGCCAGCCGGTTTTTGCACTTGAATGGTTGCCGAAGCAGCGTTCGAGCCGACGGCATCGGTCGAAAGAGCTATCTTGCCGGTTTCCATCGCAAACGGCGTTAAAGCTCCCGGACTGCTCGGACTTTGTTGTGCTTCCGAACCGTCCAAACTTCCGATTGTTCCCGGAACATAATTGGAACGATTGGAATTTGGCGCGACGGAATTCTTAACTGTTGTCGGCAGAGAATTTTTAACTTTGTCGTTGCCTGGGATCGGCACGACGCTAAATCCGCCGGTATCAAAGCCCCGCGCGTCTAATTCGCTGATTTCAACACCTTCCGCTCCTCTCGCCAGCACGGGACTTCCCGGAATGGGATCGAGGGCGCGGGTTTCAGTGACCAGAACCTGCGTGCCGACCACGAATGTGCCGTCCACGAACTGACAATATCCGCCCTGCTGCGCCGGTCCCGCCGCCACCACCACCGTGCGGATCACGTCGGTTCCCGGAACCGCCGTCGGCGTTCCCGGTGCTAAGCCGCGCACTTCAAACTCGAATCTGGTTCCCAAAGGAATGCCCGGTCCGGCGATCTTGCACACCTTGACCGCTCCCGGATTCGACCGGTTGACAAAGTTGATCAGCGTTTCGTTGATCGGCGTTGCCGCTTCGATTACTCTGACCGCCACATAACCGCCGCCCGCGTTGTTCGCCGTCACCGTCCCGTTGGCGTTCACGCGCGAGCCGAACACCAGGGAACCGGCGATCAGCCGATCCGCCGGAATCGTGCTGACGCTCTCGAGCGACGCGCCCGGATTGCCGATCTCGGTCACCCGCACGGTCGATTCGCGCGGCGTGCCGCTCGGAAGCGGAGTCGCAATGGTCACCGCAATGGCGTTCGTGCATTGCCCGACCGCCGCCACGAACTGCTGGAGAGTCTGCGCGTTCGGATTCTGCTGGTTCTGCGCATACACGCCCTCGATGGTGAAGGTGAACATCCCCGTCACCGGATCGGCGGTCGTCGAGTTCGGCACCGCCGCCGCCCGTTTGCAGATTTCGACAAAGCCGGTGATCGCGAACTGGTTGACGAAAC
>CAXSGY010000033.1:0-51114 GCA_964237235.1 uncultured Pyrinomonadaceae bacterium
GAAAACTTTCATTTGCCTTGCTTTTGTTAGTTTTCTACTCTTGATTCACATAAATAATAAATGATAAATGATAAATGACAAGCGTTATTTGATTTCCGCGCCGTTGACTTCGGTTTTGAATTTTCGATAGTTGTAGGATTTGATCGTTTGGTTGACGCTGATGCCTTTGACGAGCAGAACCTTAACAGAGAGGTTGATGTCAATATTTGAAGGCAGCCAGATTTCGTCGTTAACGCGCTCTTGTTCCAATGTGAACGACGCGCCTTTTTTTAAGTTGGCAAGCAAGCCGCCGCCGATTTTGAAGTTGTCGGCGAGCGTCGCCTCGATGCGCGCTACTTGTTTGTCGGTTTCGTCAATCCACATCACGCCCGCCGTTTTGCCGAAAAATTTCAAAAAACTTTTCGCGTTTTTGTAATCGAAGTTTGGATTCGGCTCGAAATCGAAAACCACGACATCGCGCCCTCGAAAACGCTCGCGGCGCGGATTGACGAGGTTCGACGCGCGCAAAAGTTCGGTAATCGAAATGCGCCGGTTGTTTTCATCATCCGGCGTTCCGTCGGCGTTTTGCTCGACGGTTTTCGCTTCTTTTTTGGCGATTTCCTTTTCGATTTCCGCGACTCTTTTTTGCGCGTTTTTATCTTCTTCGGCTTGTTCCTTTTCCGAGAGAGGCTGGTCGTTTTTTTCAATTACGCGGCGAATGCGGTTGCCTTTGTAAAACGAAAGCTGCACGGTTTCCGATTCGGTATCGCGCAGCACGCCGTCCTTGCCGGGTTCGCGGCTGGTGATTTTTTGCGTGTAGGAATAATCTTCCAAAATCGCTTCGATTTTATCTTCGTTCGTTTGCAGCTCGCGTAAAAGCTGCGGAATATCGGGCAGCGGCGCGCCGGAAATTTTCGGAAAGTCGAAAGTTTCTTTAGCAATCGGTTGGTTGAAAACGATTTTGTTGAGCCGGATTTCGTAACCGTCGTCGCCGATTTTTTCGTTGATTGAAAAAGGCTCGTTCACCCCGTTGACCGCGCGGTAATCGTCGTAATCGAGAACGATTGTTTGTTCGCCCGCCGGAATTTCGACGCGCCGCGGCAAACTGTTTTGCGCGTCGAAATAAATTTTTATCGCCGTGCCTTTGGCGGTCGTCAAAACGAGCAGATTCGCCGCTTTGCCGTTGACGCTCGTTTTGCCGCCGGCGGTTATTTTCGCTTTTTCCTTTTTGTAATTGAGCCAGAGCCGGTTTCGGTAATTCGTTTCCGCCTGCAAGTCGCGGCTCGCCGCGCCGGTCAAAGTTCGCAAACCGTCGCGTGAATCGCGCGTCCAGCCGGATTTGCCGTTAAAGCCGGTTTCCGTCTCAAAACCGTCGAGGTCAAAAGCGACGTTATAAAAATTCGGTTGCGCGAGGCGTTCTCGAAAATTGCCCGAACCGCCGTCTTTGACACGCGTGATTTTGCCGATTTTTTCCCTGGATTGAATCGCCTGCAAAGCCTTTTCGCCGCCGAGACTTTTGTTCGCCTGTTTCAAAATTTTATCGGGCGATTGCGCGAGGACATTGACGAACGAGAGTGCGCATAAAATAAATAAAAACAAACTTCGTTTCATAAAACTAAAAACTGAAAACCAAAAATATTTTCCAGCCGCGAATCTTACGGCAAAATATCTCTAATCGCCTTTTCATAGACGGCGACTTTGCGTTTGGCGCGCTTCACTTCCGGGTGATCGTCGTTATATTGCCTTCGCAAATTAAATAAATCCGTCGCCAGCTCGGTTTTTCGCACAATCAATTTTCCCAGAGCCAAAGTCAGTTTCCCGGTGTCAGCCGCGCTCGTCGCCAACATTTTATCCAATTCGTTTTGCAGCACGATTAATTCATATTTAATTTCTTTGACTTTCGGAAATTCTTCCGTATAATCCACGGAAAATTCTTCGAGCTGCGCTTCGAGTTCGGTTTTCCGCAAAAGCACTTCCGCGTAAGCTGCTGTCGCTTTGACGGCTGACGCGGATATTCTCAATGAATTTTCTTTAGCCGCGATTCCTTCCGCCGTTTTTTGCGGAAAGCTGAAGATCGAACAGGCGAAAATTATAACCGGAATAAAAGAATAAGTTTTTATATTCACGTTTACCCTTTATTTGCCGTCAATATCAAAGGCTTGCTCGTCCGCCGGCTGATTGTAGGAAAAATTTGTTATGTTAAATTTCCACTCGAAATAGCGGGCAGCGTTATTAGCAGTGCGTATGGCGGCACTGCTCGAATATTCGTAGGAAAGATTATATTTGGTTGGAAGCGTCAAATCTCCAGCCTTTTTAAAATCGGAAAACTTTTCAATCAAGCGGTAGCGATCTTCTCCCTGTCCAGCCGAATTATCAACTGTCGAACCCTGCCTGGCACTAATAATGCGGTTATATTCGGTGCGTAAATGCTGGTAGGTTTTGGTATCGAAATACATTTTAGTATCTAGATCAGAGCCACCCTTCACCGAATAAGATAAAACGTATGCTTCTCTTCCATCTATTTTTTTCGTGCCTTCATAACTCAGCTTGGGTTTTCTCAAATCAGTATTTAATAAAGCCCAGGACGAAGTTAACGTTCCGCCTAACAAACCTTCTTTCAACAGTTCCGTATAAGAATAAATAAATCCGCCCAAAACCGAGCGAACGCCGGGTCTGGTAAAACCGACTCGGGTGTCTTTTCCGTCATAGCCGAACCTATCTAAGGGATAATCGTTTGAATTTAAATTCATTCCCCAAATATTCTTCGTGGCGGCTGAAAAAATGACGATTTTTCCGTTGACGGGAACCGAGCTGCCCTTGATAATCAATTCGACATCGCCTAACACAAGTTGATTTTTGACGGATGTCAGTTTTTCCCTCGAACCGATTGAGTCCAGATGTTTGGCGATTATCTCTTCAGGAGCGAGTTTTTGAGCGTATAAATTATTTGCTAAACATAACAATAATACCAAGGGCAATAATTCGATTATTCGATTTTTGAACATAAATTTCTCCATCTGTTTTTAATTTTTAATTGGTAAACGACATTTCGCACGAATTGATTTCCAGGTCCGCGTCAAATTCAACCGCGCCGTCGCCGTAAATTTGACCGGCGGTCAGAATTTCAAAATAAACGCCGATGTTGTCTAAAATTTCCTGCACCGAATGCGAATGGTAAAGCGTTTGACGGAATTGCGAACCGCCGTGCAAGCCTTTGGTAAATTGTCCGGCGAGCTGTTTCATCTTACCAATCGCCGCCATCTCCGGCATATCTTCGCGCAGCATTTCGAAGTATTCGAGCAAAACTCGCTGCTTGTCCGCGAGCGTCGGCTGAAACGGCTCGCGCCCTGCCAGAACGTCTTCGATCTGCCGAAAAATCCATGGGTTTTGCATCGCGCCGCGCCCGATTAAAATGCCGTCGCAATTCGTCTCGTGCCATTTCTGCAACGCGCCTTCGACGGACACGACATCGCCACTGCCCGAGACGGGAATCGAAACCGCTTTTTTGACTTCGCGGACATAATCCCAATTCGCCAGACCTTTATAACCTTGTTCCTTTGTGCGACCGTGAAGCTGTAGATGCTCAACGCCGCAATCTTCGGCAAGCCGTGCCACGTCCAAATAATTTAGAGTGGAATCGGTGTAACCGGCGCGAAACTTCAGCGTCAAAGGAATTGTGATCGCTCGTTTGATTTCTTTTAAGATGCTTTCGAGACGCGGCAAATCTCTCAAAAGCCCCGAACCGCCGCCGTTTTTGACGACCTTCGGCGCGGGACAGCCGCAGTTGATGTCCAAAATATCCGCGCCGACTTCTTCGGCGATTTCCGCCGCCATCCGCATTCGCTCTATTTGCCCGCCGAAAATCTGGACGGCGAACGGGCGTTCTTCTTCCCAAAAACGCATCTGCCGCTTCGCCTTCGGATTGTTGCGCGTCAAGCCTTCGACCGAAATGAATTCGGAAACCGTCAGCCCGATACCGCCGCAGTTTTTCGCCACGCGCCGGAACGAATAATCGGTTACGCCCGCCATCGGCGACAGCACGAGCGGCGGATTGATTTCGATGTTTCTGATTGCAAAAGGTTTCATTGCGTTGCAAAATCTCAGATAAGATTTTCGACATTTGTCTCGACGATTTGCAATTATATCGCAAATTCGGCGAAAACAGCATTTAAGAATGCGCTGGAGAATCGAAAATCGCGTCGAACGACGCGCGAATATTCAAACGGTGAACGGTTAATTGTTCGAGCAAATCTTTGATCGAATTAATTTGCATTCGGCGGCAAATCGTTTCTAAAATCGGCTGGTTGGCGGCGGGCAGGCGCGTCGAGCGTCCGACGGTTAAGCGCAGATTATGGTCGAGTCCGGTTAAAAATTCGTAACCGTCGGAGAAGTTTTGAAAATTTTCCCCGTCGAGAAAATCTTTTTCGTAAAGTTTACGAAGCGTGAAAAACGTCGAGCGGTTTGCCGCGTCGTCCGGCACGTCGTGTTTGAGCTGTAGAAAGCGAACGGCGAAATAAACGTCGAGCATTCCGCCCGCGCCGTATTTAATGTCAATTTCACGCCCGGCGGATTTTTCCTCCAGACGCTCGCGCACCCGTTTTGTTTCGTCGCTCAAAGTTTTTAATCCCGCCGCTTCGGCTAAAAGATTCTGCGCGTTTTGACGAATAATCGTTCCGGCTTCGCGTTCGGTTTCCGTCGCCAAATCCGAATCGCCCGCCGCGCCGCGCAATTTTACATAAGCGAGCCATTCCCAAATCACCGCGCGCGTTTTTAAGTAATTCAGAAAAGCCGTTTTGCCAATCGAATTCGCGCCGTTTTTGCCGTCGGGACGCAGACGTAAATCTACGCGATAGAGAAAGCCTTCGCGCGTCAGGCTCGAAAGCGTCGTGACGAAAATCTCGACCGCGCGACCGTAAAATTCGGCGGGCGAAAGATTCGACGCGATTAAATTTTCCGGTTTTTCATCGTCGTAAATCAAAACCAAATCCAAATCCGAACCGTAATCCATTCCGCCGCCACCGAATTTTCCCAAGCCCATCACGGCGAAAGGAAAGTCTCTGATTTTCGTCGCAAATTTTCGTTCAAGTTCGCGCCTGGTGATAAAAAGCGCGGTCTCGACGCTTGCTTCGGCAAGTTTCGTCTGAAAATTTTTGGCTTCGCGCCGCGTAATTTTTTCAAAAGCGTCAAAGACGACGATTTCAACGAAAAAGCGCGACCAATTGCGCCGCAGCATCGCCAGTTCGCTTTTGAAATCCGTCTGTTTTTCAACCGCCGAAAGCAGATTTTTTTGGTAATCGTTTGTTTCAAAATAGCTCTGCGCGGTCGGTAAATTTTTGACCAGATGCGAATTTGAAGCGATCATTTCGGCGAAATGCGGCGATACTTCGGCGAGACGGGCGAGTGTGCCGGAAACTTCGCCGGTCGCGCTGAATTTGTCGTCGGTTTTTTTCAGCGAAGATAACAGCGGCGCGATGCGGTCGGGTTTGCGTTCAAATTCGGCGGCGGTTTTTTCGGCGACGCGACGGCTCGCGATTTCATCGAGCGGTTCGCTCTTCTGGTCTTTGAACACGCGCCCGAAAACGCGGCTCACATTATGCGCGTGCGTTTGCAAACTCGTTTCAAAATCATCTAAGTTTTCGCAGTTCATACGCCGCGCGATAATGACTCGCTTCGCTTCTTCGCCTGGCACGGCGTGCGTTTGCAAGCCGTTTTCCATTTGCAGACGGTGTTCGAGCCGCCGCAAAAATTCGTAAGCCGTGAAAAGCTCCGTCAATTCCGATTCGGAAAGCAGACGGCGGTCGGCGAGCCGCGAAATACTGATTAAGGTGTGTGCGGCGCGCAGCCATTCGTCTTTGCCCGCATAGGCAAGTTGTAAAGCCTGCGCGATGAATTCGATTTCGCGGATGCCGCCCGCGCCGAGCTTGACGTTGAAATTTTTGTCGGAAGTTTTTTCGGCGTTGATTTTTTCCTTGGAAAGCCGCACGTTGCGGAGCGCGTTTTCAACCGTTTCGTCCGTCGAAAAAACATTCGCTTCGACGCGCCGGAAAAAGGCTTGAAAAATATGCGCGTCGCCCGCCGCCGTCCGCGAACGAATCAAAACCTGTCGTTCCCAGCTTCGGGCAAGCGTTTGATAATAATTGACGGCTTCGTTCAGGGAAATCGCCAACGCGCCGACGCGACCGTTCGGGCGCAGGCGCAAATCCACGCGATACGCCGCGCCTTCGCCGATTTGACCGCCGACGATTTTCACGATTTGTTCGGCTAATTTGACGAAGTATTCGCGGTTCGTGACCGCGCCGCGCGCGCCTTGACCGGACGTTGTGCCTTCGGCGGAATAGAGAAAAAGTAAATCAATGTCGGAAGAATAATTCAGCTCCAAAGAGCCGAGTTTGCCGAGCGCGACAATGCAAAATCGCGCCGCCTTCGGTTTTGATTTTTCATCCGTTTCAAACGGCGCGCCGTAACGATTATCGAGTTCCTGCCGCGCGATGCGGAGGGCGTATTCTAAAATCGCGTCGGCGAGGTTGGAGATTTCTTCGGTGATTTCGGCGACGGTGCTTAAATTGCGAATGTCGCGCAGATAAATTCGCAAAAGCTCGCGGCGGCGAAAACGCGCCAGCAGAATGTTCGCGTCAACGTCCGAATTGGTCGAAGCGAAACGCGCCAGCGATTCGAGCAACTCTTCCTTGTCGCGCACTTTAATCGAAGCGCGCTGGCGGTCGAGCCACCAGAGATAATTCGGATTCTGCAAAACCGTCGTTGCCAGCAGAGGGCTGAACGCCGCAAGCGTCAGAACGTCGGACAGCAAGCCTTCGTTTTTGACGAGTTTTTTCTCGTCGCGCGGCGATTTTTCGGCAAGCTGCGCGTAGAATCGCCGCGCCGCCGCCGGGTCGGGCAAGTTTTCGATTAAAGATTCGATTTTCGGAGGCGCGGACATCTGATTTATTTTAGTATGTTTTTTCGTTTTTGACTTTGAAGGCGATTCAATTTACTTTTCAGGTTATTCGTTTCGACGAAAAATCTGAACTTAATCAAAAAAGCGAGAAGAAAATTTATGAACAAAACAGAATCGGCTGATTTAATTTTAAAACTCTACGATATGCGCCGCGAAGAAAAAATGCGCGAGGCGCGAAATTGGACGGTGACGTTTATGCCGGAAAGCGCGGCGGACGTTTTAAGAGCGATGGTTGACCCGCAAACGAGCGCGGCGTTTCGGATGGTTTCTTCGTATTGGGATATGGCGGCTTCATTCGTCAATCACGGCGCGATTGACGAAGAAATGTTCGCCGACGCGAACGGCGAGCATCTGATCGTTTTCTCGAAAATCGAGCCTTATTTAGAAGAAATCAGAGCGGCGATGGGCAATCCGAGGTTTTTAAATAATCTCGAAACGCTGATTATGAAAATGCCCGACGCGAAGGAAGTTTTAGCCGCGCGGCGCGCAATGATGCAGAGAATGATTGAAGCACGCCGGGAAATGGCGAAAAATGCTTGAAAATCAAAATGTGAAATAAAAAAATCTAAATTTTACATTTCTCATTCTGAATTCAAACCCGTAAAAACCGAGCCGGTTTTTTCCGTGACGGAATTAAAGATGTAAAATGTAAAATTTAGATTTTCAAATACGCTTCCGCGCCTCGCCAATCGAACAATGAAAATAACTTCGGCGGAATTTAAGAGAAGCGCGTTCAATCAAAGCCATTGGACGAGCGACGGCTTGCCGGAAATCGCTTTTCTCGGACGCTCGAACGTCGGGAAATCGAGCCTTCTCAATTCGCTTTTGCAGCGAAAAGGCTTGGCGCGAACTTCAAACACGCCGGGCAGAACGCAGTCAATCAATTTTTTTCTCGTCAATGAAGCGTTTTATTTTACCGATTTGCCCGGCTACGGCTACGCCAAAGTTTCCAAAACGATGCGCGCCGATTGGGGAAAAATGGCGGAGGAGTATTTGTCGCAGAGAGAAGAATTAAAGCTCTCGATTCAGCTCATAGATTCGCGTCACCAGCCGACCGCGCTCGACTTACAACTCAACGAATGGCTCGTTTATCACGGCAAAAATCACCTCGTCGTGGCGACCAAAACCGACAAACTCTCTAATAATAAATTAAATTCGAGCCGGCGCGAAATCGAACAAATCGTGCCGTCGAGCCGTGTCATCGCTTATTCTTCGGAAACCGGAAAAGGACGCGATGCGCTGTGGCGCGAAATCGAAAATTCTTTGTAAAAAAAAACACTCAAAAAAGCGAAATTTTAGTTGATTTATTCGCCGGAATGAGTTAATAATTAAACATTCCCATTTAACTCAAAAGGGTTTTAGAGTCGAAAGGCTTCTACATTTGTTTGCATCACGACGGTATTCCATACAAATATTTCCAAGATTCAAGCGTTTCATACTTTATATAAAAAGTCTTAAAATCAGATGCATTTATATTAAAAAGTTTCTAATCTTGGGCGACTGCGAACGCACTATAAAACAATAAACGAAATTAAAAAAATGGCAACCAGAACAACACGGACGAGAACAATCAAGGCAAATAAAAGCGAAGAAAACGGCTTTGAGAAAAATCCGGAAGAAATCGAAGAAAAACCGCAGGAAGTTAAAGTCGAAACCGACGGCGACGGCAGCAAAAAGAAATCCGATTTGCCCGCCGAAACCGCCGCCACTTTAGATTTGGCGGAGTTAAAGGAAATGTCTATTTCCGAATTAACGCATATTGCGAAGCAATTCGATATTGAAGGAGCTTCGGGTATGCGCAAGCAGGAATTGATTTTCAAGCTGCTCGCCGCGCAAACCGAAAAAAGCGGTCTGATCTTCTCGGAAGGCGTGCTGGAAACTTTGCCCGACGGCTTCGGATTTCTTCGCGCGCCCGAATACAATTATCTTCCGGGTCCCGACGATATTTACGTTTCGCCGTCGCAGATTCGTAAATTCGATTTGCGAACCGGCGATACGGTCAGCGGACAGATTCGCCCGCCGAAGGAAGGCGAGCGGTATTTTGCCCTCATCAAAGTCGAAGCGATCAATTTTGAAGCTCCCGAACACAGCCGCGAAAAAGTCTTTTTCGATAATCTAACACCGCTCTACCCGGACGAACAGCTGCGGATGGAAACCGGACCCGAATACGTCGCGGCGCGGGTTATAGACCTCGTTACGCCCATCGGCAAAGGACAGCGCGCTTTGATCGTCGCGCCGCCGCGCACCGGTAAAACGATGCTTTTGCAGACGATGGCGAATTCAATCACGGAAAATCATCCGGAAGTGACTTTAATCGTTCTGCTGATTGACGAACGCCCCGAAGAAGTGACCGATATGCAGCGTTCGGTCAAAGGCGAAGTGATTTCTTCGACCTTCGATGAGCCGCCGACGCGCCACGTGCAGGTCGCCGATATGGTGATTGAAAAAGCGAAACGACTGGTCGAACACAAACGCGATGTCGTGATTCTGCTTGATTCGATTACACGTCTCGCCCGCGCTCATAACGCGGTCGTGCCGCCGAGCGGAAAGATTCTTTCTGGCGGTATTGATTCAAACGCGCTGCAACGCCCGAAACGCTTTTTCGGCGCGGCGCGCAACATCGAAGAAGGTGGTTCTCTCACGATTATCGCCACCGCTTTGATTGACACGGGTTCGCGTATGGACGACGTAATTTTTGAAGAATTCAAAGGCACGGGTAATTCGGAAATTCACTTGGATAGAAGATTATCCGACAAACGTTTGTTCCCCGCGATTGATTTGCAACGTTCGGGAACGCGCAAAGAAGAACTGCTCATCAACAAGGAAGATTTAAATCGAATCTGGGTGATGCGCCGCGTGCTTAATCCGCTCTCGCCGGTCGAGCAGATGGAAGTCGTGCTGGAAAGATTGAGCAAGACGAAAGCCAATGCGGACTTTTTGGCTTCGATGCAGAGCTAGATTTATTTCAGTCAATCGTGAATCGTAAATCGTGGATAGAGATTTATTCTGCTCACGATTTACGATTTACTATTTACGAATAAAAAAATGAGAGTTGCGGTTCTTTCGGCGGAAGCCGTTCCATATTCAAAAACCGGCGGTTTGGGCGATGTCGCGGGTGCGCTGCCGAAGGCTTTGCGGCAAATCGGCGCGGACGCGTTTTTAATTACGCCGCTGTATCGTCAGACGAAGGAAAATCTGATCGACCATCTGGCGATTGACGATTTGCGGATTGAATGGCGCGGGCAAAATTATAAGACGCAAGTCTATTATTCGGAAGCCAACGGCTCGCCGACGTTTTTGATTCACGCGCCCGAACTATTTTTCCGCGATTCGATTTACGGCTACCGCGAAGATTACGAGCGTTTCGCGTTTTTTAATCACGCGGCAATACAGCTTTTGCGGCGGCTCGATAAACCGGTTGACATCGTTCATCTCAACGATTGGCACTGCGGTTTTGCGGCGGTCGAAATTGCTAAACTCAGACGTTGGGATAATTTTTGGCGCGACACGCGCACCGTGTTTTCCGTTCACAATCTCGCCTATCAGGGCGCATTCGGAATGGAGGAATTGTGGAAGCTCGGCTTCGGCGACGATTTTAGCAGAAATGCTTTTCAATTTAACGGCGCGGCTTCGGCGATGAAAGCCGGACTCGCCGATGCGGATCTGCTTTCGACCGTTTCGCGCCGCTACGGTTATGAAATTCAGCAACCGGAAAATGGTTACGGACTCGATTGGCTGCTTCGACAGCGCGGCGATAGATTATACGGCATCGTCAACGGCGTTGATTACGACGTTTGGAATCCCGAAACCGATAAGGAATTACCAGCGCATTTTAACGCCTGGAATCTTGACGGCAAGCGTTTGTGCAAACAGGCTCTTTTGCAGAAATTCTTTCTGCCCGAAGATTTGGATAAACCGATTTTCGCGTCGGTCACGCGTCTGACTTCGCAGAAGGGATTTGAATTGATTCAGCAAACCATCGGTGATATTTTAGCGACCGGCGCATATTTTATCGCGCTCGGTTCGGGCGAAAAATCTTCGGAAGATTTTCTGCAAAAATTGCGAAACACCGCGCCGCGGCAAGTCGGCGTTTACGTCGGTTATAACGAATCCTTAGCGCACTTGATCGAAGCCGGCGCGGATATGTTTTTGATGCCGTCGCGCTTTGAGCCGTGCGGTTTGAATCAAATGTATTCGCTGCGTTACGGCACGATTCCGATTGTCCGCGCCGTCGGCGGTTTGGACGATACGGTCGAGAATTTCGACCACGTGAGCGGTTCGGGCAACGGCTTTAAATTCGACGAATTTCGCGCCGACAAATTCCTCGAAAAAATTTACGAAGCCTTGTTCGCTTATTACGACGCGGACGCTTGGCGCAAAATACAATGGAACGGAATGACCGTTGATAATTCGTGGGAAAATGCGGCGCGAAAATATGTTCAGCTTTATTCAATAATAAATGGTTAATTGTTAACGGTAATTGGTTGTTGAAAATCTTTTTCGTCTTGAATATAACCGTTAACAAACATGATTTATGTCGAAAAAAAAAGCCTTGATTACCGGGATCACCGGACAAGACGGCAGTTATTTAGCCGAGTATCTGCTTGAGAACGATTACGAAGTTCACGGGCTTGTGCGCCGCGTCGCGCTCGAGAATCCGAGCCGCCGTTTTACGCGCATCGCGCATATTTTAGACGATTTAACGCTTCATCCGGCGAGTTTAGAGAATTATCCGAGCATCTTTCACGTCGTCGGGCGCATTGATTTCGACGAATGTTATCATCTCGCCGCGCAGAGCTTTGTCGCGGAGAGTTTCGCCGACGGTTTTTCGACGATGAACACGAACATCAACGGCACGCATTATATGCTTGCCGCCCTGCGCGAACTGCGCCCGCAATGCCGTTTTTATTTCGCCGGTTCGAGCGAAATGTTCGGCAAAGTTCACGAAACGCCGCAGACCGAGACGACCGTTTTTCACCCGCGCAGTCCATACGGCATCAGCAAAGTCGCCGGTTTCGATTTAACCAGAAATTACCGCGAAGCCTACCAAATGTTTTGTTGCAGCGGCATTTTGTTTAATCACGAAGGTCCGCGGCGCGGTTTTGAATTCGTGACCAGAAAAATTACGAGCGGCGCGGCGGCGATCAAGCTCGGTTTGGAAACCGAACTGCGGCTCGGCAATTTGGACGCGAAACGCGATTGGGGACACGCGGCTGATTACGTTAAAGCGATTCATTTGATGCTGCAGCAAGACGAACCGGAAGATTATGTCATTGCGATGGGCGAAACGCATTCGGTCAGAGAATTTTGCGAAATCGCTTTTTCGATGGTTGACTTGGATTATCAAAATTACGTCGTCGTTGACGAGCGATTTTATCGTCCGGCGGAAGTCGAGCTTTTAATCGGCGACGCGACTAAAGCGCGCGAACGGCTCGGCTGGCAGCCGACGCACACGTTTCGCGAAATGGTCGAAGAAATGGTGGCGAACGACCTCGAACAAATGTCTTCGAGAATGGCGAAAGACAAACGAATATAGAAAATTCTTGAGCGCGGTATTGCGTTGAAATCTACTTGGAAATCAAAAGGCGTTAAGAAAAATTAACAGCGATGGACGGGATGAACGGGATATTTTTGATTGGATAGATTCAGATGATTTAAAAAATATCCGATCCATCCCGTCCATCCCTGTTAATTTTTCTTTGTTTCTCGAAATACGCTTTTAAAAAGTTTAGTATGCGGATCAAAGTTCTCTTCGTCGAGAGGAAGTTTCACGAAAATTTCAGTCTCGAAAGAGTGTTTCGACAGGTGGCGAAAAGCATTTCAAGCGATGAATTCGATTGTTCGTTCGAGCAGACGAAATTTCTCAGCACGATTTCGGGAATGATTAAAAATCTGCTCACCTACAAACCGCGCGAGGCGGACATTTATCACATCACCGGACACATTACCTATATGGCTTTGACGCTGCCGCCGGAGAAAACGATTTTGACGATTCCCGACGCGCGCATTTTGGCGGTCAGAAAAGGCTTGCGGCGATATTTGATTAAAAAAATGTTTTTTGATTTGCCGGTTCGCAGATCGAAATACGTCACGGCGATTTCGCAAACTACCAAAGACGAAGTCATAAAATTTACTGGCTGCGACGCGGCGAAAGTCCGCGTGATCGAAGTGCCGCTCGATGAAAGTTTGAAGTTCGCCGAAAAAAAAGAATTTGACCGCGAATGTCCGAAAATTTTACAGGTCGGAACGGCTCCTCATAAAAATATTCCGAACGTGATTCGCGCGCTCGAAGGCGTAAATTGCCAACTGCTTATCATCGGAAAATTAGACGATGAAACGCTTACTCTATTGAAAGAAAAAAACATCAATTACCGAAACGAATTCGACCTTGACGAAGCCGCGATTGTCGAGCATTATCGGAATGCCGATTTAACCGTTTTCTGTTCGATTGCCGAAGGCTTCGGCTTGCCGGTCATCGAAGCCCAGGCGATGCGAACACCGGTCGTGACCAGCGACATCAACCCGATGAAGGAAGTCGCCGGCAACGCCGCGCTGCTCGTTGATCCGTATAATCCGGCGGAGATCCGCCGCGCCGTCAAACGAATTATCGAAGACGACGCGCTGCGAAACGAGTTGGTCGCCAACGGAATCGAAAACGTCAAGCGTTATCATCCGAAGGTTATCGCGGAAAAATACGAAGATTTATACAGGGAAGTTTTTCAAAAAAATCAAATATGATAATAGTCATCATCGGAGCGCAGTGGGGCGACGAAGGAAAGGGAAAAGTCGTTGATTTATTAGCCGACCGGTTCGATATCGTCGCGCGTTATCAGGGCGGACATAACGCCGGACATTCGGTTTACGTCGGCGATAAAGCCTTTGTTTTAAGACTTTTGCCGTCGGGCATCATTCACGAAAATTCGGTCTGCGTTCTCGGCAACGGAATGGTCATTGACCCGAAGGCGTTTTTCGAGGAAGTTGACCAGATGGCGGCGCAGGGAATTTCAATTACGCCCGAACGCTTGAAAGTTTCGAGCCGAGCGCATTTGATAATGCCGTATCACCGCGCGCTCGATCACACGAGCGAAGAGCGGCTCGGCAACGAAAAAATCGGCACGACTTTAAGAGGCATCGGTCCGGCTTACGAAGATAAAGCCGGACGACGCGGCATTCGCGTCGCCGACGCGCTGGTCCCCGAAGTCTTAAAGTTGCGAATCGAACGCAATCTCGAAGAAGCGAACCGCATCATCGTGCTTTACGGACAACAACCGCTTCGCAGCGATGAAATTTACGACGAAATTTCCGCGCTCGTCGAACGATTAAAGCCGTTCGTCGCCGAAACTTCGCATTTCATTGCCGAAGCCAAAAAACAGAACAAAAAAATCTTGCTCGAAGGCGCGCAGGCGACGCTTTTGGATGTTGACCACGGAACATATCCGTATGTTACGTCGTCGAACCCGACGGCGGGCGGCGCGGCAATCGGTTTGGGCATTCCGCCGCACCACATTTCCGGCGTGCTAGGCATTGTCAGAACTTACGCGACGCGGGTCGGCGAAGGACCGTTTCCGACCGAAATGCTCGACGCGGAAGAAGGCGTGGCGAATTTAATCCGGCAGCGCGGCAACGAATACGGTTCGGTAACGAAACGCCCGCGCCGTTGCGGTTGGTTCGACGCGGTAGCGACGCGCTACGCCGCCGAACTCAACGGCTTCGATTCGGTCGCGCTGACGAAATTGGATGTTCTCGACGCGCTCGACGAAATCAAAGTCTGCACGGGCTATGAAATAAACGGGACGCGAATCGAAACCTTCCCGGCGGTCGCGCAGGATTTGCAGCGCATCAAGCCGGTTTATGAAACGCTGCCGGGTTGGAAAACGGAAACTCTCGGAATCACAAAAATCGAAGGTTTACCGGCGAAGGCGCGTGAATACGTCGAATTTCTTTCAAAATCAATCGGTGTGGAAATCGGTTTAATCTCGACCGGTCCCGAACGCGACCAAACGATAATTTTGCAGGATTCGACGATGGAAAACTGGTTTAAGGCGTAAAAGCAAACGGCTTTTGACCGCCCGGTCAAACAAACGAAAGCCTTGTATGACCGGATTTGCAAACTCGTTTTTCGTTGTGTAATATAAATGTTTCGTCAAACGACAAATTGTTAATTGACGAATGTGGTCCGATAGCTCAGTCGGTAGAGCAAATGGCTTTTAACCATTGGGTCGAAGGTTCGAGTCCTTCTCGGATCACCATTAAAATCAAGAAGAAAGGGCAATCAATTTGATTGCCCTTTTCTGTGGACAAATTTAACAATCAAAAACAAAAGACCGGCAGGCTTTTCTGAAAAAAAACCGCCGATCTTTTGTTTTATCTGAACAGGGAGCAAAAAAAAATCTCAATGTGAGGAGAAAGAAACCGTCTTGGATGGCTTCTTTCTCTCTTAACAAAAAGGCGTTCGTTTAAGCAGCAAATGAACCGAACGCCCCAACTGTCCATTGGAAATGTCGAAACGCATCCGGCTTCCAGAAATTTTTCGGCTTTTATTATCACGCCGCCGAAAAATTCCAATGTCCGTCGCGCAAAGTGCTTCCAAAGACGAGATTTTTGTTTTTTAGCCAATCGTTTTATTATCTTTAATTAACAGAACTTAACCGTAGAAATCCGTATGAAGAAATTAGCCGTTTTTTATTTAATGATGAGTTTTTTAATGAGCGTTCCGGCGATTCGCGCCGACGAGGGAATGTGGACTTTTGATAATCCGCCGCTTAAATTGTGGAAGGAGCGTTACAATTTCGAGCCGACCAAGGAATGGCTCGACAATGTGCGGCTCGCGTCCGTCAGGCTGAACGACGGCGGTTCGGGCAGCTTCGTTTCGCCGAACGGTTTGCTCGTTACCAACCAACACGTCGCCAACGGGCAGCTGCAAAAGGTTTCGACTAAAGAAACCGATTACACAAAAACCGGATTTTATGCGAAAACGCAAGCCGAAGAAATCAAGGCTCCCGACCTCGAATGCAATGTTTTAGTGTCGTATGAAAACGTCACGGAGCGCGTGCAGTCGGCGGTCAAACCGAATGCTTCGGACAAGGAAGCGAGCGAACAGCGCAAGGCGGCAATCGCGCAGATCGAAAAGGAATCTACGGCGAAAACCGGCTTGAAAAGCGATGTCGTGTCGTTTTACAGCGGCGGCGAATACTGGCTTTACCGCAATAAAAAATACACCGACATTCGGATCGTTTTCGCGGCGGAAGAACAAATCGCGTTTTTCGGCGGCGACTTGGACAACTTCACGTTTCCGCGTCACGATTTGGATGTCACTTTCCTGCGCGCCTATGAAAACGGCAAGCCTGCGAACACGCCGAATTTTTTCAAATGGTCGGAAACGGGCGCGGTTGACGGCGAATTTGTGATTGCTTCGGGCAGTCCCGGTTCGACGGCGCGGCTTTTGACTCTGGCGCAATTAGCGTATCAGCGCGATGTCGGCAATGTTTTGCAGAAAAAAGTTTGGGAAACGCGTCTGAACGCACTCGAAACTTACGCGAAACTCGGCGAAGAACAGCACCGGCAGGCGAGCGCGTCAATGCGTTCGTTTAATAATTCGTTAAAACGTCTGAGCGGACAGCAGGATGGTTTGACGAATCCGCGAATGTTCGCCAAAAAGGAAACGGAAGAAAAGGATTTAAAGACGGGTTTGGCGAAAAACGCCGAGTTGCAAAAAATGTATTCTCCGGCGTGGGAACAAATCGCGGCGGCTTACAAAGAGCTTCCGGCGATGGCGAATCGTTTATCTTTTACCAATATCACGCCGTCGCGTCTCGGCGACATCGCTTCGAAAATCGTGCGCTACACGGACGAAATTAAAAAGCCGAACGATCAGCGTTACGATGAGTTCCGCGACAACAAACTCGAATCGTTCAAGTTTGCTTTGCTCTCGCCCGCGCCGGTTTATCCCGAACTCGAAAAAGCGCAGTTGACCGCGTGGCTCGTCGAAGCGCAGAAAACTCTGGGCGCAAATGATCCGTTCGTCAAAGCCGCTTTGAACGGGGCAACGCCCGCCGATGCCGTCAAAAAAGCCGTCGAAGGAACGCAGTTAGCGGATGTCGCGTTTAGAAAATCGCTGCTCGAAGGCGGCGCGGACGCGGTTGCCAAATCAACCGATCCGATGATCGAAATGGCGCGACGCGTCGAGCCGATCATCAGAGAACTGCGCCAGTGGAACGAAGAAAAAATCCAAAACGTCGAATCGAGCGCGGGCGAACGAATCTCAAAAGCGCGTTTCGCCGTTTACGGAAAATCAATTCCGCCCGACGCGAATTTCAATCTGCGAATCAGCTACGGCAAAGTCGCCGGTTACGAAGAAGACACGACGCTCGTGCCGTTCCGAACGACGTTTTACGGATTGTATGACCGCGCGGAAAGCTTCGCCGAAAAACCGCCGTATGATTTGCCGGTTCGTTACCGCGAAGGGCGCGACAAATTGAATTTGGCAACGCCTCTGAATTTCGTTTACACGGCTGATACAATCGGCGGCAATTCCGGTTCGCCCGTCATCAACCGCAACGCCGAACTCGTCGGTCTGAATTTCGACAGCAACAATCAGAAACTCTCCAACCGTTACTGGTATGTCGAACAAAACGAAGGCGGTCGCGCCGTCGCCGTCCACAGCGCGGGAATTTTAGAAGCCTTGCGAAAACTTTACGACGCGCCCGAATTGGTTAAGGAATTGACCGGAAAATAACACGAAAAATAATTAAAACAGCAAGCCGCAAATCGTTGATTTGCGGCTTGCTGTTTTTGCGTTCAAACCGGATTGCATTATTTGTAACTTTTCCGCATCGAATCGCGTAAATAATTTCAGTCTTATCTTAAACAGCTTTTTCGGAGGAAAATCGAATGTTCGTGCGAGTCTTTTTCAAGGCTATTTTTGTTTTTGTGTTGTTTGCTTTGCCCGCGTTCGCGCAAACGAAATTATTACGTTTCCCGGACGTTTACGGCGACCGCGTGGTTTTCAGTTACGCGAGCGATTTGTGGACGGCTTCAGCGAGCGGCGGGCAAGCCGTTCGCCTTACGGCGCATCCGGGAATGGAAGTTTTCGGGAAATTTTCGCCCGATGGAAAATGGATCGCGTTCACCGGACAATACGACGGCGACGAACAGGTTTACGTCGTGCCTTCGATTGGCGGCGAACCGAAACAACTTACTTTTTATCCGGCGAAGGGTCCGTTCGCGCCGCGTTGGGGTTACGATAATCAGGTTTTGGGTTGGACGAACGACGGAAACTCAATCGTTTTTCGTTCGCAGCGCGACTCTTACACTTTGCCCGTTTCCAAACTTTACACCGTGCCGATGACGGGCGGCGCGCCGACCGCGTTGCCGATGCCTGAAGCCGGTTCAGGCGATTTCGCGCCGGACGGCAAGCGGATGATTTATTCGCCGCGCACCAGAGATTTTAGAAGCGAAAAACGCTACGGCGGCGGACAGGCAAACACGCTTTACATTTACGATTTAGCGACGAACGACGCGAAGAAAATCTCGGAAGGCGTGCGTCCCTGGCGCGACGCGATGTGGATCGGCGATAAGATTTATTTTAACTCGGACAAAGACGGAAAATTTAATCTTTATAGTTACGATGTCGCTTCGGGTAAAACGACGGCGGCGACGAATTTTAAGGACTGGGAAGTGCGCTGGCCTTCGAGCGACGATGTTTCGCGCGTTGTTTACGAGCGCAACGGCGAACTCGAAATTCTCGACACGAAAACAAATAAATCAAACAAATTGACGATCAATGTTCCCGACGACGGCGTTTATAAACGTCCGCGAATGGTCAACGCGCTGCAGAATCTGGAAAACGTCGCGCTGTCGCCGAAGGGCGAGAGAGTTTTGTTCGGCGCGCGCGGCGATATTTTTTCCGCTCCGGTCGAAAAAGGCGCGACGCGCAATCTGACGCATTCGTCGAACGCGCACGATAAATTTCCGCGCTGGTCGCCCGACGGCTCGCGCATCGCTTTTATTTCGGACAGAAGCGGCGAAGACGAAGTTTGGATTGCCGCGCAGGACGGAATGAGCGCGCCCGTCCAAATCACGAACGGCGGCGTTGCTCCGGCGCAGAGATATTCGCCCGAATGGTCGGGCGACGGCAAGCGCATCGCGTTTTCCGACAAAGACGGCAAAATTTTTATCTACACTTTCGCCGGTAAATCCTTGAAACAAATCGTTGACGCGGCGAACGGTCAAATCGGCGATTACGAATGGTCGCCGAAGGGAAATTACCTGGCGTTCAGTATGAACGATAAAGCCGCCTCGAACAACGGCGGTTTCAGCGCGGTTTATGTTTACGATGTCGTGAACAATAAATTAAATCGCGTAACTGATCCGATGTTCAATTCGCAGAATCCGACGTTCGATCCGTCGGGCGATTATCTTTACTACTTGAGCGACCGCGAATTCGCGCCGCAAATTTCCGACAAGGAATTTAATTTCGCGGGCAATCGTTCGACAATGATTTATGCATTGGCATTGCGAAAGGACGTGAAAAATCCGTTTCCGCCCGAGTCCGACGAAGTAACGATTGCGCCCGCCGCTTCGCCGACACCGACCGACAAATTAACGCCGCCGACCGAACCGAAACCGACTCCGGTTGACGAAAAACAACCGCAGCCGTCGGCTTCCGTATTGCCGAATCCCGCGCTGACCGGAACGCCCGACCCGAACGCACCGAAGCGAAATGTTCCCGCGCAGAAACCGGAATTGATTGATTTCGACGGCATCACGTCGCGCGTGACGCGCGTGCCTTTGCCCGCTGATAATTACGGCGGTTTGACGGCGAAAACCGGACATATCGTTTATTTCGTCGGCTCGGCGTTTTATTACGGCAGACAATCGGATCGTCCGAATGCGGTGAAAATTTTTTCGCTGAAAGACCGCAAGGAAACCGTTTTAATGGACGGCGCGAACAGTTATTCGCTGTCGTCGGACGGCTCGAAAATCATCGTCGGAGCGAACGGCGCGTTTATCGTGATGGACGCGACACCGCAGGGCGCGAACAGCAAAAAAACCGTTTCGACCGCCGGTTTGATGACCGAAATTAATCCGCAGGAAGAATGGACACAGATTTTCAACGAAGTCTGGCGGCGTTACCGCGATTGGTTTTACGTCTCGAATATGCACGGTTTCGATTGGGCGAAAATTCGTGACGAATATAAAACGTGGTTGCCGTATGTCGCGCATCGTTCGGATTTGAATTACGTCATCGCCGAAATGATTTCCGAACTCGCCACGCAGCATTCCTACATCGAAGGCGGCGATTTCAACACGCCTTCGCGCGTTCGCGTCGCGTTGCCCGGAGCGCGATTTGAAACCGATAAAGCGGCGAACCGCTACAAGATCGCCAAAATTTACGAAGGCGAAAACGAAGAAGATATTTACCGCTCGCCGTTGCGCGAAGTCGGCGTTGACGTTTCCGTCGGCGATTACGTTTTGCAAATCAACGGCGAAGATGTCACGGCGGACAGAGACATTTATTCTTACCTGCGCGGCAAAGCGGACGCGCCCGTTGTGATGATGGTTAATTCAACGCCGACGTTGAACGGCGCGAGACAAATTTCGTATCGCCCGATTACCGACGAATCGAATTTGATTTATCTCGATTGGGTCAACGCCAACCGCGCCCGCGTTTCGCAGATGACGAACGGGCGGGTCGGTTACATACACATTCCCGATATGGGCGCGCCGGGAATTCGTGAATTTATCAAGTGGTATTATCCGCAATTGGATAAGGAAGGAATGATTGTTGACGTGCGCGCCAACGGCGGCGGCAATGTTTCCAGAATGATTATCGAACGCCTGCGCCGCAAGGCTCTGGGTGTCAATTTCGACCGCATCAACGATTCGGCGACGACGTATCCGGACGGCGTTGCGCCGAACGCGATGGTCGCCATTTTGAACGAAAACTCGTCGTCGGACGGCGACATTTTCCCGTATATGTTTCGCCAAGCCGGTTTGGGAACGCTCGTCGGCAAACGCTCTTGGGGCGGCGTGGTCGGCATTTCCGGTCGCGGTCCGCTGATTGACGGCGGCAGTGTCAGCGTGCCGGAATTCGGAATGGCGAATCTCGAAGGCAAATGGGTGATCGAAGGCTACGGCGTTGACCCGGACATCGAAGTCGAAAACGATCCGCGCTCGGTCATCGCCGGCGGCGACCCGCAATTAGAACGCGCCGTGCAGGAAGTTTTGAAGAAAATGGCAACCGTGCCGACGAAACTTCCAAGCCGCCCGCCCGCGCCGAACAGGGCAAACAATTAAAACGTAAAAATAAAAAAGGACGAAACTGATTTCGTCCTTTTTTATTCGAGCGCGCGAGCCGGGAGCGCAGGCAAGTTGTCTGCGCTTCCGGCTTTTTAATTCATTTTATTGTCAGCCAAAAGTCGCGCGGATATAATCTGTAAAGTTTCGTGTCCGCGCCTTCCGCCGATTTCAGATACGCTTCATACGCCGTCATTTGTTTTTCCGAACCGATGACGAAATAATTCGCGTCTTTGACATCTTTGCCTTTGATGCCGTAACCGGGCAGAATTCGTTCGTAAACTTTGTCTTTGCGCTTCATCAATTCCTCCGACAGATTCGGCGTTTTCCGTAAATCGAGAACAATTTGGCGAAAGCGTCGGACGGCGGCGGGCGTGATGCCGTCGGCTAAATTTGCCGCCATCGCTTCGCCGCGCGCTTCATAAGGGGACGCGGCGCGCGAACTGAAATTTTGCGCGATGACGTATTCGCCCAAAGTTTCATCATTCAGAGGGCGTTTGACTTCTCCGATGGCGAACCGCAAAGTCTGCGGCAATTCCGGCGTGCGCTCGGCGTAATACCTGAACAAACCGCTCGCCGGACTGCTGCCGACACCGTTGCTGTAAGCTAGTCCTGCGCCGATTGTACGGGAAAAAACGCTGTGCGCTCTGCCGCCGCCGTAAAGTTTCGAGGCGAGAAAATCGAGCATTTTTTCGCGGTCGCCTGCGTCCGCGTAATCGGCGAGCGGCGCGGTATTGATAAAAACGCCGCCCGTCATATTCGGCGCGAGAAGTCCGACGTAAACGGTTTTTTCCGTCGCCGCGCCGCGCCCTTTTAAGCGTTCGTCAATCAACCGCGCCGTCGAATAATCAGCTTTCGCGGCGGGCGCGTTTTCAAATCCGGCGAGCAGAGTTTTGTAATCAGCGTCGAGCTTTGCCTGCGTCTGGCGCGCGCCGATGACGAACATTCGCGCGTTGCCGGTTTTCAAAAGTTTGCGCCGCGCCGCGTCTAAATTCGCCAAAGTTTTTTCCGGCGTTTGTTGCAAATCCAAGCGCATCTCGCCGCACAAATATTTCCAATCCGCCGCCATTGAAGCGTCGGGAATTTCGCTCAGATTCTGCTCCAAATCCTTCGCCGCTTCGACGGCTAAATTTTTCGCCGTCGGCGGCAATGTCGCAAAATCGGCGAGCAGCGATTTGAAATTACCGGAAGTTTTCGCCGCCGTTGTTTTGTCACTCGACTGCATCGCGGCGAGCAGCGTTTTCAATTCTTCGCGCGTTCCCTGCGCCGCGCCGAGTTCGTTTAAAAACGCTTCGACGGCTTTTTGGTTTTCTGCGTCGCCCGCGTCTTTGAGCATCCAGCGCAGACGCTGTGCGTTGTGCGCCTGCGTCAGAAACGATTGCGTCGCCAGAAAAAGCGGGTTCGTTTGATTGGCGTAAGCGTCCGCCGGATTGCTGACCCAGGTTTCTTCCGCGTCCTGCATACGCCGCCGCCAATCGCTCAACTGCCGGTCAACGACATCGCGGATGCGCGGCAGATTTTCTTTGCGCCAATTCGGATTCTGCAAAACGAGCCGCATCCATTCGACGGCGCGCGCCGACTCCTGAGCGTTGTTGCCCGCGCCGCGCGCGACGAGTTCGTAACGATTGGTTTTGAAATTTGCCTGAAATTCCAAATCGAGACTCAAAATCTCTTTGCGAAGCATCTCGCTCATTTCTTCATACGAAAGCGGCTTGCCGTTTTTGATAACGCCGGTTTGCCGCAAAAGAACGGGCAAAAGCGAAAGATAAACGAGTTCGTTTTCCTGAATCGAATCGAGCCGCAAAGCCAAACCGCTCGTCGCGCCGGTCATACTGTCGAAGTTTGCGGCGACGAGCTTGACGTTGTTCGGCAAGATTTTTTCCTGAAAATCGAGCTGATCGTCGAGAGAAAGCGGCGGATTTTCGATAAATTTCGTGCCGCTCGTTTTTTCCAATTTTTCCTGCTCGGCGGTCGTTTTGTCGTAGTCGGCTTTGTAAAGCCGAATCGCTTGCTGGTCGTCGGCGACGTTGTATTTCTTTTTCAATTCGGCGGTTTCCGCGTCGGCTCGTGCTTTGCGCTCGTTCAAATCCTGTTCGATTAATTTCGCGCTCGGTTGCGCGACGACCGCGTAAGGTTTGACGTTTAAAAGATTCCATTTTCCTAAAAAATTGCGCCAGACGTTTTTGCTGCCCGACACGAGTTTTTCAGCGGCATCGAAATCCGTTTTGAGCGTGACCGATTTGCGAAAGTCTCTGGTTTCGTTCAAATTTTGAGTTTGCAGATACCAGCCGTAGCCGTTGCCGCCGCTGCGAAAGCCGAAGCCCGGCGGCGTGTTGACGAATTTCGACAAACTCCGGCGATATTCGATGAGCGCGTTTTGAAAGCGTTCGTTAAATTCCCTGAGTTCCGGCGAATCGTCTTTGAAGGCAGCGACGCGGGCGAATTCGGCGACGATTTTTTCACGCGCGAGCGCGGCTTTTTCTTCGGTCAAATTCGCCGCCGAAACATCAGACAAACCGAACAGAACCGGATTGCCGGGAGCATTTTCGACGTAACCGTAAACGCCCTTCGCGCCCAAATCAATTTCGCGCGTTTTCGTGTCAACTAATTTTTTATAAAGATTCGTATTCGCGTCGCCGGCGAAACAGTTGAGAAAAACATTGAGCAAAAGTTTTTCGGTCGAATCGAGTTGCCGCGTTGCCGGATATGCGAACTGCATCGAAGCCGCCTGCTGTTCGTTTTTGCTCGGAAATTCGACGATTTTTATTTTTCCCGTTGCGGCGGGCTGCGGCGCGGGTAATTTTTCGAGCGTCATAAACTGGCGTTTTTCGCTCGTCGGTTCGGCGCGGTTCAAGGTTTGGTCGAATCGCCGCAAGACTTCATCGAGCGGCATCTCCGACGGCACGGAAACAATCGCGCCCATATTGCCGAGATGATAATTCGCATCGTGAAATCGTTTGATGTCCGCGGTTTTCATTTGGCGGATGCCTTCGGGCGAGCCGCCCGCGTTCATCGCAAACGGATGCGCCGCGCCGTAAATTATCCGCATCAATTCGTCGTAGCTGCGCCAGTCGGGATTGTTCATCGAGCTGACCATTTCGTTGTAAACCGAGCCTTTTTCTTCGAGCCGCAGAGTTTTGTCGGCGTTTTCGGTTACGCCCCAATTGCGAACTTCGCGCCGCACCTCCTCTTCGGTGTAATCGGGATGCAAAAGCGCGTCGAGATATTCGTCGAACAAATTATAAAAAACTTCTTTGCCGCCCGCCGTGTTGAATTCATAAACCGTATGTTCCTGATTGGTCGAAGCGTTCGATTGCGAAAGCGTCATTCCTTCGCTGGCGTTGATGTTGCGACCTTTGTTGCCCTTGGTGATTAAAAGATGTTCCTGCGTGTGCGGCTCGCCCTGATCGGAGACAAGAAAAGTTTTCGTCCAGATATAGCTTTGCGGAACGGATTGAATCTGCAAAAGGTCGAGCGTAAAGCCGCTGCGCTCGTGAACGAACCGCGCGCCCATCGGCTGGTCTGATTCGTTCAGATAAACCGCGTCGGCGCGAAATCCGCTGACGATTTTTCCCTTCGTCAAAGCGGCGAACGAATCAATCGTCTGTGCCGGTGCAAGCGAAACGAAATTTAAGGCGAGCGAAAAATAAACAATCGCCGCCGTCAAAAGCGAGCGGTTTGTAATAAGCATAGTTTCCTCCGAATTTTTTGTTGACAGCGAATTATAACAAAAATGTTTCGAGTCAAACACTGGGAAATTTGCGCGTGTCAGAACCGCCGGCGTGAGCGGGCAGGTGAACGCGGGGAGTTCGCATCTTTATTTCAATTTTCAATTTTCCGGCTCTCGCTGCCCGCTCACGCCGGCGGTTCTGACTTGCGATTTTATCGCCGCGACCGATAAATTATAAAGTGTATGAACAAAGACGCTCTCGCCGCGCTCGGCGGACTTTTTTCGACTAATTTTCTCGCCAACGTCGGCAAACGGACGGGCGATTTTCTGACTCGTTCGGTTAATCTCGATGCGGAAGATTTCATTTATCAAATCTACGCGCCGTTTGCCGCTGAGAAAACAAAAGATTTGCCTTTAATCATTTTTCTGCACGGCATCCGTGAGCGCGGTGCGGGCGGTTTTCTGAACACCGAAGGCGCGCCGGTGCAGATTCTCAAACAATATCTCAAACAAGTTCCGGCAATCGTTCTGCTGCCGCAATGCCGTTTCGGAAAATACTGGACGGACGCGCAGATGGAAAAGATGGTGATGCGGCAAATCGAAGCGACGACAAAGGAATTTTCGATTGACGCGAAGCGGATTTATTTAATCGGCGTTTCGATGGGCGGTTACGGCGTGTGGCATCTCGCCGCGCGGTATCCGAAAAAATTCGCCGCGCTCGTTCCGATTTGCGGCGGCAGCCCTCTGTTGACCGGCGATAGATTCGCGCCCGTCGCCGAAAAAGTCTATAAAATTCCGGCGTGGGTTTTTCACGGCGCGGACGACGCAATTGTTCCGGTCAGCGAATCGCGCGAAATGGTCAAAGCCATTGAAGCCAACGGCGGCAACGTCAAATACAGCGAATTTCCGAACGTCGGGCATAACGTCTGGCTCAACGCGCTCGGCGAAAAAGATTTGCTGTCGTGGATTTTAAGGCAGCGCGCGGAATGAAAATTTCAAACGAAAAAAAAGCATTTGCCGACTATGGCGAATTTTAGAACAATGCGACCCCGATTCGGAATAAGTGAAAAGTGATATGTGAAAGGTAAGAAGTTGCCCATTATCACTTATGACTTATCACTTTTCACATATTCCGAATCGTTTTCAATTTCATCTATTTTAAAGTCTGCTCTAATTTGGCAAAAATTATTCCGATTGAAATTTTGAAACGGTTTGCGGCGCAGGTTTTTTTTCGCCGCCGACGATATAGCTGTCGCGCGAGCGAACGACTAAGTTCGGACGATTGACGCGCACTTTAATTTGTTTGCGCGCGCCCGCTTCGCCCGTTTCGGTCGGATAATAACCGATGTTGTATTGACGGCGCAGTTCTTCGGCGATGCCTTCAAACGCGGCAGTCAATCCGCCGTTTGTCGCTTCCGGACGAAAGACTTTTCCCGCGCTGATGTCGGCTAAATCTTCCAGATATTTTTTGCCGAGCGCGTAATCTTCGCGCGACGTTCCGCGCATCGTTCCCGCGCCGCCCGGAAACGGAAACGGCGCGCTGCCGATGCGCCGGTTGTTGTCGAGAAACGTGTTGAAATAAATCGGAAAAATCAGCGCGTCGGCTTCTTCGGCTTCGCCCAGAGTGTCGTCGTAGGTGGCTTTTCCCGAAGTCGTGTCAACGCCGTCGGTAAAAAGCACAATCGCCTTGCGTCCTTCGACGTTGTTCAATCGTTTGCGAAGCGAAAAATCAACCGCGTCGTAGAGCGATGTGCCGCCGCCGAAATCGGCTTTTTTAATCGCCTTGTAAATTTTCTGACGGTCGCTGGTCGCTTCGGTCAAAACGTGAACGTTCGCGTCAAATTCGATTACCATTACGCTGTCCTGCGGTTTCAACTGGTCAACGAAAGCAATTGCCGCCTGTTGAATTTCTTCGATTTTATACTCGGTCGAAGGACTCGTATCGAGCAGTAAAACAACCGTAAAAGGCTTGTCCGCCGTGCCGAAATAGGCGATTTCCTGTTCCTTGCCGTTTTCAAAAATCTTAAAATTTTCCTTCGACAAATTCGGAATGTAAAGACCGTTGCGGTCGAACACCGAGACGGGAATCGTGATGAGATTAGTTTCGATTTTTAAAACTTCTGCGCCGTCCGTATCAATCGTTTGATTATCAATCGTCTCGGCGGGAAGCGATTTTGATTTGTTTTTAGAAGCGGATTTTTTTTCGCTTTGACGCTTGCCCGGCAGATAAACCGGACGCGGTTTGCCCGGCGCGGTTTCCGAATATTCGGGCTGCTTGATTTCCTCGCTCTTTGTTTCCGGCTTCGGCGCGTCGGCGATTTTTCGACCCGACTGCGCGGCGGTTGTCAGCGCGCACAAACAAAACATCAACGCCCAACCGAAAATAATTTTTCTCATACAAAAGACTTCCTTCTTTGAAAATTCATTTTTTTTTGATGCGGAAAGTTTCCGAATAGTTTTTCAGATGAAATTGGCGACGATGGTTTGAATGCTGAAAACGGACATTATCAAAACGACCAGCCAGCCCGCGATTTGCAGCCAGAGCGGATGCTTGTATTCGCCGAGAATTTCGCGGCGGCGCGCGGCGAGCAGAATCAAAGCCAGTCCGACGGGCAAAATAAATCCGTTCACCGTTCCGGCGAAGACCAGAATTTTTACGGCTTCCGGGTAAGCGAGAAAAACGAGCGTCGAAAAAACGATAAAGCCGATAATCAAAACGTTGCTGTATGAATTTAATTTCGAGTGAAAGGTTTTCAGAAACGAAACCGATGTGTAAGCCGCGCCGACGACCGAAGTGATCGCCGCCGCCCACATCACGATGCCGAAAATTTTGTAACCGGCAACGCCCGCCGCGTTTTGAAAAACCGACGCGGGCGGATTTTTGTCGTCAATCGCCAGACCGAGCGCGACGACACCGAGCGAGGCGAGAAACAAAAGAAATCTGATTAAAGCCGTCAGCAAAATTCCGGTCGTCGCGCCGCGGTTAATTTCGGGCAGTGCTTCCGCGCCGGAAACGCCCGCGTCGAGCAGGCGGTGCGCTCCGGCAAATGTGATGTAACCGCCGACCGTTCCGCCGACCAGTGTAACAATCGCCGCCGGCGAAATCGTTTCGGGAAAAACGGTTCGCAGAGCGGCTTCGCCAATCGGCGGGCTGGATTCAAAAACGACGTAAACGATTAAAACGAGCATCACGAAACCGAGAATTTTGACGAACACGTCGAGCGTTTTGCCGAACTCTTTAAAAAGAAAAACCGCGATGCCGATTACCGCGCTGATCGTCGCGCCGGTTCTGACATCCAAATCGAAAAGGACGTTTAATCCGAGTCCCGCGCCGGCGACGTTGCCGATATTGAAAATCAAACCGCCGAGCGCGACTAAAATCGCCAGCACGTAACCGCTGCCCGGCAAGGTTTCGTTCGCCGCATCTTGAGCGCGCTTGCCGCTGACAATCAAAACGCGCCAGATGTTGAGCTGGGCGAAAACGTCGAGAACGACCGAAAGCAAAATCACGAAGCCGAAGCTCGCCAGAAGCTGTTTGGTGAAAACGGTCGTCTGCGTCAAAAATCCGGGACCGATTGCCGAAGTCGCCATCAGAAAAGCCGCGCCTAAGATGATTGATGAAAGGGAAGATTTTTTCATTGGCAGAATTAAGATTTTATAAGATTTTGGAAAAATTAACTGTTCACTATCAACTTTCAACTATCCGCTGATAAAAAAGTGAAACCCGTATAATAGTTGACAGTTGACAGTGAACAGTTTTGTTCTAAAAATCTCGTTTTACGATTTATATAAAGGCGCGAAATCATTAAACTGCTCTGACCACAACGCCATTTTCTTCCAAACTTTTTCGCAACGCGCGGGCGAACGAAAGGGCGTGTTTGCCGTCGCCGTGAATGCAAATCGTCTCGGCTTTGAGCGAAATCTTTTCGCCGTTCGCCGCCGTTGCAGTTTGCGACTTTATCATTTGCAAAACCTGCTCAACGGCTTCGTCGGCGTTTTCGGCTAAGGCGTTTTTTTCGGTTCGCGGCGTTAAATTTCCGTCCGGCTGATACGTTCGGTCGGCAAACGCTTCGGAGGCGGTTTTCAATTTAATTTTTTCCGCCTCGCTGATTAAAAAGCTGTTCGCCAAACCGTAAAAAATTAAATTCCCGTCAATCGCTTTAACGGCTTCGGCAATCGCGCGGGCAACGGTTCGATCTTTGGCGGCTTGATTATACAACGCGCCGTGCGGTTTGACGTGATGCAGTTTTCCGCCCAATGCTTCACAGATGCCTTTGACGGCGGCGATTTGATACAGCGTGATGTCGAAAATTTCATCGGACGACAGTTTCATTTCGCGTCTGCCGAAACCTTGAAGATCGGGAAACGACGGATGCGCGCCGACGGCGACGTTTTTCTTTATCGCCATTTCAATCGTTCGCCGAATCACCGTCGCATCGCCCGCGTGAAAGCCGCAGGCGACATTGATGCTTGAGACCGAATCCATCAATTCAGCGTCCGTTCCCAATTCCCACGCGCCGAACGATTCGCCCATATCGCAGTTTAAATCAATCGAAAACATTCTTTAGAATTTACGCCGATTTTCAATAAATTCAAATTTTTTTCAGATTCCAAAATCAAATCTTCAGCTGCCGTCTGCGAAATTAATTCAAACGCGACTTTATCGTTTGCGCCGAGTTGGGCGAGAACGGGCAAATCTTTTGAGACGACGTGTGCCAGACGCGGATAGCCGCCGGAAGTTTGCGCGTCCGCCATTAACACGATTAGTTGTCCGCCGGGCAAAAGCTGAATCGTGCCGCAATCAACGGCGGCGGAAACGAGTTCGATTTTATCAAGCAGATAAAGCGGCGCGCCGTTTAAGCGAAAACCCATCCGGTTTGAATCGCGGCTGATTGCAAAAGTTTGTTTGAGAAATGTTTGCTCGCTCAACGCCGTCAATCGCTCAAACTCCGCGCCCGCCGTTACCCGAACGGTCGGAAATGCGCTGTAACGCGGAATGATTTTATGTGAAATTTTGAAGTTCGTTTTTAGTTTTTGGTTTTCGGTTTTTTGCTTGAAAAACAATTGATCGTTTTTTTCCAATTTTCTGCCGTGAAAGCCGCCGATTTGCGCGGTCAGATTGGTGCTTGCGCTATTGAGCCAGCGTTCGATTTTGAAGCCGCCGCGCACGGCGAGATAAGCGCGATTGCCGTTGATTTTTTCGTCGAAAGATAAAGTTTGATTCGCTTCAATGCGATAAGGTCGCCAGTTTTCGATTGATTCGTTTTCGATTCGCGTGGCGAAGTTTGCGCCGCCGAGCGCAATGATCGCCGACGTTTCAAAGAGAATTTGCGCCGCTGGAAAGTGCATCTCCAAAACCGCTTCGTTTTCGTCGTTGCCGAGTAAAATATTGATCAGACGCGCGGCGGTTTTGTCCATCGCGCCGTTCGCATTGATGCCGAAACGTCGGAATTTCGTTCTTCCCAAATCCTGTATGGTCGAGAGAACGCCGCTTTTTTTTATAAGAATGCTCATTCGTCAGTCGGCAGCGAGCTACATAATAGCATCCGGGAAACAATCGAAAAAAGCACGGAATTTTTCAACAGTTTTGCGCGTCGGCATTAAAACAACAGCCCCAATTTGAAAATTAAAAATGAAACGCCGTCGTTCCGCCTCGTAATCAGATGATTGTCTTGACTTTGCATTTAATGTAAATTGAATTTGCTATGAACGCTCTGTTGAAAAAACAATTTATTTCCGAAGAAGATTATTTAACGATGGAAGCGGTTTCGCCCGTCAAGCACGAATATCTCGACGGCGAGATTTTTCAGATGGCGGGCGCGAGCGAAAGACACAATAACATCGCCGGAAATATTTACGGCGAATTATACAATCAATTAAAAAAACGTCCGTGCAAAGTTTATCAAAACGATATGCGCCTCTACGTTGAAAAAGAGGGAATTTATACTTATCCGGACGTGATGGTCGTCTGCGGCAAACCCGAAATCAAAAAATATAAAAACCTCGATAATATTCTCAATCCCGTTTTGATCGTCGAAGTTCTCTCCACCTCAACCGCCGATTATGACAGGGGCGCGAAGTTCGAACAATACCGAACAATCGAATCGTTCAAGGAATATCTGCTCGTTTCACAAGATACGAAACAAATAACCCGTTACACCAAACAAACAAACGGAAGCTGGATTTTAATGGATTTCATCGGCGACAAAACCGAAATCGAGCTTACTTCGATTGAATGTTCGCTCACGATGGAAGACATATACGACAAAGTTGATTTCGACGAAGAATAATCTCATTCATAACGCAAACACTCAATCGGGTCTAAGTTGGCGGCTTTTCTTGCCGGCAGAACGCCGAAAACCAAACCGACGGCGACGGACACGGTTAAGCCGGAAACAACTGCCCAGAGCGGAATCGTCGCGGGCAGGCTCGGCATTACGAGCATTATGAGTTGGCTGATGCCGACGGCTAAAGCCACGCCGAGCAAGCCGCCGAAAAACGTCAAGGTCATCGCTTCGAGCAGAAATTGCAAAACAATCGCGCCGCGTTTCGCGCCGATGGCTTTGCGAATGCCGATTTCTTTGGTTCGTTCGGTGACGGAAACGAGCATAATATTCATCACGCCGATGCCGCCGACGAGCAAGCCCAAACTCGAAATCGCAATTGCAATCAACCCGACCATCGCTGTAATCGAGTCGAACTGTTCGATAAATTTGCTGGCGGTTTTGATGTCGAAATCGTTCGGCTCGCCGAATTTTACTTCGCGCCGCTGGCGCAAAACGGCTTCGGATTCCTGCAAGGCATCTTCGATTTTGCCGCTTTTCGCCTGAATGATTTGCAAAAGATAATTGCGCTGCGGCGCGACTTTGCGGGCAGTTCTGACGGGCATAAAAATTTTGCGGTCTTCTTCGTTTTCGCCGAAAAATCCCGCTTTTCGTTTTTCCAGAACGCCGATAATTTCCCACATCGCGCCGTTCATTCGGACTTGTTTGCCAATCGGGTCTTCGTCCGGGTTCGGGAAAAGCGCGTCCGCCGCGTCAACGCCGATGACCAGCACATTGCGCCGCTGCTGGTTGTCGGCTTCGGTGATAAATCTGCCGGTTCGCAAAGTTAAATTGCAGATTTTTTCGTAGTTCGGCGAAACGCCGTCGGTCTGCGCCCAGCGATAATTTCTGCCTTCGTAATTCATATTGTCGTCGAAACTTTCCGCGCCGAAATTGCCGATGCCGGGCGCGACCAGCGCGATGTCTTCGACCGCCTCGGCTTGCGCCAAAATCGCGTTTGCGTCCGCTTCGGTGAGTGGTTTGCGCGCGCGTTCCGAACGGTCGCCGCCGCCGAAGCCGGTCGAAAGATGAAAAGCGTAAATATTATTCGTGCCGTAATCTTCGACGATGGCGACGATGCTGTTTCGCATTCCGGTCAAAATCGAAGCGACGACAATCGCCGTCATCACGCCGACGACGATGCCCAAAATCGTCAGAAACGAACGAAATTTATTGGCGCGAATGCTGTCAATCGCCATCCGCAAAACTTCCATTGGCATCGAAGTTGAAAATCTCATATTGTTAAAATCGAAGAAAATTAACAGGAATGAAGGGGATGAACAGAGATAAGAGAAATATTATTTAGTTTTGTATTTATCCGTTTCATCCTCTTCATTCCTGTTAATTTCTTCTTTGTTAATTTTTCGTCAGCGCGACAATCGGGTCGAGTTTTGCCGCTTTGAATGCCGGATAAAGTCCGGCTAAAATTCCGATGATGCTCGAGACGGCGATTGACAAAATTACATAAGTTATCGTGATGCTCATCGTGATTCCGGCGGCAAAAGTTATGGTTTGCGTAACGGTCGCCGCCGTCAGCAAACCGATTAGCCCGCCGGAGATGCAGAGCAGAGCCGATTCGATTAAAAATTGAAGAAGAATTTGTTTGCGCGTCGCGCCTAAGGCTTTTCGCAAACCGACTTCAAAAGTTCTCTCCGTCACCGAAACGAGCATAATATTCATCACGACGATGCCGCCGACGATTAACGTTATCAAAGTAATCGGGATAACGACCGCCGCGATGCTGTTTGTAAATTCGTCAATTTGCCCGCCTAATTCTTTCGTGTTGACCAGCCCGAACGAATCTTCCTGATTGCCCAAAAGCCCGCGCTTGTTTCGCAGACTGAGCCGCGCTTCGTCAATTGCCTGATCGAACGCTTCGGGCGACGCGCCCTTACCGTGAATTTGAATGCCGTCCGCGCCGCGCGAGAAAAGCTGCATATGAAGCGTGATCGGAATGTAAATCGCGCGGTTGAACGAACTGCCCGGAAGCTGTCCGCGCTTGTCTTCGACACCGACGATTTTCAAAGGCAGACCGCGCAGTTTAATCGTTTGCCCGACGGCGGATTTGTCGCTGAAATATTTTTCGCGCACGTCGTCGGCGATCACGCAAACCTTCGCCGAGCGTTCAACTTCGTCGGGCGTAAAAAAGCGTCCGTCAACGATTGTTTTGTCTTCGATCTGCTCGAAATTCGCCGTTACGCCGTTGACCGAAACCGAAGGCATTTCGACTGCGTTTTCGCTCAAATCCGTTTGGGAATATAACTGCGCTCCGACTTCCGAACAGCTTTGACAATTGGCTTTTAAATATTCGTATTCGTCCCACGTCAATTTTTTATTGCGCCGATTCGCCGCTTCAAATTCGCCGTCCGCCATTCTGCCCGAAAACGCCATCCTGGCAATCATAAAATGATTCGTGCCGAGAACCTTCGAAATTTGCGTCGAAACATACGAATTCAAACCGCTGATCGAAGCTCCGACGACGACGACCGAAGCCACGCCGATGATCACGCCGAGCAGCGTTAAAAACGCGCGCAGTTTATGCTCGAAAATTGATTGCAGAGCGATGCGAAAAGCGTCGGCGTAAAATGTATAGAGTTGTTTCATAATTGATTGAAACGTGTCCCTCGATAATTATAAATTTGCCGAAAAATGAATCGGCGATTTTGCGCGCGTTTAAGTTTTTGTCCCGGAAAATTTCAGACAAATTTGCAAACGTAATCTTTAGACGGAATGTTTCGACAAATGTTAACCGAGGAGCGAAATTGTCAAAAGAAACCGGCATCGTGCTATACTTTTCGCATTGTTTTAACCAGTCAAATTTTCAATTTAGGAGAATAGTTTTGAGCGTTTTAGTCAATAAAAACACGCGCCTGATCGTTCAGGGCATCACGGGCAAAGAGGGAACTTTTCACACCAAACAAATGGTCGAATACGGCACGAACGTCGTCGGCGGCGTAACTCCGGCGAAAGGCGGCACGACGCACGAAAACATTCCCGTTTTTAACACCGTCGCCGATGCCGTCAATGAAACCGGCGCGAACGCTTCGGTCATCTACGTTCCGCCCGCGTTCGCGGCTGACGCGATTATGGAAGCGGCGAACGCCGGAGTTCCGCTCGTCGTCTGCATCACCGAAGGCATTCCAATCGCCGATATGGTCGCCGTCAGGGAATTTTTGCGCGATAAAAATACACGATTAATCGGTCCGAATTGTCCGGGAGTTATTTCGCCCGACGAATGCAAAATCGGCATTATGCCCGGACATATTCATAAAAAAGGTCGCGTCGGCATTGTTTCGCGTTCGGGAACATTGACTTATGAAGCCGTCGGACAGACCAGAGATTTGGGACAATCTACGGCAATCGGCATCGGCGGCGATCCGATTATCGGCACGACGCACACCGACGCGCTCAAACTTTTCGCCGACGACGACGAAACCGAAGGCATAATTTTAATCGGCGAAATCGGCGGCACGGCGGAAGAAGAAGCCGGAATTTGGGCGTTTGAAAGCGGCTTGTCGAAACGCAAACCGATTGTCGCCTTTATCGCCGGACAAACCGCGCCGCCGGGTCGCCGAATGGGACACGCCGGCGCGATTATTTCCGGCGGTAAGGGAACCGCCGACGAGAAAATGAAATCGCTCGAAGCGTCCGGCATTACGGTCGTCAAATCGCCCGCCGACATCGGCGCGACGATGAAGAAAGCGTTGGGAAAATAGTTTTCAGATGTCGGATGTCGGTTGAAAGAGTTTAAATGCGCTGACATTTGACAATCCGGCAGCCGCGCTCTTCGCTATGAAATTTTCGCATTCGTTCACGGTCGCCGCCGCCGACATTGACGCGCAAAACCACGTCAATAACGTCGCCTATGTGAGATGGATTCAGGATGTTGCCGTCGCACATTGGTTCAGCGTCACCGACGAAGCGATGCGCGAAAAATATACCTGGATCGTCCTGCGCCACGAAATAGATTACAAAAAACAGGCGTTTGAAACCGAAGAAATTACGGCGGCGACCTGGGTCGGCGAACCGACGAGAATCAGTTGGGAACGCTTCACCGAAATAAAACGCGGCGCAGATTTATTGGTTAAGGCGAAAAGCATCTGGTGCTTAATTGACCGCGAAAAATCAAAACCATCGCGCATCACGGCGGAAATGATAAAATTACTGACGAGTGAAAAATTTTAAGTCAAGGATTTTCACCGGACACAGAATGTCGCCGTATTGCAGTTGTCTGCCCGTGTCGAGATTCGCCCATTCGTCGGCAATGCGAATCATCGCCTCAATCGTTTCCTTCGTCCCGATTTGGTCGTAACCGTAATCGTCCTTGAAATCCTTTCGGTGTGCCATCAGCACATAATCTTTCTGTAAATCGTTTTGACTATAAACGACATAGCCAACGCCCTGCATAGGTAACTGCCAGCAGATTGACGAATTGAAATCGTTTCTTTGTCCGCGATTGGAATAATAAACCTTGTTGACGTTTTCCCACATAATCGCATCGGTTCGATTATAAGCGTCGTAATAATCCATTTCCGTCTGCGACAATTGGCGCGGTTGTCCGGTGTCGTTACGACGAATCATTTATTCCTGCGTGATTATCGTCAGACTTCTTCTGAATGTTTCGAGCAAAAGAACGTTGTTATAAAGCGGCGGTGGATCATCAAATCTATAAGTTTCCAACCAGTATAAAAGGCTCCGGCACAGACTATATCCGTCGTAGGTTACGCCGAGCCGGTTAAAAACGGCTTGGCTGGTTTTTTGCTAAAATCGCAGGGCGACATCAATCGTGCTGTAGGAGTCGAGTATCAAAAATACTTGAAAAACGACTCCTGTTCCAGTTAAGCAAATCCGGCTTAATTCGGCGGCTAACTCTTGCGGCTTGCCGTAAAATGTTCGTTGTAAATTTTCCGCTTCACTTCGGTCATCAGGCATAGATATACTCCTTTATTTTTTATTAGGCGTATATACTCATTTCTCTTAACGAGTTATGGGGTTAGGCTCAGAGAGATTTGGGGTGCGAGTATAATTTGAATATCAGACGGATATAATATTTTCTTTTGCCGAATTTTTTTGGGGAGCGGCGAATTTTGTTAATATCTTTTGAAAAGCCGCTTAGAAACTCTGATAAACGTGAGAGTCCAATCGCACAATAGAAAGTAGTCTGTCGGATGAGACCGCAAAACAATCGAAAACGCGTGATATTGCGAAAATTATTATTTTTTGATTAGATATTTCTTTCGGTTTTTGCAAAAGTGAAGACTTGAAATTGTTGCTTTCAAGTAATTTTAGATAAAAATTAAAAGGAAAATTAAATAAATAATGAGCAATTTAACATTTGGAATTATCAAGCCCGACGCGGTGGCGAAAGGGCATTCGGGAAAAATTATTGATCGGATTTTATCGAACGGTTTCAAGATTCGCGGGATGAAATTGATGCATCAGTCGAAGAAAAACGCCGAAGGTTTTTACGCGGTTCACGCCGAGCGTCCGTTTTACGGCGAGTTGACCGAGTTTATGTCGAGCGGTCCGTGCGTCGTGCTGGCTTTGGAAAAACAGGATGCCGTCAAAGCGTGGCGCGATTTGATGGGCGCGACCAATCCGGCGGAAGCGGCAGAAGGCACTTTGCGGAAGGATTTTGCCGGTTCAATCGGCGAAAACGCCGTTCACGGCTCGGACTCGGACGAGAATGCGGCGATTGAAATCGCTTATTTTTTCAGCAAACTTGAATTAGTTTAACGGTCAAGGTATAAAAGTTTCAGATAGTTACAGGAAGTCGCGGAAAGTCGCGGAAATTTGCGGAAAGTTGTAAATAGTTACGGGAAGTTGCGGAAAGTTGTAGATAGTTACGGGAAGTTACAGTAAGATTATATAGTTGCGGTAAAGACATAAATCAATTGATGCCGATCAACTTTCTGAAACTTTCCGCAACTATCTGAAACTTCCTGCAACTATCTGAAAACTATTTGAAAACTATCTGAAAACTATCGAAAAATTAAGGACGGAAAAACGATGAAAAGATGCCCGACTTGCGATAAAAC
This sequence comes from uncultured Pyrinomonadaceae bacterium, assembly GCA_964237235.1. Classification (GTDB taxonomy): domain Bacteria; phylum Acidobacteriota; class Blastocatellia; order Pyrinomonadales; family Pyrinomonadaceae. The sequence continues at coordinate 37,264 of CAXSGY010000033.1, forward strand.
TTTCCCCGATTCGATGAAATTCTGTCAAACCGACGGCACGGTGCTTGTGGCGGACGCGCCGCCGGTTGACCCGTATAAAACGGTCGTCGGCAGTCAAGATGAAATCGCTTCGGCGATTCCGCCCGCCGATCCGTTCAAGACGATGGTCGCGTCTCCGCCGAAAGCTGCCGACGACGACATTCTGGATTTGCCGGACGAACAAGACGCGCTCAAAACGATGGTCGTTTCGCAAGAAGAAATGGACGCGATGAAAAAAGAAGACGCGGCGGATGCTTCGCCGCTCGATTTACCTGCCGCGCCGTCCGCGCCTTTAATCGAGCCGCAACAGCCCGCTTCGCCGGACGCTTTCAAACCTAAGGATTCTCCGTTTAATACGCCGGGCTTCGGCGATGCGGGAAAATCCGATAAAAGTGACGCGCCCGCTCTGCCGAATTCGGGCGGTTTTAAGGAACCGCCGCCGTCGAAATTCGATTCGAAAACTTTTCCGAACGATTTTTCGAGCCAATCGCCATACAGTAATCCGGACAGCCAGCCGATTCCGTCGCCGTTTCAGGATTCGATGCCGCCGGGCGGTTTTCAGCCGACGTTCGGTTCGCCGTTCAGCGAGCCGACATCCGCTTCGAAACCCGAACCGGCGTATCAAGAGCCGGAAGTCGCGTCAAATCAATCGCCGTTCGGACAAGCAGCCTCGTCTTCGCCGTTCGAACAAAACCAATGGACACCGCCGCCCGCACCGGTTTCCAACTGGCAAAATCAGGAAATCGGCGCGAACACGCCGTTTCAGCCGCCGGTCGCGGCAGGCAGCGGGCAAAACCAAACTTTAGCGATTGTCTCGCTCGTTCTCGGCATCGTCGGCATCGTTATTTGTCAATTAACCGCGCCAATCGCGCTCGTTACCGGCTTTATGGCGCGGAAAAAAGCGATGCAAAATCCGAACGAATACGGCGGCAGCGGTTTCGCGCTGGCGGGAATGATTACCGGCGCGATTGGAACTTTGCTGTTTTTGCTCGTCATTATATATTTTATTTTCGTCTTCGGAGTGTTGGCGACGAACGGCGGCAGATTTTAATCGTCGGCAAAATTCAATCAAAAAGAAAAGCCTGTTTCGGTTGCGTTGAAACAGGCTTTTCGCGCTATAATTTAACTTTCCAAAACGTATGAATATCATCAGCAATGTATTCGAATCAACCAAAGCCATTATCAAAGGAATGGCGCGCACGATGTCGCAGCTACCGAAGCAAAGCTGGACGGTGCAGTATCCCGACGTGCCGGTCACGGTTCAGCCGCGGTATCGCGGACAGCATCTGCTGCACGTTGACGAAATGGGCAAGGAAAAATGCGTCGCCTGTTATCTGTGCGCGGCGGCGTGTCCGTCCGATTGCATTTACATCGAAGCTGAAGACGATCCGCGACCGTATGAAGAACGCATCGGGCGCGACGAACGCTATGCGCGGGTTTACAACATTGATTACGGACGCTGCATCTTTTGCGGCTTCTGCGTCGAAGCCTGTCCGAAGGATGCGATTACGCACGGCTATAATTTCGAGATTTCCGTTTACAACCGCGCCGATTTATTGAAGACTAAAGACGATTTACTAATCACCAAACAAAAACAATCGAAAAACTACCGCGTCGCTTTGTCGGGCGAAGATGTGGATTCTGAATTCAAGGAAGTTTGATTTTTAATAATTTATAAGGAACGGAAAAATTAAGAAGGGCGGAAATTTTGCAAAATTTCCGCCCTTCTTAATTTTCAATTTAATCAAACGGCTAACCCAACGTAAATCCTAAGTCCGTTCCGACCGAAAGGAAATTGTTGTAATTCGGAAAGACGTTGACCATATTCGCTTCGGGCAAGCCATACCAGCGCGCGAGCGTCGCGGCGTATTGTTCGACGCTGGTCGTCGGAATCCAGCGACCGCGCGAGCCGGTGCCGGTGTCCGAATCGTCAGGTCCGTTCATCGTCAAATTCGGAAACGGCGTGCCGTTCGCGGTATTTGTGCCGTAAAAATCGCCGCCTTTAATACCGCCGCCGATGATAAATGCGTGATTCGCCCAGGCGTGATCGCTGCCGGCGACCGCACCCGTTCCCGCCGGATTAAGCGTGCGCGAGAAATCGGACATCGTAAACATTGTAACCTTATCGGAAATGCCCTGCGTCACCATTTCATCGTAAAAGGAGCGCGCCGCCTGACTGAACTGTAAAAGCAGATTGCCCTGACCGGCGAGCTGCGAGCTGTGCGTGTCGAAGCTGCCGATTTGCACGTAGAAAACCTGCCGGTTGACGGTCAAATCGGTGCGTTTCTTAATCAGCCGCGCGACTTGCTTGAGCTGATAGCCGACGCTTGTGTTCGGAAAAGTTGCGGTAACTTCCTGCGAAGTGGCAAAAGCCGCGTTCGCCTGCATCGCCTGATCGGTGATGTGGCTGGCGGCTGCAACATAATTTGAAGTTAAATCCTGCGCCCGCAGCTGATTGAAAGCCGCGAGCCGCGCCTGCGAAGCCGCCGTTGTATTAAAGCCCGCCGGATTTAGAACCTGCGCGAGCGACGTTCTCGAATCGGCGATGGCGAGCGGCAATGTTGACTGTCCGGCGGTAAAAAGCTGCGCTCCGCTGATCGAAGTAATCATCGGAATCAAACCGTTCGGGTTGTCGGGCGTGGTTCGGCGGTCGGCGATTCGTCCGCCCCAGCCGGTAAAGGTTTCCTGATCGGCGCGCCCGCCCTGATATTGCGAAACCTGATCCGAATGCGAAAACAATTGAAAAGGTCTAGTCACCGATCTGTTCAGATATTGGGTTCGGCTCAACGGCGAAACGAGCGTTCCGACGTTGGTGACCATTCCCATTTTGCCCTGCGCCCAAAGCTCGTGAATGCCGTTATTGACAATCGTCGTGCCGTTTTGCGTCATTGCGCCGAGATTCGGGTTCAAGCCGTAAGCCAAATTTCCGCAACGCGGAACATTGATCGGAAGCAGCGCATTCTGGGCGATTGCCAGTCCGGACGCGCTGCGAGCCGCCGAATAAACGCCGTAATTGCTCAAAGTCGAGTCGCTGTGATTCGGAATCAGCGTGTTATTGCCGTCGTTGCCGCCCTGCATAAACACGCAGACCAGAGCGCGGTAATCGCTCGGCGCATTGTTCGGTTCGTCCTGACTTTTTTGCGCCAGTGCCGCCATCGCTCCGAAGTGTTGAAACGGCATAGCGAGTGCCGCCATTCCCAAAGCGCATCCTGATTTTTTCAAAAAATCTCTTCTGTTATCACTCATAATTCTCCTTTTTGAGTTTATGGAGTTTGCCGTGTTGCGGAGTTTGCAGAGTTAACGAATTTTTAATGATTTTTAGATTGAAACAATCAGATTCTAAAAAATTAAAAAGATTCATCAACTCTGTAACTCTGCAAACCTGCCAAACTCTCCAAACTATCTTTGCACTTGGTATTGCGACGAGGTCGCCACTAAATAGATCGCCGTTTTCGCGCGGGTCAGCGGGTCGGTTGCCGCGACCGCGTTGACCGCCGTCATAATCGTCGAACGGTTCTGCGCGGTCATTGTGCCGTGCATCAGGCGCGTGTTGAGCGTGTCGAGCAGACGATTGCTCGTCGTGTCAGCCGCCGCCAACGCCTGCATTTCCGCTAAATTAATCGCCGAGCCGAGCGGCGCATTGGTCGAGCCGCCGTTGATTTTCCCGAAAATCATCGTGTTCATAAAATTGGCGCGGGCGATTGCCGTTCCGGTCGTCATAATCGCAAATTCGGGTCCGTTCAAGCCGGGTCCGGGAACGATATATTCGGGCGAGTAGTAATTGAAAACGGTCGGCGAATAAAACGTATTTTGTCCCATCGGCGAAATAAACGGCGCGACATAACCGTCGCTCTGCGTCGAAAGATCGGCTGATTCAACATCGAATTGGCGCAAGACATTCGTCGCCAGCTGAACCGGCTCGCGCAGTTTACCGTAGTTCGGATCGGTTTTGACGCTGCCGCGCGCTTCCGGGTCAAGCAGGATAGCTCTGATGACCGCCTTCATATCGCCGCGAACGCCCGCGCCGTTGTTGTTGAAAACCGCCGCGACGCGTCCGACATACGCCGGTGTCGGATCGCTCGTGACCATCTGCTGAATCAAACGAAGGCTGATGAACGGCGCGACGTTCGGATGATAAAAGATATTATCCAGAGCGAGCTGTAGTTCGGTACTGCCGTTCAGACCGGCGGCGATGTTTTTATTAACCGCGTTCGGATAATCGAGCAATGTTTTCGCCGTTACGTCGTGATTATTCTGATTTAAAAGCATCTGGTCTTTGTAATTCGGCGAGCCGACAGTTCGATTCGGACAAGTCGCCGTCGTTTCACAAAGTCCCCAGCCGGTAAATACTTTCGTAAAATTATTGACCGTCGTTTGATCATAAGTCGGAATCGGATTGCCGCTTCCGTCAAGCTGCATTGTTCCGTCCTGATTGAGCATAAACAAACCGACGTTGAAAAGCTGTAAAATCTCGCGGGCATAATTTTCGTTCGGGCTGGTTTTCGTACTACGAACCATATCGAGATAATTGCCCATCGCCGGATTAAGCGTTAAGTCGGTCATCATATTTCGATAATTGCCGAAGGCATTTTTCGATATTTGCTTATGATATTCGACCATATAGCTCGACTGCTGCGTGTCAACTCCGGAGACGACCCAAATTTCTCCTAATGCCCACGAAGCGCGATGCCGAAGCTGAGCATTGCCATAAAATGCTTCCTGGTAAAACCAGTTTTGCAGTGGATACTGCGAGTAAGTATCGCGGTAACAATTGACCGGAGTATCAACCGGATCAACCGGAGTGGAAGTGGCGTTCGATGTGCCGTTACATTCGAGCGGCGGCGTTGATGGTCGCAAAGGTATATCGGGATAAGCAAAAGTCGGATACGGAGCGTCGAATTGTTCGGCGAGCCACGTCCGCAAACCGATGCGGCGCAGACGGTCGTCTAAAACCGTCGTCGGACCGAACGTTGCCTGTTCCATAAACCGGGTGCGGTCGCCGGCGTATTTATAGCCGACATATTCCGGCGCGTCGAGATTTCCTTTCGTGTCGGGGGTCGAAGCCATAGGCGACAGCGGGAACGGTGTCGGCACCGCGCCTTCGTCGTCTTTTATATCGCCGCCCATTCTGCCGAGCGCGAGCCGCACACGGTTGCTGGACAAACCGCGCCAAACGACGCTGATTAAAATGTCGCCGTCGGCTTCTGGCTGTTCACGAAAATTGAGCGCGTCGCGCAGCTCGACGGTCAGCGCGTAAACCCATTCCTTGCCCGTCACCGTTTGGATCGCCACGACCGGAAAACGATAATTTCCGCCTCGCGCGTCTTCGACATTGACACGCAGTGCGCTCGCATCTTCGCCTGGCATTAAATCCAAATTCGTCACGTAAATCGTCGCTTTCGAGTTCGGCGCGAAGCCGAAATTTTTCTGGCGCGGCAAGCGTGTCCGCCCGAAACCCGTCGCATTGCCGTTAAAGTCCGGCAAACTTGTCAAAGCCCGCAGCGAATCGGTTTCGCTGATTAAAACCGGTGTCGGCGAATCCGGATTCGGATCGGTTTGCGCCAATCCCGCAAACGCCAATAGAAAAATCAGACAGCTCACGCTGGCAACCTGCCTGAACAGACGCGACCTTTTGCACATCATAGCCTTTCCTCCTAAATACCTTGTCTGCTAAAATTAAGTCTAAGTTATTTTGAATATTGCCTTAACGACGGGGTAAGATATTATCCGTTAATCATTGTTTTACAGTTTCAGTTATAAAACATCCGGCGAAAAATTTCAAGTGTTTTAATTTGCGATTTTTCACATATTAGCAAATAAATACGTTTTGCATAACCGTTAGAGTCAGATTTTGTTGATTTAGCCGAAAAAAAATAAAAAATTATTATGTCGAAAGTTATCTTTCTCGACGCGCCCGAACATTTCAGTTTTCGTCAAACGATTTACGGTCACGGTTGGAGCCAACTTTTGCCGTTTAAGACGGACAACGAAAATCTGCGCTTAAGTTATGTTTTCGGTAATTTGAAAAATGAGTTGCCGCTTGCGGCGACAATTTCGGAAAATAAAGGCAAAATCGCAATAGAAATTGCCTCCAATGATATAAAAACGATCAATAAGGAAAAAATCCTGAATGACGCGCGACATATTTTAAGATTCGACGATAAACTGCGGGAATTTTATCAAATCGTCGCCGCCGACCGCGAATTCGCCTGGATTTTTGAACAGAAAGCGGGGAGACTTTTGCGTTCGCCGACGGTTTTTGAAGATTTGGTCAAAACCGTCTGCACGACGAATTGTTCGTGGGCTTTGACCAAAAAAATGACGGCGAATTTAGTTGAAAAGCTCGGCGAAGCGTCGGCGACCGGCGAAAAGACATTTCCGACCGCCGAAAAAATGGCGGGCGTTCCGACGGAATTTTACCGCGCCGAAATCCGCGCCGGTTATCGCTCCGCCTATTTCGCCGAATTAGCCGAAGCGGTCGCCGCGGGAAAAATCAACCCCGAAAGCTGGCTCGACGCTGATTTGCCGTCCAGAGAATTGAAAAAGGAAATGAAGCGAATCAAAGGTGTCGGCGATTACGCGGCGGAGAATCTTCTGAAGCTCGTCGGACGTTATGACGGTCTCGCACTCGATTCGTGGCTGCGGGCGAAGTTTTATCAAAAGCGCAACAACGCAACCGTCTGCGCCGACCGCGAAATCGAAAAATTTTACGCGCGGTTTGAAAAATGGCGCGGTTTGGCGATCTGGTTCGATATGTCCGAAAAATAATTTTCAAAAAACTCAAAAATCGGAGTGACGGTTCAAAACGTTACCCCGATTTTTGGTAGTGAATTAAAAGTGATGCTCGGAACGCGGACACTCTTGTCCGCCAGGTTGCGCCGGGCAACCTCGCGACTATGAGTATGATTAAACTAAAGTCGAATTTAGCCTCGAGGTTCGTTCAAACGCGCGTTTGGGCGGACAAGAGTGTCCGCGTTCCTTTAAAACATTTCTTTTAGTGCATTACCCGATTTTTTAATGATCGAAAACTGTGGCAAGTTTGCCGGTTCGCGCAAAAAAGTCTCATCTTCAAATCGCCGTCGCCGCTCGGCGAATTTTTATAAAACGCTTTGTTCATTAAGTTTAATCTGCATTTCCGGTTTTGGCACATCGCTTGCCAATGTTAAAAGCGCGGATGCGAAAGAATTAAAAAAGCAGCCAGTAAAAAAATTCTGACGCTTCCTTGTTATCAACAAAAAAATTATAAAAGAAACGCCATAAGAGTAAATAAAAATAATGAAACAAAAATTAGGAATCTTAACCGCATTAATTTTAAGTTTGGCAGTCGCCGGTTCGACTTTTGCCGCGACCGCGAAACCGAAACAAAATCAAACGACCGCGCCGGCGAAAACGGCGATGATGACGAAAACCGCAAAGGCAAAACCCAAATCCGGAAAGAAAACCAAAAAAAGCGGCACGGCGAAATCGGCAAAATCAACCAGGGCGAGCGGCAAAACGCCGCCTGCGAAAAAGTAATTAAATTCGGTCAGTTCAAAAAGGAAACATAATTTTTCAAGGGGGACGAGTAGAGTTAATTCTCTTCTCCGAAGAGCGGGCATAACTTGCTGGGCAAAAAGTTATGCCCGTTTTTTCTGCCGACGAGCGATGAGAATCATAGCCGACAAAAATAAAGCGATGCGTACTAAAGCCGACGATTTGGACAGAATTTTTTTGTGGATTCTGCTGGCGGGTGGGCTAATTGCGCTTTTGATTTACGGGTTGACCGCGTTTTTCGCCCGCCCGACCGTCGAAACAATCACCACGCACGCTTCCGCTACGCCGACTTCAACAATCAACTCGACGCGGGAAGTGAATTTTCAGCCGCGCAAATCAAAATAAACAATCGCGCAAAGTAATTTTTAAGAACAGTTACCCACGAATAACACGAATGACACGAATTAAATTGCTGGAAAAATAATTCGTGTTATTCGTATAATTCGTGGCTTATGATTTTTAAATTCGGTTTTGTCCGGCTGTCAAAAGCATAATTTTTAATCTAATTGAACACCGAAACGTTCAGCCATTCGGTAAAGCGTTCGGCGATCAACGCCGAGAATCTCCGCCGCGCGCGTTCGGTTGCGACCGGTTTTTTCCAGAACGCGCAGAAGATAGCGTTTTTCCAATTCGTCGAGGCTTGGTAAATCTTCGTATAGTTCCGCCAGAGGCGAGCGCGGCGCGGCGCGTTTAAATTCTTCAGAAACGAGCTTGACCGGCAAATCTTCGGCTAAAATTTCGCCGCCGCGGGCGCGTAGCGCGGCGTATTCGATTGCCGCTTCGAGTTCGCGCACGTTGCCCTTCCATTCATAAGCGGCGAGCGATTCGAGGGCTTCCGTCGAAAAACGCAGATTTTCTCGATTCGTATTTTTTCGCGCTTTGTGCAGAAAAGTTTCGGCTAAAAGCGCGATGTCCGACGGGCGTTCGCGCAGCGGCGGAACGCGCAGAGTGACGACGCTCAGGCGGTAAAATAAATCTTCGCGGAAATTTCCGGACTTTACTTCTTCTTCCAGATGGCGATTCGTCGCGGCGACGACGCGCGTGTCAACCTGGCGATTGACGGACGAACCGACGCGGCGAATTTCGCCTTCCTGCAAAGCGCGCAGCAGTTTGACCTGCATCGCCAGACTCGTTTCGCCGATTTCGTCTAAAAACAAAGTTCCGCCGTCCGCTTCTTCCCAAAGTCCGCGCCGGTCGGCGTTCGCGCCGGTGAAAGAGCCTTTGGAATGCCCGAAAAGCTCGGCTTCGAGAAGCGATTCGGTCAACGCGCCGCAGTTGACGGCGACGAACGCGCCGTCTTTGCGCGGCGAATTTTGATGAATCGCGCGGGCGACCAATTCTTTGCCCGTGCCGGATTCGCCCAGAATCAAAACGGTCGAACGGGTCGGCGCGACGCGGGCGATTTCCTTGTAAAGCTCGATCATTTTCGGCGAGCTGCCGACCATCGCGCCCGATTTGAAATCGTTCGTCTGAATCGAATGCTTTTCGGCGGTTTGCTTGAGCGCGCGCCGCGCCGTCGCCACTATTTCCTCGACTTTGAACGGCTTCGAGATAAAATCCCACGCGCCTTCACGCGTCGCTTCGACCGCCGATTCCAAAGACCCGAAACCCGTCACCAAAATCACCGGCGATTTTTCGCGCAGTTTTTTGAGCAAATCAACGCCCGACAGATTCGCTTCGAGATTGATGTCGCTGATGACGAGATCGAAGTCGGTCTGATTCGCCAAAATCAAAGCCTTTTCGGGCGAATTCGCCGATTCGACCGTCCAATTTTCGCCGCTTAAAATTTCGCTCAGAAGCTCGCACGAAGCCTTGTCGTCGTCAACTACTAGAATCTTTTTCATAGCTTTTCTATTATTTCGATTTTACGCCGATTGATTCGAATCCTGCGCCGCCGGAAAAAATAATTTAATCCTCGTGCCGGCGCGCGGTTCGCTTTCGACTTCGATTTCGGCGTTATGACTCTGCATAATCTGCTTGACGACGACCAAGCCCAAACCGGTTCCGCGACCGCGTTCCTTGGTCGTAAACAGCGGCTGAAAAATCTGCGCGGCGATTTCCCGTGTCATTCCGAGACCGTTGTCGGCAAATTCGACAATCGCCTTTTCGTTTTCGACGGCGGTTGAAACAGACAGTTTTCCGCCGTCGGGCATCGCGTCGAGCGCGTTTTTGATCAGGTTGAAAAAAACCTGTTGCAGGCGTTCGGCATCGCCGGAAATTTCCGGCAGACGCGCGTCGAAATCAGTCTTCAGTTCAACGCGCGATTCCTGCAAAGTCGGTTCGACGGCTTCGAAAGTCTTGCTTAAAACGTCGTTGAGCGCGAGCGGTTTATGTTCGGTCGCGCCGAATCGGGCGCGGTCGAGCATTTCGCGGACGATGCGCTCGATGCGCTCGATTTGCGACGAAATCGTTTGCAGACGCGACGCTTCTTTGGAATTTTCGGGCAGATTCGTTTGCAGAAGCTGCACGTGACCGCTGATTAAATTGAGCGGCGTGCCGACTTCGTGCGCGAATTGCGCGGCGGTTTGTTCGGTCGCGGCGAGCCGTTCGAGTTCGCCCATTTTGCGCGTCACGCGAAAAAGCTCGAAGTTCGCCGTCTCCAGTTGTTCGTTTTTGCGCTGCAACTCGCCGGTCGCTTCGCCGACTTTTTCGTTCAAAATCTCGTTTTGACGTTCGCGCTCGTTGGTCATTTCGCGGATTTGCTCGATCATATCGTTAAAGCCGCCCGCCAATCGTCCAAACTCGTCCGGCTTGTTTTGTTCGTATAATTCGACCGACAAATTGCCGGTTTTCGCTTTTTCCATCGCCGACAGAAGCCGTTCGAGCGGACGGTAAACGACGTTTTGAAACAACAGATAAAACGCCGCCGTCATCAATAAAATCGTGGCGAACGCGATCCACGACAAATTGGAAACGTAACGCCGCGCGATGCTCGAAATCGTGTCGAGCCGCTCGACGACTTCAACCGCGCCGTCCACGCGGTTTTTAATCTTAATTGCCGAAAAAACGCGAAACAGCGAATTGTCTTCGCCAATTTGCTGGCGGCTGATGATTTGCGAAGCCTCGCCGCCGAGCAAAGCCGTTTTCGTTTCAAAAGGAATTTCTTCGAGCGGCAGACTGTCGTCGGACGCGGCTTGCTCGACGAAATCCGCGCCTTCGAGCTTCCAAACGCGAACGGTTGTCAGATTTGGGCGCGAGCCGCTGATTAAATTCGTCAGCTTCGTTAAATCGTCTGCGTCCGTCTGCGCCGGAAAAAGCGAAAGATGCTCGGCTAAATTGTCCGCTTCGAGCGTGGCAAGCTCTTTTTGTTCGTCGCGCACCTGATTCGCCACGCGCGCGCTGATTAAAAACAGCGCAATAATCAAGGCGACGAGCGCGACCGCTGAAGCAAGCAGAGCGGTTTTGATATGGAGTTTGAACGGCGGCATATGTTTTTCTAAGATTCTGAAAATTGTTGCAGCAATAATCAAGCCGCGAAAGAAAAAATTACGGAATTCGATAAAAAATACATTAAACAAGGAGCGCGGACGGCTCGTCTGCCCGACAAGCGAAAGCGACGTTGTTTGATTGCCGACGCGCAACTTAACGGTAACAATGTGTCTCGCGCCGCTATTGATTGCGGACGAGCCGTCCGCGCTCCGTTGAACGCGCCGATTTTAATTTCTTAGACTTTTTGCGATTTCGCCGCGTCAAAATTCAGAAGCGTTTGAATTGAACGCTTCCAAAACAGCGGCGCGAGGGATGCTCTCCTCAATCAATCGCCGCCGAAAAAAATAATTCAAGAGAGAAAAAAATGAACAAATACATATTAAAAATTACCACCGGACTGGCGGCGTTGTTCGTCGTTTTAGCGTTGGCGGACGCGGGTTTCGCCCAGCGTCGCGCGCGCGGCAGAGAATATACGAAGGCGCAGGTTGACCGGATTATCAAAAATGTCGAAGAACGCACCGACCGTTTCGTTTCGCAATTCGACCGCGCGCTCGACCGCAGCCGGCTCGACGGCACAAAGCGCGAAGATAATTTAAATCAGCGCGCTAAGGATTTGGAAGCGGCGACCGACGAACTACGCAGCGAATTCGACCGGCGCGACCGCTGGATCGAAAATAAAAACGAAGTGCAGCGTTGTCTGGACATTGCGGCGGACATCAACGTCGTGATGCAGCGTCGCAAATTAGGCGGCGGCGCGGAAAATAATTGGGCGAATGTGCGCACAGAATTAAACGCTCTGGCGCAGGTTTACAATTTGCCGCAAATCGGTTCGGGCGCATATAGATAAACTTTTTTCCGAAAATTTACGTTAGAAAAGAAGCGGGCTGAGACGAACGGCGCGCTTCTTTCGCTTTAAGTAATGATTGACGACGGTTATAATCATCAAAATGCGCGAGAATCGAGTCGTCCGGGCGAATACAATGATCGAAGCAGGCACAGTTTTACAAAATCGTTACCGCATTGACCAGCAAATTGGTCAGGGCGGAATGGGCAAAGTTTACGTCGCTACCGACGAGCGTTTTAAAAGCCGCGTCGCCATCAAAGAAACCGTTTTCGAGGACGCGAACCTCCGCAAAGCGTTCGAACGCGAAGCGAGGCTTTTGAACAGTCTCAAACATACCTCGCTGCCGCGCGTCAGCGATCATTTCAGCGAAAACGAAGGACAATTTCTCGTGATGGAATTCATCGCTGGCGAAGACCTCGCCGAGCGGATGGAGAAAAACGGCGAAGCGTTTTCGCTCGAAACCGTGCTTGATTGGGCGAACCAGCTGTGCCGCGCGCTCGAATATCTGCACGCGCAGGACATTATTCACCGCGACATCAAACCGCAGAATTTAAAGCTCGCGCCAAACAATCAAATCGTTTTGCTTGATTTCGGTCTGGCGAAGGGAAATCCGACCGACGCACCGCATCAAACCGCCGCCAAAAGCATCTTCGGATTTTCGCGCAGCTACGCATCTTTAGAACAAATTCAGGGCGCGGGAACCGAGCCGCGCAGCGATTTATATTCGCTGGCGGCGACCGTTTATCATCTTTTGACCGGCATTCCGCCCGCCGACGCGCTGACCCGCGCGATGAATGTTTTAAATAAAAAAAGCGATCCGCTGATTCCGGCGAATCTGATAAACGGTGAAGTTCCGAAGGGCGTGGCGGAAGTTTTGCAAAAAGCGATGGCTCTGAATGCCGACGAGCGACCCGAATCGGCGGAAGCGATGCGCGAAATGCTCGACGCGAGCGATAAAACAATTGATTTCAACCATTCCGAATCAATCATCGAAAAATCTCTGGCGACCGATTTTCTTTTGCAGGATACGAAAATCATCGGCGCGAAAACAAATGTTTCGCCCGAAGTTAAATCCGAAATCGAGACGGAAATCGCGCCCGCGCGATTGGCTGAAAAAAGCCCGTATCGAACGCGAATTACGGACGGCGAAAACGAGTTAAAACAAACCTTAGTTCAAAAATCCGCGAACACGGAAAGCCCGCGCCGCACCAAAGCCGTCGGCGCGACAATCGCCGGTATTTTAGTTTTAATCGGCAGCCTTTTCTCCGCCGCTTATTTTCTAAATTCCAATTCTTCGTCGCCGTCCGGCGCGAACGCAGAAAAGAAAAACGCGTTTTTGGAAAATACGAACGCGAGGGCGACGGGCAGTTTACCCGTCGCGGTTAATAACAACGCCAATCTGCAAACGGCGAACGCGGTGATCGCCGAACAGCAAAATTCCGATCAGCCGAAAATCGAAATTGTGCCGGCACCGCCCGTCGAGACGACGAAAAACAACCAGAAAAAGCCATCGCCGAACGCGCCGAAAGCAACGGCTAAAACAGACGGAAAAAATTCCGGCGAAGACAATATCGTCGTCAACGAAGACGCGGTTGAAATGGGCGATATGATAATTGACGAAGACGGCATTCGGGATAAAAAAACCGGAAAATTCGTCGTTCCGAAACCGCCGAAACCGCCCATTCAGCCGAATCCGAAGGCGACCGAAGTCGAGCCGAACTATATGACACCCGAGCAGCTGCGAAAACTCGAAATGTTCAGGCGCAGAATCGAGAGCGGCAAAAAGCGCGTCGTTATCCTGAACAAACCGGAGCCGAAACCGACACCGTAAATTCGTCGGAGGCAATCAAAATTTCTCTCTGAATCCGTCTGAAAATTCAGCCGCCCGCGTAAGTTTTAACTGACGAATGTATGCGGCTAAAATGCTCTTAAATTCACCAAAAAATTCGGATGCCGCGCAAACGTAAAGAAATTATGTGAATCAAGAGTAGAAAAAACAGACAAGCAAGAAGAATTGGTAGAATTTT
>CAXSGY010000034.1:0-48790 GCA_964237235.1 uncultured Pyrinomonadaceae bacterium
CAAATGGGCGGACTCGTCGCCGGCACGATGCTGCGCGGAATGTTTGAAGAACGCATCAAAGGCATTATTGACGAAGTAAAGGAAAAATCGAACATCATTTTGTTCATCGACGAAGCGCACACGATCATCGGTGCGGGCGCGGCGATGGGAACATCGAGCGACGCGGGTAATATGTTCAAATCCGCGCTCGCTCGCGGCGAACTCCGCATCATCGGCGCGACGACTTTGACCGAATACAAAGAATATATCGGCGAAGACGAAGCCTTAGCCAGACGTTTCAGATTGGTCAAGGTTGACGAGCCGACGATTGACCAAACGCGCGAAATTCTTTTGGGTTTGCGTCCGCGTCTCGAAAAAAATTATTCGGTGAAAATTTCCGACGAAGCGATTAACACCGCTTTGGAAATGTCGCCGAAATATATCCGCAATCTGCATCTGCCGGATAAGGCAATCGGCTGGCTCGACACGGCTTCGGTCAAGGTTGAAATCAACGAACCGACTTCTTTGATCGTCAAACCCGAACATATCATCGAAGTCATATCGCAGGAATCCAGGATTCCGAAGGATATGATTTACCGCGAAACGTCGGATAGATTTTCGGTGATGGAAGCCGACATCGGCAATCGCGTGATCGGTCAGAAAGATGCCGTGCGCGCCGTCGCCGAACGTCTGCGATTGAACAAAGGTCCGCTAAAGGACAATCATTTCGCGCCCGACGGCGTTTTGCTGTTCCTTGGTCCGACCGGTGTCGGCAAAACCGAATTAGCCAAAGCCGTCGCGGAATTTATGTTCGGCGACGAGCATAAAATGGTGCGTATTGATATGTCCGAATACGGCGAAGGCACGGTCGGCATCGAAAAACTGATCGGAATGCCGCGCGGCATCGTCGGGAGCGAGCGCGGAGGAATTTTGACCGAGCAATTAAGGGAAAATCCATACACGGTTTTGCTGCTTGACGAAGTTGAAAAAGCGAATCCGTATCTGATGAACATTTTCCTGCAAGCCTTCGACGAAGGGTGGTTGACCGACGGGCGCGGCAAAAAGGTTTATTTGTCCGACGCAATCGTCATTATGACTTCAAATCTGGGTTCGGAGAATTTCAAAAAATACGAAAAACCGCTCGGTTTCGGAATGAAATCCAAAGGCGAAATCAAAGAGATTACCGGCGACGTAATGAAAGCCGCCGAAACCCGTTTCACGCCGGAATTTCGCAACCGCATTGACGAAATCATCGTCTTTTCGCCGTTGACGATGGACGAAGTTAGAGAAATCGCCAGAATTTACTTAAACAAGCTGCGCCGCAATATGGAGCGGCAGGGCAAAGTGTTTGAAGTATCCGACGCGGCGGTTGATTTGCTGACCGAAAAAGGCTACAGCCGCACTTACGGCGCGCGCTTTCTGAAACGCCATATTGATCAGAAAATCAAACTGCCGATCACCAACCAATGGAAATCGGCGACCAGATTTCTGGTCGAAGCCGAAGACGGCGAGATCGTCATCAAACCGACCGACGCTTTCAGCTTGAACTAAACCCGAAAATTATTTTTCGCATCAAAGGCTTTGATGATAAAATTCATCGAAGCCTTTTTGTTTCGACAAGTTTGCTTGAAGAAATTGAATATGAATTTTCCGAAAATAATTAATTTACGACAATCTCTCGCGCTGCTTTTCATTTTTTTCGGAGCGTTGAATCTTACCGCTCAAACAAAAATTGACGAAAAAGCCGACGCGATTTTGAAAAAGGCGGTCGAAAAGCTCGGCGGCGAAAAGTATTTGCAGGTCAAATCAATCGTCGGACGCGGACGGTTCAGCGTTTTCAAAGACAGCGCGGTTACGTCTTACCAATCATTCGTTGATGTCATCGCTTATCCGGACAAGGAACGCACCGATTTTAAGGAAGGCGGCTCGAAAACCGTGCAGACGAACACGGGCGAAACCGGCTGGATTTTCGACGACGCGGCGGGAACGATCAACCAGCAGAACGCGGAGCAAATCGAAAACTTCAAACGCGGCTTACGCGTCAGCATCGACAATCTTTTACGCGGACACTGGCGCGGCAAAGCCGTTTTAAGCTATGTCGGCAAACGTCCCGCGACGCTCGGCAAGCGCAACGAAGTCTTGAAACTGACTTTCGACGACGATTTCGCGGTCGAGTTTGAATTCTCCGACGAAAATTTGCCGGCAAAAGCCTTATACAAACGTCTCAACGCCGACAGGGAAGAAGTCAAGGAAGAAGACCGCTACGCCCAGTTCGTTGATTTTCAAGGCATCAAAACGCCGCTCATCGTTGACCATTTCACGAACGGCGCGCAAACCAGCCGCATCAATTACGAATCAATCGAATTTAACAAAACGATTTCCGATTCGATTTTCACCAAACCGAATTCGCCGAAGGATTTGAAGAAGGATTTAAAACTTTAAAAAGAGTTTAGCTGCGAATGACGGGAACGGACACGAATTGTTTTTAAATTTTTTCGTGTCCGTTCCCGTCATTCGCAGCTAAAAATTTCTCTCTGAAATTAAACGAAAGCGAAGTCGAATTGCTGTTGATGAATTGATTTATCGCCGGTTACGTCAACGCTGCCGAGATAGGCTTCGATTTCTTCTAAAACCTGTCTTTCGGTTTCGTTCAGAGCCTTCGCTACTTCCGGGTGAACTCTCAAAGTTGTCTGCCTCACGTCGTCAACGCTTTTCGCTAATCTTCGCGCTTCCTCTAAAATCTCGAAACAGACGGTTTGCGCCGATTTTACCCAGCCCGCGCCTTCGCAGTATTCGCACGGCGCGCACATCGTTCGCTCCAGCGATTGTTTGACCCGCTTGCGCGTCATAATAATCAAACCGAAGTCGTTGAACGATAAAACTTTGGTCGGCGATTTATCGCTCGACAGTGCTTCCTGCAAAGCCTGCGCGACCTTGTTGCGGTTGCGCCGGTCTTCCATATCAATCAAATCAAGCACGATAATTCCGCCGAGATCGCGCAGCCGAATCTGGCGGGCGATTTCGTCAACCGCTTCCATATTTGTTTTCGTGATCGTATCTTCCAGACGGGCGTTGCCTTTGCCGACGAATTTGCCGGTGTTGACATCAATCGCTACGAGAGCTTCGGTTTGATTGATGACGAGATAGCCGCCGGATTTTAGCCACACACGCGGTTTCAGCGCCTTGTCGATTTCTTCCTGCACGGCGTATTCTTCCAGAATCGGATTCTCGCGCGTGTAAAGTTTGACGCGGTTGACGAGGCGCGGCTGGATGCGGTTGATGAATTCGACGATGCGCTGATATTCTTCTTCGGAATCAACGCGAATCGCCGTGAAATCATCGGATAATTGGTCTCGAAGCAGACGCTGAATAATATCCAAATCCTGATGCACGAGCGCGGGCGATTTCGATTTTTCCGCCTTCTTTTTCATATCGAGCCACGTGCGAACCAGATAACGCGCGTCCTGCCGCAAATCCTGTTCGGGAACACCGACACCAGCGGTGCGCACGATAAAGCCGCCCGACGGCACTTCTTCTTCGGCGCGAATTTTCTGAATCGCCACTCTCAGACGGCTGCGCTCGCCCGCCGATTCGATTTTGCGCGACACGCCGAGATGTTCAATCGTCGGCATATAAACCAGAAAGCGTCCGGGCAGAGCGATGTGCGACGTGATGCGCGCGCCTTTTTTGGCAATCGGCTCTTTGGCAATCTGAACAAGGATTTCCTGACCTTCGCGCAAAAGATCGGTAATCGTCGGCTGATTGCGCTCGCGGCGATTGCCGCCGCCGCCGCTGCTGCGCTCGCGCCGGTTATTGTCGGTTCGATTGTCGCCGCGACTGTCGGTTCGGTTATCGCTGCGACTGTCGCTACGATTTTCGTTGCGGTTGTCGTTGCGATTATCATTGCGGTTGTCGGCGCGGCTGCTTTCGCGCCGGGTATCGCCGCCGTTTCGATAATTGTTCGGGCGTGGGGGTTCCGCTTGCTGTTCGGTTTCAACTTCTTCGCCGCGCGGCGCGCTTCTGCTATCGTCCGTTTCGGGTCGTCCGCCGCGCTCCTGATCGCCGCCGACGCTCGGGCGGCGACGATTGCGCCCGCCGCGTCTGACCGCCATTTCCGCCGTTCGGTCTGATTCCTTAACGCTCGCTTCCGCGTCTTCGAGCGGTTGCTTTTGATCTTTTTTTCCCGCTTTTTTGCCGCCGCGATCCTTCTTTTTGCTCGCCGCTTTCGCCGCTTCGGACATCTCGGGGTCGCCGTCTTCAATTATTTTTTTAGATTTGGCGCGGCTTTTTTTGTCGGATTTCGCTTCCGCGTCTTCATCTGTTTCAGATTCGGTCGGCGGCGCGGTTTTTTCCGTCGTCGCTGTTTCCGCGCCTGATTTAGCCGGTTTACTTCTTCCGCGATTGCCGCGACCGCTTTTCGGTTTTTGAGTTTCGATTGCCGTCTGATCTTCGTCTTCGTCGGCGATGCGCTCGAATCCGCCGATGCTCGTTACCGAATCGAGCAGAGAGCCGACTTCGGCGGTCGCCGCGCCTTCCATATCGAATTCGACGGCGCGCACCTTATCCACAATCGCTTCCTGCCGGTATGCGTCCTTGAACATATCGCCGGTCGTTTCTTCGTCGTCCACGACGCGCTCGAAACCCGAATCGTCGAGATCGAACAGCGTCGGCGATTCAAATTCCGCCGTTTGCGTTTCGTCCCGGTCCGCCGATTTACCGAACAAATCGCCCGCTGATGCGTCTTCCGGTTCGTTTTGAAAATCTTCGCCGAAATTTGCGCCGGATTTTTCTCCGGCGAAATCTTCCGCCGGCGCGTTTTTGACTTTACGGTCGCGGCGCATTTTTCCGCGTTTTTCGTCGCGTTTGTTCGTGACGGGCGCGGCTTCCTTAAAATCCTCCGTCGCGCCCTCTTCGCCGGAAATTTCCGTTTCGCCGGAAGCTTCCGCGCCGTCCGCCATCGGTTCGGCGAGTTCCTGCACGGATTCCATCTGTTTTTCGCGCTCGAGGCGGGCTTTTTGAATCTGTTCGTCGGCTTCGCGGCGCGCGTCTTCGGGCGAGACTTTTTTCGATTTTTCCATCACGATGCGCTCGATTTCCTCTTCTTCGTCGAAAAAGTCGGAAACGTAGAGAAACGCGTCGCGCTCCAAACCGATTTCGACGAACGCCGACTGCATTCCGGGCAAAACGCGCATCACGCGCCCTTTGTAAATGTTGCCGACGATGCCCGAATTTTCTTCGTCGCCGCGCTCGATATAAAACTCCGAGACGCGCCCGTTATCGAGAATGGCGATCTTTTTTTCGCGTCCGTTGACGCTGATAATCATTTCTTTTGACATATTTTACTAATCATTTTTTTCGTTTCGGCAGTGATAAATTAAGAGGCGCGTCGAAGCGTTTGTTAATACGCACAGACAGACCGCTCGCCGCCGATTTTGTCGCGTGCCGTCGATGATGAAAATTGGGATTTTCGGAGAATTTTTAAACTTCGGATTTTAACTCGAATATCTGAGCGGATTTTGGCGTTTGATTTAAGTTTTTTGTTTTTGGTTTTTGTATTTCAAAACAAATTGGAACTTCAGAGTTTTTCTCGCGCTAAATCCTTTTCAACGAAAACGGTCGTCAATCGCTTCGGTTTTTTCTTTTCGACGAGGAGCGCGTTATTTCTTCTAACTCGCGCGTCAAACCCGTCTAAAATGCTCTTTTCCTAAAAAAGCCTTGATCTTAAAATTCTTTTCTAATCCTTTTCGTTCGCCCAATCTAACGGTTAGTTGAATGGAAAATCTTCATCATCCGGCAAACTGTCCACAAGTATAGATTAAAAACGGCAAATGGTAAACAGCTAATTTGAAGTTTCAAGTTCAAGGTTCAAGGTTTCAGGTTCAAGGTTTCAAATTTCGAGGTTCAAGGTTCAAATTTTAAGACAAAGAACGCGGAATTTCGATTTTGAACCTTGAACCTTGAACCTCGAACTTTTACGATTGAATTATGGAAATTTATTTTCAGTTAATTACCGACGCGGAAACCTTGCGAACGGTGTGCGAATCGCTGCGCGGCGAAGATTTTCTAGGCTTCGACACCGAGACGACCGCGCTCGACCCGTATCAGGGCAATTTGCGGCTCGTGCAGTTCAGCACGGGCAAGGATGCGAAAATCATTGATTTGAAACCGTTTGCCGAGCGCGGCGATTTGCGAACGAGCGAAGAACTCGCGCCGCTCAGAGACTTGCTCGCCGCGCCGAAGCCGATCAAAATCGCGCACAACGCCAAGTTCGACGCGAAATGGATTTCGTATCATTTGGGCGTGCGGCTCGGCGGCACGTTCGACACTTTGCTCGCCAGCCAGATTATCTCGGCGGGCGACGACGGTCGCCGGCATTCCTTAGCCGACGTAACGAGTTATTTTCTCAACACCGAACTCGACAAAAGCGAGCAAGTCAGCGATTGGAGCGCGCCCGAACTGTCGCAGTCGCAAATCGAATATGCGGCGCGCGACGCGGCGACGATGATTCCGCTGCGCGAAAAAATCGTCGAGCGTTTGAAACAGGACGCGCTCATCAAGGTCGCCAAACTCGAATTCGACTGCGTGCTGCCGATTGCCCAGATGGAGCTGAACGGTTTTTATCTCGACGCGGCGCGGTGGCGCGAACAGCTCGAAAAAGTAAAAATTTCGCAAAGCCGGGTCGCGCTCGAACTGCAACAGATGCTTTCGGCGGGCGTGGCGCAAGCGTCTCTGTTCGGCATCGCGGAAATCAATCTCGATTCGCAGACGCAGGTCACCGACGCGCTGAAAAATCTCGGCGTTCCCGTTCCCGAAACGACGCGCGGCTGGCAATTACAGCCGCTGGCGCACGAATATCCGGTCGTCGGCAAATTATTGGAATACCGCGGCGTGGCAAAATCGCTTTCGAGCTTCGGCGAAAATATTTTAGATTTCATCAACCCGAAAACCAATCGAATTCACGCCGATTTTCGGCAAATCGGCGCGCCGACCGGCAGATTTTCGTGCAGCAAACCGAATATTCAGCAAATTCCGCACGAAGAAGCCTATCGAAGATGCTTTCGCGCGCCCGAAGGCAGAAAATTAATAATCGCCGATTATTCGCAGGTCGAACTCAGAATTTTAGCCGAATTTTCAAAAGACGAAAACTTCATCAAAGCCTTTATTTCCGGCGAAGATTTCCACACGACGACTGCCGCGCAGGTCTTCAACGTCAAGCCCGAAGACGTAACTACAGATCAGCGCAGCTTCGCCAAACGCTTAAATTTCGGTGTCGTTTACGGCATCGGCTCACAGCGTTTCGCCATGATGACTGGCTTGACGCAAACCGCCGCCGAAGACATTATGCGAAAATATTTCGCCACCTATCGCGGACTCGATTCGTGGCTCCGCGAAGCTGCCCGCAAGGTGACGACCGAACGCGCCGCCCGCACCGCCTCGGGCAGATTATCACGTTTCCGCTTTGACGAAGAAGACCGCAAAGCCGCGTCTTTAGCCCAAAGAAACGGCAAAAATATGCCGATTCAAGGCTGCGTCAGCGGCGCGACAAGAATCTTTGAAAAAACTCTCGGCTACATTCAAATCGAAAAACTTGCCGGTCAAGACGTTTCGGTTTGGGACGGTGAACGCTTTGCGAAAGCTAAAGTCGCCTACAGTGGGCGCAAACAGTTAGTCAAAGTTGAATTTTGGGGCGGTAATTATATTGAATGCAGTCCGAACCATAAGTTTCTCACGATTGACGTGAACGGACGAAAGAGTTGGCGAACGCCCGCCGAATTTGTTAAGGGAAATTACGTCGTTATCACCGAAGCGATTGGCGATTGGCAGTGCCGTTTGAATTTACCGAAATTTGAAGCCGGGAAATCTCACAATGCGAGCCGCGCTTCGTTGTCGAATATGGTAAATGCGCCTGACGAACTCGGCGAATGGCTGGGAAGATTGGCTTCCGACGGTTCGACGAC
Organism: uncultured Pyrinomonadaceae bacterium; assembly: GCA_964237235.1. Classification (GTDB taxonomy): domain Bacteria; phylum Acidobacteriota; class Blastocatellia; order Pyrinomonadales; family Pyrinomonadaceae. Next base: position 7,938 of record CAXSGY010000034.1, read on the forward strand.
GAATCACCAACTTTATTTGTTAATCGCCGAACACGAAAAGGAAATTCTCGATAAATTAAGAAAATCCTCTCAGGCGTTCGGTCACGTTTACGAACGAACCGGAACCGGCGGCAGAGGCACGCAGCCGATTTATTTTTTGACCGTTTCCGCTTTGGGATTGGCAAGACAAGTGCAGAATTCGGGTATAAAAAATAAAATTCCCGATTTCGTCTGGCAAAACAGCCGCCTGCTTGCCGGTTACCTGCGCGGAATGTTCGACGGCGACGGAACGGTCAACCGGGACGGCGCGGTGTTAACCTTTGGCAAAGGCAGTTACTTTTATTTGGATTGGGCGCGTGAAGTTCAGCAGGCTTTATCGTTATTCGGCATTCGCGGTCGCCTCAATCAATGCGCCGACCGCATCAACGTCTGCATATTGAAACGCGATATGCCGATCTTCAGCCGGAAAATCGGATTCATCAATTCAAGCAAACAGAAAAAGGCGGAAGCGATTTTCAGCAATCAGCACCAAAATAAAATCTATGGTCGCGCCGTTCGCATAAAATCGGTCGAGATAACCGACGAATGGATTGATATGTTCGATGTCGTGGACAGCGAAACTTCAAAATTTATGGCGAACGGATTAGTAACGCATAATTCGTCCGCCGACATTCTAAAACGCGCTCTGCATCTTTTACAGGAATCAATCAACGGCACATCGGCGCGTCTTGTCAACATCGTCCACGACGAAATCATCGTCGAAGCCGACGCAGCCGAAGCCGAAAGCGCGGCGGAAAAATTAAACAAATCAATGTGCGCGGCGGGCGAAGAATATATTACAAAAGTTCCCGTTAAAGTTGATGTGAAGATCGCCGACGAGTGGGCGAAGTAAAAGAGGCATCTCAGAAAATTTTCTGAGATGCCTCTTTTACTTCGCCTCCAACTCAATTTACCAATTCGTTTCCGTCTGCTTGACCGCTTCGCCGTGTTCGACGAGAAATCTTTCGGCATCAATCGCCGCCATACAGCCGGAACCGGCGGCGGTGATGGCTTGGCGGTAATACGAATCCTGCGCGTCGCCGCAGGCGAAGACTCCGGCGATGTTGGTTTTCATTGTGCGTCCTTCGGTTTTTAGGTAACCGGTTTCGTCCATCTCCAGCACGTCTTTGAAAAGGTCGGTGTTCGGTTTGTGTCCGATGGCGACGAAAACGCCTTGGGTCGGAAAATCGCTTTCTTCGTTCGTTTCGGTGTTGAAGATTTTTACGCCCGTTACGCCCGCTTCCTTTGTGCCGACGATTTCACGGATGCCGGTGTTCCACATTATCTCGATTTTATCGTTCTGGAAAACTCTGTCCTGCATAATTTTCGACGCGCGGAAGCTGTCGCGGCGGTGCATTAAGGTTACTTTTGTGGCGAAGCGCGTTAAAAACATCGCTTCTTCCATCGCGGTGTCGCCGCCGCCGACGATGACGACATCTTTACCTCTGAAAAAAAATCCGTCGCACGTCGCGCACGCCGAAACGCCGTTGCCGCCCAAGCCGACGGGAACTGGTTCTTCGCCCGGCACGCCGAGCCATTTGGCGGACGCGCCGGTCGAGATTATTAAAGTTTCGGCTTTGATAATCGTCGAAATGTCTTCGCTTTCTGCGCTTTCCTTGCCGTAGAGCGTGAACGGGCGATTTGACAAATCAACGCGGTCAATCCACACGTTTAAGATTTCCGTGCCGAACCGTTCGGACTGGGCGCGAAATTGGTTCATCAATTCGGGTCCCATAATTCCGGCGGCAAAGCCCGGATAATTTTCGACATCGGTCGTGATGGTTAATTGTCCGCCGGGCTGCGGTCCGTCTATGACGAGCGGCTCTAATTGCGCGCGCGAAGCATAGATGGCGGCGGTTAAACCCGCCGGTCCCGAACCTAAAATGACGACTTTTTTGTTGATTTCCTTTTCCGGCATACGAGTTTTTACGAATTCTTTTTCCTTTAAATTTGATGTTTGATGCTGCTTTTTCTTTTGATGTTGACAGTATAACCAGCCATAGACGGGTTAGTCGAACACGCGCCGCGACGGTTGTTATTTTTAGTAATTTCCGGTTTCCGGGAATTTATTTCCGACATTTGAAAAAAATCATTTATCTGTTTGTATCTTTTCGTGTTAAACTTTTTGACGTTTTATAAATTTCAAGAGTATTTAGGCTGTTTATGTCAACGAATACATCTACTCAATTCGAGGAAAAACGGTTCGCGCTGCGGATGGCTCTGCGGCTGCCGGTTGTCGTTTCGGGTCGCTCGGACGACGGCGCGGCGTGGAGTGAACCGACCGAAACCGACGATATTTCAACGACCGGAACGCTTTTTCACCTGAATCAAACGGTCGCGCCCGGCGAAAATTTGTATCTGCGCTCGCACCGTCCCGACGGCGTGCCGGTCGAAGTCAAGGCGGAAGTCGTCAGAATCTCTCCGGCGGTTTACGGCACAAACCGCATCGGTGTCATCATCACCGAACCGAAAGACAACTGGCTGCGCCTGTTCGTCGCGTGGGTCGCCGACGATCAAGCCGAAGAAGAAGAATAAATAATTCAAAAATCGAAAAGGCAAAAAGCGGGAAATAAATTCTGCGCTGTTTGCCTTTTCGATTTTTCCTTTGGACTTTCGTGTGAAGGCAATTTTATATTTTAAGTTATGAAAAATTATGAAACATTTCTGGTGGAAAAAAAAGCCGGTATCGCCGTTTTAACGATTAATCGCCCGGACAAATTAAACGCTCTGAATTCAACGGTTCATATCGAAGGCGTGGAAATTCTCGACGAACTGAAAACTGATTCGGAAACGAGAGTCGTCGTCATCAAAGGCGCGGGCGAAAAAGCATTTGTCGCGGGCGCGGACATTTCCGAATTCGCCGATGCGTCGCCGGTCGAGCAGCGCGATACGATGAATTCGCGTTCGCTTTTCACGGTTTTGGATTTTTTTCCGAAACCGGTTATCGCAATGATTAACGGATTTTGTCTGGGCGGCGGCAACGAACTGGCGATGGCGTGCGACATTCGTACGGCAAGCGATAAATCGCGTTTCGGACAGCCGGAAATAAATTTGGGAATCATCTGCGGCGGCGGCGGAACACAGCGTTTGCCGCGGCTGATCGGCGAATCGAAGGCGATGGAATTAATTTTGACCGGCGATATGATTGACGCGCAGACGGCGTTCGATTACGGACTGGTCAATTACATTTACACGGCGGAAGAACTCGAAACGAAAACGATGGAACTCGCCGCGAAAATCGCCGAAAAATCGCCGATTGCCCTGCAAATGTCGAAAGAAGCCGTCAAATTCGCGTCGCGCTCGAACCTCGACGAAGGCTTGCGCCGCGAGATTGATTTGTTTGCGATTTGTTTTTCGACCGAAGACAAAAAAGAGGGTGTGGCGGCGTTTTTGGAAAAACGCAAGCCTGTTTTTAAGGGCAAATAATTTTCCGTCTGTTTCAATAAAAACTTGCATCGAAATAAAAATTTTGGGCTGGCAATTTTTTGAGTTCGCTGCTTCGGAATAAGTGAAAAGTGAAAAGTTATAAGTGATGGATTTTCGAGCGAAAAATTATCACCTTACACTTTTCACCTTTTCAACTATTCCGCATTTTTATTCTGAAACTAATTTTTTGTCCAGCGCGGCGAGCGCGTCTTTATTGCGCCGGAAAAATAACTTGGCGGTTTCGATTCGCCCGGTGCCGCGCGTTTCCTTTACCGTTAATCGTTCGACGAGCGACGCGACTTGTTCAAAATCCGTTTCAATTAAAGATTCGACTGCGCTTCTGAAACCGAAACCCAAATCGGGCGTTGAAACCGTCGCGCTCGAAGACGAGGAAACGTCAATGCCGAGACGCGGCGCGGAATTCTCCTTGAGATCGAATCTGTCGAGCTTGTTGATTGTCTGAACGGCTTGTTCGAGTAAAATAAACGCCTGCGTCCGGTCGAATTTTGCGGCGGTCGCACTCGCGCCGAAAAGGATTTTGACCGAATCCGGCGAAGCGTCTTCGTTTCGCAAATCGCGCTGGACATCGTTGAGTAGTGCGAATGCTCTCTGCTTTTTAAAATCAATCTGCGACTGTTCGATTTTTTTGCTTTTGTCCGTTTGCAGCAGATTTTGCGCGACGGCGATTTTGGCGACCGAGCGACGCAAAACTTCCTTTATCTGCGGCGCGAGTTCTTCGGCAATTTCAATCTCCTTTTTTTCGACAAAGCGCAGAGCGGCGCGGTAAATCAAAAACGAAACGGCATCCGCCTGTAAATTTTCGTCGTCAATTTTTTCGGCGATTTGTTTTCCGCGTTTGTAATCTTCCGGTTTGGTGGCGAGCGCGGCGTTAATATAAGCGATTTTTTTGGCGACCGGATCGATTTCCCTGTCGGCTCGCGCTTCCAAATCGCCGATCAGCGCGTCGTAAATTTCTTCTTTTGTCGCGTCTTTCGGCAAGCTGCTCAATCGTTCGTCTTTTTCCGACGATTGATTTTCGCTGTTCGGATATAACTGCGCCTGCAACTGCGCGAGAAAATTTCGCGCCGGCTGCGCCAATTCGGGCGCGTATGCATTGTATTGTCCGACGATGTTATTGCCTAAAACTAAAATGCCCGCGGCTCTGATTTTGCCTTCCGGCGTGTCAAGCGAAATCTGACGCGCGAAGAAATTTTGATAAACCGCGCCGAGAAAATTTTTCGCCCGCGCGGGTTCGGACGCGGCGACGGCGGGCAGATTTTCCTGCGACGGATTAACGGCGACGATCATTCCGCCGCTCGAACTAATTCCGATTGTGTAGCCGGATTTGAAAAGATAACCCGTTAAAATTTGCGCTTCGTCGGGCGCGTTGATGCGCGCCAACGCCAAATCGAACAAACGATTTGCCAGATTTACATCCTTCTTTCTTAATTCGGTGAGAATGCTCTGCAACGAAAACGAAATTCCGTCCGCCAAACTTTTTTCCGCCAAACTGAACGCCAGATTCGGGTTCGTTGCGACCGCTTCCTGTGCCAATCGCAAATATTGTTCGCTGCGCGCGGTTTTATCGTCGAACGCGCCTCTGTCCTTTTTTTCGTCCGATTCCTTATCAGCCAGTTGTTTGATGAACTTTTCGGCAAGCTGCGAATCGCGTTTGTAGGCGACTTTCAAAACCGTTGTTTGCAATTCCGATTTATCTGAACGGGTAAAAAATTCGCGCAGCTTTTCATCTTTCGGAGCTTCGTCAACTTCGCCGGTCATATTCCAAGCCTTCGTCAGCCATTTCGCCGATTGCGCCGCGTTGTCTTCCCAAAGCAAATCCGCCGCGTCCGCCAACGCCTCGACCGCCGCTTTTTTATCTTCCCAAAAAGTCGCTTCGCCGGCGGTTTTTGTAATCATTGAAACGGCTTGAAATCTTTGTGCCGTTAATCGCTGTTCCTTTTCGGTCAAATTTTTCGGCGTGGATTTCGGCGCGGTTTTTTGTGAAAAAGCGGGAATCGAAAAAAGCAAAATTGCCAAGAAAATTATTAGTTTTTTCATTTAATCTTCTCCTATTGAGTTTGCGGTTTGACGGTCGTTGTTCTTAAGGTTTTATCTTCGGACAAATTTATGTTTGCCGAATAGCCGTCGCTCGTCAATTTTAGATTGACCGAAAAATTGAGCGACGGATAATTTCTATAATTCATCAGAAAGTTTAAGGGAATTACCGCATTCTTTTTCAATTTTGCGTCATAAACTATCGCCGTTGCATACAACAAAAACACTTGCGCTCTGGCTTCGTCTTCTCTGGATTTTTTGATTATTTCATCAGTGATTTTAACTTTTGAAAGATTGATGCGATTTTTCGGTTCGTTTTCCAGTTTTTTTTGAATTTCTTCACTGAGCGGAATTTGCAAAACGACTTTGCGATTTCGAGAGTCGGCGAGCGATTTTTTGATGAAAGAATTTTTATATATTAAATCGCCTATTTTTTCTCCCTCCGACATATTTTTCAATCTGCCTACTTTTGATGCTTCATACTCTATCGTTTCATTTGTAAGTCTCAACTCAAAACTGACTTCCCAAGAACTTTTTTCATTTGCGATGCCGGGCAAATCGAGCAAAGAAAATGTAACCGTCGCAGTTTTTGACTGCGGCGCGGACTTTTGCGAGAAAACGGCGATTGGAAAAATTAATAAAATAAAAAGCGAAGCAATCTTTTTCATAATTTTTACCTTACTGTTTAGCGGGAATCGTGATGGTATTTGTTGACTTTTGGGGAAGAATTATTCTTTTGCCATATGAGCCATCAGGATTTATGTCAATCGTCATCTCAAACTTCGCGTTTGGATGACGCGAAAAAGGCATAATCCAGTCAAACGGAACAATTACGCTTTTTTTGAGTTTAGCGTCATAAATCAAGGCGTTGGCATAAAATAAAAATACCTGCAATTTTATTTCAGCCGGTCTCGTTTTGGCGTTCGTTTTGTTATCGGGAGAGTTTTGATTCGGGAAAGAATTTTGAAGCTCGATTTTTAATTTTTCGATTGTTTTTTCGTCAAACGGAATTTGCAGATTCGTTTCACGATTTTTCATTTGCGACAAATCGCTCTTCTTAAACGAACTTTTTGCGATCAATTCGCCGTGCTTGACATCGCTTCCGTCTTTCATCAACTCGCCGCTTTTCGCTAAATCGAAGAGCGTATCGCCGTCAATAATTCTTAACTCCCAACCCATCTCCCAAGTGCTTTTCTCGTTATTTATGCCGGGCGCGCTTGTCAGCTTTATATTTATCCCGGCTTGTTTGGGAATCGGATTTTCGACTTCTTCCCAACCTTCCGGGTTAGAATCGCCTTTCGGTTTTCCGAAGCGTTTTATGACATCTTTATAAGTTGATTTGCCGGGCGTGATGCCGCGATATTCTGACGGTTGCCATTTGATTAACGATGGAGAAGGAAGAGGTGTCGGAAAAATTGTTTCAATCATCTGAGATTCTCGATTATCCGTGATGTTGTCCGCCGCCGATTTTACCCGACAAGAATTTTGAAAAACCAGCAAATTGCCGACGACCAAGCCAGCTATTAAAAACAAACCCGAAAGCAATAGTTTCATAAACCTGACAAATATCATTCAGCCTGTAAAATCATTTTCAATCTTTTATTCATTACACTTGTATGAATACCAAATTCCGACTATTTCATCGTCTTTATTCACAACAACGCTCATACCGTTTTCAGGATAAACCAGCACAATCGGATAGTTTTTCGCTTGTTTGTCAGAACTGCCGTTTTTTTGATTATTCTTTATGCACGTTGATTCGCTCGATTCTATTTCAAAATAATTGTTGCCGTATTTTGCAATCACTTCTTTTTTGGTAATTTCGGGATAAGAAATACCAATAGTTTTTGTGATTTTCGTCTTTTTGCCGACAATTACTTCAATTCCTTTCGGATATTGCAACAACTTATTAAACTCCGGGTCTTTCTTGAAGTCTTTGTCTTCCTCTGAGTCGTCGCCTTCCCATTCCGGTTTTCCGAGAAGTTTTTTGACATCCCTTTCGGTTGATTTGCCGGGCGTGATGCCAAGATACTCCGACGGTTGCCATTTTATCTGTGCTGGAGAAGTCTTTGGAGTCGGCGCGGGTGTCTCTGAGTCGCCAATTTTCTGATTATTCTCGACGTTGCCCACCGCCGGTTTGCTTTTGCAAGAATTTTGGAAAATAAGCAGATTGCCGACAGAAAAACCTACAATTAGAAACAAAGCTAAAAATAATGTTTTCATACGATTTTCTTGTTGTTCATATTCTCTGTCTTTATTGACACGGGTTATTTAGAGATTCGATAGGGTCTATCCACGATGATTTTTGTGAACCATCGGGGCGACCTTTTTCCTGATTAAAAGGCTCTCTAAATCTTGCTTAATGAAGATGGTCATCTCCCGGAGGCTGCTCTTTATTATTTGCATTGCCGGTTCTCCCAGCAGTTCCAATGACATCGCCTTGCCTAACATCTCCCTCTTCTATGCTAATGCTCGTTAAATGAGCATAATATCCATATATTCCAACATTATATTTAATGGTTACGGCATTACCGTAACCGCCGTTTTGTTCGGAACGTTCTTTTGAAGTATATGCAAGTTCAAATTTCCTCACAATCTTTATGACTTTGCCTGAATTACTTACAACAACCGGTGTGCCGACCGGAGCGACAATATCAACTCCACTATGTCCACCGTCTCTTCTCTCCCTATAGCCGCCGGGTCCGCCGTGTCCCGGTCTTATATTGCCTAAGCCTCCTAATCTAAACCCACCCATTGGTTTGTCCTTTCTAAGTCCGTATTTTCCAGTAACCGGATTAACGCCGCAATAATTTTTAGCTTCTAATTCTTTCGCCCGCACGTTTGCTGCTGCGATGTAACCGCAAGTTTGGTCGCCGATATTGAATTGACAATTCAAAATATATTGAATTCTTTCAAGTAATATCTGTCCGTGAATGGACGCGGCGAGTAAAGCTAAATTTGCCAAATTGATTCGGCTGATTAAATCTCTGCAAACCCATTCGTGATCGGACTGGCTGAATTGTCTTTCGGTTAAAATGTTAAAAATTTCAAAAACCGTGTAGGGAAAAGTCATCACGATTCTTGAAAGGTGATCGCATAAAGCGGCTACGTTAAGACCGCCTGCGTCGGTGTATTGGTTGATAATTTGTAAAGCTCGCGCTTTGTCGTCCTGTGGCATCGGTGAAATCCTCCTGAGGTTTGAAGTATTTGAAGCGGTGAAAAAGTTAAGAACGGCGGCTCGGACAAAAAAGCGTCGTCAATTTTTCGATTAAAGAACCGAAAAATCGCAACGCTTTTGTAGAGTCGTGAATCGAATCGCAGACGCATTTCGTAAATTTCCCGCTGATTAAAAAATTATTGTCGAAGCGTGATTCATCAGTTTTGTAAATTGATAAATCGAAAGGTAAAAATCTCGTCGGGAATTTTTACGAACTTAAATTATTGGGGTATGTGAAATCATCTTCAATTTACAATCATTCGAGTGTGTTGTCAAGATTTTTCCGCGAACGGCGCGCGAGGCTAAGTTTTTATTTTTCTTGAGTTAATATCTGGATTTTAAAGCGTTTTGAAACTATATTGAAGCAGTCGAAAAATTCTAGTCTTGATAAATTCAGCGACACGGTTCAGACTCGTATTATCAACCGTTTTTATTTTTTAAGTCTGAAGCATTTATTTTATGTTTGAACGCTATACGGAAAAAGCGCGGCGGGTGATTTTTTTCGCCCGTTACGAGGCTTTGCAATACGGTTCGCAAGTCATTTCGCCCGAACATATTCTGTTGGGTTTGATGCGCGAAGACAAAACCATCTCGGCGAGATATTTTCCTTTCAGCGGCAGCCTCTCGGTCGAAGCCGTGCGGCGCGAAGTCGAAGAGCGCATCGTGCTTCGTGAACGCATTCCGCAATCCGCCGAGCTGCATCTCGCGCCGGAAACGAAACGCATTCTCCAGCTTGCCAATGAAGAAAGTCAGCAGTTAAAAAATCGCCACATCGGACCCGAACATATTCTGCTCGCGCTCGTTCGCCAGGAACGCTCGATTGCGGCGGAAATTCTTTACCAATACGGCTTGCGCGCCAAAGACGTGCGCGAGGAAATCGCCCGTCAAAACGGTTTTCCGAATTTTTACGCGCTCGGCGGCAGCGGCGGCAAGGAAAAAACCGACGTGCCGAATTTGCAGGAATTTACAAGAGATTTGACGGTTGACGCGGCGAACGGGAAGCTCGACCCGCTGATCGGACGCGAAAAGGAAGTCGAGCGCATCATCGAAATTCTCTGCCGCCGGACGAAAAACAATCCGGTTTTAATCGGCGAAGCGGGCGTTGGCAAAACCGCGATTATCGAAGGTTTGGCGCAGCGCATCGTGGATAAAAACGTGCCTTCGTTTCTGGAAAACAAACGCATTCTGTCGCTCGATTTATCATTAATCGTCGCCGGCACGAAATATCGAGGGCAGTTTGAAGAACGCCTCAAAAAAATCATCGCCGAATTAAAGGAACACGACGAATACATCGTTTTTATAGACGAGCTGCACACGCTGGTCGGCGCGGGTTCGGCGGAAGGAACGCTGGACGCGGCGAATATTTTGAAACCGGCGTTATCGCGCGGCGAGATTCAGTGCGTCGGCGCGACCACGCCGCAGGAATTTCGCAAATCAATCGAAAAGGACAAAGCTTTGGAACGCCGTTTTCAATCCGTCAAAGTCGTGCCGCCGAGCGAAGAAGAAGCGTTGCGAATCGTGCAGGGTTTGGCGGAAAGATACGAAGCGTTTCACCAGATTCGCTATTCAAAGGAAGCTCTAGAAGCCGCCGTTTTTCAAACGAACCGCTATATTCCCGACCGATTTTTGCCCGATAAGGCGATTGACGTGTTAGACGAAGCCGGTTCGCGCGCCAAATTGCGTTACCGACAGGAAGCGCAGTCCGAGCCTTCGTGGAAAGAAGCGGTCGAAAATTGGAAAAAGGTGACGAATGAAGATCAACTGCTCCAGTTTGAATTGAAAACTCTGGAAGATTCGTTTTTCGCCGTCGAAGTTTCCAAGGACGACGTGGAAGAAGTCATCGCGCGCTGGACGGGCGTTCCGGTTCAATCAATCAAACAGGAAGAAGCGAAAAAACTTCTGAATATCGAAAGCGAGCTGCACCGCCGGATTATTTCGCAGCGTCCGGCGATTTCCGCGCTGGCGAGAGCAATCCGCCGTTCGCGCGCCGGTTTGAAAAATCCGAATCGTCCAATCGGCTCGTTTCTTTTCCTCGGTCCGACCGGAGTCGGCAAAACCGAAGTTGCCCGAAGTTTGGCAGAGTTTTTGTTCGGCTCGGAGCGTTCGCTGGTGAGATTCGATATGTCGGAATTTATGGAGAAACACACGGTCGCCAAATTTATCGGCTCGCCGCCGGGCTACGTCGGACACGAAGAAGGCGGGCAATTAACCGAAAAACTGCGCCGCGCTCCGTATTCGCTCGTTTTGTTCGACGAGGTGGAAAAAGCGCATCCCGATTTATTTAACATCTTGCTGCAAGTTTTTGAGGACGGTGTTTTGACCGACGCGCAGGGCAATCAGATTGACTGCAAAAACGCGATTTTTATTATGACTTCCAACATCGGCGCGCGATTTATCCAAAAACGCGCGACGCTCGGTTTTCAGACGGGCGCGGACGCTTCGCGCCAGAAGATGGAAGACCAGGTGATGAGCGAAGTCAAAAAAACCTTCGCGCCGGAATTTATCAACCGGCTCGACGAAATCATCATTTTCGACGAGCTTTTGGACGCGGATTTAGCGCAGATTATTGATTTGCAAATCGGCAAGCTCAACGAAATGCTCGCGCATTTGCCGATGCAGATTCGTCTGACCGACGAAGCGAAACAGTGGTTGATCAAAAAAACCTGCGCCGATAAAAGTTACGGCGCGCGCCCGCTGCGCCGCGCTTTGCAGAAGAACGTCGAAGACGAGCTTTCCGAAGCGTTGATTCAAGGCGATTTGAAAAAAGAAAGTCTGGTCGAAGTTTTTTGCGAAAACGACCGGCTGAATTTTCGCTCGATTCGCCTCGAAGAACTCGAAGACGAAGTTTTGGAAAAAGTATAATTAGCGTAAACATTTAAGGAAAAAGCGCGAAAATCTTTTAACAAAGACTTTTGCGCTTTTTCCTTTTTGCAAAATTATCTGTATAATTCCGAAGTTTGATGTTCGGTTTATGCGTCGGTTAAGGCAACCTGAAAAGAAGCCGGAGAATCAAACTCCCAGCGCGTTAAACCCAACTCGAAAAGCCTTTATTAATTTTAATACTTGAGATTTTTATTTTGAATTCTACGGTTAATTTTTATGCGGTTTGCATAAAAGCCGAAAAATCTTGCAGTTATAAGGAAAACGGTTTTATGTCTATTGTTCGCTTGTCCGGTCTTGTTTTACTGATTTTCGTCTTTTCGGCGTTCGCTTTTGCCGCCGAAACACTTGGCAAAACAAACGTAAATCCGGCGGCACCCGAAACGGTTAATCAACAGCAAACGGTCGAAGAAGTTGATATTCAGGGCAATCGCCGTCTGCGCGACGAAGACCTTCTTTATTATATCAAAACCCGCACGGGCGACGTTTACAATCAGGCGCAGGTCGAAAACGATTTGAAACAGCTTTTATCGCTGAACTTTTTCGACAAAGTGAAAACGCGCGTGCTGACCGAAGACGCGCCGCGCGGCGGCGTGCGCGTGATTTTCGAAGTCGTCGAATTGCCGATTATCCGTGATTTGCAGTTTCAAGGCTTGAAAGCCGTTCCCGAATCCGACGTTTTAAAAGCGTTTCGTGAAAAGCGCGTCGGCATCTCGAAAGAATCGGCATATAATCCGGTCAACGCGCAGAAAGGCGTGCGCGTCATCCGCGAATTGCTCGCCTCGAAGGGTTTTCCGAATGCGACCGTGAAAGTCAGCGAAGAAGAAGTTTCGGCGACTTCGACGGCGATTACGTTCGACGTTGATCAGGGAAACCGTTCGCGCATCGTGGATATCGAGTTTGAAGGCAACGAACATTTTTCCGACGGCGAGCTTCGCAACCAGCTTTTGCTGGTCAAAGAAACCGGCATTCTTTCGCGCTTTAAGGGCAGCGATATTCTCGACGTTGAGAAACTGCAATACGATTTGCAGAAAAACGTGCGCTCGTATATGGCTTCGAAAGGCTATTTTCAGGCGCGCATCGGCGAGCCGCAGGTCGTCGGACTCGGCTTTAAGCGCACCGGTTTGCCGCTTCTGAGCAGCTTTCCTTTGCCGGTTGTTACTTCTAAAGACGACACGCTGAAAATTGTCGTTCCCGTGACTGAAGGCAAAGTTTATCGCGTCGGCGAATTAAAGGTCGAAGGCAATTCGATTTTTTCCGAGCAGCAGATTCTGTCATATATCGGTTTGCAAAAAGGCGAAGTCGCCGACGGCAAACGCTTGCAGGAAGGCGTTTACGAAAACTTGAAAAAAGTTTACGGCAATCAGGGTTTTATTCTTTACGATGCCGAATTCGACCCGGAGTTCAAAGACAATCCGGCTGATCCGAACGAAGGCATCGTGGACATCAAAATCTCGATTGACGAAGGCAAACAATTTCGCCTGCGCCGGCTCGAATTCACCGGCAACACTTTTACGCGCGACAAGGTTTTGCGCCGCGAATTCCTGATTAACGAAGGCGATATATACAATCAGCAATCGCTCGAAGTTTCGGTTTTGCGGCTTAATCAAACCGGTTATTTCGATCCGCTCGATAAAGACAAGGACGTTGAAAAACGCACGAACGACGAGCAGGGCGACGTTGATCTAATCGTCAAGGTCAAGGAAAAAGGCAGACAGCAAATTTCCTTGAACGGCGGCGTTTCGGGGATCGGCGGTTCGTTCTTCGGACTCGAATATTCGACCAATAATCTGCTCGGACGCGGCGAAGTTTTATCGTTCACGTTCGGTCTCGGCAACCGCCAGCAGAGCTTTCAATTTTCGTATCAAAATCCGTATTTCCGCGACCGCCCGATTTCGGTCGGTTTCTCGTTATTCGCCAGCCGTTATAAATTCTTCGGCGAAGGCACGTTTCTGTCGCAGAATCAGGATTTGCTGACGAGCTTGTACACCGATGTCAACGCTTCTTTGACGACCGACGACGGCAACCTGTTTACGCAGAACACTTACGGCGGTTCAATTTTTGCCACCGCGCCGCTGTCGGAATTTTTGCCGAAACGCGCGTTTTCGCGTCTTTCGCGTATCGGTTTGTCGTATCAGCTTTCGGCGACGACGATTACCGAACCGTCGGTCAACAGTTCGGGCAACGCTTCACTGGCGATTCCGGTGCTTTATTCGCAACCGAACATTATCACGAGCCGCGTGACCCCGACCTTTGTTTACGATTCGCGCCAGCCGGCTGAAAACGGCATTGATACTTTGCGCGGCAGACAGCTTTCGGCTTCGTTCGCGCTGAGCGGTTTGGGCGGCGATGTCCGCACTTATCAGCCGAGCATTTCATACACGCAATTTATTCCGGTTCGCCGCCGCCGCTCGAAAAACGCGGAAGTTTTCGGCTTTCGTCTGCAAGCCGGAACAATCGGCAGCTTCGGCATTACCGATAAAATCAGAAACGCCAATTCGCTGGCGTTCGTCGGCGGCGTTCCGCTTTACGAACGCTATTTTCTCGGCAGCGAATACGACATTCGCGGCTACAATTCGCGCGCCATCGGACCAATCGCGCCGTTCGACGGTTACGTCACGAGCCGCAACGTCCGCGTCGCTTCAAACGTTAGCGGGACGGCGGTTCCGGTAACCGGATTAAACGGCGATCTGGTCAGCGATTTGACGCAGCTCGGCACTTTTACCGGCTCGGCGGGCGCGAATTCAGCGCAGATTTCGAGAAATTATCAATTTATCGGCGGTGACACGCAGCTTTTGGGAAATTTTGAATATCGCATTCCGATTTTCGGTCCCGTTTCGCTCGCGGCGTTTGCCGATGTCGGTTCGGTTTTCAATTTAAGAAAAACCGGCATTCAAACTCTTAACAGCGCGTTTCTTGACGACGACCGTTTTGTCGGCGCGGGAACTTTGACGAATCTCGCTCTGCGAAACAGCGCGTTTGAAACCAGCTTCGGAAGTTTGCTTTTGTTTAATGACCGTATTTTGACGACCAACGATTTCAGAACGCGTTTTTGCATTACGACGATTTGCCCGACGCTGCCGCCGGGCGTTACGCCGCTTTACATACGCGGCGAAGCGCAGACCAATTCGCTTCTGCGCGTTGACGACGCGGCGTTCAATAGTTTGGGAGATTTTCGTTCGAGCGTCGGAATGGAACTGCGCGTACAGGTTCCGGTCGTCAACGTTCCGTTTCGCCTGATTTACTATTTCAACCCGAACGCGAAGCTGGGAAATACCGCCGAGCTTCCCGGTTTATTTTTGCCGGGTAAAAGAAACGGCATTCGTTTTACGGTCGGCAGAACTTTTTAACGAGTAAAGAGTTAAGCGCATCGCACAATTCTTCGCGGGCGTTGACAGGCGGCAATCGGTTAAATTATTATTGCTTTCTTTTTATCGAAAAATTAAAACAGCAAGCAACAAAAACACGATTTTAAGATTCTAAAAAGGCAAAAATCAAAAAGCTACCAAAAAGCCTTTTTTACAAAATTAAGGAGTATTACAAAAAACAATGAAAACATTTCGTTCAATCGCCGCCATTTTTGCTTTCGCGGCAATTTTCGCAGTTTCGGCTTTCGCCCAGACGCAGCCGACGACAACCACGCCCGGCAGACTCGGCGTAATCAACACGCAGGCTTTCGATACCGATAAGGGCGGCATTGCCAAATATGTTTCGGCGATGAACGCGCTTGATGCCGAAATGAAAGGCGATATTACCAATCTGCAAACGATGAACAGCAAACTTCAGGCTCTGCAGACCGAAATCGAAGGCTATCAGAAACAGTTAACCCAGACAAATACCCAAGTTCCGGTTGCTCAAGATAAACTTAGAACGACGGCACAGGCTAAATACGAAGAATTCCAAAATCTGCAAATTGACTTTAAGCGCAAGCAGGAAGATTATAAAGCCAAGCTCGAACGCCGCGACGCAGCGGTAATGGGACCGATTCGTCAGGACATCGGCGTGGCTTTACAGGAATTTGCCAAGAAAAACGGTTATATGATGATTCTCGACGCATCGAAGCTCGACGGCGCGGGATTGATTCTGGCGTTCGATGATAAATATGATGTCACCAAAGACTTCATCACGTTTTACAATACGCGCACGCCGACGACCGCGGCTGTAAAATAACTTTTCAGACGATTTATTTAAAAAAGCCGCCGATTAATCGGCGGCTTTTTTTTGGAGCGCGGACGCTTTCGTCCGCTTTCGAGCGCGAAAGCGCGAGACCGCTATTATTATTGAGCCGCACAATTACAACTGAACAACTTCGCTCGCACTCGTTGGCGGACGAAAGCGTCCGCGCTCCTAATTTCGCTTTCCGGTTTATACTCTCAAACGAATTTGGGATATTATATTTCAGTTAAATATGTGCCGCTGCCGGTATTTTAGACCGGCTTTTACCGCAAGTTTATGATCGTCCTCGATACACGCGCCATTCAAGAGATTTTGCCGCATCGCTACCCGTTTTTGTTGGTTGATCGAATCATCGAACTCGAACCGCGCACGCGCATCGTCGGCATCAAGCAAGTAACCGTGAATGAACAATTTTTTCAGGGACATTTTCCGAACGCGCCCGTGATGCCCGGCGTTTTGCAGATTGAGGCGTTAGCGCAAGTCGGCGCGATTCTCGCCTTACGCGAATTTTCAGACCGCGCCGCTAAAATCCCGTTTTTCAGCGCGATTGACAAGGCGCGTTTTCGCCGTCCGGTCGTGCCGGGCGACACGCTTGTTCTGGAAGTCGTCGCGCTGCGAATCGGCAGCAAAGTTCAGAAAATGCGCGGCGAAGCCAGAGTTGACGGACAGATTACCGCCGAAGCCGAAATTATGTGCATCATCGCCGACCGCCCGACGGAAATGAAATAATATGGAACAAATGAAATGGACGACCAATGAAGCGATTCTTTATTTTGCGGTTTTCAATGCCGGTTTGGGATTGTTGTTCGGACTGATTCCGCTGATTTTGGGCTTTGTCAAAAAGGAAAGAAGCTATGCGGTTTTCGGTTTTTTAGGCTCAATTATCGGCGGTGCGATTCTCGGACTTTTGCTTTCGATTCCGGTCGCGGGAATTTTCACCTGGCTGATTTTGCGACGACCGAAAAACGTCAACGCTCAGGCGCGAATTGATATGAATTCCGATATTTCCTAAATTTCCCCGCTCCTTTTTATGTCTTCATTTATTCATCCGACCGCCGTTGTCAGCCCGAACGCGAAAATCGGCGCGGATTGTTTTATCGGCGCGTTTTCATTCATTGGCGATGAAGTTGTTTTAGGCGATCAAGTGCGGCTCGAATCGCACGTCGTCGTTGACGGCAAAACTTCAATCGGCAGCGAAACGATTGTTTTTCCGTTCGTTTCCATCGGTCTCGCGCCGCAGGATCTGAAATACGGCGGCGAGCCGACGGCGACCGAAATCGGCAACCGCAATCATATCCGCGAATTCGTTACCGTTCATCGCGGAACGCAGGGCGGCGGCGGTTTAACGAAAATCGGCAACGATAATTTGCTGATGGCGCAGGCGCACGTCGCGCACGATTGCCGGATCGGAAACGAAGTGATAATGGCGAACGCCGCGACCTTAGCCGGACACGTCGAAATCGCCGACCGCGCGAATATCGGCGCATATTCGGGCATTCACCAATTTTGCCGCGTCGGTTTGGAAGCGTTCGTCGGCGGTTATTCGGTCGTCGTCAAAGATGCGCTGCCGTTCGCCACGATTCAGGGCAATCACGCCAAATGCTACGGCTTAAATCGAGTTGGAATGAAACGGCGCGGCTATGCCAAAGACGTTATCGAAAAACTTCACCGCGCGTTTCATCTTCTGCTTTCCGCCAAACTGAACACGACGCAGGCAGTCGAAAAAATCAGGGAAGAAATCGAAAACTGCGCCGAAGTCGAAATGCTCGTCAATTTTATCGAAACGTCCAGGCGCGGCGTGGTGAAATAAAAGGACTGAATTTGTTTTATTTATCCCTCAGCCCGTAGGCTTTTTTTAAGTCTCCGACTGAAAAAGTTTCATCAATGCTTTTTCTTCCATTTCGTAGTCGGCTTGCGAAAATTTAATGACGCGCTTTTTTTTCTTTTCAAATTCGTCGAGCGTGATGCCGGCTTCATAAGACTTCAAAATCGTCGGATGCACGTAGGACGCGCGGCAGACGGCAGGCGTGTTGCCCAGATGTTCGGCAACTTTTTTGACTGCCGTGACGATGTTCTTTTTCGACAGTTTTTCATCGTCCGCCGCGCCGATTTCCGATAAAATTATCGCGGCGAGCAGCGTTCCGCCCCACGTTCGGAAATCTTTCGCGGTGAAATTCGGCGCGGTGATTTCCTTCAAATAAGCGTTGATGTCCGCCGGTTTAATCGGGTGCGGTTTGCCGTTGTCGTCCACGTAATTAAACAATTTTCGCGCTCCGCCGATGGCTTTTAGATCGCGCATCAGTGCCGCCAGTTCGTTGTCAACCAAAATTTTTCGATGGGCGATATGATGTTTGCCGACGAAATTAAAAACCAGTTTCCCGCCGCGTTTTACTTCCAGATGACGATTTTGCAGGGTCGTGATGCCATAAGTTTTATACCGTTTTACGCTGTCTTCGGTGCCGACGCGAATATAGAGCGAATTGATGAGCCGGATTATCGCGGCTAAAATTTTTTCACGCGGAAAGCCTTCGAGAGCGAGATGTTCGTTGGTAATTTTTCTGAGCTTCGGCAGAAATTCGCCGAATTTTTCGATTTTCTGAAATTTTTTCCGCTCCTGTTTTTCCCTGAATTTCGGGTTATATAAATATTGTATGCGCCCGTTCGTGTCCATCCCGAGAGCTTGCAGATTGCCGCTCATCGAAGGCGCAATCCGCACAAATTTCCAAGCCGGCGGAATGACGAGCGATTTGATGCGCGCCAGATGTTTTTCGTCTTTGACTTCCGTACCGTTTTTATCGGCGTATCTGAATCCTTTCGATTTCGAACCGATTCTTTGCCACCAACCGCCGCGCTTGCCCGTTTCGATGCTTTCCCGCGCTTTTTGAACATCGAAAATCGGCATTTTTTTATTCATATCTTTTCTTCCCTGAACTGTTTATTTTAAGATACGTTTTATCAATTTTAATTACAAGAAAATAATTTCCGGTCGGTTAGTAAATAATTGAAAACATTAGGTTTGTTTTTACAAATAATTTGTTTCGGATACCTCTATAAGGCAACTTGTTTCACAGATGAAACATCTAAAATATCGTTAAGCGAGGTGAAAAAAAATGACTGAAAACACGAACGGAAACTTATTTGAAATGAACGAGCAAACCGAAGAAATTCAAAGCAAAAAAGCGGTAATCTTATCGCTGTTTAATTCCGGCACGACCGAGGTCGAAGCGATTGCGGCGATTTCCGGCGCGAAGCCGAGTTATGTCGGTTCGGTTCTGCATAAGGAAGGTTTGATTGACAATTATTTCGATCTTTACACATCAACCAATTACCCGATGAATGTTTACACAAAACATTTTCGCGGCAAGCTCGGTTTCAGAGACGTTTTGACGGCGCAGCGCAGCATCAGAAATCTCGAAGAATCGTATCGCCATTTTGCCGACAGCCAGGACCGCGCCGGACAGCACCACGCGTTGGAGATGGCTCTGACGATGCTCGACCGCGCGCGCTGGACGGGCAAGCTCGAAGAAGCGGAAATTTACCGCCGCTGGCTTGTCGGAAAGTTAAACCGTCCGTTGGTTGATAATGCTAAACCGATGGAAGCCGCCGCCAATACTGATGAAAAAGTTGAGCGACCGCAGTTAAAGCTCGTTGCTTAATTCGGACAGACTCCATTGAATTTACGTAGATTTTAGGGCGGAAAACGTTCGTTTCGGAGCGTTTTCCGTTCTTTGTTTTTATCTTGAAAACTGAATATAATTATTCAATAATTCGGCGTATTGCCGAAAGCTTTCAAAATTTTCTATGAAATATTTTCGCGCGGTTATTCGTTACGTTTCATTTGTCGCGTCAACGCTCGGCATTTACGGATTTTGGTTTTTTACCGCGCCTTTTATACCGAAAAAAATTTTCTGGCGACAGACGATTTTTTCCGCCTGGACGCGTTCGTTCGTTTTCGTCTCGAATATGAAAATCGAAGTGCGGGGCGCGCCGCCGAAACCGCCGTTTTTTCTCGTCTGCAATCATTTGAGCTATACGGACGTGCCTGCACTGCGCGCCGTCGTCAAAGGCGTTTTCGTCGCCAAAGGCGAAATCGAAAGCTGGTTTTTGGCGGGAAAAATCGTCCGCGATATGGGAACGATTTTCATCAACCGCAGCAACCGCCGCGATATTCCACGCGCCGGTTCAGAAATACTCAAAAGAATCGAACAGGGCGAAGGCGTAGTCGTTTTTCCGGAAGGCACCAGCACGAAAGGCGAAACGGTTCTGCCTTTTAATTCTTCGTTTTTGGAATTTGCCGCAAAAGCCAATTTGCCCGTTTCATACTCTTCAATCACTTATACAACTCCGTCTGATTGTCTGCCCGCCGGCGAGGCGATTTCCTGGTGGGACGAGAAAACCTTTTCCGAACATCTTTGGTATCTTTTCCAATTACGAGAGTTTACAGCGGTAATAAAATTCGGCGACGAACCGGTAACGAGCATTAATCGCAAAGATTTAGCGCGCACGCTCCGTGACAGAATTGATGAAAATTTTATTCCGTTGACACACCATTGAATTTTCTTTTCAATGAAAACTTTTTTGGTGTATAATTTTTGCATCAAATAAATAAACACAAATTCTATTTCATTGATTTAAGGAGTTCGCAATGTCTTTAGAAACGTCTGCAATAAAGAAAGTTATCGTATTATTCGTATTTGTTTTGGTGGTCGGCTTTCTCTCTAAAAATGTCTCAGCCAGCACTATTTCAGGAATTGTTTATGACAATCAAAGAAATCCGCTCGTCGAAGTTGACATCGAACTTCAAGACGACTTTTACAGAATGATTGCCCGCACGAAAACTAACGGCACGGGAAGATATGAATTTGGCGGTTTGCGAAACGGAAGATTTAACGTCAGAGTTATGCCGTTCAGGTTGGATTTTATAGAACAATCAATAACCGTCGAAATTGACGCGATTAATTCCATTCCTAATCAAGATGCCAATCAATTCGTAACTCAGGATTTTTATTTGCTGCCGAAAAAAGGAAGTCTAACCGAAACCGAATCAAGCGTCGTGTTTGTGCAGGAAATTCCGAACGAGGCGAAAAGGGTTTATGAATCCGCCCTCAAGGATTTTTCAAGAAAAAGATCCGACGATGGAGTTACCGGCTTAAGAAAAGCTATTGAAATTTTTCCAACTTATTATTTGGCTTTATACCGGTTGGGCAAAGAGATGTATGCCAAAGGCGAATACGGAGAAGCTCTACAAATTTTTATAAAGGCTTCCGATGTAAATCCTAATAGCCCGACCAATTACTATTATATGGGTTATTCTCTCGTTAAGCTCAATTACACAAAAGCGGCTCTGATACCCCTAAAAAAAGCTCTTGAACTAGCTCCTAATTCATTCCAAGTCCTATTTGTTCTGGGAACTACTGAAGTCAGTGAAGGAAAATATGCGGAAGCTGAAAAGCATCTGTTGCAAGCCGAGAAACTTTCTAAAGCCGATCTTGCCGAAATTCATTGGGAATTAGCGCAATTGTATGGAAATAACATGAAAAAATACAAAGAGGCGGCTGATGAACTCGAACTATATCTGAAAGCGGGAAAATTTGACGAACAATATAGTGTGAAAATTAAAAAACTAATAGAAGGTTTCCGAAAAAGAGCGGCGGGATAATTTATTTTAGCCTTGCAAAAAATTTAACTCCTGGAGCGGTTAAGGATTGGAGTTACAGCAAAATGCAGAACGGACTTCAGTCTGTCTGCCGTCGTCCGAAGGCGCGGCGATGAATCATACTAAAGTCTGCCTGAAATTCAATCTTTAACCGCTCTGGATAAAACGAATAGCTCAAGACCGGACAAAAGAATTTAAAAATTTATGTTTTTTGAAAAATTAATTAGTAAAAATACGCATATAAGGAAAAACCAAAACCGATATTTCGCTGAAAAGTTGCGTCGAAATTTTTGCGCCCATTATTTCCGTAAATAGTTATTCACGCGGAACTTATAACAACAAATTCTGTTCTTATCTAATTTCGGCATTAAAAATTATATCACTTATCTTTATTGCTCATTGCTCTGAATCTTTTTCTTAAAAGTGTTCCGATGGTTAATACTATAGTCTATCTCAGTAATAAAAAATGCGCGGTTCAGAGGCGCGCCTACTGCCCGCCGTTCACGGCACAGGCGCGGTAGCGGCGGGCAGTAGGCGCGCCTCTGAACCATCAAAAACTATTTTTGAGATGGCTATCTAAGAGTTTATTACAATCAGAATCACAATACATTAATTTTGCCAAGATCAACTGCTGTCGAAATTTACCCACTCTTTGATTCCAACTGAATTGCTGCTCTTAATAAAAAAAGCCTGCTTAGAAAGCAGGCTTTTAGTTTTTGATTAAACTAATCTCTAAAGATTAGAAGTAGAAACGCGCACCAAATCTCACATCGCGGGGAGCTTGGTAAGCGTTGGGCAGGTTATAGCTGTTCAATCGTCTCGAACCAAACGCTGTCGTCGCATTATTTAAATATGCCGTGACAGCATTTGCAACGTTACCGCCGCCGAGAATGTAGTTGAAGGTCGCTCCTTCACTCGTGCAGGCTGTACAGCCGTTGGCTAACAAATTACCGTTTCTGATGTTAACCGAACTGATTGAATTTTGAACGCCGAGAACATTTCTTTGATTAAAGACGTTACGGAAATCAACAAACGGTTCCAAGACGTAACGGGCATCCGTTCCGAATTTGTAACGATGATTAACCGAAAAATCCGTTTCGCTAAATCTCGGGGTACGACCCAAATCGCCGCGTCCGAACAAGACCGCTGAAGTAACCGAATATAAACTGAATTGTGTTGTCAAAGGCGTTCCCGATTCAACGGTGGTGAAAGCCGAAACGGTTGTCGCGTTAGTTTTGCTTCCAGACCAGTTGAACGTGTAACCGCCGTATGCTTTGAACACATTCGGACGATCCGTCGCCAAAAGTCCGTTATTCGGCACGCCGGTCGCGGTATAAGCAACGAACGGTAAGTCGAAGAAACGGTTAACGTTCGGCGATGAACGACCCGCTTCATCAGAACTGGCTAAGCCCGAATAATTACCGAACAAACGGCTACGGGTGTAGCTACCACTGAAGAAGTAATTGGTTGCGCGTTTTTCAACACGAATTTCAAAAGCGTCATAATCACGTTGCGCCTTGGTACACGGTTGTCCATCCAGTTTCGATTGGTCGCAAGATTGACCTTCGCCCGGATTACCGATGATGTAGGCTTCGCTGCCCTGCGCGTTGAAAGTTCCGATGTCTTCAACAACGTGGTCAAGCTGTTTATGCGTATAACGCGCACTCAAGAGCAGGTTACGCATTAACTGCTGTTCAAAACCAATCGTATATTCGCTTTGACGCGCTGCCTTAATATCAGGATCAATCGCGCTCTGTCCGGCAAGATTTGACGGAATGCGGAAATCATCCTGAGCTTTTGAAAATCCATTACCGGTGGTTGGATCATGTCCGCCCGGACTATCATTATTATTACCAAGAATCGCTGCGCGAGTATAGTTTGTGTATCTCACGCCGCGTGACGGCAAAATTTCAAAGTAGTCACGACGATAGAAGTCGCCGCCGAACGAGCCGCGCGGCAATTCATATTTGAAACGGTCATAGAACCAACCATAGCTGGCGAAAACTTTCGATTTGCCGTTGCCGAGTAAATCGAAGGCTACACCAAATCGAGGAGCAATTTTATCGCCGAAGTTAAATTTGATTCCCTGATTTCCGGCGACAAAGCTCGGAACGTCTTCTCTTTCAGCGCGAATACCTACGTTAAAGGTCAAACGATTTCCGATTTGGTATTGATCTTGAGCGAAAAATCCGAGCGAAGCACTGCTTGCCGAACCAATCGTACCGAATCTTTGGAAATAGCCTGAACCGAGATTTCCCGGCGTATCGGTTCCAACGCCGATAGATTGACTAAGCGGAATACCGTAATACAAAACGACGACACCCGTATCGGCATAACCCTGGCTGGTTGTATTGCTGATGCGGTTATACTGTTCGCCGAATTTGAAATTGTGACGACCCAAAATATTGATGTTGAAGACCGAAACGTCCGCATCAACGGTATTGCGTGTTGAAACGTCGTAATCAATCTGGAAGTTGCTGGCAAAATTGGTAAAACCGTTCGAACAGCCGGTTGCCGCCACTCCGCCAACGCCTGCCGAATTTACGTTGCCTGATGTCGAACACAAATATCTTACTGAGCGCGGAAGACCATACGAGGCAAGCTTTTCATTCAAAAAGCTGCGACCAGCGCGGAAATTTAAGATAATGTTATTGGTTAACGTATAAGTAGCTTGACCGTTAACGCTGTTTGAATTTTGTCTGCCGCCTTGCTGACGGAGAAAATCGCTTCCAACCAATAATCCGGTTGAACCGCCGAAATCAGCTTGCTGCGGCGTGCCGGTCAAGCCTTCCGTGTTGGCAGGCAACGCGCCTCTAACACTGATCGGGTTATAAAGAAAAGTTCCATAAACGCGAAGTTTCGATATCGGCTGCGCGTCTATCCGAACGAAATCTTCCGTTGTGATTTGTTTCGCTTTGTAATTGATTGATTGAGAAACAAAACGACCGTTCGGATCGGCTATTGAACGCGCCGTCTGAGTGGTTACACCAGCAATACTCGTCGAGGCAATCGTTCCCGTATTGTTGAAATAATCAATCGTTTGATCCGTCTCGAAAACTTGCGGAGCAACAACTGCCGAAAACCAGACTTTACCTTTAAGAATCGGTCCGCTCAAACTGGCTGTCGGGAAATAACTTATTCCACCCGGTTTTTTCGGCGTGAAATTTTCAAGTCCTGATTCCGATATTCCGAAACCTGAATAAAAACGGTTCTGAACCGGAGCCAAACCGCCCTGCAAATTTTGCGGACGGAACGACGCGGCAAAGTTTCCTCTAAAGGTATCGTTTCCACCAATCGTGACGACGTTAATCACGCCGCCGGTCGCGCCGCCGTATTCGGCTTCAAAGCCGGTTGATTTGATTTGAACTTCCTGCACGAGTTCAAACGGCACGTTGTTGTTGGCGTTTAACTGACCGGTGCGGAAGTTTGTCACTTCCTGTCCGTCAATAACAAAGACGTTTTCCGCTCCCGACGCGCCGTCAATCTGGAAACCGGCGGCAAGTGGTTCGGGACGCACGTTCGGAGCGATTTTCAACAAGCTGGTAAAAGTCGTGCCGCTCGGCAGAGCGTCAATCACCTGCTTGGAGATGTTCGTATCAATTTTTGTATCGCCCGGGTCAATCGTCGTCGAGCTGTCGGCGACAACGGTTACGTTTGCCGCATCACCGGAACCGACCGCCAACGCGAAGTTAGCCGGAGTAGTCTTACCCAGGCTGACCGAAACGGAAGTCGTAGTCTTTTGGAATCCGGTGCCTTCGGTAGTTATATCATATGTACCCGGCAGAACATTTAAAACTAAAAAGTAACCTTCTTCATTGGTGGTTACGGTTCTGGAAAAACCTGCCGTCGTTCCAGTACTTTTAATTGTCACGGTAGCATTAGGAACGACCGCGCCTGACGGGTCTTTGACAGTTCCTTCAATGCCGCCGGTGGTTTCCTGACCGAAAGCTATTGCTGAAAAGCAAAGAACTAAGGTCATAACCAAAGACATGAATTTGAAATGCTGATTCATTTTAATCTCCTATTAAATTTAAGTGTAACTCTGGGATGATTTAGCTTGAACAGTTCGTGCTTATACTGAGCAGCAAAATATATAAGCAAATTGCCCAATCATTTTACTTTAGTCTATGAAAGCAAGTTTTAAGCCAAAAAATACGGACTGTATTTTTCACATTTAAACCGCTGTTTTAGCAGGGTTTATTATTATTGACATACGACAGGCATCTGGTTGAAAAGAAAAATTTTTACGATTTTATCGAAATCTATTCACTATTTTGGATTTTTGTCAGGAAAAATCCAATAAATGCCCTAATTTTTCCTTTTTCGTGCGGAGATAGTGCGCAGCCGGTTCTTCGGCTTCGACTTCAATCGGCACTCGTTCAACGATTTTCAGACCGGCTTTTTCCAGAGCTTCTATCTTATCCGGGTTGTTCGACATCACGCGCACTTTGCATAATCCCAAATCGAAAAGAATCTCGGCGCATTGCTGATATTCGCGCGCGTCAACTTCAAAACCGAGCTTTTCGTTGGCTTCGACCGTGTCCGCGCCTTTGTCTTGAAGCGCGTAGGCGCGGATTTTGTTGATAATGCCGATACCGCGTCCTTCCTGCTGCTGGTAAACAATCGCGCCGCGCCCGTCGGCTTCGATTAGCTCCATCGCTTTTTTAAGCTGCAATCCGCAGTCGCATTTAATCGAACCGAAAACGTCGCCCGTCAAACATTGTGAGTGAATTCTGACCAGAGTCGGCACGTCCTTTCGCATTTCGCCTTTAAATAAAATGACAAATTCTTCGTTGCTGTTGAGCGAACGATAACCGGCAATTTTGAAATCGCCGGTTTGGGTCGGCAAATTCGCCGTAGCGACTTTTTCAACTGAAATTACGTGCGTCGCCGGCAAACAATCCTGAATATCTTCTGTCAATTCAAAACTCCAAGAATTTAAATTTGATTCTTTGAATGAGATTATAACTCTAAACTGCCTAAAAATATACATTCCGACAAATTAAAATACATTTTATCGTTGTTCTTTAAACGAAAAGGCGGATTGTTTTGAGATATGATTCTTCAAAACAATCCGCCTTTTTTCGGGTCGGTTTAGGAAATTTTATGTCTAATCCCGGTTTTCGCCGTCTTCCGGTTTTTTCAGGTTTTCCGCGTCTTCGTCCTTTTCTTCGTGAGCGAAAACCGCGCCGTCGGCAGTGCCGAAAATACGCGATATAAGATTGCTCAAAACCTCTGAAATCTTCGCGGGCTGCGTTTCGCTTGCCGCAACTTGCACATCGTCCGCGGCAAAAGCCAAATCCAATTTGATTAGCTCGGCGGTGACGTGACGGCAAAACGAACAATCAATAAGGTGTTTGACGATTGGCTCGGCTTCGCGGCGGCTTAGGCTGCCTTCGGTAAAAGCCGTCAAAGCATCTTCGTCCAAATGCTGGATTTGCTGCGCCGTTGAGTTATCAAATGCGGCTTTGGTTCGTAAATAGCGGTCAATTACGCCTTGAATTTGAATGTCCTGCGGGTTAACCGCTTCTTCGTTTTTCATCTTTAATTCCAACCTCCCGTTTAAGAGACGCAACGATTTGTTAATTTTGCGTAAATTTTATTTCCGGCGCGCGAAAAACAAATTTTAAGACGCGCGGGCAAACGGTTAGGTTGTCGTCAAGTTGCGGTAAATGTTTGCGCCGGCGAGGTCTTGCGTGGCTAGCCCGATGCAAATTTCCATTTCTTCTTCGCTTAATTTATGCGTCGCTTGCAGTTCTGAGCGAAATGTCTTCAAAACTTTGCCGTAGCTTTTTTCGAGCCAACGCATAATCGTCGATTCGTGGATGCGCGTTGAAGGATTTTCGTCGCGGTTGGTTGATTTTCTTTGAAACCAGCCGCGCAGCGGCGATTCGACGTTTTCGACGAGCCGCGCAATTTCGCGCAGTTTCAAATTTTCGGCGTGATAATAAAGAAGTAAAAGTTTTTCGTGTTCGTCGAGACTGCCGAACGCCTTCTCGATTGCCGAAAGCGTTGCCTTTCGATAACGGTCTCTCGAAATTTGCTCGAGCATCTGGCTTTCGCCGCCGAGATTCGTTTCGACAAAACTGGCGTGAACGTGACCTTCGCCGACGTTTTCGGTCATTTCGTCGAGCGAAACTTCATCGTGGCTTGCGCGGTGCAAATCAACGAGCGAATGCCAGATTACGGTTCGCAGCCAGCCGCGCAAGCTGCCGCGTCCGCTGTAGGTTGCAAACTTGGAAACTCTCTCGCCGTCCACGACGCGCGTGCCGTAAAGCTCGACGTAAACCGTATCAATTACGTCCTGCGCGTCAATTTCCGTGCGCGCCAGATGCCTTGCGACGCGTTCGAGATACGCGCGGTGCTGCTGATCGAATTCCCACCAGGCGCGCTCGTTGCCGCTCGCGCAGGCGAGGGCAAGATACAAATCGTCGGCTTGAATCTGGCGCAGAAAATCAAAGACTTCTTCGGTCGTCGGTTTTTCTGATGAATCCGCCTGAAGATATCTGCGAAGCGTTTTTTCGAGCGAATTTCTGAAATTGTCGTTTAATTTCCCGAAATTCGGCGCGTTTTCGACGCAGCGGTCGTGCATTTCGGCGATAATCGCTTCGAGTTCGTTTGATAAAACTTCGGTTTGATTCGTTTCTGCGGACATAACGGGACTTTGCGACATTATAAACGTTTTTTTTTATTTAGCCTAATTATTTGAAATCGAACCGCCGCACCTGAAAAGACTGGAAATTTGACGCGAATTGAACATAAATCGTCCGATTGACGAAGAGTAAAAATATTGATCGTTAATCGTCGCCCGAATTTGCGCGAAATTTTAATTTTTTAATTATTGAAGCCGCGCTTATTTAACTCTAAAAATGCTTATTGCTCCGCGCCGACCAGACGGTTTTGCACGGGCGGCGTAGAAACGTGCAGCTTTTCGTCAGAATACTGAAGCTGATAAAGCCGCCAGTAAAGCCCGCGCAGCGCGAGCAGTTCGTTGTGCGTTCCGGCTTCGCGCAGCTCGCCGTGATGAAAAACCATTATGCGGTCGCATTTTTGAACCGTGGAAAGACGATGCGCGACGACCAGCGACGTTCTTTCCAACATCACGCGGTCAACCGCCTGCTGAATCAGCTGTTCGGTTTCCGTATCAATCGAGCTAGTCGCTTCGTCGAGAACGAGTATTTTCGGGTCGAACGCCAATGCCCGCGCGAACGAAATAAGCTGTTTTTGTCCGACCGACAAACCCGCGCCGCGCTCTCTGACTTCCGCTTTGTATGTCGCGGGAAGTTTTTTAACGAAATCGTCGGCGTGAACTTCCTTCGCCGCCCAAACGATTTTTTCGTCGGAAATTTCTCGATTGCCGAGCCGTATGTTGTCGTTAATCGAACCGGAAAACAGAAAAACGTCCTGCAAAACGACCGCGAAATTCTCACGCAAACTCTTCAAATCCCAATCGCGCACGTCCACGCCGTCGAGCAGAATTTTGCCTTTCTGCACGTCGTAAAAGCGCATCAGCAAATTCGTGACGGTCGTCTTTCCCGAACCGGTCGCGCCGACCAAAGCGATTGATTCGCCGGCTTGGATGGCGAACGAAACGTCTTTCAAAATCCAATCTTCCTTTTTATACGCGAACCAGACGTTTTGAAACTCAATTTCGCCCAACGCTTTACCGAATCGTTTCGGCTCTTTCGGCGTTTCGATTTGAACGGGCAAATCCAGCAACTGAAATATTCGATGCGACGACACAATCGCTGCCTGCAAAACATTAAATTTGTCAGAAAGGTCGCGGATCGGCTGAAAAAGCTGCTGTGAAAATTGAACGAAGGCGATGATTAATCCGACTTTGAGCGGCGCGCCGTCGAATAATGCGCCGGTAAAAATTTGATAACCGCCGTACCAGATAACGAGCGCGATACCGATTGTGCCGATAAAATCAACCAGCGGATAAAAAATCGAGTAGTAATAAATCGTCTCGATGTTCGCATTGCGGTAATCGTCGTTGATATCGTCAAATTTGCGCTGTGCCTTCGTTTCGGCGTTAAAAAGCTGAACGGTTTGCGCGCCGGAAATATGCTCCTGCAAAAAGGCGTTTAATTTCGCCGTCCGCGTCCGCACTTTGTCGAAACCGTTGCGGGCGTGTTTGCGAAACCAGTTGGTCGCCGCGAACAGCAGCGGAACGGTAATTAAGGAAACGAGCGCGAGCCGCCAATTCGACCAGAACATCTGCGCGATAATCGCAAAAATAATCACCAGATCGCCCAAAACGTCAATCACGCCCGACGTGAACAGCTCGTTCAGCGCGTCCACATCCGAAGTGATGCGCGTGATAACGCGACCGACCGGATTTTTATCGTAATAGGCGACTTCCTGCTGCTGAAGTTTCGTGTAAATCTGCGTTCGCAGATCGAACATCACTTTTTGCCCGACGACGTTGAGCAAAATTTCCTGCGTATAGCTGAAAATGAAGCGAAACAGAAACAGACAGAAAAACGCGAAGGCGAACAGCCCGATGCCTTCGGTTTGTTTCGGCGTGATAAAATCGTCAACCGCATACTGCGTAAATCGCGGCTGAATGCTGAATAAAACGTTTGCCAGAAGCGTCAGAGCGAGCGCGCCCGCCGCCATTCCCCAATACGGTTTCAGATAACCGAGCAGGCGCAGAGTCACGCGCAAATCGTAAGTTTTTTCAATCGCCGCTTCGTCTTGATTATTTTGTTCTTGTTCGGACACCCTTTTTAATTTTGGATTTTAGATTTTGGATTTTGGATTTTCAGATTCCAAATTCAGATTTTAGCTTTATAAAATTAAATTTCAGATTTCAGATTTTGCACTTCAAATCAAATAATTTTTCTGAAAGATGACAATTACAACAGAAACTTTAAGTTTAATCTTGCTAATCCGAAATCCAAAATCTAAAATCCAAAATTGAAATGAACCGTTTTATAAAGGATCGCAAAAACAACTGGGAACGGCTCGAAGATTTGCTGACGATTTTGGACGCGTCTTCGCTCAAAGGTTTGTCGAGAATGGAAGTGCGCGAATTCGGCGAGCTGTATCGCCGTGCGGCGACTGATCTGGCGATTGCCCGGAGCGAATCGCGCGATCCGAAATTGATCAATTATTTGAACAGTTTGGTCATTCGCGCGCACGGCAAAGTCTACCGCGCTGAAGCGCAGGGCGCAAATCTCGTCTGGAAATTTTTCGCCGAAGATTTGCCCGCGACCTTTCGCCGAAACTGGCGTTATTTAGCCGTCGCCTTCGCTGTTTTCGCCGTTTTCGCTGCCGTCGGATTCGTTTTGACGTGGCGCGATATGGATTTTTCGCAGTTCGTTTACGCCGACGTGCGCGAGCTTGCCCGAGCAAACGAAAAATGGTGGCTCGAATTAAACACTGCCAACCAAATCGGCTCGAGCGAGATTTTGACGAACAATATTCTGGTGACGTTCCGGGCGTTTGCGATGGGCGCGTTTTTCGGTGTCGGCGCGATTTATGATTTAGCGTTTGAAGGCACGCGCCTCGGCAGCGTGTTCGCCGTCTGCTATAAAATTGATCCGGCGTTCGGCAACGCGCTCGCGTCGTTCGTTGTCGGACACGGCGTGATCGAATTGTCGTGCATCTGCATCTGCGGCGGCGCGGGAATGATGATCGGCTACGCGATGATTAATCCGGGCAATTTAACCCGCGCCCAAGCCTTAAAAAAGAAAGGCATCGAAGCCGTCCAAATCGTCGTCGGCTGCGCGTGTTTTCTGGTCGTCGCCGGCATCATCGAAGGCTTTCTCTCGCCGTCAAATCTTCCGGCGTGGATGAAAATCGGCACGGGAATTTTAACCGGAACGGCGATGTATTCTTATTTATTTTTGGTCGGTCGGGAAAATTCAACCTGATGATTGAAAAATATTTGACGGAAATTGATCACGTTAAATTTTGCTTATCTATCCGTCGCTTTCTTGGGCGGCGCATCGTTTTCGTCAAAACCGACATAAGTTTCTTCTTTCAACTTATTCGTCATTTCCTGCCGCTTCATCAAAAATCCCTGTTTCGCTGAATCGGCGAGCGCGAGCGATTTATTGAGCGCGGTTGGTATCGGCAATAATAAACCGAGCTGCGCTTTTTGTCCTCGACACGCTTGAATGGTCGGCTGCAAACTCAAACGAACGGCGATTTTATTGTTTTCGATATGATGAAACGCGAATCTGGTTAAATAATCGTCGGGCAAATAAAACACACAGTTGCCGGCTATTAAATCCTGTTCCTCTAATCGGCTCGTTAATTCGCTCAGGCTCATCGGCGGCTTGCCTTTTTTCGCTTTTGATAATGCTCGTTTGATAACCGCGTCGTTGAGCAAAGCCCGCAGAATATCCTGTTCCGAAAACAAATCGGTTAAGAAAACCGCTTTGCCCGTTTGAGTCGAATCTATTTCTCCGGTTGGTTCGCCGTCCTCGACCGAATAGTTCAAGTCGCCTGTTTTAGCTAAATCAATCGTCAAAAAACGGCTTTCGATTTTATCTCTGTAGGCATAAACTTCGCGCGACGGCATTTTGTAGATTTTGCTTGACGCATCGAGATTATCCTCAAAACTAATCAAAGAGCCGACGATTGACAACAGCTTAAAATGACGATTGTAAAAATCAACTTCCGGTTTCAAATCCTTGTCCAAATCCGTTCGTTCCGTAACCGATTGATAATATTGTTTATAGCCTGAGGCGGCAAAACTCCGCGCCGAAAAAACAATTTCCGATTTCGCCGCGGCGGTTAAATCATCAGTCGCCCAACGAATGAGAAAATTCGCGCTCGCGCCGCTCCAAATTTCTTTTGGCGATTCGTTTGACGGATTGCCGGGCGTGGTGTTTGACGACGGCGCGTCGGCATTTTTCGTCGCCGTTCGGCTTTGATTATTTTGCGCCGATGATTTTTTCTGACTACAAACGGAAAAACAGAAAACAAAAATTATTAGTCCGGCAGCGGCAGCGAAATGACTTATTGTTTTGAGCATCATCAAATTCCTCTTTCTTCTTGACGCGACTGTCAAAAGCTAATTTAGACCGAATCGTTTATTTACATTCAACCCGACTCAATTCTAAAATAGCTTGAAATTTTTTGGCATAACCGGCAATCGTTTTTCGTTTGTCTTTACCATTGATTATTGCTCGCGCTCGCAGATAATCGGTTTTTTTGTCATTTAAATAATCGCTTAGTTTGTGACCGTTGGCATATCCTTCGCCGGTTCGCATAAAACGGGATAAAATCTGATACGTAATTGTCGGTTCAAGAACTTTGTCGGGATTAATGACAAAATCGCAGCCGTAGCCGAGCAACTGACTGGCTTCTCTGTAACTGTCTCCGTGTGTAAGCTGAACATAGCCGCGTCCATAAAAAATGTGCGTGTATTTCTTCCCGCCGCATTCAATTGTTTTCGGCGTGCCATACCAAACTTCGCTCTTTCCGGTCTTCTGGTTAATGTGAGTTTTTTGATTTTTGCCTTCGCCGTGTTCTTTGACCGGCTTCCAAACCGGCTTCCAGGACGGCGGCAGTTTGCATTCGTGAAAGATGGTTGCCAACACATATGCCACCCGGCGAATATCGGACATTTCTGTATCGGCTTCGATAAAACCGAGCAGTTGATCAATTCCTTCGATTTGAGAAGCGTTTAATTTATCAAATTCTTTGCGGTAAGCGTCGTAAAATTTCTCTCGGTCGAATTTAACCGGGCAGGAAGTGTCGTCGTTCAGCATATTTCTCAAACTCTTCGGAAGTTTGGCTATTGCTTGCGGTGAGCGAAGCGAGTAATTGCCGCGCAAATTAATTTCTTGAGCCAGCGTTAACCACGTCGCTGCGTCGCACACAATCTCGCCTTCAGCCAAATCGTGAAGCGAACGAAACATTTGCAATTTATGAGCGGTCGGTATATCAAAATTATCGTTGATTGTTAAAGACATTATCCGGCATTAAATCATTGAGCCAACACTTGAGAACTAAAATCATTTCTTTATTATTTTCAAAATTGCCTAACCTCAATCTGTAATCTTTCATAAATTCTCCTATATTGATTTAACTAAGTACTGCTTCTCAGGGCAGAAAGCGCGCGAACAAAGCCGCGAATAATCCACGGAAACATTAATTTAATGAATATATGAAATTGTGATAAAAGGCTTTAAATTTTCGAATGTCGTCTTGGGGTTGATGACATCAAAATGAAAATTCACATTTTGTGCGAAATGAGTCTACGCAATCTCTACATACGTGAAAATAATCCTAACCGTGTTTGGAATTTATTACAAGAAAAATTTTTAAACTAAATTAAAGTTCTATAGCGATTTGAGACAGCATATTAAATGCGTTAATCGCCTCAAGTAACCTCGCAAAACCCTTTTTGAGAAAGGTCCGCCGCGAACGATTGAGATGACGGGGCGGCGAAACAGACCTGTTTGATAAGAAGGTCGCTGTAGCCGCTCCCGTCCGTTGATTTGTTCGGTTTTGCGTTAATAGAAACACGCTGTCTTTTTCCTTTTGATAAGTTACATTCTACAACGACTAACATTTCCTGCTGTTTAATCTGTGCGTTTCAACAGTTCTTCAACAGATTGGTTGATGCCCATTCTTTCTCGCCGCTCAAGTTTTCTTTCGATAACTAACCGCAACGATTGGTCGGAACACTTTTTCCAGTTGCGCCGATGAACGGCTCTCACCTGCGAATCTAAGTTCTCCGGTTCTTCTGCCGAGTTAGCTTGCGCCATCGCCAAAACTTGATTAGTTTTTCGTCGGAAAGCGCGTCGGTCACGATTATTGTGATTTTCTATGGCGTGGCGGGAATGACTGCCGCGCTCGCCGTAAGTGTTGCGGCGGTCTTTCTCATAGCTCAATAATTTCTTGTCCTGTGGCGATAAAATTATCTTCATTTTTTTCTTTTGATCGTTGGCGCAAAGAAGAAACCGAACGGCTGAGATGACGTGGGGCGAAACCGCCACGCGCAACTCCGAGTTAAAAAGACCGCATGATAAGAAAACCGCTGTTTCGCCCTCACGTCCATTGATTTGTTCGACAGCCCGTTATTGTTCGGAAATTTCTTTTTATTGTAATTCTGCATAACTGTCAGTTGATTCTGCAACTCCCAAATGTAGAACTAACTTTTTGCGATTGAACGAGTTGCCGCTCGACTCATACTTCTGTTTGATATGTAAGTTTATAGGACTCGCACCATCTAAGTTCTGAACTCTTGCTAAAAGACGATACTCGCCTTTAGGAATTCTGCCAAATCGAAAATTGCCGTTCTTGTCAGTAATTGTCTGCGCCACAAATTTTTGCTCGTCTTCTGTGATAAGCAATATGCACAAGCTGGAAATAGTTGTGCCTTTAAAGTCAACGGCTCGTCCTTGAACTCCGCGCAACGAAACTTTCGGTTGCCGAGAAGTTAGATTGAACAAATACTCAAGCTGCTTTTGACAATTTTCGCCTGATTGCTGTGCGACTGCCAGCAAAGGCGAAAACACAAGAATTATGAAAAACAAAATGAACCGCATTGTTTTGCTAAATCAGCACAACCTCCAAGTTAAGAGAGGCTGTCGAACTTTGATTTATAATGATTAATAATTTTCTTATACCGAATTATTTCTACGCTCGTTTTCAATTAAAGTCAATAAATATCGAATTACCGATGTTGAGGAGCGGGCTAAAAATAATTCGGTATAAAAAATTACCGGGAATTTTCGGCTGGAAAAGTTTTTATAACAAGCCTCTTTCTTTCACCTTTAAATAAGTTTCCAAAAGACGCGGCGCAAGCGAGTTGGTCGTCACGTCGAGCGCGAGACCGCCCAAGGTTTCGACTAGTCTTAAAGCCGATTCGCGTTGGTGAATGATTTCTTCCGCCGCGCTTTGCGTGAAAACGTCGCCGATATTCGACGGTTTTTCGCTGACCGTCTGATTCAAATCGCGGTCGCCGATGGTTACGACGAGCGGCAGATGGCGCGGGCGCAGAAGTTTGAGCGAGGCGATCAACTCTTTTGACGAATCCTTATCAACCAAATCAGTCAGAATAACGACGAATGCGCGTTTTTTGGAATTGGCGGAGATGAATTGAAAGGCGCGCGAATACGACGGTTCGATTAGCTCTGGTTCCAAATCGTGCATCGCTTCGAGGCAAGCGTCAATATGCCCGATGCCTTTGTCGGGCGGCAGAAATTTTTTTATTTTGCGCCCGAAAACGAGCAAGCCGCAATTGTCGCCGCCGCGCGCCGCCGCCGACATCAACGCCAAAGATGCGTGAATCGCCGTGTCGAATTTTGTTTCATCGGCGATGCGCCCCGTCATCAAACGTCCCGCGTCGAGCGCGATTAAAATTGTCTGGTCGCGCTCGATTTGATATTGGCGCGTCGTCAGGCGCGAACGTCGGGCAGTCGCCGTCCACGAAATATGCCTGAGTTCGTCGCCGCGCACGTAATCGCGCATTGATTCGAAATCGCGTCCTTCGCCGCGCAGCACGGCTTTGCGCTGGACGGCGAGAAACGAAACCGCGCCGAGAGCCTTTAAAGCCATTTCGCGGGCGCGGCGCATATTCGGGTAAACCTTAACCGTTTCCGCGCCGCCGAGATTTGCCTGGCACCAGACCAGACCGAGCCGCGACAAAAAGCGGACGGCGGTATTGCCGAATTGATATTTTCCGCGGCGCGGCGGCGTTAAATTGTAATAAAAATCGGCGAAGGTTTTGGCTTCGATTGTGAAATCGGCTTCGCGCGTTTCGTTCAAACGCATTTCCGGCGGAAATTCGTCTTTGATTTTCAAGCGAAAATCGCGCGGCGAATCGTTTTCGACGCGCAGCTTTATTTTCGTCGCGTCGCCGATGGCGAAACGCTTTTCAAATTCGCGCTCGATTTTTAAATTTTCCGCCAAACGCCGGCTCGTCAGATAATCGAAAAAAGCGACTGCGAGCAGCGCGCCATCGTAAATCAAAACGGAGTAACGCAGCGCGGGCAAATTCCACGACAGCGACAGCGGAATCAGACCGAACGCGAACAAAATAAAAAATCGCCGCGAGAAAACGAAATTCATAAAGCGATTATAGCAAAAACCGGAGCCGCATTGGAGCGAGAGGCATCTTGCCTGCAATGAGCGTCGCTTCGACGCGAAAAAGGCTTTACGCAAATTAAATTTTACAGGCGACGAGTTTTTTTTCGCGCTCTTGCGCTCAATGCAGGCAAGATGCCTCTCGCTCCAATCATCTACCAAGATAAACGGTGTTTGACGAAGCCGACATCGCCGCACCGCGCAGAGTTCGGACGCGATATGTGAAATCACCGAATTTGACGAGGCGGCGAATGCTTGTTTGATTCGCAGCGAGGCGCATAAATTCGACGAAGTTCTGACTTGTGCCGGCGGCGCGTTCGACAACGAAACCGTCTTCGTCGGTCGAATTGTCCTGCCAATTTAATTTGATACTGTTCGCCGCGCGCGTTCCCGTTAAAGCGGTCGGCGAAGCGATTTGATTTGCCGAAACGACGAACAGCGTTACGCTCTGCGCGGGCAAAGTCGCGTTAATCGCATTTCCGCTGACGTTAACATCGGCAAGATGATTGATTTGATTCGCCGCCGTCAACTGCCAAACCTGCGCCGCGCCGCCGCCGGTAAAATTGGTGAGATTAACATTCGTCGTGACGTTGGAAGCGATTTTGTTGACGACCATTACGGTCAGCGCGCCGTCGCTCTGGCGAATCGCCGCGAACGATGAAACTTCGTCCGGGTTCGGAACGGTTGCGGCGACGCTCAAATCGCCGAAGCCGGAATTATTGCCGTCGTAATTGCGGAACATTTTCATCGCCTTAAACGTCGGCGTGTTCGTCGCGGGCGTGGTCCAGCGCGTCGCCAAATCCATTCCTTCGCGTCCGAGAATTCCGTAAATGTCGGCTTGCGTCGTCGCGCCGTTGATGTTGTTTTCCGCGCCCCAATTATATTCGGTCAAACCGATTTTCGTGTTCGGATAATAGTTTGCCACCCAATTTTTCATTCTGGGAACGAGCATTACCTTGTCGTTGATCCACGATTCGTCGGTGTAATTCGGGTCCCACAAGGAACGCGTCGAACGATTGCGGCGCGCTTGCATCGAAGCCGAAACGTCGTCGTTAAACTCGCCGCCCTGCGGATAATAATGCAGCGTGAAAACGTCTAAAATTCGCCGCCCGTTCGTCGTTTCGTAATTTTTAAATTGCTGCAAAAGCCACGCGACGTAATCCAGATTGCCGTGCGCGGCGCGGTCGGGGTAAGTGTAATTGTGCGACGGCGCATACCATTGGTCGTAGCCCGAATAGCGATAGCCGCCCCAGCCCCATTCTTCGGGTCCGAGCGTCAGCGCGCCCGCGTCCTGGTTTTTTATCATCACCGAATAATCGCGCATTTTGCCGAAAAGCTCTTCCATATTCGCGCCGACCGGCGCGACATCGCGGTGCGTCGAAAACCAGATCGAATGCTCGTTGTCGAGCAGGTAATAACGCACGCCGCCGCCGCTCGAATTTCCCCAGCGGCTGATTAAATGTTGAATCCAGGTTTGCTCGAACGCGACCGAATTAGGCACGTTCGCGTCGTTCGGGTCGTTGCCGGTCACGTATTGCCCGTTCGTGCGAACGCCGTTGCCCGCGTCGGGGAAATATGCCGCGTCGTTGCCGGTTTGCGCTCCGTATTTGGCGATGGAAAAACTCGCCAGTTTCGTGCGGTTCGCGCCGACCTTCGCAACCCAGTCAATGATCGGCACGGTCAGCAACGGCTGGGCGTTGCCGTTTTTCGCGTCTTGCACGAAAGTATCGCCGATTTCGCCCGGCGTGTTGGCGAACGGAATGCTTTCAAAATAAAAATCGTTGGCGCGGTTATCGGCGTTTAATTGCCAGTTGTAGCGCGAAGTGTTATTGCCGCCCTGCCGATTTAAAGGCGCGTTCAAATCAAGCAGCTGCGCGGTCGTCGCGTAAGCCGTGCCGTAAATCAGCGGACTGATGGCGTGGCGGTTCGCCGCCGCGTCAACCGCAATCGTGACCGAAGTCGTCGGCGCGGTCGTCGTTCCGCCGATTAAGATAATGTCGTCAACATAAAACGCAGCTTGCGTCGTGCCGCTGCGGTCTTGAATCCAAAAACCGTCCATCGCTGAACTCGAATTCATTCCGAGCGCGGAAAGCTGAATCGTGATTTGCTGCCACGAATTCGCCGCGAGCGGCTGCAAATTAACCGCCGTTTGCGCGTTGCCGCTTGAAGTCGCCTGTACCTGCAAAAGCTGTCCGCCGTTTGCGCCGCCGTGAATCCAAAAAGAAAGCGCGGTGAAATTCGCGGTCGAAAATGCCGAATGATGCAAATAGATTGCTTGATAAGCCGCCGCGCTGACGCTCACCGAAGCCGCGCCGCCGTGCGCCGGATTCGCATTGCTGAAATTAACCTGCGCCCAGCTGTAATTTTCCCAACTGTTCTGTAAAGAATCCGTATAAATCGTTTGATTCGTTTGCGCTCCGGCGTTTGAAAAGGCAAATAAAATCAAAAGTATCGTTCCGAAACTGAACAAAAAACGGCGCGATTGAATAAACTGCGGCATATACTTTCTCTTATTCTGCAAAATTCCCGTCTTAATTGTTGAAACTAGAAGTCATCTCAAAAACAAATTTCGATGGTTCAGAGGCGGGCTATTGCCCGACGATCCGTCGCAATTATTATGAACGGCGGGCAGTATCCCGCCTCTGAACCGGATAACTGTCTAACTTTTAGATGGCTTCTAACAATTGTCAATCCTTTTATTATGAACTTTTCGCCTCAAGAAAGGCAAATTGTTTTTTGCGCTGATCAACAATGTTTGACTTTTAATTTTTTACGAGACTCGAATTAAGATTTGCAATCGAAACGAAATATCTTGTATGATTTTTCACGAGTTTGATTTATGAACGCAGTTCGATTCAACGACGATAATAATTGAAGCGGCTTTCGGACAAATAATTTTTGCCGGAAAGCCTTTCGTTTATCGCCGAATCGAAAGGCGTTTTTTATTTTGCAGGCAAAAAGTGAATAACTAAAAACTAAAAGTGAAAAATTTTCGATTTCACTTTTCACTATTCGCTTTTCACTTTTCACTAATTTTTATGCTGGATGTTTTGGGAAATTTAGAGAGAACGCACACTTGCGGCGAGCTTCGCGCGGAAAATGTCGGCGAGCAGGTTGTTTTGATGGGTTGGGCGGCGAAAAAGCGCGATTTCGGCGTTTTTACGTTTATAGATCTGCGCGACCGCTACGGCTTGACGCAGATCGTCGTCAGCGAGGAAACCGCCAAAGACGCGCACGCCAAAGCGAAAAACGTGCGCGGCGAATTTGTCGTCGCCGTCCTTGGCGAAGTTTTTGCGCGTGCGGAAGGAACTCGAAACGCGAAATTGGCGACGGGCGAAATTGAAGTTCACGTTGACGAAATTTTGATTTTGAACGACGCGAAAACTTTGCCGTTTGAGCTGGAAAAGGCGGGATCGCAAAATCTCGCGGCTGAGGATTTGCGTCTCAAATATCGTTATCTCGATTTGCGTCGCCCGCAATTACAGCGCAATTTGATGATGCGCGCCCGAGCATTGGGAAAAATTCGCGCCTTTATGGAATCGCGTAATTTTCTCGAAATCGAAACGCCGATTCTCTTGAAATCAACGCCCGAAGGCGCGCGCGATTTTATTGTGCCGTCGCGCATTCACACGGGAAAATTTTTCGCCCTGCCGCAGTCGCCGCAGATTTTAAAACAGCTTTCGATGATTGCCGGACTCGACAAATATTATCAAATCGCCCGCTGTTTCCGCGATGAAGATTTACGCGCCGACCGCCAGCCGGAATTTACGCAGCTCGATATTGAAATGAGCTTTGCGAATCAGGAAATGGTTTACCGCACGCTGGAAGGCGTTTTGCAGGAAGTGTTTTCGCTGGTCGAAGCCGACTTTCCCGCGAAATTTCCGCGGATGACTTACGCCGACGCAATTAATCGTTTCGGTTCGGACAAACCGGATTTGCGGTTTGAAATGGAATTAAAGGATTTGTCCGACGAATTAAAAGACACGGATTTTGCGCCGTTTGCCGACGTTTTGGCGAACAGAGGCGCGATTAAATGTGTCGTAGCGAAAGGCAAAGCCGATTATTCGCGCAAGCAGTTGGACGAGTTGCAGGAATTCGTTAAACGCTACGGCGCGGGCGCGCTGGCTTGGATTAAACTCGGCGACGAAACGACTTCTTCGCTTTTGAAGGTTTTAGGCGCGGAAAAAATCGAAGCGTTGGCGAAAATCGCCGAAACCGCGAAAGGCGATGTCGTTTTAATCGTCGCCGGCAAAAAATCCGTCGTCGCGCAATCGCTCGGCGCACTGCGAATCGAAATCGCCAGACGCGAAAATTTGATTCCGAAAGGCATTTACAAACCGCTCTGGGTGACGGAATTTCCGATGTTTGAAT
>CAXSGY010000035.1:0-47371 GCA_964237235.1 uncultured Pyrinomonadaceae bacterium
TCCATTCGGTCGGTTCGCCCGACAACACGCGCTCGCATTTCGACGCGCAGGATTATATGGAATCGGGAACGCCGGGCATAAAATCAACGCGCGACGGCTGGCTCAACCGCGTTCTTCAGGATACGAAAACGCCGAAGGATTCGCCGTTTCGCGCCGTCTCGTTAACGCAGCAATTACCGCGCTCGCTCTACGGTGTCGCGCCGTCGGTGGCGATGTCGAATCTGGCGGATTTTGCCATCAACGCCGGAGCTTATACGCAGTCGGTGCAAGGCGGATTTGAGGGAATATACCAGCAAACCGCCGACAGCTTAACGACGACCGGCAAGGAAACTTTTGAAGCGGTCAACTTTTTGAAACGCGCGAATCCGGCGCAGTATAAACCGGAGAACGGCGCGCAGTATCCGAACAATCCGTTCGGCAACAATCTGCGGCAAATCGCGCAGCTTATCAAAGCCAACGTCGGTTTGGAAATCGCCTTCACCGACACGCCGGGACTTAATTGGGACACGCACGCCAACGAAGGCGGCGCGCGCGGGCAAATCGCCAATCTTTTGGGCAATTTCGGTCAGGCAATCGCCGCGTTGGCGACAGATTTGGGCAAGCGGATGGATGATGTCGTGATTTTAACGATGTCGGAATTCGGTCGAACCGTCAGAGAAAACGGCACGCGCGGAACCGACCACGGACACGCCAATTCGATGTTCGTTTTGGGCAATTCGGTCAAGGGCGGTAAAGTTTACGGCGATTGGAAAGGCTTGAAAAACGAAAATCTTTACGAAGGACGCGACCTGGCGTTGACGACCGATTTCCGCGACGTTTTCGGCGAAATCGCTCAAAAACATCTCGGCGAAAAAAATCTTGCCAAGGTTTTCCCGAATTATTCGACCGACTCAAAGAATTTCAGAGGATTTTTGAGCTAAATTTTTCGAAAAATTGACCGACAAGTAAAGTAAAACGCGGGTTGATAAGATCGCTCGCGTTTTTTATTTTTTTTTGCGAATCAATAATCGGAAATACCGCTCCTATCGGCTGTCGTATCTCTTTGAATACTATTTAAATTCGAGAAAATTCGATTTGTCTTCAGATAAATATCTTCAAAACAGTATTAACGCGCACGACTAAATTGTAAGGGAAATTTCAGCGTATTTGTTTATAGCCTTTTGCCAAAAGCCGCGACGGCACGCCAATCAAATACAGCGTTTGTAAAATTGACCAGCGTAGGAACGTCCAAAAAAAAGCGCGGTCGGTAAAGCGGCGCGAAGATGTTGTAAGCGTCAAATTGACCTGCACGAATTGACCTCTTCGAGCCAGACGTTTATATAAATCAACGTCTTCAAAAATCGGCAAAGGCTTGAAGCCTTTTATTCGTTCGTAAGTTTCGCGGCGGACGAAAATGCCCGATTCGCCGTAAACCAAACCGCTTGTGCGAAGCTGCGCGTAGAGCCGCGTCAAAAATCGCGCCCAGCGCGAATCGCCGTCGAATGCGACGCGAAAATTGCCGCCGACAATTTCCTTGTAGCGCATATATTGTTTGATTTGTCTGCCGCAGCCCTGCACCGGGCGCGTGTCGGCGCGCAGAAACCAGAAAATTTCGCCCTCCGCGTGTTTCGTGCCTTCGTGAAGCTGTCTGCCGCGATTGGCTTCGCCGAATTCGATGAGCCGCAGCTTTTTAAAGCCGTTAAATTCCTGAATGATTTTCGTCGTTTCGTCCGCGCTGCCGCCGTCAACAATGATGATTTCATCAACATTAACGAGCCGCGACAGAGCCTCGAGCGTTTTTCTGATCGTCGGCTCTTCGTTAAATGTCGGAATGATGACGGAAAGATTCATTTGTCATTTATCATTGAACATTTATCATTTATCATTTTTGCGAAAAGCCGCTTTATCTCAATTTTATACCGCAGTGTCTGCCGAAGGCGATGCCGGAATTGATAAATGATAAATGACGAATGATATATGCATTAAAATCTAACCGTTTCGGCTTGCGCGTCACTGCCTTCACCTGCCTTCCATTCTTCTTCGGTGTCGTAGAAATTGCAGTCAAAGCGAGCTAAAGATTGAACTTTAACACCGGCGAATTCTTCGGGCGCGTCTTCAAAATGAACAATCGCGCCGCAGCCGATGACCTCCGCGCCGAGGTCTTCGACGAGCTTAACGGTTTCCGTGATGGCTCGTCCCGTGCGTATTAAATCGTCAACGATGATGCACGGATGAATGTCGCCTTCCTTTAAATACTGTCGAAACCGCCGTTCGCCGTTTTCGATTTCCGCCCAATAAATTTGTTCCGCACCTAAGGCTTCGCGCACGGCGAACGCGACCGGAATGCCGCCCGGACTCGGGCTGATAATCGCTACTTTCGGCAGGCGGCTCGAAATCGCCTTGTCCATCCGAAACTTGCGGCTCAAACCGACCGACATCACACGCGAATTGTCGTAAAAACGAAACGCGAGCGGCATCTGAAAATAACACGAAGCGTGCTTGCCGTTCGGATAAACGAAATGTCCCTGCCGGAACGCGCCCGTCGTTTCCAAAATTTTCATCACCGAATCCGCCTTCGGAATTAAATCTACCATTGTCTTCTCCTTGTTTATTCGTCAGTTTTTTTAATTTCTATCGTTGATTTTAACGCTTTTTCCGCCGCCTTCACAAATTGTTTTTGAGCAATTCTTCGATGGTCGTGCGCTGTCCGACGCTCATTTTTTCCGGCATCGCGCCGACTTTGAACCAGCCGAAATCGTTTATTTCCGCCCCTTTTATTCTAACTGAACCGTCGGCGCGGGCGTGATAAACGATTTCGATGTGCCGGTCAATCGTTCGCACGCAGAATAGCTTTAGGTCGATTATCTCCAAATCGGCTTCTTCAAAAAGCTCGCGCCGCGCCGTTTCTTCGGGCTGCTCGCCGCGCTCCATAAAGCCGCCGGGAATGCCCCAGCCCGAACCGGGACGAAAAACGTGATCGAGCAGAAGAATTTCGCCGCTCCGGTTTTCAATGACGACGGCGACCGAAACGGTAAATTCGCTCTGCGTCGCGCGCACGATCTTCAGACGCGCCGCCTGCGGCAGTTTTCTCCAGATTTTCCCGACAATTCGCTTTAACATTTACTCAAAAAAATCAATCAAGCTGTAAAACAATTTTGTGGAATATAAACAATGTTAAAAATCTATTTAAATAGTAAGCGCGAAACGCTTATGCTTCCAAATCGAATTCAAACCCTAAATTATTTAGAGCTGGAGTCATTAATGTCAAAATCAGTCTTTTTCAAAAAGTCAGTTGCCGGTTTACTTTTCGGGCTGGCTTTTTCCATCGCCGCTTTCGCGCAAAACGCGGATTTAGCAAACGATCTGAACAAATCGTTTAGAAAGTTTAATCTAACCAAAATCAATCCGCAAAATGCCGCGCGCAACGCCGGAAATAACCGCTTTATCAGCATTGCGACCGACGAGCGAACATTTGAACTCGAATTAACGCCGAACGATCTGCGCGCCAAAAATTATCGCGCGGAAAACACGACCGCCAAAGGCGTGTCCGCGCTCGCCGCGGGCGAAGTAACAACATTTAAAGGAAAAATCGCGGGCGAACCCGATTCGGAAGTGCGTTTGAACATCGAAAGCGCGAAGGTCGAAGGTTATTTTTTAACTTCGGGCGGCGAGTTTTTCATCGAAGCGGCGCGCAAATTTTCTCCGAAGGCGGGCGCGGACGATTTTGTCGTTTACCGCCGGGAAGATCTGTTGAAATCAACGGCGTTCGGTTGTCAGTCTGACGTTGAAGATAAAATCGAGCGCGGTAAGGAAATGATCGTTTCACGCGCGACCGAAACCGCCGCTTCGAGACGCGTTCTGGAAATCGCCACCGAAGCCGATTTTCAATTTGTCACGATGCTCGGCGGCGCGGCGAACGCCAATAACGAAATTTTAGAGATTTTGAATATGGCGGAAGGCGTGTATGAAAATCAAATCAATCTGAAAATCAGCGTTACATATCAACATACGTGGTCAACCGCCGACTCTTTTTCCGCAAGCAGCCCGAGCGGATTATTGACTTCGTTCCAAAATTACTGGAACGCGAATTATCC
Organism: uncultured Pyrinomonadaceae bacterium; assembly: GCA_964237235.1. Lineage (GTDB taxonomy): Bacteria > Acidobacteriota > Blastocatellia > Pyrinomonadales > Pyrinomonadaceae. The sequence goes on from CAXSGY010000035.1 coordinate 4,074, forward strand.
GTTGGCGCAGTATCCGCGCGACGCGGCGCATCTTTTCACGGGAAAATCCTACGCGCTTTCGCAGGGTTACGCTTATATCGGCGTGATTTGCAACAAACCGCTTGATTCCTACGGTTTGAGCGGCAGAGTTGATTGGGCGCCGGCGAAGTTTTTAGTAACGACGCACGAACTCGGACATAATCTCGGCGGGCATCACGTTGACGCGACGCAGAGCTGCGACAACAGTTTGATGAACGCTTCGCTGACCGGCGACACGCCTCTGAGCTTTTGTTCGTATTCGAGAAGCGAAATTACGACTTTCAGCGGTTCAAATAACGTTTGCCTGAATGTGCAAAGCGCGCTGCCGTTCGATTTCGACGGCGACGGACGAGCGGATTTAAGCGTGTTTCGCCCGTCAAACGGCGTTTGGTATCAAATGAAGAGCGCAGGTGACGTTTTCGACTTCAAACAATTCGGCGCGGCGGGTGATAAGCTGGTTCCGGCGGATTACGACGGCGACGGCAAAACCGATGTCGCGGTTTATCGCGGCGGCACCTGGTATCGCTTGAAATCGGCGAGCAACAGCTTCGACGGCATTTCGTTCGGCTTGGCGACGGACGTTCCGGCACCAGCGGATTTTGACGGCGACGGCAAAGCCGACATCGCGGTTTTCCGACCGTCGAGCGGTGTCTGGCACCGGCTTTTGAGCGGCAGCGGCGACGCTTATTCGGGTGTGCAATTCGGCACAACGGGCGACGTTCCGGTTCCGGCGGACTTCGACGGCGACGGCAAAGCGGACGTTAATATTTTTCGTCCGGCAAGCGGCACCTGGTATCGCTTAAACAGCCGCGACAACGGATTTGTCGGCGTGCAGTTCGGCACAATGGGCGACAAGCCCTTGATGGCGGATTTTGACGGCGACGGCAAAGCCGATGTCGCCGTTTATCGCCCGTCGAGCGGCATTTGGTATTGGTTAAATAGCTCCAATAACGCCTTGAGCGCGACCGCGTTCGGAACCGCGACCGACTTTCCGACTCCCGCCGATTACGACGGCGACGGCAAAACCGATGTTTCCGTTTTTCGCCCGTCGGACGGCAACTGGTATCGCCTGAACAGCGGCAATAATCAATTTACCGCTTTCCAATTCGGCGGCGCGACGGACGTTCCGGTCGCCGCTTATTACAATCAATAAACGAGCGAATAAAAAGCGCAAGCGAAAAAAAAGGGAAGGCGGCGATTAAATTTAATCGTCGCCTTTCCTTTTTTTACTTTTCTCCGCCTAACGATTTATTTCAAAGAAACATCGTCCACGCGGAAGGTTGAAGCGACCGAACTGTCGGTGGTCGAACGGAACTGCACGCGCACCGTCTGACCTTTGTAAGCCGATAAATTAAACGATTTCTGCGAATAACTTCCGGCGGTCGTTTTCTGCTGGTTGCTGTAAGTTGCCAGCGTCTGCAAAAGCGTGCCGCCCGTGTTGCGGACTTCGACGTATAAATAATCATACGCGGTTGAAGCCGACTCAGACGAAGAGATATTCAGCCAGAACGTCAGCGTTCCGCTCGCGTTCGACGGAATCGTTACCTGCTGATAGCCGGTTCCCGAAGCACTGTTGTTGACACCGAAATACATATAGCTCGTGCCGCCGTGCGGATAGCTTCCGGCGTTCGTGTAAAACGCGCCCGTGCCCGAAAGAACCCACGGCGATTGACCGGCTTCATACGAACCGTTGACGATCAATTCGCTGCCGCCCGGCGTTGGAGTCGCGGTCGGTGTTGCCGTCGGAGTCGCGGTCGGAGTCGCGGTCGGCGTTGGAGTCGGCGCAGTCGGACAAGAGCCGACACCGACGGCACACCACGCGGTCGCCACCGAATTATATTGCGAACTCGACGCGCCGTAAAGATCGGTCGCCGCGCTCAGGGTTGCCGTGCGCGCGCCCGAAAACGTCGTGCCGGAAGTCATATAAACGGTCAAAGCACGATACCAGATTTTTTCCGCCGCGCCCGTGCCGATGCCCGGAACGGTCACGCCGCTGACGCGGTTCGTGCCGCCCGCCGCGTTCAAATAATAAGTATGATTGACGATGCTCGAATTGGTATGAACGCCGCAGTTATCGTTTGTATTTGAATTAGGCGTGCAGGTTCCCGGATAAACGCGAATGCTGTAATGATCCGGATCGCCGAGCGAGTGCGGATCGTCCATTCGGCGCAGAGCGTCGCCCGAAGTTCCCGGCGTATATGCGTCTTCGCCGATTTTCCAGGTGTTCGCCGAAACCACGCCGCCGTCCGAATAAAGCTCGACCATCGAACCCATAATATCCGACATCGCTTCGTTCAGCGCGCCCGATTCTTTGGAATAAGTCAGCCCGGCGGTGCGTTCGGTTACGCCGTGCGTCATTTCGTGTCCGCAAATGTCAACGGTCGTCAAAGGCGTAAAATTCGTGCCGTCGCCGTCGCCGTAAGACATATTCGAGCCGTTCCAGAAGGCATTATTGTAGCGACCACTGCTGCCGAAGTGAACGCGCGAAACGATCAAGCTGATGCCGCTGTTGGCGGCGGCGGTCGTCGTTCCCGGTCCGCCCGAGCCGTCAATGCCGTTGCGGTTGTGGACGTTCAAATAATAGTCGAAGGTTTTCGATGCGCCGTAATGCGCGTCAACGCCGGCGCGCTGAATCGTCGCGTTCCAGTTGTCGTCCGTGTCTGTAAAGCGCGACTGCGTGCCGCCCGAACCGGTTGATTCGTTGCCGGTGCTGTTCATATTGAAGGTTCCCTGTTTGCGGGTTAAATCTTCCATATAAAACGTACCGCCGGTCGAACTCGTGTTGATTGAGATCGTGCCGCTGTAGAGCGACGAACCGGTTCCGGTTTGCAGATTGTCGTATTGAAATGCGATTTCGCCCGTTTGCGCGTCAATGAAATAAACGGGCATCGAAGGGTTTTTTTGATTGTCGGAATCGTTAATTCTGACGCGGTATGCCAGATGGTCGCGGTCTTCGCCTTTGTAAATCCACAAATCGGCGGTCGGTTTGGTCGTCAGGCGCGAAAAAGCGTCCGAAGTTTTTTGATCGGGTGATGCCGTCGCGCTGCTGAACGCTTGTCCGGCAATCGAAATCGCTTTTTCAGCATCGAATGCGGGCTGCGTATCAACCGCAAAATTTTCTTTTAAGTTGTCGGTAATGGTCGAAAGCGAACCGTCGGCTTTGAGATGGACAATCGCCTCGCCTTCCCAGACGGGAACATCATTGACGGTTTGACGCACCTTCGTGTGCGCCATATTCAAATCATCGAATTCGACCGTTTGCGCCTTCAAATCGCTCGGATTGCCGACGGCACGATTGGCGACGCTTGTTTTTAACAAATCGAGGCTGATTTGTTTGATGCGTTCAACGTCGTCCGCCGATTTTGTGCCGAAAAAGCTCCGGTCGGCTTCGGCATTTTTGGTCAGAAACGCAAAAACGACGAAAGCGATCAGTAGAGTTACTAAAACACCTAGAAATTTTTTCACTTTCAGTTATCTCCTTGGAAACGTATTTTGGGAATTTGCCGATAGAATTATCAAGCCTGTATGAATTTAAAATTATTAAACACAAACGAAAAAGCGCGTTTGAGCCGCCAGAAAAAATTCCTCGTTTACGCTGAATTGAAATACCCGAACTGCTAAACTTTATCAAAGGGGTTTGATGTAGTATTGAAAGTCTAGCACCTTAGAAAAAAGTGTCAAGCGAAGAAGTTCAAAATTGTTTATCAAAATCTGATTTTTTGAATAATATTAACGTCGGCGAGATTTTACCGTGGAGCGAGGTCAATAAAATCCACCGCGTCCGCCACGGAATTTATCAAAAAAACGGTCGCGTCATTTCGCTTTTGACCGATTTCGGCAAAATAAACGAATGTTACCCGGACTTTCACGGCGCGACGGAAAAAACAATTTATTACTCCGGCGCGGGCAGGCGCGGCGATCAACCGCTTGATTCTTTCAACAGCGCGATGTTCAATGCCGTCGAAACAAAACACCACGTTCCGCTGTTCAATAAATTAAAGCCCGGACATTGGGAATTTTTAGGATTTTGGCACATCGTCGAAGGCAAATATATTTACGACGAAACGCAGAAAAGAATGATTTGGAAATTTGAACTGGTAAAAGCAAATAGTTAAATTTCTTAAGAGTTAAACTCAAAGACAATCGGCATAAAAGTTAAGTCTGAGTTAAGGGAAACCGGTCTCATACAATCCGAGATTTAACGGGCGATGTTTTTAGAAAAGTCGCTGTTTTGCTTTCACGTTTAATGCTTTATCGGACAGAACACCGATATTTAATTTTGCTTTTCAATTTTATCAATCATTTCTTTCGCGCCTGCATTGTTCGGGTTTAATTCGAGAGATTTCCTGTAATTAGCAAGGGCGGCTTTTTTGTCGCCTTTGTTGAAATATGCTTCGCCCAAACTATCGTAAACATTCGCCGATTGCGGAAACAGTTTGATGTTTAGCTCAAATATCTTGACCGCATCGTCAATTCGTTTTGCTCCCATCAGAGAATAACCTAATTGATTCAACTCCGATTCGCTTTCAAAATCAAAATCGTTCGGCTGTTTTAATTTCAGATCGTTGTAGAGCGCGATTATTTCCTCACCGTTCAAAGCATCTGCTTTTTTATTCAACGCCGCAAACAATGATTTTCTCGGTATTTTGTAGGCAGTGCCGGTGAGGATTGATTTTATCGCGTCTTTTATTTCGTAAAGTTTGAAGTTCTTATTATTGGTCAGCAAAATGATTGTCGTCTCCTCCGACGGCTGACTATACAGCAACGCCTCGAAATCAAAACTTCGCCCGTCGTGAACGTGTTCTTTGATTAGATCGCCTTCCATTAAACCGCCGCCTAAACCGGATTGCTTATTTGCCGCCACGGGTTCAAGGATTTCTTTGAAGGAAGATTTGTTGATGAGACGAAAGCGATGCAGGCACTCAGTCCATTTGAATAAATCCGTTGTCGTCACCATTGTCCAGCCCGACATCGGATTGGAAAATTGCCTCGCATCCGCCTCAAAATCATTATTGAAAGAGAGGGCGATTTTCTTTCCCTTCATATCCGGGTCAACGACGGATTTGGTCATTCCGCACGGTTGCAGCATTTGGGTTTCGACGAATTTCTGAAACGAAACGCCGGAAATTTTTTCGATAATGCGCCGCTGTAAAAAGACGTTGGCGTTGTTGTAGGCGTAATTTGTTCCCGGCTCGAAATCCAACTGCTTTAGTTGTTTTAAGTCGTTGAGAATATCGGCATCGCTTTTAACAGTTTTCCAGTTCACGTCCGGCAAGCCGCTGGTGTATTGCAGAAGATTTTTAATGCTTATCTTTTCAGTCCACGCCGGTAGAAAATCCAGATACTTAGAAACCTTATCGTCAAGAGCGAGTTTGCCCTGCTCTTTGAGCATCATTATGGCGACGGCATTGAATTCTTTAGCGATGGAGCCGATATTGAAGCGATAAGCAGATGTTAAGCTTGTTTTTCTGTCAGCGTCCGCATAGCCGAATGCGGATTGATAAACGATTTTGCCTTTTTCGACGACCAGAACACTGCCGTTAAAATTTCCCAGTTGATATTCCTTGCCCATCAGAAGACCAATATTTTTTGCTATAGCTTCCTGAGCCGCTGAACTGCTAACTGTTAGTAAAACAAGCGCAAAACCTGCAAATAAAAACTTAAAATTATTCATATTCAAAATGAAAACACCGGCAGCAGAAAATCTGATTTCTCTTGCAAAATTTCTTTTCAAAAGAAATACACCGGCAACCGTAATTTTATGACAATTTTTCGGGCGCGTTAGTATATTAAGTTCTTTGAGGTGAGAATTTATCACATTTTCTTACTTTTTCTTTCCGAGCGCGACGGCTTTTTGGTAAGCGGAATAGACGGCTTTCGATAAAACGGTGCGGAGTCCGCCTTTTTCCATTTGATAGATCGCGTCGGCGGAAGTTCCGCCGGGCGAGGTCACCATATTGCGAAGTTCCGCCGGATGTTTGTGCGATTCCATCGCGAATTTCACTGAGCCGAGCATCGTTTCCTGCACTAATTCACGGGAGACTTCGCGCGAAAAGCCGAGGTGAACGCCCGCGTCGGTTAAGGCTTCCATCACCATAAAAACATACGTCGGTCCGGTCGCGCTCAGAGAAGTCGCCATATCAATCATATTTTCCGTTTCGACGTAAAGCTCTTTGCCGAGGGCGGTCAAAAGCGATTTGATGGCGGCGCGTTCCGTTTCGCCGACGCTTTCGGTGCAGGTCCAAGCCGTAATGCCCGCGCCGATTTGCGAAGGCGTGTTCGGCATCGCGCGGACGATTCGTTCGTTTTGCAACGCTTCGGCGAGCGTTTCGATTTTCGCGCCCGCGATGATTGATAAAACGATTTGGTCGGGCGCGACCGCGCCCTTCAATTCGTTCAAAACGCCGCTCAATCTTTGCGGCTTGACGCACAGAGCGACGATTGAATTCTCGCTTTTGTGCGCCGCTTCGACCGCTTCAACATTCGCTTCAAAAGTTTCGATGCCGTATTTCGCCCGCAATTCTTCGCGGCGATTTGCGCGCGGATGGCTCGCCGCGATTCGTTCGGGCGCGACGAGATTTTTTCGCAAAAGTCCGGCGATCATTGATTCCGCCATCACGCCGCAGCCGACGAACGCCAGACGATTTTCGGTTAAATTATTTTTCATAAAGATTTATGTTAAATTGGTTTCGATATTAAAAGTAACAAGATACACGAAAAAAGGAGAAATATGCGAAGATTTTTTGTTTTGACGGCGGTTTTAACGACACTGATGATTTCCGCGGGCTTTGCATATCGGGGTGCAAATCAGATTAGCCCGAACCAAAAATGCGCCTGTCAGTTTATCGAGGAAAGCATCAGGGACATCGGCAAAATCCGCATCGGTATGACGCGCGGGGAGTTGCTCGAATCGTTCGGCGAAGAAGGCGGCATTTCGACCCGAACGCAGCGGCGGTATGTTTACAATAAATGCGTGTTCATCAAAGTCGAAGCGAAATTTTCGCCCGTCGGCGACGAAGCGAACAAATCCGTCGAATTGCCCGGCGATAAAATCGTCGAAATCTCCAAACCTTTTCTCGAATTTTCCATCAACGATTAAGAATTTATGACCATAGACGAACAAATCGAATTTCTAAAAAAAGGCGCGGTTGATGTGATCCGCGAAGAAGACTTAAGAAAAAAACTGGAACGCAGCGCGAAGACGGGAAAACCTCTGCGCGTCAAGCTCGGCGCAGACCCGACCGCGCCGGACATCCATCTCGGACACACGGTTGTCATCCGCAAACTCAAGGCTTTTCAGGATTTGGGACACACGGCGATTTTCCTGATCGGCGATTTTACCGGAATGATCGGCGATCCGTCCGGGAAAAAACAGACGCGCCCGCCGCTTTCAAAAGAAGAAATTGCCGCGAACGCCGAAACTTATAAAACGCAGATTTTCAAACTGCTCGACCCGGAACGAACCGAGATTCGTTTCAACTCCGAATGGTTTGAAGCGCAGGGCGCGGCGGGCTTTATCAAGCTCGCGTCGCATACGACGGTCAAACAAATTTTAGAGCGCGACGATTTTGAAAAACGTCTGCGCGAAGAGCGTCCAATCGCCCTGCACGAACTTCTTTATCCGCTTGTTCAGGGTTACGATTCGGTCGCCTTGAACGCCGATGTCGAACTCGGCGGAACCGACCAGAAATTTAATCTTTTAATGGGCAGAAACTTGCAGCGCGAATATGAACAGGAGCCGCAGATGATTTTAACCACGCCGCTTTTGGAAGGTTTGGACGGCGTAAATAAAATGTCGAAATCTTTGAACAATTACATCGGCATTGACGAACCGCCGTCGGAGATGTTCGGCAAAGTTATGAGCGTGTCCGACGATTTGATGTGGAAATATTACGAGCTTTTAACCGACGTTTCGCCAACGGAAATCGGGCAAATGCGAGCATCGGAAGAAAATCCGCGCAACTTGAAAGTCAATCTCGCTAAAAAGATTATCAAAGATTTTCATTCAGCCGAAGATGCCGAAAAAGCCGAAGCCGATTTCACGGCGCGTTTCGTCAAAAAGGAAATTCCCGACGAAATCGAAGAAAAATCGCTCGCCGCCGCAAATTACAAACTCGTTGATTTGCTCACGCAAACGAATCTCGTTGCGTCGAAAGGCGAAGCGCGACGCTTGATCGAACAAGGCGGCGTGAAAGTGAATCACGAAAAAACGACGAACTCAAACGCGGAAATCGAATTGACAAACGAAATCTTACTGCAAGTCGGCAAAAGAAAATTTTTGCGCCTCAAATTTGAAGATTGATGCATAATTTAAAAATCTTTCGCCGCCGACATCGCTTATTGTATACTCGGTAAAATACTTACCAAAAAACTTTCGGAGATTTTGATATGCCTGACGATAAAAGTGAAGCTGAAACGATTTGGAGGCAATACTACGGAAAGCCCGACGAATTGGCGACGGAGCTGACAATGATTTGTTTGACGAAACTCGGTGTGGTTTATCAGGTTTTCGCGCTGCTTAACGATTATTATGATTTCGATGTCGGCTGCCGGTTTTTCAAAAAAGTCAACCACACCGCCGTCCTGCAAATGTTGCTGGAAACGAATGAAGGAATATCTTTTTGCAGAAAACTTTACGATATGCTCAACGCCGGCTGGAGCGGTTATCCGCTGCTGCAAACTTGCAGCGCGACGCAGGGCGATCTGATTCTCTTCAAAATTATGATTGACGGCGCAAAGGCAAAACCCAACGACACAAGCCGTCCGCGCCAATTAACCGAAGCCGAGACGGATTATTACAAAAATCTGGCGAAAAAAAAGGGCGAGAAATTCAACGAGGAAATAGTGTGGGATTTACCGACCGCCGGCGCGGGCTTTGACGTTTATAACCAGGACGATTTGAAAAATTCCAAAACCGACATTTACGGCTATGACCAAATCGGGACGAAAGAAGCCGTCGAAAATGTAATGCGACTCGCTAAAGAATGGGCGGCGCAATCAGATCAAAAATTGCAGATCGGCGACCTCAGTCGTCCCGGCGGCATCATCACTCCCGATCATCACGGACACCGCACGGGTAAAATCGTTGACATTCGTCCGCTGCGAAATCCTGTCGCTTTCGACACGCTTCCGCTGACATATACGGACAAAAGACGTTATAGCCTTGAGTTGACGAAAATTTTTATTCGCTTTGTTCGCAATACGAATCTCGTCAATTTAATCCGTTTCAATGACGGCGAAATTGCCAACGATCAAGAGTTCAGAGGCTATGTTTTAAAAGACCCGAAAGGAAATGTTCACGATAATCATCTGCATCTGGAATTTCGCTAAACCGAAATAAAGTTATGAAAAGATTGATCGCTTTTATGTTCTTTCTGGTTTCGACGACAAATTTCGGCTGTGTCGAAAATTTGTCGCAGTCGAAATCAACAAATCAATCCGATTTAAACGTCAACTCTCAGTTAAACTCGAATGTCGCGCGGCAGACGGAAAACAAGATTGACGAGAAAAGTTTTCCGCCGGTTCTTTACGGAAGCTATCTGACCGCCGACGCGCGGATAAATAATCAAATGTCGGTTATTGTTGACGTTCGGGGCGAAGACGTTGCGGCAACCGTCGCTCGCGGATTTGCCGTTAATCTTCCGCCCGTCGGCACGACCGTCGAGATGGACATAATTAATTGCTTCGGATATTTGGGGACAGCGAAGGTGACATACAACGGTTTGGATTTCAAGGCTTGGACGGCCGAACTCATACCGGAAACCAAAGTCGCCGATGCGAACGAGCGTCTGCTGCGTTGCGTGAACGATCCGAACGATGAATTTACCCGCAAATACTTATCTAATTCCGTTTTTTTCGTCGCGCCGCGCGATATGAAAAGGAAACAATTTCATTTCGACAAAAAACCGGACTGGAACGCCGTTTTCGAGCGCGTTCCGTATGAATGGCTGAAACTTGCGAAATTGCCGCGCCGCAATGCCGGAAAAAAACAAATCGAGAACTGCGTCGGAAATTGGGCTGATGCGGACGGCGACGGCACGATTGATTTAATTAGCATCTGCGCCGTCAACGAAGAAAATTTCACCGAAGCGGGTGCGCCTTACGAATATATGCGCGTTCTGCAACTGGTTAATGGCAGTTGGCGGGAAATCTGGCAGACGGTTGATACCAAAGATTAAAAATTCGTTTTCATAAATATTTCAATGACTTCCGCCATCATCGAAACCGAAGAAACTTTAATTATCGAAACGCCGGAGCGAGTTCCGCTGGCGTTCGCGCTCGCGTCTATCGGCAACCGTTTTCTCGCGGTGGCGATCGACCATTTTATCCAGTATTTCACGATGTTCGTCGTCGCTTACGCCTTTTTGAGCTTATCGGGTTTAGGCGATATGAACAGCATTGACCGCGCCGATTTTTTCGAGGAGATGCCGAAGTGGACGATGGCGATTTTAATCATCGCGCTGTTTCTGATTTTCGCCGGATATTTCGTCGTGTTTGAATGGCTCTGGAACGGACAAACGCCGGGCAAGCGGCTTTTAAAGCTGCGCGTCATCCGCGAAGACGGTCGCCCGATAACTTTGTGGGAAGCCTTAGCCAGAAATCTTTTGCGAATTTTCGATGCCGTGCCGGGCTTCGTTTTGCCGGTTTATTCAATCGGTTTGATTACGATTTTTTTGAGCAATCGAGACCAGCGCGTCGGCGATCTGTTCGCCGGAACGGTCGTCGTCAGAGAACGTTTAGACGACGCGCCGACGTTTGCCGAAACCTTCTCGAATCCAATCGCGGACGCGGCTCTCCGGCGCGTGCAGAAGCCGACGAGTTTTCAAGCCGACATCAGCCCGATCACCGAATCGGAAATCGAAGTCGCCGAAACTTTCTTGCGCAGGCGTTGGGATTTATCCGACCAGCAAAGAATCTGGATGGCGTGGCGCGTCGCGCTGCCTCTGATGTATAAAATCAAGCCCGCCTATGATTTGCAGACTTTCACCTACGAAGGTTTTTTAGAAGAACTCGTGCATCGTTTCAATTCTAAACAAAGATTTTTGAATTGATCGGAGCGCGGACGGCTCGCCCGCATTCGAGCGCGCAGGCGCGAGACACCGTTGCCGTCAAATCGCACGAAGACAATCTAACAACGTCGCTCGCGCTCGTTGAGCGGACGGAAGCGTCCGCGCTCCGTTTTTGCCGATTCGTTTGAGCCGTGATAGTTTTATTTGAGCTGAAAACTTAGCAAATTCTCTTTCAAATCAATCGAAAATCTTGTGAAAAATCAAAAAAATATCTTAGTTACCGGCGGCGTGGGGTTTATCGGTTCGCACTTAGTCGAACATCTTCTCGCCGAAAACATTTGGCGCGTGGCGGTCGTTGACGATTTCAACGATTTTTACGCGCCCGCGCTCAAACGCGAAAACGTCGCACCTTTTTTGGAAAATGAAAATTTTCAACTTTTTGAAGCCGATATTTTCGACGCAAACGCGCTGCGAAAAATTTTCGACGCGAGTCGCTTTGACGTAATCGTGCATTTGGCGGCGCGCGCGGGCGTTCGTCCGTCGCTCGAACAGCCGAAACTTTATACGGAAACGAATATCAACGGCACTCTGAATTTGCTCGAACTGGCGAAGGATTTCGGCGTGAAGCAATTCGTTTTCGGCTCGTCCTCAAGCGTTTACGGCAACAACGAAAAGGTTCCGTTCAGCGAGACGGATAAAATCGTTCAGCCAATTTCGCCGTATGCGGCGACCAAAGCGGCGGGCGAGCTTTTGTGTCATACTTATTCGCATCTATACCAAATTCGTACAGTTTGTCTCAGGTTTTTCACCGTTTACGGAGCGCGTCAGCGTCCCGATCTGGCGATTCGCAAATTTTCGCAGGCAATCGCTGACGAAAAGCCGATTCAGGTTTTCGGCGACGGCACGACGCGCCGCGATTATACATTTATTGACGACATAATTTCCGGCGTGCGCGCCGCGATTGATTATGAAGATTCGATGCACGAGATTTTCAATCTCGGCGAATCGCAGACGGTCGAATTAAAGTATTTGATTGAATTACTCGAAAAAAATCTCGGCAAAAAAGCGATTATCGAACGGAGCGAAATGCAGCCCGGTGATGTGACACGCACATTCGCCGACATTTCCAAAGCGAAGGAATTATTGAAATATAATCCGCAGACGAAAATCGAGCAGGGAATCGAAAAATTCGCCGATTGGTTCAAACGGGAAATCGCCAATCGCAAATCACAAATCGCCAATCAGTAAATCGGCGTTTCGCCTTTCGGTCGAGTATTCCAGCGTTTGTGAATCCAAAGCCATTGTTCGGGATAACGTCTAACGTAACGTTCGATTGAAGCGGTCACGGCTTGCGTTAAATTTTTAATATCTTCTTCGGCGTTTTCGGTTTTTTGATATTCAATCGGCGCGTCAAGATACACAAGATATTTATTTTTCGCCTCACTCCAAACAGCGAACGCAGGCAGCACAATCGCGTTTGTATTGAGCGCGAGTTTAGCGATGCTCGTCGTGGTCGAAGCTGGAACGCCGAAAAAATCTACGAACACGCCTTCTTTTTCCTGCACATTTAGATCGGCTAACACGCCTAAAATCTCGCCGTTTTCCAGCACGCGAAACATCTTTCTCGCCGATTTTGTTTTGTCCAGAGTGACCGAACCGAACCGCGTGCGAAAATTATCCACAAAGTTTTCCACAAGTGGATTATCTATTCGCCGCACGAGAATATTCATTTGATAACCGAACGCCGGCGGCAAAAGATTGAAAACTTCCCAACTGCCGAAGTGTCCCGTAAAAAACAAAATGCCTCTGCCGGACGCGACCGCCGGATCGAAATTTTCTTCTTTGCCGATTAGTTCGACCAGGCGGCGGATGTCTTCGTGTTTGAATTTGCTGAAATGTGAAACGAAACCGAGATGTCTGCCCAAACTTTCAAACGTGCCGTGAACGATTTTTTCGCGCTCGTTTTCAGCCATTTCGGGAAAAGCGATTTCCAGATTTCGGCGCGCGGTTTTTTGCAGCTTCGGAAACTTGCGCGCCAAAAACTTACCAAACGATTTCCCGAACCGCATCGAAGTCTCCAGCGGCAACGCGCCAATCGCGCCGAGCAGTGAGCGAACGGCGACGAGTTCGGATTTATTTTGAAAATTACTGCGTTTTTTCGGCACGTGGAATTTACCAGATTTCCGTCAGATCCAGTTCAAAACCTTTCAAAATATCTTCGCCCGAAATTTTGTCCGGCTTTTCCAGAACCTCAGCTTCTTGATTCGGTCGATAGACAAAAACCTGCTTCTTTTTAGTGTGAATCAGCCAACCAAGCCGCGCGTCGTTTCTCATATATTCAAGCATTTTCTCCTGAGTTTCACTTAAACCGTCCGACAAGGAAATCATTTCAATAACAAAATCAGGGCATAGATGAATAATTTTTTCCTTTTGCGCTTTGAATAAATCATCAAAACGTTTTTGCTCCGTCCACGAAAAACCCGGCGTGAGAATTAAGCGGTTTGGAAGCAGATAACCAACCAAGTGGTTAAAAACTTTTCCCGTTCGATGTTTCTTCTGCCAATCATATAACTGTCCCATTATTTCGACAGAGTTTCGACTGTATTGCCAACCTCTGGGAAAGGTAATTTTTAATTCATTTTTCCCGACGAATTCGATTTGTAGTTTGTCATTTTGAGCGCAGAAATCCCAAAATTTGTCCGCGTTAATTTCATTTTCCGCGTCGTCAATTCAAATTTTAAATGAACGGATTTCGTTCTGTCGGGAACTAACGGCGAAACAAAAAAGTCAGTTAAAATTTCCATATTATTTTTTGAAATCTTTTCTTGCCGTTATTTCAGGAAAATTTGTAAACAATTACACCGGAGCGTTTCGTCGGTTTTCCGGACAAAGTAAAAGGCTTGAATTTCGCCAATTTTGCCGCTTTGACGGAAACGTCGAATAATTCTTTATTTCCCTTTAACGCTTCCGCTGAAATTACTTCGCCATTCTCGGCAATCAAAATTTTTATGTGAACTTCGCCTTTTATTTTCTGCGGGTTTTCTGGCTGCGGAAACTCGACGGCGATTCCATTGACATAACCGCTTGCGACGATTGTTTCGACGGGTGTTTGAGATTCTTTTTCGCAAAATGACGTATCGCTTTCAAGATTCAAAAAAATACATTTATCCAATCTTGTCATCCCGCCGACATAAGCTGAAATTTCATTGTTCTTAAAAATTGTTTCAGCAGTATTCCTACTTTCTATTGCCAAATCGCGCTTTCCGATTTTGTGATAATAAATAGCCTGTTTTCGATTCAAAGTAACTTTTCTGCCTAAACTCTTATTGTCATCTTTTTTATCGAGCAATTCGAGAGCTTTTTGGCGAATCTTAAATGCTAATTCGGGCAGAGGTTTGTTTCCTAGCAAATACGAATCGGAATCAACGAAGAAATTTAACCAGTAGTATTTTTCGATGTCGTCGCCGATATATTTCCAAAGTTCCGCTTCAAATTCGTTGCCGAGCCGATTTCGTTCATCGTTGAAAATTTTAGATAAATATGATTTATCTCCACTGAACCCGCCTCTCTGTTCTTTTACTGCTTGGTCGAACTCTGCAAACGGCTTGACTTGCGCGAACGAAAATATCGAAGCGAGACAAATTATGAAACAGATGCAAAGAATCTTTCTCATAAAATTTTAAGCCGCGACTTTTTCCACGCGATTATAAACCGTATCGCGCTCGACCGCTTCAAAACCGGCGTTTTCGATCATCGTGATAAGTTCGGCGCGCGTCATTTTCGATTCGCCGCCTGTCTCGACCGAATAAGCGTGTGTCAATTCGCCGCCGTCGGTGATCGTGCCGTCAACGTCGTTCGCGCCGAAATGCAGCGCGGTCTGCGTCGTCGCTTTGCCGAGCATTACCCAATACGCTTTGATGTGATCGAAATTATCAATCATCAAACGCGAAACGGCGATGGTTTTCAAATTATCAATCGCGTCCGGTCCGGGCAGAGACGAAAGCGCGGTTCCCGGCGGATAAAACGCGAGCGGAATAAAACATTGAAAACCGCCGGTTTTGTCCTGCTGTTCGCGCAATTTTATAAAATGGTCAACGCGGTCTTCAATCGTTTCGATATGCCCGTAAAGCATCGTCGCGTTTGTCTTTAATCCGGCTTGATGAACTTTTCCGGCGAGTTCGAGCCAGCGATTGCCGTCGCATTTGTGGTCGCAAATCCTGGAGCGCGTCGGTTCGGCGAAAATCTCCGCGCCGCCGCCCGGACACGAATCCATTCCGGCGGCTTTCAGTCGTTCGATCACTTCTTCATCCGACATTTTGTAAAAACGCGCAAAGAAATCGAGTTCAACCATTGTCAACGCCTTCAAATGCAGTTTCGGAAACTCTTTTTTGAGCGACGAAAATAAATCCGTGTAGTATTCAAACGGCAACTTCGTCGTCAAACCGCCAACGATATGCAGTTCGGTCGCGCCTTCCGCAACGGCGTTTCGCGCAATCTCCAAACCCTCCGCAATCGAATGCGTGTAAGAATCTTCCTGTCTGGCGCGGCGATAAAACCCGCAGAATTTACAATCGGCGACGCAAATATTCGTATGATTAAAGTGCCGGTTGACATTGTAATAAGTCGTCCGCCCGTGCTTTTTCCGCCGCACCGAATCAGCAAGTTTGCCGAGCGCGTTCAAATCGTCGGTATTATAAAGCGCAACGCCTTCGTCAAAGGTCAAACGCTCGTTTGCTTCAACCTTTTTCGCAATCAAAGTTAAATTGGTGTCGTGTGAAAATCGCATACTTTCTGTTATAATTCTATCAAATTTCCCTGAACATTCGTATAAATAGCATTATGCAAAACATTCAGTATCTTAAAGAACAGAACGCAGTTATCGTGCCAATCGAACATTGGGAAAAGCTGCAAAGCGAGCTTTTGCGGCTTAAAAAGCGTGTGAACAAAGCAGACATTCTGTCCGATTTCAAAAAATCGCTGACTAAACTCAAAAAAGATTTGCAAAAGGAAAATTACGATGCAAACCGCGAAATTTCCGCCGATGAATTCATTGCGAAGTTAAAAGATGAGCAATAAAGTCGTCGTTCGTCAAACCTTTCAAAAACAGGCGAAACGACTCGCCAAACGCTACAAACCCTTCCCGAACGATTTACAAAAACTCGTTGACGAACTCAAAGAAAACGCCGCTCTCGGCACTTCGCTCGGCGGCAACGTCTATAAAATCCGCCTCGCCATCGCCAGCAAAAACAAAGGCAAAAGCGGCGGCGCGAGAATCATTTCCTACGTTTATCAAATAGCCGAAACCGTTTATTTATGATCAATTTACGACAAATCCGAAACCGCAAATATTTCCGATGTTGAGCTAAAACTCTCATCGAAGCAGTCGAGGCGGATTTCAAATAAAACATTCATTCACTTCAACCTTCGCGGCGATTTTGTTTAATTTTGTATCAAATGAAAATTGCATAACTTTAATTCGAGAATTTTGAAACTCTATCAAGTAAAACTTTTAGGAATTCTTCAACTTTAAGCATTAAATTGCTATACAAAAATATAAATTCTTCTCTTGACTGAGGAACTCTCTTCATCGAGCTAGTTTCAAACTTTCACGAAAATTAGGAGAATTTGCAAAACTTGAGAGTTGATTTCGAGAAATTTCTGCCATCAAATTACGATGTTGTGAAAGCGCAAATAGACTTATAGGATCAAATCTTCCGAGTAATTCTTTTTGAGCTTTTCTTGCACCTGATAAATCATCTAGCTGTCGCTGAACCTCAATGATTTTTTTTATATCTATCATTATTTACTCCTGAATTACGTAGCTAAAACCTCAACATATTCGCTTCTCGACGAAGGTTTAGGGATTGACACGCCGGATTCCTGCAAATCTTCAAGATGAAATTCGATTGCTTCGTGAATCAGTTGTTTGACTTCCGCTTCGGTTTCGCTGACGGCGACGCAACCCGGTAAATCTGGAACATACGCGCCGAAACTCGTTTCGCCTTCTTCAATGACAATCATATAACGCATAATTTTATAAGTTTTGAATATCAATCTGTCGAACATCTGTTTCAGCTTCAAACGAAACTATTTCTTTTGATTCAAGAGCATTTCCGTTTTCGTCCTGAATGTCGGCGACGATTTTTTCAGCCCAATTCATCGCTTCTTTTTCCGAAGCGCACTCGACTGTCAGCGTAACAGTTATCGGTTTTGTAATCTTGAATAAAGGAATTTTCAATCCCAAATCTCGCTCAAATTCAGCACGAATTTTTGTAAAAGCGGTTCGCCGGAAATTTCCGTCGGATTTTCTAAAGTTTCGACTTCCGAATTCGGGCGATAAACGTAAATTTTGCGTTCTCCGGCATCAACGAGCCAACCGAGCGAAACGCCGTTTTCGATGTATTCCCGCATTTTTTCCTTGAGTTTTGAAAGCGAATCGCTTTCCGAACGCAGTTCGATGACGAACTCGGGCGCGAGCGGCAGAAATTTGCGGCGTTTATTCGGCGAGACTTTTTCCAATCTTTCCTTCAAAATCCACGAAGCGTCCGGCGACATAATCGCGCCGTTCGGCATTTTGTAACCGGCGGAAGAATCTGCGCTTTTGCCGCGTCCGTCTTTTTTCGCCCAATTTCTCAGTTGCGTAGTAATTTCTGCGTTTTTATCTCCTGTTTCCCATCCGGTCGGCGGCATAATAATGACTGCTCCTTGTGAACTTCTTTCGATTCGCACATCGCGGTTTGACTGGCAGAATTCAAAAAACTGCTCGTCGGTCATTTTGAAAAACGGATCGAACTGCAAAACGAATCGGGAAATTCCAAACTCGTTGATTACCGGCTTTTCTAAAACTGCGCTCATAAAATTTCTCCTCGTTTTATAATTCTCAGCTAATTTCGGGAAACACTTTAAAACCCGTCGCTTCCGCCAAATCGGGATATTTCGAGAACAAATGACGGCAGACGACGCGCGGGCTTTTGTAGAGATGAAACGATTGGAACATCAGTAATTCAAACGCCGACGATTCGATCCAGTCAACTTTTTTGGTGAAGCCGGTGACGAGCGAGACGTTGGTTCTTTCGACGAATTCGATGACTTCCTTCGGCTTGCGAATCGTGCCGCACGTGCCGAAATGAATAATCCAATTTGAAAAGCGGCAGTTCATCATCTCCGAAAGCTCTTCGAGGCTCACTTTGTCGCCGTGCAGTTTGACGTAGCCGGGAAGTCCGTGAAAGGCGAAATATAAAATACCGTAATTCCTTTTGCACAAAAGGTTTAGGTTATATTTTAACTCTTCGCGCGTGTTGCACGTCAGGTGCGAAAATTTCGCGTTCCAGCCGCGGGCAATGACTTCGAGCATCGGCACGACGTTCAGACGGTTTTCCGTGCGGTTGTCCCACATTGATTCGAGACAGGCGATGTTTCTTTTGCGTGCAGGCATAAAATTAATTTAATTCAAAACTCGGCGCGCTGTGCCATTCGTGAGCGATGTCGCGCATCAGCAAAGCGTGGTCAAATTCAATCGAGCCTTTCGGAAATTTGGATCGGTCTTCGTAAAAGTTTGATCGAACCGTTTCCAAACTCAACGCTTCGACCTTCCAATTTTTGATTTCCAAAGTGATTCCGTCTAAATCTTTTCCGCTTTTCGTCACGGAATAGCCCAAAGAGCCGGTTTCAAAAAACGCCGATGCTTCGGCAATCGAAGAAAATATGGAATGTTCGGGAAACTGTTCGGAAACCGTTCCTTTTAATTTCACTTGAATTTTTTCGTCTTTTGATTGCATCGAAAAATCAATTTCGTCTTTGTTTTCGCTAATCGAAAAATCAGCCGAATGATGTTCGCCGGGGAAAATCGTTCCGCCCGTCAAATGATTGATCAGCGAATCGGTGTCGCGGCGCGGAATAAAAACGCCTTCGCGCGTCGCGCCGTTTTCCGTCCATTCGACCGCGATGCGGTGCGCGGCGTTTTCACTGCTGATGCCGATAAATTCGGGCGTGAATTTCGGGCGAATTTGTTCGAGCCGGATCAGACAAATTCCCGCAATCGCTTTTCCGGCGTGTAATTTCGGACGAAACTGCGGCGGCAGAATTCTTTGCACCGCTTCGGGGTCGGCGCGGTAATTAACTAGAATTCTGCGCTTGATGATGCCTTGTAAAGTCGGAAGTTTCATTGCAAGTATTTAGATGCGAAAACCGCGCCGCCGAATGTCACGAATAATATAACGCTGACGAAAGCGTTCGTCGTAAAAAACGCAGCGTTCATTTTTGATAAGTCGCTTGCTTTGACGAGCGTGTGCTGGTAAATCATCAACGCGCCGACGGCGAAAACTCCGATTAAAGCGAGCCAGCCTAAATTCGTCACCAGATAAAGCAAAACCAGCACGACGAACGCCTGAAAATGAAAAATTCGGGCGATGTTCAGCGAATTTTTGATGCCGAAACGCGCCGGAATCGAGCGAAGTCCGGCTTTTCGGTCGAATTCAAAATCCTGACAGGCGTATAAAACATCAAATCCGGCGGTCCACATCATTACTAAAAGCGATAAAAGCAGCGGAACTTCAGAATCAATCGCGCCGCGCACGGCGATCCACGCGGCAGTCGGCGAAATTGCCAACGCCGCGCCCAAAATCAGATGCGCGAAGGCGGTAAATCTTTTCGCGTAGGAATAACCCAAAACGAACAGCAGCGCGACGGGCGATAACGCCAAAGTCAGCCAATTCAACGAATAAGTGGCAAATTCAAACGATAAGATCGAGACGACGAAAAACGCCCACGCGAACGAGACGGACAATTTTCCGCTCGGCAGTTCGCGGTTTGCCGTGCGCGGGTTTGCCGCGTCGAATTTGCGGTCAACGATGCGGTTAAACGTCATCGCCGCCGAACGCGCGCCGAACATTGCGACGGTGATCCACAAAATCTGCCGCCACGTCGGCAAACCGTCCGCCGCCAAAACCGCGCCGAGAAAGGCGAACGGCAGCGCGAACAAAGTATGCTCGAACTTTATCATCGAAAGCGTCGTTTTCAATTTTGAGAAAAAATCGTTCATTAAAAATTCCAAATGCCAGATTTCAAATTCCAAATTCCAAATCGTTGATTTTAGCAATCCTGATGCCAAATATATATTTTAACAAAATCGCGTATTTATCGCACTTTCACGCGGCAATTTGCCAAAATTGCGCGGCGCAAAATGCATTTTGCGAAATTCATTTTAAAGTAGAAAAATCCGCGTTCGCGGAAATTTTCTTTGAAATTGAACGAGTTTTCGCTAAAATAAATTGACGGTGAGCCTTATCGAACTCAAAATCTAAAATCCAAAATCCAAAGATGCCTTCAGGAAAAACACACGACGCGGTTACATTTTTTCTCGTCGCGCCGACGTTCGCGGCGGCTTGGGAAGCGACGAAAAGCGTGCCGCTCGCTTTGGTCGTCAGCGTCGCTTTTTTATTCGGCGGCTTGATGTTTGGTCCCGACCTCGACACGCATTCCAGACAATACACGCGCTGGGGAATTTTCCGGTTTTTATGGTATCCGTATCAGGTTTTTTTCAAGCACCGCTCGCGCTGGTCGCACGGCTTGATTTTCGGAACTTTCTTGAGAATCGTTTATTTTATGGGCATTTTAACGCTGGTTTCGTTCGCGGTCGCGTATGTTTTGGCGTGGCAGACGGGCGGCGATTTGCCGAATTTAATCGAATTTTCCAAAGTCTGGACTTCAATCGGCGATTTCGTCCGCGCCGATCTGGGCGACGCGGCTTTTCCGTCGGTTTTCACAGGTCTCTGGCTCGGCGCAGCCAGCCACACGCTGACCGACATCGCCGGCTCGTTCATCAAACACGGGCGCATCTCCGAGTTTTTATGATTTCCGCGTTTCATGCGAAAATCCTCGCGCAGATTTCATTATTAAATTAAAGATTTTTCGCATTTATTTTCATAATATTCCAATAGCGAACGAAAATTATGAGTGATTTATCGCGGCGGAAATTTTTAAAGCGGCTTGGCTCGGCGGCATTGATCGCTGTCGGCAGACGGCAAATCTTCGGAAGCGGTAAAAAGACTTTTGAAATGCTGGTCGTCGGCGATTCGCTCGTTTGGGGGCAGGGCTTGGAGGAACAGGATAAATTCTACTCGCAGGTCAGAAATTGGCTGGAAAATACGCGGGGCGCGACGGTTAATCTGAAAGTAAAGGCGCACACGGCGGCGACGATTTTTTTGCACGCGGACGATGCCGAATTCGCGCGCCGAGCCGACCAAGCCAATCTTGCAATTTATCCACCCGAGGTCGGCTTGCCGTTTCCGACTATCAAAGATCAGATTGACATCGCCCGAAGCGAATATCGAACGCCTGAAAAAGTAAATTTCGTTTTGCTCACGGGCGGCATTGTGGATTTAACTGTTGCGGGAATTTTGAATCCATACGGGAGCGATAAAAGTTTGCAGAGCAAAATCAAAAAATACTGCTACGAAGATATGAGTCGTTTTCTGGAATACGCGGCGGATATTTTTCCGAACGCGCTGTTTGTAGTCGCCGGTTACTTTCCGATAATTTCAAAAAAGACCGACACGGGAAAAATGTTGAATGCCTTTCTCGAAGCGTATGATTTTCCGCATTCGCTGAAGTTCGCGGCGAATAATTTCATCGGCAGACGATTTTTCAAACGGGCGCGAAGAAAAGCGATTAAGCGTTCCGCTATTTGGGCTGACGAATCGAACCACGCGTTCGAAGCAGCGATAACCGGTGTCAATTAAAAATTCGGCAAACAGCGCGTCGTTTTTGTAAAGTCGCCAATCGGCGAAGCAAACGCTCTTGAAGCCGACGAAACATTTCTCTTCCGAATAAATAAAAAAGGGAAAACCGACGACGCTTTGTTCGATGAGCGTGCCGCTAAATGTAGGAAAACGCTCGTTGAGCTAAAGGAAAAAATCGGTTTTAAAGACTCGCTTCGACAATGTAGAATCTCGAGCATCGGTCATCCGAACGTCAGAGGGGCAAAGGCGTATGCTGAAGCAATAATCGAAAAACTAAAATTGACGCTGCCGAAAGCAGAATAATAAATTTCAAAATTGCCCGCCGGGTTTTACCGGCGCGGGTAAGCAATATAAAATCGTTCAAACGATCAAAAATTCGCGCGGCGGAAAATTAAATTGATGACTATGAAATTAAGAATCGGATGTTTGCTGTTTTTATCGGCTCTGCTTTTGACAAATTTCGTTTGCGCGCAAGAAACGGCGGAAAACCCGGATTTGCCGAATTTGAAGCAAATTAACGAAAAATTATATCGCGGCGGCAAGCCAACCGAAGTGGGAATGAAAGAATTGGCGCGGATGGGCGTAAAAACAGTTATCAATCTTCGCAACGACGGCTCAGACCGCGACGAAGAAGCAGGTTGGGCAAAAGAGGCGAATTTAAAATTCGTTACCGTGCCGCTAAATATCTGGTTTCGCCCGAAAAACTCGCAGATTGAAGAAATTCTGAAGATTATTGACGTGGCGGAAAATCAGCCGGTTTACATTCACTGCCGTCTCGGAGCCGACCGCAGCGGAATGGTCATTGCCGTCTATCGTATCGCACGCGAGAATTGGACGGCGAAACAGGCAAATGCCGAAGCGAAGGAAAACGGTTTGGGCAAATGGCAAATTCGGATGCGCGACTATATTAACGATTACTACAAAAACTTTAAGAAACCTCAGCCCAAATCGAGCATCAAAAATTGATCAGGTCTGTTAGTCGAACGACATCTTTTTTATTTGCCGCGGCGTGTGTTGACCAGCCGCAGAGCTTGTTTGCGAACCGCGTCGGAGATGTTTCGGTTTTTGGTCATACTTTGCAAATCCTTTAATTGCAGACGCATCAGGATGCTGATGACGTTTGCCATCGGCGTGCGCGGGTTGCGGGCGAGGTTGTGCGTAATCGAATAACTGCGCGACCAGGTTTTGTTATTGGCGATTTGTCTGAGAACGTCTTCGGGAACCGAGCGCATCGCGGCGATTTTTTCGACTTCCTGATCGGTGATTTTGGCGTTTTGAATGACGGCTTGCGCGACGATCCGGTTCGGGTCGCGGATCAAAATATTGCGGGCTTCGCGGTCGCCCTTCGCCGCCAATTTCACGCGGTCCTTCATTCCCATCCGCAAAATGCGGTTAATCATCGAAACGCGCTCGCCGGAAATTTCGTCGTCTTCCGAATGCAGTTCGCCAAGGATTTTTTTGGCGATCATTTCGCGCTGTTCAGCGGTTTCCTCGTAAAATTCCTCGATAAAAGTCGAAGCGAGCCAACTGTCGTCTATTTCCGCGTCCGTAACTTCGATATGTTCGGCGAGCAGAATCGCGTCCTGATAGCTGAGACCCGAATCAGCCGTTACCGTCAGGTTATCGGAAAATTCTGCCTGTTCGATAAATTCCGCCGCTGCCGTTTTGCCGCGCGCGCGCAGTTCGTTGGCGATTTGCTGCGCGCCGCGTTCCTTCTGGAAAAACTCGCGCTTGATTTCCGAGGCGCGGCGGTCGGCTTCGGCGGTGCGAAAGCGGTTGGCGATGATCGCTTCGATTATTTTCGGCTCGCTAATCAACAACTGCTGATTGAACGAAACGAGTTCGAGCAAACTGCCGTCGCTGGTTTGCCTTGCGAAATTGACGATTGACGCGGCAGGCGTTTTCGGATTGCTTAAAATCGCTTCGTAAACCGCGCGCGATTCGTCATGCTTTTCGACAAAATACGATAAAACCGGCGCGGCGATTTCGTCGGATTTAAAAACGGTTTCAAGTTCGTCCGGGTTTTGCGCGGCGAGCGTTTTTCCGGCGGTTTCGGCTAATTCCGCGTTATCCTGAGCGGCGAGCGCGACGAGAATTTCCAATAAATCGGTTTGCGGCAACGGCAGCATCCCGCGGGCGGCAGCCAGACGCGCCGGCGGCGGCGCAGTGCCGGAAATGACGGCTTTAACAACCGGATTGGTTGAATTTATTTCAAAATTCATAATAATTTGATTCGGAATTTATGTTCGATTGCGAGTTTTGTGACACGAGGCGGCGGCTTTGACGGAAACGCAAAGCCGAAAATTATTGTAACATAAATTTTTATGAATGAAACACTTTCTTGACAGCCGCCGAATGCTTAACATAATCTTAAAATTAAGATTTTAGACTACTCCCGAACTTCAATAAAAATCACACTTAACGAACAATCTGAATCTATAAAATAATAATGGTAAAAGAAGAACTTAAAAATCTTATCGCGGAAAAAAACGCCCGCATCGGTGTCATTGGTCTCGGTTACGTCGGTTTGCCTTTAATCGTCGAATTTGCATTAAAAGACTTTCCGACCGTCGGTTTCGAGGTTGACCGGAAAAAGGTTGACGAGCTAAACAAAGGAAATTCGCATATCGTTGACGTGCCTTCGGAAAACGTTCAAAAGATTTTGGACGCGAAAAAGTTTGAGGCGACGACGGATTTTTCAAAATTGAAAGATTGCGATGTCATTATCATCTGCGTTCCAACGCCTCTGCGGAAGACCAAAGACCCGGATATGTCATACATTCTGGCTTCGGGCGAGCAAATCAAAAAATACGCGCGTCGCGGTCAGCTTGTTATTTTAGAATCAACGACTTATCCCGGCACAACCGACGAGGTTTTACAGCCGATGATTGAAGCCGCCGGTTTGAAACTGGACGAAGATTTTCTGCTCGCCTTTTCGCCGGAAAGAGTTGATCCAGGCAATCCGCAGTTTCAAACGCATAATATTACAAAAGTCGTCGGCGGTGTCGGCAAGGATTCGACCGAAGTCGCCGCGCAGCTTTACGCGGAAATCGTCGGCGAGGTTCACGCCGTCTCAAGCGCAAGAGTCGCCGAAGCCTGCAAGCTCTGGGAAAACACTTTCCGCGCCATCAATATCGGAATGGCAAATGAAATGGCGAAGGTTTGCAACGCGCTTAATATTGATACGTGGGAAGTCGTCCGCGCCGCCGCGACCAAACCGTTCGGCTTTATGCCGTTTTATCCGGGACCCGGAATCGGCGGACATTGTTTAGCCGGAAAGGAAACCGTGATCGTGCGCGATGAAAACGGCAGAAAAATTGACAATCTGGCGGAATTATTTGAAAAGGAAAGCGCGAAAAATCGTGTCCGCAAATTTGAAGTTCACGGCAGCGACGTGATTTACAAACCGCAACTTGAGGCTTTGTCAATTAATATGAAAACCAACAAAGTCGAATGGAAGCCCGTTCATTATTTGTTCAAACGTCAAACCGAAGTTGATCTGGTCGAAATTACGACGACCGACAATCGAAAATTGACCGTAACGGATTTACATCCGATGCTGGTTGCCGACGAAAGCGGAAAATTGCGCGAAGTTTTTGCGAAAGATTTGAAAGCGACCGACAGATTGCCGATTCAAAATTTATCAAACGAATCGGCGACCGACGAGAATCCGAAAATTGACTTGATTTCATTGATTTCAAACGAATTAGCGGAAAAAGTTCGCGTTCGTCTGAAAGAAGGAAGTTTTTACGATTTCCGCGAGATTTTGAAAAAGCACATTCCCGCCGAAAAAATTTGGGAGCTTTCAAAAGTCAATTATTTGAGTTTGAAAGACTTTTTAAAGTCTGAAAATGATTTGAACATATCGCGCGAAAACTTGATTTTGCGAATCGGACGCGGAGATTCGGCGAGTTCATTTCCCGCGACAGTTAAGATTACGCCGGATATTGCCCGTCTGATCGGCTATTATTTGGCGGAAGGCTGCGCTACGAGCGAAAGGGGAAATGAGCGAATTCGATTCACGTTCAACACGAAGGAAACCGAATTCATCAACGATGTCCGCGATATTTTGAAAGCCGAATTCGATGTCGAAACTTCGATATATCATTCGAAAATTGACCAAGCCACCCATATTCGCGCGGCTTCGGCAATGTTCGGCTGGTTTTTAATCGAAGTTTTGGATTGCGGCAGACGTTCGACCGAAATGCGAATTCCCGAAATTTTGCTCAACGCTTCAAATTCGCATAAAACCGAACTTTTGAAGGGACTTTTGCGCGGCGACGGCGATGTTTATGTAAAATCGGGAACGCAAACCTATGAAAAAAACGGCAAAACATACCGACATCAAAACACGACTGCCGAAATCGGCTATTTCTCAAGCAGCCCGAAACTTTTTCAACAAGTAATTTATCTTTTGCAGGAAAAAGGTTTTACGCCGACTTTCAAACGCAACAAACCGCATCTGCAAATGAAGGGGCGCGCGCAGCTTGAAAAAATGGCAGGTTGGTTAGGCGCAAAAGGCGAAAAACTTCAAATCTATTTCGCTAATAATTTGCGTAAAGCGCAAGGCAAAACCTTCAAATCGGTCAATGGAATTTTAACTGTTCCCGTCAAAGCCGTCGAAATTATTAAGACATCTAAACCGTTTGAAGTCTTTTCGGTCGAGGTTGAGGAAAACCACACTTTTGCAACAAGTTACGGCGTTTTCGTTCATAACTGCATTCCGTTAGATCCGCATTATCTTTCGTGGAAGGCGCGGCAGCACGGTTTCGATTCGCAATTTATCACTTTGGCGGAGCAAATCAATTCTTCGATGCCGAAATATGTCGCCGGTTTGGTGCGCGACGCTTTGAACGAAAACGAAAAGAGCGTGAAGGGCGCGAAGATTTTAATTTTGGGCGTAGCATATAAAAAAGACATTGACGATATGCGCGAATCGCCCGCGCTTTCGGTGATTGATTTGCTGCGCTCGCGCGGCGCGGAAGTCGTCTATCACGATGCGTTCGTGCCGGAAGTCACCTTCGATCACGCCTACACCATCGGCGACGGCGAGCCGCTTTACAATCAGGATTTGACCGACGATTTAATCAAATCAGCCGATTGCGTCGTCATCTGCACCGAACATTCCGGCGTTGATTACAACCGCGTCTGCGAATTGTCAAAAGTCATCGTTGACACGCGTAACGCTTTGAAAGAAGAAACGCGCGACGCGAGCAAGGCGAAAATTGTAAGATTGTAAGCAGTCAGCGGTGAGCAGTCAGCAGTTTTCAAATCTTCCGCTCACCGCTGACTGCTCACCGCTCACTATGTTAAAAATTCTAAACATCGTCGGCGCGCGTCCGAATTTTATGAAAATCGCGCCGATTCAGCGTGAGATGCGGCGGCGCGATTCCGAATTTCAGCCGCTTATCGTTCACACCGGACAGCATTACGACGCGGCGATGTCCGATTCGTTTTTTCACGATCTGGGAATGGCGAAACCGGATTTTCATCTCGAAGTCGGTTCCGCTTCGCACGCCGTGCAGACGGCGAAAATTATGACGGCGTTCGAGCCGGTTATTTTACAGGAAAAGCCGGATTGGGTTCTGGTCGTCGGCGATGTCAATTCGACGATAGCCTGCGCTCTGGTTTGTGCGAAGCTCAATATCAAAGTCGCGCACGTCGAAGCCGGTCTGCGTTCGCGCGACCGTTCGATGCCCGAAGAAATCAACCGCATTTTGACCGACCAAATTTCTGATTTATTGCTCACGACGAGCGAAGACGCGGACAAAAACTTGAAAAACGAAGGCGTTGACGCGGACAAAATAAAATTTGTCGGCAATGTGATGATTGATTCGCTTTTTTACAGTTTGAAATTAGCTGAAAGTTCGACGGTTCGGGAAGATTTGAATTTGACGGAAAAAGAATACGCGGTTCTGACTTTGCATCGACCGTCGAATGTTGATGATGAAGCGAAGCTCGGCGCGTTGCTCGACGCGCTTGCGGAAATCAGCCGAAAATTGCTGATAATTTTCCCCGCTCATCCGCGCACGAAGGCAAATATCGAACGGTTCGATTTCGCCGAGAAAATCGAACAATCAAACATCAAATTAATCGCGCCGCTCGGTTATCTCGATTTTATGCGGCTCTATTCGGGCGCAAAACTCGTTCTGACCGATTCGGGCGGATTGCAGGAAGAAACGACCGCGCTCGGCATTCCGTGTCTGACCCTGCGCGAAAATACCGAACGCCCCGTGACGATTTCGCACGGCACGAACGTTTTAGTCGGCACGAATTCGCAGAAAATCAAACACGCCGCGCTTGAAATTCTCCGCGAAAAATCAGCCGCAACCGACAAGAAAATTCCGCTGCTCTGGGACGGAAATGCCGCGCCGCGCATCTGCGACGCACTGATCAATCATTCTTAGCGAGTTTTGAAGATAATCCTGGTTCAATTTGTTAAAAAAGGCGTTCGGATTTTGAAAATCCGAACGCCTTTTCATTTTTATTAAATTTCGTTTCTATTTTTTCTCTTCTTGCATCGGATAACCGGCTTCTTTCCAGGCGTTTGTGCCGCCGAGTAATGCAAAAGCGTTTCCGATATTTTTTTCCTTCAAAATCTGCACCGCACGGGCGCTCGTATGCTCGGACGGTCAGGAACAGTAGGCGATAATTTTTTTGTCCTTCGGAAGCTCCGCGTAGCGCGTTTCAAATTCGCCCGCCGGAATATTGATCGCGCCTTTGATATGTTCGAGCTTGAACGATTCGGCGGCGCGCGTGTCAACGAAAATCGCTTTGCCCGCGTCGAAATCTTTCTTCGCGTCGGCAAGGGAAATGCGCGGCGGCTCTTCCGTTTTAGTTTCGGGAGTCGGCGCGGCTTTATTGTCCGCCTCATATTTCGCCGTCGAAGCCGTTTGACACGCCGCCGCGATAACGAGCGCGAGCGTCAAAAAAATTGACAGCGATAAAAATTTTTTCATATAAAAACCTCCAAATTCAGTGAAAAACTAACAGTGGAAAAGTAATGGTTTTTAGTTTTCCACTGTTCACTTTTCATTATCAACTATTATCAATCGTCGGCGTGGCGTTCGCAACTGCCGTCGGATATTTGCCGTTCCAACAAGCGGCGCAAACCGTTTCTTTGTCAAAGCCGATTGCCGCGAGCATTCCGTCCATCGAAAGATAACCCAAAGAATCGGCTTCGATATAGCGGCAAACTTCTTCGACCGACATTTGCGCGGCGATCAATTCCGCCTTGCGCGGCGTGTCAACGCCATAATAACACGGCGAAACGGTCGGCGGGCAGGAAATCCGCAAGTGAACTTCCGCCGCGCCGGCTTCTCTGACCATCTGCACGATTTTTTTTGAAGTCGTGCCGCGCACAATCGAATCGTCCACCAGCACGACGCGCCGCCCGTTGATCAAATCGCGGATCGGATTTAATTTGAGCCGCACGCCGAAGGAACGGATGCTCTGCGAAGGCTCGATAAAAGTTCTGCCGATATAATGATTGCGAATAATTGCCTGTCGGTAGTTGATGCCTGACTGACGCGCGAAACCGATAGCCGCCGCCACGCCCGAATCCGGCACGGGAACGATCAAATCGGCTTCGACCGGATGTTCGACCGCCAGTTGTTTGCCCATATTATGACGCGACTGATTGACCGAACGCCCGAAAATTATCGAATCGGGACGCGAAAAATAGACGTGTTCAAACGTGCAGACCGAGCGCGGTTTTTCTTCGAACGGAAACGATGAGTGAAGACCTTGTTCGTCAATGACGAGCATCTCTCCGCGCTTGATTTCGCGGACGTATTCGGCATCAATCAAATCGAACGCGCACGTCTCCGACGCGACGCACCAGGCATCTTTTAATTTGCCCAAATTCAACGGTCGAAAACCGCGCGGATCACGCACGGCGATTAATTTCGTCGGCGTTAAAAAAAGCAGAGAGAACGCGCCTTCGGTTTCGCTCAGAACAATTTTAATCGCTTCGATGACGTTTTCGGCTTCGGTGCGGGCGACCGAATGCAGAATCGTCTCCGTGTCGGAAGTCGAAGAAAAAATCGCGCCCTGTTTTTCCAATTCGCGCCGCTTTTGTCTGGCGAACGGCAGATTGCCGTTGTGACAAACCGCGATTTGCCCGTGCTGGCACGTCACGGAAAACGGCTGAACTTCGTGAATCGTGTTCGCGCCCGCCGTCGAATAACGCGTATGTCCGATTGCCGCCGCGCCGCCGAGCTTTTCCAAAACATCTTCGTTCAAAACGTCGGCGACCAGACCCTGCGAGCGAAACTGATGCAGATTTTTGCCGTCGCTCGACACGATGCCGCACGCTTCCTGTCCGCGATGTTGCAGCGCGAACAAGCCCAACTGCGTCAAAGTCGAAGCCTCCCGATGCCCGAAGATGCCGAAAACGCCGCATTCGTCGTGAAATTTGTCGAGCAAAATGTCCATCTGATTTATTTTGACAAGAAACCGAGAGCGTGTCCAAGCCGTTTGAGCAAAATCAAAAGATGCGCGTCCCGAATTTTTTCCGCGCTTTCGAGCAAATGCGTCAGATGAAAAAATTTCAAATCCGTCGCGCTCCGCTCGTCGGCATTCAATTCGACCGCCGCCGGATAAACAATTTCCGGCGTGATTCCGGCTGATGTGAAATAACTGCCGCCGAGTTCCCAAAATTTTTTGAAGGAAGCATTAAAATCCTTCATAAATTTCCCGCGCAGAAAATTTTCCAGCTCGAATTTATGTTCGACCTCAAACGGCAGCCGCCATGCCGGAACGCAGGCGAGATTTGAATTGCCGACGAATCTCTGCGGCGCGGGCAAATCGCGGAATTCGATGCCGATCAATACGCCGCTTTCCGTGCGGACGAACGGAATCGCCGCGACGGTGTTTTTGCTGAAATTTTTCGGCACGACGTATTCAAATTCGGCGTGTGAAATTTCATTTTCACGCGCATCCGCTTCGACGAATGCGCTTTTGCAAAGTTGTAGAAATTGGTTTTCCGCCGCTTTGATTTCTTCAAAAGCGGTGCGAGTTTCCGTTTCGAAATCGGTTTCGATACGACCGGAGAATTTTTGCGTTGACGGCGCAATCTCCGCGCCGATCCACGCGCCCGCCGGACGGTTCAGTTTTCTTAAAAGCCGGTAAATGTTGATTTCAAGCCGCGCGTCGAACATTCCGCCGACGTGCGCGGCGCGCAAAATTTGCAGCGCGTCGAGTTCGCGCACCGCGCCCGCCGTTTTAAATTTCGTATAGTTTTCAATCGCCTGCGGTTCTTTTTCAAACGGCGCGATTTTTACCAAAAAACTTTCGACGCGCTCGTCAATTCCGCCCGCCGAAGTGAAATAAATTTGCGAATCGCTCGTTTCTAAAATTTCATTTTCGGCGATGTCGGCGCGCTTTTTCAGAATTTCGAGAATCGGTTCGGGAACGGCGGTTTTTAATTTTTGCGAATCCGAAACCGGAGATTCGAAATCCGAAATCGCGCTGATCGGTTCGGTCAGATAGCCCGAATAATTGGCGCGGTTCAAATTCGGTTTGTCGTTTCGCGCGTTGACAATCGGGCGCGGAAAGTCTTTTTTGGCGAGAACGAAAAGCTGTCCGTTCGCGGTTTCAAACCACGGCAAAAAATCAATCGTCGGATGCGGTCGCTCGGCGAGTTCGTAAATCTGATTAGTTTGTTTATGTCTGTAAAATTTTAGCCTGAGAAAAGCCGGGAGCGCGGGCGACTCGCCTGCATCGAGCGCGAAGCGCGAATCATCGTCTGCCGTCCGAACTTTTTCCGATAACCGAACACCTTCGCCCGCGCCGATTTTCTCGCCGACGATCAAAAAATTCGTCGGCGGAAACACTAAAGATTTTTCGTCCGCGTCCGCCAAATAAAATTTGTCAACAAAACGATTTTCGACGATCCAGGGATTCCAGAGCGGCTGCGCGACGACGATTCGCAAGTTTTCCTTTCGGAAAATTTCTTCAAAATCTTTCTGTGAATAATATGTATATTCTTCAATCAGTTCCGGCGACCAGTGGTCGCGGTAATTTTTACGCAAAACGAATTCGGCGGCGTAACGCAGAGTCGTTTGAAAACGCCGGAAATCGGGACGCGGCGAATCGAATTCCACGTATCCGACGGGCGAATTTTTATTCAGGCTGCACCGGAAATCGCGCGCGAAAATCTCAAACAGCGCGGCGGTCGAAAGCTCTCTGATTTCGCCCGCGTCTTTGCCGTCGTTGGTCGGCAAATCTATGAAAATCAACTTTTTCGCTCCGTCCGGCACGACGAAATCGCGGATGATTAAAATGCCGCCCGGCTTTAATTGCGCGACCTGATTTTTCAAGGTTTTTTCGATCAGCGCGAGATCGTAATCGTTAAAGCTCGTGACGTGATGCAGCACCGACGAATCGAGAATCGCGTCAAGCGAATTCGCCGCAAAAACCGTTTCGGCGATGTCGCCGACCTCGAAAATTAAATTCGCCGCCTTGTAATGATTTTTTGAATATTCGACCGTTACGGGATTGATGTCAACGCCGACGAGCTTTAAATTTTTATAAAGTCTTGCCAGATCGAACGTGCCGCTGCCCGAACCGCTGCCCATATCGGCAATCGTTCCTACGACGGGAAAATGCGCCGTCGTCAGCGCGATTTTCTGCTGCATCGAAACGTCCATTCCGGCGAAATACTCTTCGTAATCCGACGAACTTCCGCGGTCTTGTTGGGCGTATTTATTTTCCAAATTCAAACTCGCCGAATTTTTCGGGAACGTGAAAACTCGGCTCTTTCGTAAAAGTCGGCTGCCACGTCAGATAACCGCGCGTCGGATCAAGTCCCACGCAGCGCAGAATATTTCCGAGCCACACGTCGCCCGCCTTCGGTGCGGCTTTAAACGCCGACCACTCAATTTTGACCGCCATTAAAACTCGATCTTTTTCAATTTTCGCCGCCGATTTCATTTCCGATTTGTAATCCCAATCGGTCTCGCGTTTGTCGGGCATTTGATAAATTCCAAGGTCAATCCACTCGCCGTTCGGCGCGATTTCGAATTCGTAATAATGGCGAAAATCAGCCTTGCGCGGCGCAAGAAAAATTTCGCACACGTCCCGATCCCACAGCCCGCGCGTTTTCGTCGCCGAATTCGGCTTGTCGGAAACGATTAAAGGTTCGGTTTGATTCGCTTCAAAACGCACGTAAAGCGCGGTTTTCGACCACAAAAGTTTCGCCTTAAATTGGCGACCGACAGGAGCGTTTTCGCCCGACCAGTATTTATCAATCACAATCTCAGTCGCATTTTTCCACGCTCGATTGTCGAATTCGCCGACGGCAAAATCGGTTTTGACGGAGGCGATTTTTATTCTGTCAATCATTTTGGCTGGCGCATCGTAAACGAAAAGCGAAGACAGTAAAAGCAAAAAAATAAAATTGGCGCGTTTCATAGTTAAATGATTTAACGCCAATTTTATTGAAACTTCAAATTTGAAACTGTTCGTTCGTAGATTTTTGCGAATTAGATAAAGGCATTTCTCGCCGTTAAACCAATGCTCTTTTACGCACGACTTGCGTGAGTTCTTTAATGTCGGCTCGCATATTGAAAACGTCGGAACGAACTTCGTAAAATTTCGCTTCCAAGCGGTCGTCTCGCGCGCTGTTATACTCGATTCCTTCGCGCACCGTCTCGAATTGCACGGCAACGAATTTTTCTAAACCGTCGAACCTATTTTCCAAATTGTCGAATCTGTTTTCCAGCATATCGAATCTAACGGAAAGATTTTTTAAGTCATTGGAAATTCCGGCGACGTTTTTTGACAAATCGGCGATGGCTTGTAAAACTGCATCCGTTTCGAGAGGTTTTTTCAATGTCTCGTCAGAGTTGTTCATAGGCGTTAATCTACAATAGTTTCAGACAAATTTCCACACATTTTATTTATTCGTATTGAAAACCGTTTTAAATGCCATCTTCGCCAGCTTCCAAGTTCTATCCAAATCAATTTTGCCGTCCGGCGTGTCGCGCCCTAAAAGTTTGTCGGTCAGCATTTTACGTAAATCTTTGCCTTCGCGTTTGAACATAAATTCTTTGGCGTAAGGCTTGGCGGTTTCAAAGAAATTGAATTCCGGGTCGGTGATAATTCCGATGCCTTCGAGCGTCATCAGCGCGCGCATAATATACGTGAAATTCGACGGCAGACGAAACGGGTAATCATACATTACGTCGGCTAAATCGTAAGTCAATTCTTTGAAATTAACGTCTTTTAATTTCAAATTCAGATGCAGTTCAAACATCTTGATGACGACTTCCCTGATCTTCGACTCGTCCGCGCCGGGTTTTAAGAAATGCAAATCAATTAAATCTTGCGCGATGGACGGCGCGTCTTTGGCGACGACGTGGAAAAATGCGTCAATCATTTTCGATTGCAGCTGCGGCGTGATTCTGCCGACCATTCCGAAATCGAAAAACGCGAGCCGTCCGTCGGGCATCACCAACAGATTTCCCGGATGTGGATCGGCGTGAAAAAATCCGTCTTCGAGCAGTTGTTTCAAATAGGTGCGAATTAAAAGACGATTGACTTTTTCCGGCGAGACGTTTCTGGCTTTTAATTCTTCCAGAGCCGTCACCTTTGTGCCGTGAATAAATTCCATCGTCAGAACCTTCGAACTCGAAGCATTCCAGTAAATTTTCGGCACGTGAACGTTCGTCCATTCCTTAAAACTCTCGGTAAAGCGTTCGGCGTTTTTGCCTTCCGCCGCGTAATTCATTTCTTCGTGAACGGTTTCGTCAAATTCCTTGAGCATTCCCGCCCAATCCGCGTTTTCGTTCAAAGACGGAAAGCGTTCGGCGAAATGCGCGACCTTTCGCAAAATTTCGATGTCGCCTTTAATGATGCTTTGCAGATTCGGACGCTGCACTTTGACGGCGACTTCTTCGCCGGTGAAAAGTTTGGCGCGATAAACTTGTCCCAGAGACGCGGCGGCAATCGGTTCGACATCGAATTCGGCGTAAACTTCCGAGATTTTTTTGCCCAATTCCTTTTCGATTCGGGCGAAGGCGATTTCGTTCGGAAACGGCGGCACGTTGTCTTGAAGCTCGCCCAAAGCCTTCACGAACGGAAGCGGCAAAAGGTCGGCGCGCGTTCCTAAAGATTGCCCGATTTTGATAAACGTCGGACCGAGTTCGATTAAATTGTCCTTGAGCCAGATGGCTTGTTTTTCCTGATTTAATTCTTTGTTCTTCTCCGCGCCGACGAAAAACCAGCGCAAAAACAAAACGAATTGATGGAAAAACCAGAGCCTGATTTTGTAAAATTTTTCGCCCAAAATCGCCAGCCACGTCAATCTCTGCGCGGTTGTCATTCGGACATCGGCTTGCTTCAAATGCTGCGCGTGATGCAAATCGTATTGGTCGAGATAAAGGTAGAGCGCGAGCATTCCGATGACGCGCGAAACGTGAAAAAGCCGCAGATAGCCGCGCCAACCCGCGTAATTTCGCTCAATTTGGGTTTCCTTTGCAATT
This sequence comes from uncultured Pyrinomonadaceae bacterium, assembly GCA_964237235.1. Classification (GTDB taxonomy): domain Bacteria; phylum Acidobacteriota; class Blastocatellia; order Pyrinomonadales; family Pyrinomonadaceae. The sequence continues at coordinate 39,327 of CAXSGY010000035.1, forward strand.
AACGATTTTTCTTCGGCAATTAGCTGTTCATTCGAGATTTGCTTCGCAATCGGTAGATTTTTCGTCGGCAAAAGAGCGCGGTGTTCGCCTCCGCCGTGGTCGTTTTCAACCGTCGGCTCGACAACCGCTGCTCTCACAATTAAATCGTTCGTTTTTTCGCCCGTCGCCAAATCGTTTTGCATAGGTTTATTTAGAATCACAAAAAACGATTCGGTTTGCAAAAAAGTTCACAAGGATTGTGTTTTAACGAATTTCCAGAGAATTTTGAACGCCGAGCCGTTTGAAATAATTGCGCGCCGTTTCGGAATCTTTGGCGATTTGCGCTTTGAGTTCTTCGATGCCGTCGAATTTGCGTTCGTCGCGGATGCGGTGCAGAAAGCGGACGCGCAGAACGTCGCCGTATAAATCGCCGTCGAAATCGAAAATATAACTTTCAATCGAAGGTTCTTGGTCGCCGTCGAAGGTCGGGCGCACGCCGACGTTGGTGATGCTTCTGCGCCACGCGCCGTCGATCAAATTGGCGGTCGCGTAAACGCCGAATTTCGGAATAACGCGGTTGCGCGGCTTTAAATTCGCGGTCGGAAACCCGATGGTGCGCCCGCGTTGGTCGCCGTGAATGATTTGTCCTTCGATGCCGTAAGGACGACCGAGCATTCGCCTGGCGAGATTGACTTTGCCGTCGGCGAGTAAATGGCGAATTTTCGACGAAGAGATGCGCTGCCCGCGCAAGGTTACTTCGGAAACTTCGTCGGCGAAAAAGCCGAGTTCCGCGCTCATTTTTCTCAAAAGCGCGATATTGCCGCCGCGATTTTTGCCGAACGCGAAATTTTCGCCCAAGTAGACTTCCTTTGCCTGCAGTCGCTCGTAAATCGTGTCGCGCAGAAAAATTTCCGCGTCTTGCGCGGCGAACTCCTTGCTGAAACGAATGACAATCGCCTGTTCGATGCCGAGAACTTCAAAATTGGCGAGTCGCTGGTCGAGCGTTTGCAATAGCGGCGGCGCGTTTTCCGGGTAAAGCACGACGCGCGGATGCGGGTCAAACGTAATCGCCGTCGGAGTCGCGCCCGTTGTTTTCGCGCGTTCGACGATTGTCTGCATAATTCGCTGATGTCCGAGATGAAGCCCGTCAAACACGCCGAGCGTCAAAACAGTTCCGCGCGAAATTCCCGCATTGTCCGTGCCGTGAAAAACTTTCATTTCAAATTCAATTTCATTCCCAGGTGAGAGCCTTTGAAACCTAAATTTTCGTAAAACCGGTGCGCGTCTTTTCTTTCCGCATTGGTCGTCAGCTGCAAAGCGGCGCAATTTTCCCGTTTTGCGCGTTCGATTGCCCAACGCATCAATTCTTTACCGAAACCTTGCCCGCGATACGGCGCGTCAACCCTGACCGATTCGACGGTCGCGCGTTTTCCGCCCTGAAAACTTATCGAAGGCGTAAACGTGATTTGCAAAGTCCCGACAATCGCGCCGTCTTTTTCCGCCACAATTAACTCGTTGTTTTTATCCGCCGCAATTTCCGCAAACGCTTTCAGATAGCTTTCGGGCAAAGGCATTTCCAACCGTTCGCGCCTTTGTCCGAGAAAATCGTCGGCGAGCATTCGCACGATTTCCGGCAAATCTTCAATCGTTGCCTGGCGGAATGTTAAATTCATAAAAATTGTAGGGGCGACGGCTCGTCCTCGCCCGCCGCGCGCGAATGTTACAGAAATGAAACGAGTCATCGCTAAATAAAAATCATTCATCGCTGACGACCAATTCATCAACCGCAAATTTTACATTGTCGGGCAAAAGTTTTGAATCGCGTTCGTACAAAACGTCGTGATTCAGATGCGTTAGAAAAGCTCTTTTGGGTTTTAGTTTTTCGATGTATTCCAACGCTTCGTATAAACCCAGATGCGTCGCGTGCGGTTTGATTCGCACGCAGTCTAAAACTAAAACGTCGAGGTCGCGCAAGCCGCCCATTGATTCTTCGGAGATAAAATTCAAATCGGTCGCGTAGGCGAAATCGTTGAAGCGATAGGCGATGACGGGCAGTTTGCCGTGAATGACTTCGAGCGGCGTGACGAGCAAATCTTCGCCGATGCAGAACGGCGCGTTTTTCTCGATGATGTGCGGAATTAATTGCGGCAAACCGCCGCCGAAATGCGTCGGTTGAAAAATATATTGGTAAATGCGGCGCAAATCGTTCCACGCGCCCGCGTCGGCGAAAATCGGCATCGCGCCGTATCGAAAATTGAGCGGGCGAATGTCGTCGAGTCCGAAAACGTGGTCAACGTGGCAATGCGTAATCAAAACCGCGTCGAGATAACCGATCTTGGCGCGTAAGGCTTGCTGTCTGAAATCAATAGAAGTATCAACGAGAACTTTTTTTCCGGCGTGTTCGATGAGAATCGAAACGCGCAGACGCTTGTCGCGCGGATCGTCGGAGAGACAGGTTTCGCAATCGCAGCCGACCGACGGAACGCCGGTTGATGTACCTGTTCCTAAAAAAGTTAGCTTCATAAACGAGTTTGCGGGAAGTTACGGGAAGTTGCGGAGAGTTACAGAAGTTGCAGGAAGTTGCGGACAGTTACGGAATTTAAACTTTCTGAAATTCTGCAACTTCCCGCAACTATCCGTAACTTCCTGTAACTCTGTAACTTCCCGCAACTATTTTTTGCCGAGAATATCGCTCGCCGAAAACTTTTGCGCGGCTTTTTGTTTGAGCTGTTCTTCCGCCATTCGTTGAATCTGGACGTATTGCATACGCATATCGGACAGCAAGCCGTCGAAAATTTCGGCTTCCTTCGGGTGCAGATTATTTTTGGTTTTTTCCTTGAGCATTCCGAGAACGTCAATCCAATATTTGCCCGTTTCGAGGTCAACCGTGCGCTGACCGGTCGCCGGATGCGGCATCGCGCCGAGCGCGGCGGCGGCTTGCGAGGCGAGCGTCGTCAGAAAGTTGATAAAGCTCGCCGGATCGTCAACTCCGGGAATTTCCGAATCGTCGAATGCGTCTTCGTCCGTTTCGTCAATCAGCGCGGCGGTTTCATTTGCCATCGGCGTTTCCGCTTCGGTCGGCGGCGTTATTTCAATATTTTCCGTTGGCTTCTCCGGCTCGATTGTTACGCCTTCGCGCAGCGAGCCGTCAACATTAAAGCGGCGGCGGTCGGTTACGACCGGCTCGTGTTCTTCGTGTCCGGGTTCTTCTTTTTCAATCATTTTTATTCGTCAAATTTACTAAAATTCGGTATTGCGATAGTAGCATTTTGCCGAAAGAAAGTTCAAAATCGGAGAGAGTAAGTGGCTTTTATTCTTTGGTTTTTGGTTTTTGGGCTTTGTATTTGCGCGGCAAAATTGAAATATAAATCTTAAATATGAGATAACCAAAAACCAAAGAATAAAAGCCAAAAACCAAAATTTATGTCAAAAAACTTCGATGAATTATTGAGCGTGATGGCGCGCCTTCGTGCGCCGGGCGGTTGTCCGTGGGACAGAGAGCAGACTTACGAATCGCTCGCGCCGTATCTTCTTGAAGAAGCGTTTGAAACGTTCGATGCGATTCAGGACGCGGCAAGTGGCGCAACGGAAAATCTGCGCGAAGAACTCGGCGATTTGCTTCTTCAAATCGTTTTTCATTCGCAAATCGGCGAAGAGCGCGGCGATTTTACCATCGAAGACGTTTGCGCCGCGATCACAAAAAAAATGATTCTGCGCCATCCGCACGTTTTCGGCGACAAAAAGCTCGACACGGCGGCTGACGTTCTGCAAAATTGGGACGAACTCAAACGCGCCGAACGCAAAGTGACGAAAAAGGAAGAAAAAACGAAAAATTCGATTCTCGACGAAGTTCCGCTCGCGTTTCCGGCTTTGATCGAAGCCAACAAATTGACGAAAAAAGCGGCGAAAGTTCGATTCGACTGGGAAAATATCGAACAAATTTTCGACAAATTGACCGAAGAAACCAGCGAATTAAGACAGGCAATCGCCGCCGGCGCAAATTCTTCGGAAAATATCGAGGAAGAAATCGGCGATTTGTTGTTTGTGATTGTTAATCTGGCGCGAAAGCTCGATGTCGAGCCGGAAACCGCGCTCAAAAAGACGAATCGCAAGTTTCGCCGACGGTTTGAATTTATCGAAAGCGAACTCAAAAAAAACGGCAAAACCGTGAAAGAATCGGATTTAACGGAAATGGACGCGCTCTGGAACGAAGCCAAAAAAAAATCCAACGCGCCGAAATTTTCAAAATGAGGGAAACATTGAATTTGGAAGTTTTTTTCAAAAAAAGATTAAAAAAAGTTGACTTCACGGCAATTTAAAGATTAGATTACTAATACCAAGTTTTAATCATTTAATGTTTTGGATGGTTTGAGACTCAGGCTTTACAAAAATTTAATTGAAATTTTAGCTTAATCGAATTTTTTGACGTATAATGGTACGTTGAGCTTCGAATTTTAATCCGGCACCGTAAAATGCCGCGCTTGAAAAAGCTATCTGAAGCAACTACTACAAAGGAGTTTATAAAAAGTATGAATAGAAATTTTAAAGCGATCTGGCTTCGCAATTTTACCGCCGCTTGCTTGGCGTTAGCGATTTTCACGACTTCTTCGATGGTTGCTTTGGCAACGCCGGAGAACAAACCGTTGATGGGTGAAATTACGGTCTCGGGCGTTAGAACAAACGGCATCGCGCCGTTCGTGATGCTTAACGGCGAGAACGCTTTTAACGGACGCACATTTTTCTCGACCGGCACAATTGTCACGCCGGCTGATGTTAATTCGACAATCAATCTCGGAAAAGTAGGCTCGGTTACTTTGAGTCCGAATACGACTTTGAACCTGAGCTTCGACGATAAAACGGTCTCTGGCACGTTGTCTGCGGGTCAAATCCGCGTTTCAAATGCCGAAGGCGTTGCCGTAAAAATTCAAACCAACGCCGGTTTAGTCGCCAATAAAGCGAATGCCGCCGGCACTTTTGAAGCGTCAGCCAACAGCGCGGCGCGTAAAGATGACGACGATGCGAATGGCGGCGGCAGTTCGCTCGGTCCGCTGCTCGTTCTCGGCGGCATCGTCGCGGCGGTGGTGATCGTGGTCTTCGTTTCTCAGCGCGGCGATGACACCGGCGATATTTCGGTCAGCCCGCTCAGATAATTTTCAAAATCGAATCGAATAAAAAAGGCGTGAATCCTGAAAGGTTCGCGCCTTTTAATTTTTGTAAAGTTTGATTCAAAACGGCGGCGAATTTATGATTAAAGTATGCCGTTCGATTCTTCGCTTAAATTTCCGAATCCCGCCGAATTCAGACGGCAATTTCCGCTTCTCGTCGAAAATCTCGCCGCGCTGCCCAATCGTGAAGCGTGGCTCGAACGCATCTGGGAAATCGAGCGTCGCTGGGAAACCGTCAGCGAAAATCCCCAAAAAACCGAAGAAGTCGTTTTCTTTGATGCCGCGCCGCCGGATTTAGAAGCGGAAGCCGAATTTGAAATCGTTTACGCGGGCGGCACGCTCGGACTGCTGCACGCGGCGGCGATGACGCGAAAGTTTAATCGAAAGGTTTTAGTTTTCGACGCGCATACGGTCGGTAAAACACACCGCGATTGGAACATCTCCGACGAAGAATTAAATGAATTCGTCAAAATCGGGCTTTTTACTCCGGAAGAAATCGAAACCGCGGTCGCCAATCGCTATAAAACCGGCTTCGTTAAGTTTTACGACGCAAATTCACGTCTAAAAACGCCGCCGCTTTTTATGGAAAATGTTTTGGACGTGGCGGTTGAAGCCGACAAACTGCTGGCAATCGCTGCCCGAAAACTCGAAGCGGGCAGCTCGGAAATTATTGATAATCTGCGCTTCGTTCGCGCTTTTGTTGAAAAAGGCGGCGTTTTAATCGAATGCGAAGACGCGCGAACGGGAAAAAGACGCTGTTTCGGCGCGAAACTTTTTGTTGACGCAACCGGCACGAATTCGGCTGTTTCGCGTCAGTTGAACGGCGGAAAATCCGTTACGCATATCTGCCCGACGGTAGGCACGGTCGCCGCTGGTTTCAAGCGCGGCACGGGCGAGAGGGAAGTTGATTTCAGCGTCGGCGAAATTTTAGTCAGCACCGAAGACGCGGCGGAGAACCGTCAATTGATGTGGGAAGGTTTCGCCGGCAATCCCGAAAAAGACGAATACACGACGTATCTGTTTTTTTACGATTCGGTCGAATCGAAAGCCGACAAATCGCTTTTTCGATTGTTTGAAGAATACTTTCGAAAACTGCCCGATTACAAACAAAAAACCGGCGCGTGGCGCGTCGTCAAACCGGTCTTCGGTTATATTCCGAGCGTTCATCATCGAGGCTGGGAAAACGTCAAAAAAACCGCCGCCGACAGAATTTTGCTCGTCGGCGATGCCGCCGGTTTGTCGAGTCCGCTGACGTTTTGCGGCTTCGGCTCGCACGTCAGAAACTTGCGGCGATTAATCTCGAAAACCGAAACGGCTCTGCGGGACAATTCGTTCAAGGAAGCTGATTTGGAACGAATAAACGCTTATGAGCCGCACGTCGCGCAGATGGCGAGCCTCGCCGAATTTATGCGTCCGACCGCCGACAGCAAACCGTCGGTCGTCAACGAAACGATGAACGCGGTAATGGCGGCTCTCGCATCGCTCGACGAAAAAATTGCCCGCGAGATGTTTCAGGACCGGATTTCGTTCGCGTCGTTTAAAAAAGTTTTGATGAAAACGGCGCAGATACATCCGGCGGTCTTCAAAAAAATGTTCGCCCATCTCGGCGCGGGCGGCGCGTTCTGGTGGATTGCGAACATCGCAGAAGCGGCTCTGCACGAGAAAAAACAACGCGGCGCGGACGATTTTTTTGAAAAATTTGATGAATAACCGGTCTCACTCAAACTGTGTGCTATCTGCCATTCACTCTTCATTGTCAAAACAGGAAGTTCCTCTTTTAATAGTGAAGAGCGAATAATTGATAGTGAATAGTTAATTCATTTGGGAATGCCAATGGATTTTAATCTTTGCGCGAAGTTATTGGAGACAAAGAAAAAACGACATAGATTTTATGCCGTTTTTTTCTAAATAAGCGGAAACGCTTGCGTGAAATCTACAAAACCCCTTGAAATTTGTCGTTTCCGCTTTATACTCAAATTATATTTTTATTGAGATTTCGGCATCGCGTTTTCCTTCTGTTTGTCGGTCAGCGCAATGCCCATTTTTTCGAGCGTGGCTTGATTCAAGGTGCCGGTTGCGGTCATCGCGTTCGCCGTCTGAAATTTTTTCAAACCGTCGCGCGTCGCGTCGTCGAGCTTGCCGGTTTGCTCGCCGTCATACATTCCCTTATCTTTTAATAATTTCTGCGCCTGCATAATTTGGTCTTTGCCGGCGCGAAAAATAATGCGCTTCGGTTTTGAAGAAGCGTCGCCCGATTTAGAATCGGCGGCAGCAAACGAGTTTTCGGAAACCGGCATTTCCTTCTGTTTATCGGTCAGGGCAATGCCCATTTTTTCGAGCGTCGCGCGGTTCAAAGTGCCGGTTGCCTTCAAACCGTTCGCCGGTTGATAAGTTTTGATAGCGGCACGCGTGTCATCGTCGAGCTTGCCTGTTTCGGCGACTTTCAGCATTTTTTGCACTTGAGTAACCTGGTCTTTGTTCGCCCGAAAGACAGATGTGTTTATAAAGCCATTAAAATCAGTATTTAAGTGCAGGTGAAAATGTGAAAGATACAAATAAGAGACAAAAGCAGTCAAAACAGCCGTCTTTCGATTGAAATCAAAGATTGATTTCTGCTAGACTGCTTTTGCCTACAAGCATATTCAGTTATCAAACAGCTGAAACGAGAGCCTTCGAGTTGAGTCGAAGGCTTTTCTCGTTTTACGAATCTTTTCAAGCCGGAGAAAATGTTTTTCAAGATGCGGATTCCGCACTTTGATTTTTGTCCCGCGATGGGAAAAAAGCTCCGGGCTTCTCAAATCTCAAAACTGCGCGGCGACGGCGAACAGAGCGCACAGCACACCGACGATAATGATTGCCGCATCCGTTCGTCGGACTCGCTCGGCGCGGATTTTACCTTGC
>CAXSGY010000036.1:0-41164 GCA_964237235.1 uncultured Pyrinomonadaceae bacterium
TGATTGACATCGGCGACGGCGTGGCGTGTCTGGAATTTCACTCGAAAATGAATTCCATCGGTTCGGACACGATGGCGATGATGAAATTTGCGATTGATGAAACGGAAAAAAATCACGTCGGTTTGGTCATCGGCAATCAGGGCGGAAATTTTTCGGCGGGCGCGAATATTATGATGCTTTTGCTCGCCGCGCAGGAAGAAGAATGGGACGACATCAATTTGACGATTCACACTTTCCAACAGGCGAATATGCGTCTGCGTTATTCGTCGAAACCGGTCGTCGCCGCGCCCTACGGTCTTAGTTTAGGCGGCGGCTGCGAAATTCCTCTGCACTGCGATAAAGTGCGGGCAGCGGGCGAAACTTATATGGGGCTGGTCGAAGTCGGAGTCGGACTGCTTCCGGGCGGCGGCGGCACGAAAGAGATGGCTCTGCGCTCGATGGATTTAGCCGGAAAAACGCCGGATGCCGATCCGCTCGTATTTTTGAAAAAGACATTTGAAATTCTCGGAATGGGCAAGGTTGCGACTTCCGCGCAGGAAGCGCGCGCGTTCGGTTTCCTGCGCGATTCGGACGCGATTTCGATGAACGGCGACCGCTTGATCGCCGACGCAAAACAGGAGGTTTTAAATCTCGCCGCCGCCGGTTACACGCAGCCCGTTCCGCGCACGGATATAAACGTAATGGGCGAAGCGGGAATGGCGGCGTTCAAAATCGCTTTGACGATGATGAAGCGCGGCGGATTTATTTCCGACCACGACGAACTGATCGGCAAAAAAATCGCCAAAATTTTATGCGGCGGCGAATTAAATCACGCTTCGCAGGTTTCCGAACAATATTTGCTGGATTTGGAACGCGAAGGATTTTTGAGCTTGTGCGGCGAACGTAAAACGCAGGAACGCATCGCGGCGATGTTGAAAACCGGCAAACCGTTGAGAAACTAATTTGCGATTTATGAAGGGCGAATGATTGATTTCATTCGCCCTTTGTTTGCAAAGGGGGAGCGCGGACGGCTCGTCCGCCAACAAGCGTGAACAACGTTGTTCGATTGCCGACGCGAATTTGATGGCAACGGTGTGTCTCGCGCTTTCGCGCTTCGCTTGCGGACGAGCCGTCCGCACTCCGACGTTTAACTTTTTATGAAAGATTTTCAAACAATTTCGACCGAAGAAATTCGTTCGCATTTTCCCGCTTTGCAGCGCGAATATAAAGGTTTTCCCGTCGCCTATTTCGACGGCGCGGGCGGCACGCAAGTTCCCGTTTCGGTCGTCGAGGCGATGTCCGATTATCTTTTTAATCACAACGCCAACACGCATTGGAATTACCCGACGAGCCGCGAAACCGATGAGATTCTGGCTGATTCCAGAAATGCGTGCGCCGATTTTCTGAACGCCGCGGCGAATGAAATCGTGTTCGGGCAGAATATGACCTCGCTGACGTTTCACCTGGCGCGCGCACTCGGCAGACGTTTCGCGGCGGGCGATGAAATAATCGTCACCGAACTCGACCATCACGCCAATGTTGACACCTGGCGTTCGCTGGAAACGGAGCGCGGCATCACGATTCGCGTCGCGCCGATGGACACCGAAAGCGGCACTTTGGAATTTGCCGCGCTCGAAAATCTGTTCAACGAAAAAACCAAACTGCTGGCAATCGGCGCGGCTTCGAACGCGCTCGGCACAATCACCGATGTTGCCCGCGCGTGTCGTTTGGCGAAGGACGCGGGCGCGCTGAGCTTCGTTGACGCGGTGCATTACGCGGCGCACGATTTGGTTGACGTGCAGGCGATTGACTGCGATTTTCTGGCGTGTTCGGCGTATAAATTTTACGGTCCGCATATCGGCATTCTTTACGGGCGCAACGAGCTTCTGCGCGAAATTGATTTTCCGAAACTGCATCCCGCAACCGATCACGCGCCCGAACGCGCCGAAACCGGAACGCAAAGCCACGAGTCAATCGCGGGCGCGGCGGCGGCAGTTGATTTTCTCGCCGCGCTCTCGACGGGCGCGACGCGCCGCGAAAAATTGGAAAACACTTTCGGCGCGATTCACGCGCGGCACGCAGAATTAATTAAACTTTTATGGCAAGGCTTATCCGCCGTCGGAAAAGTCAAACTCTACGGACCGAACGACGCGATGCCGCGCACTTCGACCGTCGCTTTCACCGTCGAAGGCGTTCATTCAAACGTCGTCGCGGAAAAATTGGCGGAGCGCGGCGTTTTCGCTTCCGACGGAAATTTTTACGCGCTGACCGTCGTCGAAAAACTCGGTTTGAGTGCCGCCGGTTTGGTTCGCGCCGGCTGCGCCTGTTACACGACAATTGAGGAAGTCGAAAGGCTGATTGACGGCGTAGGAGAAATCGCCGGAGAATAAGGTTTTATGAACACGGAATCTTCTAAAATTATTTCCGAATTGGAAAAAATCAGTAACGATGTGCAGAAAACTTTCGGCAATCTTGCGCCCGCGCAAATCAATTGGAAGCCGGGCGCGGAAGGCTGGAGCGTCGCCCAGTGTTTCGATCATTTGATAAAAACCAACGCGCTTTTTTACAACGAACTCGACCAAATCGCCGCTGGAACGCGCCAATCTTCGTTTCTCGAAAAATATTCGCCGCTCAGTTTTGTTTGGAGCGGTTTGCTGATTAATTCGTTGAAAAAAGATTCGCGCAAATTTAAAGTGCCGACGCAAAAAATCGCGCCGCCGAGCGAAATTGATCCGAAGATTGTCGAAAAATTTACGGCGCATCAGGCGGAATTAATCGAAAAAATCAAACCGACCGAAACGGCGGACTGGAATAAAATAAAAATCACTTCGCCGTTTTTGAAGGTCGCCACCTACACGCTTTTGAACGGTTTTCAAATTATCGTCGAACACGAAAAACGTCATTTTCGTCAAGCCGAAAGAGTAACGAAATCGGAAAATTTTCCGCGCTGAACGGTTCCGCGCATTTCGCAACAATCTCGGCGTTCTTTGCGGCGGAGATATTACTTTTAACCGCAAAGACGAAAAAAAATTTATAAAATATGACAACAGAAAACGAACGAAAAATTTCCGTCGAAAGACGCGGGCATATTCTTTTAATCGGCTTGAATCGCCCGGCAAAACGCAACGCATTTGATTTGGAGATGCTTGACCAGCTCGCGCTCGCCTATGCCGAACTCGAAGACGACGACGAAATTCGCTGCGGAGTTTTATTTGCGGAAGGCGAAATGTTTACGGCGGGTTTGGATTTGGCGAAAGTCGCGCCGAAGGTCGTCGAAAAAGGCGTTTTGGAATATCCCGAAAACGCGATTGATCCGCTGAATTTATACAGCGAACGAATGCGGACGAAGCCTCTGATAACGGCGGTTCAGGGAAAATGTCTGACCGTCGGCATCGAGCTTCTGCTCGCGTCGGACATCGGCATCGCGTCGGAAAAAGCGACGTTCGCGCAGATCGAGATCAAGCGCGGGATTTTTCCTTTCGGCGGCGCGACTTTAAGATTTCCCGAACGCAGCGGCTGGGGCAATGCGATGCGCTGGCTGCTCACGGGCGACGAATTCGACGCGGCGGAAGCGTTGCGAATCGGGTTGGTTCAGGAAATTACCGAACACGGCAGACAGCTTGAAAAAGCCGTCGAAATTGCCGAACGAATTGCGAAACAAGCCCCGCTCGGCGTTCGCGCGACGATTGAATCGGCGAGAAAAGTTCAGACCGACGGTTTCGACGCGGCTAAAGAATATCTCGCCCCGCAAATCTTAAAATTGTTCGCCTCAGAGGACGCGAAAGAAGGCGTGCAGTCTTTTCTCGAACGCCGCGACGGAAATTTCAGCGGAAAGTAGCGACGATGAAATGAAAACACTAATTATTATCGGCGGTTTTCTGTGGCTGGCGTTTTTTGTTTTCCATATTTTCTTCTGGAAATTATTCGACTGGAAGCGCGATTTAGAAAAGCTGACCGAAACGAACAAAGCGATTATGCAGGTTTTAAATCTGTGTCTGATGCTTTGTTTTTTAATTTTCGCCTACGTTTCCATTTGCCAAACAAACGAACTTTTGACGACGAATCTGGGAAAAACTTTATTGATCGGAATGATTTTGTTCGCAATTTTTCGCGCCGTCGAACAAGTGATTTTTTTTGATTTGAAAAATCATCGTTCAAAAGCGATTCTATTAATCGCAATGTTCGGCGCGGCTCTTTATTTAGTTCCCGCAGTTTCGGTTTTTTCCAAATAAAATAAGCGATTAATTTTCGTTCAAAAATTAATCGCTTAAAATAAAGAGATGTTTACAATCGAACAAATACAGGCAGCAAATTCAAAAGTTAAAAGCGGCGCGGATTTTCCGAAATTGGCGCGGGAACTTCTTGAGATGGGCGTTTTGACGAACGACGTTTACGTCAGCGACGGACGCGCCGCATATTTCGGCGCGGAAAATTACAGCCTTCAAACTTCGCCCGTTCATCAGCCTTTGGAAATCGCCGATGAGAGCGACGCGGAAAAATTTGAAAAATATCTGAAAATTCACCAGCAGGGGCAAACCGATTATCCGACTTTTCTAGAACATTCCGCCGAAACCGGAATCGAAAAATGGACGCTTGATTTTGCCGCGCAGACCTGCGCGTATCTTGATAAAAAAGGAAAAACCGTTTTGGTCGAAAAAATTCCGACAATTGATTAAATGATTGATTACACAAAATATGCGTTTATTTTCGATATGGACGGAACGCTCGTTGACAATATGCACGTTCACACAGAGGCGTGGGGAACGATGCTCAAAGAAAACGGAGTCGAGATGAACGCGCACGATTTTCTGGTGAAAACGGCGGGCAAAACCAACCGCGAAATTTTGCCGACGATTTTTGAAAACATTTCCGATGAAAAAATCGTCGAACTCGGCAAGCGCAAAGAAACGCTTTATCAGGAGTTATTTCTGCCCAACCGAAAAGCATTGAGCGGCGCTGTTGATTTTTTGGTTGAGGCAAAAAATCTCGGCGTAAAAATGGCGGTCGCCACCGCCGCGCCGGTTTCGAACGTCGAATTCATTTTAGACGGTCTAAGTTTGCGAAAATTTTTCGCCGCCGTCACCACCGCCGCCGACATTACGCACGGCAAACCGAATCCGGAAATTTTTCTCAAATCGGCGGAAAAATTAAACGTCGAACCGCGAAATTGTTTGGTGTTCGAAGACGCAATCGGCGGTTTTCAGGCGGCGCACGCGGCGCGTATGAAATCAATCGGCATTGCGACGGTCAATTCGATTGAGGAAATTTTACGACTCGATTCGGTCGTTGAAGCGCAGAACGATTTTGTTAATTTACGCCCGCAAAAATTAATCGAGAAATATTTATCGTTTGAAACGACGCTGGAAAATAATGGCTGAAAAAAAATACTGGATCGGTGTCGCGTCGAAAAATCACGTTCTGCGCGGTGTCAAAGACGGCGCGGCGATGCTCAATCACGGCAAGTTTGCCCCGCTCAAAAAAATGAAGGCGGGCGATTTTTTGATTTATTACGCGCCGAAAATCGAACTCGGCAAAGACGAACCGTGTCAAAAATTCGTCGCCGTCGGCAAAATCAAAACCGGCGAACCATATCAAGTCAAATTAAGCGCAGATTTCGAGCCGTATCGCGTTGATGTCGAATATTTCACGGCGGAAGACGCGGAAATTAAGCCTTTCATTGAAGAATTGGATTTTATCAAAAACAAAAAATCGTGGGGCTTTGCGCTTCGTTTCGGACAGATTGAAATTTCCGAAAAAGATTTCGATTCAATCTCAAAAGCGATGCGGGCAAAAATCAATCGAAAATAAACTCAGGCAATAGTAATTTGAATCGTTATGAGCGAAATCATCAAATGCGCCAACTGCGGCGCGAACAACCGCGTCAAAGCGGGCGCGGAAGAACAGGCGATTTGCGGGCGATGCAAAACGCCGCTCGTAAAAAATTTTAACCCAGTGGTCGTGACGGACGCGAATTTCGCGGCGGAAGTCGAAAAATCTCCTCTGCCGGTTCTGCTCGATTTCTGGGCGGCGTGGTGCGGACCATGCCGGATGATCGCGCCCGTGATCGAACAAATGGCGGCGGAACTCGCCGGAAAATGCGTCGTCGGCAAGCTCGACGTTGACCAAAACCAGCGCACGGCGGCGCGGTTCGGGGTGCAGAGTATTCCGACGCTTTTGATTTTGAAAAACGGCAGAGAAATTGAGCGGCTGGTCGGCGCGCAATCAAAGGAAGCAATTCTGCAGCGTTTGCAAAATTATCTCTAAAATGCGGAAGAAATTTTTGTAAATTTCAAAAAATTATGCAGCGATGCGATTGGGCGAAAAATGATTTGGCGATTCAATATCACGACGCGGAATGGGGCGTGCCGCAACACGACGACCGAAAATTATTTGAATTTTTAATTTTGGAGGGCGCGCAAGCCGGACTTTCGTGGGACACGATTTTGCGTAAACGCGAAAATTACCGCGCCGCTTTTGATGATTTCGACGCGGAAAAAATCGCCAAATACGACGACGTGAAATGCGCCGAACTGCTTCGTAATGAAGGAATCGTCCGCAATCGTTTGAAAATCGCTTCGACGATTCAAAACGCCAAAGCGTTTCTCGAAATTCAAAAGGAATTCGGTTCGTTCGACAAATATATCTGGAATTTCGTCGGCGGAAAACCGATTAACAACGCTTTGGAAACTTCGGCGCAGATTCTGGTTTCGACCGAAATTTCCGACAAACTGAGTAAAGACTTGAAAAAACGCGGCTTTAATTTTGTTGGTTCGACAATTATGTATGCGTTTATGCAGGCTTGCGGGCTAGTCAACGATCATTTGGTTTCGTGTCTTCGGTATGAGAAAGTGAAATGAAATATTCTAAAATAAATGTTGCCAATGATTTTCAAAAACCGATTGTTTTGTGCATTGAACCCTGGGCGACCGAATATGGGATGATGCCGAAAGATGAATTTGAAATCGTTGCCGAAGATGCGAAAGATGATGTTTATTTTCATCTTGTCTTTAGCAGCGAAAGAATAACTGTTTTTGTTGAAGGGAAAGGCGTTTCATATCCTCGAATTTATCAGGACGGCAAACTGCTCGATTACGGGCATAACAGAGATTTTGCGTAAAAAATGTCGAGCTTATTAAATGAATTTATAATTTTTACGAAAACTCTGAACCGCGAAAATTTTGACTACGCGATTTGCGGTCGAAGACTTGCCGCTGCATTTCGACGACGGCGCGATTGAAATCCGGCGAATTTCTAAAATTGATAAAGAAGATAAAAGACTTTTTACGATTGATTTTCCGCTCGTGACCGGCGCGCTGCAAAAGGTTTGGGAAGAGCGTCAATTGATCGAATGGGAAGACGGAAATTTGTGGGCGGTTTCGCGTGAAGGATTGATATTTATGAAACAAATCAGCGGGCGCGAACAGGATTTGCTTGATATTAAGAAACTTCGGGAGCTGGAAAATGAAAGTTGATATGTCGCCGCAAGCCGTGACCGAAAGATTAAAAACTCTTAATGATTTGTGGCTTTTGAGTGTAAAATTAATGAATTCCAAAAAGGCGAATTTAAAAAAATCGAACAAAAATGAATTATCCGATCACGTCCGCGATTCGTGTTCTGCGCGAGAAAAAAGTTGAATTCGAGCCGTCTATCTTTGAATACGTCGAAAAAGGCGGAACGCATCATTCGGCGGAAGTTTTGGGTGTTGATGAACACGCGGTGATTAAAACTCTGATTTTTGAAACGAACGAAAAAAAGCCTTTGATTGTTTTGATGCACGGCGATTTTCAGGTTTCGACGAAAACGCTGGCGCGAACTTTAAATATCAAAACAGTCGCGCCGGTCGCGCCGGAAAAGGCTAATAAATTAACGGGTTATCTGGTCGGCGGAACTTCGCCGTTCGGCGTGAAAACGCGAATGCCGGTTTATGCGGAAAAGACTATTTTTGATTTGCCGGAAATTTACATCAACGGCGGCAAGCGTGGATTTTTGATAAGAATCGCGCCGAAAACGCTGGAAACGATTTTAGACGTGAAAAAAGTTGAAGTTGCGGTCAAAGGCGAGTAATCTTAACAGTCATCAGTCAACAGTTATCAGTCATCAGCGAACGGATTTTAAGTTTTGTTTGAATCTCGTGCAGGAAGAAAATTGGTAACTGACAACTGTTGACCGATAACTGAATTTATGACAAAACACGCTGATCCGCATTCGCACAATATCGACAAAATAACTTTTGCCGGAATGATGATCGCGCTCGGCATTGTTTTCGGCGACATCGGAACTTCGCCTCTCTATGTTTTTTCGGCGATTGTCGGGACGAAAACGATTGATCCGCGTCTCGCGCTCGGCGGTTTTTCGGCGGTTTTCTGGACGCTCACTTTTCAGACGACCTTAAAGTACGTCATCATCGCGCTGCGCGCCGACAACAACGGCGAAGGCGGCATTTTTTCGCTCTACGCGCTCGTCAAACGCTTCGCGGGAAAATGGCTTTTATATCCGGCGATTATCGGCGGTTCTTTTCTGCTCGCCGACGGCATTATCACGCCGCCGATTTCGGTCTCCTCCGCGATTGAAGGTTTGCGACTTTACGAGCCGAACATTCCGACCGTGCCGATTGTGATTGCGATTCTCATCATTTTATTCGTCGCGCAGCAGTTCGGAACACAGTTTATCGGCAAATTTTTCGGACCCGTAATGTTTCTCTGGTTTACGTTTATCGCCGTGATGGGCGTGCTGGCTTTTTCGTCGAATTTGACGGTTTTCAAAGCTCTCAATCCGTTCTACGTTTACGAATTTCTGGTCGAATATCCGCACGGATTCTGGCTGCTCGGCGCGGTTTTTTTATGCACGACCGGCGCGGAGGCTCTCTATTCGGATATGGGACACTGCGGGCGCG
The DNA here is from genome assembly GCA_964237235.1 of uncultured Pyrinomonadaceae bacterium. Lineage (GTDB taxonomy): Bacteria > Acidobacteriota > Blastocatellia > Pyrinomonadales > Pyrinomonadaceae. Next base: position 8,874 of record CAXSGY010000036.1, read on the forward strand.
CCAACATCCGTTTCAGTTGGATTTACGTCAAACTTTGTCTGATTTTAAACTACGCCGGACAATGCGCGTGGCTTTTGCAGAACGAAGGCAAACAGCTCGAAGGCGCGACACCGTTTTATTCGATTGTGCCGCCGGTTATCTTGCCGCTGGCGATTGCGATTGCGACGCTTGCCGCGATTATCGCGTCGCAGGCGTTGATTTCCGGCAGTTTTACGCTCATCGGCGAAGCGATTCGCCTTAATTTCTGGTCGCGCCAGCAAATAATTTATCCGACCGATTTCAAAGGTCAGCTTTATATTCCGCAAGTCAACTGGCTTTTGATGGCGGGCTGTATTTTCATCGTTTTGTATTTCCGCGAATCGCATTTTATGGAAGCCGCTTACGGGCTTTCGGTCACGCTGACGATGTTGATGACGACCGTTTTGATTACGGTTTATCTGCACACAAAGCGCGTTCCGCTGCCGCTGATTATTTTGATTGCGGGAATTTTTCTGACAATCGAAATCGCGTTTTTGACGGCGAATTTTGAAAAAATTCACGAAGGCGGATGGGTTTCGCTGCTCGTCGGCTTCGTGCTGTCAACGATTATGTGGTCGTGGTATAAGGGCAGAAAACTGCGCCGCCAGTTGACCAAAATGGAATCAACCGAAGAGTTTTATCAAACGCTCAAAGACCTCAGCAACGACCAGACTTTGCCGCAATACGCGACGCATTTAGTTTATTTGACGGCTTCGCGCACGCCGAAAAAGCTCGAAGAAGAAACGATGCGCTCGATTCTCGAACGCACGCCGAAACGCGCCGACGTTTACTGGTTTTTGCACGTCGAAACCGCCGATCATCCGTTTACGACCGAATACAAGGTCGAAACTTTAGCCAAGGAAGACGTTTATTTCATCACCTTCAAATTCGGTTTCCGCATCGAAACGCGCATCAATTATTTTTTCCGAATGGCACTCGAGCAGCTCGAAAAATCCGGCGAGGTAACGACCGCGAGCCGCCATCCCGCGCTCGAAAAACACAAAGTTCCCGGCGATATTCGTTTCGTTTTGCTCAGTTCATTTTTGAGCCACGAAAACGAACTGACGTTCAAACAAAATTTCGTGATGCGCTCGTATTATTTTCTGCGCCGCTGGTTTTCGCTCAACGAAGACGAGGCTTACGGATTAGATTCGAGCAATGTCGTCATCGAGAAAGTTCCGATTGTCGTTTGCCGACCGGAAGATTTGAATTTGACGCGCGAAACATAAAATCTTAAAATGCCGGGAAAATCGGCGCGCGAATAATTCAGATAAATAATAAATAATCCTGCAAAAACCTGAATAAAAAGTTCTCGTAGTTACAACTCTCGTCAATGACCGCGCATCTTTACGGTTAACCCCGACACGTTTTTTTCAACACAATTAAAAATGTATTTATGAGAAATCTAAAGAATGCGCTAATCGTAATTTGTTTTCTTTCAATCAATTTACTTGCTCAATCGCCCGAAAAAATTCTCAAACAAGCGGAAAAAGCCCTCGGCGGAAACAAAAATCTGCAATCGATTAAATCCGTCCGAATTTCAGGAATAATTACCGATTCCAAAAACGGAACCGACGGAAAATACGTTTTGCAAACCGCGCAACCGAATTTGTTCGATCAAACTTACGATTTGAACGGAATCGAAATTGAAAGCGGCTTCAACGGAAAATCGAGTTGGGAGCGCGATTCCCGAAGCGGTTTGCAAACTCTGACCGGCGATAAAAGTCGGGATTTGTCGGTTGAAGCCGCTTTTAGAAACAACCTCTGGCTTGACTATAAAAAAAATAAATCTAAAATTTCGTTCGGCGGAACAGCGAATATCAACGGAAAACCGGCGAACATCGTGATTCTGACTTCAGCTAAAGGCGTGTCGGTCAAACTTTATTTCGACGCTCTCACAAATTTACCGGCGCGTTATGAATTTCCGGCGGGCGACGTTACGAAAATTTTCGATTACAGCGATTATCGGCTTAATAATAAGGTGCAAATTCCATATTCGGTACAGCTAAAACAGGGCGACGCGCTTTATCAAATAAAAATTGACGAAGTGAAATTAAATCAGCAGATTGCTAAATCCGAGTTTGATTATCCGCCGAATTCCAACGAACCTCTGCCGAATATCTCGCAGCTTTTAAAGGAGCTTTATTCAAATACCGAGGCGAAAACAAAAATTATCGAAGATTATTCCTACTATCAAAAAATCTCCGAGCGCGAGCTTAACGACAAAGGAATTTTGAAGGATAAGGAATCGGCGACTTATCAGGTATCGTTTTACAAAGGTTATAACGTCTATCGCCAAATCGAAAAAAACGACCAGCCTTTAACTCAAAAGGAACAGGAAAAAGCCGATGAAAACGCTAAAAAAAGCCTTGAAAATGTTGATAAATACATCACCGAACAACAGGAAAAAAAAGCCAAAGCCAAGCCCGAAGAAAAGCCCGAAGAAAAAACAAATTTTTACTCCGAAGTCTTAAAAGCGTCAAATTTAGTTAACCCGCGCCGTGAAAAATTTCGAGGGCGCGATGTAATCGTTTTTGATTTTGAACCGAATCCGAATTTCGATCTGAAAAACGCCAAAAGTATGCTTAAAGTTTTCGGCAAAGTCGCGGGCGTAATCTGGGTTGACGAGAAAGACAAGGAAGTCGTCAGAATGGAAGCCGTTTTAGCCGACAATTTCAACATCGGCGGCGGATTGGTCGCCAAATTACAAAAAGGCGCGTCGTTCGTCTTGGAACAGGAGTATGTCAACAACGAGATTTGGCTGCCGTCCTTAAATGAAATCAATCTTTCCGCCAGAGTTTTACTGGTCAAAGGAATGAAAATTAATCAGGTAATCAAAACCTACAACTACGGCAAATTCAAAACGGATGTTAAAGAAGGTAAAATCAACGAAGTAAAAAATTAATAGGTCGTTAAATTATAATGGCAAAATCGGTTGATTTGTGTATATTATAAAAATGAATGAACATTCACTCATTTTGCGAAACGAGCGATAAAACTATGCTGATTGATGGATTTTTGCCCGAATATGATTACGCCGAAACACACGGCATTAAAATTTACGCGCCGGCGAAAACCGTTTTTGCGACGCTCAATGAAGTGGATTTGTGCGATTCGAAGATAATCCGTTTATTGTTTCGCCTGCGCGGGCTGCCTTCGCACAAATTGAAATTTGAAGATTTGCGGAAATCTAATTTTGAAGTTCTCGGAATCGAAGAAAATAAAGAGTTTCTGCTCGGTTTGATCGGAAAGTTCTGGACAATCGGCGGCGGTTTGAAAAAAATCAACGCGGACACTTTCCGCAAGTTTGACGAAAAAGGTTTTGCTAAAGCCGTCTGGGATTTTTCGCTCGCAGAAAACGGGCGCGAAACATATCTGCAAACCGAAACGCGCATCAAATGTCTGGACGGGCAGAGCCGCCGGAGTTTCGGATTTTACTGGACGTTTATTCAGCCGTTCAGCGGGTTGATTAGACGTGAAATACTGAAAATAATTAAACGAAAAGCGGAAATGAGCGTTCGTTGAAAGCGTTTATGAGCGATAACGAAATCATCGAAAGAGTTCAAAAGAATGTCGAAAGCCCGACGATTTCGACCGATACCGGACTTGCCGCCGCGCAGAAAATCGGTGAAATCGCCGCGCGGGAAAACGTCGAGTGGGCGTTGGTCGGCGGAATTGCGATGTATCTCTACGGCAGTCCGCGTTTGACTAAAGACGTTGACGTGATCGCTTCAAATATCATTTCGCTCGCCGCGAACGCGCCTTTGACTTTCGGCGGCAACAATTACGTGGTCGAAGTCGGCAAATATCGAGTCGCGGTTGATTGGATTGTCCGCAGCGACGGTTACAAAAAATATTATCGCGCCGCTTTGACCGCCGCCGTCGTTTTGCCGAACGGCATCAAACTGATTTCGCCCGAATGGTTGGTAATTTTGAAAATGTTCGCCGGCAGACAAAAAGATTATGACGACACGGTTTTTTTGCTGAGGGAAAAAGATTTGGTCAATCGTCCGAAAGTGAAAGAAAATATCATCGAAACGGCAGGCGAAGACGCTTGGCTGGCAACGCTTTCAAATTTCAGAAGATTGTGCGGTTTGGCGGACGGAAAATCGAACGAAGCGGGCAAATATCACGACGAAGATTGAACGAGTTAAAATCAGGATTATGCAAATAACAATTGATTTACCTGAAAATGTGGCGGCGAATCTGCAATCGCACAAAGGAAAATTGTCGAGGATTGTTGAATTCGGTCTGCGCGAATTCGAGGCTGGTTCTTCAATCGGTTACAAAAGCGTCGCCGATGTTTTGGAGTTTTTCGCCGGTTTGCCCGCGTCCGATGAAATTTTAGCTTTACGTCCGTCGGCGGAATTGTAGAAAAAAATCAATGAACTGCTTGAAAAAAATCGCGGCGAAGGCTTGAGCGAAGCGGAAAATCAAACCTGGGCGAGTTATGAATTCGTCGAGCATCTCGTTCGTATGGCAAAACCGAACGTGAAAAAAATTAACGACTCCCGCACTTTTGCTCTTTGTCATCGAAGATGACCGACATCATAGCGTAGGGTGAAGCGAAGAATGAGCGAGAACCCTACGTCTGTTTGCATTTAATTTTCCGACGCTGAAAGTGTCGAACATTTTAAGGTAGAGTGTTGCTCACTTTCAGCGAGCGAATGATATTAAACGTCGAACGTAGAGATTCATTGTGCTTGCGCTCCATTACTCCCTGCGCTATGTTGTTGGTCGTCTCCGGCAACAAGAAAATTATCTGTTGACTAAAGTGAGTTGACAGTTCGGCACATATTAGAGCAAGAAAAATTCAGATTATGGTGAAATTATGTCGCGGATAAAAATTCAAATCTCTCACGAAGATAATGCGAAAGGCGAAACAAAGTTGGTTCGCACGGTTTGGATTGAAAGAGATTCGCATAAAAGTTTGATAAGTAAAAAAGCAGGGCAAGTTTTGGCAAATAATTTTCCTCAGTTTGATAATTCAAATACCAGAAACGGATTAATCAAGGATAAGAACACTTGGCAGGCGAGTCGAGCAGTAAAACAAACTGAGAAATGTCATTACCGATATATTTGGGAAAAAGTAATTGTTACGGAAGAGAATTCAGAATAGAAGGAAAAAATTATGAAAGAAGCAGTTATCGTATCAGCCGTGCGAACGGCTGTCGGCAAGGCACCGAAGGGAACTTTGAAAAATTCGCGTCCCGATGATCTGGGCGCGGCGGCAATCAAGGGCGCGGTTGATAAAGTTGAAGGCATAAATATCAACGAAATCGACGATGTGATTATGGGCTGTGCGTTTCCCGAAGCGCAGCAGGGAATGAACGTCGCACGAACGGCGGGAATTTTGGCGGGTTTGCCGCCGGAAACTTCGGCGATGACGGTTAACCGTTATTGTTCGAGCGGTTTGCAGACGATTGCGCTTGCCGCCGACCGGATCAAAACGGGCGGCGCAGACATTATCATCGCGGGCGGATTGGAGACGATGTCAATGATTCCAATGGGCGGCAACGGTTTTCGTCCCAATCCGACCTTAGCCGAAACTTATCCCGATTATTATTTGAATATGGGTTTGACGGCGGAAAATTTGGCGCGCAAATACGAAATTACGCGCGAGCAAGCCGATCAATTTTCGCTCGAATCGCATCAAAAAGCGGCGGCGGCGATTCAGTCTGGAAAATTCAAAGATGAAATCGTGCCGTTCAGCGTCCGCGTTGACGAAACCGGCGAAAAAGGTCGCGTTCGGTCGAAGGAAGTCGTTTTCGACACCGACGAAGGCGTTCGTTACGACGCTTCGCTCGAAGGATTTGCGAAATTAAAACCCGTCTTTCACGTCAAAGGAACGGTTACTGCCGGAAACGCTTCGCAAATGTCGGACGGCGCGGCGGCGGCAGTTTTGATGTCTCTGGACAAAGCGAATGAGTTAGGTTTAAAACCGATTGCCAGATTCGTTTCGTTTGCCACCGCCGGCTGTCTGCCCGAAGAAATGGGCATCGGTCCGGTTTACGCGATTCCGAAAGCGTTGAAACTTGCGGGCTTGACGCTCGAAGATATTGATGTCTTCGAACTCAACGAAGCCTTTGCCGCGCAGGGTTTATCGGTAATGAAAGTTCTCGAAATGAATCCGGCGAAGGTCAACGTCAACGGCGGCGCGGTCGCGCTCGGACATCCTTTGGGCTGCACCGGCGCGAAATTGACGGCGACGGTTTTGCAGGAATTAATTCGCACCGGCGGACGTTACGGAATGGTGACGATGTGCGTCGGCGGCGGAATGGGCGCGGCGGGAATTTTCGAGCGTTTGGATTAAAATTTTCCGAAAATTTTACTTGCGAAAAGCCGCGTCAATCGTTGACGCGGCTTTTCGGCTTTTCGCAAATAAAGTCCGGCAAATTGTTTCGGGTTAGGCAAAAATCGTCTGAAAACTGCGTCAACATAATTTCCGTTCCGAATTAAAAATCGAAGGAGACGCACAATTTATGAAAATCCCGACGGCATTGGAGCTTGACGCATTTGTCAACCAACATATTTCGCAGATTTGCGGTTGCTCTTATGTGAGCGACGGCGACAATCACTGCGCGCATTTTGTCTGCCACGCGACCGAGCTGCGCTTTGGTTTAACTTGTTATGGAATGACGCAGCAAGGCAGCCGCGACCGGAGCGCGAACATCAGAGTACAGGAAGTTTTTCCGCAATGCCGGCGCGTCGGCATTTGGGCAAATAGACCGGCGGATTTAACAACTGGATTTATTTTCGTCACGCAGACGAGCAATGTTGATTTGCGGGCGAAAACGATTGCCAACGTGCCGCGCAAGCACATCGGAATTTTTATCAATCAAGACGTTTGGCAATACAAAAACCGTTTTCGCCACGTCATCAAGCAAACACCCGCCGAATTCAAACAGCATTATCAAGGAACGGGTTACGAAATTTATTTTGGAGAATTTCCGATATGAAAAGCGTTTTAATAAAAGTTTTTTTGATTGGATTGACTTCCCTGTTTTTCTTTTCGGCGGCGAACGCGCAGGCGCGCAAAACGGTGGCGAAAATTGTTGAACCGACGGCAAAAGAAGCAATCAGACAAGTGTTGCTGAACGGAAATATTTTGCTGTCCGCCGCCAAAGATTGCGCCAGCGTTAAAACTTCCGCAGAAGACCGCACGATTCTCGATTTTTTAAGCGGCGTTCTGTCTTTCCAAGCCGAACCGGAAACGAAAAATTCAATCGAATTTTCCTTCAAAAAGGAAAACGGTAAATCGAACGATGTCGTCTGGATTTGCGATTTAATATTCAGAGGCGGCGACGCGGAAAGCCCCGCCGGCAACGGCGTTCGATTCAAAATGCGAAACGCCGACCGTCGTCTGGTGCGCGAATCGGTGATGTGCATCGGAACGGGTTGAAATTTTTAGGATTAGATTTAGAGCAAATATATAGTCGGATTTAGGTAGAAAACTATGTATTCTATGTTTCTATGTGTTTCGGTTTTTTCTTAAACACATAGAAACATAGAATACATAGAAAATGCGTTCAGCCGACATCTACTTTAAATATGTTCTGATTTTACGATTTGCTTTTTTCCGAATCGCGCCGCGTTTGAAATTTATTTAAACGCGGCGTGATTTTTTGTTTTGCAATTTCGCGCAAAAACTCTTGCTGAATGAATGCTCATTCAGTTATAATTGTTTCCAACTGTCCAAATAAAACAACAGCAAAGAGGAAAAACTTTATGGATGCACAGATGCAGAAGGAATTTATGAAAGGCGGCGCGTTTTTGATTGAAAACCGCACGGCGGACGAAATTTTTACGCCCGAAGATTTGACCGAAGAACAGCGAATGATCGGCGAAACGACCAGAGATTTTATCGACAACGAGGTCGTTCCGAATCTCGAAGCGATGGAAAAACACGATTGGGAAATGGCGCGTCAGCTGATTCATAAAGCGGGCGAACTCGGGCTTTTGGGCGCGAACATTCCCGAAGAATACGGCGGTTTGGATTTAGACCAGACGACGGGCGTGGTGGTCGCCGAAAATATGGGACGCGGTTCGGGTTTCGGCGTGACGTTTGGCTCACAGACTTCTATCGGGCTTTTGCCGATTTTGTATTTCGGCTCGGAAGAATTGAAGCAAAAATATATTCCGCCGATTATTTCGGGCGAAAAAATCACGGCTTATTGTTTGTCGGAAGCCGGTTCGGGTTCGGACGCTTTGGGCGCGAAATGTAACGCGAAACTGTCGGAAGACGGAACGCATTACGTTTTGAACGGCGAAAAAATGTGGATTTCTAATGGCAGTTTCGCCGATTTCTTTATTGTTTTCGCCAAAGTTGACGGCGAAAAGAAAAAGTTTTCGGCGTTCGTCGTCGAACGCAGCGAGTCGTGTCGTCCGGGCGCGGAAGAACACAAAATGGGCATTAAATCGTCTTCGACCACGCCGCTGATTTTGTCGGACGCGCGAGTTCCCGTCGAAAATATGCTCGGCGAAGTCGGCGACGGAACGAAGATCGCGTTTAATATTTTGAACGTCGGACGCTTCAAACTCGGCGCGTCGGCGACCGGCGGCGCAAAGCTCGCGCTGCATCATTCGATTCGCTACGCCAACGAACGCCAACAGTTCAACGTGCCGATTTCGAGCTTCGGCGCGATGAAACACAAATTGGCGGAAATGGCGATTCGCGTCTGGGTTGCCGAATCGATGTCATATCGCACGGTCGGAATGATTGACGCGCTGATCGGCGAAGATGGCGGCGACAAAGAAAAGAAATTGCGTTCGATTGAAGAATACGCCGTCGAATCTTCGATCAACAAAGTCTGGTGTTCGGAAGCGTTGGATTACGTCGTTGACGAGATGGTGCAAATCTACGGCGGCGCAGGGTATTCGGCGGATTATCCGGCGGAAAAAGCCTATCGCGACGCGCGCATCAACCGCATTTTTGAAGGCACGAATGAAATCAACCGGCTTTTGATTCCCGGACAGCTTTTGAAACGCGCGATGAAGGGCGAGATCGGCTTGCTCAAAGCGGCGATGGCTTTGCAGGACGAAATTCTGAATCCGCAGATGTCGTTCGACGAGGACGAAGGAACGCTCGCGGGTGAAATGAAATTAGCGCAAAACGCCAAGAAAATCGCGCTGATGATCGTCGGCACGGCGGCGCAGAAATATATGCAGGATTTACAGAATCAACAGGAAATTTTGCTGAACGCTGCCGATATTATTATGGGGGCTTACGCGATGGAAACGGCGATTTTGCGGGCGCAAAAACTCGCCGCCAAAGGCAACGCCGAAAACCAGATCGCAATGGCGCAGGTTTTCTGCAACGACACGATTCAAAAAATCGAAATGGCGGCGCGCAACACCGTCGCGGCGATGGCGGAAGGCGACGAAGGTAAAATGCTGCTGGTCGCGCTCAAGCGTTTTACGAAAAACAATTCGCCCGTCAACACAATCGCCGCGCGGCAGAAAATCGCCGACGTTTTGATTGCGGCGAATAAATACGTTTTTTAATTTCGCATATTTAGATTTTAAGTTTTTGGATTAGTCCGAAGTCGAAAGACTTCGGGCTTTTTGTTTTAATCGAGCTAATTTTCCGGCGGCGATTGCCTTTGAATTTTGGCGAACGTAGAATGATCTTATGGACACGAAAACTTTGAAAAAAATCGCCCGCATCGGTTTGGGCGGCGCGCTGGTTTTTGCGGGAATCAGCCATCTGACGTTTGCCCGGAAGGATTTTCAGGCGCAGGTGCCGGATTGGGTGCCGCTCAAAAAGGACGATACGGTCGTTTATTCGGGCATCGCCGAAATTGCGCTCGGCGGCTCGTTGATTTTGACCGACGAAGAGCATCAGGACTTGATCGGACAAATCGCCGCCGCGTTTTTCGTCGCCGTTTTTCCGGGCAATATTTCGCAATATGTTAATAGCCGGAGCGCGTTCGGCTTGGACACCGACGCGAAGAGATTCACCCGTCTGTTTTTTCAGCCGGTGTTAATCGCCTGGGCTTTGAAAAGCACGGAGAAAAACTAAAAACTAAAAGTTAAAAGTGAAATTTAGATTAATGGATTTTCACTTTTAGTTTTTAGTTTTTAACTTACGCGGAGTTTCTGCCCGCGTTGATGATGCCGAACGAGCAGCGGATAATTAATTTCTCGTAAACGCCGCGCGAATCTTCGTCGGCTTTTTCGCGGAGTTTAGTCAGCGCGTATTGCTGAATCGTCGTCAGAGGCAAAACGATGCGCTCTCTGGTTCTGACCGATTGCTGTTCGATTGGGTAATCAGCCATCAAATCTGTTTTGCCGGAAATTTCCGCTAAGAATTTTTTGCAAAGTTCAAATTCTTCATAAATCTTGCGCCAGATTTCACCGAAAATTTCGTGGTCGGCAAGAAAAGCCGTTAATTTAAAATCCGATTTCTGCATCGCCATTTCGCAGTTGTCCATTAGGGTTTTGAAAAATAAATTCGTTTCGTAAAGCGTTTTTATCTCGTCCAAATTAGCTTCCAAATCGCGCAGGGCAGAGCCGACTCCGTAGAATCCGGGGACGTTTTGCTTTAACTGGCTCCACGCGCCGACGAACGGAATGGCGCGTAAATCGTCGAGCGTCAATTTGCCCGCGCCGCGTTTTGCCGGACGCGAACCGATGTTTGTTTCGGCGTAGAATTTCAAGGGCGAAACCTCGGACAGATAATCTAAAAAGCGCGGATGATTTTTTAATTCGTCGTAAGCCTTAAAACTTTGTTCGGCGAGACGGCGCAGCAAATCTTCTTCCGCCGCGGTGAAGGTTGCGGATTTCGGATTGAAAAGATGCGTCGCAATGCCGGCGTGAACGAGCTGTTCGATATTGAACCGCGCCGCCGCGACGTTGCCGAAATTTGACGAAACGGTTTGACCCTGGACGGTCAATTCGATGGCGCGGCGCGCGACGTTTTCGCCCATCGAAGAATAAAATTTATGCGTTTTGCCGCCGCCGCGCGCGGGCGGTCCGCCGCGTCCGTCAAAGAAACGGACGTTGATGCCGAACTCGCGGGCGAGCGTCGTTAATTGATCTTTCGCTCGATAAATACTCCAGTTCGCCATCAGATAACCGCCGTCTTTCGTGCCGTCGCTAAAGCCGAGCATAATCGTCTGCGTGTCGCCGCGTTTCGCCAGATGCGTTCGATATTTCGGGATTTCGTAAAGCTCGCGCATTATTTGCGGAGCGTTTTGCAGATCGGCAATCGTTTCAAAAAGCGGCACGATGTCAACCGTCAAATCTTCCGCCTGCCAGCCGCCGAGCCGGAAAAGAGTGAAAACTTCGACGACGTTCAGAGCCGATTCGCAATGGCTGATGATATAGCGTTCGCACGCCTGTCTGCCGTTCGCCGTTTGAATTTCTTTGACGGCGCGAATGTTTTCGAGCGTGTCGCGCGTCAGATCGTCGGCGAAATTTTCCGGCGCGTCGGCGGTTTCGGCGTTTAATAAAACGTCTATTTTCTTCGCGTCGGAAAGCGCGGAATAATTCGCGTTTGGAAAATTCCGATTAAAAATTTCTTCCAAAATGCGCGCGTGAACGCCGCTGTCCTGCCGTATGTCGAGCGCGGCGAAATGCAAACCGAATATGTTTACTTTTTCGATTAAATTATCAACCAGATGAACGAACAAACCATTGTGATTTTCTAAAATCGTCTGGCGAATTTTATTTAAACTTTCGAGAATTTCGCTTTTCGTCAAATCTTCAAATTCGGTCTGAAAAGCGTTTTGGTAAAGGCGCGTTTCAAGCGCGGCGAGCATTCGGTCAACGCCCGTAAACGTCAGGCGGCGTTTCAGACCGCGCACGTCTTTGTAATAACAGCGCAGAATCGAATTTTTCAGCGCGGCGGCGACCGCGCGCGTCGTCTCGACCGTCACGAACGGATTTCCGTCGCGGTCGCCGCCCGACCAAAAACCCATTTTGACGAGATTTTTTAAATCTAAATTTTCGCCCGGCAAGTTATCCTTCAATTCCGCGGCGATGTTGCCAATCGCCTGATAAAAAACATTTTCCAGATACCAGATCAAGCTCGTCGCTTCGTCGAACGGAGTCGGTTTTTGCTTTTTGAAAAACGGCGTGCGCCCGAGCTGTTGCAGATATGTGTTGATGAGTGCGACATCGTTTGCCTTTATCGCCGTTTCCAAATCGTTGATAATGCCCAGAACCGCGCCCGGATAAAACTGCGTCGGGTGCGCCGTCAAAACCAGCCGCGCCGAAAAATCGTTAATTTTTTCGACAAATTCGGCGCGTTTATTTTCCTGCGCGACGCGCGTTTCAAGTTGCTTGAGCGTTCCCGCGCCCTGCAAATCGTTCAACTCGGCGAACGAAGCGTCTTCGAGCGCGTCGAAAAGCACGACTTGCCGTTCGGCATACTGCACGAAGCGAAACAAAAAATCGTTTTTTTCTTCTGCGGAATAATCATCGAAAAATCGTTCGATTATTTCCGTCGGACTTTTATTACCGGCATAACCCGTTTCGCAATCGCTGCTGAACAGCGAAAGCAAAATTCCGGTTTTATCAACGCCGTAAAACGGCAGAGACAAAAACAAACTGTTATAAAGCTGAAATTTCAGCCCGATTGAATTTTGAAATTTCTCAGACGCGCCCGAATAGGTTTCAATCATAAAAAAATTGTAATATAGAAGTTACGACGAAAGAAATTTTTACGGGAAACAAACGAAAACATATTTTCCTAATCATCTTTTGGCGACTTAAATTATGAACAAAGCAGTAACACTGGGTGAATTAAAATCAAGCGGTTATGCCTCGCGTTCGGTTAAAGACGAAATGCGGGCGAATTTGATAAAAAAATTACGAAGCGGCGAGCGGCTTTTCAGCGGTATCGTCGGTTATGAAGAATCGGTTATTCCGCAGCTCGTCAACGCGGTTTTATCAAAGCATAATTTGATTTTGCTCGGCACGCGCGGACAAGCGAAAAGCCGCATCATCAGACAGTTGACCGAACTATTGGACGAAGAAATTCCGATTATCGCCGGTTCGGAAATCAACGACGACCCGCTGCAGCCTTTGTCGGCTTACGGCAGACAACAGATTGCCGAAAACGGCGACGAAACACCGATTGATTGGATAAAAAGAGATTCGCGTTTTGTCGAAAAGCTCGCCACGCCCGACGTAACGATTGCCGACATCATCGGCGACATTGACCCGATTAAAGCGGCGAAGGGCGGACATTTATTGAGCGACGAATTGACGATTTTTTACGGGCTTCTGCCGCGCGCGAATCGCGGAATTTTTGCGATTAACGAATTGCCCGATTTAGCCGGAAAAATTCAGGTCGGACTTTTCAACATAATGCAGGAAGGCGACGTGCAGATTAAAGGTTTTCCGGTTCGTCTGCCGCTCGACGTGATGCTCGTGTTCAGCGCGAACCCGGAGGATTACACGGCGCGCGGCAAAATTATCACGCCTCTGAAGGACAGAATCGGCGCGGAGATTGCGACGCATTATCCGAAGGACATCAATCTTGGGACGACAATTACCAAACAGGAAGCGTGGACGACGCGCCGGGATTTTGAAGGTTTTAACGTCGAGATTCCCGATTTTATTTTAGAAACCATCGAACAAATCGCTTTTGAAGCCCGCGACGACCAGCGCATTGACAAGCGTTCCGGCGTGTCGCAAAGATTTCCGATTACCGCGCTCGAATCAGCCGTTTCCAACGCCGAACGCCGCGCGATTTTGACCGGCGAAAGGGAAATCGTGCCGCGCGTTTCCGATATTTACGCCGCGCTGCCTTCGATGACCGGCAAAATGGAACTCGAATACGAAGGCGAACAAATCGGCGCGACGAAACTCGCCAAGGATTTAATCAAAAAAGCGGCGGGCGCGATTTTTGAAGGCTTTTTTCTCGGCATTGATTTTGAGCCGACCGTGCGCTGGTTTGATGAAGGCAACAAAATTCTTTTGTCGGATACGGCTTCGGCTTCAGAAGGCGCGATGCTGCTCGATGCCGTGCCGGATTTGATTGATTCGACGCGCACGACGCTCGACATCGAAAAATCCGATGAGGCAAAAATAGTTTCCGCCTGCGAATTCGTTCTCGAGGGTCTTTACGCAAACAACAAAATTGCGCGCAACGAAGAAGGCGGTTACGAAGCGATGACCAAAACCCGCCGCGACCGCCGCGGTTTGATTTATGATGATCTGACCGATTTGGAAGGTTATAATTAACGCCCGAAGAAATTTCCGGCGAGGCGCGAAGCCGAAAGTGTTTCGCCTTTTTCGCGTCAAAAACTGCCGGAAAATTTCTTTGTTAAAACGATGAGAAATGGCGGTTTCGGGAAAAGATTTTTTTTACTGTTTTTTCTGTCGCTCGTTTCGATTAACGGCGCGGCGCGAACAAACGTCAGCGACGATTTGCCGCGCGGCGCGCTGATTGAAAAAGTCGTATGTCGAAACGACGGCGACCAAAGCTACGCGCTTTATTTGCCTTCAAATTACGCGCCCGAAAAAAAATGGGCGGTTCTCTACGTCTTCGATCCGTTCGGGCGCGGCAAAATCGCGGTTGAAACTTTTCGTGAAGCGGCGGAACGATTCGGCTTCGTCGTCGTCGGTTCAAACAATTCACGAAACAACACGGGCGCGGAGAAACTCTCCGCAATTATCGAGGCTTTCTGGACCGATTCTCACGCCAGATTTTCCATCAACGAAAAACGGGTTTACGCCGCCGGATTGTCGGGCGGCGCGCGTGTGGCGACTTATTTCGCTTTGTCGTGTCGCGGCTGCGTCGCGGGCGCAATCGTCTGCGGCGCGACTTTTCCTCCGGCGTTTCAGCCGGACAAACCGCTTACCTTCCCAATTTTCGGCACGGTCGGCACGAACGATTTTAATTACCCGGAACTGGTGAAAACATTTTCAAGGCTCGATGAAATCAATTCGGCGAATCAACTCGCCGTTTTCGACGGACGGCACGGCTGGCTACCGAAGGAATTGACCTTTGCTGCGTTCGAATGGCTGAATTTGCAGGCGATGAAAACAGGAAGTCTGGAAACGGATAAAAATTTTATCGCTTCATCGTTCACCAAACGAACCGGCGAAGCCCGCACGCTTTTTCAAAAAGGCGATGTTTTGGAAGCGGCGCGGGCGTTTGAAGATATTGTCAAAGATTTTAAGGATTTTGCCGATACCAAAGAAGCGGCGGAATCGCTGGCTGAAATTCGCGGCGGCAAATCGTATAAAAAATCGAAAACGGACGAGAAAAATTCATTCGACGAACAACAGCGAACGGCGGCGCAAATCATCGCAACGAATACGGCTCTAATTGATCCGGCTTCCAAAAACACCGCTTCGGCGCGCGCCGCGAAGGAAATCGAAATATGGCAAAGGCGCGCAAACGCCGAAAGCGATTCGACCGAACGCCGTTTAGCCAAAAGAATTTTAGAACAAGTTTTCGTTCAAACTTACGAGACGGCTTTGTATGTCAACGAGCAACAGCGCGATTACGAATTGATGTCAGCCAATTTACAGTTGGCGCGGCTCGTCAATCAGCAGAATGCCCAGGTTTTGTTCGAGCTTGCCCGCGCCTTCGCGCTCGCCGGAAAAAAATCGGATGCGCTGGCACTGCTCGAACAGTCGTTCGAGAACGGATTCAAAGACTGCGCCCGGTTAAACGAAAACGCCGAATGGAAAATTTTCAGTAATGATAAAAATTTTCGGAAAATCATCGAACAATCTAAATGTCAGACACAGGAAAAATAAGTTTTATGCGTTATTTTATATTGATTTTATTTTCTATTTTATTTTTGACGGCGTGTCAGAAATCAGCGACGCAAACATCGTCCGCACTGCCGAACGCTTCGGCGGACGCGAAACATTTTCCGTTTCGCGGCACAATCGTTGCGGTTGATAAAGCGCAAAAGAAGGCGACGATTAAACACGAGGAAATTCCGGGTTATATGGATGCGATGACGATGCCGTTTCCGATTAAAGACGATTGGGTTTGGGACGATTTGAATCCGGGCGCGGACATTCAAGCCGATCTGGTCGTTGACAAAGACAGCTACTGGCTGGAAAAAATCGCCATCTCCGCGCTGCCGAATCCGAACCAAACGCCGCTGCCGAGGCGCGAAGATGTCGCGCAAATCGGTAATCAAATTCCCGATTTCAAATTAACCAATCAAGACGGAAAAAAGATTTCGATGAAGGATTTTCAAGGCAAGGCTCTGGCGATTACGTTCGTTTATTCGCGCTGTCCTTTGCCGAATTATTGTATTTTGATGTCGAAAAATTTTTCCGACCTGGCGAATCAATTGAACGACAACGCCGAATTGAACGATAAAATCCGTCTCTTAAGCATCTCGTTCGATCCGGCGACCGACACGCCCGCGAAATTGAAGGAATACGGGCGCGGCTATCTGGGTAAGGATTCAAAAACTGATTTCGGCGTTTGGCAACTGGCGACCGGCACGGACAAAGAGGTCAAATCAATCGCCGATTTTTTCGGGTTGCGTTATGAAGTTGACCAGAACGACAAAACGCAGTTTAATCACTCACTAAGAACGATTGTCGTCGCGCCGGACGGCAAAGTGCGTCGAGTTTTTTCCGGCAACGATTGGACGACCGGCGAACTCTTAAAAGAATTGCAGTCAACGCTTTGATTCGATAACGCGCGGTGCGGGCAAAAAATGGAAGACAAAATACTGCTAAATGAAAAAAAGAGATTGGAAGAACTGCGGAGTTTCGACATTCTCGACACGCCCGCCGAGCAAGCCTACGACGATATTGTCGAACTGGCTTCGGAAATCTGCGAAACGCCCATCGCGCTCGTTTCATTGATTGATGGTGAACGCCAATGGTTCAAATCGAAAATCGGCATCGGAGCGGAAGAAACGCCGCGCGCCGTCGCCTTCTGCGCGCACGCCATTCTTCATCCGCAGGAACTTTTATTAGTGGAAAACGCCGAAATTGACGTGAGATTCGCCGACAATCCGCTGGTCAAAGGCGCGCCGCACATTAGATTTTACGCGGGCGCGCCGCTCGTTACCGAAAGCGGCGAAGCGTTGGGAACGCTATGCGTTATTGACGATAAGCCGCGCCAATTAACCGAAAAACAGACGCTCGCTTTGCGCGTGCTGGCGCGTCAGGTCGTCGCGCAGATGGAGCTGCGCCGCACTCTCAAACAAATGCTTGAAGCCGAACGGACGCGCCAACAAATCGAAAAAGATTTGCACGAATCGAATATGCGGTTCAAAGCGTTTATGAAAAACAGCCCGACGCTCGGCTTTATCAAAGATGCGGCGGGGCATTATATTTACGTCAATCATTTGTTTGAAAAATTTTTTAATCTCGAAGAAGGCTGGGTGATCGGAAAAAACGATTTCCAGTTGCTCAACAAAAAAGAAGCGCGAGCCGTCAGAAAAAACGACGCGCTTGTTTTATCCGAATGGAAAACAAAGGAAATAATCGAAGAAACCGCCCTGCCCGACGGTTCGACGGCTCATTGGTTGAGCTTAAAATTTCCGTTTGCGGACGGCGCGGGCGAAAAACTGCTCGGCGGAATCTCGATGAATATTACCGAGCAAAAATTCGTCAGCGAGAAATTAGAACAAAGCGAACAACGTTTTCGTCATTTGTTCGAGTTGAGTCCGGGCTATATCAACATTCACGATTTGAACGGAACGATTATCTCCGTCAACGAAGCGGCGGCAATCGCGCTCGGTTATCAAATTGATGAAATTACGGGCAGAAACCTCGCCGATTTTCTAATTCCCGAATCGCGCCCGTTTTTTCAAGCGTATCTGAGCCGGATGACTCATAAGCTGACGGAAGAAGGTGTTTTTTATATTTTAACTAAAAACGGCGGGCAGCGCGTCTGGCAATATCGCAACCGGCTTTTTGAAGAAAACGACGGCTCGAGTTATATCATCGGCTATGGTCAGGACATCACCGAACTCAAGGAAACTCAGAAAAAATTGCGCGATTTGACGGTCACCGACGACTTGACCCAATTATACAACCGGCGCGGTTTTTTCACGCTGACCGATCAGGCTCTGTGTTACGCGCGGCGCAACAAAAAGGAATGCGTCGTCGTTTATGCGGATTTGGATAATTTGAAAGCGGTCAACGACCGATTCGGACACGCCGCCGGCTCGCAGATGATCATTGACGCGGCGGCGATTCTTAAATCTTCATTCCGCGGTTCGGATATTGTGGCGCGGCTCGGCGGCGACGAATTTGTCATTCTCGCGCAGGATTCGACGGCAACCGGCGGCGAAGCGATTAGAGAACGTCTGCAGCGGGAAATCGCCGATTTCAATTCAAAAAAGCATCGTCCAATGCCGCTTTCAATCAGTTTCGGAATGCTGCATTTCGACGCGGAAAGTAAGATGTCAATCGAAGAAATCGTCTCGAAAGCCGACGAATTAATGTATTCGCAAAAACGGGCGAAAAAGTCCTTAAAAGAGAAAGAACAAAATTCCCCGCCTGACTCCGAAAACCACGTCGAGTGATAAATTTTTCGGCGTAAACTTTGCGAATTTTATAAAATTCGACGCTTAATAAAACTTTATAACGAAGTGTCGGCACTTTGAAATTCAGACGAGCTGATTTGGTCGGTTGAGAGATTGGCATTGTCGTTTGATTCCATGTATCAGACGGCTCGTCGTCAAACGCTTTCGCCAATTGAGTTCGACTCCGCCCTGAATTTTCGATTTGCCGACACTTTCTTTAAAACGAGATACGAAGAAGAAATTTAGAAAGAATAGAAAAGACAAAGAAAGCTAAATACGACATTAAAATTTTCCTTTTATCCTATCTATCCCTTTTATCCATATTAATATTTCCTTTCGTGTTTTCGCGCCTTCACTAAATCTAAAGTCTCATTTTCGCGCCGATTTCGCGCATTTTCGCTTTAATCTCCGCTTCGTCAATTTGCGTCGCCGCGCCGTTTTTATACAGCTCGACACCGTTGACCATCGTCATTTTCACGTCGCGCGCGTTCGAGGCGAAAAGCACTGCCGCGTATAAATCGTGAATCGGTTGCTGCGCGATGTTTTCGAGCGAAATGACGATTAAATCAGCACATTTTCCCGCTTCGAGACTGCCGGTTTCCCGTTCCAAACCGAGCGCGGATGCGCCGCCGAGCGTCATCGTTTCGATAATTTCACGCGCCTTCAAAAATCTTTTTTCGCTGAACGTGCGGGCAGCGAGCGTCGCAAATCTCGCTTCTTCCAGAATGTCGCAAACGTTGTTGCTGGCGACCGAATCGCTGCCCAAACCGACGGCGATTTTTTCGTCTAAAAATCGTTCGAGCGGCGCGATGCCGTGTCCGAATTTAGCGTTCGACTTGGGACAATGCGCGATTTTTGAACCGCTCGCGGCGATTAAATTTATATCCGCATCGGAAACTTTAACGCAGTGCGCGAGCAGCGGCGCAGACTCTAAAACACCGATCTCAAAGAGATATTCGACCGGCGATTTGCGCGGCGCGTTCCATTCGAGATTCAGACGCTTGTAAAAATCTCTGAAAAACCCTTTGCCCGTTTCAAAAAATTCCGTTTCCGGCACGGATTCGGCGGCGTGAATCGAAGTTTTTACGTTGTCGCTGATTGAATAATCGGCGATTCGTTCAAAAAGTTTGCGGCTGACCGTATAAGGCGCGTGCGGCGATAAACCGACTTTGACGAGCGCGGTTTCCGTGGCTTTTAATTCTAGAAACTTATCTTTTAATCGGGCGAAATCTTCATCGGCTTTTTCGTCGAGCGGCGAAAAGTCCGTCTCCTGAAAAAGAATGCCGCGCAAACGATTCGTTTTCAACGCTTCAAATCCGGCGCGACCGACGCGACCGATGTCGCCGAAACAAGTTACGCCTGCCCGCACGCCTTCGAGTGCGCCGGCGACGGCGGCGATTTTAATATCGTCCTCGGTTAAAATCTCGCCGCGCGCTTTCGTCAGCTTAATCAGCCACGCATAAAAATCATTCTCGACATCATCGAGAAATCCGCGCATTGCCGTTATTTCCAAATGAGAATGACAATTAACCAAGCCCGGCATTATCACGGCTTCGCCGAAATCTTCGCTTTCGGCGGCGGGAAATTTTTCGGCGATTTCCCCTTTCGCGCCGACGGCGACGATTTTCCCCGCCTCAACGACGACCGCGCCGTTCGTCAGCGCATCGGACGCGACGGGCAAAAGATATTCAGCCGAAAAAATTTTCATAAATTGAATTGAAGTTAATTAGCGGCGTTTTTCGGTCTGGCGACGTTCGCTTTTTCGTATCGCTCTAAAATCGAGGCGACGTAAGATTTGGTCGAAGCGATATTGATGTTATTGATAAATTCCTGCTCGGACATTTTTTTGGCTTCGTCCGTTGATTTGCTCCATTCTTCGACGCGGCTCGCGCCCGCGTTGTAAGCCGCTAAAGTCATCGCATTTTCCGCCGGAAAGCCGCGATAATTGCCGCGCAGTTTTTCCAGATACCAGCAGCCGACTTGAATGTTGCGTTCCGGTTCGCGCAAAAATTCGACGACGTTCTGCGCCGTCTGGCGTTCAAATTCCTGAAAGCCGGTTTCCTTCGCCCATTCGCGGGCGACGGTCGGCGTAACCTGCATCAGTCCGACTTCTTCCGCCGCGCCGATTTTCCAGGCGCGAAAATAAGTTTCCTCGTAAATTACGCTCCAGACGAAAGCTTCGTCGAGCCGGTAAACAGAAGCCTGCCGCGCGATTAAATCGTCGTAGCGGTGAATCCAAAATTGATTGAAAAAATATAGACCGACGAGCGAAGAAATGGCTGCGACGAATAGAATGGATAATAAATAGCGGCGCATCTGTTAAAAAACCGGGAAAGAAGACGCTTTTTGCGATTAAATTTTCGGCGGCGAATCGAGCGAATTTTTTCAGTTCTCTCTTTTTAACTTCCGCCAGAAATCCGACGAATTTTGCGACCAGTCAACGCCTTCATAATTTGAATGCGAAACGACTTGACCGGCGATGTGTCCCTGCAGCCAAATGTCGGCTTCGATGTTCGCGCCGATTCGCAAATCGCCGGCGAGCGCGCGTTGGTTGATTAAAATTTCCAACTCGAAACTTCCCAAATCGAGTTGAATCCAAAACAAATCCGTGTTTGAAAAAAGATTGCGAATTTTATCGAAAGCGAGAATTTCGCCGCGCAGATGCCAATCGGCTTGATTGATTTTCGGATTTCGCGCCGCCGGTTTTCTGAAAAAATTTTTGCGCGTCGTCGAAATTTCGGCACGATAAGCGAGACCGCATAAACCGACTCTTAAAAATTTCTGCTCGAACCGGCGCGCGCTGATTTCGGTTAAATTTTGCAGCTGAAACGAAATTTTCGCCGGATGTTTTTCGACGAAGCCTTCGACTACCGCGTCTCCTTTCGTTTCGGACAAACGCCAATCGCTTAAAATCTGCGAGCGGCGGGCGCGAAAAGCCGGTCGGCAATGCGTGTAAAAAACTTCGCCGCTTTCCGATTCGTTGAGCGTCGTCCAAACTTCCAGCCCGAAGCCGATGCGCCAGCAGGAGCCGCGCACGATTCTGCCGGGACGTTCCGCAATTGACGCTTCGCCGTTGCGTTCGGCGTTTTCGGCTAAATTGTGAAACGCCGTTTTGTTCGGAATCTCAATTCCGATGGCGTGAAAAATAATTTCCATAAATCAGCGTTCGCGGCTTGCGGCGCGGTCTTCGTTCGCCGGAAATTCATTTTTTAATTTCCGGCTTTCGGCTCTCGAATTATCCTTAAATTTTCCCGAACGAATCATCTCCGCAAACAAATCCGCGTCATAATCGGCTTCGCGCGACATCTCTTGACGAATTTCAATCAGAATTTCCAAAAACTTCGGACGGCGATACATAAATGACCTGTTAATTGTTCAATGTTATTCGTCAATCGTCAAGCGGAATATTGAGTGAAAAACTAAAAGCGAAAAACTAAAAGCGAAAAACTAAAATATAAAGTGAAATTATTAGTTTTTCGCTTTTAGTTTTTCACTAATTAAGGGCTGACCAGAAACTCCGGCGTAACGATGACCGGCGAGAAAAATCCGGCGGCGGTGTTGAATAATCTGAGCCGCGCCTGTTTGCGGACGTTTGCCAGATGCCCGAAATTCCACGTCACCAGATAATCTATTTTATGAAACGAAGCGAGCGCGACGTGCAGCGCGTCCGCCAGAAAACGGCGGTGAAAGATGCCGCGCGAAATATATCCTTCAGCGAGAATTGCGGCTTCTTCGACCAGATCGAGCGATTCGAGCGGCGCGACTAATTTTAAGTAACCGGTGCGGTGCGGCTCGCTGATTTGTTCGAGTTCGCGCCGCACGAGAATCGAGCTGAACGCGCGATATTCGCTAAGCTCGTGTTCCCACCAGCGAATCGTCAAATCGCGCCGGAACGCGTCGCCGTTATCGAGATACGCGCCGACCACTGAAGTTTCCAGATACAAACTTTGCTTCATTAATTCAGTTTAAAGTTCAAGGTTCAAAGTTCCAAGTCGAAAACGAATGCCGACCTTAAACTTTGAATCTTGAACTTTAACCCTTGAACTTTACCTGACCGGCACGAAGACGACCTGCGAGTTTTGGAAGTCGAACGTCAGACGATAATTTTTCAAAAAGTTTCCGCCTAAAATTCCCGTCTGTTCAAAACCCGACGTTTCGTTTATCAAATCCAAATCGAGCGCGACCGCCATTATGTCCTGCCGGGTGTGCGTGCCGAAGGTCAAGCGCGGAAGCATAAACGACGAAACATTTTCGGTTACGCCCGCCGCGCCGATGACGCGCATTTTCTCGCTTCTGATAAATTTGTTGATCTCTTTGGATTTTGCCAGAGTGTCCGAGATAACCGAAACGCTCGCGCCCGTATCAACGATAAAATTAAGCGGTATTTCGATGCCTTCGAGATTGACTTCGCCGCTCAAAAATCCGCTCGATGTCAGACGCAGTGGCAAAGACAAAGCCGGTTTTTCGCTCTTCCGCCCG
This sequence comes from uncultured Pyrinomonadaceae bacterium, assembly GCA_964237235.1. GTDB lineage: Bacteria > Acidobacteriota > Blastocatellia > Pyrinomonadales > Pyrinomonadaceae. The sequence continues at coordinate 31,841 of CAXSGY010000036.1, forward strand.
GCTTCCGACATTTGTTTCTCCGCCGTTTTTTTATCAACCAAGGTAAATGTCCGATTGCCGTAATCAACCGTCGTTAAAAATTTCGAGATCAGCGCAAGCCCTATGTAACCGTCAACCTGTTCGTTCGATTGATGAAATTTGCGTATGTAAACCGGCACGTTTTTGATTTTTACCTCGCCCAGATAAATCGAAGGCAAAAATCCGTAAACGATTTCAAATTTTCCGTCGCCGCCAATCGCCCGCGCCGAGCCGCCGTGCGTAACGGGTTTTATTTTCAAACGCGTCGCCGTGTCATCGGAAATCACGGACATTCCCGATCCTGTATCTAAAACAAAATTAAGCGGTTCGCCCGTTTTGCCGAGCCTGAGCTGAATAATCGGTCGGTCGTTTTTCAATTTAAACGGAACCGTCGTTTGCGCCGTGCCGTCGGTGCTGTAGAGCGATTGACGACTACCCAAAAAGCGCAGAAAATTAATTAGTCCTTTGATGCGCTCGCGCCTTTCGACATCGGTCTGCGGCGAAACGTCTAAAAACCGGTTATACGCATCGGCGGCTTCTTTATAATTTTCGGCGCGCGCCGCGACCTGCGCCAGCGAGTACAGAAAATCCGGTTCGCGCCCGTCCAGATAAACGGCTTCGCGCAAACTTTCGAGACCTTTGTTAACGCGGTTCTCGTAAAAATCGAACATTCCGTAACCCGCCCAGGCGAGAGCTTCGCCGCGGTCGAGCGCGAGAGCGTTTAACAGAGAAAGTTTCGCGTCGCGGAAACTGCCCGAATTGAGCAAAGTCATTCCCAAGACGGCAAATGCCCGCGCGTTTTTCGGTTCGGCTTTGACGACACCGAGCGATAAGCTGTAAGCCTCGATTAATTTTTTCTGCTTGAGCGAATTGTAGGCGAGGGCGAGCTTGGCGGCGGAATCGTTCGGGTTGAGTTCGACGATGCCGCGCAGAATTTTTTCGGCTTCGACCAAATCGCCGCGCCTGGTCATTTTTTCAGCCTGTTTGATTAACTGTTTCGCTTCGACGACTTCGCCGCGCTGAACGTCCGCCTTGACGACGACCGCCGCCGCGAGCGCGATTGTTAATAAATAAACGGCGATTGCGGATACGGATTTTTTCTTCTGGAAAGGAATTTGAAAAACGCCTAATTTCAAAAATATATACTTCATAAAATCCTCCTTTCCTTTGCGGGCATTTTATTTAAGAATTTCGCCCGTTTTCATTGACCATAAAACCAAATCGAGTTCATCGAAATCAATTTCGGCGAGAGCGGCTAAATTTTTCAGTTTTTGTTCAACCGTTAGATACTTCGACCGCGTATTTGGTGGCTTCGGGTCGTCAATTATTCCGAGTTCCGCCAAACTTCGCAGAATATGCTTGTCGAGAATCGCGTAGCCCTTCAAGCCGATGTTTCGCAAGAAATGGCTCGCTTCCTTATAGCCTAGACCCTTGATTCGTTTTTCCCTGACCAGCCAATCGCGTCTTTCGAGCGGATCGACGAAACTGTTGAGCTTTTCGCGCAATTCCAGATTGCAGTGTTCTTGCAGAAATTCGCGTGAAGCGACGATGTAACCGGCTCGCGCGTTCGGATAACGATGCCGCCCGACGAGCGCGCCGACGAGTTCGGCGTGATTCCCGCTCAATAAAATCGGTCTGACCGCTTCGATTGAGCGAAGTCCCATTCGTGCCGAACAGCCGCCGGTAAAGAAACAAAAAACCATTTCTTCCCACAACCGCCCGTTTGTCTCAGATTCCCAAACCGCTTGAAATTCGCCTAGTCTCGCCCGAATTTCGTCGCGTCGTTCGGCGTGCGCCGTTTTTATTTTTTCAATCGTCAGAGGTGCTTGTTCTTTTTTCACAAAACCGTTTGAATGTGCATAAAATTTTATGCCCTTTTTTATTGAAAAGCAATGTTTTTTTGGAAATTTAGAAAGTTTGGAGATTAAAGCAAAAACGCCGAAGGTTAAATCACTTTCGGCGTTCAAGTAAATCAGATTTCAAAGTTTGATTAAGGCTGATCGAGAACGAGAAACACATCCCACGCCCAGCGTCCGAGCTGCGCGTCCTGTGCGTCTTTCACCTTTGTCCGGTATTTGAATTGGTTGCCGTATTGGTCGGTTCGTCTCGATTCCCTGTAATCGAGTTCGATCTTTCGCAATCCCAGTTCCGGCAATGTGTGCAGTTCGCTCGCTTCTGAGATGCCGTTATGATTTGTGTCCTGCCACAGGCGCAAATCCTTAAAGATCGTATCTTGTTTGCTGATTACGCCGTCAGCATTGCCGCCGTTCGCCGCTTTGTCGAATTCAGCGAGAGCCAGAAAGCCGTTCTTCAACGTGCCGCTCGGCGGAGTTGATTGTGCGGTTTGATTGCCAAACATTTCGTGCGAGCTGTCAATCAAACCGTTGTTGTTTCTATCAAGCACAAGCCAAGCATCATCGGAATTAGCCGCCGTCCACGAAATGCGATGCGAAACGCCGTCGCCGTTGAAATCGAACATCACGCCGTTGGCGGCAGAAGTCAGCGCAAAGCCGTTGCCGGAAACGTCAATTAGCACGGGAGTCCAGACGCAGCACTCGTCACGGAGGTCAGGGCTGTCGGGCGGTACATCGGAAGAATCTGATTTCACGTCATACTTTTGAGAATCTAACGCCGCCCGATAACTGCCGTGGCACAAACCGTCGCATTCCCATTCGCCCGTCCCGCCGCCTGGCGTTGGGGTTGGCGTTGGGGTTGGGCAAGGATATATGCCGACAAGCCGGGAAGTATCACAGGTTGTTGCATTAACAGGCATATTAGTGCCGTAGAATATCCCATTAAGGTAAGTGCCATTATCATTGACACCACAAGGATCGTTCATAATGGCTGATAGATGTGATTGTTGAGTGCAGGGTTCGTAGTTAGCTCTATAATGACTTAATCCAAGCAGATGACCAATTTCGTGCATCGCTGTTTTAACGTAAATGGTGTCATATTTACTTACTTGCGGATCATAAAATAGTTGTCCGTTAATAGTAAGATCAGGATTAAAAATCATGGTTCCTACGCTAATTTCTTGACCGAAATAAGCAGTTTCTTCTGAGCGCGCTGCACCTTGATTGACAATAGGTCCATTTTTGATTATTAACGTCGAACCGTATTCACCTGTGGGACCTAAAACGAATTTGACGTTAGAGCAACCATTCGCCAAAATACTATTCCAATTATTTAACGCTGTTACTATCTGATTTTTCTGTGCGCCATCGGGTATATTTTCAAAAGTGTAAAAAACTAACCCGGAATAATAAATCTTCGGATCACCTTGAGGAAAGTGACGGTAGGAAGCCGAACCTGGAGGAAGGCAAGTTTGAGAGTAAGTAACTGAAGAAAAGGCAGACAAAAAAGCTATGGCACAGACAATTATACTTGCATAATAATTTCTAATGTTCATGGCTTTATTTACCTCCCGATGAATTATCTTGACAAGCAGATAGTAAAGAGTTGCGGATATTGCTAAATAATCTTTTAGAGTCTTTGTTAGCAAATACTCCTTCCGGTAAGGCAATGGGTGAAAGACTTCTAAAAGAATCATTTTCCAGCAAAAAATCTCCTCTAACGTCAGAGACTATATAACCATTAGCCGATGGTACAAATTGAAGGAATAGCAAATACTTTTGTTTCGTTTGGAGGGGTTCGTAAAGCTTGTCCTCAAATCTAATTAATTGATCGTCGAGTTTGATTAGTCCGCCGGGTCGGGTAATTTGAATGTTTTCACCAGTTTTAATCGGAAGTACTGAATTATTTTTTAGTATATCCTCAACTGAAAGTTCGTATTCAGTGTATATAAATGTCTCATCCTCCGTTAGATGAGCTGTTTTATTCTTAACCGAACCAATTACCACTGCTTCTGCTTTGCAAGACAAATCTGTTAATAGATTGTAATTGCCGGTAGATGATGAATTACCAACTGTCGGAATCGTCGGAACTCCTAGGGAAACTCCAATTTCTTGCTTGTTTCCCTTGCGTCTGCTAATCTCGCTAAGTTCGGTTAGTTTAGTACCTTTACGATCCGAATATAACTTCTCGTATTCTTTACTGTATTCTCTTTCCTTTTCTGTAATCTGTCCTCTTTGGACTACTGTAGCCTCGTCTTGTTGCGACTGCGGTTTATTCTGAATCTGTCGGTCTTGGGCTTGTTGATGGAAAGTTGTAACCGCGAATAGGATCGCCGCTGTGACTAAAACAATACAAACAATAATTAGTTGACGATTACTCATAATTATACTCCTTCTTTACTTAGAAAATTATAGGGAAATTGAGAAATTATTCAGTCGAGAAGAAAGGCTAAATAATCATCAAATTTACAATAAAAGTAGCATCGAATTTATGCCGCCACTTTTCACGTGTAGCAATGGTTATTAAAAGAAATTCATTTCTCAAAACATCAAACCGACGATATTAAATTCAATCAAAAATAAGCGAACATCAAGAATCACTCTTTCGCATATTCTTTTGGCATTCCCCTTTGAATGCCGGATTGATTTAACGTCGTCGGTCGTTAAAAAGTAGCTTTTTGAGAAATTAAAATGAATATATTCCTATTTTGAAAATCTGTCAAAAGTTTTTTAGGCTGTCACTGACTAATTTTATGAAAAAATCTTTCCTTTTCGACTTTTATCTTGTATAAGTAAATAGAATCGTTTCCATAAACGATTCTAAATCTTTGCATCTAAGATTGAACAAAACTCATCTGAAAAAACGTCTCTCAAACAAGCGCGAGACTGAAAAAGGTTTTTAATGCTTGAAGGATAGATTGGTTGATGTGGTATAATGCAAATCAGCATTCCGACTTGGAAAGCCTGCCGCATCTACACTTTAGAAAAATTATGAGCAGTTTTATCTATCAAAAAGCCGTTTGGCTTAGTGTCTTCGCCGCCTTTTTGCTCGGCTCGACCGCTTCAATTTTCGCGCAAACTTCCGCGCCGCTGACCAAACCTTTACTGCAGCCGATTACCGTTCAAACCGATAAAACCGGCACGTCAAATAACGGCGCGATTCAGCCGCAAACTTCCGCCACGCCGCTCGTGACGAAAACCGGCAGCTCGATGCCGACGGTCGCCCGCAAAACTTCGTTTCCCGTTTTAGCGGACGTTGATATTCCGGGTTATTCGGGAATTTTAGTCGAAAATATGGACGGCGCGGTCGTTTTGGACAGCTATTCAAATTATCCGTTCAACCCGGCATCGAACGTCAAGCTCGCCACCGCTTACGCCGTTTTGAAAACCTTCGGTCCCGAATATCGTTTTCCGACCAACGTCTGGACCGACGGGCAGATTGACACGGCGACCGGAACTTTAAACGGCAACGTTTATATTTCAGGACGCGATCCGATGTTCAATCACGAACACGCCGTCGCCGTCGCCGGTGAATTAAACCGGATGGGCATTCGCACGGTTAGCGGCGATTTGATCGTCACCGACAATTTTGCGATGAGCTACAATATGAACGCGCAATCGTCGGGCAACAGTTTGCTGGCGACGTTGAACGCGGCAAAGCGTTCGAGCGGCGCGACGCGCGCGTGGCAAAATTATCTGGTCAGCGCGAAAAAACCGTTCACCGTCCCGAGCGTCGAATTTACCGGCGGGGCATATGTTCAATCGCTGCCGACGAACGCCCGACTTCTCTTTTCGCACGAGTCCGCGCCGTTGCGTGAAATCGTCAAAGTGACGCTTTGCTATTCAAATAACTTTTTAGCCGAACGCCTCGGCGATATGCTCGGCGGCGCGTATGCCGTCGCCCGCGTCGTGCAGATGAACGCGCAGATTCCGGCGGAGGAATTTTACATTCAAACCTCGAGCGGACTCGGCAACAACCGCGTCACGCCGCGCGCGATGATGAAATTGCTGAGAACTCTGAGAGCCGAATTGACGCGCAACAAAATGACTTTCGCCGATATAATGCCGGTCGCCGGAGTTGATAAAGGCACACTCGAAGGCAGATTTAACACGGATTTTTCGATGGGCAGCGTCGTCGGCAAAACCGGAACTTTGGGAAATACCGACGGCGGCGTGAGCAGTCTTTCGGGAGAAATTCAAACCAAAAACGGCAAACTGCTGTTCGTTATTTTCAACCAGCGCGGCAGCGTCGCGCGTTTCCGCTCGTTCCAGAATAATTTGATTTCGCTGATTCAGGGTCAGATGGGCGGCGCGACACCGATGGGTTACAATCAAATTCCGCTCGATGTGCGGCTCGCCAACACGCGCTTTTCGTATCCCGACACGATCCGCGCCCGCATCAAAGAGGAATAAAAAAAGACACAATTTAATTATCCGAAAAGAGCGGCAGAATTTTTGCCGCTTTTTTATTTTTTCCCTGAAAAATACGATAATTGATTTTCAGGCGAAATTTATTTTTGAAGTTTATGGAAGAAAAACAAGTCAACGACAAACAATACCGGCAGCGCGTTTATGAAATCGTCAATCAAATTCCCGTCGGGCGCGTGATGACCTACGGTCAAATCGCCGCGATTTTGGGCGAAGGTTACACGCCGCGCACCGTCGGTTTCGTGATGCACGCCGCCGACACGGAAAACGTTCCCTGGCAAAGAGTCATCAATTCGCAGGGCGCGTGTTCGACCGGCAGAATGACCGTACCGACGAATTTGCAGCAGAGCGTTCTCGAATCGGAAGGCGTGAAATTCAACGAAAAAAATCGCTGCGATTTGAGCATTTATCAATGGTCGCCCGAAGGATTTGACGAAGAAAAAATTGCCGATGAACAGCCGAGTTTATTCGGCTCGTAACATTTTAAGATAATGTCTGCGGGGAAAATTTATGCGGAGTAAATTTTATTAAAAAACCGGCAATTTTTGCTGGCGCGAGTTTTACGCTTGCCGTCGCCGCTAAACTTTTCGCAGCATAGTCGAAATGAAATTCCGTCTGAACGAAATTTAAAACGGCGGTCGCCAAAAAAGATATAGCGGTCGTTTTGAGTTTAACGAAGAAAAAGATGTCGGATGCGGATTGTAAAGGATTTTTCGGCACGTCTGCGCGTTGAAGTTGTTTTGTCAAAGCCGTTAAAGACGAGCAGATTGATTTCGAAATTGACGGCGCGACCGCCGATTAAAAGGCACACAATATGACTGACGAAAATCATTCAAAAAAATAATTGTCGAGCGTGCAGGCGTGTTGAAAAAAAATTCCGCAAAATAATTTTTGTTCGCGCGTCTCTCTATTGCCGGATTAATTCTACAAACGGCAATTCATACCATAAAATCCGCTTTTATTCCCCCGATAAAAAGCCGCCGACATTAAAAATCGGCGGTTTTTTCTTTATCTGATTTTTCGCGCTCGACCGCGCCGTTTATTAACTTAGGCTTCGCGCTTTTTGTTTTAATTTCTGATATTTTATTGAAATGAAAAATTTAACATTTCCTAAATTTAACGATGAAAATTTCGCGTTCAAAAAATGTATGACTTTCGCGCTCTGCTGTTTGCTGGCGATAACCGCCAATGTTTCGCTCGTTTTCGGACAAGCTGAATCGAGCAATACCGCTTCTGACGTGGCGAAAATTAAAGACGAAGTTTCTAAACGCTACGTCAAACAAAAAAGGCGCGTGACGGTGAAAATGCTTAACGGCACGAAATTAAAAGGCGAAATTTCCGGCAGAAGCGAAGATTCGTTCGAGCTGACCGACGCTAAAACCAAACAAACCGGTTCCATCGCTTACGCCGATGTCGCGCAGGTCAAAGGCGCGGGACTTTCTAAGGGCGGAAAAATCGGATTGGCAATCGGAATCGGCGCGGCGGCGACCGTGGCAGTTATAGTTCTAGTTTTTGTCTCCAAGTATTGTAATAACGAAAGTTGTTAGCGAACCGGACGCTTCGGCAAACGCGCGCGGCGTTTATCTGCCCCATTTCAATTTGTTGCGCAAGACATCGAAGTAATTGCGGTTCGGCGGCTGAACGAGATTGAAGCTGACCGCGCTCTTGCGAATTAAAATTTTATCCTGCGGCTTAACCGGAAAGCCGATCTGCCCGTCGAGCGTTAAAACCACGCCTTCGGTTTCGCTTTTCAATCTCAAAACGATTTCGTCCGCGTCCGGCACGACAATCGGACGATTGGTCATCGTAAACGGGCAGATCGGCGTTAGCACAATCGCGTTCATCGAAGGATACACAATCGGACCGCCCGCCGAAAGATTATAGGCGGTCGAGCCGGTCGGCGTGGCGACGATCAAACCGTCGGCGCGAAACGAATTGACGTAGAGATTATTGAGTTCGACTTCGAGTTCGATGATGCGGGCGAGCGCGGCTTTGTTGATGACGACCTCGTTCAAAACGCGACCGGCGGCGAGTTTTTGCCCGTCGCGCCAATGTTCGACATCGAGCATCACGCGCCGATCCGTTTCAAATTCGCCCGCCAGAATTTTCTCGAGCGCGTCGAACATTTCCTCGATGCGAAATTCGGTCAAGTAGCCGAGCGAGCCGTAATTGATTCCCAAAACCAAAACTTCCCGGTCGGCGGTCAGCCGCGCCGTCGAAATCATCGTGCCGTCGCCGCCGAGAACGACGATCAATTCGGCTTCGGATTGGAATTGTTCGAGCGTAACCGTCTTGATTTTATTCGTTTCCGAATTGAATTTTTCCCCATCAATCGGCGGACTGCCGATCAAATCAATGCCGCGCTCTGAAAGCCACGCGCCAAGCTCGACGGCGGTTTGCCTCGCTTCTTTATGATTCGGCTTGACGACCACGCCGACGCATTTTATTGATTTATTAGACATATAAGTCAATAAATCATAACCGAGAAACGGCAGAATTTTATAATCGTTTACGGGAAATAAATAAAGAACTCTAAAAATGCTGTCGCCGTCTGCACTTCTGGAGTTATATTACTTTCGCCGATCAAAATCGAATAAAATATTTATTACTTGATACGGAAATTCAGTAAAAATAAATTTTAGGCAATTATTTTATTCGTCTAAATCCTTTTCTACTAACCCGATTTGTTCGGCGACCAAACGCGCTGCATCTTCCGCATATTTAGGGCGACCGGCATAAATCACAACAAAAAATCTTCCCTTAATGAATCTGACCTGTCCCGACGGATCATAGTCAGTTATTGTTAAGGCTCTGTCTCCGATTCCTGAAATTCTTTTTACTAGCCCACTCGCTTGCCATTGCAGAGTTTTTTGAAAATAATCATTAGAAATCTCTGATGAGTTATATAAATTAATTTCCACATCAATTCTGGTTTGCTTCGATTGAGTAACAAATTCAGCTTGCGGATGTTCTATAGCAGTTTTCATTTGAATGAAACCTTATAACCGCAATGACGAAACCAATT
>CAXSGY010000037.1:0-39673 GCA_964237235.1 uncultured Pyrinomonadaceae bacterium
TGATTTTAGACCAGGTAAAATACGGCGTTGCCGTCCGAATGGCGGTTTTGTATCTTGCCACTGGAGGCGCGGCAAGCAATGAATGAAACGATAATTTTATTTCGACCCGTCGGCACAAAAGAGTTAGCGTTGATCAAAGCGAGCGAATTCACCGCTTTTCCGCCGCGATTGCCCGAACAGCCGATTTTCTATCCGGTTTTAAACGAAGAATACGCGACGCAAATCGCCCGCGATTGGAATGCGAAATACAACGAAGACAAAAAAGGCTATGTAACAAAGTTCGCCGTTCGCAAATCGTTTCTCGACCAATATGAAATCCAAATCGTCGGCGGCAAAACGCACGAAGAATTCTGGATTCCGGCGGAGGATTTGGAAGAATTCAATCAAAATATCGTCGGGAAAATTGAAATCACCGCTCAATTTGAAGGTTAAAGCTATGAAAAGTTGTTTAGTTTTTTTATATGTCGCGCTGTATCTAGGATTCTGCCCAAGCGAAAAAAACCAAGCCGATAATTCCGCGCCAGCTCAATCAATTTCCAATATTTCAACGGTTGAAAAAAAAGCTGATCCCGAACCGCAGCCGACAAAAATGATTTCGCCAAAAAACTTGCCCGTGCCAAAGGTCATAACATTTTCAATGCAAACTTTTTTCAGACATTCGCCGACACAAAATCCTTTGCGACAAATGACTCCGCCGTTTGCTTACGGCGAAATTACTTTTTTTGTCGAATCAACCAAAGTGAAAAAGGGCGATTCGGCGACGGCGATTTGGCTGAGTAACGATGAAGAAAATTTGTCTTTAAAAATAAGAAGCGCGACCAAAATACCTTATTTGAACTGCACCAGAAAAGAAACGGGTTCGGATGTCGAATTTGATAAAATAACCGACCGGAAATTATTGGAAATGAAAGCCGTCGAAGGAAGAAGCGAAGACCAGCCGTTTGAATTTTTCGTCATTTATCCGGCGGTCAAAAAAGCCCGGAGATTGAATAAAACAGAATTAACCAAAGAAATGCTGCCGGAAAGCGTCGCGGTCACGGACGTTTTCGCGGCGGTTGATTTAAATGAAGACGGAACGCCGGATTTGCTTATCAGTAATTATTGTTGCTACGATTCGTCGCAATGCGACTGCACGAGCAATTACCAAAAAATTAATTCCAAATGGAAATATCTCGGCGGCTCGGAACCTTGTTAGTTTGAAGCAGAATACTGTGATTTTTGATACAAACGAAACAAAGATAGTCAGCGGCAAGAAATACAAAGAATATTGGATTCCGGCGGAAGATTTGGAACAATTTATATCGAACTATTGTCGGAAAAATCGAAGTTATCGCAGAATTTACAAATGAAAGTAGATGAATCAATTTTCGAGAACGAAAGACAAATACAGCAAAGAATTCAGAAAGCATTTGAAAAAGAAATGGAAATGCCAAGTCGCATTGCATACGATATTTCATTTCATATGACTGACTGGCTTTCAGATGTGAAAGACCTGCTTGACGTTTATTCAAACATAGACAACCTAAGCGACGATGAAATAACAGATTTCGTAATTGGATTTGTGGCTCACGCTCCAAATCATCTTAACGCCGCGATGAAATTAACCGGTATGGGACCGGTCAGAGATGTGTTCGACGCGAATATTTTTGAGGAAGATGACGAATAATCAATGAAAATTTTAATCGTTAACGGTCATTTGATTGACCGGAACGAAAATTATGCCCGCTAAAGATTTATTTCACGAAAATGTCAAGATCGCTCTCGTAAAAGACGGCTGGAAAATCACCAACGACCCGCTTTCATTAAAATGGGAAGCGCGAAATTTATACGTTGATTTGGGTGGTGAAAAGATTTTTGCGGCGGAAAGAGATGAACAAAAAATAGCCGTCGAGATAAAAAGTTTCGTCAGCGTGTCCGAAGTCAAAGATTTGGAAAACGCGCTCGGTCAATATTTTCTTTATCTCATTATTTTGCGTGAAAAATAACCGAGACGAAAACTTTACCTGGCGATTACGGAAGAGATTTTTCTGGACTTTTTTCACGAAAAAGATTTAGGAGGACTTGTTACGGCGGGTTATAATTTATCAATCATAGTTTTTAATCCGGTCAAAGAGGAAATCGTGCAATGGATAAACTAGAAAATTATCGAAATATCATTAGAGAGATTTTGAAAGATTACGCCGAAATTTCAAATTCGGCAGACGGCGAAGCGAAAACCGCGACGGTTTTTGATGAGCCGAATCACAGATATTTGCTTTTAACATACGGACGGGAAAATAAAAAACGCATTCATTCGTGTTGGGTTGATGTCGAACTCACAAACGGAAAATTCTACATACATTTCGACGGCACGGAAGATGGCATTGCCTCGGAATTGTTAAAAAGAGAGGTGCCGAAAAGTGATATTGTCCTCGCCTTCAAATCTCCGGAAATGCGAAAATATACCGATTTTGCTTTAGCTTAATAAATGAAACTTTTAATCGTCAACGGTCATTTAATTGATCCGGCGGAAGGACAAAACAGCGGAAAAAATCTGTTAATCGAAAACGGAAAAATTACCGCTTTGCTTAATCAAAGTGAATCTGCGCCGAAGGATGCGGAGATTTTCGACGCGACCGGATTGATTGTCGCGCCGGGTTTTATAGATTTGCACGTTCATCTGCGCGAGCCGGGACAGGAGCATAAGGAAACCATCGCGTCGGGTTGCGCGGCGGCGGTCGCGGGCGGTTTTACGTCGGTTTGTCCGATGCCGAATACGCAGCCGATTAATGACAACGCGGCGATTACGCGCTATATGATCGAGCAGGCGGAACGCGCGAATTTGGCGAATGTTTTTCCCGTCGGCGCGATTACGAAATCTTCGGACGGACACGAATTAGCCGAAATGGGCGAGATGAAGGCGGCGGGCGCGGTCGCCGTTTCCGACGACGGTCGTCCCGTGCCGTCCGCCGGAATGATGCGCCGCGCGATGCAGTATGCGAAGGATTTCGATTTGCCAATCGTTGACCATTGCGAAGACAAATCTCTGTCGAGCGGCGGCGTGATGCACGAAGGAAAATTGTCGCTGCTGCTCGGCTTAAAAGGAATGCCCGCGCTCGCCGAAGAGTTGGACGCGGTGCGCGATATTATTTTGGCGAAGGAAACCGGCGCGCGCGTTCACATCGCGCATATCTCGACGAAAAACGCCATCGAAGCCGTGCGCCGCGCCAAAAACGAAAATATCAACGTCACCTGCGAAGTAACGCCGCATCATTTCACCCTGACCGACACGGCGGTCGAAGGCTACGACACGAATACGAAAATGTCGCCGCCGCTTCGCTCACAGGAACATCTGGAAGCGATTTTGGAAGCGATTAAAGACGGCACGATTGACGCGATTGCGACCGACCACGCGCCGCATCATTCGGACGAAAAAGCCCTCGAATACGACCGCGCTCCGATGGGCATTACGGGTTTGGAAACCGCCGTCGGCTTGGCATTCAACGAGTTGGTTCACAAAGGCTTGATTGATTTGCGGCGTTTAGTCGAGCTTTTCTCGACGAATCCGGCGCGGATTTTTAATTTGAAGCAACGCGGAACATTAAAAGTCGGCTCGATTGCCGACATCACGATTCTCGATCCCGATTTACAATGGACATACCGAAACGCCGATTCAAAATCGAAATCGAAAAACTCGCCGTTTGACAATTGGAATTTCAACGGTTCGTCAGTTGCGACAATCGTCGGCGGACAAATCGTTTATAAAAGATAAATCTCACTCTAAATACACTAATCGCGTCTGGTTTATCGCTGTTTTTAGAACTTCAATGATTTACTGAAGCGGTGATTGAAAACAATCTAAAATCAAAAAGCGCGGCGAGATCCTTTAAATCGCGCCGCGCTTTTCCTTCTACTGGAGAAAGGCTGTCGGAGCCGGAATATCGCTGCCGAAACCAAACTGCGTCGCGCTGAAACCGGCGGCTGTTTGCAGCAGATACCACGTTCCGGTATTCGGGCGATAAACCGAAATGTCAGCTTTGCCGTCACCGTCGTAATCTGCTGCAATTGGTTTATCCGTATTGATGCCAAACTGCGTTCCGCTGTAACTGCCGTTTGAATTAAGAACATACCAAACGCCTGTATTCGGGCGATAAATGGCGATGTTCGCTTTGCCGTCGCCATCATAATCGGCGACAACCGGAACATCCGTATTAATGCCGAACTGCGTTCCGCTATAGCTGCCGTCTGCCTTGAGAACATACCAAATTCCTGTGTTCGGACGATAAATAGCGATGTCGGTTTTGCCGTCGCCGTCATAATCGGCAGGGACGAGTTTATCGGTATTGATGCCAAACTGAGTCGCACTGTAGCTGCCATCCGCCTTGAGAACATACCAAACGCCTGTATTCGGGCGATAAATGGCGATGTTCGCTTTCCCGTCGCCGTCATAATCGGCGGGAACCGGAACATCCGTATCAATGCCGAATTGCGTCGCGCTGAAACCAGCGGTTGAATTGAGAAAATACCACGTTCCGGTGTTCGGGCGATAAATGGCAATGTCGGTTTTGCCGTCGCCGTCGTAATCGGCGGGAACAAGTTTATCCGTATTGATACCGAATTGAGTCGCGCTAAAACCGGCGGTTGAGTTCAGAAAATACCACGTTCCGGTGTTCGGACGGTAAATTGAAATATCCGCTTTGCCGTCGCCGTCAAAGTCGAACGGCGTTCTTCTGAAAGTCGCCGAAGCCGCTTGATTAACTGTAAAAGTTCGTCCGCCAACCGTAATCGTGCCGGTTCGCGCCGCGCCGGAATTGGCGGCGACGGTGAAAACGACTGTGCCGTTTCCGCTGCCGCTCGCGCCGGAATTGATTGTGATAAATGAGTTATTGCTGACGGCGGTGTAAGCGCATCCGGCTTGCGTCGTGACGGAAATCGTGTTGCCCGCGCCGCCGCTTGCGCCGATAGTTAAACTCGGCGGCGAGATTGAATAAGCGCAAAAGTCGTCGGTGATAATCGTTCCCATTCCCGTTCCGCCGAGAATTGTTCCGTTCACCGCGCCTGATAAATTCACGGTAAAAGTTTCGGTCGGCTCAATCGTCGTGTCGCCGTTGACGGAAACCGTGATTGTTTTGCTGATTTCGCCGGGAGCGAAGGTGATCGTTCCCGAAGCTGTCTGATAATCAATCGGCGCGACTGCCGTGCCGTCGGCGGTCGCGTAATTGACGGTGACGGCTTGCGTGGTCGCCGCTGACAGACCGATTGTAAAATTAAATGCAGTCGTGCCGCTGTTGCCTTCGTTCAGAGAGACGTTGCCGATGGAGATGTTCGGAATAATCGGGGGAAGCGAATCGCTTTGCAGGCGCACGATTCTTTGTCTGGGAAAACAACTGACGGTTTGAAATCTGCCGCCGACTAAAATTTTGCCGTCTGCTTGGCGGGCGAGGGCAAGCGGCGTGTTGTCGGGACCTTGATTGGCGCAATTTGCGGTGATCGGATAAAAAGTATCACGCGAGCCGTCCGTATTAAAACGCGCAATGGTGCAGCCCGCACCGAACGGCGCAGTGCAGTAATTGCCGACGGCGATGACTTTGCCGCTCGGTTCAAGCAGCAGATCATAAATTTCTCCGCCGAGTGAAACAGCCGAATTAAAAGACGTATCGCGTGAACCGTCGAGATTAACCCGCGTCAGCGAATTGCGTGAGCCGGTGTTGCCGGAACTGCTTCCGCCGATATAAATTTTGCCGTCCGATTGCCGAATAACCGACTGAACGATGTCGAGCGAATCGCCCGCGACGCTGAATGTCGTATCGGGTGTGCCGTTCGGATTAAGCCGCACGACATTATTAAAAGTCGTTGTCCCGACGGTCATAGTAAGTGCGCCGCCGACGATAATTTTCCCGTCCGGCTGAATGGCAAACGAAGCGGCTTGTCCGTTGTAAGTTCCGGCGGGCAGACCGATGTCGAAGGTCGTATCTAAAGTTCCGTTGGAATTCAAACGCGCGGCGATTCTCCTTACGGTCGTGCCGATTGCGCCAAAGTCGCCGCCGATCAGAATCTTTCCGTCCGGCTGCAAAGCAAGTCCGTATATCGCGCTGCCGATAATCGGCAAACTAAACGAAGCGTCGAGCGAGCCGTCCGCGTTGAGCCGAATCAGCGGATAAGTCGTGCCGCCGATGCGAAAATCGTTGCCGGCGACGAGAATTTTCCCGTCCGGCTGAACGATAATTTTGAGCGGCGCGACCAAATCGCTCTGCGAAAACGGCGGCGGCACGAAAGTCAGATCAACCGAACCGTCAGCGTTGAGCCGCGCCAAAGCGTTCCGTGAAACTCCGGCGACGACGTTGAAAAATCCGCCGATCAGTATTTTCCCGTCCGGCTGCACGGCGACCGCGCTGATTCTGTCCTGAAAAAACTGCGACGTAATCACGCCCGCGTTGAAACTCGGATCAACATCGCCCGGCGCGGCTTGAGCGGCTGAAGAAGCCGAAAAGATCATCGCCAAAACCATTACGATTGCACAACTTACTTTAATTACGGTTCGATTTTTCATTTTCATATACTACCTGTTTCTTTATAAATGCGAACTGCCTTTTTCGATTTGGAAAATAAACCAATCGTCTATAAATTTGACGATTTCGTCCAGCCGTCGAAGCGTTTTGATTCCGGCTTTGCCGTTAACCTTATCCGGTTTGTTCCTGAAATCGCCGCACGGCGAAAAGTCGAATTGATTTTTCTACAGAACTCCGCAAATCGCAAAGAAGCGGTCAGTAATTTCGCCTCTTTTCGATTCGCGGCAAATCATTTTTCATTCAAATCGGGTGGCGGTTTCTGTTCCACAGCCGGTGGCGACTATCGTTCCGGCGGGATTCAAAATTTCAATTGTGGCGGTGGTGCTGAAACTGCTTCCGAAGCGGCTGACCTGCATTTGTCGGCGCACTCTCTGAATTCCGACGTAGGTTCCGTCCGGCGCGAAAAGAAAAAACTGAAAAGCGGATGTAAAATTGCGTCCCGATGTATAACTCCAAACGCCGTGGCTCGGCGTGCGCTGGCTCGGCGTGGTCCCGATTCCGAATTCGCTCATCGTCCCGCCGCGCATATAAGAATTCATCGCGGCAAAAGTCACTAATGCCGCGCCGGTCTGACAGTCGCGCCGCGTTACCTGCACGTTCCACGAACCTTCCAAAACTCTCGAACCGCTGTTCGATTTATTCTGCTCGTCCTGCTGTGTCGGTTCGTTATTCAATTCTTCGCTGCGGTTTTCCTGAGCGAAGACGCGAACGCCCGCCAACATCGCCAACATCAAAATCACCAACGCCGTTCCGCCGATTGTTTTCAAGAATGTGTTTTTCATATTTTTTACCTCTGGATTTAATTAATTTTTCTCAAACTGTGATAAATGACCGCTGAAAATTCCGACTTCTCCGCTCGTTAATTTTCGGCTTCAACTATTAACGCGACGCGCCGGTGAAAAAAGGTCGAATTATTTTTCGGACAAATTTTAAAGGTTGAGACTACGTTGACCGAACAGCCTGAAAAGGCATATTCTTGAAAGCAATCGGCGCGAAAATTTATGGAGAAACCGGCGGCAAAATCAGTGCAGATAACCGCGATGCTGCGCGAATGGAGCGACGGGAAACAGACGGCGTTGGACGCGCTTTTGCCGCTGGTTTACGACGAACTGCGGCGACAGGCGGCGCGGGTTTTGCGGCGTGAGCGCAGCGGGCATACTTTGCAGACGACCGCGCTGATTCACGAAACTTATCTGAAATTGATTGACCAGAATGAAGTTAACTGGCAGAACCGCGCGCATTTTTTCGGCATCGCGGCGCAGGCGATGCGGCGGATTTTGATTGACCACGCCAAGGCGCGACACCGTGAAAAGCGCGGCGGCGCGGCGGAAAATCTGCCGCTCGAAGAAGCCGCGTTCGTCATCTCAAACGAAAAAAGCGTTGATTTAATCCAGCTCGACGATGCTTTAACGCGTCTTGAAAAATTCGCGCCGCGACAGGCGAACATCATCGAACTGCGCTATTTCGGCGGCTTGAGCGTCGAAGAAACCGCCGAAGTTCTGCACATTTCGCCGACGACCGTCAAAAGCGATTGGAAAACGGCGAAGGCGTGGCTGTATCAGCAAATTACGAAATGAACGCACAGCATTGGGAAAAAGTGAAAGGATTGTTCGATGCCGTCGTCGGACTCGCGCCGCCGGAACGAAAGCGTTTTCTCGTCAAATCGTGCGGCGCGGACGAAGATTTGCGGCGCGAAGTCGAAAATCTCCTCGATTCATTTGAAGATTCGGACAGTTTTCTGGAAAATCCCGCCGCCGAAGATTTCACCGAACTAATCGCCGAATCGCCGGAAAAAATCGTGGCGGGAAAAATTTTCGGGCATTACGAAATCGTCAGACAGATCGGCGCGGGCGGAATGGGCGAAGTTTATCTCGCTCGCGATACGAAACTCGACCGCCGCGTCGCCGTTAAAATTCTCAACGAAAAGTTTAGTCGCCACGAATCGAACCTCAACAGATTCGTCGCCGAAGCGAAAGCCGCGTCCGCTTTAAATCATCCGAACATCCTGATTATTCACGAAATCGGCGCAACCGATGACGTAAATTTTATCATCAGCGAGTTCGTCGAAGGCAGAACGCTGCGCGAAATTATCTCGGAAGCGTCGCTGCAATTAGCGGAAACGCTCGACATTGCCGTTCAAATCGCCAATGCTCTCGTCGCCGCACATTACGCGAATATCGTTCACCGCGACATCAAACCCGAAAATATCATCGTGCGTCCCGACGGCTTTGTGAAGATTCTGGATTTCGGTCTGGCAAAGCTCATTGAGCAGAAAAACGCCGGTTTTGAAGCGACAACCGTCAAACAAAACGAAACGGCGGAAGGAGTTGTCCTCGGCACGGTCAATTATATGTCGCCCGAACAGGCAAAAGGCGAGCGAATTGACGCGGCGACCGATATTTTCAGCGCGGGCGCGGTTATTTACGAAATGATTGCCGGACGCGCCCCGTTTGCGGGTAATTCGATGTCGGAAACCTTCGCCAATTTAATCAACGCCGAACCGCCGCCGCTTTCGAGATTTGCCGCCGACTTGCCTGACGAAATGCAAAGAATCGTTGTCAAAACGCTCCGCAAAAATAAAGCCGAGCGTTATCAATTGATGAAGGATTTGTATACGGATTTGAAAAGTCTGCAAAAGCGAATCGAATTTGAAAACCAGTTCGACAAATTCGGTCAAACAGACAAACCGGCGAACGATGCTAACCGGAAAACAAGTGCGAACGAACCGGCAACCGATATTTTGTCACCCTCTTCCGCCGAAACTTCTGCGGCAACGGCGCAAAAATCAATCGCCGTGCTGCCGTTTGCGAATATGAGCGCGGACGCGGAAAATGAATATTTCTGCGACGGTCTGGCGGAAGAATTATTGAACGCGCTGGCAAAAATTAAAAATCTCAAAGTTGCAGCCCGAACTTCGGCTTTTTCGTTTAAAAACCGCAACGTTGAAGTCGGCGAAATTGGAAAAATTTTAAACGTCAAAACGATTCTCGAAGGCAGCGTCAGAAAAGCGGGCAATCGTCTGCGAATCTCGGTTCAGCTCATCAATTCGTCGGACGGCTATCAAATCTGGTCGAAACGCTATGACGGCGAACTCAAAGACATTTTCGATTTGCAGGACGAAATAACTTTAGCGGTGATTGACGAATTGAAGGTGCAGTTTTTAAGCGGCGAAAAATCCGCCATTCGCCGCCGTTACGCCGATAACGTCGAGGCGTATCAACTTTATTTGAAAGGTCGCTATCACATTCTCAAACTGCGCCCGCCGGAGATTCAGAAAGGCATTTTATATTTTGAACAGGCAATTAAAATTGATCCGAATTACGCGCTCGCCTACGTCGGCATTGCGAACGCCAACCAGATTTTGCCGCTCGCCGTCGAACTCGCGCCCGCCGAACATTTTCCTCTGGCGATTGCGGCGGCACACAAAGCAATCGAAATTGACGACCAATTAGCCGAAGCGCACAGCGTTCTCGGCTGGCTGACTTTTTGGTCTGATTGGAACTGGAAACTCGCCGAAAAGGAATGTCGCCGCGCCTTCGAACTCGATCCGAATTCGGCGGACGCTTATGAAGCCTACGCGCATATCTTGTCGAACACCGGACGACACGAAGAAGCTCTCGCCACGATCAAACGAGCCAGAGAAATTGATCCGCTGCATCTGCGTATCAACGCGCTCGAAGGTCAATTTCTGCATCACGCCGGAAAAACCGACGAAGCGTTGGAGCAGTTGCGGAAAACCTTTAATCTCGAAAATAACTTCTGGCTCGCCCACGTTTTCGCGGCAAGCGTTTACATCAAAAAGGAAATGTATGACGAAGCGATTGATGAAGCGAATTTTGCCGGGAAATTATCGAACGGAAGCTCCTACGCCGCCGCGTTCGCCGCCTTCGCGTCGGCAAAGTCCGGCAGACAGCCCGAAGCGCGGAAAATCCTCGGCGAATTGCTGGAAATATCAACTGTCCGCTACATTCCGCCGTATCACATCGCACTGATTTATCAGGTTTTGGAAGAACGCGATAAAACTTTTGAATGGCTTGAAAAAGGCTTTGCCGGACGCGATCCGAAAATGGCTTTTCTGAAAGTCGAGCCGAAATGGAATAATCTGCGCGATGATTCGCGCTTTGTCAGTTTGATGAAACGAATGAATTTTGAATAATCGAAATGAAATTCTCTTCGGCAATGAAAACGAGCGCGAAATCAGTCAAACTTCGCGCTCGTTTTCATTGTCCGCCCAAAAAGTCCGCCGGCAAATCAATTTCAAACGTTAGTTTTTGATGACCCGACGGATGTTGAAACGCCAATTTATAAGCGTGCAGACACAGCCTCGAAAACTCGCGTCCGCCGCGTTTTTCGTCGCCGACAATCGGATGTCCGATGAATTCACAATGAATCCGCAGCTGATTGGTTCGCCCCGTAATCGGCTGAAGTTCGAGCAAAGTCGCGTCGGCGAATCGTTCCCTTACGCGAAAACGCGTTTCGGCGTATTTGCCGTCGGTTTTCACGTTCCAATGCTTCGTTTCTTCAAAACGTCCAATCGGCGCGACGATTTCGCCGGCATCTTGTTCGACGATTCCTTCGACCAGCGCGAGATAAGTTTTTTCGACTCGTTTGCGCTCGAATTGATCCGACAAAACGCGATGCGCCCGCGCCGTTTTCGCAATCAAAAGCAAGCCGGAAGTTTTTTTGTCGAGCCGGTGAATCAGTCCGGGACGAACGATTTTGGATTTTGGATTTTGGGTTTCGGAATTCGGATTTTCCTGAGTCGAACTTCGTTCCTGAAGAATATCTTTGTTCAAATAAAAAGACAGCGCATTCAAAATCGTGCCGTTTTTGTCGCGGTGCGTCGGATGAACGAGCATTTCCGGCGGTTTATTGACGACGAGAAATTCCGCTTCTTCATAAACAATATCAAGCGCGACATTTTCCGGTCGCATCGCCGTTTCGCGCGTTAAATCAACATCAATTTCGACAAAATCGTTCGCCTTTAAAATCGTGCCGGAATTAATCGAAAAACCGTTGACCTCGCATTTTCCCGCTTTGATCACGTTTCGCAGATACATTTTGCTCAAACTGTGAAACTTATCAAACAAAAAATCGTCGAGCCTCTGGCGATGAAATTGTTGTTCGACCTGAAAATAAATTTTTTCTTCCACGTTTTTTTTTCGCTCCGAACTTTTTTATGAAAGCAGATGCAGAACCGCCCAGAGCGAAACGATTGAAATTAAAATCCAGAGCAAAATGCCCTGCGCGAGCGGTTTGATGCCGACCGTTTTCAAAGTTTCTCTCGAAAGACTCGCGCCGATTAAAAAGAGCGTCACGGTCAGACCGGCTTTGGCGAGATTGGTGAGCGATTCATAGAGACTTTTCGGAATGCCGACCGGCAGATAAGTTCGCAAAAGAGCGGCGAGCAGAAAGAAAAATATAAAATACGGAATCGCAATTTTTCTGTTTTCCGCGCGGTAAAAAAGCGAAAACAAAAGTGCGACGGGCGCGATCCACAAAGCGCGGGCGAGCTTGACGGTCGTCGCCACCGCCAGAGCCTCCGCGCCGTAACTCTGCGCCGCGCCGACGACCGAACTCGTATCGTGAATCGCAATCGCCGACCAGATGCCGAACTGATTCTGCGATAAATTAAAATAGTGTCCGATTGCCGGAAAAATCAAAAGAGCGATTGAATTTAAGATAAATATCGTTCCTAAAGACACGGAAATCTGTTCGCTCTCGGCGGAAATCGCGGGCGCGACCGCCGCAATCGCGCTGCCGCCGCAAATCGCCGTGCCGGAAGAAATAAGTGCCGATGTTTTTTCTTCGATTTTAAAAAGTTTGCCGAGGAAATAACCGACGATAATCGTGCCGAAAATCGTCGCCACGGTAAACAAAACCCCTTGTTTGCCCGCGTCCCAAATCGCGCCGAGATTCATTCCGAAACCGAGCAGAACGACCGACGTTTGCAGCAAAATCCCCGTCCATTTTTTCGTTTGTTCATCAAACGGATTGCCGAGGGTCAATGCCAAAAACAATCCGAGAACAAGTGCAACCGGCGGTGAAGCCCAGGGCGTGAGACAAGCGAAAACGCCAATAATAAATATAATTTTCTGCCAGAGCATAAAATAGTTTGAGCCGCGATAAGCGAAAAAAAGGAGAAAGAATCTTGTTCTTTCCCTTTTTCACCTTTCCCCTTTTTCACTTTTTCACTTTTTCACTTTTTCACTTTATTTCGCCTTTCCCTGATTGGCAACCGCTTCCTGCGCGGCTTTAATCGCTTCCTGATCGCCGAGATAATAGCTCTTTGTCGGCTTTAACTCTTCATTCAATTCGTAAACGAGCGGAATGCCCGTCGGAATGTTACGATGCACGATGTCTTCGTCGGAAATCGTGTCGAGATATTTCACAAGGGCGCGCAAAGAGTTGCCGTGCGCGGCGATAATCAGGCGTTTGCCCGCCTTTATTTTCGGCGCGATTTCCGTTTGATAAAACGGCACGACGCGCTCGACCGTTTCCTTTAACGCTTCGGCTTTCGGAAACTTTCCCGCTTCGATTCCGGCGTAACGTGCGTCTTTGCCGAGCCAGCGTTCGTCGGTTTCTTCCAGAAGAGACGGCAAAGTGTCATAGCTTCTGCGCCACACTAAAACTTGTTCTTCCCCATACTGCGCGGCGGTTTCCGTTTTGTTCAAACCCTGCAGCGCGCCGTAATGGCGTTCGTTCAAAAGCCACGACTTCGTTTCGGGAATCCACATCAAATCCATCTCGTCCAGGATAAGCCAGAGCGTTCTGATCGCGCGTTTCAAAACCGACGTGTAAGCCTCGTCAAACACAAAGCCTTCCGTTTTCAAAAGCTGTCCGGCGGCTTGCGCCTCGCTGCGTCCCTTCTCCGACAAATCAACGTCCTTCCAGCCCGTAAACCGGTTTTCCTTGTTCCATTCGCTTTCGCCGTGTCTGATTAAAACTAATTTTTGCATACTTTTATAAGCTCAAAATTTCACTTCGATTCAGATAGTTTAATTTAGCGCAGGTTTTTTGTTAAGTTTGAATCCAGGATAAGTATTCTGACAAACTTCCTATCAAAAATATTCAGCCGCGAATTACACAAATAAACACGAATTATTTTTAAATTAAGTTCGTGTTTATTTGTGTAATTCGCGGCTGAAAATATTTAAGCCGATCCGAAATTTCAAATCATTTCGCGCATCTCGGAAACGGCTTTTCCAACTGAGAATCAATCAAAGTTTCGCCGACGGCGCAAATCGAGACTCGTTTGACGGTCGGAAATTGTTTGGCGGTGCGCTCAATCGCTTCCTGAAAAATAAACGGCGCGAGCGAGCCGTAATTCGTTTGATTCGGCGGCTGCGAAAATTTGACGGTCGCCGTGCCGTTGGTCAAAACCACGCCTTCAAATTTCATTCCGAAGGTCGCGCTTGTAAATCCGCTTGCCTCCGTTTCTTTATCCGCGCCGGCAAACAATAATTCGAGCGTCGGACGCAACGGGGCAATCGCTTCCTGACGCTTGATCGGTTTGCTGACCGCTATCAAAAAATAATTTTTGCCTTCGGGCGGCTCCTGGTTCGGCAACCATTCGTAAACGACGACATCTTTGTATTTGCTTTCATATTCACGCGCCAATTCTTCGTTGGTTTTGTTGTAAATGACTTTGTTTTTGAAAATTTTCTTCAAATCAAATGTTTGAGTTCTATCGGGCGCGATTTTTGTCGGCGCGGCAATCGCCGAATTCATATTTTCGCGCCAATCGCGTCCTTCGATGATTTGCTCCCATTTATTTTCGCCGTAATATGCGAGCGTGATTTTATCGCCTTTGAGTTCGATTAATTCGGCAAAATCTTCGGAAAAAATCTCTCCGCGCTTCGGATCAATCGCGGCGAAATACGACGCGCCGAGACCGCCGTCGCTTAATGTGACTAAAATCAACGTCGCGCCGCTGGTTAATTTCACCTCGCTCAATCCTGAAACGACCACGTATTCGGACATAATTTTGCGCGTTTTGCCGGTTTTCGCGTCGTAAATTCGCAAAGATTGTCCTTCGTTTTCAAAACCGCCCGCGCCGTCCGCGCCTGAAAAAACTATTTCCCTGCCGCCGTTGATGATCCAGGCATCAATCGCGCCGTCGGCGATTCGTTTCTTTTTTTTATTGACAGTTATAAAAAGTTTTCCGGGAAAGCCTTCGCCCGATTCAGTCTCAATTTTGAAAGCGGTAATCGGCGAATTCTGTGCGAACGCCGTCGCTGAAAAACCGAATATCGCCGTAAAAATAATTAAAAAGATCAAGTTTCGTTTCATAAATTTATAAAAATCTCCATTTGTCAGAACGAAGTATTCAAGATGCTTTGTGCTTCGCCGATTAAATAAAGCGAACCGGTGACGCAGACGAACGAACGATTTTTCCGGTCGTAATTTTGATTGATCAGCATCGCCGCATCAATCGCGGCGGCGACAGTTTCAACTGAAAATATCTTTGACTTGTCAACGAACTTCTCCGCCGCCGTTCGCAGATTTTCAATCGTTTCCGAGCGCGAATTGTCCGGCTCGGTCAAAATTAAATCCGCGGCGAGCGGAAATAAAATCCGCGCGATTTCCGAAATTTCCTTATCCTGCATCGCGCCGAAAATCATCGTTATTTTACTGTCCGCAAAATTTTCGCGCAGATATTTCTCCAAAGCCTTTGCACCCGCGACATTGTGCGCGCCGTCGAACAAAAATTTCGTTTTTCGATATTCGCGCCATTCAAGCCGTCCGGCGTGTTTTGCCGCTTTTAATCCTTCGACAATATTCTGATTTGAAATTTCAAATTTGAAGTCTGAAATTAAAATTTCCGCCAAATTGACGGCGACGCAGGCGTTTTCCCGCTGATGCTCGCCGATCAAACTCAGCGTTACGTTTGAATAAAGATTTTTATTCGTTTTAATGCCGATTTCAGGCAAATCTTCAATAAAAATTTCGCACGCGGCGAAAAGCGGCGAAACATTTTTTTCCCGGCAGCGTTTGAGAATTTCCTTGAGCGCGCCGCTTTTTTGATTCGCCAAAACGACCTTTGAATTTTCGTGTATAATCGCCGCTTTCTCCGCCGCGATTTTTTCCAGCGTGTCGCCTAAAATTTGCTGGTGATCGAGATCAATCGGCGTGATGGCGGCGATTTCGGCGCGCGCCGCCGTTACCGAATCGAAGCGTCCGCCTAAACCCGTTTCCAGAATAGCCAGCTCGATTCGGACTTCGCCGAACGCGGAAACGGCAATTGCCGTCATTTGTTCAAAAAATGTCGGGATAGTTTCAAGGTTATTCGAGGCGACTAAATTTTCGGAAATTTCTCTGACGCGCGTCGCGTGGACGGCAAAATTTTCTTCGCTGATTTCCGCGCCGTTGATGCGGATTCGCTCGCAAATCGAAATTAAATGCGGCGATGTATAAAGCCCGGTTTCGATTCGGGCGCGGCGGCAAATCGCGTCTAAAAAAGCGCAGGTCGAGCCTTTGCCGTTCGTTCCGGCGATTTGAATTTTCAAAAAATCACGCTGCGGATTGCCGAGCGCGGCGAACAATTTCTCAGTCGCTTCCAGACCAAGCTTCATCGCCGCGACTTCGTTGCCGAGACTGTATAAATATTTGACCGATTCGGCGAAATTCACTCTTTTGAAGTTAAGCGGCGGTGATAATTGATTTGTCCGAGATGATAATTAAAATGCGTCAAAAGATGCAGCAGCACAAAATCCATACGTTTGGTTTCGCCGTGTTTTTCGATTGGAAAATTTCCTTCCATTAAATCTTCGTCGGAAATTTTTTGGAAACCGATTTTGACGGCTTCGATTGTTCGGTCAATGTCTTTAAGAAGCGTTTCGCGCGAAGCGTTTTGCGCCGCGAATTCTTCGTCGCGGTTTCTGACATAGCCGGTTTCGCCGAGCATCGCGCCGACAAAGTGATTTAGATTGCCGATTAAATGCTGACCCAGATTGCCGGCGGAATTGCTGATTTGATTTTCCGTTTTCCACAAATCCGCTTCGTCCGCGTAAAGATTTATTTCGTCCTTCAATTTATTCAAATCGCGCTCGAACATCGTTTGCAATGTATCTTTTAACATAAAAATTTCACCTCGTTTTTTTCAATTAATAACGCCGCGCCGAACACGCCCGCGCTGTCGCCCAAAACCGGTTTGACGATTGGCGTTTTCAAAGTTCGATTGTTGAAAACGTATTTTTTTATTCGCTCGTAACCTTTGGTATAAAGCAAATCAACGTTGCCGACACCGCCGCCGATGACGATTAAATGCGGGTCGAGAACATTGATTAAAGTCGAAACGGCGCGTCCGTAAAACTCCAGCAGTCGCTCGATTGTCTCAGCGGCAAATTCGTCTTTTCCGGCGTGGTAATTCGCTAAAATTTCTTCGAGCGTTAATCGGCGAGTGCTGATTTTCTCGTAAAATTTTTCGAGTCCCGTTCCCGAAATCACCGTCTCGACGCAGCCGCGTTTGCCGCAGTAACACGGTTCGCCGTTTTCCTCTAAAATATTATGTCCCCACTCGCCCGCGATGCCGTGAATGCCTTCGATGATTCGGTCGTGCGCGACTAATCCGCCGCCAACTCCCGTTCCTAATATCACGCCGAAAATCAGATCGTGCTGCGGATACAATTTTCCCGCGCCCAGCAACGCTTCGGCAAGCGCGAAACAATTCGCGTCGTTGGCGAGCTTGACGTTGATTTGCAACGCCGCTTCGATGTCTTTGTGCATCGGCTGCCCGTTCATCGCCACCGTGTTGCAATTTTTCATCAACTGCGTTTCCGGGTCAAGAATGCCGGGCGTAGCGAAACCGATTCTAGAAGGCTTTTCGCCGATTTCGGCGGAGACAGTTTCGACGAGCGTTTTGATTTGCGAAATGATATGCGGATAGCCTTTTTCGGCTTCGGTCGGAATGCGGCGGCGCGCGATGGTTTTTTCCGTGTCAATCACGGCGCATTCGATTTTCGTGCCGCCCAAATCTATGCCCCAGAGTTTCATAATCTTTCATTGGCGACTTTCTCGTTCATCATAAAATCGAGCAGGCGAACGAGCGTCGAGCGTATTTCGCGACGGTCAATGACCATATCAACCATTCCGTGTTCGAGCAAAAATTCGCTTCTTTGAAAGCCTTTCGGCAGTTTTTGCCGAATCGTTTGCTCGATAACGCGCGGTCCGGCGAAACCGATCAACGCCTTCGGTTCGGCGACGATGACATCGCCGAGCATCGCAAAGCTCGCCGTTACGCCGCCGGTGGTCGGGTCGGTCAGAACTGAGATAAACGGCAGACGCGCGTCGTTTAACTGCGCCAACGCCGCCGAGATTTTTGCCATCTGCATTAATGAATAAGTTCCTTCCTGCATCCGCGCGCCGCCGGACGCGGCGAAGATGATAACCGCGCCGCGCGTTTCGATGGCGCGTTCAATGAGGCGCGTGATTTTTTCGCCGACCGCCGAACCCATCGAGCCGCCGATAAACGACATATCCATCGCGCCCGCGTAAGTCAAATGTCCGCCGACTTTGCCTTTGCCGGAAACAATCGCTTCGGGCAAACCGGACGATGCTTTCGCCGCCTTGATGCGTTCGATATATGGTTTGGTGTCCACGAATTTCAGCGGGTCGGCGGAAGTTATTTCTTCGTCGAGCTTTTCGTAATTGCCCTCGTCAAATAAAACGTCGAGCCGTTCGCGCGCGGGCATACGGAAATGATAGCCGCAATGCGTGCAGACCTGTAAGGATTCGCGCAATTCGCGTTTGTAGAGATGATTTTCGCACTCGGGACATTTAACGAAAATACCTTCGGTTTTCACCCGTCGTTCTTCGTCGTTATTTTGTTCTTCGAGTTTCGGGTCTTTTCTGCTGAACCAAGCCATATTTTTCCAAAAAATTCGTTTCGACGTTCTTGAATGTTTTTAAGATTAGCACAAGCCGAAAAACTTCAAAAATTACGCGCTGATTCTTCAATTCAAAACTTCGAGCATTTCCCTGTGAATTAAATTATTGCTCGCGCAAATCGGTGGTTCGTAAATGCTGAATTTCGAATCGTCATAATACGAAACGCGTCCGCCCGCTTCTTCGATCAAAAGCACGCCCGCCGCGATGTCCCAGGCGTTTAAGCCTTCTTCCCAAAATCCGTCAAAACGTCCGCAGGCGACATATGCCATATCAATCGCCGCCGAACCGTCGCGCCGGATGCCGCGCGATTTGTATGTGAAAGCGGTGAAATGCCTGGCGAAATCGGCGCGTTCGCGCGCGCTGTATGGAAAGCCGGTGACGAGCAGGGCTTCGCTTAATTTTTCCGTTTCCGAAACGCGAATCGGTTTGTTATTTAAGGTTGCGCCGCCGTTTTTTTCCGCCGCGAAAAGCTCATCGCGCGTCGGGTCAAACGTTACGCCGACGACGATTTCGCCCGCGTGTTCGAGCGCGATGTTCACGCAGAAACACGGATAACCGTGCGCGAAATTCGTCGTGCCGTCGAGCGGGTCAATAATCCATTTCCAGGTTGCGTCGCCGCCCGCGATAATCTCTTCGCCGGATTCTTCGGCTAAAATCGAATGTTTCGGAAAGCGCGAGCTAATGCGTTCGATAATGAATTTTTCCGAAGCGAGATCGGCTTCGGTCACGAGATTGATGTCGCCTTTTTTGGAGATTTCGATTTTGCGCCCGAATTTTTCGAGCAGAATTTGTCCGGCAGCACGCGCGGTTTCGATAGCGAAATTAAGCATATAAAAAGTGGAAAAGTGAAATTGTGGAAAAGTGAAAATGTGAAAATGTTGGAACTATATTGATTTACCTTTGGTATTAAACTTTTTCACACTTTCACTTTTCCACTTTTCCACTTTATTTAATAAATTTTTCGCTGGCTCTCAAAAATTCCTGAATCTGCGCGTCCCAGAATTTCCAATCGTGTATGCCGGGCAACTCGCGGAATTCGTGCGGAATTTTCTTTTCTAAAAGCAAGTTTGAAAAATCGTGATTGGTAACAATCAAGCCGTCTTCGGTGCCGCACGAAATATACATAAACGGCAGTGTTTTCAGCTTGTCGGCGGGCATTTCGCGCACGATTCCGAAAACATCGTTGGCTTTGCGCGTCGGCGAATCGTCCGCGCCGTAGGTGTTTTTGATCGAATCAATCAAGGCTTGCCATTTTGTTGTTTCGGCTTGTTTCTGCGTCAGCGTCGCCGCCATCACCGCGCCGCTAAACGAACCGACGAGAACGAATTTTTCCGGGTATTTCAAACCGAATTTGAGCGAACCGTAACCGCCCATCGAAAGTCCGGCAATCGCTCGGTGTTCACGGTCGGGAATGGCGCGGAATTTTCGTTCAATTTCGGGAATCAATTCCTGCGCGATATATGATTCGTATTTGTCGTTCGGTAAGCTCGCGCTGTCGGTATACCAACCGTCGTCGCCTTCGGGCGTAACGATGATGTAATTGTATTTGGCGGCGTATTCGGCGAGCTTTGTTTTGTCCGTCCAATTATCGAAATGCCCGGTCAAACCGTGCAGCAGATAAATCACCGGATAAGTTTTTTTCGCGGGCGGCGAATTATAATCCGTCGGCAAAACAACGCGATAGGGCATTTCGCGCGCCATTAATTTGCTGCTTAATTTGTAATTTTCGACTGTCGAAACAGCCGTTTTCATTTGAGTTTGCTGCGCTTGGACAGCGAAGCTAAAACTCAAAAGCAGCGCGAAAAGATAAATTAAAAATCCGCGATTGTATAGTTTCATAATTGTTATTGAAAAATTAGTTTGCTCGACGCTTGATTGGAGCGCGAAGCATCCCTGCTTGCATTGAGCATCGCTTTTCGACGCGAAAAAGCGTTTGATTAAATTCAACTTTTTTCGCGCTCTCGCGCTCGTTGCAGGCAAGATGCCTGCGCTCCTTTACGATCCATTTTTTTAGCCAAAAACTCGTCCGAACCAGCCTTTATCTTCATCGTGATGAACGATTTGCGCCATTTCGCCCGCGTCGAGAAATACGCCGCCGCATTTGTTGCAGACATCAATTTTGATATTTTCAAAATTCGTTTCGACTAATTTGCCGTCGCATTTCGGACAATTTAAAGCATTCGCCGGCGCGGTGTCGCCGACTTTGGCGCGCATTTTCTCGATCAGTTCCTGCTCGCGCTGCCGGAAATATTCGTTTTCCAGAGCGCGCCCGCGGTCATCTAATTCAATTGGCATAAAATTTTCTCCTGAAAATTGTTTTATTTAAAAAAGTAGCAAACAAAGCGGCATCTTCCAAACGACCGATTTTGATTTTGCCGCGCGGATTTTTCCCGAGGCGTTTGAAACCGATTCGCGTTTCAAACGTATCAAACTTTGCGCCGCAATGTTTCGGCTAACAACTTCTTTAAAAAACTTATGAATCTAAAATTATCCAGTGTCAAGCTCGCCGCTTTTTTGTTGATTTTCCTGATGGCGTTCGCGCCCGCTGCCCGCGCCGCGCACCCGCTTTTGTTTGCGCCGTTTCCTCAGCAGGACGAAACGGGGGTCAAAAAACTGCCGCCCGTCAATTACATTCGCAGCCGCGAAGTTGACATCAAAAACGTCTCGATTGATTTGCGTTTCGATTGGGAAAAGGAACAGGCTTACGGCAACACGATTGTCACGCTCGCGCCGTTTAAGGATTCGCAGACGTTCAGTCTCGACGCGGCGGCGATGACGATTAACTCGGTCGCGCTGGCGAACGGAACGCCGCTGAAATTCACCTACGACGGCAAAAAGGACAACGATAATTTGACCGTCACGCTCGACCGCGTTTACAAGGAAGGCGAAGATTTGGCGGTTAAAATTGATTACCGGACAAACTACGTCAACACGGCTGACGCGGACACGGCAATCGGCAGCTTCGGTCGCGGTCTGCGTTTTATCAAACCGACGGCGAACGAGCCGAACAAACCGCGTCAAATCTGGTCGCAGGGCGAAACCGAATTTAACCGCTACTGGTTTCCGTCTTACGATTCGCCGAACGATTTCCGCACTTCCGAATTAACGGCGACGGTCGAAAAACCTTACACGGTCGTCTCGAACGGCAAGCTCGTTGAAGTTAAAGACAACGGCGATAACACCAGAACTTTTCATTGGAAAATGGACACGCCGTATTCAAATTACCTTTCTTCCATCGTCGTCGGCGAATACACCGAAATCAAAAACGGCGAATACGAAGGCGTGCCGATTTACGCTTACGGCTATCCGTCGGAAGCCAAAGAAGTTGCCGCGACGACGAAAAATCTGCCCGCGACGATTAAGTTTTTCTCGGAAAAAACCGGCGTGAAATATCCGTATCCGAAATATTCGCAAACGTTCGTCGAAGATTTCGGCGGCGGAATGGAAAACATTTCCGCGACGACGCAGATCGAGGAAATGATTCACGACGAGCGCGAACTAATTGACGAAGACAGCGAATCTCTGCAGTCGCACGAACTCGCGCACCAATGGTTCGGCGATTACGTGACGACGCGCGATTGGGGACAAATCTGGCTTAACGAATCGTTCGCCACATATTTTCAAGAGCTTTGGGACGAAGAATTTAAAGGACACGATTTCTTTTTGTTGGAGGACGTTTTCAAAAATCAGCAGACGACGCTCAACACCTGGCGGCAAGGCAACCGTCGCCCGATTGTGACGAAATATTACGCCAATAAAGACGCGATGTTCGATAATTATGCCTATCCGGGCGGTGGCTCGGTTTTGCATATGCTGCGAAAACATCTCGGCGACGAAATGTTTTTCAAATCACTAAACCGTTATTTGACGCAGAACGCGCACCAGCCGGTTTCGACCGAAGATTTGCGGATTGCGATTGAAGAAACGACCGGGCAATCGATGGATTGGTTTTTCGACGAGTGGCTTTATAAAATGGGGCATCCGGTTTTTGAAGTAACGAAAAATTACGACGCGGCGAAAAAACAATTAACGCTGAACGTCAAACAGACGCAAAAGATTGATCCGAACAACGAATTTCCGCAAACCGAATTTTTTCAAACCTACGTTGACATCGAAATTGACGGCAAAATTAATCGTGTCTGGCTCAAACCGCAAGCCGAAAATGTTCTTACGTTCGACGCGCCGACCGCTCCGCAGCTCATTAATTTCGATTACGAAAGTACACTTTTGAAGGAATTAAAATTCGATAAATCCGTTGACGAACTCGTTTATCAGGCGACGAAGGACAAAGACGTGACCGGCAGAGCTTGGGCGACGGCTGAACTTTACAAAAAAACGGCGAGTGATACAACGAAAATTTTGGCGGCTCTTAATAACATTGCCGCGAACGATTCTTCGTGGCTGGTGCGCCGCGAGACAATCGGCGCAATCGCCCGGCTTCTCGCGCCGCAAAATCCTGAAGCCGCCGTTCAAATCAAGATTGATGTCCAGACCGAACAGACGATGCTAAAAGCGGCGAAAGATCAAAACTCGCTGGTGCGCGCCGATGCGCTCGGATTCCTGAGTACGAGCCGCGATCCGAAATACGCCGATTTATACTTAGCTGCTTTGGACGACCCGAGTTACTCGGTCGTTAGCAACGCGGCAATCGGTCTCGGAACGACGAAAAACGTGAAAGCTTTCGACGCGCTTTCCAAATTGACCGCGCAAAAATCCTGGCACGGACGACTGCAATCCGCCGGTTTGCAAGGACTCGCCGCGCTCGGCGACAAACGCGCTTTGGATTTGGCTCTGAAATTTGCCGACGACGCAACGCTACCGAACGGCTTGCGGTCGGCAGCGTTGGAAGTCGTCGCCGCTTCGGGCAAAGGCGACGCGCGGGCATATCCGGCAATCTTAAAAGCCTTTAAAACCGCACTTGCCGAAAATAATTATCAGGGAGTTTTTAATAATTTAAGCTCGCTAATTTTATTAGCCGATCCGCGCGGTCAAGAAGCATTCGATTTGGCGAAAGCGAAATTTAAGGATCAGCCGCAGTTCTTGAATTACACGACGGTTTTTGAAGCGCAGTTCAAAGCCGCGCTGACCGAAAACGGAAAGCCGAAATAAACTCCGCATTTCTTCGCCGACAAACGAAAAAGAGTTGACGTTTTTTCTAAAACGTCAACTCTTTTTTAAAATTTGGCGGCTTCAGACTTAACCGCAACACAGGCTGAAATTGCTGCCGTTGCTCGATTCCTCGCCTAGCGGAGTTCACAACTCAAACCTTGTGCGGAGCCTGAAGCCATATGGATTTTGGAATTTAAATTTTGGATTTTGGATTGGCGCGAAGGATATAAAACTCCACGTCAAATCCAAAATCTAAATTCCAAAATCCAAAATTCGATTGGCGGAAAGGGTGGGATTCGAACCCACGGAACCCTTTTGAGGTTCACAGCATTTCCAATGCTGCCAATTCAACCGCTCTTGCACCTTTCCGCTTATCTGTTAAATTGTCAAAAAAACCTTTATTCGACCGGCAAGTCGCCGACGACCGGCGGTTTATCGGGATAATCACCGGACAGCCAATAATAGAAAAATCCGGCGATCATTGCGCCGACAATCGGCGCGAGCCAGAACAGCCAGAGCTGCGCGATTGCCCAATCGCCGACGAACACCGCTACGCCCGTGCTGCGCGCCGGATTAACCGACGTGTTCGTGACCGGAATACTGACCAGATGAATCAAAGTCAGCCCGAGACCGATGGCAATCGGCGCGAAACCTTTCGGGGCGCGGTTGTGTGTCGCGCCGAGAATAATTATCAAAAAGAAAAACGTCATGACGACTTCGGTGACGAAACACGCCAACATCGTAAAGCCGCCCGGCGAATGCGCGTCGTAACCGTTTGAGGCAAAGCCGCCGGCGGTCGAAAATCCCGCTTTGCCGCTCGCAATCACGAATAAGATTCCCGCTCCAGCAATCCCGCCGAGAACCTGCGCGATAATATACGGCACGATTTCCGTTGCCGGAAATCTTTTTCCTGCCCACAAACCGAGCGTCACCGCCGGATTAAGATGACAGCCGGAAATATGCCCGATAGCGTAAGCCATCGTTAAAACCGTCAGCCCGAAAGCCAAGGAAACGCCCGCAAAAGCGATGCCGAGATTGCCCGTTTCCGGTTTGACGAACGCCGCCGCTAAAACCGCGCTGCCGCAACCGCCCAAAACCAACCATAAAGTTCCGACGAACTCCGCCGCTAACTTTTTAACCAAAGTCATTTGATTAACTCCTCCAATGAAATAAATTTAGGTAAAACCTTTCGGGGAGGTTTTAGAAATTTATTGCTTTACTGGGGTTAATAAACACAATGGCGGAGAGGGTGGGATTTGAACCCACGGTACCGTTTCCGGCACTCCGATTTTCGAGACCGGTGCACTAAGCCACTATGCGACCTCTCCGCAAGAAAATTACTCGTTCAAATTGATTTCGCGTTTCGTCGGGCGCGAAAAAATTCCTGCATCAGCGTTCGACATTCGTCCGCCAGAACGCCGCCGTGAATTTCAATTCGATGATTCAAAGAGCTGCTGGCGCAAATTTGAAAGACGCTTTCAACCGCGCCGAATCTGACATCGTGCGCGCCGAAAATCAATCTTTCGATGCGGGCATTGACCAGCGCGCCCGCGCACATCGCGCAAGGTTCTATCGTCGTATAAAGCGTCGTTTCCGTCAAACGATAATTGCCGATTTTCGTGCCCGCGTCGCGCAGAACTAAAATTTCCGCGTGCGCCGTCGGATCGTTCAGGCGAATCGTCCGATTTTCGGCAATTGCCAAAATTTCGCCGTTTTTATCAATCAAACACGCGCCGACCGGAACCTCGCCCGCTTGACGCGCGTCTTCGGCTGCCTGCAACGCTTTTCGCATCCAAAATTTATCTTGTTCAAGCATCAAAAATTATTTTAGCTCACGGTAAGCGCAAATCGAAAATTATAGAATGTCTGTGAAAACTGTCAAGCCTCCCCGATTTCAAACGATAAAATTAATTTTAGATTGACCGGACGAATCCGGCGGCGATTAAGCAAAATCATTCGCATTTTATCTTCTTCATCTTTGCGGTTATAATTTTTCGTCGCTGAAATTTCAATGCGCGTCGGCACCGCCTGCGTCAGCGAGCCATTGAACGCAATAATTTTCGGTCGGCGTTTTTATTAATTGACTTCAGCCATTCGCTGCCGCAAATTGTTTTGACGCTTCGGTCTTTTGGTAACGAATTAATTTGTCTATAACATTTATGAACTTCGGCAAAAACGCTATCGCCGCTTTTTTAATTTTCGGCTCGATGTTAAGCGGAAGCGCGAAAGCGTTCGCGCAAACAAAAATTTCCGACGCGCCGAATTTTGAAACAATCGTCGAAAATCGTCTGAAAACCGCTTATAATACTACCTTGGACAAAATTTGTCCGGTCAAAACCGATTCGACGGCGCGGCGGATTTTCAGCGAATACGGCGCGATCTTCGTCTCGAACGGCGCGTTTCTGCCCAACAAATGCGTTTTTTCGACCGAAGCCGAAGTTCAGGCGTTTCAATCGAACAGCAATCCGCAGACGGAAACGATTGATAAAGTTAAAATCGTTTTGCAGAGACCGGCGATGGAAGCGTTCCTAAAAGCCCGCGCGGAAGCGGCGAAGAAAAATCTGAAAATCTCGCCGCGCGGCGGCGCGCTCGCCGCCGGACGCTCGTTTGAAGAGACGGTTAATCTTTGGAATTCGAGATTCAATCCCGGC
Organism: uncultured Pyrinomonadaceae bacterium; assembly: GCA_964237235.1. Classification (GTDB taxonomy): domain Bacteria; phylum Acidobacteriota; class Blastocatellia; order Pyrinomonadales; family Pyrinomonadaceae. The sequence goes on from CAXSGY010000037.1 coordinate 26,198, forward strand.
TTGAATTACTGGGTCGCGCAAAAAAAAATCACGCCGCAGGAGGCACAGGCGGCGCGCGCTTTGCCGATTCGTGAGCAAATCGCTAAGGTTTTGGAATGGGAAAAAAATAATTTATTTTTCAGCAAAGATTTGTCGAAATCAATTCTTTATTCGGTCGCCGCGCCGGGCGCGTCGCAGCATAATTTTCTGCTCGCGCTCGATGTCGAGCAATTTGCGAATAAGGACGTGCGTAAAATTCTCGCCGACAACGGCTGGTTTCAAACGGTGAAAAGCGATTTGCCGCATTTTACATATCTCGGCGCGAAGGAAGGCGATCTGCCATCGCTCGGCTTAAAATCCGTTTCCGTCGGCAGCCAGACGTTCTGGATTCCGAATTTGTAAGCCGAAAAATACTTGGAGGTTTTTTGTCGAAAATGAAATGTCCGAAATGCCACGCCGACAACGCCGACGATAATAGTTTCTGCGTCAGCTGCGGCGAAACTTTAACGCCGACGGTAAAATTCAATCAAGCGAACGCGCCCGCGCCGACCGAACATTACAAAAATATTCAGCCGCCGCCGCCCGAAGACGCGCCCGAATCGGTACAGACGGCTTTTAGAACCAAACCTGTCCGCACGCCCGAATTTAATTCCGCGATTCCGTTTCAACCGGCGCAATCCGCGCCGCCGAAAAGCCGTACGGGTTTGTGGGTCGGTGTGGCGTTTCTGACGTTGCTTTTAATCGCCGGCGCGGGCATCGGCGGCTATTTTTTGCTCAACAAACAAACCGCTGCCAAATCCGAAAATTTGCCCGATCATCTCGGAATGTTCGCTCAAAATAAAAACGGCGATATTCTTGAAATCAGCCGCCAGGATTTTTCGAGCGCGCTGCAGGCGAAAGACAGCTTGACGAAATCCGACGCGCTCGCCGAAGTTGAAGATAAGCCGAATTTGCTTTTATATTCCGACGGCAAAGACATTCCGCTCGGCGATTTAAAGTTGATTCAAGTTGATTCGATTAAAGACGACGGCACACTCCGGCAAATAAATTTTCAAGCCGCGCCAATCGAAGGCAAACCCGACATCAAACGCCTGCGCGTTCCCGAAGGTCTGGCGAACGGCAAATACGCATTCGCTTTGTTCGACGGTTTTTTAGACGAAGGCAAACATAAATTTTGGGCTTTTCAGGTGAAAAACGCGCAGAAAACCGACAACGGCGATTTGGCGAAGGCGTTCACGCTTTCGTTGAAACCGAAAACCGCCGCGCCGCCGCCGCCGGTGAACGCGAATATCGCAACCAATTTGAGCGTCGCGCCGACTCCGAAGCCCGCGCCGTCCGTTCCGCAAGGTTCGTCAGTCGCTTATTGTAAATCGAACAATATTATCGTGCGAAGCTCGCCGAACTTGAACGGAAAGAAAACCAACGCGCTCAAACGCGGGCAGAAAATTTACATCATCAATTATTCGGAAAATTACGATCAATGGAAAGGAATGGAAGGAAATTGGGCGTATATTCAGACCGAAAACGGCAATCGCGGTTGGGTTTTCGCGCCGCTTATCGGCAATGACGACGACGACGATTAGCCGCCAGAATTTTATGAACAACAAAATTTCGACGACGATTTTACTTTTGATTTGGTGCGCGTTTGTTGCCGCCTGTTGGTCGAACGATTCAAAAAACGACCGCCGAACAGCGAATCGCTCGACTCCGACTTCAACCGTTTCGAGCGACGCGAAAAATTCTCCGACTCCGAAAATTGATTCGACAACCGATAATACAATGACCGGAAATGAAAAAATTGACGTGAAAAGCGGCGGATTTACGGCGAATTTGCCGGGCGGTTTCACGCCGCCGACCGATACCGTCGGGCAAAAATTGTTAAAGGAATACGGCGGATTATTCGTTGCCCGCGGCGGCGCGACTCCGCCGAATACGGTGATTTTCAAATCCGAAGCGGACGTGTCGGCGTTTCAAAACAGCGTCTCTAAATCAAAGGAAAAAATTGGCGGTTTCGACGTTGAATTGCAAACGGCAGCGATGAAAAATTTGCAGGACGCGATTGCCGAAGCCAAACAAAACGATTTATCAATCACGCCGCGCGGCGCGGATTCAGCCCGCCGCGATTATGCGGGAACCGTCGAGCTTTGGGCGAGCCGCGTCAATCCGGGCTTGGCAAATTACGTTTCCAAGGGAAAAATTCCCCAGACGGAAGCCGACCGCATCAAAACTCTGTCGCCGTTCGAGCAGGTGCCGGAAATTTTCAAGCTCGAATCACAGGGAATGTTTTTCAGCAAGGATTTGTCAAAACCGATTATTTATTCGGTCGCGCCGCCGGGAACTTCGCAACATCTTTCGATGCTCGCGCTCGATGTCAAAGAATTTGAAGACGTGAAAGTCAGAGAAATTTTAGCCCGCCACGGCTGGTTTCAAACCGTCGTTTCCGATTTGCCGCATTTCACGTTTCTGGGCGTTCCCGAAACTCAACTGATTGATTTGGGTTTGAAAAAAGTCAACGACGGCGGGCGCACATTTTACGTTCCGAACTTTTAATGCCTCTTCTATGTCGGCGATGTTTCTATGCGTTTAAAATTTTTCTTAAACACATAGAAACATCGCCGACATAGATTAATTTTACAGAGTCTTCGCCTCTCTTTTAATTGCCGGAATTATCATTATTTTTTGCAATAAAGTCGTATGCGCGCGCCGTTTGAAAACGTCGTAATTTTGCCGTTCGATTTCATCTAAAATTGCGGCGTAAATCCTCGAAGCCAGCAAAACCGTAAAGCGCGAATCTTTTTCGAGCAGCGGAATTCCCTTTTCCGATTTTTTGTAATAATCGCGGGCGCGCGTTATTTGAAACTTCAACAGCTCGACAAAATTTTCATCGAAATCATTCCCGAAAATCTGTTTTTCCGAAACGTCGAATCTGCGTAAATCTTCCTGCGGCAGATAAATTCTGTTCATCGCCGCGTCTTCTTTGACATCGCGCAGAATGTTCGTGAGCTGCATCGCAATGCCCAACGCTTCGGCGTATTCCAAAGTTTTCGGTTCAATGTAACCGAAAATTTCCGAAGACATCAATCCGACCGTCGAAGCGACGCGGTAACAATAAACGTAAAGCTCTTCGAAGGTTTCATAACGTTTGATCGAAGTGTCCATCAAAACGCCGCGCATCAGTTCGAGCGGCAGATTTTTTGGAATTTTGTAAGTTTTTAATAAATCCCGCCAGGCGGTCAAGACAAAATTTCGGTTTTCGGTTTTCGGTTTTCGGTTTTCGGTTTTTATCTGCGCGACTTCGTAAATTTCGTTCAATTTTTCGCGCCAATTTTCGACGGCTTCGACGGCTTTGGCTCCGTTATTTTCACCGATTTCATCAACTTCGTCGTCAACCGAACGGCACAGAGCGTAAAGCGCGTAAATCGGTCGGCGTTTCGATTTCGGCAAAAACTTGGCGGCGAAATAAAAACTTTTGGCGTGAGTTTTGGTGATTTTTTCGCAGTATCGGTAAGCGTTTTCGAGTTCGTTCGGCATTCTATTTCGATTCTTCAAGCCACTTTTCAAACTCTAACAAAATTTCGTATTGATCGGAATTTTCGAGACGATTTAGAAAATCTTCCAGAACGTCGTCGGTCAAAATCGGCAACGCCAAACTCTTTTTGACGGCGCGATAGCTTTCGTTTTCAAATTGATAAATTCGCAGTCGTTCGCCGTCGTAAAGCCAGAATTCGGGAACTTTCAACTTTGCGTAAATTTCAAATTTTTCCCTCGAAGAATGATGAACGTCAATTACGACGACGACATCCAGCGGCACATCGGTGCTGAAATCAATCGAATCTTTTTGCGCGACGAGTTCGGCGTTTTGAATATAAAAACAACAATCCGGCTCGGAGCCGCGTTCCTGTCTTGACGACTTCATCGTTGAGGAACCGAATGAAAGAACTTTGATTTTCTTTCGCATACTAATATTGTCAATTTATCGTTCGATAAATCGAACATATTTTTCGTGTTTGGTTGAAAGAGTGATAATTTTGATATTTTCCCCGTCAAAACTGATTCGCAATCCGCTCGCCGCGCCGATTGATTCGATGAAGTTTTCGTAAAATTCATAAGTCTGTCCGTGCAGAAAAACGTCGTTTCCCGGCGGAAACAGGGCAAATATCTTTGAATAATCAATCGTCGCTTCGGCTATCATCATAATTTATGTTTTTCTTTCCGCCAAATAATCGGTCAATTGAATCAAGCAGGTGCGGGCTTCGTTCGACGGGAAATTTTCGATTAAGATTCGTTTCGCTTCTTCGACAATCGTTTTTAATTTCAACCGCGCCGTCTCGCTCTGCTGCGCGGCGAAAGTTCTGTTGTCTTTGAAAATCGCCGCGTCTTCGTCTAAATCAATCAAATCGTCGCTTAATTGGTAAGCGTCGCCGAGCAGTTCGGCAAAGCGCGAAAGATGGGCGAGTTCGAGATAATTCGCGCCCGCCAGAATCGCTCCGACTCTTAACGCAAGGCGCATCAAAGCCGACGTTTTCAGATTTCTGTTTGATTCGGTTTCGGCGTTCGTAATTTCGTTCGCCGCCGCGCTTTGCGCCAACGCTAAATCTATTGATTGTCCGCCGACCATTCCCGCCGCGCCGACACATTCGACGATCTCCGCGTGCGCCGCCATCGCGCGTTCGGGCATTTGGGTGTGATTGACAAAAACCAATCCGTAAGCCGCGTTCAAAAAACCGATGGCGACTAAAATCGCCAAGCCTTCGCCGAACTGTTCGTGTAGAGACGTTTGCCCGCGCCGTTCGGCGGCGTTGTCCATCGCCGGCAAATCATCAAAAATCAAAGACGCGGTGTGTATAAATTCGCCCGCCGCCGCCGCCGCCAAAATCAAATCCGTTTTGCCGCCGACTAATTCCGCGCCGAGCAAAGTCAACACGGGACGCAGACGTTTGCCGCCGGAGAATAAAGCGTATTCGACCGCTTCGTTAAATTTCGTCTCGATATTCGGCGGCGCGAGCGGCAAAAAATCGCGCAAAGCCTTCTCAACCGGAGCGCGATTTTTCTCGACGTATTGCCAAAATTCAGCTTGCGATGTTTTTTCTTCAGTCATTTTCGAGCGATTTCTTATAAAAGTTTTTTGATTTTTCAGCCAAATCAACGAAAACGGTTATGCGAAACGGATGTTTGGCAACGAAGCTCGGCACCTTGACAATTTTCGCGCCGAGTCTTTCCAAGTTTTTCGCCAGCGTTTCGTCGGAAAATTCTTCCGTCCCGAATTTTTCCGAAGCGCGTTTGAACGCGCCGCGCAGACGGTCGAGCGCCAGTTCGCGGTTGGCAAGAATTTTGCCGCGCGATTGAAATTCGCCGAGCGCATATAAAAGAATCGTTTCAGCCGCGTCCGGCGCGACGCTTTGCTCGAAAAGATTCGGTTGTTCCGTTGCTTGTTTCCTGGACATTTTCGGTTGTTCGCCGATGCAAATTTAAAACTCTTGAAACTTTTGAAATTCTAACACAGCCGCCGAAAAATTTTACTGTGGAAATTAACAGTCGGCGCGACGGATTGCCGCCGCTTTTTTCGCCGAAAAGTTAATGTTAAACTCGCATTTGAATTTTATTATGGCTGATTCAACGAAAAAGTTTCACGTCGGTTTGGGCGTGTGCGGCGGTATCGCGGCTTATAAGGCGATTGAGGTTTTGCGGCTTTTGCAAAAACAAAACTGCGAAGTGCGCGTGGCAATGACCAAACACGCGACGGAATTTATCCAGCCGCTGACGTTTCGCGCCTTGACGGAAAATTACGTTCTGGTTGACGATTATGCGCCGGAAAATCCCGACCCGATTGCTCACATCAATTTTTCGCAGAACATAGATTTACTGCTGATCGTTCCGGCGACGGCGAATATTCTAGCCAAATTCGCCAACGGCATTGCCGACGATTTTTTATCTTCGACTTATCTCGCGTCGAACGCGCCGATAATGGTCGCGCCCGCGATGAACGTTTCGATGTGGAATCACCAGGCGACGCAGCGAAACGTGGAAAAATTAAAAGCCGACGGCGTTCATTTCGTCGCGCCGATTGCAGGCGAATTAGCCTGCAAAACCATCGGCACGGGAAAGTTGGAAGATGTCGAGAATATTGCAAGGCAAGCGTTGAAAATCTTGAGTCTGAAGTCTGAAGTCTTGAGTCCAAAAACACAAGACCGGACTTTCGGCTCAAGGCTCAAGACTCAAGACTTAAAAGGCGAACGCCTTTTAATAACCGTCGGCGGCACGCGCGAGGCGATTGATCCGGTGCGGTTTATTTCCAATCATTCGTCGGGGAAAATGGGTTTCGCGGTCGCGGAAGCGGCGGCGCGGCGCGGCGCAAAGGTCACGGTCGTGTGCGGCGCGACGACGGTTTCGCCGCCGGAAAACGTCGAAGTCGCGCGGGCGATTTCTGCCGAAGAAATGTTTCAAGCCGTAATGCGCGAATTGCCGAAAGCGTCAATTTTTATCGGCGCGGCGGCGGTCGCCGATTATCGTCCGAAAGACGTGGCGGACTTTAAAATCAAGAAAACTAATCAGGACATTTTGACATTGGAACTCGAAAAAACGCCGGATATTTTGTCGAATGTTTCAAAAAACCGCCACGAAAATCTTTTGGTCGTCGGCTTCGCAGCGGAAACAAACGATGTCGTCAATTACGCGAAATCGAAAATGGCGAAAAAAAATCTCGATCTGGTCGTCGCCAACGACATCACCAAAACGGGCGCTGGTTTTAACAGCGATACGAACATCGCCACGATTATCACGCCGGAAGCTGAAATCGAACTGCCGTTGATGTCGAAGCGCGATTTGGCGGACGTAATTTTAAACGAAGTGATAAAATTAAGACGCAAATAAAAAATCAAAAATATAAAATGAACGACGAATTTTCCGCATTGCTGTCTGACGTAAAAGAGCAAATTTTATATTTGCAGGAACTCGGCGCGGAAAATTTGAGCGTCAATTTGCCGGAGATTGCCGATTCGAAATTCAAAGTCCAAAGTTCAAAACCGCTCGAAGCGGCAACGAAAATTTCGCAGGACAGATTAGAAAAATTCGTGCCGACTGAATTTGAAATACCGAAAATCGAGACGACGAAACCGGCGGCGAACACTGAAATAAATTCTTCGCGCCAGAGTCTTTTGGAAGCGACGAAATTATCAAGGCTGCCTTCTCTGCCGAAACGAAATTCTTTTGTATCGAACCAATTAAATAACGAACAAGCGAGGGAAACAGATCAAATGCCGAAAAAACTGATTGCCGAAGCCGAACCGCAAGATTCGCTGTTCGGCGACTTCAAACCGACGCTAACCGAGTCGAATGAAACGATTGAAGAAATCCGTCTCGACATCGGCAACTGCACGCGCTGCCCTCTGCACGAAGGGCGCACGAAAATTGTTCACACGAGCGGCAATTTCCAAGCCGATTTGATGTTCGTCGGCGAGGCTCCGGGCGCGAACGAAGATGCCGAAGGCGTGCCGTTCGTCGGACGCGCGGGCGAGCTGCTCAATAAAATTATCGGTTCAATCGGCTTAAAGCGCGAAGACGTTTTAGTCGGCAACGTCAACCGTTGCCGTCCGCCGGGCAACCGCCAGCCGACGCTGCCCGAAGCGCACACCTGCCGCCCGTTTTTAAAGCGCGAAATCGCCGTCGTGCGCCCGAAGATAATCGTCGTTTTGGGCAATACGGCGACGCAGAATCTTTTGGACACCAAAGTCGGCATCACCAAATTGCGCGGCGAATTTCAGGATTATTTCGGCATCAACGTAATGCCGACTTTTCATCCGGCATATCTCTTACGCGATCCGTCGAAGAAGCGCGAAGTCTGGGAAGATATGAAAAAGGTGCGCGATTTTTTGAATAAATCGTAGTAAGATTTATTCCGAAGGAGTTTATTATGTATAAAATAAAAACCACTCAGGGAACAGAAAATTCCGTCGCCGTTTTGATTCCGAAAGAAGTTTTGGAAAACTTCGGAATTTCGGCGGGCGATGAAATAGATTTGACGGAAACAGATAACGCTTTGATTTTGTGTTCGACGCAAGAATCCGCGAAAAGCCGTGAAATCGCCGACGCGACGGAAAAAATTTTCGACCGCTGGGACAACATTTTCGTCGAACTCGCCAAAGGAGCGGACGATAAGTGAAATTTATTGATAAGCTGTCGGTCCTCATTATTCAACGAAAATCTATTGACCGATTCGGCGGAATTCACGGTTTAAGAGACGAAGGCGCATTAGAATCGGCGGTAAAAGCGGCGGAAAATCGTTTTTATTATGAAACCGAAGATGTCGCCAAACTCGCCGCGACCTACGCTTAACATTTGTCTCAAGCCCACGCATTTCTCGACGGAAATAAAAGAATCGCGGCGGCGGTCGTCGGGGGTGTTTCTGGAAATCAACGGTTTTCTTCTCGATACGACGGAAGATGCAATCATCGAATTATTTCTCGCCATCGCCGACGGAAAACTTTCGCGCGAAGCGGTCGAAGAAAAATTCGCCGAATGGTTAACCCGAACTGAAAATTAGATTTTGAAATTGCAAAAAAAAATGAAAAAATTTCTGACGACGATTTTTGTTTTTTCGATGTTGTGTGCGAATGTTTTCGCCGTTGATATGAGCGCGCAAATCAATCAAGCGACCGATAAAATTTTGCCGCAGGTGATTGAATGGCGCAGACATCTGCATCAATATCCCGAACTCGGTAACCGCGAATTTAAAACTTCCGCGTATATCGAGCAAAAATTGCGCGCGCTTAATTTAGAAGTAAAAACGAAAGTTGCGAAAACCGGCGTGGTCGGAATTTTGAAAGGCGATTTGCCCGGTCCGGTTATCGGGCTGCGCGCCGATATGGACGGCTTGCCGGTTACCGAACGAGTCAACATTCCGTTCGCATCCAAAGAAAAGGCTGAATACAACGGCGCGCCGGTCGGCGTGATGCACGCCTGCGGACACGATACGCACGTGGCGATGCTTTTGGGAACGGCGGAAGTTTTGTCGAAAATGAAATCGAAACTGCGCGGCACAATCGTCTTTATTTTTCAACCGGCGGAAGAAGGCGCGCCGGTCGGCGAAGAAGGCGGCGCGGCTTTGATGGTTAGGGAAGGCGTGATGGACACGCCGAAAATTGACGCGATTTTCGGCATACACATCAACGCGCAGACGGAAATCGGGAAAATCAAATACAAAACCGGCTCGTTTATGGCGGCGGCGGATTGGTTCACGATTAAAGTTAAAGGCAAACAATCGCACGGCTCGCAGCCGTGGCTCGGCGTTGACCCGATTGCCATCGGCAGCCAGATTATTCAGGGCTTGCAGATGATCGTTTCGCGCCAGTCGGAGCTGACGAAGGCTCCGGTCGTCATCACCGTCGGAAAAATCAACGGCGGTGTTCGGGAAAATATCATTCCCGAAGAAATGACGATGGCGGGAACGATCAGAACGCTCGACGATGCGATGCAGAAGGACGTTCACGAACGCATCAAAAACACAGCGCAGAAAATCGCCGAAAGTATGGGCGCGACCGCCGAAGTTTCGATTGAAACGAAAACGCTCGTTACCTACAACACGCCCGAATTGGTCAATCAAACGCTGCCGTCGCTCGAAAAAGCGGTCGGCAAAACGAATCTGCTCGAAACCGAATGGACGACGGGAGCGGAAGATTTTTCATATTATCGCCTGAAAGCTCCGGCGTTTTTCTTTTTCGTCGGCGGAATGCCCGCAGGCAAAAACGTCAAAGACACGGCGGCGCACCACACGCCGGATTTTTACATTGACGACAGCCGTCTCGATGTCGGAATCAAAGCGTTTTGCAATATCGTTTTTGATTATCAGCCGATAAAACAAACCGCCGAAATTTCAAAATCTGAGATTTTGGACGGGCAAATTCCGGTTGGGAGATATTTTTCGGCGCAACTTTTTGACGCGCCTTTCCAACCTTTTAATTTCAAAACGCATAATAATTTTTGAAACCAATGAATAAATTTCTATTTTCATTCTCTGTGATTTTGCTTTTGTTCGGACAAGTGTTTTCTCAAAACAACGCACAAAAGTTTGTCGGCATTTATAAAGATTGTCCTTTTCACTGCACAATTTACAAATTGAATTCAGACTTTACTTTTGAATATTTATCCGTCGGAGATATATACAACGGTCGGACGAAAGGAATTTGGAAGCTATCCGAGTCAAACAAAATAATTCTCAATTTTCCCAAAATAGAAAATGAATCAAACACAGCCGGTAAAGCTAAGACAGAGAATGCAGCCCCAGATAAAAATGACGTTATTGTTATCCCTGACTCCGATACTACTATTGATTATGGCTTTCCAGTCAATATAAGTTACACGTTTATATTAAAAAACAAATCCCTTTGCGAGTTGGACGAAGATGGCAAAACAACTTTTTGTTATAAGAAAGTAAAGGTCAGTGAAGCTGAAAAGCTGTTTCCTTCAAATTAAATGCAAACTGATTTATTCAACGGCAGTTGGGAATTGAATGCGCCGAGTGAAACGCTTGACGAAATCAAGCGCGAAATGATTGATAAAGCCAAATCAATTCCTGAATTGGCGAATCGTTTTTTCGTGTTTTCGCAGGGCGACGCGAACGCGACGATTGCCGTCGTCGGCGAATCGCCCGGACCGCCCGATGCCGACGCGGAAAAACCGTTTCAAGGTCCGACCGGCGATTTGCTGAACCGCATTTTAGCTTCCATCGGTTTGAATCGTTCAAATTGTTATCTGACGAACATCGTTAAATATATTTCCGCCGGCGACGAAATCACGCCCGAATTGATGAAGTTTTTCACGCCGTTCGTCTGGCGCGAACTCGTTGTCGTTAAACCGAAAATCGTTTTGCTGTTGGGCAACACGCCGACGAAATCTTTATTAAATACGAAACAACCGATTTCTAAAGTGCGCGGCGAATTTCAAGAGGCGAACGGCTTGACATTTATGCCGACCTTCAATCCGGCTTATCTTCTGCGTGATCCGACCAAGAAACGCGAAGTTTGGGAAGATATGAAACGGGTGCGCGATTTTTTGAATCAAGACGGGAAATTAAACACATAGAAACATAGGAAACGTAGGTTTTTATATGACTGTGAGATTCGCATAAAAATCTATGTTTCCAATGTTTCTATGTGTTTAAAAAATTATGAAAAAACCTGAAAACATTTCAACCAAATTAATCTACGAAGGCAGAATTTTCGACGTTTCGATTGACCGAATCCGCGAAGGCGACATCGAATACGACCGCGAAATCGTCGCGCACGACGGCAGCGCGGTGATCGTTCCGGTTTTTGCCGACCAAACCGTCGCGCTCGTCAAACAATACCGCCACGCCGCCGAAAAATATCTATGGGAAATTCCCGCCGGTTCGCTGGAAAAAGGCGAAGATGCCGAGACGGGCGCGATCCGTGAACTCGAAGAGGAAATCGGCGTAACCGCTGCAAAAGTCGAAAAACTGTCGGAGTTTTACGTTTCGCCCGGCTTTTTATCCGAAAAAATGTTTGTGTATTTGGCGACTGATTTGACCGAAACCGCGCAGAATTTAGAAGACGATGAATTGCTCGAAGTCCAAAGATTTTCATTCGACGAAGCGTTTGAAATGATTCGCCGGAACGAAATCGAGGACGCGAAAACGATCATCGGTTTGATTTTGGCGGGGCAAAGATTCGGCTTCAATTTGTAGAAAAGCCTTTTGTTACTTGACGTAAAAATCGTTTATTTGATATTCTAACCGTTCGCGTTTTGGCGAAAATCTATTGCAGAGCAGACTATTATGAGTACTTATTTTCCGAGCGGAAAGAATTTGGCGGAAAACCGTAAATGGTTCGTCGTGGACGCAAAGGGCAAAACCGTCGGTCGTCTGGCGACCGAAGTCGCCCGAATTTTGACCGGCAAAAACAATCCGGCTTACACGCCGTTTCTCGATATGGGCGACCACGTCGTCGTCCTCAACGCGAAACACGCGATTTTTAAGGGGTCGAAAAACGAGCAGAAAGTTTACCGCTATCACACGCTTTATCCGGGCGGACTCAAAGAAACTTCGGTTAAAAATATGTTCGAAACCAAACCGGAGCGCGTCATCGAATTAGCCGTCAAAGGAATGTTGCCGAAAACGAAGCTCGGCAAGGCGATGGCGAAGAAATTAAAAGTTTACGCCGAAGGCGAACACCGCCATTCCGCGCAACGCCCCGAAGCAATCGAAATCGAAACGAAATAAAATTAAGTGGTGAGTGGTAAACGGTAAGTGGTAAGTGAAAAACTTTCCGAAACTTACCACTTACCGTTTACCACTCACCACTAAAGAATATGGCAGACATTCAATATTACGGAACGGGGCGCAGAAAAACTTCGACGGCGCGCGTTTATCTTCGTCCGGGCAGCGGCGCGATTAAAATCAATCGCCGCGAGTTTGAAAATTATTTTCCGAACGAAACTTTGCGGATGATTATTCATCAACCGCTGCGTTTGACCGACACCGATGGCAAATTCGATATTCTCGTTAACGTCGCGGGCGGCGGCACTGCCGGACAAGCCGGCGCGGTTCGCCACGGAATTACACGCGCCCTTCTCGAATATAACGCCGATTTGCGCCCGACTTTGAAAAAAGCCGGACTCGTAACCCGCGATCCGCGCAAAAAGGAACGTAAAAAATACGGTCAGAAAGGCGCGCGTGCGCGTTTCCAATTTTCTAAGAGATAGTTTTTTGTCTTTGGTTTTTAGTTTTTGGTCTTTGGTCTTGTTTGCCGAAATTTTCGCGGCAACCAATCGACTGAAAATGACAAAGCTAAAAACCAAAAACTAAAAACTAAAAACCATCGCTCGAATCTATTGGTTTATCAATGCAGTTTGAGCGAGTACAAAAACCAATAAAGTTAAGGAGATTTAAATTTTGGCTACAGTCACGATGAAAGAACTGCTCGAAGCGGGAGTTCACTTTGGGCATCAGGTTCGCCGTTGGAATCCGAAAATGAAGGAATATATTTTCGGTGAGCGCAACGGCATTTATATTATTGATCTGCAAAAAACGCAGAAGCTTTTCCGAGACGCGCTCGCCTACGTGCAGGATGCCGTCACCGAACGCCCGAAAATGAAAATTTTGTTCGTCGGCACGAAACGACAGGCGCAGGAAGCCATTAAGGAAGAAGCCGAACGCTGCGGACAATTTTATATCAATAACCGCTGGCTCGGCGGATTGATGACGAATCTGCAAACCGTTCAAAAATCGGTCAAGAAAATGAAGGACATCGAAGCGATGAAGGAAGACGGTCGCTTTGAGATGCTGACGAAAAAAGAACGCCTCGGACTTGACCGCGAACACGAAGGTTTGATGAAAAATCTCGGCGGCATCAAGGATATGAACGGCTTGCCGGATATGCTTTTCGTCATAGACGTGCGCAAGGAAGACATCGCCGTCGCCGAAGCCAACCGTTTGAATATTCCGGTCGTCGCGGTCGTTGATACGAACTGCTCGCCCGAAGGAAT
>CAXSGY010000038.1:0-35577 GCA_964237235.1 uncultured Pyrinomonadaceae bacterium
TCACGGAAGCTCGGAAACTCTACTTTAGAGCGGTCTCGTTTTTGGGAGTAGCTCAATCAGCCGGAAAACTGTAATCTGAATTGGTATCAATTAGGGGAGCTTTACAAAGATTCTTCCCAAAGAACGGACATTAACTGTCGTATCGCCGGTTGTTATTTTTATTCCGACGTAACCGGCAAGATTGTTTCTTACCGTGCCGAGTGTTTTGATTTTGATATAAGCTGAATCCACGGGTTCGTATATGAAATCTACAGGTCCAAAACTTTTGTTGACAGTCATACCGGGTGTGCCGTATGTAACGCCGTCTGCACTGGAGATAGTTCCGTTGATGGCGGCTATGTCGGTCGGCACAAGCGTCGTGTCAGTATCGCTACTCCATTTGTCGCCGCCGCTCGTTTCCTGGCTGACTATGTAATAACTCGTATTCGCCGCCAAAGTAACGGGCGTTGTTAAGTTTACATATTTAAATTGCGCGCTATTCCAATTAGTCATCGGTATTGAGACCTCGGCGATTTATGATTTATCGCTTTCTTTAACAATCCTCATCAGATGAGTTTGGCTGTTGCCAAATTTGAACATTCGTCCTAATGCTTTAATTTTTACCGGAGACGCTCCGATGGTTATTTTCATTCCTCGCCAGCCGGTAAAGTCATTTTTTTCTGTGCCGAGACTTGTTTTACTGATAAACTCGGTAACACCTTCATTCCATTCGCTCAATCTTTGCAGATGTCTGAGAACTAACCGACCTCTAGCCCATATTAATATAGGGTCGGCGGCATAATCAGGGAATGTTGATCGAAATGCGTAAGATAATCCAGCAGTTATTCCGCGATTCGCATTTATGGAGACGACAATATATCCCTGAGAAGTTAGTTTATCAGCCAAATAATCATATCCTTGATGATTTGAGTTACTACGTATCCGGAAGGACATTGACCACTGTCCGTATAATCACGGTTCGAATCATTTCTCGGATTTATTCCAGTTCCGCACGTATAGTGATTACCGTGTAATAAAACGACTAAGGGATAAGGTCCACCGCTTAAATTATTAGGAAAATAATATTTTGCCCACAATTCCGTTGACCTGTCCGGCAAAACCGCCGTATCTATATTAGCAATTAAGCCGAGTCCTGCCGGTTGGTAATATTCATTCGAGGTTACGGAGTTAGTTCCGGCAATAGTGGCATCCGGCGCGCCCGGTCCGAAGCATCTCGCGGCAAATCCAGCTGGACAAGCATCCGGGTTATTGGAAACGAACGACCAATTCAAAATTTCGTGGTTTTCGCTTTCAACGCCCGAACCAGCGGTAAATCCGATAGTTGCCAATTCCGAACCGCTGTAGAGTATATTGTCGAAATTAACCGGAAAGTTTAATTTGGGAATTGTGAAATCATCAACGAAGATTTTCATAATTGTCCCGTCATATTCGATCCGCACATTATGAACGGCACCGTCTTTCATATTAATGCCCAAAGCCGCGCTGTTGATGCTCGCCAATACGTTGCCGTTAGTTTCGTCGGCGTTATTATAGTATTGTCCGGCGTGGACGCTGATGTGATTTCCGTCAGGGTCGTGCAACTCGGCGTTTTTGTAAGTATCAAATTCGACTGCCAGACTATAAGGAATTCCTAACGGATCGTTATCTGTATCCGACGCATATCCCATCTGCCCACCGCTATTGCCGATGGCTCCCGTTCCCCAAGTATGGATAACAAAAGCGAAACCGTCTGCACCGTTTTGTCTCGGATAATTTGGATCAAGACCGGGATAAGCCTGCGGATTTGAAATGCGAAACGAAAACATACAGACAAAACCGTCACGAACCGGCTGAGGGTCTTTTGTCCATAGAGCAGTTTTTCCCCAGAAGCTATTAATTAACCTTGCCGAACCGTTTTAATAACTGCCGTCTCCGACAAAAACAAGACTGGTCGGATTATCGGAAAAATCAGCATAATTAACCGATGCGCTTAAATTTACGGGTAATAACAAAACAGAGAAAAGAATTGCTGCAAAAAAAGGAAATACGAAGGCACATTGTATTAGACGTTTTCATAAATTTTTGAAAATAGAAAAAAGCAGGTTGATTTGAAACTACAGCTATACCGGTAATCTCAGTAAGTCGAAATTTATTTTGAAAACTATTACAGGGAAATATGGGGTTAGAGGAAGATTACATTTGAGAGGTTAATTATGTCAAGCAAAAATTGAAAAATTATCAAGTTCATCTCGAATCTGATAGTCACAAGCGGAAAAATTCGGTAGAATAAACGGTCAAAAGCATCTTTAAAGATAACAATGAAATATGTATCATACGGTCGGTAAATTTAATATTTGCCGACCTTTTCAGTGAAAGAATTAAAATTCGTCTAAAAATTATGGAAAACCGAATCGTAAAAATCTTCGACGAGATCGAAGTATTAAATCAATTTGCGGCAGAAAAATTTGTCGAATTATCGCAAAAATCAATCGAACGAAAAAACGATTTTACGGTCGCGCTCGCGGGCGGTTCGACTCCGAAAACTTTATATAGACTTTTGACGACCGGCGAATTTAAAGATCGCGTCGAATGGAACCGGGTCTTTTTCTTTTTCGGCGACGAGCGCAATGTTTTGCCCGACGATGACGAAAGCAATTTCAAAATGGCAAACGAAAATTTGTTCGTGCCGCTTGAAATCAAGCCGGAAAATGTTTTCCGATGGCAAACCGAATCGGCGAACGCCGAAGAAACCGCCGCCGATTATCTTTTAAAAATCTGGACGTTTTATGAAGGGCGAAAAATCGAAGTCGTCCAAAACAAAAACGCGGTCGAAGTTCCGCGCTTCGATTTGATTCTGCTCGGAATGGGCGACGACGGACACACGGCTTCGCTTTTTCCGCACACCGATGCGTTACTGGAAAAAGAAATGATTGCCGTCGCCAACCGGGTCGAAAAATTAAACACGAATCGTTTGACCTTGACTTTTCCGGTTATCAACGCGGCGGCGAACGTCGTTTTTCTCGTCAAAGGCGCGGAGAAAGCGGAAACTTTACGCGCGGTTTTGGAAGGCGAATTTCAGCCGGAAACGCTGCCGTCGCAAAATGTGCGGCTGACAAACGGCGATTTATATTGGCTGGTTGAAAAAGATGCGGCGCGATTTTTGAACGATTGATTTACTATTTCACGATTTCTAATTTAAAATGAGCCGAATATGGAAATTGAAATAGCTATCGCCGTCCTGATCTTGCTTGTTCTGACGTTTTTGGCGACGATTGATATGGCATTCTCGCAACTGAGCGATGTCGGTTTGCGGCGGCTTTCCTCGGATTTTGAAACCAGCACGAAAACGAAAACCGTCGCGTTTTTGCAAGAGATTTTAGAAAACCGCCCGCGCTTTCGGTTCGCGCTGTCGGCGGCGATACAGATTTTGCTGATCTGTTTTTCGGTTTTAATCGTCGTCATCGTTTCAAATTTCAGCTCGTCGCACGCGGAACTCTTAATCTTTTCGCTGCTCCTCGCGCTCGCCGCTTCGATTATTGCCAGACAAATTATTCCGCGCGTTCTGACTTGGAAAAACCCGGAAACGAAATTGCTTTTTCTGCTGCCGGCGGCGCGTCCGTTTTACGGATTTTTGTCGGCACTGGCTGACCCGTTTCAATTTTTTACAAAGGAAAATTCCAGCCTCGAAGTGACAATCGTGCCGAATCAAACCGTCGAAGAAACCAAAGAAGACAACGCCGAAGACAAACAGGCGTTGATTGAAATGGGCGAAGCCGAAGGGATTTTGGAGGAAAAAGACCGCGAGCTGCTTGAAACAATGTTCGAATTCAGCGAAACCAAAGCCGGCGAAATTATGACACCGCGCACGGAAATAATCGCCGTGCCGATTAACTCGACCGTCAAAGACGTGCGCGATTTGATTATCGAACAGAAGGTTTCGCGGCTACCCGTTTACCTGGATTCGATTGACAATATCGAAGGCGTGATTTACGTCCGCGACCTTTTGAATACGTGGTCGGAAAACAACGAAACGCAAACCATCGAAACGCTTCTGCGTCCGGCGTTTTTCATTCCCGAAACGAAATCCGCCGCCGAGCTTTTAAAGAATATGCAGCTCAACCGCGTACAGATTGCGATTGTCGTTGACGAATACGGCGGCGTGGCGGGCTTGATTACGATTGAAGATATCGTCGAAGAAATCGTCGGCGAAATCGAGGACGAAGACGAACACGAAGACATCATCGAAATTATCGAAGGCGCGAACAAAAGCTTCTACGACGTTCTCGGCTCGACCGAAATCGGCAAAATCGAGCGGTTGTTCGGTTTTGAAATCGAAGACGACGATTTTACGACCATCGCCGGACTGGTCACGAGCGAAGCCGGTTACGTTCCGAAAATCGGCGAGCGTTTAGCGATTCGCGGATTGGACATCGAAGTTTTGCGGGGCGACGAAAAACGTCTGACGCTTTTGAGAATTAAACCGACTGAAGAAATTATCATTGACGAAGAAGCGACTTAATCTCTGTAAATTTCGATGTGCGCCGCGCCGCTCGAATCAACGAACGCGCGATACATTCCTTCCGAGTTAAACGGCAGCGCGACGTTGCCCGAAGCGTCAACCGCGATTAAACCGCCTTCGCCGCCGATTGCGCGCAGATATTCGACCGTTTCAAAAGCCGCGTCAGACAAACCTAAATTTTTATATTTCATCCGCGCCGAAACGTCGAACGCGGCGGACGCGAGCATAAAAAATTCGCCGTGTCCGGTGCAGGAGACGGCACAGGTTCGGTTGTCGGCGTAAGTTCCCTGACCGACAAGCGGCGTGTCGCCGACGCGCCCGAATTTTTTATTCGTCATTCCGCCGGTCGAAGTCGCCGCCGCCAAATTTCCTTCAAAATCGCAGGCGACCGCGCCGACCGTGCCGATTGGATTTTGGATTTTGGATTTTGGATTTTGGATTTCGTTTCCTTCCTGATTTTCGTTGTTAGTTATTACTTTTTCGTTGTTCACCGAGTCAGCGTGGTCGAGTCGGACGACGTTTTCATCCATCGCGCGGAGCAGTTGGCGATAGCGGTGTTCGGTAAAAAAATATTCATCGGGCGCGAATTCGACGTTCCATTGATTGGCAAATTCCATCGCGCCGTCGCCCGCGAGCAGTATGTGTTCGGAATTTTCCATTATGAGCCGGGCGAGTTTAATCGGATTTTTGATGTTGCGGATAAAGGCGACCGCGCCGGCTTGCAAATTTTTGCCGTTCATAATCGAAGCGTCCAATTCGTTTGTGCCGAGATGCGTAAACACCGCGCCGCGTCCGGCGTTGAATAAAGGATGATCTTCGAGCGCGACGACCGCCGCTTCAACCGCGTCAATCGCCGCGCCGTTTTTCGATAAAATTTCCCAACCCGCGTCGAGCGCGTTTTGCAGACCGGCGCGATACGCCCGCTCTATTTCCGCCGTCATTTCGCCGCGCAGAATCGTTCCCGCGCCGCCGTGAATCGCCAGAGCTGTTTTCTTCATAATTTCAAATTCCTCAACCGCAAAGCGTTCATAATAACCGAAAACGAGCTGAACGTCATCGCCAGCGAAGCGATCATCGGCGAAAGCAGCACGCCGAAAAACGGGTAGAGAATGCCCGCCGCGATTGGCACGCCGATTAAATTATACGCGAAGGCGAAAAAAAGATTTTGCCGGATATTTCGCATCGTCGCCGCGCTCAATTTTCTCGCTCTTAAAATGCCGCGCAAATCGCCCTTCAGCAAAGTTACGTCTGCCGATTCAATCGCCACATCCGTTCCGGTTCCCATCGCGATTCCGACATCGGCTTGCGCGAGCGCGGGCGCGTCGTTCACGCCGTCGCCCGCCATTGCGACGACTTTGTTCTGCGCCTGCAATTGTTTGATTTGAGCGGCTTTTTCAGCGGGCAAAACGTCGACGAAAATCCGGTCAATATTTAGTTTTTTCGCAATCGCTTCGGCGGTTTTTCGATTATCGCCGGTCAGCATCACGATCTCGATTTTCTGTTTGTGAAGCTCGTCAATCGCTTCTTTAGCGGATTCTTTGATTTCATCGGCAACACCGAAAAATCCGGTAAATTCTCCGTCAATCGTCATAAACACCAGCGTCTGACCTTCGGCGCGAAGCTGTTCGATTTTGTTTGAAATCGGGTAATCGGCGTTCTTGTTTTCGATGACGAAAGTTTTTTCTTCGGGCAAAACGCCTTCGTTATTTTCAAACGAATTCGCGGCGATCAACTTCTCGTTGCCGAGCAAAATTCTTTTGCCGTTAATTGTTCCCGAAACGCCTTTGCCCGTGATAGTTTCAAAATCTTCGACTTTCAATAATTCGATTTTTTGCGTCCGCGCCGCTTCGAGAAACGCGACGGCAAGCGGATGCTCGCTCGCTTTTTCGAGACTCGCCGCGAAACGAAGAATTTCATCATTCGTAATTCGTAATTCGTAATTCGTAATTACGCTTTGCAGGCGTGGTTTCCCAATCGTCAAAGTTCCTGTTTTATCAACCACAATCGTGTTCGCCTTTTCCAAAATTTCCAACGCTTCGGCTTTCTTAATCAAAACTCCGGCTTTCGCGCCGCGTCCCGTAGCGACCATAATTGACATCGGGGTTGCCAAGCCAAGCGCGCACGGACAGGCGATGATTAAAACCGAAATCGCCGCCGCGAGCGCGAGCGCGAAGCTGCCGAACGTCAGCCAAACGACGAACGCGGCGACGGCAATTAAAACGACCGCCGGAACGAAAAAGGCGGCGACCTGATCGGCTAATCTTTGGACCGGCGCGCGCGAACGTTGCGCTTCGCCGACCATTCGGACGATTTGCGACAGCAAGGTTTCGCTGCCGACGCGCGTCGCCCGCATCGTGAATGCGCGATTGCCGTTGATTGTTGCGCCGATTACTTGATCGCCCGCTGATTTTTCGACGGCGACGGGTTCGCCTGTAATCATAGATTCGTCAACAATTGTTTTGCCTTCTAAAATCACGCCGTCGGTCGGAATTTTTTCGTTGGCGCGAACCGAAATTTTTGCGCCGACCTGTAAATCCTTAATTTCGACTTCCGCTTCGTCGCCGTCGTCGAAAACAATCATCGCCGTTTTCGGCGCGAGTCCCAAAAGCTCGCGAATCGCGCCGGAAGTTTGGGCGCGGGCGCGCAGCTCTAAAATTTGTCCGAGCAGAACGAGCGTCGTAATCACCGCCGCCGATTCGAAATAGACGGGAATCGCGCCCGTGTGTGCGTCGCGCATTTCCGCAGGGAAAATATTCGGAAAAACGAGCGCGAAAACGCTGAACAAAAATGCTGCGCCCGTGCCGACGGCGATCAGCGTAAACATATTCGGGCTTTTGTTTTCGATTGACTGCCAACCGCGCACGAAAAAGGGAAGTCCGCCCCAGACGACCACCGGCGCGGCAAGAACGAATTGAATCCAGACGGAAATTTGCGGCGCGATTATTTGCTGAAAATTCGGCAGCATTTCAAGCATCGCCAGCGCGAAAACCGGAATCGTCAGCGCGGCTGAAATCCAAAAACGTCGCCGCATATCGAGATATTCGGGATCGGGCGCGTCGTCGAGCGAAAAGGTTTTCGGCTCCAGTGCCATTCCGCATTTCGGGCAAATTCCCGCGCCGATTTGCAGGATTTCCGGGTGCATCGGACAAGTGTATTCCGTTCCGGCGGGTGCGTCGCTCGTCGGTTCGGGCGCGCGGTTCGCGTCTAAAAACTTTTCCGGTGTTTGTCGGAATTTGTGCAAACAGCCGACCGCGCAGAAATAATAATCCGCGTTTTTATATGTAAATTTGCCCGCCGCCGTTTCGGGTTTGACGAGCATTTTGCAAACCGGATCAACGAACGTCTCGAAATCTTTCTCCGAAGTTTTTCGTCTGCCGAGTTGAATCATCGGCTGAATGTTTTTCGCCGGTGCGATTTGGTTTTTGAATTTTTCAAGACAGCCCTTCGAGCAAAAATAAAAAGTTTCGCCGTTCCGTTCGAGCGTTCCCGCCGCTTTTTCCGGCGCGATTTTCATTCCGCAAATCGGGTCGGTAAATGTTTCGGTCGCAGTATAAATTTCGTCCATAAATGTCTCCAAAAACCATTCTACAACCTGTGAGCGGGTGTCAGGTCAAGCGAGGAAAAAGTGAAAAAGTGGAAAAGTGAAAGGGTGAAAAAGTTTGATTTTACAAATACGCATTGAAAATTATTTTCGAGACCTCCGTTATTCCAATTTTCAATGGATTTTGAGTTTTACTTTTTCACTTTTCCACTTTTCTACTTTTCCACTTTTCCTCTGCGACCGATTCGATTAGATGACAGACGGAAGTTCCGTTCGGCATCGAGTCTTTTAATTCAGACCAATCGCCGAGCGCGTGTTCCATTTTCTTTTGAAGTTTTTGCAGCTCGCGGATTTTGCGTTTGTTTTCTTCGATGTGTTTGACGATTATTTCTCTGACCATCGGACAGGGCGATTTGCCGTGCGCGGCTTTGCCGAGAATCTGCGAGATTTCGTGGAGCGTGAAGCCTAAATTTTTGGCGGCGACGATAAAACGCAAACGCGCCGCGTCCGAAGGCTGATAAATTTTATAATTGTTGCGCGCGTCGCGCCGCGGATTGAGCAGCCCGACGCGCGTATAATGGCGCACCGTGTAAAGCGAAACGCCGGTTTCCTTTGCCAGAACATTAGCCGTCAACATAAATTTCGGCATACGTTAAAAGCCGCGCGGCGGACGTTGATTTTATTTTTTCGCCGGCGATTTGCTAACCGCCGGATTGGCTGCGGCAGTCTTGGTATCAACAACCGGTTTCGATTCGCTGTTGCCGGGCGAATTGCGGTTTGCCGTCTCCGCATTCAGCGGCGCGGAATTTGTTTCGGCGCGGTTCGTTTCCGAATGATTTTCCTGCGCCTTATTGACGACGACGCGATTGTCGCGCGGCTGCGAAGTCGAATCAATCCGCGTCGGAGTCGTTTGACAGCGGGCTGAAAAAATTGCCAGGAAAGCTAAACTGCAAAAAATTAAACTTTTGGTCATATTCTTAAAAATCAAAAAACAACTATGGAAAATTGAAAATCCCGAAAGTCAATTTTCGCGGATAAAACCGAAATTGTAAAATTTGTGTTTAGTGAAAAATTAAAAATAAACAGTGAGAAGCGTCGGACTTTTTATTTTAATCTTTATTATTTATGCGGCAGCGTCTGACATATCTGCAAAGTCGCCGCTGCCTTCTGCTCTTTGCTCTGGCAACTTCCGTCAGATACGCAATTACCAGCTATGGCGACTATTATCAGTAAAAATTTCGCTCTTCGCATCTTATTGCCTTCCGACCGCCTTAGCTTTCGGCTTTTTCTCATCGCGCAAGCGTTTTAACTCTTCGAGCTGCTTATTTGCTTCTTCATCATAATCCGGTTGAATTTTCAATAACTTCTCGAATGTTTCGATTGCTTCGTCTGTTTTTCCAACTTTTACGTAAAGTTTGCCTAAAAAACTATACGCCATAGGATCATCCGATTTTATAGCGAGTGCCTTATAGCAGCTTTTTATTGCTTCTTCATCGTCGCCAAATTTTTCCTGCGCTATCATAAAATATATCCAAAAGACATATGTTTGCGGGGAAAGTTTAATTGCAGTTTGATGTTCTAGCAAAGCATTTTGTTTCTTTCCATCGTCTGCGAGGATTTGACCGTAAAGTGAATGCGCTCCCGCATCGTCAGATTTAATATCCAAGCCGTTTTTGACCGCGTTTTCCGCTCTGTCCAACAACTCTTTGTCCGCCTGCCCGCGCGCTTTCCGATCTTCCTGAAAATATCTGTAATAACTGTCCGCCAACAGAAAATAACCATTCGCCATCTGCGGCTCTAATGCCGTAAAGCCTTCCAAACAAATAATCGCTGTCTTGTAATCGCTCTTTTGTTTGTATTCGACGCACTTTTTGAAGAACGCCGTTTTGCCCGTCCGAGAAATCTCCGGCGCGTTTTGCGGGTCGGCTTGCATCGCCTCGTGATAACAGTTGACGACATCGGGCAGCCGATCCTGATCGAGCAGCGTTTGACATCGCTGCAACGTCGTCGTCGCCTTCTGCTCTTTGCTCTGGCACGCAACCGAGAGCAGACAACCGCCGGTGATTAGAAGAACGAGCGCGAGATTAAACGATTTCGCCGTCAAATTATTTCCTCGCTTTGTAAAACGCATTGCTTTCTCCAAAAATTGAAAGAGTTAGATTCTGATTGAGACTTGATTTATTCCGCAGAAAACGTTCATTCAACTCTTGTGTCGCTTTTAAATTTAATTATTGCCGTCGCGCTTTAACGATGCCTTTTTATAATTTTTTCCACTGCAAATATAACCGGCTTAATTTGCAGACGGCATTATTGTCGCCGCTCCTTGTTTTCCTGTAGGAGTTTCTCTTTTCTTATTTATCTGCTGCTCTCTCCGCTGTTTGAGTTTTTCGATTCCTTCCCGAACTTTGTCTTTCAAATCAAAATCTTTGAGTTCAAGCAATTTTTCATAAGTTTCGATGGCTTTGTCCAACTGATTAGTTTTTTCATACAATCGTCCAAGCGCGACTAGCGTCGGCGCATCGCCGGGCTTTTTCAACAAAATATAGCCGTAAAGGTCCGCAGCCGCCGATGTATTACCGGAGATTGCGACGACCGTAGCATAGTCTCTGTAATAATCGAAATTTTCAGGTGCTAACCGAATCGCCGTCAGACAATCGTTAGTTGCTGCCGGAAGATTTCTTCTGTCGCTAAAAATTTGACATCTGACATTGTAACCGGAACTATCTTCGGGATATTGAGATATGAATGAATTGATTGCTTTTTCGGCTTTATCCATTTGACCTGATCGTGCATAATCTCTTGCTAAAAATATAGTTATATAACTTTCGTCAGGATTTGAGCGATACAAATTTTCCAAACACTGTGTCCCGCCCTCAACGTCTTTCTGTCCCTGCAAAACACATTGTTCAATTTGCGCGTCATATTTTTCCTGCTTGGTCTGCGCGCTATAATTTTCCTGCCTAGTCTGACAACTGCCCGCGCCGACACAGTTAAAAAGGAGCCACAAGCCCAGCGCAAATCTGAGCAATGAATAAAAGTTTTTATTTTCGCACTTTATAAAACGCATTGCTTTCCTCCAATATATCTTCTAAATCGGTCAGCACGTAGAAAACACCGAACTTCATAAACGGTTGAATAGAGTTCCTGCCGTATCTGCGAACATCGGCAATTACTTGCCTAACAACCTCCGGTCGCGGCGGAATAACTATTATTTGTTCTTTCCGAATTTGTTTCAATAATATTCTTCTTTTATCAGAATAATCCGCAAGTGCGTTCATTCTTCGATCTGCCGCCATATATCGCCATTCCTCTAACAAAAGAGTAATCGGATTTCCTAAGTAATCCGGTTTATTACCAAGTTCATTGACAGGTATAGAGAACGAGCCGACTTTAAACTTCGGACGTTTTTCACCATTCGCCATTATTCTCTGCTTTTGTTTAATCGGTATTTGATCTCTGTCGAGCCTGTCGCTTGGCTTAAAGAAATAGTCATCATAATATGGATCAGTCGGCGGAATCTCATTACCTATTTGATTAGTCTCCTGCTCCCATTGTTGCCGCTTTCCCCAATTTTCATCAAGTGCATTTAATTGTTGGTTAGCAGAAGTATTGGGTCTAATCACATTCTCCTGCGGTTCAAACACTCCTATTTCGTCGCCCTGTCGGAGAGAACCGCGTTCGGCATCGGACATACTTAACAGTCTTTCTATTCGGCGGCGGTGTGCCGCGCTGTCCGCGGCGTTAATACTGTCATACAAAGTTGCTGCCCAAAGGTTTATTCTTGCCGCTTCCTGTGTGGTGATTGTTGAAGCGGAGTTTTTTGAATCGCTGTAAAGCCTTTCGTTAGCGGCTTTAACGGCGGCGGCAATTACCGCTTCGGTAATTGCCGGGTATCTGAAAACCGGATTGTCGCTTCTGGAGCAGGTTGTTGCCGCCGTCGCCAGCAGCAGAAAAGGATCGTTTTTATAGCCCGCTTCGTTGGTCAGAAATCTCAATGCTTTGTAAAGTTCATCGCGCGCGGCATTGGAAGTGGTGATGGTAGCTACCAAATCGTCCAAGGCGGCAAGTCTTTTTTCGCCAGACGACAAAAGAATACTTTCCAGATCGTCGGTGAAATTTTTTCTGAGCGTCAAGTCGGAAATAAACATTCCGACCTTGAACACCTCGAACGTAGCTCGCTGTTGACGAAAGGATTTCAAATCGTCCAGCAATTTTTGCGGTATTCTTATCGGCACCGTGCGGTCGGCGTTCAACGTCCAAGAATTTACATCCGCGGCGGTTGCCCATTTTTCGGGGTTGTTTGGGTCGCCGATAATGAAGTAACAATCGCTTTTCCGTTCGTTGAAGGATTTAATATCGCCTTCGCTGTACCCGAAAAAATCAATCAGAATATTGTCTCGAATCTCTTTGGAACTATTGTCGGTGATCGGCAGCGAGACCCGAACGTTATAAAGAGGATCGTTTACACCCATGATTCGGTGCTTTCTTGAAGAAATCCGCGCAGCCATAAAATTTTACCTCAAAACGAAGTTGTAATAAGTTAAAAATCAATGGGGTGATTAAGTTATAACAGATTTTGACCGGCGCGGGAAGGATTTTTTTGATGATTCCGGGCAATCGGCTTTATTGAAGTATTTTCACCGCGAAAGATTCGAATAATTGTCAAAAAAGCTCGAACGACAAAAAGAAAAGGGCGGACAAATGCCGCCGCTTTCTTTTTGTAAATAACATTTGTCCATCCTTAATCAATTATCGTTGAAATACCGCCGGAACCGGCTGGTCGCCCGCGTTGCCGAAATTGATTGCTCTTAAATCGCCGCCCGCGTTTCGCACAAACCACACGCCGTCGCGAAGAACGGCGATGTCCGTTTTCCCGTCACCATCGTAATCGGCAGGCGCGGGCTGATCTGAGGCGATGCCGAATTGAAACGCTTTGAATCCTTCAAAACTATTTTGTAAATACCAGGTGCCGTTTGACGGACGATAGACGGCTAGATCGGTTTTGCCATCGCCATCGTAATCTGCTGGAACGGTTGTGTCGTCGGCAAGCCCGAACTGCGCGGCGAAAAATCCTGCCGTCGAGCGTTGCGAATACCAGGTGCCGCTACGGTAAACGGAAATGTCGGCTCTGCCGTCGCCGTCGAAATCGGCGATCAGCGGTTTGTCATCGGCGATGCCGAATTGTTCGGCGCGAAAGCCGCTGTTTGAGCTGTTCAGAATAAACCAAATCCCGCGGCGAAAAACCGCATAATCAGCGCGCCCGTCGCCGTCGAAATCTGCCGGAATCGGAACATCGCCGTTTTGCCCGAACTTGACGCTTTGAATTGAATTGTTACTGCTTTGCAAAACATACCAAGTGCCGTCTGATGGACGAAAGACCGCGACATCAGTTCTGCCGTCGCCGTCGAAATCCGCCGGAACTAAAATGTCGGAAAGCGTTCCCCACTCCACATTACGAAGCAGCACACCGGACGGATTTTCGATGACATACCAATTAAAATTAGCGTCAATTTTTCTGGTAACAGCAAAATCCGCCCAACCGTCGCCGTCAAAATCAAAATTCGTCCGGCGTAAATTGAAAGGCGCGTCGCCGAGATAACGTAAAACGCCCGAACCGCCGACCGCCAGAATTTTACCGTCGGTTTGCAGAGCCGCGTCGGATAAGCCGTATCCGGCTGGAACGGTAACGATGCCGCCGCTTCCGAAAGTCGCATCGAGCGAACCGTTCGGGTTATAGCGAACCAGCGCGGGATTGATCTTTGAACTGGTTGTGTAATTATAACTGGAGCCGGCGACGATAATTTTGCCGTCCGGCTGCAACACGACCGCAGATGCTTTATCGTAGATGCCGGATACATCGGTCTTAACTTTGCCGTTCGTTCCGAATGATAAATCGGGCAAACCATTTTCATTGAATTGAAAAACGGCAAAATCTATATTATTGCTGGTGTTTTGTGAAGTAGCGATGGCAACTATTTTTCCATTCGGCTGGATTGCGACCCCGGAAATGTTTTCGAGATTACTGTCGCTGAAAACAACGAAACCGTTATCGCCAAAACTCGAATCAAGATTTCCATTCGACTCGTAACGGGTTAGACTCAAACCGAAAACAGAAGCGGAGTATGAATAGCCGCCGACCACTATTTTACCGTTCGGTTGAATTGCTATGGAATAACCGTAAGCGTTCCCGTCCTGAAATTGAGTGACGACTTTTCCGCCGTTGCCGAAAGAAGAATCAAGTCCGGAATCGGAGAATCTGTAAAGAAGTATTTTGTATGGAGTAGGCGGACCTTTATATGTGCCGCCGCCATATCCGACGACAATAAATTTATTGTCCGGCTGAGCGATAACTGCTGAAGCCGGTGAACTAAGATCAATTCCGCCTAGAAATTTTCCTGTATTGTTAAAAGTCGTGTCGAGCGAGCCGTCGGTATTGTAACGAACGACAACAAAATAGGTCAAGTATATTCCCTGTATGTTGTTGTACGATAGCTGACCAGAACCAATGGCAACAATTTTTCCGTTTGGAAGAATTGTAACGTCCCTTAAAGAGATATTATAAGCCGGATATTCGTTAAAATTTGTAATAACTCGCCCGTTTGCGCCAAAACTCGGATCAAGCAAGCCATTCGATAAATATCGAACAAGCGCAAATTGTTTGTATGCGGAGGTATTAGGATATGGAGTAGTGTTTCCCACGATAATTTTACCGTCGGATTGAACGGCGATGGACGAAGATCCGAAAAAACTTATTCCGGCGGGTTGAGAAATACCGCTGCCCGCAAAAGACGGATCGAGATCGCCGGGTGCGGCTATCGCCGAAAGCGTTGAAATGAAAAGCAAAAATAATGTAAGCGGACCGACGAAAAGCAATTTTGAACGATGCGAAAGACTTTGCGGAAAAGGTAAAAGCATAAATTTATTACCTGCCTATACTTTTTGTTAAAATTTCAATCCGGTTAGATATTTAGCGTTTAGAAAGTAAAACACGGAATACGGCTAAAATAACTTTTTGCGTATTCCGTGTCAATAAAATTCTCGAAACGTATTTTAACTATTCATCGTCTTCGTGCGTTCTGATTCTGCCTTCGGCGCGGGCTTGTTCGACGACCTTTGCCGAAAGATTTCCGGGCAGCGGGTCGTAATGCGAAAACTGCATATGATATGAACCGCGCGCCTGCGTTACCGAATTTAATTTCGATTGATAATCGAGCATTTCCGACAGGGGAACTTGCGCTTTGATGACTTGTTGTTTGCCGCGCATATCCATTCCCGACACGCGACCGCGCCGCGAATTCAAATCGCCCATAATGTCGCCGGAAACTTCCAAAGGGCAGAAAACTTCGACATCCATAATCGGTTCGAGCAGCGTCGGTTTGGCTTTTTCAATCGCGTTGCGGAACGCTTTTCTGCCCGCCGCGCGGAACGAATGTTCGTCCGAATCAACCGTGTGATAGCTGCCGTCAATCAGAGTGACTTTGAAATCAACGAGCGGATAACCGGCAATCGCGCCGCCCTGCGCGGCTTCGGTGATGCCGCGTTCGATTGCCGGGCGGAAGTTTTGCGGAATCGCGCCGCCGAAGATTTTATCAACCCACTCAAAACCCGCGCCGCGCTTCAATGGCTCGAAAACGCATTTGCAATCGCCGAATTGCCCGCGTCCGCCCGACTGTTTTTTATGTCTGCCCTGAACTTCGACCGATTGCGTAATCGTTTCCTTATACGGAACCTTCGGCGGATGCAGCGCGACTTCGACGTGATAGCGGTTTTTTAATTTATCAACGACGGTTTCGATGTGCAGTTGTCCCGAACCCGACAAAATAAATTCTTTCGTTTGCGCGTCGCGGTCGAAATGAAGGCTCGGGTCTTCTTCTAAAATTTTATGCAGCGCGGTCGAGATTTTATCTTCGTCGGCGCGGCTTTTAGGTTCGATGGCGAACGAAATCGCGGCTTCGGGATATTCGACCGAAGGATAAACAATCGGACTGGCTCTATCGCACAGCGTGTCGCCGGTTTGCGTATCTTTTAACTTGACGACCGCGATAATGTCGCCGGTTTGCGCTTCGGCAACTTTTTCGAGATTTTTGCCCTGCAAAACGTGCAGCGCGCCGAGTCTTTCGACGAACTCGCGGCTCGAATTGAGAACGGCGGCATCCGCAGAAACTTTGCCGGAAACGATTTTCATCACGTTGATGCGACCGGCGAACGGATCGGCAATCGTGCGAAAGACATACGCCGAAAAAGGTTCGTCGTTGCTGTATTTGCGCGTCGGTCGGTCAAGCAGACTGCCGACGACCGGGTTGCCGTATTCGGCTTCGTGCGTCGCCGGATTCGGCGCGAATTCGATGATGTGGTCGAGCATAATCGAAAGCCCGACTAAAGTTTCCGACGAGACGGCGTAAACCGGACACAGACGGCTTTTGGCAATCGCTCCGGCGAGATTCGGGTAAATTTCTTCTTCGTCCAGAGTGCCGTTCTCAAAATATTTCTCCATCAAAGCGTCGTCGGATTCGGCGACGATTTCGATTAAGCGTTCGCGCGTCGCGTTGAAAACTTCGCGTCCTTCGTCGGGAATCGGAATCTCTTTGGCTTTGCCGTCTTTGTCGAATTCGTAAGCCTTTTGATGAACGACATCAACCACGCCGCGAAAATTCGCTTCCTGACCGATGGGCAGCGTGAACGGCACAATCGAACGCGCGAAACTCTGCGCCGCCGTGTCGAGGGCGTGTCCGAAATCGGCGCGTTCCTTGTCCATTTTATTGATGACCATAAAGCGCGGCAGCAGAAATTCGTTCGCGTATTGCCAGGTTTTTTCCGTCTGCACTTCGATGCCGTTCACGCCGTCCACGACGACCAGAGCGCAGTCGGCGACGCGCAGCGCGGGACGCGCGTGCGTTACGAACGCGGCGTAACCGGGCGTGTCTATTAAATTGATTTTCGTGTTTTTATAATCGAGGTTGGCGAAATTGTTGTTCAGGGAAACTTTTCTTTCAATCGAATCTTCGTCGTGATCGGTCGTCGTCGTTCCTTCGGCAACCTTTCCCCAGCGCGTCGTCGCGCCGGCAATGTGTAGAAGCGACGAAACAAGCTGGGTTTTACCCGCGTCGCCGTGTCCGATAATAGCCAGATTACGTATGTTTTCGGTTGTAAACGCTTTCATCTTCGGCAAAATCTCCTTTTCGGTTGGATTCCAAATTCCAGATTCCAAGCTCCAGATTAAATTTGGAACTTGGAATCTGGAATTTGGAATTACGGTTGTTGGTTAAAGTTAAATTTATATTACAACCATTGAGATAGCAAGAAACCCGCCGATTTCTTGAATTTCGGGCGAAATAATTATTTACTCTTAAATGGGGAAGTGTTGTAAAGTAAAAATCTATGCGGCGGCGGAAGTCGTCTTTATTACGGCACTTTAGCAATCTGAAACGAGGACAGGAATAAATATCAAATGCTTTTTAATTATCTTGAGAAATCCGTTTGTTGTCTGTTGTTGACGGCAGTATTATTTTGCGCGGCGAAAGCTGCCGGTGAAATAGATACGACCTTTAAGGCTTCGGCTTATGCGAACGACGCAAACTCCGTTAATAAGGCACTTGCCCTGCCGGACGGCAAAATTTTGGTCGTCGGAAGGTTTACGGCGGTCAACGGCGTTGCCCGCGAAGGCATCGTGCGGCTGAATCAGGACGGCAGCGTTGACAGCCAGTTTACGCCGCCGCCGTTTTACGATTACTCGGTCGGTCGCACCGGCGGAGCCATCACGAATCTCGCCCTGCAATCGAACGGGAAGATAATCGTCGTCGGAATATTTTCGCTCGGCAATAACATCCGGCGCGATATTGTCAGATTAAACGCCGACGGAACGCTCGACGAATCGTTCGCCGATTTAACGAGTCAGTTTCAAACAAGCAACGAATATATCGCCGACATTAAAATCGGTTCCGACGACACGATAAATATTGTCGGAACATTCGTTTTAGATTCCTACGGCTTGGCGAATATCGCCAAACTAAATGCCGACGGAACGATTAATACGAGTTCGCAGTTTCAAAGCGCGAACAATTCTTTGTTCAGCGTCGCCATTCAGCCCGACGGAAAAGTGATCGCCGCCGGAAGCATCAACAAAGTTATTCGTTATTCGCCGAACGGCAGTTTGGACGGCTCGTTTACGTCGAGTACGATCAACGACTACATCAGCAAAATCCTTGTTCAGCCCGACAATAAAATTATCGTTGCCGGAAGTTTTAACAACATCAACGGCTTCGCGCAGGGACGCATTTCGCGTCTGAACGCCGACGGCTCGATTGATACGACTTTTAACCCGAACGGCATCGGCGCGGACGCGGGAATCGCCGACGCGGTTCTCGGCGCGGACGGAAAAATTTTAATCGCGGGCGGTTTTACAAAATATAATAATGTCAGCAAACCGCGCGTCGCCCGGCTCAACGCCGACGGAACGCTCGACACTTCGTTTACGCTCGATTCGACCGTTGCCGCGTTAAATCTTCCGATCAGTTCCGTCGCTTTACAAAACGACGGAAAAGTTCTGATCACGATCACGAATACGCCGACCTTTAACGGCAGCGTTTATCGTCTGAACGCCGACGGAACGCTCGACGCGACGTTTACCAGACCGAATTTCGGCAGAGGCGGATTCGTTTACGACATCGTTCAGCAGCCCGACGGGAAAATCTTAGCCGCCGGTTACATCTTTTTTGCCAACGGCGTGTCGCGCTACAATATTGCCCGCTATAACCTCGACGGTTCGCTCGATACGGGCTTTAACGCGGATGTGAGAATCTCTTCTCAATTTATAAAAATAGGCGTGCAGGCAAGCGGTAAAATTCTCCTCGTCGCGCAACAAAACAGCGGAGTGCAGCGTTTGAACGCCGACGGCTCAAACGATGCGAGCTTTATCCAACCAGCGGTTAATCTTTTCGGCGGCGGCGACATAAAAGCTCTGCCCGACGGAAAGTTTTTGTTGAGTCAGGCAAGATATTTGGAATCGGGCGGCATTGACGCTTCCTACACGATTCCGACGCTTAACGATAAAGTTCTGGCGAATAAAGCATTAGCCGACGGCAAATATTTAATCGGCGGATCATTTACGCAGGTCAACGGTATGGCGCGCGGCAGAATCGCGCGGCTCAACAACAGCGGCACGCTCGACACGACCTTTAATCCGCCGCTCGGCGCGAACGGCGACGTTCTCGATCTCGATGTTCAGTCGGACGGCAAAGTTATCATCGTCGGTTCTTTCAGCGGTTTGAACGGAGCGACTCGAAATTTTATCGGACGACTCAACACCGACGGCAGTCTGGACACGAATTTTAATCCTTTGCTGAATGGTCAAATCCGCTCGATCAAAGTTCAGGCGGACAATAAAATTTTAATTGCCGGAGATTTTACGGCGGTCAACGGCGTTTCGCGCGAACATTATGCGCGGCTGAACGCCGACGGCTCGCTCGATACGACTTTTATCGTTGATGAAAGCGGCATTCCGTTCCAGCTTTTTTATAAAATCACGACGCAAGCCGACGGCAAAATTCTGCTCGGCGGTTACATCAACCGCATTCGCAAATTTCCGGTCGTCAACATCGCGCGTTTGTTAAATAACACATCGTCTCGACCGTTGTTCGATTTCGACGGCGACGGACGCGCCGACGTTTCATTGTTCCGCCCGTCAAACGGTACGTGGTATGTACTGCCGAGTCAGAGCGGAAACTTCTACGGTCAACAGTTCGGCATCGCTTCCGATAAGCTCGCGCCCGCCGATTATGACGGCGACGGCAAAACCGATCTCGCCGTGTTCCGCGAAAATATCTCGGGACAAGGCGGCAAAGCGTATTTTTATATTCTGAACAGCTCGAACGGATTATTCCGCGCCTTTCAATTCGGAGCCGACGGCGATTTGCCGATCAGCGGCGATTGGGACGGCGACGGCATCGCCGATATCGCTGTCTATCGAGACGGCTCGCGCACCGGCAACGGACAGAGCTATTTCTATTATCGTCCGTCGTCACAACCGACGATTGATTACAGGGAACTTAATTTAGGCGCGGCAGGCGATGTGCCGGTGGCGGGTGACTTCGACGGCGACGGCAAGCGCGACGCGGCGGTGTTTCGTCCGTCAACCGCGCAATGGTCTGTTCTGCGAAGTTCAAACGTTCAGACATTTACCGTGCAATTCGGCATCTCGACCGATATTCCGACGCCAGCCGACTTTAACGGCGACGGTGTAACCGACGTTGCGGTGTTTCGTCCGTCGAACGGTTACTGGTATTATTCGTCGTCGCAGACGAATCCGTCGGTCAACTTTACCGGCATTCAGTTCGGAACGAACGGCGACGTGCCTGCGCCCGCCGATTATGACGGCGACGGCAAAGCAGATGTCGCGGTATTTCGCCCGTCGTCGGGAATCTGGTATGTCAATCGCACGACGCAGGGTTTTTACGGCGTGCAGTTCGGCGCGAGTCAAGATAAGCCCGCACCGAACGCTTTCATCAGATAACTTAATAGAAAAGCATCAAACAATGCTCGTTTTCGACGGCTTGCTTCTGATTGGGAGCGAGCCGTTTTTTATCTGAGGGCAAAATCAGTTCGGGAAACCGTCTTTCTAAAGTTGTCGCATTGTAAAAAATGTCTTGCCTAAAAGCGTTTACGCGGTAAAATAGACAAAATTTCGTGAGGATTAAAATGATATTTCAAAAGCAGCCGTCAAAAAATTTATTAACGATTATTATACTTTCGACGTTATTAACGACCGGTTTATTGTTGACGGCGCAAGATTTACCGTCGAACGAAGATTTATCGCTCGGATCAAGTATTTTCGTTTTTCGCAGTTCGGGTCGAACCGCGCAGAAGAAATTCGTTTCAGTTGCGAAGGTTAAACGCACGGCGGTTCAGAAAGTAGCGGCGGTCAAAAATATACGCAAGCAGTACGATGCGCTGCCGGTCGTCGCCACGCGCCGCAGCCGCGTCAAAACCGCCCCGCTGACGAACGGGCAAGCCTCAATCGGTAGAAAATCAGCCAGAGAAGCCTCGCTCACTTTGACCGGCGCGGCGCAGTATTATTATCAAAACAACGACATTGATAAATCCATTGATTACTACCGGCAGGCGATTGATCTGGACACTAAAAACACCGACGCGAAACTCGGTTTGAGCGACGCGTTAGCCGGCAAGGGCGGCGATCTGGTCGCCGCCGATAAAAATCAGCAGGCGCGCGCCCTTTTTGAGGAAGCGATTAAATTAAACGATAAAAACTCAATCGCTTTTTCGGGACTCGGCGAAGTTTACGACGCGCTCGACGACAATGCCAAAGCAATTTCCAATTATGAAAAAGCTCTGTTGCTGAACGCCGATTTGACCGAATTGAACACGCCGCTCGGCATTTTATACGCGCAGAAGGGCGATTTGCCGAAAGCCGAATCTTTTCTGAACAAATCGCTGGCGAACAACCAAAGCGACGCGACGGCGCAGTATTTTCTCGGCACGGTGCGTCTCAAACAAAATCGTTTTGAAGACGCGCGGGCGGCTTTGACCGAATCGGTGCGGCTCGACGCGAATTTGCCCGAAGCGCATTATACTTTAGGCGAAGCTCTTGCGAAGCTCGACCGCGAAGCCGATGCCGTCAAGGAATATAAAGAAGCGACTCGCTTAAAACCGAATTATGTTGATGCCTGGTTCGGCATCGGCGCGGCGGAATACGAGCAGAAAAATTACGACGCTTCCATCAACGCTTATAAAGAAACCGTCCGCCTGAAAAACGACAGCGGCGAAGCGCACGCTAATTTAGCCGATGCCTTCCGGCAGGCGAAACGCTACGGCGAAGCGAACGGCGAATACGGTCTGGCGGCGGTTTTCATCAAAGACGACGCGGAGCTTTACAGTAATTGGGGTTTTTGTCTCGGCATCGTGCAGAAATGGGACAACGCGGTTGTCCGTTTGAATCAAGCACTTTCTTTGAGCGCGGATTATATTGACTACACGAATCTCGGCTGGGCTTATTACAACAGCGCGCAGATTGATTTGAAGTCAAAACGCCCGACCGAAGCGCAGACCAAATTGCTTTCGGCGAAAACCGCTTTGCAAAAAGCCGTCGAATTAAAAAGCAATTTCGCGCCCGCTTTAATCAATCTCGGAATAACCCTCAACGATTTGGGCGAATATCAAGCGGCGAGTGACATTTTGAAACGCGCCAACGACCAGCGTAAAAATTGGCTGTTCGCCATCAACGAACTCGGCATTTCGTATCGCAAATTGAACGATTATGACAACGCCATCAAGCAGTTCCAAAAAGCCGTTGACATCAATGATAAATACGCCGTCGGTTATTATAATCTCGGCGAGTCGCAATTCCGCGCCGGTCGCGTCAAGGATGCGAAAAAATCGCTCGACAAACTGAAAAAATTAGACAGAAACGCCGCCGCCGTGCTGGAAATTTTAATCACCGGCGCGAAGCTGAAAAATTAAAAGGCGGCGCGAAATTATGTGCGAAAAAAAAGCCCGGTTCAATCGAACCGCGCTTTTTTTCGTGTCAGCAGCACGACGGTTAAGAATGGCTTATCATAATCGTTTTTCAAACCCTTCCTTTTCTTCATCGGATTTGTTTATGTTTTCGGTCGGCAGATTTATTCGCCGGTTTATTTGTTTTCTGAGCCGCTAAAGGCATTGCGGCGAAAAAAAATTAGCGTCAAAAGAAAACAAATTTTCAAATTCTTCATTTTTGTGCGTCAAAAAAGTCATACGCTTAACAACTCGATTGCGCGCGGATTTCTCGTCGAAAAAATCCGTGCGAAACTTTAAGCGTTTGACCGAAATCTAAATTCGGGGTTAGGGGAATGGCTTTAGATAAATTTATGATAATCTGTCTTAAAATTTCAAGCGTTCAGAGAATTTTATGAAAAAAATATTCGTTTTCGTTTTCATTTTCGTTTTCACCCACGCGCATTTACAAACGTTCGCGCAGAAGGGAAGTTTCGCGGAAATCAGGCAGCTTCAATCGCCGCAGAATCCGCGGCTTGGTTTTGTCATCCACGGCGGCGCGGGCGTGATTCGCAAAGGCGATTTATCGCCGGAAAAAGAAGCCGAATACCGAAAGAAATTAGAAGAAGCCCTCGTCGCCGGATATAAAGCGTTGCAGGCGGGCAAAACTTCGATTGACGCGGTGCAGATCGCCATTAATATCCTCGAAGATTCGCCGCTGTTCAATGCCGGCAAGGGCGCGGTTTTCAATCACGACGGCGTAAACGAACTCGACGCTTCGATTATGAACGGCAAAACGCTCGGCGCGGGCGCAGTCGCCGGCGTGCATCGCGTCAAAAATCCGATTACACTGGCGCGCGCCGTAATGGAAAAATCGCCGCACGTGATGTTGATCGGTGACGGCGCGGAAAAATTCGCCGAACAGGAACGAATCGAACTCGTTGATCCGAAATATTTCTTCGTGCAGGAACGCTTTGACGCGCTGCAAAAAATTCTCAAGGAAGAAAAGGAAAAGCAGCAAAAAGAGGAAACTAAACCGGCTGAAAAACCGAAATCGCAAAGCTCGAGCGTTGAAAATCCGCTGCTCGACCAAATGACCGAAACGCAGAGATTGCCGGAAAATAGATTCGGCACGGTCGGCGCGGTTGCGTTAGATAAAGACGGCAATCTCGCGGCGGGAACCTCGACCGGCGGAATGACGAACAAGCGATTCGGGCGCGTCGGCGACGCTCCCGTCATCGGCGCGGGAACTTACGCCAACAACGAAACGTGCGCCGTCAGCGCGACCGGCTGGGGAGAATTTTTCATACGGCTCGGCGTAGCCCGCGACATTTCCGCTTTGCTCGAATACCGTGCGATGCCGATTCAGCAGGCGGTTGACGCGGAGATGAATAAAGTCAAAACTCTGGGCGGCGACGGCGGCGTAATTGCGATGGATAAATTCGGCAACATCGGTATTTCCTTTAACTCGGAAGGAATGTATCGCGCTTATATTAACGGCGAAGGCAAGCCAATCGTCGAGATTTATAAAAACTAAAAAGAGCGGAGCGCAGGCATCGCTACTTCCGCTCCGCTCTTTTTAACTTTCAAAACAAGTATTAGCGATGGTGATAAAGTTTCGATTTTTGGTAAAGCCGTAATCTTCGCCGTTCCACAAATATAAATCGGCGGACGTTTTTTCAAAATCCGTTTTAGTAAGACTCGGAAACGCCGACTTCCATTCGGCGCAGGCGCGATTTTTGACGTGCGAGCGCACCGACGCGCGCAAGCCGAAAAAATTCGTGTAAATCGAAGAATTCAAAGCCTCGTTCAGATGCGCCGTCGTAAACGGCTTTAGAATATTTTCCTTCAAATCAACACGCTCGTTAAATTTCCAAACGCCGCCGTCCAAAACGATTAGCGGCAATTTTGTTTCCGCGCCGATTTTTATTTCGCCGGTCAGATTTTGATAAAACTTCAAACCGGCAAAATTGGCGGCTAAATCGGCGTTGGAATATACGCCCGAAACAAGATTGCCGTAAAAAGTTCGTTCGGAGCCGCGTCCCCAATCGCAGGCATTTTTCGTCGCCGCATCCTTCGATAAATTCTTCGCTAAGGCGCGTTGGTAAATTCGGAGATATGTATAACCTTGCTGAAAAAGATGCGCGATTTTGTCGGTTCCGAATGAACTTCCAAAAAGATTGACGGTTTCGCTGATGGTGTAATAATTGCTCGGAAAAACGGCGTAAATTGATTCTTTTCGATTGGTTTTATAACGCGCGGGCTGTGCTATAAATTTATGCGATTCCATCCAACTGCCCGAAGCGGTGAACGGCGGAAAACCCGTGCCGAGTTTGTTGAAAACTCCTCTCGCGAGCGCGTCCGGCGAGCGCAGATATTTTAATCTGGCGCGGTTCGCTTCCGCCGAATCGCAATTTTTTGTCGTTGTGTCGTCGAGACAATTTTGCCGTTTCACGATTTCCGCGTTGAGTTCCGCAATCGCCGCGCCGACGTTTTCTGCGACGTAATCGGAGACTTCCGCGCCGATGTCGGCAAGCGGCGTTTCCGGCAAATTAAACTGGTCGGTTTCAAACGCCAACGCGCCCGACGGAGAAATTAGCAAAACGAGACAGAGAATAAGGCGTGTCAGATTCCGGATTCCAAATTCCATATTTCAAACTGCGGATTTAAGAATGTAAAATCCGAATTCCATACTCCAAATCGAAAACGAAAATAGTTCGGAATATGGAATTCGGAATTTGAAATTATTTCTTGACGACGGGCAAAACAATCGCCGAAAGATTTTTGTTGCCGTAGAAAACTCTTTCGGTCGCTTTTTGAAAATCGGCGAGCGTCGCCAGCTCGTAATTGTCCATAAACTTCTGCGGGTTGCGGGCGACGAGCGGAAACCAGGTGCTTTGAATTTGCACCATTATCCGGTGTCCTTTTTTGAACGTGTGCAAAATTCCGGGCATCGTATAATTTAATTTCGTCGCTTGATCGGGAACGAGCGGTTCGGGTTTTTCAAACGAATTTCTGAATCTGGCGGGCATCGGCTCGCCGCGCAGAAGCATTTGATAACCGCCCGGACTGAAAACGGAAAACGCGGAAGTGTCCGGCGGCTTGATGCGTTCCGGGTCGCCGTTCGGCAATTTGTTGCCGGTTTCCGGGTAATTATAATCGTCCGGAAAAACGTCTATGATTTTAACGACAAAATCCGAATCCGTGCCGCTCGACGAAACGAACAGAGACGGTTTAATGTCGCCTGCGACCGTTACGTCTTCAGTCAGAGGCGCGGTCGCGTAAACCAGAACGTCGGGGCGCGTTGCCGCGAAACGCTGGTCTTCGGTCATAAAATCGCGCGGATAATTCAGAGTGATTTTCTGCGTGTAAGGCACCGGTTTCAGCGGATCGGAAACGTATTCGTCCACTCCTTCCGTCTTCGGCATCTCAAACGACAAGCCGCCTTTTTCCGTCAGATAAAGCGCGGTGTCCGTTCCGTTCGTCGGATTGTAGGTTGAAAAATCCTTCCATTGATTCGCGCCCGTGTCGAACAAATTCACTTCCTTGATGTTGGAAATATCGCCTTTGTCCTTCAAAAAATGATTGAAAAAAGGCAGCTCGATTTTCGCCTGGTAATCGAGCGAAGTTTTTTGTCCGAAATACGCCGTGCCGAGAAAATCGCCGTCGCCGCGTTCCCAACCGCCGTGAAACCACGGACCGATGACCAGCACGTTGTAGATGCCCGGATTCTGCTGTTCGATGTGTTGATAAGTTTGCAGCGCGCCGTATAAATCTTCGTTGTCATACCAGCCGCCGACGGTCATAATCGCCGCTTTGATGCCCTTCAATTTCGGCAAAACATTGCGGTCTTTCCAAAACTGGTCGTAATTCGGATGCTGCATCATATCGTCCCAAAACTTGATGCGGACGGTGTAATTTTTCTCATACGAATCGGCGGTTTCCTTCAATCCGCCGAGCGACGTGAAATAATCGTAGCCATCCTGCGTCTTTCTCCCCGTAGATTTTTTCAGATAATCGCCTGTTCCGGTCGGCACGGGACGCGCCTGTCCGAAACCGCCGAAAAACGCATAATTCTGCGCCAGAAACAACGCGCCGTTGTGGTGCATATCGTCGCCGTGAAACCAATCGGAAACCGGAGCCTGCGGCGAAGCGGCTTTGAGCGCGGGATGCGAATTTATCACGCCCGCCGACGTGTAAAATCCCGGATATGAAATGCCCCACATTCCAACGCGACCGTTGTTGTTTTCGACGTTTTTAACCAGCCAGTCAATCGTGTCGTAGGTGTCGGTTGATTCGTCAATTTTCGCTTTGCCTTCGGCGGCGACTTCCGGGCGCACGTCCATATATTCGCCTTCGGACATCCAACGCCCGCGCACGTCCTGATAAACGAAGATATAACCTTCGCGCGCAAACAAACCGTTCGGTCCCAGACTTGTTTTAAATTTGTCCGCGCCATACGGCGCAACCGTATAAGGCGTGCGGTCGAACATCATCGGATATTTTTGTGATTTATCCTTCGGCTCGTAAATCGAAGTAAAAAGTTTCACGCCGTCGCGCATCGGAATCAACACTTCACGCTTTGTATAATTATCGGTAATATATTTGGCAAGCTCGGTTTGCTGCGCCGTCTGCGCCGCCTGCGCGAGCGCGAAAATTTGACCGAGAACGATTAACGAAAAAATCAACAACAATCTGCTCAGACGATTGAATCTCATAAGTTTCTCCTGAAGGAAAATAGGCTTGAATAGTTTCAAGCCTATTTTCTCTTATTTAACCGTATGATTCAACAGCGCGTCGCCGTCAAACCCGTCGTATTCTATCCAACCGAATCCGCCGCGCTAAAAATATCGTCGCGCCGATCAAAATCAACTCCGCGACTATCAAAATCGCGGCGACGAAACTGCCCGAAATTATCAAACCCAAACCAGGTAATAAAATACTCACGCCCGACAAAAAATAAATGATCAGCGCGAAAATTAAAACGTCAACTAAAATCAAGATTGAAAGAAAGATTTTTAACATTGCGGAATTATCTGTTTTTTGAAAAACGCCGAGAAAAATTTACGCGGTGAAGTTATCAATTTCCAACGCGCCGTCGAAACGATTTTTCTGCGCCGCCGGTTCGTTGAGTTCAACTGCAAAATCGGGTTTGACGACGCGCTCGGTTAAATCCAAGAGCATTCGAGAATCACCGAAGCGGTCGAATTCGGCGGGCAGCGCGCTCGCCGGTTGACGGTTTTTGATGCCGTAAATCAAAGCGTCCCGGACGGTCATCGCGGTTTCCGGTTTCGGAAATTTAACGGCTCGCCAACTAATGCCGAGACTTGCCGGCGCGTAGCCGTATAAATCGTCGGACACGCAATCGTCGCCGAGCGCGTTGACGGAACGCGCGGAGCGGTAAAAAATTCCATACCAGGCGGTTTTATACGGCGGACTGATTTCAAATTCGTAAGCGCGGACGAGAAAGCGTTTGAGCGATTTTTGAACCGCGTGCAATTTTTGAACGGCTTCGCTGGCGAGCAGAACGAGATTTTTTTCGTTTGCGCCGCTGCCGCCCCAATTTCCGCCGATCATTTGTCCTTTGGTCCAGTTGATTTTTTCGTCCCGCGAAAACGTCGTCGCCGGACGGTCGGGCAACTTGTCGCCCCAATCAATGTCGAAGCCTTCGACGCAAACACTCGGCGGATTGTCGAGGTCGGGAATGCCGCCGAGCTGGTGTCCGAGAAAACATTTCGCCGCGCCGCCGAAAAACGTCGCGTTGTGAATTGACATCAGCGGCGCGTAACGAACGTTTACCAGACTGAAAATGATTGACCTTTCCAATCGAACCGCGCCGTTGATGTCCGTCCAATAAATCATCGCTCGATAGTTTATTCTTTTTTGCCGCAGCCGTCGGCTTTCCAACTGGTCAGCGCAAATTCTTTTTTAAGGTTTTGATAAACGACGGCGAGAACGAACTGCGTTTCGTCGGCATCTTCTTCCTCGACGGTTTTGACCTCGATACAAAGACGGAAATTCGCGCCCTGCACCGTTTGCCTTTCGGCGCGTTCGATGCGGACGACTTCGAGCGAAACGTCCGCCTTGCGTGATTGTTCGCCGACGGCGAAATCCGCCGCTTCGACGATTGTCGCGTCTTCGACGGAAGCTTCTTTATAGCCGCCGACCAACGGTTTTTTCTGAGCGCAAACGCTCGCTGCGAACGCGGCGAGCGCGACGCACAACATCGCCAATTGCAAACTTTTTTTCATTTTATCCTCGGTCGTTTAATTTCGACAAAATCTATTTTCGCATCGCGGCGAGCATCTGTTCGATTTCCGATTTCAGATGATTCGTGACCGCTTCGTATTTGGCTTCGTCGTCCATTTCCGCCGAAACGATTTCACGCGGCAGAAACGGTTTGCCGAAACGAATTTTGGTTTTGGCGAAATGGATTCTGTTCGAGCTGCGTCCCCAAACTTTGTAAAAACCGTCGAGCGCGATTGGCACGACGGGAACGTCGAGTTCGGTCGAAAGAATCGCCGCGCCTTTTTTAAATTCGTGCAGCTCGCCGTCGAACGCGCGCGCGCCTTCGGGAAAGATAATCAGGATTTTGCCGTGCCGCAAACCGACCGCGCTCGCCTTCATCGCCTTTAAAAGCTGCGTGTCCGGGTCAACCGGCACGGTGTTCAGAAAATCGGCGAGGCTTTTCATTATATTGCTTTCAAAAAACTGGCTCGCGCCGACGGCGAACGAGTTTTTTATTTGCTCGAAATCAGAGCTTCCGGCGATGATAAACGGGTCGAGATAACTTTGATGATTCGGCGCGAGGATATACGGGCGTTTGATGTTTCTGATGTTTTCCCTGCCCGTTACTTCCAGCCCGAAAAGCAGACGCGCCAGCAAGTTAAAGAATTTGAAGACGACGTAAATCAAGACGTAAGACAGCGGGCGCGATTTTAAAACCGTCTGCATTTCCGGCATTTTATCGTCGCCTTCGCGGACGATTTTGCCCCAGTTGAAATCGGTTTGCACGATTTGCGCGTTCGCGCCGCCGGTTTGTTTTTCGACTAATTTGATGACTTCCCGAACCGTCAAAGCGTTCGCCGCTTCGTCGCCGTCGAATTCGATGTTGAAGGCTTGTTCGAGTCCGGCGAAAACTTCGGCGCGGGAAAGCGAATCGAGTCCCAAATCAATTTCCAGCGACATCGAAGGATGAATTTCTTCTTTTTGTTCGACGTTCTGCTGAATTAATTTCGCCAGTTGCTTGCCGACCGTCGAATTCATTATTTCGCGGTCTTCGTCGGTGAATTCGAGCTTTTTAATCAAAGGCGCGTCGCCGCTTGCCTGCAATTTTCCGTCGGCGAATTCTTTGGCGACTTCAAATCTTCTGACCTTGCGCGTCGCCGTGCGCGGCAGCGGTTCGCTGCGGACGATTAAATCGCGGACGCGCTGATATTCCGGCAGTTGGCGACCCAAATCGTCGAATTCGTGGCGAATCGCTTCGCGCGAATTGGCGATGGTGTTTTTCTTCAAATAATCGAAATCCGGCACGACGACGGCGAGCAGTTTTTCCGCGCCGGCGAGCGGCGAGCTTTCGTCCTTGACACCGATAATGCACATCTCGCCGACCATCGGCGTTTTTGAATAATGCACTTCCAAATCTTCCGGGTGGATGTTTTTGCCGTTCGGCAAAACGATGACATCTTTGGAACGTCCGACGATGTGCAGATTGCCTTTTTCATCAAATTTGCCGAGGTCGCCGGATTTGAACCAGCCGTCTTCGGTGAATGTTTCTCCGGTCGCTTCAGGATTTTTGTAATAACCCGAAAAAACCGTTCTGCCCTTAATTAAAACTTCGCCCGCGCTTTCGTCGTTCAACTCGCCGAGCTTGATTTCCGAATAATTTATCGCCTTGCCGACCGAGCCGACGACGTTATCTTCAAAGCGCGTGCAGGCGACCGCGCCGCTCGTTTCGGTCAAACCGTAGCCTTGAATCATCGTAAAACCGAGCGCGTGATAATCCTGCGCGATTTTTTCGTCGAAGCGCGAACCGGCGGAAATCGTGATGCTTAATTTTCCGCCGAAGCCTTCGTGAACTTTGCCGAAAAACTTCTTGCCGA
Source organism: uncultured Pyrinomonadaceae bacterium (assembly GCA_964237235.1). Classification (GTDB taxonomy): domain Bacteria; phylum Acidobacteriota; class Blastocatellia; order Pyrinomonadales; family Pyrinomonadaceae. Next base: position 30,626 of record CAXSGY010000038.1, read on the forward strand.
GATTGATGTTGAATTTATCGCGCAGGAAAAAATTCAATTTCAAAAGTTTGTCGAACAATGTGCGGACGACGATTGACTGCTGCGCCACGCCGTCGAAAATCTTTTTGTGAAACAGATACCAGAGACGCGGAACGCCGGTCAAAAGCGTAATTTCCTTCGTCTCGAACGCTTTCGTCAATTCGGCGGGCGCGAGTTCCTTGACGTAATAAACCGAGCCGCCGATTGAGGCGATGACCCACAGATTGACGACCTGCGCAAAAACGTGAAACAGCGGCAGAACGCTCAAAACGACTTCGGTTTCCTTGATGTTCATCACTTCCTGACAGCCGACCGCTTCGTAATAGATATTGCTGTGCGTCAGCGGAACGCCCTTCGGCGTGCCGGTCGTGCCGGAAGTGTAGGTGAGCTGCGCCAAATCGGTCATTTTCGCGGGCAACGGTTTTTGATCGAAACCCGCCGGACGCGCGGTTGTCGTCCAATCTTCAAACGACTGAAAGCCGTTATTCGATTCGACGTTTTGCAAAACGACCGCGGGAATTTTTCTGCCGAGATTTTCTTCGAGCTTGTGAAAGGATTTGATAAAATCCGCGCCGATAAAAGCCATTTTCGCTTCGGAATTTTCGATGAAATTCGTTAAGGTTTCGATTTCCGCGTGCGGGTCAACGGGAACGCACACCGCGCCGCGAAACAAAATGCCGAAATAGGCAATCGCCCAGCGCGGATGATTTTCGCCGATCAAAGCCACGCGGTCGCCGAACGCGATGCCTTCGTTTTCGAGTCGAAACGCAATCGAACGCACCGCGTCGAGCATCTCGCCGAAAGTATATTTTCCGTCCGATTCTTCGCCGACAATCCGCATCGCCACTTTTTCTTTGTGCGATTCGGCGGCATCAACAATCAACTGGCAGAATGATTTTTCCATAACAGTTATTTTTTAGAAGAAGTTTAGCCACAGATTAACACAGATCGGCGCGGATTTTTAAGATGAAAAGAACAATTATCCAACGGTTATATTCGCCTGACGACAATTTTTCGTTGCCGCCGATTAACTAAAGTTTTCGAGGAACGCGAACATTTAAAGCGTTCGGCACAATCTCAAAGACCGCCGGCAGCCGACCGGGAAGTTCGCCGTCAACTTCGATGTCAATTATTTGATTCGTTTCCGCCGGAGAAATCTCGACGCGCCGGGCGTGAGTCGCTTTGACTTCTTTTAATTCGAGATGCGAACCGTTGTAGAGCTTGTAAGCATTGAGAATAATCTTGGCGGTTTTGATGTCGCCGATGTTGACGACATCGAATTTGCCGTCGTTTAATTTCGCGCCGGGCGCGATTTTCATTCCGCCGCCGAAAAATCTCGCGTTGCAGACGCAGAAATTGATCGTGTTGAGATTCTTTGCTTCGCCGTCGTCAATTTTCACTTTGACGGTGACGAAATCAACGCCCAAAACTTCCTGCAAAGTCGAAAGCGCGAAGCTGGTTTTGCCGCGCAGCAAATCGTTCGGCAGCCATTCGAGTTTGGCGGAAGTTTTAACGCGCCCGATAATCGCCGCGCTTAAACCGAACGAAGCGACGTTCAAAAAATATCTCGAAACTTGCTCGCCGCCGCGATTGTAAAATGTCACTCGTCCGACATCAATCAATTTGGTCGCGCCTTCGCGCAGAACTTTCGCCGCTTCGCGCGAATCGTTCGGCATTCTCAGACTGCGCCGGAAATCGCCGCCCGTTCCCGACGGCAAAACGCCGAGTTCGCAATCGGTTCCCGATTCTAAAATCCCGTTGGCGATTTCGTTGATCGTGCCGTCGCCGCCGCAAGCGATGATAAATTTGCGCCCGTTTTCCGCGCCCCGTTTCGCCAACACCATTCCGTCGCCCGCGCGTTTTGTAAAAGCGACCTGAAACGCGCCGAAATGCGCCCGCAAATCGGCGGCGATGCCCGCCCACGAAGATTCGGTCGAACCGGCGGCGGATTTCGGATTGACAATGACGAGCGGAAGCGTTGAATCAGTTAACATTGAAAGAAAGTGTATGGAAAAGATGTTTGGAGCGCAAGAAGTTTGTCGTTTATATTTTTTATTGCAGTTTCCGCCTTCGCATCAAATTCGTAATTTTTCATTCATCTGTGGCATTCGTTCCTATAATCCCATCAAAAATCTCAATTTTTCTTCCACACCTTCGACAACCGATTGGCTGACTTTACCCAACCGTTTAGTCAGACGCTGTTTGGAGATTGAACGCACATCTTCGCATTTGGCGAAACTCTCTAGCGACAATCCGCTTTCGCCTTTGGAAATCAAAATGTGCGAGCGAATATTCTTATTTTGCGAGGTGATCGGAACGACAATGACAAGTTCGGCATAGCTCTGATTAAACAAATTTTCCGAGATGATTAAAGCCGGTCGCCTGCCGGCTTGTTCTCTTCCCAGAGTCGGATCAAGATTGACCAGCCAGATTTCTCCGCGCAAAATCTCGCTCATTTTTCAGATCCGTCAAGCGATGTGTTTTCCCACAACCGTCTTTCTTCGAGTTCAATTTTCCACGCCGCTTTATCTTCGCGCAACCGTCGAAAATCCTGATTCAAACTTTCCAAAAATAATTCGCGTTTGTATCGTTCGACGGCTTTTTCGACAATGCTCTGCATTGATTCGCCAAATTCACGCGCCAGATTTTTAACGACGTTGTGGGTTGTTTCATTGACTCTTAACTGTGTTGCCATAACTAAAATAATAAAAATCGGCGCACAGTTTGTCAACAAAAATGTCAACATATTATGTGGCAAAAATAAATATAAAAGCGGCTGAAATTTTGTCGGTAATTCGCTGTGCGAAGGTTCAAATTGCAATGATCCCAAATCGGTAATCGCTTTGCTATGCACCGCCGCGCTTTTCAATCATATCAATTTGCGCCCGAGAAATCGTCGAAATTGATGGCGGAAAGCGTCGGTTGAAAATTGAAATTCGCCGCCGTGTAACTTGTTTCTTTGGAAGCCTGCGCCATAAACGCTTCGATGTCGCTGATTTTGCGCGGCAGATTTTTCGTCAGCCATTCGGTGCCGTTTGCCGTGACCAGCATATCGTCTTCGATGCGAACGCCGATGCTTTTATATTTTTCGTAAGCGGGACGAATTTTTTCCAGAAACGCCTTGTTGACGGGCGTGTCGGCGAGATAATCGAGCGCGTCTTCGCGGATATAAATGCCGGGTTCGTTCGTCGTGACCATTCCTTGTTTCAAAACGGTCGCGCCGCCGTCGCCGCCGACATCGTGGACGTTCATCCCGAGCCAGTGTCCCCAGCCGTGCATAAACCAAAGGCGATATTGCGGCATCTCATACGGCTTGCCCTGATACGTCATTTGAAACGTCGCGTTCGGCGCGGTGATTAAACCCAATTTGGCGAGACTTTGTTTGAGCGATTCGGTCGCCGCGTTTGACGGGTCGCGGAACGTCGCGCCGGGTTTTATTTTGGCGGCGGCGGCTTCCTGCGCGTCGTAAACGGCTTGGTAAATTTCCGCCTGTTCTTTGGAAAATTTGCCGTTGACCGGATACGTCCGCGTCACGTCCGCCGTATAATGTTCGTATTCCGCGCCGACATCCATCAGCATCAAATCGCCGGTTTTCACCGCGCTCTGCGGGTCTTCGTAATGCAAAGTGGTCGCGTTCGGACCGCAGCCGACGATTGACGGATAACCCCAGTAATCGGCATTGCGGCGGCGAAACGTGTATTCGACTTCGGCTTGCACTTCGTATTCCCATTTCGCTTTGGAAGCCATCGCCATTGCGCGTTCTTGCGCTTCGGTCGTGATGTCAATGGCGTGCTGCAAAAGTTTTACCTCGAGCGGCGATTTAACGAGCCGCAACTCGTCGAAGATGGGACGCGCGTTTTCGATTTTCAAACCGCCCGTTGATTTCGCAAATTCGCTTTCGCGGCGATATTCGGCTTTGCCGTCGCCATCGGTTTCGTCTTCGGGCAAAAGCATATAAACAATCGCGGCGTTGGCGGCAACGCTCGCTCCGTCTTTGGTCGCAAACGATTTTTTATCCTTAACGGCTTGCAGAAAATCCTTCGCTTCCGACGAATCAATAATCGTTTTTACGCCGGAAATGCGGCTCGCGTCCGTTTGCGAATACATTTTTCCGTTCCACGTTTCGTTCGCCGGATCGCGGCGCGGCAGAAACAAAAATTCGCCAACCTGCCCGCCGTTTTTCGTTAAAACGAGCATCGCGCCGCGCTGCTTCAAATTCGTCAAATAATACAAATTATTTTCCTGACGATACAAAAAATCCACGTCGCCCGCGTAATTTTTCGGCTCGCCGCTCATCAAAATCAACATCGAATTGTCAGCCATTTGCCCGAGAACGGCGGCGCGGCGTTTGGCTAGTTCGGTTTGCCGTTCCGCGTCGGAAATCAACGGCGCGGGCGGCGTAACGCGAATCGCGCGCGGTTCGGTTTTGTCATTCGCGGCGGCTGGCAAAGACATCGCAAAAGCCGGAAAAATCAAAAGAGAAAAGAACAGCGGTAATATTTTCATTGGTATCTCCGAAAAAAATGATTTAATCAAAAACGAACCGGGAATATTTCTACAACCTCGACGTTCGATTTTAATTTTACGCGCAAAAAGCCGTTCGGGTTTAAGTATTTACTGCAAGTCTTTTGGAAAAGTTCAGAATTACGACTCTCAGTCGTGAGAATGCAAAAAAGGTTCAGAGTGACGAATTCAGCCGTGAGCAGGTTGTAATACTCACGGCTGAATTCGTCACTCTGAACCTTTTTTCCGGGCTAAATATCTTCAGTAATTTTATTGCAGATATGACGAAGGAACGGGCAAATCATCCGCCGCGCCGAACTGAATTGCCGTTAGTTCCGATTCGCCGTTGGCAATCATCAAAAACCACATACCGTCGCGGTAAACAGCGATGTCGGCTTTGCCGTCGCCATCATAGTCCGCCGGTGCCGGAC
>CAXSGY010000039.1:0-35536 GCA_964237235.1 uncultured Pyrinomonadaceae bacterium
CGAGTTACACGGGCGGGACGATTACCATCGGCGCGCCGACGGCGGCGTTCGCCGTCGTGACGGGCAGAGTTCGCGCGCCCGACGGCAGCGGGGTGCGGAACGCGTCGGTCACGCTGACCGATCAGAATGGTGCGTCACGAACGGCGCGGACGACAAAGTTCGGGTATTTTCTATTCGCGAACGTGGAAGTCGGACAGACATACGTTTTGAGGGTCGCGTCGAAAAGCTATCAATTCGAGCCGCGAGTTTTGTCGATAACCGAAGACATTGACGGATTAAATTTCATTGCCGAGCCGCAAGACTGGCTAAAGAACTCTCCGAGGTAAAAATTTATGAACGCGACAAAGAAAATTCTCGGCGCACAAAACGGCGGGTGCGCAAACATCCGCGTTTGTCGTTCGTGTAAAAGGCAAAGCACTGGCGACGGAAAACTTCGCCGGATGACGGACGCACTGCTGTACGCTGCGCTGCTGCTATTTTTCTTGATGGGCGGGCAAATCACACGGGCTGATTTCAACATCGGCAGCGTCGCAACCGGCACGAATCCGCACTCCGTCGTTGTTAATCCGGTGACGAATAAAATTTACGTTGTTAATCAAACGAGCAACAGCGTGACGGTTATCGACGGTGCGACCAACGCGACCGGCACGCTTTTGGTTGGTACGTCGCCATACGCCGCGGCGATTAATACGGCGACGAATAAAATCTATGTCGCCAACTTCGGGAGCAACAATGTTTCGGTGATTGACGGCGTGAGCGGAGCGGTAACGGCGATTGTTTCGGTCGGCACGAATCCGCAAGCCGTCGCGGTCAATCCGGTCACTAATAAAATTTACGTTGCCAATTCGGGCAGCGCGAATATCACGATTATCAACGGCGCGGACAATTCGACAAACACCGTCGCGGCGGGCGCGTCCGGTCCCGCCGCGGTGGCGGTCAACCAGGCGACGAACAAAATTTATGTTGCCGATGCCAACAACAGCGTCACGATTTTGAACGGCGCGAACGATACGGTAATCACGACCATCGCGGCTGGCATTGCACCCGTCGCCGTCGCAGTCAATCCGGTCACTAATAAAATTTATGTTGCCAATTCGGGCGGCAATAACGTAACCGTGATTAACGGCGCGAATAATACAGCGTCGGCGACGGTTTCAGTCGGCACGAATCCGCAAGCCGTCGTGGTTAATCCCGTCACAAACAAAATTTACGTTCCGAATTTCAATACGAATAATGTGTCGGTGATTGACGGCGCGAACGATACGGTTGCGGCAAACGTCGCGGTCGGCATAAATCCCGATGCGGTCGCTGTCAATGCGGCGACGAGCAAAATCTACGTTTCAAATAACGGCAGCGACAACGTGACCGTCATTGACGGCGCGAGCAATGCGACTGCAACCGTCGCCGCCGGCTCGCATCCGTTGAGCATCGCCATCGATCCGCTCACCAATAAAATTTACGCCGCCAATAATACCGGCGGCAGCGTGACGGTCATCAGCGGCGACGACAACGCGGTTTCGTCGGTGGTTCTTTCGAGTAGCGGCAATCCGCAAAGCGTGGCGGTCAATCCGGCAACGAACAAAATTTATGTCGTTGATTTCGGTGGCGCGGTTTATGTTATTGACGGCGCGACTAATTCTGTTACAACCATCACCGACACGACACCTCGCGGGCGGCGTGTTGCCATTAATCCGATTACCAATAAAATTTACATCAGCCACGATAACGGCAGCGACAACACGGTGTTGGTGATTGACGGCGCGACCAATCAAACGACGCAGGTACCGAGCGGAAACCGCTCGACCGGCATCGCCGTTAATCCGGTCACGAATAAAATTTATGTCACGACCTACGACGGTTTTATCACGGTTATCAACGGCGCGGACAATTCGACGCATAATGTCGTGACCGCCCAAAACGATCAGTTTCTCGATGTGGCGGTCAATCCGGTCACCAATAAAATTTACTGCACCAATACGGGCAATTATCGAATCAATGTCATTGACGGTGCAAGCGACACGCTCGCCGCAACCATTCAATTTTCGACACCGCCGTTTTTTATCGGAGTCAATCCGGCGACGAATAAAATTTATTCGGCGTTAAACGGCGACATTAATAACATCGCGGTCATTGACGGAACGAGCAATTCGACTACTCTTTTAACCTCCGGCGGCATCAATCCGTATGATGTCGGCATTAATCCGATCACCAATAAAATTTATTTTCCCAATACAGCAAGCAGCACGACACCCAATTTAACAATTGTTGACGGCGCGACCAATGCCGTGACCGTCGTGCCGTTCAGCGATAATCTATGGAACGTCGCGGTCAATCAGGCGACGAACAAACTTTATCTGACCAAACCGGCTCCGTCGAAAATCTCGATGCTCGACGGAATGAATAACTTCGTCCAAAATCTGCCGAACACCGGTTACACGGCAATCGCGGTCAACCCTATTACAAATAAGGTTTATTCGCCGGTTTATTATCCGACCCCGACGTTATGGATAACTACGCCTGCGCCGACGTCCGCGATACCTTTGAATACGACCGTCGCGGCATTGCCGGACAATACGACCTCTTCAAATAATCCGACTTTTAATTTAACGGCAACCTCGACGTATTCGCCGAACGCGCCTGCGCCGCACAACATTTATTACCAGCTCGACACGACCAACGGCGCGTGGAATCAAGCGACGAACACAGGCGGCTCGGCGACGACTCTGACGGCGACGGCGGGCGTGTCAAATGCTTATTACGGCATTCATATACTTTATTTTTACGCTTCGGACGGCTCGGACGCGACGAGCATTGATCCGCTGTTCGACGGTGAGACGAATTTTACGAAAAAAGTGTTAAGCGATAAATCCAAAATTTTCGCGCCCGAATCGAGTCCTGTCGCGGGCGGCATTAACGCATATTTGTTTCTCGTCAAACCGTTCGCGCCGACCGCTGCCGGCGTTCAAATTTCGGGCAGAGTTTTGACACCGGCGGGCAAAGGCTTGGCAAACGCCGTCGTCGCCGTGATCGGTTCAGACGGCGAGAAGCGGACGACTCAAACATCTTTGTTCGGCTATTACCGTTTTGAAGATATTTCAGCCGGACAAACTTACGTTTTCACGGTTTCGAGCAAGCGTTTTCGATTCGCGCCGCAAACTGTTTCGGTAACTGAAGACTTGAATGATCTTGATTTTAAGTCCATACCGGACTGAAGTTGCTCGATTTATGTGAGCGGCGATTAAAAAGAGAATGATTTTTTTGAGGCAGGCTCGAAAGAATAAGAAGCTGAAAATTTGTTGACGAGCGTTTTTAATGACGGCGTAGAAAAAGGAATGAAAACTAAATCAACAACACGGAGAAAAAATTGAAATGGCGAAACTGGATACGATTAATTGGGGCGGAAGTGAATCGCAGATAATCAATGTCAGCGCATCGGTCGGCGCGCATCGTTGCGTTAATAATTACGGCGATGTGATGATTGTTCAGGCATTATTTAGATATCTGACTCCATCAAATCGCGGAACTCCCGATTCGGAATGTCCGCAACCGAGCGGCATTTTTGACAAAGCGACGGCGCGAATGATTACAAAATTCCAGGCTAAATATTATCGGCTACTCGTGCAGGACGGAATTGTTCATCCTGCCAGAGATCATAAATATCAATGGGGCAGCCACAAATTCTGGACGATTGCCTTACTCAACAATTTGGCTTCAGACACGGCATTACTTAAAGATGAAGGCACGCCTGTTCAAGGCATCTTTAAACGGTTTCCGGCAGTCGTGGCAATTGTGGATACATATGCAGCTATGCAGAACATAGACAACGGTAAATCAGATATTCCCTTTTTAACCGTGAAATAGATAATCAACATCTATCGAGAAAAGAATGATGGCATAGCACATAGTATTCCAACAATTAAGCCGCGCAAATTAACGGCGAAGCGTTCCGAAGCGTCAATTCATTTGAAAACTCGTCATATGATGCCGACAAAGCGACATTTTCGGGTTTCGATTCGATATTTCGATGGAAAAGTTGTCATCAGAGCGGAAAAGTATTCCGTTTCGATACTTTGAATCGTCGTCAGAGCGGAAAAGTCTTCGTTTCGACATTTTATTTAAACGTTTGCGCGGAAAAGTCTTCGTTGAAGCGGAAAAGTGGTCGTTACGGCATAAAAGGTCTTCGTTTCGAGAAATCGAATCGCAGTTTCGGCGGAAAAGTCCTCATTGATACGGAAAAACCGGCGTTTCCATTAAACGATTCAATTTCTTCGTGTCCTAAGGCATTAGCATAATCAAACAAATCGAAGAATTAGATTTCTCCGCCGCGCAGTGAACGGAAGGTTTAGGAAATTTTTGATTACTTACAAAATGTTTTCAAGAAAAATTGAGCAGGTAACCTTAACTTTTCTAAAATTATTTTTTCAGTTCGGCGAATTGTTTTTCTAATACGCGAACCGCTTTCGCAATTTCGCCCAAACGCCGGAACGCGGCAATCGAGCGCAGCCATTCGCGGTTGTCGAAGGCGGGAATGCCCGATAAAATTTTGCCGTTTTCGACATCGTGGCTCGTCGCTGATTTAGCGGTAATCACAACGTCATCGCCGACCTTTAAATGTCCGGCGATGCCGACTTGTCCGGCGAGAATCACTCTTTTTCCGATGACGGAGCTTCCGGCGAGTCCGGTTTGCGCGCAGATCAGCGCGTCTTCTTCGACGGTGCAGGAATGTCCGATCTGGACTTGATTATCAATTTTCGCGCCGCGTTTAATTCGGGTTTCGCCGACTGAAGCGCAGTCAATCGCCGTGTTCGCGCCGATTTCTACCTCGTCTTCCAAAACGACGTTGCCCGTCTGCGGAATCTTCAGCCAGCGTTTTTCCTCGTCTTTCGCATAACCGAAACCGTCCGAGCCGATGGTCGCGTTATTGTGAATAATACAATTCGCGCCGACTTCGCAGTTTTCACGAATCGAAACGCCCGAATGAACGATTGTGTTTGCGCCGATTCGTGCGTTGTCGTAAACGCTCGCATTCGGAAAAATTTTTACGCCCGATTCGATGACGCAATTTTTGCCGATGGAAACGAACGCGGCAATCGAAACGTCGGCGGCGATTTTGGCGGTTTCATCAATCGAAGACAGAGGGCTGATGAACGGTTCGATTGACGGCTCGGGATTGAAAATTCGCAACGCCCGCGTATAGGCAAGATACGGGTCTTTCGCCCGCAGAACGGCGATGTCGGCGCGTTCGATACGTTCGGTTTCATTCAAAAAAATCGCGCTCGCTCTGGTTTCCTTAATCTGCGGCGTGTATTTCGGATTCGCCAGAAATGTAACTTCGCCGCTTTCGGCAATATCGAGTCCGGCTGCGCCGCTCAAATTCGTGTCCGCGTCACCTTGTTCGACTCGCGCGAAAGTTTTTTCCGCCAAAGTTGATAGTTTGATAAACATAATTTAAAGTTAGTTTTAAGGTTGAAAGATTTCGGATAAAAATTGAAATAAAACAGCCGGAATTTTTGCCTTATCTAAACCCCGACCTAACTTAAATTACCAAAATTCAAAAGAGGAAGCATTATGAGCGAAAAAGATTTACCCCAGAACGAACCGAATCAAAGCGTCGAGGAACAAATAAAAAAAGAACGTCAGCCGCTGGGAAAAAAGGAATTTGCAGGTGTCAGATTGTTAGCCAATTCCGTCTCGAACCGGATGAACAATTTGATTGCGACCAATATCGCCATCGCCGTCGGTAGCCGCGTGCAGGGACAAAAATGTGAAATGTATGTCAACGATATGCCCGTCAAACTCGACGAACGGCATATTTGTTACCCGGATGTCGTCGTCGTCGGCGGCGAACCGGCGTTCGTTGACAGCAACAGCAATATGCTGACCAACCCGACCATCGCGTTCGATATTTTTTCAAAAAATACGAGCTTTCAGGACAAAACCGAAAAGCTCGAATGTTATCTGGCGATGAGCAGCATCCGCGAATATATTTTGATTAAAGAAGACGAAATGCGCGTCGAGCAATACGCCAAACAAAACGCGAAACAATGGATTTATCGCATCTATAACGAGCGCGACGACGTTGTTTCGCTCGAATCAATCAACTGCAAAATCTCTCTGGCGGAAGTTTACGCGCAGGTCAAATTCGGTCGCTCCGAAGCGCGAGCGCAAGCGGTCAGCTAAAAAAAAACGAAAACCGGAAATTGTTTTTTTACTTCAATTTCCGGTTTTCGCTTTTAAATTTCTTCCGCGCTCGATTCGCGGCTTTTTTTATTGAACAATCGAAACGACTGATATGTCTTCAAATTCGCCGGAAGGCATTTCCCGCGCCGGATTTTTATCGAGAAACAAACTCGTTTCTTCAAAATCCATCGGTCTGGCAAAATAAAATCCCTGTCCGCTTCCGCAATCCAGAGCTTTTAATTGTTCAAGCTGCGCTTCGTTTTCAATGCCTTCGGCGATAACGTTCATTCCCAAATTACGGGCGAGCGTCAAAATCGTTTGCACGATTTCCGTGTTGCGCCCCTGCAGTTCGAGCGGGTTGATAAACGAACGGTCAATTTTCAGAGTCGAAATCGGAAGCTGCATCAGATAGCTCAAATTTGAATAACCCGTGCCGAAATCGTCAATGTTTATCTCGATGCCGATGGCGCGCAGCTGGTTGAGAATCTCGATAGCCGTGTCGCGGTGTTCTAAAAATACCGATTCGGTAATTTCGATTTTCAGATTTTCGGGCGCAAACCGCGTCTCGGTTAAAATCTGACGAATGCGGCGCGTCAAATCCGGCTGCGCGAATTGTTTGCACGAAAGATTGACGCTGATCATAAACGGCGCGCCGGGCGCAAATTTTTCCTTCAGCCGCGCGCCCTGACGACAGGCTTTACGCAGTATTTGCTCGCCGAGCAGCTCGATCAAACCGATTTCTTCCGCCAGAGGAATAAATTGGTCGGGCGCAATTATTCCGTGAAGGTCGTGATTCCAGCGCGCGAGTGCTTCAAAACCCTGAATGCTGCCGTCGTTTAGAGAATAAATCGGCTGGTAATATACCGAAAATTCGTCGCGTTCGACCGCGCGGCGCAAATCGGTCTCGAGCTGCAGAGTCGCTTTGACGGCGATGTGCATATTTTCGTTGAAAACTTCGTGACAGGCTTTGCCGGCGCGTTTCGCCTGATACATAGCCGTGTCCGCGTCGCGCATCATATCTTCGGGCGTGAGATGCGTTTCCGAGCGATGCAGAATGCCGATGCTCGCCGAGCTGTAAATTTCGTGTCCCGATAAATCGAACGCCTGCACGAATTTTTCCTGCAGGCGTTCGGCGATGCGGACGACTTCTTTGACATCGTATTGTCCTTCGACCAAAATCGTAAATTCGTCGCCGCCCAAACGCGCGACCGTATCGTTCGGGCGCAGACATTCGCGCAAACGTTCGGCGATTCCGATCAAAAGCTGATCGCCGATTAAATGTCCGAGACTGTCGTTAATGACCTTGAAGCGGTCGAGGTCAATAAACAAAACGCTGATTTTATGCTCGGAATTCAGCCTGGCTTTGCTCAGGGCTTGTTCGAGTTTCGACATAAAATATGCGCGGTTCGGTAAATTGGTGAGCGCGTCGTGCGTCGCTTTGTATTCGAGCCGTTCCGCCGCCAGCTTTTTGTCGGTTACGTCTTGAATTTGAAAAATCAAATTCGGTCGTTTGCTGTTCGCGTCGCCCGCGGTCGAAACGCTCCACGCCGCCCAGACCGTTCTGCCCGATTGATGTTTGTAGCGTTGTTCGAGCTGGCAGGCGGGAATTTTGCCGGTCAAAAGCTCGTGAATTTTAATCAGAGTGTTGCCCAAATCTTCGGCGAATAACATTGATTGAAAATCCGTGGCGAGAAATTCTTCTTCGGAATAACCCAAAATTTCGCAGAGCGCGTGATTGACTTTGAGCCAACTGCCGTCCGGAGAAACGAGCGCGATGCCGATTGGCGCGTGGTTGAACGCGCTGCGGAAGCGTTCTTCGGATTCGCGCAGAGCGATTGATTGCTCCTGCAAAACCTGCGCGTGGCTTTCGGCTTGCTCGGCTTGCGAATTCGCCATTTCGACGTTTTTCAGATACATCCGATAGCTGACATAAACGAAGTAAATAATCGGAAAAGTGGCGATGACGACGCTGAAACCGGCGAAATCGCTGGCTTTTAACAAGCCGCCCGCCGCAATCGCGCCGACGAAATAAGTGATGGATGTCCAGATATACTTGGTTTTCCACGATTCCCAGAGCGGCGTGTTGCTTTTTAAAGCTCCGTAAACCGACGCAATGCTCGTGTTGACGATGAACTGCGTGAAAGCCATTATCGTCAGAATCACAAAGAAGCTTCCCAAATTTTCGTCGTCGCCGTGCAGTTGATTCGTCGTGTAAAGACCGAGCAATTTCAAGATTACGACGACGACGGTCGTCGAAAGTGCCATTGCCGCGGCGTTGAAAAAAACGGTTATTTTTTTATTGCAAAAACGCCAAGACGAACAAAACGCTTCGACCGCCGCCAATACAACCGCGATTTCGCCGCCGTATAAAAGCAGCGCGAGGAATATAAAAGTGTCCGAAACGGAAATATGCGATTTGAAGCGCGGAATCTGAAGCGTTATGCGCGAACCGATGCCGATGGTAAAAATGGCGAGAATTAAAAAATATAAATCCAATTTTTGGAAAGGCAGCGTAAACAGCGCGACCGCCAGACAGCAAAAGCCGACGACGAGAATAAACAGCATATATGTTTTGGTGCTTGACTGTGTATTCATAGTTTTATGAGGCAGAGTATTATTTGCTTTTTCCAGTAAAATTATTCGTCGTGAGTCGAGCGAATTCGTGTTTAGTCTCGTGAAAGCGGCATCAAAAAATTAGGGGTTTTTTTGCTGTCGCCCAATAATAAAGGAAGGCTAAGTGCAAGCCTCCCTTGATTATAAAGTTTCAACCGTGTTTTGTCTATACTTTTTTAATTAAACAAATATCGTTTGATAACTATCCGTATTTTTGAAGCCGGCTTTGAGAAAACTTTGGTGCGCGCTCTTGAATTCAGAGTTGCTCAACAGGCAGACATTTTCGACGCGCTCCATTAATTGCAGGCTCAAATTCGAGAGACATTTTGAACCGATTCCTTTGCCGCGATATTCCGGCGCAACATAAATGCCTTCGAGATACGCGACGCTTTCGGTTTCGGCAACGATGTCGGCTTTGAAGACGAGCTTGCCGTTTTCAAACACGACGAACGTGCGTCCCTGCTCGATTCTGCGCAGACAGCGTTTCAAAAATCCTTCGCGGTCTTTCAAAAGCGGACTGACCCCGCTTTCCATAAAAGCGACTTCATCGTGCGCGTCGGCGATTTGTTCGAGTTCGTCCGCGTTAGCGGAGCGCACGTTCCATTCGCAGTTTTGGACGAAAAACGGGAAGCTCAATTCAAAAAGCAGCTCGGTGCAGACTTTACGCGCCGGGCGGTTGTCGCCGGTGTAATGTCGCCAGAAAGTTTCAATCGTTTTGCCGTCCGACATCATTAAATGAATCGGCGTTTCCGTTTGACGGGCGATTCGGGCAAATGCCAGAAGGGAATTTTGCGAGCGGGCTTCGATTAAAGTCGTATGCCCGATCAACGCGACTCCTTCGAGCGTTCCGGCGGCGGTGCGGTAACCGTAGAATTTGCCGCGGTTGGTTTCGTTTTCCAAGCCGTTGTCCCGGATAAAGCTCGTCATTACGACCGTTTGCACGGGGCGCATTTTCAAGAATTCGAGAACTTCCTGCCGGTCGCCGTTTTCAAGCAGGCGCAGACGCGACATTTCAGGAGCGGCTGTTGGGAAAAATTCTCGAACGGAAGCTGATTTATTGTCGGCGGCTGAATTTTTGTTCAGGTGTTTCATAGCTTTTATCTCCTTGTAAGAATAATCAGTGTTTACTGCATTGAAAGCGTATTGTCGCCGTTCAAAACCGAATTAGCCATCGTCATATCGCTGACTAAAACGCCGTCGGAAACTAAAACACCGTCAGAAATTAAAACACCGTCGCCGATCAAAACACCGTCGGAAACCAAAACACCGTCAGAAATCAAAACACCGTCGCTGACCAAAACGCCGTCGCTGACTAAAACGCCGTCGCTGATTAAAACGCCGAAGGCTTTGAAAACCGTTCCGCCGCCCATCGCTCCGCCGTTGCTCGTGACCGCTTTCGGCGTGATCGTCAAAGCGGTGGAATTATAGAAATTCGAGTTCAGGATAAATTGATAAAAGCCGTTGTGTCCGACACCTTTTTCAAACCACATATTGTTTCGATAAACTTCGTGGAAAGAATTGGCGAGCGACACGCCCTTCAGATAAGAATGGTCAGCCAAAACGCCTTGCGACCAGGTGAATGTTTGTCCGTTCAAAGTCGAAGTAGCGGTCGGGAACGTCATTCCGGTCGCCAAAAGGCTCATTCCGGAAGTCGCCGAAGCGTTGAAGTTGATATCGGTACGGTAAGTTTTGGCGAGTCGCACCGCGCCTTCAAGATTTAATTCTCCCGCGCCCTGTTCGAGCATATTGTAGCCGTTCAAAGGCTGCGCGGTGTATTCGAGAATCATTTTGACCATCGCCGGAGTCAGATTCGGATTAACCTGATAAAGCAATGCCGCTGCGCCCGCCGTTACCGGAGTCGCCATCGAAGTGCCGGACATATACATCATCGAATTCGTCGCATCGTTCGCGTCGAGCGCGACGGTCGTCAAGCCCGGCGCGATTTTCGCCAGCCAGCATTCCGCGCTTGATTTCGCCGAGATGATTTTGTTGCCGGGCGCGACCAAGTCGGGTTTGATAACATTGTCATAAATTTTCTGACCGTTCGTTTTCGTGTAAAAGCTGCGCGTCGGACCGTTCGAGCTGAACGTCGCCATCAAATCGTCGCCGCGCGCGTCGGTGCCGAGCGTATTGGTCGCGCCGACGGTCAAGACCGACGGATCGTTGCCCGGCGAATGAATAAGACCGTAAAGCTTCTGTCCGGTCATAAAATTCTTGCCTTCGTTACCGGCGGCGGCGACGACCAGAATTCCCTGTGCGGTCACGGCGCGGACTTTGACGCAAACCGGGTCGTTCGTGTAAGAATCAATCGCCAAACCGCCGAGGCTCAAATTGATAACTTTGATGTTGTAAGCGGCGCGGTTGGCAATCACCCAATCGAGCGCGTTCAGAAGCCACGCGGTTTTTCCGGTGCCTCTGTCGCTGAGAACCTTCAGGCTAATGATATTCGCCTTCGGAGCGATGCCGCGATATGCGCTGCTGTCTCTCGAAGCACTTCCGGCGGCGATGCCGGCGACGTGCGTGCCGTGTCCGAAATTGTCGTCGGCGGTCGCGTCGGTCGTAAAATTTTTAGTTAAAACGACGCGGCTGGCGGAAGAGCCGTCGTTGAAATCTCTGTGGGTCGCCGTCACGCCCGAATCGAGAACGGCGATGCCGATGCCCGTGCCGTCTAACGTATAAGCGGCGCGTCCGCCGGAAGCTCCCTGCGAGCGCAGAGTGGTCGCGCCAGTGACGTTTTCGATATGACCGAACGATTTAAGTTCGCGGTCGGGCGACATATAATTGATCAGACCGCTCTGCGACAACGCTTCGACCGCCTTTAAAGGCAGATTGACGAGCATCGTATTCGTCTCGCCGACGCGGTTTTGCAGACGCGCATTATTCGCCGCCAAAATCTGTTGAAATGTTTCGTTGTCGGCATCCTTCGACTGAACAATGATGTTAACGCGCTTTTTGCCGGACGGATCGTCTGCCATCATTTCGCGCAAATCCGAAGAAACGTTGTCGCCGCGATAAGCCAAATCGTTATCGCCCGACGTTTTCGTTTCGTCGCCGTCGGCGTTGGCGTTAAAGTCGCCGACCGTTATCGTTTGAAAAACCGCCGCTAATTCAGGGCTGTTTTCGATTTTTTCGGCGTAAGCGATTTGCGAGCTGCCGCCGATGATGTTTACTTTTCCTTGCAGCAGAGCGTCGCGGAGCGCGCTGTTGATTTGCGCCGCGCCGACGAAATTGGTCAATTCGTTAATAAACAAAATCGCGTCGCCCTTCGAATCGGCGAGTTCCGCAACGATGTCCGCAATGATTTGCGAGCTTTCCGCGCCGCTCGTCGCGTTTGAAAAAAGTGAATTCAATTCAAGCTCTAAAACGCGCTTGTTTTTCAAGTTCGCCGGAACATTGCCGGCGGCGATGCGCGAAGCAAGCGATTCGACAACCAAAATCTGACTGTCGCCTTTTTCGTCAACAATAACCGGCTGGCGAACCGTTTCGCTCGTCAGGGATTTAATTAATTGATTAACTTCGCGTTCGTAGCCAGTGGTGCTGCGCAGATTACCGGCGCGGGCGAGCTTGGTTAAGTCCGTAGTGAACTTTTTCATCGCGGAGATTTTTACCGCGTCTTTTTTCGTCGTATTTGCAAGAGCTTGCGTCAGCAAAACGCTTGAAAATAAAAAAGAATTCATTAAAACGAAAGCGAACGTTTTCGTTAAAATATTAAATTGGGGTTTTCTGAAGAACATCGTTAAATTTTGACTCCACATTCAGGAAAAATTTATGGCGCACGATACAAATTCCGCCGCAATGGATTTTGCAACGGTTGTGCCAAATGATTAAGTATTGAAATAATTGAATTTACCTGTTTTTCGGAGAGTTGTTTAACGTCTTTACCGGTCAAATTGAATGATTGGTTCGGTCAGTTTGAACTAAAAAGAGAAAGCCTGGAGACTTTCATCTATGCACTAATGAATATTTAAACGAAGAAAGGAAAGCCTCGAAAGACTTTCCTTTTTGAATAATCATTTTCCCGAAAACTAAATTCCGAGAACGTCAATCAATTCCTGCACCGCGCCGGCTGACTTTTGCAGAGCGGCGCGCTCGTCGTTGGTCAGGGAAATTTCGATAATTTGCTCGACACCGTTTTTGCCGAGTTTGACCGGAACGCCGACGAAAAGATTATTGATGCCGTATTCGCCTTCGAGATAGACGGCGCACGGCAGAATGCGTTTTTTATCTTTCAAAATTGATGCCGCCATTTCGACCGCGCCCAAACTCGGCGCGTAAAAAGCCGAGCCGGTTTTCAGAAGTCCGACGATCTCCGCGCCGCCGCTTGCCGTTCGGGCAATAATCGCGTCGAGCTGATCTTTCGGCAAAAGTTCTGTAACGGGAATTCCGGCGCAGGTCGAATAGCGCGGCAGAGGAACCATCGTATCGCCGTGTCCGCCAAGCACGAACGCCGTGACATCTTCGACCGAAACGTCCAACGCTTCGGCTAAAAAGCAGCGCATTCGCGCCGAATCGAGAACGCCCGCCATTCCCATCACGCGGTTTTTCGGGAAACCCGCACGCTTGAAGGCGACTTGCGTCATCGCGTCGAGCGGATTGGAAACAACGATGATAAAAGCGTTCGGCGAAAATTTCGCCACTTCGTCGGTAACTTTTCCGACGATTTCGGCGTTGGTTTTCAATAAATCGTCGCGGCTCATTCCGGGTTTGCGCGGCAATCCGGCGGTGATAATGACGATGTCCGAATCCTTCGTTTCTTCGTAAGCGTTCGCGCCGACCAACTTGACATCAAAGCCGTCAATCGGCGCGGCTTGCGCCAGATCGAGCGATTTGCCCTGCGGCGTGCCTTCGACAATATCAACCAGCACCACGTCCGCCAGTTCTTTGGCGGCAATCCAATGCGCGGCGGTCGCGCCGACATTGCCCGCGCCGACGACCGTCACTTTATTACGTCTAATCATTTTATATTCCTCTCTCCGAAAATAATTGTATTTGATAAAAGATATTTTGTATCACAGCTCAAAGCGCATTACCAATCAAACACAAAAAATTTCCCTTCGCCGAAAAATCGCGCGAAGGGAAATTTGAAATGCCGTCCACAAATAATCAATCGCTCAAAAAATTACGGCGCGAACGACAAATCGGTTAAGTCTTCGGTCGGCGTAATTACCTGCGGCGCGTAGCTCTGGTGTTTTGCAGACACTCTGAGAACGTAAGTTTCGCCGGCGGCGACCTCCGTAAAGCCGAATCGTCCTTCTTTTCCGGTCAAAGTCGTCCGCGAATTGCCCTGCGAATCGGTCAATGTAACGAGCGCGTAATTCGTTCCGAATGCCGGTAACTGAACGTGTCCGCTGATCGTCACGGCTGCCGCCGTCGGCGCATTGACGCGCGCTTCGATCACGTCTTGGATATTGGTCGGCACGTTCGACAGAAAATCAAACCCGGTCAAGGTTTCGACCTGGTCAATAGTTGTCTGGAAGTCCTGCCAATTTTGATTTCTGATCGAATCGGCGTTCGGCATTATCACGGCAATCGTGCGCGTCGAGGTATTCACTCTTTGCAAATCGTTGCTGCCGTTCGGCAAAACGACGATTACTTTCCAGGTTTGCGCCGGAACGACGATTTTTCCGCCCGCAATCGTGTTGGCAAAACCGTTGCTGCCCGTGCCGCCCTGTCCCGTGCCGCCCGCGAAAATATATAGCTCGTTTCCCGCTTGCGCGAGCGTGCGCGAGTAGCTTTCGAGGTCTTCCCACGGTCCCTGATTGTTGCCGGGACCTTGCGGCATCATATTGGTCATCAAAAAAGTCGCCGAATTATCGGGAATCGTGCGTGTTCTGTCGCCGGAAGGCGAGTGATGCCCGCGGTCAAAGCCGGAGCCGGAATAATCCGTGTCGAGAACGTGATACCAGGTCGGCGGCAGCGCGTCGTCGGGACGAAAATCGTTTTGTCTCGGCGCGGTGCCGATCCAACTCGTATCGAGCCGCCACGCCACCCAGTTAGGAATCGCGCGGCTCCGGTTATAAGCAATCGTGTATTGCGGCTTATACATCAAGTAGTTGTTTTCGTTGGCAACGTCCGCCGTCGCGCCGCTCGGATTCCCGAGAATTAAATAATCTTCACCGGCAGCCGGAGCGTTGACGGTGACGTTGATATTAACGCTCGCCGTGTTGGTCTGCGCGTCGGTCGCCGTCCCGACAACGGTAAAATTGCCGCCGACTGCGTTCGCCGGAATCGTCGCCAGATATGAATAGATATTATCGCCCGCCGTCACGTCGCCGTTCGTGCCGTCGTCGTAAAACGGCTGATTTGCCGACAAGCCGATGTTCGTTAAGTTTCCGCTAACGGTAATGCCCGTGCTTGGCGGAGTCGTCGCCGGTTGAACCGTCACCGTCAAAAGAACTGTCCCGCCCGGCGCGACAGAGGTCGGATTCGCCGCACCGCCGGCTAAAAGCGTGTTTCCGCCGCCGCCGCAAATGTTCGGAGCGGTTGAAGCGTTGCGCGGCGTGGATGGATTAATAGATGAAAAATCGTTTGAATTATTATCCGTGTCCTGACAACCGTTAAACAAACGTCCTTGTCCGGCGTTAGCCGCGGGCGCGTTCGTTCTGGCGGTCTCAAAAAAGGCGTTCGTCGCCGCGCCGTAACCAACTGCGTCAATGATTACGCCCGTGTTGTTCGCGCCGTTGCGAATCGCCAAACCGCCCAGTGTTGCCGACATCGAACAAGAACAAGCTGTCGGATTGTATGTGAAATTCACCGCGACCGTTCCATCATAGCCGGTCGAGGCAATTAAGTAATAACCGCCTGCCGCGACGACTGTTCCGGGGGTCGTCCATTCGGCGAACAAAACGTCGTTCGTTCCCGAAGCCGAACGATAAACGACGCGGTAGCCATTTAAATCAACAGCGGACGCGCTCGTGTTGTGCAGCTCAATAAACTCGTCGTTCGCCGTCGCGCCCGCCACTTGAAATTGGCTGATGACCAAATTTGGGGAAGACATCGGAGCGTCCGGTTGTTCGGTCTCTTTTTGCGCCGCCGTCTGAAAGCTCAAACCAAACCAAACGCAGAGTGCCAGAACGCCGGTTAAAACATAAAAAAGTCGTTTCATAATTTATTCAATGAAAATCGCCGATAACCGCGAAATTATCACGACTTCGGGTAGGAAAAAATTTTCTGATAAACTAATTTTATCATAATACAGTTCTTGTTATAAAGTGCGGGGATGTTAATAAGTCGTTAACACCGCCGCACTTTGCGATTGAAATAATTTATTTAGAAGCTATGTCAAAAATACTCAACGCACTGTTAAGCAAGCGGTCTTTGACCGCATTACCCCGAGAAAATCAGTCGTAACGCGGTCGAAGACCGCTTGCTTAACGATCAAGATTTATTTTTGAAATAGTTCTAGAGATCCTCTCAAAATAAATCTCAATGTTTCAGAAGCGGGCTACTGCCCGACGTTCCGTCGTCATTATTACGAACGTAGGGCAGTAGCCAGTCTCTGAACCGGATAATTGTTTATTTTTGAGACAGCTTCTAGTTTTTTGGCGGAACAATAGGATGAAAAAAGATGGCAGGAGTAAAAGAAGAATAAAAGCAAAATTTGACTGATGTCGCGTCTTTGACGCGCAAAGGTAGATTAATTGTTGTCTTTCTAAAAATAAAAAACCCGACGCGCTCTCCCCTTCGCATCGGGTTTTTAGATGGTCGCGCAAGCGAATTGTCAACGACCAAACTTTTAATAAATCTATAAAATCTTCAAAAATCTCTAACCGGCAAAGTTACGTCGCTGGTTAGTTTAATTTGGAACTTCGCGTCGGTTTTGATGCCGACATCTTTTCCTTTTTTCAAAAAGGCGACGGCTGTTCCCGCGCCTGCGCCGATTCCCGCGCCGATTAACGCGCCGTTTTGCGCCTTTGAAACCGCGCCGATGATTCCGCCGAAGGCTGTTCCGCCGCCGATTGCCAAAATGCTCGCGGTCGGCGAAGTCGGCGAATTTATTTCGTCAACCATAATTCCTTCAATCGCGCGTTTTTCGCCGTTGGCAAAGCGCAGTGTTTGAAACGAAACTTCTATCGTGCCGTTGCGTCCGCCGAACGAAGCTCTTTTGACCCGCGTCACGCGACCTTCAAAGATTGTGCCGACGGGCAAAACAACCGTTTCGCGCACAACGACGGGTTCGGCAAGCGTCACCGTAAACGTATCGTTCACGCCGGCGACTTTGGAATTGATTTCGTTGTCCATCGAGACGCGAAATAAAGTTCCTGCCTGGAGCTGATAAATGCTCTGATTCGTTTGAGCATCAGCGGCGATTACGAAATTAACAAAGAACAAAAAAATAAACGCAAAGACTTTGGTTTTTACGAGCCAAAAGTTCATATCCGACCTCCGTCTTCGCGGATTTTATCAAACTACGACATCCGCGAAGCATAAAAGCAATGGTCGTGCCATTGTCGAAAATTAATTTGAAACCTAATAAAAATGTGGATTTAAGTCATTCTAAGCGGAACACCCAAAAATTGTCTATCAACGGTTGTAAACAAAATGGTCGAGTCTTTACACGAAATAGGTTAAAAGTGAAAAAGTGAAAAAGTGAAAAAGTGAAAAAGTTTAAACTTTCTGAACTAAACTTTTTCACTTTTTCACTTTTTCACTTTAAAATCGGATGTCCGCCGCCTTTGCTGTGGTCGGCGGTCTCCAGGTAAAGTTTGCGGTCGTTGTGAAACAGAACGATGTGTTCGCCTTCGTAGCGGACGACATCGGAAACGCGCTGGAAATCTTTGGTGTGTTCGGCGAAAACAAACGCGCACGGATTAAAGGCTAAAACCATTCCCGCCGCGTAAACGAAGCCGCCCTGATCGTAGATGCTGCCCGCGTATTGCGCCGCGCCGACAGCGATATCGGGCGAATAATTTTTATCTCTGTCCTGCGTGCGGTCGGGTTTGGCGATAAAAATCGTGTAGTCCGTATAATTTAAACGATTTCGATATTTATATTTGCGGGCAATTGTAAAAAGGTCCTGCAAACCTTTGTCAATCGCGTCGAGCATTTTCGAGTCGGGCTGATTAACGGCGTAAACGAGCGCTCCCTTCGCGGTTTGCGTCACAATCGGAAAATTGTCGTTCGTCACGCGCTGCGCTTCGGCAATCAAAGCGCGGTCGGCGCGACTCTGCGCCGCCGCGCGTTCGACGAGAGCGAAAATTGAAGCGAAAATCACAAAGGTCAGCGAAAAAACTTTAAATTTGTTCATAAATTACTCCAAAAACCCCGGAAAGAATGTTCGCAACGACTGTGCCGGTGATTTTCAGACGCGGATTAAGGATGCTCGTCGGAAATAATCTGCCGGTTATTTCAATTTAAATTGATAAAATGCCGCCGTTTTCTTATACTTTAGCAAATGAATTCAGCTTTATAAGATAAAATAAATCCGAAAAATCCGTCTGCCGGAAATGTTTCTATCGTGTGTCATAAATTTCTACTGAGTTTCCCGAAGCCAGATGTCAAAAGACCGTTCGCAGCTAATTGAAGAAATTTTTCAATCGGTCATCGCGCTCGCGCCCGCCGAGCGGACGGATTTTCTGCGTTCTTCGATTAGCGACCCGGAAATCAGAAACGAAATCGAGCGGCGGCTCGTCAGTCATCAAACGACCGAAAAGCTCATCGTTTCGCCGGATGGACAAATTGATTTCGCCCGTTTTTCAGTTGCCGGTAAAAATATTTCCGAGTCGAAGGAAACGGCGGGCGAAGAAGAACCGAACGCCGACCGGATGATCGGGCAGCGCATCGGTGCGTTTGAGTTGAAAAGACAAATCGGACGCGGCGGAATGGGCGCGGTTTACTACGCGACGCGCGCCGACGGCGAATTTAACCAGAAAGTCGCCGTCAAACTCATCAAGCGCGGAATGGACACGGATTTTATCATCAGGCGTTTTCGCCACGAACGCCAAATTCTCGCCAAGCTCAATCATCCGAACATCGCCAATCTGCTCGACGGCGGCACGACGCGCGAAGGCTTGCCGTATTTCGTGATGGAATTCGTCGAAGGCGAATTGCTTTACAGCTATTGCGACAAACACAAATTGAACATACGGCGCAGGCTGAAGATTTTCGAGCAAATCTGTTCGGCGGTGCAAATCGCGCACGAACACCAAATTATTCACCGCGACATCAAGCCCGGAAATGTCGTCGTCACGGCGGCGGGCGTGCCGAAGCTGCTCGATTTCGGCATCGCCAAAATTCTCGATCCCGACTTGATACACGAATCGGTGCATCCGACTTCGACGATGATGCGTTTGATGACGCTCGATTACGCTTCGCCCGAACAAATCTGCGGCGGCGAAATCACGCCCGCCTCGGACGTTTACGCGCTCGGCGTTTTGCTTTACGAGCTTTTGACCGGACATAATCCGTATGTTTTCCCGCGCGGTCGTTCGCCGCACGAAATTTCGCGCGTCATCTGCGAAGTGCCGTCGAAGCTGCCGAGCGAGGCAGTCGCCGGCGACGAATCTCTGTTGGCGGTGTATTCGACCAACAACATCACGGCGGAGCAATCAGCCGCCTTTCGCGGCAAAAGCGTCGGCGATTTGCAGCTCGAATTAACCGACGCTTTAGACCGCCTGATAATGAAGGCTCTCAGCAAATCGCCCGAAGACCGATTCGCTTCGGTCAGCGAATTTGCCGAAGATATTTCGCGTTATCTGAGCGGCAGCGCGGTGTTGGCTGCGCCGCGTCTGACGGCGAATTCGTTTTCCGGCGAAATCACGATAGACAAAATTACGGGCAGCAATAAATCAATCGCCGTTTTGCCGTTTAAATTGCTTAATGCGGCGGCTGACGACGAAACGGGCGACAGATTTCTCGGCATCGGTTTAGCCGACGCGCTGATTACGCGGCTTTCCAACGTCAAACGCTTTGTCGTGCGCCCGACCAGCTCGGTTTTGCGGTTCGGCGAACAGCATCTCGACCCGTTTTTGACGGGAAGGGAATTGAACGTCGAATATATTCTCGAGGGACATATCCAAAAATTCGGCAAGCGCATTCGCGTCTCGGTTCAACTGCTCAACGTCGCCGAACAAACGACCGTCTGGGCGGAACGTTTCGATGAAAATTACACGGACGTTCTGCATCTCGAAGATGTCATTTCCGTGCGCGCCGCCGAAGCCTTGATTCCGCATTTAACGAGCGACGAGCGCGAAGATTTAGCCAAGCGCGGCACGGATAACCGGGAAGCGTTCGAGTCTTTTCTGCGCGGACGCTTTCATTGGAATTCGTTCACCGAAGAAGGCTTTTCCAAAGCGATTGTCGCCTATCACGAAGCCGTCGCGCACGATCCGAATTATGCGATGGCGTATGCCGGAATCGCCGATTATTACAACTGGCTCGGCGTGTTCGGGATTTTGCCCGCGCGCGAATGTTTCGAGTCGGCAATCGAAGCCGCATCCAAAGCGATTGCACTCGACCCGGAGCTTTCCGAAGCGCACGCCGCGCTCGGATTCGCCGTCATCGGCGGGCATTACGATTGGACGCGCGGCGAAGCCGCCTGCCGCCGCGCTCTGAAATTAAATCCGAACAACTCGACCGCGCACATCTGGTATTCGATTCAGCTTTTTATGGAAGCGCGTTTCGACGAAGGCATCAAACACGCCAGACGCGGTATCGAAATTGATCCGCTGTCGCCGTTCAACCAGCATAATCTCGGCTGGGGATTGTATTTCGCCCGGCGGTTTGAAGAAAGCATCGCGCAATACCGGCATCTGGTCGGCGTAACCGATTCAAAATATCCGCTCGCGCTGTTCGGTCTAAGCTGGAATCTGCGGCAAACCGGAAAATTCGACGAAGCCGTCGAAGCGAGCCGCCAAGCCCTCGCGCTCGACACGGAAAGCACGATGCTTCTGAGTTCGCACGCGCAGACTTTAGCCGCCGCCAATCGCCGCGCCGAAGCCGCAGAAATTTTAACGCGGCTCAAAAATTTCGGCGAAAATCGTTACGTCTCGCTGTACCACGTCGCCATCATTCACGCCTTTTGGGACGAAAGAGAAAAGGCTCTGAACGCGCTCGAAAAATCCTTCACCGAACACGAAGCGTGGCTCGCGTGGCTCGGCGTTGAACCGGCTTTCGACGCTCTGCGCGAAGACGCGCGGTTTATGAATCTGCTCGAACGCACCAAAAATCCGCTGTTCAATCGTGAAAACACGGTGGCGATGGACAACGAAGCGCAAACCTTCGCCAACAAAATTCAAATCACGGACACCGACAGCCACGTTTTTGAAGAACGAAAAACCGTCGAAAAACCGAAAGCGACGCGCTTCTCTCTTTCGCGCCGGGCGATTGCCCTCGCCGGCATAATCGCCGTTCTCGCCGTTCTCGGTTTCGTCGTTCGCTACGGCTGGCAGCGCAGCCGGCAGGCGGAAACGGCTAATAATGTAACGAACGAAATTAAATCCGCCAATCCGTCAAAAGACACGACCGGCGCGCTTTCGATTGCCGTTTTGCCCTTCACGACCGTCAACGCCGCGACCGACGACGAACAATATCTCGGTGTCGGCACGGCTGACCTCGTGACGAGCAAGCTCAGTCAAATCACCGAAATAAATTTGCGCTCGTCGAGTTCGGTGCGCCGCTATCTGAAAAGCGACAAGCCGCCGACCGACATCGGCAGGGAACTGGCGGTTGATTATGTGGTCAGCGGTTCGGTCGAGCGTAAGGAAAGCAATGTCGAGGTCAAACTCGAAATGACGCAGGTTTCCAGCGGGCGCGTTGTTTGGTCGGAGATTTTCGACGAGCCGAACGGCGATCTGTTCGCCTTGCAGGATTCGATTTCGGAAATGATTGTCAAATCATTGAGTTTGCGCCTGACCAATGCCGAGCGGCAAAATCTCGCCAAACATTTCACCGAAAACGGCGAAGCGCAGCAGCTTTACCTCGAAGGACGCTTTAATTTCGGCAAGCGCAACATCGAAGGCTTGCGCCGCGCCAGCGCGCTTTTCGAGCAGGCGATTAAAACGGATCCGAATTTCGCGCTCGCCTACACCGGACTCGCCGACTGCAACGCGCTTCTGAATTGGTATCAGGAGCCGCAGCCGCCCGATGCCTGGCAGAACGCTAAACAAGCGGCGTTAAAAGCCGTCGCGCTCGACCCTGATTTAGCCGAAGCGCACGCTTCTCTGGCGTTTATCAAATTTCATTTCGACCGCGATTATAAAGGCTCGGAAGACGAATTTCGCCGCGCCATCAATCTCAAACCGAACTACGCGACCGCGCATCAATGGTATGCGTTTTTGCTCTCGGCGCAAGGTCGGCACAGCGAAGCCGTCGCCGTCGTGCGCCGCGCTGAGGAGCTGGAACCACATTCGGCGGTCATCGCTAATGCCGTCGCCAATGTGCTTTTCCTCGCGCGGCTTTACGACGAGTCAATCGCGCAGGCGAATCATTCGCTCGAAATTGATCCGTCGTCAATCGGCGCGCACGTTATTCTGCGCTGGAATTACGAGAAAAAGGGAATGATGAACGAAGCCCAGCAAATCTACGATAAGGAATCCGGTTTTGCCGGCGACACGCCGACCAGCCGCGCCAAACGAGCGCATCTGCTCGCGGCGCTCGGCAAAAAGGAAGAGGCTTTGCAAGTAATTAACAATCTCGTCGAAACCAAACAAATCGAACAAATCACGCCATACGAAATCAGCGTCATTTACGCGCTGCTCAACGATCAAGCGAAAGGTCTGGAATGGCTCAAAAAAGCCAAAGACAAACACGCCGTCGGTTTTTCGTTCGCCAGAGTTGATCCGCTGCTTGATAATCTGCGCGCCAGTCCGCAGTTTGAAAATCTGGTGCGGTAAAATATATTTCAGTTATTGGTCGAAAAGAAAAGGCATCTGAAAAAGATGCCTTTTCTGGTTTCCTATGGTGCTTAGGGCGGGAATCGAACCCGCACGTCCACAAGGGACACAGGATTTTAAGTCCTGTGCGTCTACCTATTCCGCCACCCAAGCACGAGAAAAAGATTAACACGGTCAAACCTTAACTTCAAAGGCGACAGAATGATACGACGATAATTTATAATATCGAATGATTTATCAGTCGGCGCAAACAAGAGAAAATCCTATCCGGTCAATTTTTCCATCGGCGGAAACAGCAGCATACATACCAATTTTAGGAAATACTAACATCTCCAACGGATTTAAATTATTTTGAGTTGAAACTCTTGAATCGCCGCCGCTTCCAATCGAATCTTTATGGACGGGTTTTTCGATTGCGGAGCAAATTGAGTCGTTCGCGTATTTTTCGACAAACTCGCCGCCATATTTCGAGATGATTTCTTCTTTTGTAAACGGTGTCGCCGGATAAACGTCAATCGCCTGCACAATTTTGTCTTTTTCGCCGATCATAACCGAAGTTTTTCCGATTATTCCGCCGGCATCTTTAAATTCAAGCAGCATTCGTTTTCCCGAATGACGTTCCAGAGCTTTTTGAACCTCTTCTTCTTCGCCTTCGAGTTCTTCATCGCCTTCCCAAACCGGTTTGCCGAACTTTTTTATCAAATCGTCCCTAGTGGATTTTCCAATTTCGATTCCCGAAAAACTGCTCGGCATCCATTTTCTCGCCGCATTTGTTTTTGCCTGTTCGGTAACCGGAAGCGAAGAATTTTTTGCCGAATTATTACTGTTCAGTTCGCATTTGACCAAATAATCAATGCGACCGACGATGATTTCATCAAGATGCTTACGCACATCGGCTGAAATTCCTAAATTCGGATACACCAAAACATAAGGAAAATCAATATTTTCATCAATTTTTCCCGGCTTTTGCGTTTCATTTATA
Organism: uncultured Pyrinomonadaceae bacterium; assembly: GCA_964237235.1. Taxonomy (GTDB): domain Bacteria; phylum Acidobacteriota; class Blastocatellia; order Pyrinomonadales; family Pyrinomonadaceae. The sequence continues at coordinate 23,608 of CAXSGY010000039.1, forward strand.
CAGATAGACTTTCCGCTGTCCATCTGGAAAAAGGAATCGCCGTATTCCGATATAAATTTATCGGCTGACATATCATTCGGATAAACGGAAACGGCTTTGACAATCTTCGTTCGCTTTCCGACGATGATGCTAACTTTGCCGCTCGCCTCGCTTAATTTGTTATATTCAAGAACAGTTTCGTCTTCTTTGTCATTTTCAAAAACCCTATCCCGGTTTGTATAATCGGCATCAGGATTGCCGAATAATTTTTTGACATCGCTCTCAGCAGATGTGCCAATTTTTAGTCCGAAAATCGTCGGGGCGATCCATTTTTTGATATCTGTTTCAGCCGAAACAGTTTTAGGAAGCGGATTATTTTCCGTTGCTTCGACTGTTTTTTCCCGTGTCTGCATTAGACAAGAAGTTTCAAAAAACACACCGCCGCCGATCATTGCGGAAATAAAGATTACAAAAATAAACCATCGAATTTTCATGATATTTTGAAAGCGTTTAACTATTTGGACGGACAGTTACCATTAAGATAGGCAACCGGATCTATCCAACGATTATCTCCTCTGGGAGGAATACCCGAGCCTCTGAAAACTCCAAAATGAACGTGACGTTCTGTCGTTGGCAGTCCGGCGGCGTTACCGGTTTCGCCTGTATATCCGATAAGTTGTCCCTGACTAATTTTTCCGCTGGTAACAACGTAGCTTGACAGATGAGCGTAGAGCGTCGAGATATTATCAGAATGTTTAATTATCAGAGTATTTCCGCTCCAACTGCTTGTAGAGATTACTCCTTCCCGGTTTGCGTATATCGGGCTGTTAAGTGGTGCCGAAATATCGAGACCGTCGTGCCGCCCGCCCGTTCTTTCATGGAATCCGCCCGCTCCCTGATCTCCGGAACGAATATTTCCGATTCCGCCGAGTCTGAGTCCGTTGACGGGAGCATCGTCTCTAATGCCCGGGTTGCCCGTTATCGGGTTAACGCCGCAAGAAGCAATTTTATTATTTTTTTCTGCGGCATTTTTATACGCGGCTTCCGCATTTTCGATGATTGCCCCGACGGTTTTAAATGCTCCGAAAGTTAAATTCCCGAAAAAATTCTCGATTTCCGCATCGGCAAAGCCTTCGGTTATTTTGATTAGTTCGATGGAATTCGTTTCTCCCAACTAATAATACGCATCGCGTTTGGAATACTGAATGACGGATAATTTTTTAATAGATTCGTTTCTGACGAGCGTCAGAAACGAATCCAAACCGTTACGGGAAAAGTCCGAACAAAAGATCATACGAAGACAGCGGCGGCTTGAGGTCGAAGGGGATTTGGAATTTATCCGGCAGATATTTTGCCAGAACCTTCTGCATCTCTGTGTTTTTAATCGCGGCGACGGCTGACGGATTTTCCTGCACGAACCTAGCGAACCGGCGCGTGTAAACGATTTGCGCGTATTTTTTCTCATATTCGCTCAAAAGCGGATCGGCTTTCGGCAGCATCGTTTCGCCGATTCTCGAACTGTTCACGCCGAGATTTTTCAAATTATCGGGCAACGCTAACAAAGGCGGCGCGAAATCCTGGAAAATACCCGAAAAAGTTGAAAAACTGTTTTGTTGCCCGACGGAAACTGTATCGTCTTTAGTGTCTTGAGTCATAAAGAGCGGTTCTCCTTTTTAAAAAGCCCGAAGACGGGCGCGTCAGATTTAATGAATAACTTTTCGCCTTTTATTTTGCCTGAATCCGTCCGATAGTTTATCGGGCAAGCTAAAATCGAGAGCAAAATTTGCTTCAACGAATATTTTAGAAAACTTTAAAGTAAAGACTCCATTCAATAAAATTTTTGCGTAAATTCTTTGAGAAATTTTTATCCGTTCAAAAGTTTTCGGAAACGAACGAACTTTTGGCAACCGTGTTATCATTGACCGGCAAACCCAAATTCGAGAGCGGGAAAAATGGAGCAATTCGCATACATCTTATGGATTATCTTGGGCGTGATTTTAATTATCGCCGAGATTTTTACGCTGGGCTTCGTTTTGTTCTGGTTCGGCATCGGCGCGTTGGCGGCGGCTTTGAGCGGCTTGCTCGGATTCGGTTTCGGAGTGCAGTTTTTAGTCTTCGCCGTCGTTTCGATTGCGCTGACGGCGTTGTCGAGGACGATTTTGGTCAATTATTTTTCACACGACGAAACGAATCAAATTCGCACCGGCGTAGATTCTTTGCCCGGTCAAATCGGCACTGTAACAATTTCGAGCAAAGGCGCGCTGAACGAAGGCGCGGTAAAGGTTTTCGGTTCGACGTGGACGGCGTTTCCGGTTGACGGCGAAAATTTATTGAACGAAGGCGAAAAAGTCGAAGTCGTGCGCGTGCAAGGTTCTTCGATCTACGTGCAAAAAGTTGACGAAAGAAAACTTCCCGAATGGCGCGAGGAAAAGTGAAAAAGTGGTGGAAAAGTGAAAAAGTGGAAAAGTGAAAAGGTGAAAAGGTGAAAAAGTAAGTTTGGCGACGCTCAAATTAACTTTTTCACCTTTTCACTTTTCCACTTTTCCACTTTACAAAATCTCTGCCGTGTCCTGATCAGCCGTGTCGTGTATATTCCCGAGATTCAACATCTCTAATCTGATTTTTTCTTCGGTCGGTTCGGGCAAATCGTCGCCGGTCAGTTTCACTAAAATTAATGTGATGTTGTCTTCGCCGCCGTTTTCGTTGGCTTCTCTAATCAGTTCGGCGGCGGCGATTTCCAGTTGATCGAAGTTAGCCAAAACGATGCGCTGCATATCCGAACCGCTGACTTTGTTTGATAAACCGTCGCTGCATAAAAGCAGAACGTCGTCCCTTTGCGGAATCAGCCGCGCCGAGACGGGGAAAATTTCGTTTTGCGCGCCGAGTGCCTGCAAAATGACGTTTTTGAGCGTGTGCGTTTCGGCTTCTTCGGGCTGAATTTGTCCGGCATCAATCAATTGTTGGACGAGCGATTGATCTTTGGTCACCTGATAAATCTGCGAATTGCGAATCAAATAAGCGCGGCTGTCGCCGACTTGAATCAGATCAACCGATTCGGGCGTAATGCCGGCTCCGGTAAAGGTCGCGCCCATTCCCTGATACTGCGCGTCGGTGCGTCCCTGATGATGAATCAGGTAGTTGGCGTAAACGGTCGCTTCGTAGAGCTTGGAAATTAAGGAAGCGTTAAATTCTTCGGGCGAGATGGTTTTTTCCGGGTCTTCGTCCAAAAACTTTTGGCTGACGGTTTCGACCGCCATTTTACTGGCGACTTCGCCGGCTAACGCGCCACCCATTCCGTCGGACACAGCCAGCACCACGCCGTTGCCGTCAACCTCGAAGTTTTGAGATTCGATAACGAATTCGTCCGGGTCCTGCGAACTCATCCAGGTTTTCGCGTCGGCAATATGCAGTAAAAGATAATTGTCCTCGTTGCCTTTGCGAACTCGTCCAATATGCGAAGTAGCGTGTGTTTCAACAGTTAACATAATTAAATAAGTGGTAAATGGTAAGCGGTAAGTGGTAAGTATCGAGTTTTCTTTTACTCAGCACTTATCATTTACTATTTACCGCTAACTAAGTGCTTGATCTAAATCCGAAATTATATCTTCAACGTCTTCAATCCCCACCGAAATTCGCACCAAACCTTCGGTAATGCCCAACGCTTCGCGCTTTTCCAAAGGGACGGAAGCGTGCGTCATTGTCGCCGGATGCGAAATAAGGCTTTCAACTCCGCCCAAACTTTCCGCAAGAGTGCATAATTTGACGTTCTCCAAAACTTTTTTTGCCGATTCGAGCGAACCGGTTTCAAATGAAACCATTCCGCCGTAACCGTTTTGCTGGCGCGTAGCGATGTCAAACTGCGCGTGCGACCGCAAACCGGGATAATAAACCCGTTTGACACGCGGATGTTCGGCTAAAAATTGGGCGACGGCGCGACCGTTTTTGTCGTGCGCCTGCATTCTGACGGCGAGAGTTTTCGTGCCGCGCAAAACCAGAAACGAATCGAACGGCGACAAAATCGCGCCGATGCCGTTCTGCACAAACTTTATCCATTCGGCATCTTCTTCGTTGTTGAGCGCAACAAATCCGCCGATGCTGTCCGAATGTCCGTTTAAGTATTTGGTCGTCGAATGAACGACAATGTCCACGCCGAAATTCATCGGCTGCTGCAGATACGGCGACATAAACGTATTGTCGCAAACGACGCGCACGCCGTGCGCGTGCGCCAGGTCGGAAACCGCCTGCAAATCCGTCACGGTCATAATCGGATTCGTCGGCGTTTCGACGAAAACCATCCGCGTATTCGGCTTAAACGCCCGTTCGATGTTCGTCGTGTCCGTCGTGTCAACGTAGTCGAACTCAATGCCGTAATTAACTAAAATTTTGCTGAATAGACGATACGTGCCGCCGTATGTGTTATCGCCGACGATGACGTGATCGCCCGCTTTAACGAGCTTTAAAACTGCGTCGGTCGCCGACATTCCCGAAGCGAACGCGAAGCCGTATTGCGCGCCTTCGAGCGCGGCGATATTTTTCTCGAGCGCAAGCCGCGTCGGATTTTGCGTGCGTGCGTATTCAAAACCTTTGTGCTTGCCCAAGCCTTCCTGCGCATAAGTCGAGGTTTGATAAATCGGCACGCTGACCGCGCCGGTCGCCGCGTCAGGCTCGTTGCCCGCGTGAATCGCTATCGTTGAAAAACCCATAAAAAGCCGTCGGAATTAAAAATAAATAAAGCCGCTGTTTGAGAAAAATATTTAATTAAAAGCCTTATTTTTACGAGAATTTATGGTAACTTGCGAAAGAAAAAAATGCAACCGAAGTAGATTGTAAATTTGCCCCCGAATCGCGCCTTTCCGAATGCTGAAAAATTTGACGACCGATTTGTTGAAATCGCCGCGAAATGTATTCATTATGTATGACGGCTGACTGAAATTTATTCGCCCGTAAATTTATTTTAGCGGATACGGCTTTAAATTCCTTTTAAACGGATGCTTTGAGCGATGCGGACGAATTTAGAAAAGCTCGTCGCCGGAGTCAGGCTTTATCCGCTTTATGAAAATTTTTGAAGGAGAGAAATATCTATGAACGAAAAAGAAAAACACAACAGCGAACAGGATTTGTCCGAAGGCAAATTAGTTGACCAGGAACCGCTTGAGGCAGTTGAAGACCCGGCGGTCAGACTCGCCGGTTATAATCAAATTCCCGATTTCGGCGACGACACGAAAGGCACTCTGCTAGATGACGGCGACGATGACACTGAACAGACATAAAAATTTGATTCGGCGAATGGATTCTTCGTTCGCCGAATCAAATTAGTTTCACAATACAAAAACTCATACAAGGCGAATCAGTAGCTGACGGAGATTGAGTTTAAATACAAGTTTCAGGTTACGAATTACTGCTTTGAATTCGCAACTTGGGATTAGTATTTCATAATTGAAAAACACTATGTTGGAAAGGCAAAAAATCGAAGGAAAATCTGAAACGGTGGCGAAAGGCGTGGCGCATCTGAAGATTATTTTCGTCAACGCTTATTTCGTCGAAATGCCTGAAACGAATTCGTGGGTTCTGGTTGACACGGGAATGCCTCTGAGCGGCGGAAAAATCAGGAATTTCGCCGCGGAAGTTTACGGCGCGGCGGCAAAACCTTCGGCAATCGTTTTAACGCACGGACATTTCGACCACGCGGGCGCGGCACTCGCGCTGGCGACCTTGTGGGACGTGCCGATTTACGCGCATCATCTTGAAATGCCGTATCTGACGGGCAAATCCGACTACGCGCCGCAAGACCCGTCGGTCGGCGGCGCAATCGCGCAGATGTCGAGAACGTTTCCGCATTCGGGTTACGATTTCGGGACGCGCGTTTACCCGATTCCCGAAAACGGGGAACTGTCCGAAATGCCCGGCTGGAAAATCATTCATACGCCCGGACATACCAACGGACACGTTTCGTTTTTCCGCGAACGGGACCGGGTTCTGCTCGCCGGCGACGCGCTGACGACGATGAACGCCGATTCCTGGATTTCGATGGTGACGGAAAAACGCGAATTCTGTAATCCGCCCGCGCCGTTTACGCCCGATTGGAACGCGGCGCGAAAATCAGTCGAACTGCTGGCGACGCTCGAACCGAAAACCGTCGCCGCCGGTCACGGACAGCCGATTTCCGGCGCGGACACGGCGGAGCGATTGAAATTTTTCGCCGCCAATTTTCGGTCGCCGGCGCACGGCAGATACATTCCGCAACCGGCAATCGCCGACGAAACGGGCATCGTCGGTTTGCCGCCGCCGGTTGCCGATCCGGTCAGACAAGTTTTAATCGGCGGTGCAATCGCGGCGGGCGGCGCAATCGCTTTCGGATTGTTGAAACGCAGAAAAAAGTGAAATAAATTATGAATAATGAATCAAAGATCGGAAAAAAATCGATTTTCGTAATTCGTAATTCGTAATTTGAAATTTTTAATTTTTAATCTGCCGACAAAAATGCTAATTCGACGGGAAATCAGATAAGAAGAATTGTTTTTGCAACCGTCATTGATAATTTACGGCTTCAGCCTCGCATAAATTTAACCTTTTATATTTTGGAAAAGACGCGGCTCGTGCGAAAAACTTCGCAAAGCCGCCGCCTGCTTTTCCATATTTTCAAAAAAAAGATAATATGGAAGAAAGGTTTTCCCAATCAAAAATCCAGAGAGAGATAAATGCTACCAAAAGATTCGGACGAAGTTCTGGCACCTTCGGAAAGGCGGCAGTCAGACCGTAAAAAACTGATTATCAATGTAAATTTTGAAGGCGGCGACGGCACGGGCATCGCCAACACGCGCGACATCGGCATCGGCGGTTTGTATATGATAACGAACGCCGACCTCGAAGTCGGAACGCCGCTTTTTATGCGAATGAGCATCGGCGGCGAAGAAATCGGCGTTGACGGCACAGTAACCTACACCGATCCCAATCACGGTGTCGGTATCCGCTTTCAGGCTTTATCGGAAAAAAACGAAGAACTTTTAAAACGCGAATTACACCTTGAATAGTGGTAAGTGGTAAACGGTGAATGCTAAATTTTTTCGATTTTCAGTTACCGTTTACCACTTACCGTTTACCACTAAAAAATATGTTCGACCAATATACGCTCGGAATCGAAGAGGAATTTCAGATTGTTGATCCGCAGACGCGCGAGTTGAAATCGCACGTTTCGGAGATTTTGGAAGAAGGGAAGTTGATTCTCGGCGAAAAGCTCAAGCCGGAAATGATTCAGTCAATGATCGAAGTCGGCACGGGCGTTTGCCACAACGTTCAGGAAGCGCGCGAGGATATTTCCAAGCTGCGCTGTATAATTTCCGGGCTTGCAAGGCGCAAGGGAATGGAAGTCGTCGCCGCTTCGACGCATCCGTTTTCGCACTGGGGCGACCAGAAAATTTTCGACGACGAGCGTTACACGTTCATCGTCGAAGAATTGCAGATGGTCGCGCGTTCGCTGCTGATTTTCGGGCTGCACGTACACGTCGGCATTCCCGACAAAGACCGGCAGATTCATTTGATGAACGCCGCCAGATATTTTCTGCCGCACGTTTTGGCGATGACGACTTCCAGCCCTTTCTGGCTCGGACACAACACCGGCTTGAAATCGTATCGCTCCGAAGTTTTCAAGAAATTTCCGCGCACGGATATTCCCGACCATTTCGATTCGTATCAATCTTACGAGCGTTACGTTGAAACGCTCGTCAAGATGAACTGCATTGACAACGCCAAAAAAATCTACTGGGACATTCGCCCGCATCCGAATTTTCCGACGCTCGAATTCCGCATCTGCGACATCCCGACGCGCGTTGACGATACCATCGCCGTCACCGCTTTGTTTCAGGCGATTGTCGCCAAACTCAGCCGGATGCTCGATAAAAACTGGGGTTTCCGTCTTTATCGCCGGATGTATATTCAGGAAAACAAATGGCGCGCGGTGCGTTGGGGCTTAGACGGAAAATTGTTGGATTTGGGCAAGCAAAAAGAAGTTCCGACGCGCGATTTAATCCGCGAGCTGCTCGATTTCGTGGACGACGTGCTGGACGATTTAGACTCGCGGAAAGAAGTCGAACACATTCACACGATTCTGGAGCGCGGCACTTCCGCCGACGAACAATTGAGAGTGTACGAAGCAAATAATCAGGACTTTAAACCGGTCGTTGATATGCTGATTAAAAATACGCTGGAAAATGTTCCGAAAGATTGCTTTAACTAAAGTTTGCGGCGAACAGTTTTGCCATCGGAGAAAAAGCCGTCTAAATTGAATTCAATTTAAACGGCTTTTTCTTCGCGCATCTAAACTAAACCTCAAAACAAAAACCGGATTCTTCCGTAATAGCTTTACCGAAGATTCGATTTACATAGCAAAAAAGGAGAAAAGTTTATGCCAAAGATTTTATTCCGCAAAATGGCGGCGGCGTTTATTTTAGCGACGTTCTGCGCTTCGACGTTCGCGCAGAATGCGGGATTTGACACGAGCCGGATGGATAAATCCGTCGAGGCTTGCGACAACTTTTATCAATATGCCAACGGCAGTTGGCTGAAAACGACGGTTATTCCCGCCGCTTTTCCGGCGTATGGAAGTTTCGATATTTTACAGGACAGCAACGTCGGTTTGTCGCGCGATATTTTAGAAACGGCGATGAAAAACACGCAAGTCGCCAAAGGCTCGGACGCGCAGTTGATCGGCGATTTCTATGCTTCGTGTATGAACACCGGCGAGATTGAGCGGGCAGGCGCGAAACCGCTCGACAAATTATTAAAGGAAATTAACGCCGTCAAAGACGCGAACGGATTGCCGACGGAAATCGCCAATCTGCACCGCGTCGGCGTGCCGGTGGTGTTCGGTTTCTCCGCCGGCTCGGACTTGAAAAACAGTTCGATGAATATCGCCAACGCCGGTCAGGGCGGCTTGGGTTTGCCGAACCGCGATTATTATACGAAGGACGACGCGGCATCGAAAGAACTGCGCGAAAAATACGTTGCGTATGCCGCGCGTATGTTTGAGCTTGCCGGCGACGCGCCCGCGCCGGCAAAAGCGAACGCCGAGACGATTATGCGATTCGAGACGCGGCTCGCGCTCGCCTCGAAAACGCCGGTCGAACAGCGCGACCCGAACGCCAATTATAATAAAATGAGCGTCGCCGAAGCGGATAAAATCACCGGAAATTTCAGTTGGGAAAATTACGCGGCGCGACTCGGCGCGCCGAAATTCGCGGAAATCAATTTGGGACAGACGGATTTTTTCAAAGAAGTCGGCAAGATGCTGACCGATGTTCCGGTTGCCGATTGGAAAACTTATATGCGCTGGACCAGTCTGAACGGTTTCGCCGGGTGGCTTTCCGAAAAATTCGACAACGAGAGTTTTGAATTCTACGGCAAAACACTGAGCGGCACGACCGAACAGCAGCCGCGTTGGAAACGCTGCACATACCGCGCGGACAACGCCGTCGGCGAAGCTCTCGGACAGGAATTCGTCAAAAAGAATTTCACGCCCGAAGCGAAAAAACGTATGGACGAACTGATCACCAATCTTTTCGCCGCCTACCGCGAGCGAATTATGAAACTCGATTGGATGACCGACGCGACGCGCCGGGAAGCTCTGAAAAAACTCCAGGCGATTCAGCGCAAAATCGGTTACCCGGATAAACTGCGCGGTTACGCCGGTCTCGAAATTGACCGCAAATCTTATTTTGATAACGCCCTCCGCGCCGACGAATTTTCCCGCCAGCGCGATTTGCAGGACATCGGCAAGCCGGTGGACAAAACGCGCTGGGGAATGACCCCGCCGACGGTGAACGCTTATTACAATTCGAGCTTTAACGAAATCGTTTTTCCCGCCGGCATTTTGCAGCCGCCGTTCTTTAATTTCAAAGCCGACGACGCGCTCAACTACGGCTCGATTGGCGCGGTCATCGGACACGAATTAACCCACGGATTCGACGACGAAGGTAGTCAATTCGATGCGGTCGGAAACTTGAAATCGTGGTGGACACCCGAAGACCGCAAAAAGTTTGACGAGAAAACCGCCTGCGTCTCCGCGCAGTTTGACGCTTACGAAGTCGAGAAAGGTTTGAACATCAACGGCAAATTAACATTGGGCGAAAATCTCGCCGACCTCGGCGGGTTGACGATTGCTTATACGGCTTTCCAGAAATCAATCGATGGTAAACCGCGTCCGGCGGACATTGACGGGTTCACGCCCGAACAGCGTTTCTTTCTCGGCTGGGCGCAGGTTTGGGCGGAAAACGACCGACCGGAATTTATGCGGCTTTTAACGAAATCGAATCCGCATTCCGTAGCAAAATTCCGCGTTAACGGACCGCTTTCGAATATGCCGCAGTTCGCCGACGCTTTTTCGTGCAAAACCGGCGACAAAATGGTCAGCCAAAAGTATTGCGAAATTTGGTAATTAAAAGCGCGGCTGGCGAATAAAATTGTCGGATAAAAAGAGGCGCAGAGAAATTTTATTTCAATGCGCCTCTTTTATTTTTGTTCGTTTGCAAAATGATTAAAATTCAAGCGCGCCGGTTGTTTAAGATTGTCAAGCGGCAAGCCGGAAAGTTATGATAGCGGTTTGAATTTATCTTTTGTTTTGCCCCGAAAGAAAAATCCGCAATCAAAATTAATCTGGAAGGACACTAAAAAAGATGCCGTGCGACCCGTTTGAACTTGCCGAAATACAGCTTTTTGAATTGCTTGACGAAGAAGAATTAACCGAGCTTGCCGCCGTCATTGACGAAAAAAAACTGAGCGCGGGCGAAGTTTTATTTAACACGGGCGATTTGGGCGAATCGCTTTTCATCATCAGATACGGCGAGGTCGAGCTTTTTATCAAAGACACGACCGGACAGAAAATCGTCCTCAAAGTCGCGGAGAAAAACGACGTTTTCGGCGAAATCGCCATGCTCGACAGTCGCCCGCGTTCGGCGACCGCCGTCGCGCTGACCGGCGTCGAATTGTTCGTTCTCGACCGCGACGATTTGCTTCTTCTGTTTCAGAAAAAACCGGATGCCTGTCTGAATATGCTGGCGGCGATGAGCCAAATGCTGCGCGAAGCCGACAATCTTTTACGGACGCGCGTTTCGCGCAACGCCAACGAGGAAATCGAAGTGAAACTCTCGCCGCTCGAACGCATCGCCGACTGGATCGCGTGGTTCAGCGGCAGTATGCAGTTTTTAATGCTCAACGGAATATGGTTTGTCATTTGGATCGTCATCAATACGCTGCCGACCGGCATTCAGCAATTCGATCCGTTTCCGTTCGGACTTTTGACGATGATTGTTTCCTTGGAAGCAATTTTTCTTTCGTGTTTCGTATTGATTTCACAAAATCGTCAAGCGGAAAAAGACCGCATTCGCTCGGACATCGAATACGATGTCAACATCAAAGCCGAACTCGAAATCACGCATCTGCACGAAAAAACCGATCATATTCACGAACAAATGCTCGAAAAATTCGCGCGGCTCGAACGGCTTTTCGAAACGAAATAGTCTGCGAACATTGCCGGAATAGTTTTTGTGCGAAGACGATTCGTTATTGTTTCGCGCTCAAAACTTCGTTCAGTCTTTTTGTTAATTTGTCCGCCGCGTTTCCGGCTGACGCGCCGCCCAGAGACGTAACGCCGCTTGCCGCGAGTACTCGTCCGGTTTTGACATCCAAAACGCGGAAATTATAATGCGTTCCGAAATCGTGACCGATTTCAACCGGCAAATCCGCGTCGGCTTTATACTGCGTGATATTCAGTCCGAATTTATTCCATTTTCAATCCGCGATTGTGTTAAAGGCGAGCTTTCGACTTCCTTGATTTTCGGGTAAATAGAGTTTTTCTTAAAAGCAATCGTTTTGGCATCGCGCAGAAGCCGAGCCGGATTTTTGTGAGATGGTTCAATAAAAGTGGAGAGAAAACTGTCTTTGGTAGAATATCAAAGAG
>CAXSGY010000040.1:0-34249 GCA_964237235.1 uncultured Pyrinomonadaceae bacterium
CGTGCAGTTTGCCAGCACCATTGTTTGGTTGCGATAAAATGTCAACAGAACCTAGCGAGTTGTAAACAAAAGAAAGAGAAATATGCTGAAGTTACTAAATGTGACCCGTTCGTCTTTGCTTCGCTACAGCGTCAGTCTGGTAGCAGTTGCCGCCGCGCTGCTTTTTCTCTACCCGAATCTCGCCAAAAATCTTTTCACGACCGGCACCGGTTTTGAAACGTTCATGTCGCACGGTTACTGCTATTTCTGGGTGCCTTCGCTGGTTATACTGCACGTTTCATCGGATTTGACCATCGGATTATCCTACGTGGCGATTTCTCTAACGCTCGCTTATCTCGTTCACCGCGCCCGCCGCGATATCCCGTTTCATTGGGTATTTTTAGCTTTCGGACTGTTTATCGTCGCCTGCGGCGCGACGCATTTTATGGAGGTCATCACGGTTTGGCACGCGACCTACTGGTTGTCCGGTTATATTAAATTAATCACGGCGGTCGCATCGCTGGCGACCGCCGTCGTGCTTCCGGCGGTCGTGCCGAAAACGTTGGGAATGGCGCGCGATGCGAAAACATCAATCGAACAAAAACTCGAACTTGAACGCATCAATCAGGAATTGAGAGCGGAAATTACAAAGCGCAGACGAGCGGAAGAAGAATTGAAAAATTTTGCCGCGCGACTCGAACGCAGCAACGTCGAATTGCAGGACTTCGCTTCAGTGGCTTCACACGATCTGCAGGAACCGCTCCGGAAAGTGCAAGCCTTCGGCGACCGGCTGAAAGTCAAAAGCGGCGACACACTTAGTGAAGAAGGGCGCGATTGTCTCGAACGAATGCAGAACGCTGCCGGTCGTATGCAAACGCTAATAAATGATTTACTTACCTTATCGCGCGTAACGATTCAAGCCCGGCCGTTCGCTCCGGTAGATTTGCGGGCTGTAACGGAAGAAGTTTTGTCCGATTTAGAAACGCTCGTCGAAAAAACAAACGGCAAAATCGAAGTCGGCGATTTGGGAATTATCGAGGCCGATCCTTTGCAAATGCGACAACTGCTTCAGAATTTGATCGGCAACGCGCTGAAATTTCACCGCCCGGACGTGCCGCCGATTGTGAAAATCAGCGGGCGAACTCTGAGCGTCCCTGATAAAATAATCGGCGTAGAGTTATTTCGGCTGATCGTCGAAGACAACGGCATCGGGTTTGAGGACAAAAACGCGGATAAAATTTTCAAGGTCTTTCAGCGTCTGCACGGTCGCAGCGAGTATGAAGGAACGGGTATCGGATTGGCCGTCTGCCGCAAAATCGCCGAACGGCACGGCGGCCGCATCACGGCGCAATCAGTGATTGGCGAGGGAGCGACTTTTATCGTGGATTTCCCGATAAAGCAGGTAGAGGAGCAAGTTAAATAATGAGTAATTCCAGACAGGCGGTCATTATTCTCGTCGCCGATGATGATGCAGATGACCGCTTGATGACGAAAGAAGCGTTGCAAGAAAGCCGCGTGGCAAATGAGATTCGGTTTGTCGTTGACGGCGAGGATTTGATGGATTATCTGCATCGTCGCGGCAAATACGGCGAGGCGGGCAGTGCGCCGCGTCCCGGCGTAATTCTGCTTGATTTGAATATGCCGAAAAAGGACGGGCGCGAAGCCCTCGGAGAAATCAAAGCCGACCCGGAATTGCGGCATATTCCGACAGTTGTTTTAACTACCTCAAAAGCCGAAGAAGATATTTTTCGTTCGTATGATCTGGGGGTCAATTCGTTTATTACCAAACCGGTTTCGTTCGTCGCGTTTGCCGAGGTGATGAAGCTGCTGGCGAAATACTGGTTTGAAATCGTCGAACTTCCGCCCGATATCAGCAAGAACATGTGATTAACCGGAGAACGAATATGAATAAACGCCCGCTGCGATTGCTACTCGTCGAGGACGACGAGGAAGATTTTCTACTGACGCGTGATTTGCTCGGCGAAATTGTGACTTTCGACTGTGATATTGAATGGACGGCGACATACGCGGCGGCGAAAAAGGCGATCGCGGAAAAACCTTTTGATGTATGCCTGATTGATTATCGTCTCGGCGAACACACCGGACTCGAATTGCTACGCGAAGCCGTCGCCGGAGGTTTCCGCGCACCGATGATTTTGCTGAGTGGGCAGGACAACCACACGGTTGACGTGGAAGCGATGAACGCGGGCGCGGCGGATTATCTACTCAAAGAAAAAACCGAGTCCGTCGTGCTTGAACGCTCCATCCGTTACGCTCTCGAGCGCCAGCGAACCAAAGAGATTCTAGAAGAAGCGGCCAGACGTGAGCGGGCAATGATTGAAAACGCGCCCGACGTGATTTGCACGATTGATGCCGATGGGCGTTTTGTCACAATCAATCCGGCTTGTTTGAAAATCTGGGGCTACCACCCCGAAGAACTCATCGGTCGTCAATATATTGATTTGGTTGTGCCCGAGGATGTTACGAGAACAACGGAGACGGAGCAAAGTATTTTGTCCGGCGAAGCGATCAGCGGTTTTGAAAATCATTACCGACATAAAAACGGAACGATCGTTGATTTGATATGGACTTGTTACTGGTCGGAGACTGAACAATTAGTATTTGCCGTAGCGCACGACATCACCGAGCGCAAACGCGCCGAAGAAGCCCTCGCGCGCGAAAGCAATTTCATGCAAACGCTGATGGACAATATTCCCGACGCTATTTATTTCAAGGATACCGAGAGTCGATTTATCAGGGTTAGCAAACACGTGCACTTAAAAGGCATTGAGTCGCCGGAGGAAGCCATCGGGAAAACTGATTTTGATTTTTTTGACGAAGAACATGCTCGCGCGGCTTACCAGGATGAACAGCGAATCGTGCAAACCGGAGAACCGGTGATTGATAAGGAAGAAAAGGAAACTTTTCCGGACGGAACGACCGGCTGGGTTCTGACGACGAAAGTTCCGATTTTCGACGCGAACGGGAAAGTAACGGGAATCGTCGGCGCGTCGCGCGATATTACCGAGCGCAAACGAGTCGAAGAACAGCTGATATACGATGCCTTGCACGACAATCTAACAGGACTTGCCAACCGTGTACTATTTACTGACCATCTGCAAAGAGCAATTGAACGCACGCGGCGCGACCGCAAAGAGCTTTTTGCCGTGCTGTTTTTAGACTTTGACCGTTTCAAAGTGATCAACGATTCTTTAGGTCACGCCGAAGGCGATAATCTGTTAATGCAAATTGCTCGGCGGCTTGAATCATCGCTTCGTTCGGGCGATGTGGTGGCGCGTCTCGGCGGCGATGAATTTACGATTTTAGTCAACAAACTCGATGATTCGGCGGTCGCCCTGCGGGTGGCCGACCGCATCCAGAAAAATTTGCAATCTCCTTTTGAAGTCAGTGGCAGCGAGATTTTCATCTCCGCCAGCATCGGTATCGCGCTCAGCACGACGGATCATGACAAGGCAGAGGATATGCTGCGCGATGCCGACATTGCGATGTATCGCGCCAAAGCCAAAGGCAAAGCGCAGCACCAGGTTTTCGACCAAGCGATGCATGAACAAGCACTCGCGCAGTTGCGAATAGAGACGGAATTGCGGCAGGCCATCGAACAAAAAGAATTCTGCTTGCATTACCAGCCGATTTTCAATCTCAAAAACAATCAAGTCGTCGGATTTGAGTCTCTAGTCAGATGGCAACATCCTGAAATAGGAATAATTCCGCCGCATGAATTTATCCCGGTGGCTGAAGATAACGGTTTAATTATCCCGCTCGGGCAGTGGATTTTAAACGAAAGCTGTCGTCAGCTGCGAGAATGGCAAATCTCATATCCGGCGGCTTCGCGTTTGACCATCAGCGTCAATCTTTCCTTCAAACAATTTCTCAAGCTCGATCTCGCGGAACAGGTAGCGGCGACGCTCGAGGCGACCGGGCTCGGGGCGCAATTTCTAAAACTCGAAATCACGGAGAGTCACTTAATGGAAAACAGTGAGAAAGCCGTCTCGATAATGAATCGCCTGCGCTCGCTCGGCGTAGAGCTGAGCCTTGATGATTTCGGCACGGGCTATTCTTCGCTCAGCTATTTGCATCGTCTTCCGGTCAGTTATTTGAAAGTTGACCGTTCATTCATCAGCCAAATGATAGAGAGCGCGGAAAATTCGGAAATCGTCAGCACAATTGTCAAGCTGGCGCAAAATCTGAAAATGAAGATCATCGCCGAAGGAATAGAAACAGAAGAACAACTTGTCCAACTACAGATTCTGGGTTGTGAATACGGACAAGGCTATTTGTTTGCCAAACCAATGGATGCGGTGGCGGCAGTGGTTATCATCAAAAATCTGTGTAGTTGAATATCTGCGGAAAGTTGATTCACGATGGATATAATAATTTATCGGCACTTAAAATAAAGCGAAACGGAAATTATTAAAAGGTTATTGATTTTATTGCTCTTCTTTATTAGCCGGCTTCTTGACGATGCGAAAATTATTTTCTAAAAGTTTCCGCCCACACGTTAAAACCTGCGCCTTAGACAGCTAACCAAGGTTGCCATTACTTTCGTCACGCTCACCAACGATTTTCGGATGTTTTCAGATCATTAAAAAATTCTTCAAAAATCCCTTCTATATTTCTTGAGCTATGAAGAACTCTGAAAACTTCTATCCCGTCTTCAGTCGGCAGATAAAAGATCATATATTTCTTAAAAGGAAAGCTGCGAAGATTCAGAAAAAACTCGTTTCTGATTCTGCCTAATTCCGCATCATTAGCTAATAATTGTAACTTGCTGAATAATTCCGTGATTAATTTGTCGGCCGAAAACAAATTGTTTTCGGCGATATAGAGCCAAATCTCTCGAACGTCCTGCTGGGCTGTTTCGGCAAGATTAAATGTGCCTTTTCTATTTGGACCTAGTTTTTTTGGCAAGTTTGGCACGACCTTCTCTTTTAATAGTTTCGATGAACGTATCTATATCTTTTTGACTGGAGAATGTTCGAGAGCGACCGGTGCGTATATCGTCAACGCCCTTTTGAATTTCCGCACGTAGAAATTCGAGTTCCAGCTCTTTACGCTCGTCTTTTCTTTGTTCTTCTCTAATCAGCTGGCGGACATATTCGCTGATCGTGCCGTAACCCTCTTTTTTGATTTTCTCCTCGACGAAAACGCGCTGGGTATCGGGCAGTGAAATATTTAATGTTTTGGTTGCCATAGTAGTTAGCTCCTCTACCGGTATCATAGCATTATGAGATATTTTGTCAATAATTATTATAAATTGTCAGGAATTTGTACTAAATGCTCGCTTGTCAATGGGCAAAAAACCAGCGATTGTCCAACTTTACCGGGCTGAAAGTATATGGTCCGATAGCTTGAAACCGCATTTATCGCAGACGATAAAATTTCGCGTTGCTTCGCCACGAAGGAAGAGAAAATGATCTTTGCAGGGTTTTGATTTTTTCTCAGCGTTGGTCATAGGTAAGCGGCTGTTCACCGCCTGATAATACCAAGAATTCGTTTGACGGATAGAGGATAACTTATTTCAGAAAACTGATAACGGATGCCCGGCTGATTTTCAATTTTTTGGCGATTTGAGATTTATTCAAGCTTTTGCCTTTATTCCAAAGTTTAATAACTTCGTCGTTTTTCTTCTGCGCGGTCTGCCGTGCGGTTTGCCTTGTTCTCGTGTGTTGACGATTACAGGTTTTTACGCGCTCGCGGATAATGTCGCGCTCGAATTCTGCGCAGGTTGAGAGCATTCCCGTCAGTACTCGCCTGGACGGAGTGGAGAAGTCGAGTGATTCAGTTAAAGAAATAAAAACAACTCCGATTTCTCGAAGCTCGATTAAGGTCATTACTAAATCAACTAATGCACGTCCATTTCTGGAGGTGAATTATGAAAACATTGATAACGGGCGCGACCGCCGCTCTTTTAACTCTTTTCGATTTGGATCGAACATTTTATGTGGCTTCTAAAACTGAACGAAAAGCCGCGCTTTATGCCTGGTGGATTGGTTTTATCATTATCAACGGACTGCTGGCGATACTTTTGTATTTCATCGTCAAAGATACTGACGCCATCAAGGATATGAATGTCAAGAGCCGTTGTTATCGGCATCAATCATTTAGCTTTGATTCGCCTTAAATCCGCCACTTTCAGCTACCAGGGTAATGAAGTGCGGTTTGGTTTGGAAGTCTTTTAGGATACCGGAAAAGGCTATGTTTTCCGGCGCATTAATGCTATTGCCATTCAAGCCCGCAGAGATGAAACTATCGAGACGGCAAACAATGAACCGCTCGATAAACTGACGCGCGACGCTAAATTTTCGATTGATGGCGATGCTTTATTAACACCAAAGAAAAACGTGCGCGACAAATCTGGTTGCTAAAAGTTTTGCAAGACACAAATATCACAGAAATAGATAAAAATTATCTTCGCCAACTATATCAAGTCCGGGCAAATGATAAGTAATCAATAATTTTGTGTGTCACTTTAAAAGACGTTTGAAAAAGAATTTCCAAGTATAAGTGTTTTGCCGTTGTTGAGATCAAATCTGTTGGAAGAATTATTAACAGATAAAAACTAATTAACGTCAGTTCGGGATAAGAAGTGATGGAAAAGTTCTTTTTCAATTAGAATGGATTTATCAGAAAACATTCAGTTGAAAAGGAGTTTTCCATCAATGGAGATTTTACCGCTTTTTTGTGAGATTGACGACTTTTGCAAGGTCTTTGAAAAGGTTTGGCGCGCTCGTCAGATTGGCGACGGCAAACGGCATCGTCATCGCTTGCCGGGTTTGAGCCAATCGGAAGTGATGACGATTTTGGTGTTGTATCAGGGGTCGGGTTACAAGAATTTGAAAACCTTTTATCTACAAGAGATCGTGCGCCTGCACGGTGCCGATTTTCGCTCGTTGACGAGCTATAACCGGTTTGTTGAGTTACAGGCGCGATGCGTTCTGCCGCTGTATTTTTATCTGGTGATGAAACGTGGCAACCGCACGGGAATCTCGTTTATTGATGCGACGAGTTTGAAGGTTTGTCATAATTTGCGAATCAATCAGCACCGCACATTTCGCGGCAGTGCCGAAAGAGGCAAGTCTTCTACGGGTTGGTATGACGGCTTTAAACTGCATCTGGCGATCAATGAAAAAGGCGAGATTTTAGGGTTCTACCTGACTGCCGCCAATGTGGATGATCGTGCGCCGGTTGATTGGGTGACACAGGATTTGTGGGGCAAGTTAATCGGCGACAAAGGTTATCTGTCAAAAGATTTATTTGCCGAATTGATGACACGCGGTTTGAAATTGATTACCAAACTGCGCTCGAATATGCAGAATCGCCTGATGCAACTCGAAGATAAAATTCTGCTCAGAAAACGTGCGATCATCGAAACGGTTAATGACCAGTTGAAAAACATCTCGAACATCGAGCATTCGCGCCACCGCTCGCTGTGGAATTATTTAGGCAATGTTGCTTCGGGACTGATTGCCTACACTTGGCGCGAAAAGAAACCGTCATTGAATCTGAATTTCAAAGACCTTGCTCCAAATTATTCTTTTTAGTTCTTATCCCGAACTGACGTTATTTAGTAATTTTAAGGTGTCCAAGAACCACTCGAAAATCGGCTTTTAAGTATTCAATATTTATAGGAATTTTGTAATTCAATTTTAGCATATCCGAAAACTACTGTTTTTGGTCGGTGAGGCGCGGGCGAAATTTTGAGCCAATTAAATAATTCTTTAATCAATAAAAAAAATCAGCGTTTAAAATTTTCACGACTCGAAATAAAGGAATTGATAGTCATTAAATAAATCTTTAGGTTATCAATTCTTGTATATTTCGAGTCGTAATTCCTTAAATCGAGAGCGGCGTTTGCTACCTGCCGATGAAGCTCAGATTCGATACGTCTTCATCTACATTTACCGGCAGAGACGACGGAGTAAACGAGTAACGCTTGCTGCTGGCGGAAAGAATATATGTCCTTCCCGACACAACATCGGCAAAGCTGAAATAACCGAACGAATTGGTCGTAACCGTTCTCGATACACCGTCCGCATCCAACAAGGTAACCGAGACGTTGGCGATTCCGCGACCTTGCGCGGTCGTCGCTCTGCCCGAAAGAGACGCCGCCGCCGCCGTCGGACCGGCAGTAATTGTCACCGAGCCGTTTGTAAATGTCGTCGCCAATGACTGAATCGGACCGTCGTTCGGGTCGCTCGAAACCGAACGCACCGTCGGCGTATCTGTGAATGTGATAGGAACCGTTCCGGTCATCGCGCTCACCGGAACGGTGAACGTAACCGTTATCAGCACTTGATTCGTTCCCGCGCCAATTTGTCCGTTGCCCGCGCCGGAGAAGTCAACGACGACACCAAACTCGCCCGGATTAGTGTTGCCTGCGCCGAGACTCGTCGAAACCTGTCTCGTGGCGGGTGATGGATTATTGACGACCGGATTTGTCAGACGATTCGAGTTGTCCGAATTGTAGTTGATACTAAATCCGTAAATTGATTCGTCACCGTTCGCGTCAACGCCGATGGTGACCGTCACCGTACCGCCCGGATTCGTCGTCGTATTGATGACGCGAACCGTGCGCGTCGCGGCGGGCGAGCCGATTGTTACGGTGCCGCCCGTAAACGTCGTCGCCAATGACTGAATCGGACCGTCGTTCGGGTCGCTCGAAACCGAACGCGCCGTTGGTGTATCCGTAAATGTAATCGGTACTGCTCCGTTGGCGGCGGTATTCGGGACCGTGAACATAACCGTTATTAATGTTTGATTGTTGCCCGCCGCGATTTGTCCGTTGCCCGCGCCCGAAAAATCCACGACGACACCGAATTGTCCGGGATTGGTGTTGCCTGCGCCGAGACTCGTCGAAACCTGTCGCGTTGCGGGCGACGGATTATTGACGACCGGATTTGTGAGACGGTTCGAGTTGTCGGAATTGTAGTTGATGCTGAAGCCGTAGATTGATTCGTCCCCGGCGGCATCAACGCCGATAGTGACCGTCACCGTGCCGCCCGGATTCGTCGTCGTATTGACGACGTATACAGTGCGCGGAGCCTGCAACTCATCTTTTATCGATTTGACGCGCGTTTTTCCTGTGCTGACATCCGCTGCCGGTCGAGCGAAAGGCGTGCCTGCCGTCGGACCGCCCGCCGTTTGCAGGCTGTCTTGTCCGAGTTGATAACGCTTCGCCTGTCCGATGTCGAGCGTATTGATGACACCGTCGCCGCGCGATTCATAAGGAAAGCAGTCGGCGCGCTGAAATTCGTTGCTTTGATACGGCTGGTCTTGCGAAAGCGTGAAGCGTTTGATTTGCGCCGTGTCAACGCTTGTCACTGCGCCGTCGCCCGTTCCTCTCGGAAAAACGTCGGCTTCGATGCCCGCCGCGTTCGCGCCGCTTGCCGCCGTGACGGTGCGCGTCGCGGAAAATTCGGACGTGTCGCCGATTGACGAAGCGGACAAATTCGTCGCCGTCGCCGTCACGTTTTGCCCGGTGGCGAGCGTTTGCGTCGTTGCAAAACCGAGCGTCGCGTTACCGGACGAATCGGTCACGACGTTGGTCGTGCCGATATATGCGCGCCCTTGCGCGTTCGCGGCATCGGCGATACTGTTAAGATAATAATCAATCGCAAAAACGGTGCTGGGCAGGCTATTGAGCATCCCCATAATATTGCCGTTCGAGTCGGCGGCTGAAAGCACGGGAAAGTTTTGCAAATTATTCGCGCCCGTGTCCGGGTCGTTGGCATCGTTGGGGGACGCGCCGACCGCATCAAGGTCGATGCCGACTCCCATATTGTCGTGAATCGAATTGCCGCGAATCGAATTTCGCGCCGCCGCCGTCGGGTCAACATACACACCCGCCTTCGACGTACTGGAATTAACGTCGCCGTTATTGGCGATAATATTGCCTCGGCCGGCGGTTGTCCCGCCGATCGTGTTGCCGGCGGCGAGGCTTGAAACTTGAATACCGTTGTCGCGGTTGCCGACCGCCGTCGTGCCGTCCGCGCCGACACCGATGTAGTTGCCGAAAATCGAATTGCTCGAAGCGAACGACGAGCTTAAAGAGACACCGTTGCCGACATTGCCCGAAAGAACGTTTCTCACGGCGGCGTTTCCGCCGCCGACCGTGTTGCCGGCGGCGTTGATAAGAACACCGCTGCCGTTGTTGCGGAGGCGCGTGTTGCCGCCGACATCGACACCGATGTAGTTGCCGACGACCTGATTATTGGCGGCGGGAAGCAGATTGTTCGCCACGTCTCGGTTGCCGCTTTGAATGATGACGATGCCGTGCGAGTTATTTCCCGAAATGATGTTGCGCGCCCCGGTAGTCGTGCCGCCGATGGTGCTGCCCGAAGAATCGACGATGCGCACGCCTTCTTGAGAATTGCTCAACATTGCCGTTCCCGCCGCGTCCGTGCCGATGTAATTTCCCGAAATGGTCGCCGAGCCGCCGGTGGTAATCGAGATGCCGACACCGAAGTTGCCGGAAATAACGTTGCGGTCGGGTGCCGTCGTGCCGCCGACGGTGTTGCCGGTTGTGCCGACAATCAGGATGCCGCGGTTGAAGTTGCCGCAGTTAATGCCCGTGCCGCAGACGGCGGAAGTTCCGGCGGCGTTTGTACCGATGAAATTTCCGGCGACGAAAGTGCCGCTCGCCGCGCCGTCAATGCGGATGCCCGAATCGCTGAAGCGGATGATGTTCAACCCGCGAATCGTGCAGTTCGCCGCCGAGATGCGCAAGCCCGTCGCCGGGTCGCCCGCGTTCGCGCCGCTCAAAACGATGCCGGGCGCGCCCGCGTTCGAGCCATTAATCGTCGTTCCGGCTTCGGTCAGTGCCGGAAGCTGCGAAGTCGGCGAAATAACTGTGCCGGCAGCCAGCGAAAAGGTAATCGTGTCGGCTTGCCCGTTCGAGTTTGCCGTATTGATGGCGGCACGCAAAGTTGAGGCAGAGCCGTCGTCCGCCGCGCTGCTGACGACGATATTCGCCGCGCGCGCTTGTCCGGCGGCGAAAAGAGCGAAAACGACGAAGCCGAATATGAACGTCCAAATTCTAAGTTTGTTTTTTATTAATAAATTCATTGTAGTTTGCCACAAAAATGAGTACCGCTGCTTTTTTTTATTGACGCAGAACAGACCTAACAGTCTTGTTCCAGCGTTTATTACCGAGCGCGAAAAGTAAATTAACTTATCTCTCGCGGTTTCTCTGAAAAAAACGACGGCGCGCATTTGATTTACTCGGCTCCTCCCTTTTGATTCAAAGCGGTTTGCTGCCCGTCGGCGTAAAACTTGACGGTGCGCGGGCTTTCGCCGTAAGCGTTGACTGCCGTTACTTGATAATAAACGCCGCGGAGCGAGGCGAGCGAAAAACGGGCGGCGCGCAGGTCGCGAAACGCGCGTGTTCCGGCACCGGTTTTTCCGATCAGCACTGCCGCGCCGTCGCCCGTGCCGCGATAAATGCGATACGCGGTCAAAGGCGAACCGTTGTCATCGGGCATCTGCCATTTTAATGCGGTGAATTTACCGTCGTTTTCAATCTCGACCGGCGGCGGCAAGCGCGGCGCGCTCGGACCGCCCGCGTCAAAATCGGCGAACAGGCGCGAACCGCCGAGCTGACGCAGAACCGTCGCCACTTGAGTTTTATCGTTGACGGCTTTTGTTCCGTTAACGGCGTTTAAACAAGCGGCGTTGACGCAGCCGTCGGCATAACCGGGCAACGCGCGTCCGAAGCGATCGACTTGGATGTCCATAAAGTCGAGCAGATTGCGCGTTCCCGACGGGCAAGTCGTGCCGCTCGTGCAGATCACGCCTTGCTGAACCGCGTCGTCGGCGCGCACGACCGAATAACTTTGACCGCCGTTGCAGGTCGTCGCTACATACGGATACCAAGTTCCGGCGAAAACTCCGGCGGTGTCGTCGCCGGTCGGATCGCCCGGTTGGGTTGAATCCGTGCCGTGGAAAAACAGCGCGGCGCGGTTGTTATCGCCCGCGACCGCCGCTGGAAAGACCGACGCTTTAATATTATATGCCGTTCCGGTCGGCGTGCTGGTCGATAAACCTAAATCTTGGTCGTATTTGAAGGTTCTGCCTTTATCGTCGGAAACGGCGGCGCGGACGTGTTTGTCGCTGCTCGTATAGACGAAGAAAATTCTGCCGCCCGCGCCGATGCCGAGTGCCGGATCGTTGTCGCCGCTGCCGCTGCCCGGCAAGGCTCTAACCGTCCATGTGATGCCGTTGTCTTCGGAAACAGCGAAACCTTGCCCGCCGTCAGCCGTCGCCGGATTCAAATCCGGGTCGGGACAGTTTTTGTTCGGCACGTAAACCGTGCCGTCCGGCGCGACTTTAACGTGACCGTGCAAGCCGGAGCACTGCTGCAAGTTATACATCGGAACTGCCGGTCCGTAGGTCAAACCGCCGTCGTCGCTGCGCGCGGCGGTCGCCGTGGCAATGTCCTGCGAAGCGTAATACCAGGCATTCGGATAAGAAGTCGTCGGTCCGACCGGCGTGCCGGGCGTGCCGAGATTCGTCACTGGATTGAGGTTGTAGGGACCCGCGCCGATTGTTTGGTGGTCCACGCCGGACGTGATACCGGTCGATGCGTTCGGCGTAAAGCTGTCGCCGTCGTTGTCGGTGATTGCCGTTGCACTCGTGCCGCCCGCCGCCAACAGTTGACCGCTGATATTGCGCCCGGTCGTCGGGTCGGTGAAAGCAATCGGGTCGAGCGAAGTCGGCTGGTTAATCGGATTAAAGCTTTTCCAAGTCGCCGTCGCGGGCGAAGTCGCGTCATTAAACGTCGCGCGCAGATTGTAGATATACGCCTGGAATAAAACGTTTCCGGTGTTCCAGTTGATACCGATGGACGGCTCGCCCGCGTCGTTGTAACCGGGCAAATCCGACGGCGGATTATGACGGCTGTAAGTCGGCATCAGACACGCGCTCGGCGGCGGCACATAAGCCGGCGGAACGCTTTGAACGGCGGCGACTCCATTAAATTGATTTGGGTCATTGATGCCCAAAGGTGTCGGCGCGGCGAAGTGAACGACGCGCACGACGTAAACACCCGTTCCGGTCGAAGACGGATTGATGGTTACCGATTCGGAGGTCGTCGTTCCGTTGGCTGAAGTACCGACGACGGTTCCGGCGGTTGAATCCTTATAGACATACATATCGTAGTCGTGCGACGGCGCGAGCCATGTAATTAGAATTTGGATGCGCTTGTTCGTGTAATCGCCGGGCGCGACGTTCAAGGTGAAATCATCGCACGAAGCGGCGGCGATCAGAGCCGTCGCGCAGTCGCCCACACCGTTTGCCGCCGGCGGAACGCCGGTTTTGTCGCCTTTCCAGGTAACATTCGCGCTCCCCGGTCCGGTTATCGTTCCCGATGCGGGTGTCGCCGCATAAGACGGCGAGACAAACGACAAAACGCTGCTTAAAATTATCGCCGCAGCAATTAAAAATGAAGATGCGCGCCGTCGATTGTTCTTTAAACAGCCGCGCCTCTGATTCGTCCTTTTCATAATGCTTTTCCCTTCCTATCGATAGCTTTTTAATAATTGAAATTCGTTTGCAATCTGAATTGCTTATATAATGCCGGTAATAAATCGGAAACCAGGCGCGATTTTCAGGCGGTTTTTATAGACATCTGAAATTCTATTTTCGTTCCTCTCTTTCTTTGCGTTCTTCTTCCTCTTCTTCGTCTCCCTCATTTTTACTCGCGGAATTGACGAACGTCAGCATCGCTAAATAATCTGCGTTGTTGCCCTGCGCGATAACCGTGTGCGCCGGGTTGCCGTTCTTCTCGGGAACTTCCCAAACGTATTTGTGATTCGGTTCGACGATTTCCGCTTTGGCGGCTGACACGTCGCCGACTTGCGAAAAACGCATCGGTTCGCCGCCTTTCGCTTTGGCAATTCCGGCAATATACCGAACGCGATTATCATTGTCGTATCCGACGGCGACCGAGCCGAAATGCGGGTCATCGCGCACAGACCAAACTTGCTGCTGTTTTACTTCGTCGCGCGAAAACTTACCGATTTCGCGCAAGCGTCGCTCGGCATCGTCTTTGTTCATGCCGACGCTGATACCGAGAATATTTTTCGGCAATTCAGCAACGGTTTTATTTGAACACTGCAATATCGTCACCAATAAAACGATTAAAAGAATGAATTTAATTAATTTGTAACGATACCCAGCCATGATAAAAATTACCTGATATTTTCAGACAGATAAAAACACAGACTTAATTTCTAGGGGAAAATTAGGTTGGCAGTAATTTAACTAAAAGTGTCAGTCGCTCTTAGTTTTCGTAATTTCACTTAACTTACAATAAATTAATACGAACGTCAATAGTAGTTGCGCTCACGCCAAGTTGATTTTATGAGATTTTTGTTTTTGGCGCGCAATAAGTTTTAAGAAGTTGGAATAATCAGCGGACAATCGAAAAACGGATGTTTGGAGACGACAGCTTCAACTCCAAAAGCCCGTTTTATCATCGGCGGAGTAAAAAAATTTTGCGGCGTATCAATCGCCAAAACCTCGCCGTTTTTCAGGGCCAGAACGCGGTCGGAGTACTGTGCGGTCAAGTTTAAATCGTGAAGAATCAGAAAAACTCCAATGCCGCTGCGGGCAAAGTTTTTAATCGTTCGAAGCGTTTGATGCTGATGTGCTAAATCGAGACTCGAGAGCGGTTCATCGAGAAAAAGATAGCGCGGCTGATTTTCTTCGGTCATCTCCCAAATCTGTGCCAGAGCTCGCGCCAGATGCACGCGCTGGCGTTCGCCGCCGGAAAGCGTCGGGTAAATTCTGTCTTTCAAATAGGCAACTTCAAACGCTGCCAGAGCCGCTTCCGCGATTTCAAAATCGCGGCGCGTTTCGGTGGTAATGAGGTGCGGCGCGCGTCCCATTAAAACGACTTCGGAAACGGTGAAGGGAAAATTCAGCGGCGAATCTTGCGGCAAAACGGCGCGAAATTTCGCGCATTCGGCTCGACTCCACTCGCCGAGCGGCTCGTTTTCCATTTTTACCAAACCGCCGGAAGGTTTCCGGTCGCCGCACAAAATTTTCAGCAGCGAAGATTTACCCGCGCCGTTCTGCCCGACGACCGCAAAAATTTCGCCCGTCCGCATCTCGAAAGAAACGTTTTTCAAAATCTCTTTCGAATTGACGCGGTATGAAATGTTTTCGGCTGTGATCAATTGATTAAACTCCGCCGTCCGCTGCGAATCAGCAGATATAAAAAAAACGGCGCGCCGAGCATCGCGGTCAAAATTCCAATCGGCATTTCCGCCGGCGCGACCAGCGTTCTGGCGATCAAATCCGCCGCCAGCAAAAGCGACGCGCCCAAAACGGCGGAAGCCGGAAAAAGATAACGATGATCGGGACCGACGATAAGCCGCAAAAGATGCGGCACGATTAAACCGACGAACGTAATCAAGCCGGTGAAAGCGACGCTCGCGCCGACCGCCAGAGCCGCTAAAATGACGACGCGCCTTTTGATTTTTTCAATCTCGAAGCCGAGATGTCCGGCTTCCGCTTCGCCCAATAATAGAGCGTTGAGCGGACGCGCCAGTTTCGTCATCATCAAAATCGGGATTAAAATAAATGGCAGAGCCACGAGCACCGACGACCAGTTTCCGTTGCCCAAACTACCCAATTTCCAAAAAGTCAGGCTGCGAATCTGCGTGTCGGTGGCGTAAAAAGTCAGGAAACCCGAAAAACTCTGCGCGAGGGCGTTGATGGCGATTCCGGCGAGCAGCAGCGTTGCCACGATTGTTTGTCCGGCGAAGGTCGCCAACCGGTAGATTAGCAAAGTCGTCAGAAACGCGCCGAGAAATGCCGCAATCGGAAAAGCGAAAAGCTGCACTACCGCAGGCAGCGAAACTGAAATTAGATCGCCGCCGACGACGATTATCGTGGCGGCGAGTGCCGCGCCGCTCGATACGCCGATTAAACTCGGATCAGCCAGCGGATTGCGAAAAATTCCCTGCATCGCCACGCCCGAAATTCCGAGAGCCGCGCCGACCAGCGCGCCTAAAACGATGCGCGGAAGGCGTATGTCGAATAAAGTCGCTTCCTGCTGAACGGTAAAATCCGAAGAAAAATTAACGCCGAGCTTTTTTAGCAGAATAGCGAAAATCTGCTGTTGAGAAATTTCGACCGAGCCTTTGTCGGCGGAAATCAAAACAATAAAAATTAAAATCAAAATCAGCAGCGATAAAACGAAAAATATTCGCCGGGATTCAAATCTTTCCCGTAAAGCGGCGAGTATTTGCACTATTTTCTCTCTCCGTTCAGATCGAGTTCCGTGTGCAATTTGTAAACAAGCTCGCGCACGGCACGCCCGACTCCCGGACCGAAACCCTGAAAATACATATCGCTGACCGGAATAATTCGTTTGTTTTTTCCGGCGGGTGTGAGGGCGACTCCGGGAAAAGTAATCACGCCGTCCGCGCCGCCGCTTCGTTCAAAACTGCGCTGAGTAATCAAAATCGCGTCCGGCTGAACAGCGACGACCGCTTCGTTCGTCATTTCACGAAAGCCGGTGAACTCCGTTACCGGATTAGTGCCGCCCGCCAAGTTTATCATTTGGTCAATCGTTGTTCCCGTGCCGCTCATTGTCGCGTTCGGCATATTCGGTCCGCGCCCGACAAACATCACCTTCGGCTCGGATTGTTTTTGTTTGAGCAATTCAGTGACCTCATTCATATCTTTATCAATCGAATCGTTGATTTCCTTTCCTTTCGATTCGAGATCAAGCGCGCGGGCGATAATTTCGACTTTTTGCTTGACCGTCTCAATCGTATAATTCGCCGTTAAAGTTAAAACGGTAACGCCGGAATTTCGCAACTGTTCAATTACCTGCGGCGGACCCGCATCGGCGTTGACGATAACGAGCGTCGGTTTGAGCGACAAAATTCCTTCAGCATTTAAAGTCGTGCGCGGTCCGACTTTCGGCAGATTTGCCGATTCGGGAATGTATTCGCTGCTCGAATTATCCACGCCGACCAGTTTGCCGCCCGCCCCGAGCGCATAGACAGTTTCCGTCAAAGCCGTTCCGACCGTAACGACGCGCGAACTGTCGGCGATGACAATTGTTTTGCCGTCCGCGTCCGTCACGGTGATGCCGTTTTTACTAATACTCATGTTCGCCGCCGGACGACAGCCGCTAAAAATCAAAAGGCAAATCACGCCGATAACGAGTGCGCGTGTGTATTTAAATTTCATTTCACAAATTAAAAGCGGCTGAATTTTCGCCGTTCAAAAGGTTTTCAGATTATTTCGACGCGAGTTTAATACGGAGTTGTTTGACAACAATAACCACTCTCTGCGCCCATTGCGACACTTCTTTGCGTCCTCTGCGGTTAAAGTTCAGAAGTAATTTAACCGCAGAGGTAACGCGAAGAATTATTTTGAAATGTTTTCTAAAAAACAAAACGCACTTGTAATTGGAACATTCGCGGCGGGTCGATATTAGCGAACGCCGGAATCGCGTTAGTTTCGCTCGTGACACCGACAAACCTTCCGAATGTCGGACTCGGCGTTTCGGCGTTGCCATAGACGGTTACGCCGCGACCGAGAAAATTGCCGTGATTGAACAGATTAAAGCCTTCGACGCGCAGCAGAAGATTCATTCGTTCAGATAATCTGATGCGGTTTTCAATGAACGCCGAAACGTCCTGAGTGCCGCTGCCGCGAAATGCCGATTTGCTGATGACGCTGCCGTTGACGAACGGGCGGTCGTTGGTTGCGCCATCGCCGTCGTTGTCCACGCCGGTCGTCGAATTGAACGGGCGTGCCGAAGCGAACTGCATCAGCGTTCCGATGGTGAACCGATACGGAAGGCGATAATTTGCGGAAATCACGGCGCGATGCCGCTGGTCGAGCAGGCTCGGTCCGCGTTCTTCTTCGCCGAGCCGGGCGATATTTGCCTGGTTCGGTCCGATGCCATTGCCGTCCGGCTCGCTCGTGTTGGTGGTTTTCGACAGAGTGTAGCCGACCGAGACGAACAAGCGCGAGTTGCCGCGATAAGTCGCTAAGGTCTGCAAGCCGTCGTAATCGGCAACGCCGAGATTAGTCAGCACGTTGACCGTTCGTACGCCGCCGTTGACCGGCACAATCGGGCGGGTTAGATTCGCCGCCGCCACGGTTCTGGTTTGCCCGGCAGCGGTGCGGTCAAACGGTGTCGGAGCATTTAAATCAATCGTGCGGTCAATGCCCGATAAATGCTGATGAACGAAATCCGCGCCGACGAATAAACCCGTAAAAAATTCGCGTTCCGCACCGATGGTCACGATCTGACTGCGCGGATTTCTCAACTTATCGGGATAATTCGGCAGTAAATTGAAGTTTAGCCCGTATTTGGCAAACTGTGCCTGATAAAATGACCGCAAGCCCGCTTTCAGCGTAATATTACGCGCCGGTTGCTGGGAGAGCGGCAGCGTCAGCGGATTAATCGGAACCGGCAGACACGCACCCGTCAAACAGGTCGGAAAACCGGTTTGCCCCGGTGTCGCGGTGTAGGTCGTTAAACCGTCTAATCCGCCGACTAAGTAGCTGGCGACCGCATTCGAGCGAATCTGCGTGTAATACATTCCGTAACCGCCGCGAATCGCCAGCCGCGAATCGCCGCCCGGATTCCAGCCGAAGCCGATGCGCGGCGCGAAATTTCCTTTCGCGTCAGTCAGAGTTTGCCGGTCGTAGCGCAGACCGACATCAATCGTTAAATCGGAACGCAGACGAATATTGTCCTGCACGAATCCGGTCAAAAGCCATTGATTTAATTGATAACTGCTGATGCCGTAATTGACCGGCTGTGTGTAACTCTGCACGTCGGCAAGCGTCAATTGACTAAACGGCAAACCGCTGCGCGGACCCGTGCTGAGAAATGTTAACGTGCCGAGCGTCGCCGTGCCGGGTTCGCTGCCCGTGCCCCCCGATGTGTGACGAATGATACTCGTGCCGAAACGCAAGTTATTTTTGCCGTATGCCCACGACAAAGTATCCGAAAACTGCGCCTGCCGGCTGTAAATATCCGAGGCGCGCGATTCGCCGATGGTGAACGGCGAGTTGCCGGCGCGCGCGTAAGTCGTCGAAGGATTCTGCGGCTCCCAAAGCGTTACCGGATCGCCGTTCAAAAAAGCGAAACGCGCTTCGTTGAACAGATTGGAATTGATGACCCACGTATGATTGAGTTGTCCGGTCACTGACCGTCGTGAATAACGACGCGCGACGGTCGGCGCGTTATTGCCGCTGACCGCATCCTGCGGATTGTCGTCGCTAAAGCGGTCGACATTGACTCGAAAAGCCAAATTTTGGTTTGAGGTCAGCTTTTGATCGAGCCGTCCGTCGAAAAGAAGTTGGCGGTAATGTCCGGTGTAATCGAGATGTCCGTCCGCCGGAAGCACGAAAGCCGGCAGCGTCGGCGAAAGATAGGTCGTGCGATTTTGTTTGGTATAATCAGCCGCCGCAAAAAAGAAAGTTTTATCTTTGACAATCGGACCGCCGATGGCAGCAGAACCCTGATTAAGCTCGTCGGGAATATCCACCGGATTTACCGCCGCCAGCGTCGTCGGTGTTGTGCAGGTCGGCACGGATTCCGGGCAGAAATTTTTGGTCGAAAAACTCTTCGCCTGCCATTTGCCGGGACGAAACAGATACAAGGCTTCACCGCGAAATTCGTTCGTGCCGGATTTGGTGACGATGTTTAGCGCGGGACCGGAAGTCCAGCCGAATTCAGCGGAAAAAGCGTTGGAAAGCAAATTTACTTCCTGAATCGCGCTGATCGGCACCGTGGCCGTCGCTGTCTGTCGTCCCCACCCTTCATCGTTATTGCCGCCATCGAGCAAAACGGTTGTCGAACGCCGTCCGCCCACGCCGGTCACAAAATACGTCGCGTTGACGAACAGATCGCCTGTACCTTTCGCCTGCCGGAACGCTGAATTGAGTAGCGGCAAGGTGGTCGCCTTGCGACCGAGAATCGGGGTTTCGTCAATCGTCGGACTGTCGAGCCGCCGCCCGATCAATGGGTCGGCGCGAACGCCTTCCGTCGTGCCGAAAACCGTAACCTCGTTCGGCGCAGTTCCGCTCACCGACAGAACGAACTCGAACGAGGCGGCTTCATTGGCGCGCAGTTCAATTTCATTTTTCGTCTGTTCGGCAAAACCGATGCTCGACGCGGTAATTTTATATTTTCCGGTTAGAGGCAGATTGGCTATGGTAAAGCTGCCGCTCTCGTCGGTGACGGCGTTGCGCTCCAAGCCAGTCGCCTGATTGACGACCGCCACTTTTGCTCCGATCAACACAGCATTATTCGGATCTGAAACTTTTCCTCGAATCGTCGCCGAATCAATAGTCTGACTTGACCCGACGGCAAACAAAAAAATTAAGGTTAAATAAACGCCGAATAATTTTCTCACGCCGAGAAAAAATCGCACGTTTGACGTACTTAAGACGCAAAATCGCTTCATATATTTAGTTGTTTAGGGGATTAAATGGAATAATCTACTATTAACATTAGTATTTAACTACTACCAACCTTCGTAGATGCCTGTGATTTGTGAAATGAATTTTTCAGGCGGAAGCGATTAAAATTTTAGGATTAAAATCTTTGCGCGAGTGCGTTCAGAAAAAATGTTTTAAGCGATGGGAAGTATCCGCGCGGCGAGGATGTTTTTGATCGCAAGTTGAATTTGCAAACAGAGTCGGAACTATGAAAAATAGCGAATTACTGGAGAACCGCCACGATAATTTCCGTCGTTTTGTGAACTTCAGCGAGAAAATCGGGATTTGTCGCGAGCCACAAAATCGGAAGCAGAAAGAGCACGACAGCGGACCAAAGCAGAAAACTGAAATTTAAGTTTTGCCGTGCGAAATCGTTTCTATTTTCCGTCAGACGAACAAGCTGCCGAACGCGCCGGCTTACATCGGCGGTTTCTTCATCAACCAGAAACGCGCCCAAAGGCATCGCGGGCTTGGAATTTTCGGGAACGATTCGCGCAATTTTGACAAGCGCGGCGGCTAAATTCAGCGCGGTGCGGTTTCCTCCGATTGAAAGCGCGTACTCGTCAGCCGCCGCTTCCGCCGTTTCTGCCCAAAGACGGTCGAACGAATTTCCGATTGGAAAAATAATAAAATCGCGGCAGACGCGCAAGAAAGCGCGTTTGAAATTATCGCGCGCCGCGAGATGACCGAATTCGTGAACAATTGCCGCCTCTAACTCTTCGTCGTCCAGCAAATCGAATATCTGATCGGCGATAAACATTCGCGGGCGGAAAATACCGACGACGGCAATAACCGGAAAAGGATGATAGATGCGAACGACCGGCAGTTTTATATTTTCCGCTGAAAGCGGTGTGCCGCGCCGCGTCCATTCTTTGATTAACCTTGACGTTCGCCACCAAGTTCCGAAAACGCGGCGCACAGCAAACCCGACCCCAATGGCGGAAAGCAAAGCGAGTGCTGCCAGTTTCAGACTAACGATTTCGTCTGAGACTGCCGGTTCAAACAAAATATAAGAAGGGAGCAGAAAACCGAAGATAAACAGCAGTGCGCTCATCAAAGGGAAAATACGCAAAGCGAAAATAAGCCGCGCCCGCGTTTGCGCCGGTAATTTATGAGCGAATCTTCTGACAATCAGCCAGACGAGCGAAGCCGCCAGCGAAGCCGCTAAATTCAGCAGCAGCAAAAGAGCCAGAGTTATACAAATTCCGAGAGCAAAATACATCGCGTTATCACTCTTTGTCTCCAAGTCCGCGCCGTTTTTCCTGCACCAAACGTTCAAGTTCGTCAAGCAGTTGAAGGTCGCGCTCGCTGACCGCATCGACAATACACGCCAAAACCGGCTCGATATGTTCGGTCGCGGTGTCGAGTAAACTGCCGATGACGTTTTCCGTTACGCCGCGTTCAAGTTCTTCGGGCGTAAAACGCGGAGCATATAAAAAAGCGCGTCCCAATTTACGGCGATTAAGAAATCCTTTTTTGTATAATCGGTCGAGCGTCGTCATCACGGTCGTATAAGCCAATCGATCATCAAAAGCATCTGCTACCTGACGAACACTAACTTCTTTTTCTTTCCAGACTTGAGCCATCGTTTCACGTTCGAGCGCGCCGAGCGAAGCGAGAGCGGCACCTTCGGTTGATCGGCGCGAAAGGCGAAAACTATCGATCAAAAACTTCGGTAATTTCATATTTTCACAAATTCAAATTTGTAAAGGTCATTGCTTTCTATTGTCTTTTGATATTTCGAGAAAACCGAAAAATCAAATTACCAAGATGGCAGATGTTTTTGTAAGTATAAAAGACATTGAGTTTTTGTCAATCCGTCTAATTAACCCAAGTTGCCAGTTATTGAATAAACGCTTTATCAATTTGATAGGCAAATAAAAATAAAGCGATTTTCAGCAAAAAACCATTGAGATTGGTCGCATGAATCTTTTTCGGAAACAATTTAGCAATTTCTCCAATCGTCGTCTCGATGTATTTTCGCATCAACGATTTATAGATTTCCAGCCACGGTTCGCGCTGACGCTTCGAGTTGGTTTTGCGCGGAACTTGCAGCCGCAAATCGGCAATCTCCTGCAAATAATCTTCCCATTCGTAAAAATTGTATCCGGCATCCACAAAAAGTTCCGCCAACTCAGGCAAATCAAGGGCGAGTTCCGCCAACCCCTGCAAATTACTACAGGCGCTCGGCAAAATACAAAACTCCAGCGGGATGCCGTCGCTCGTTGTCATTATTTGCACTCTGACACCGTAGAAGTAACGTCGTTTCGAGGACATCTTTCCCCGATACCGCTCGTCCCGGACTATTCGACATCGCTTGATGCGGATATTGTCGCACACCGGAATCGGAAACGAATCAAGCAAATAGCGCGATTCCCAATGAATTTGCTTCAAAACTGCGCCGAGTTGATGAAAAAGGCGGTAAATCAAATCCGCCAAACGGTTCATTCGCCGCGAAAAGCGCGACCGACTCAAAAGTCGGCGGATCAAACCGAGTTCGTGCAGCACAAGGCGACTTTTCTCGCGCGTTACCGCCGAAATGCAGCATTGCCGTCAAAGCAATAGTTATTATCTCGGCATCGGAAACTTCTGTGCGAATATCTTCTCGATGTCCGCTTTGCTTGAGAAAATCATCGATAAAACAGTATATTGCAAGAGTGCTATCGCACATTTTAAGTCTTCTCCTTTGGTTTTTGTTTGGTCACAAAATTTTAGGAGAAGGCTTTTCTATTTTCAAATATCAAGTTCTATAACTGGCAACTTGGATTAATTATTCCAAATTGCACGCTAATTTTTTAATCTAAAATCTCAGACTTATAAAAAATTATATCGCCCGTCTACCCGTCGTAAATCATTAATCGGATTTATGATCGAAAATTTAAACGGCATTAAATAAGTATTTTTTCCAAACCTACCGGAAAAATTTCAGCGGCATAAAAGCGAAAACCAGCCCGGCACCGAAATCGGCATGCAAAAAATGCTGTCAGCCGAAAACGAGCCACGGCACGGCAAATAAGAGGCGAAGAATTTTAATATACTTTTCCATTCGATAAATACGAGGCTGTTATTTATGTTTTCGCCGTCGCAGCCGAGGAAAATTGTGGTTGCGTTCGCTGATTGTTCCAGTCAAGAAACAAACGCAAAAATAAGCGAGAACGAAAATAGGATTTTCATTCGCACAGGATAGCAGAAAGATCGGGTGGATTGTTGATTCGCAGAAAATACATTTCGTCGAACTTTTAATGAAGGAAATATAAAACGGTTTTAGGTCGAGTCTCAAGAAAATTTCCGCTTCGACATTGCAGAAAATATCACTTCAAAAGACTTTATAATACAAAAGAATATTGACTCATTCTCAAAACTCGTCTAAATTACATCTCACCAAGTTCTACCATTCGAGGTTTGCTGCAAAAAACCGGAGACCACTAAATCAGCTTCGGCATATTGGGGAATATGTCGACAGCAAAATAAATTTGCAGGAGAAGCGATTTACTTCGCCTTACTTTTGGTGAGCAGATCTTTATAGTTTTGGCAGCATTGGTCTTTCTGTATCGCGGTGAATAATAAAATGAAGAATAAACTAAATCTATTGCTCGTTTTAGTTGTCTTCGTTTTTCTCGCTCTCGGCTGCACTCCGAAAAGCGAAACGGGCGTTCGTCAATTTTCATCGTCGAACGCCGCGCTGAATTCGGCGAATCAAGTTTCCTCCCCGCCGAAATTGCCGAAATCAAACACCGCCGTCGTGATCAGCCTGCACGCCAATTTGCGCGAAAAAGATGATTCAAGCTCCGCCGTCCTTGAAGTCGTGCCGCAGGATGCTTCGGTCGAAGTCATCAAACAACAGGGCGCGTGGTTTCTGGTGAAGACCGAAACGAATCAGGGCTGGATGCACGGCAATACCTTGAAGCTGCAAAATTACGACAAGAAGTTGTCAGCCGTTCCTGCGCCGCCGCCGCGAGTCGCGCCGAAATCGACGATCGAAACGAACGACATCGACGCGACGGCGAAATGCCGGGACGATTCTTTAAGTTACAGCGCGAGTCGGCGCGGGACTTGTTCGCATCACGGCGGAGTCGCCGTTTGGTATTAGATTTTAGATGAAAATATTCAAGCGTCAATGAAAGAGGGACCAGGTAATTTAGGATTAAAAATACCAAAAAATGGAATATAATTTTATAAAAGACACGCATAACAAGAATTTTTTGGTGATGCTTCCGGAGGCGAGTAATGATTTTTGCTGCCGCGAAATGAGGAATGCAGTAGCCGACAGAAAGATCGGAGGCAATCTTGAAGAAGCCGATCCTTTTGAGCGATCAACCGGTCGCCAATTTCATCACTTTTGTCTGCGCGAAATTGATGAAAGCAATCACCCGAAATTTATAAAATTAAATTCCTGCCCGTATTGCGGCGATGAAATAATTATCAAATATAGAGGTAAATCTTTAGAAGACGAGGCGGGAATTAAGAACTGAAATATCCAGTCGGCGCGGTGATGACGGGGAGATTAGATGATTTGGAAATTCATTGAGTTATGAACAATCCGATGCTCGCAAGTATCTTGAAGAATGTCGAAAAGGACGGCACGGATTACGTTGATTGGGTTAGCCTGCGCGATACGTCTTTCGGCTTTGCCGACAATTTACCGAGACCGAGCGATCAAATGAAAATTTGGGCAAAGGAAAACGATCTTCATTGGGAGGAACTTATTGTTCCCGACGATAGCGGCAAAGGCAACAAGTCGCCAAAGAGCGTTATTAAATTTGCTCGTTGCGATTGAACCGGGCAGAGCGGTGGCGGAATAGCTAAACGGATTGAATAAAACGGAAATAGCAAGGAGCAGCTGAGCGCAAATTCTAAAATAATTGAGATTTGATTCAACCGAGTAAAAACTATGGAGCATAGCTTTGTCAGAATTTTTGATCGTGTAATTGACTTAGATGAAATTGTTGGACTGCATTTTCACACAAATGATAAAGTCAAAGGCTATATAGAAATTTATTTAGTTGGCGGAAATATAATAAAAGTCAAAACGAATGATTTTCACGATACCAAAGAATTGCAGCGATTGGCGAAAGCTTTAGCTACCAGCCCTACTCGGTTTGATTATGATGTTATTTTTTCCGATGAGTCCGAAAGCGCGGAAGCCGCAAGTGCCGAATCGAAATAGCTTTGTTCATTAAATCTATAAAACTAGCGATTCGAGACGGCGTGAAATTATGAAAGAATTAATTTTGCTCGGCAGATAAAAGGAGAAATTAAAAAAGAAGATGGTTTTAAAAGGAGATGAATACGAAAGAACTCATGCACAATCCTATGGATTAAGAAACTCCAACAAATTATCGAAGATAACAACCGGATCGAAAGAAAACGCTGGAGCAGATTTGCTGCGGTGATGGTTTTTTCGACGGCGATTATGTATCTGCTAATGAAAACTCTATAAGATATTTATGCCGCGCACCAAGGCAACCAACAATCCGTTCGGTTCGATCCTGCCGGAAAAAACCACGACTCACACAAAAAGGTCGCCAGTTACTGTGTACGCTAAAGGTAATCATTATGCTCCGCAAATCCTCAACCCGACGGAGTATTTGAGCGGTATTATTTTTACGCCAATTGAGTAAGAATTAGCCAACGCTTCTTATTCAGCATAAAAGCCGCAAGTTTTGACGCTCGCGGCTTTCCAGATCAAATAAAATATATCCTATCGCTGAATCTGCAAATCCCGCCCGACTCTAACCACCATGCCGAGCATTTCCACTTCCGAGCGGAAGAAAGTCTCGCGCAAATTTTTACTATTGCTCAAGACAATCTTCGCACAGTTCGTTGCGCCGTATCGCGCCATTTGACCGACTGGCGTTAGACAGACATAAAGGTTCGCTTCGTTGAAATATTTCGTGATTTTTACAACCAACATATCGCCTGAAAGTATTCCGAGATGTTTGAGCGAATTGTCGTCAATCGGCACGACTGAAAAACTTCCGCGTCGTTCCCGAACAAGCCACGCCCAATTCTAAATTACGAGAGGCGCGGAAATTAATCAAGGCGAATTACTTTTACATTAGTCACCGCGCACCTCGAATTTTTTGACCGATTGAAACGCAACCAATGCACATTTCGATTCGTTTGACCGCAGCATCGCTGTCAACACTTCGGCGAGCAGGATCGCATCTCACTCGCGGCGGATTTGCAAGCAGGGATTCTAAGTTGTCGAACGATTCGCCGTTATAAACAAATCGTGGTAATCGGTCAAAAGATAAGTCGAAATGGCGAACATCATAAAGTCCTGTCCATTTTCGACCGAAACACTCGGCTCGATCCGCCGAATGACCGTTTTTTGGGTCGTCGGTTCTACCAATCCAAACCTTTATTCTGGTCCAAGCTATTTTCCGGCTCGACATCAACAATCAAGCCATCGCCGAAAGCTATTTCAACGGCTTTGCCGGGCGTTAATGTTTTGCCCGTGATATTGTCTTTGCGTTTTATCGCAAGGCAACAGGTTGCGGCTTCGGCGACGAATTGACTCGTCATAAACTCGGTGAACTCGCGCCAAAAGCGCAGCTCGGAAAAGCGCGAACCGCGCGTCAAAACGCCCATGTATGATTTTTTCATTTCGCCTCCGTTTTCTTTATTTCTTTGATGTTGAACAATACATTCTCGGCGGATTTCCAATCTGAATGGAAACTTCTGTTTGCGCCGTTTTTAATTCCGTTTTATTTTGATATTTGTCTTGAAAAACAAGGCGCAATGCCGCGGTATTTCAAATATTCCTTTTCAAAATTTCATCATTTATTTTATTCAATTGGATTTTATACGGATTGATCGCTTAAGTGATTTTGGGACGCTTCAAACGATTTAAGAAACAAAGAGCGGCAAATTCGGAGCCGCCGATATTTTGAGAATATCGAATGATGATGCTAAAAAAACCTAAATAGCCGCCGAATGATCTGCTCGCCATTGAAAAATGATGCTACAATATACTTAAGGCATCTTCCCAAAAATTAACGAAAGGCTTTTAAGGAATTGGAAGCCTTTCGTTTTTAGCGGAAAATAAAATTGACAATTTTTTACTAAGATTTCATCATAACAACCGATGAGAATTTATAATTACATCAAATCATTTTCAAGGTGGTGGATAATGGCGAATAAAAAATTATAGCGATTCAAAAACAACGGCAGGAGGCGCGCTCATACAAAACGATAAAGACTCGAAACGAAATCATCACCGAACCGTTAGCGCAGATTCGGGTATAACCGACAAAGAAAGAGACGATAGAAGAAAGGCTCTGACATCAAAAGTTATGAGTGATTATTATGAAGGCTTACCCAAATCTCATTAATGTTTTCGCACACTTCTGATACATCATTTATTAACTCGGTAAGACCGACTGAATACTTAGATAATTATTAATATTCCGATCCGGGTTTTGCTCGAATTAATAGGCTATTCCGGCGATGCGCGCATCGCCAAAGGCTTACGCAAATTACGTAAAGAATATGCCAATGATGGATTGCTTATTACGCCGAATGCCGCAGATTGGGAAAGTCAGGAAAGATTTTATTCTGGCTCGAACACAATTTACGAAAAGACAATAAAGGAAAGTCAGTCTCAAAAATAATTGGCGCAACTGAAAGAATGGCCGTGGACGCGCTGATTGCCACAAGCGCAAGAAGATTTAATGTTACGGTTGTAACCAAAAACTACAAAGATTTTGACGCAATCCGGTATTTTTGTAGATTCAAGCTAATGAGCCAAGAAGAATTTCTGGCTAAATACTCTGATAAATTACATCGCAAAACCACAACTTAGCCGCTCGATTTTTTTATTAGTTTCTTTTCAACAACTTTCTAAAATACTCGGAGAATTTTGCAGGAGGTGAATTAAAAACACCATGAATTTGAAATTTTCAGAGAGAAAACATGTAATTTTATTATTCTCAAATACGAATTACTGGCTTGTTGTGTTAATTCAAACTATACCTTTAAAGTTTGTCAAGAAATCAGTTTTTTGGTTGACAACTATCCGTGGGCTAACGGCTGTCAAGGCACAAAATGAAGCAATAGTTTTAGAATCGAGTGCCGAAACAACCGATTCGATCGAGTTTAATATGCTTGCTCCGCAAAGCACATTTAAGGGAAATGATGCCCTTATTAACTATGTTGCTCTAATTAAGGGCCAAAAAAAATACATATTTGGTAATTGAACCAGAATATACGGACTTTAGACTTAAAAAAACCAGATATTTGAACTTCTTGAACCAGTCGGTATTATTCGTGATGAACATCTACCTTTTAATTACAAATTTATCAAGATTCGTCCGCAAGGAAAATATAAAGGAAAAATTGTTTTATCTAAAGATGTCATCACTAAAAACAAATTACAAAACATAGGCAGTGTAAAGATACGAATCGGCTTTTCATACTTTTTTAATATTTCAAATTTGGACAATCGTAAACAGCCAACATATCGTCTGGCGTGTTTTAATGAGCTTTATAATAAATCGAAAAGTTTAACTATCGGGAACTTAGTTGTTGAGATAAAAGATCCTTAATTCTTATCTGACGGCGAGTTCATCCGAGTATTTGACCAAAAGTGCGGCATCAATTTTTTCACCGCGAGTTTGTCATCATCGAGAAGTTTGTCAATCTTTCCCCAATTATTGAGTAATTTCCTAGCGAAAGGCGTGAAAGTCATGACGGGACATTCTACTTACATTTCCTGTTTTGCCGCTACGGATAGAAATGACTCGTTTATAATATTTAGAGCGCGAACGGTAAAGCCTTTCTTCGCGGGTTCGCGCCGATTTTTATCAAATCCAATTTCAAATACCTGTCGAATTTACTTTTGGCAAGCGTAATCGTTCAGCTCCGATTGAGAGCGAGAAGCGTTCGGGAGTAATAATTTCCGCTATCTAATTTGATGATTTTGTTTTTCCGACTTTTTGTTAATTTATTCTATTGAAAAGTCATCCCGGACACTGACTTGAAAATTTTGTTAAGCCCGAAGGATGAGAATAATCGCGCAAAGCTAATCCGTCAAAAACGACTTTGGCGAGATGCCTCCAACGCGAGCCGGAAAAAAGCGCGTCAGCCAAAGAATTAAAATCCGAGATGAAAACGCGAAAAATATAATGTATGTGATTGAAACCAAGCGCACGCTTCTGCGAATGCCTGCGATCAGCGACCTTAATGATTTTGCCGCCATTTTCGGTAATCCGCGAGTGATGAGGTATTTGGATGCTGATTGCCAGCCGCTCACCGAAGAGCAAACCGAAAAGGTGCTGCTCAGCATCATCACCGGTTGGGAAAAGAACGGTTTCGGCAGATGGGCGGTCATCTCCAAAGCGGACAATCAATTGATCGGCTTGGCAGGCTTTCGCAAACACGAAGAGATTGCCGAATTATTTTACATTATAAACGAACCTTTCTGGGGAAAGGGTTTGGCGACGGAAATTGCCAGTGAAGTTCTTAAAGCAGGTTTCGAGCGGCACAATTTTACCGGGATTGTCGCTCTCACCAGACCGGCAAACGTCGCCTCGCGCAGGGTGCTCGGTAAACTGAAAATGAGTT
Organism: uncultured Pyrinomonadaceae bacterium; assembly: GCA_964237235.1. Lineage (GTDB taxonomy): Bacteria > Acidobacteriota > Blastocatellia > Pyrinomonadales > Pyrinomonadaceae. Next base: position 30,049 of record CAXSGY010000040.1, read on the forward strand.
TCATCGGAGAAACGGATGTATACGGTATCGCGGCGGTCGAATATAAAATGATGCGAGAAGATTATCAACTAAAATAACGAAACCACACACCGATAGCTTTTTCGCCCTTCTTTTTCTCAAGCATTCGCCGACATATAAAAATATTCTTGACTCGCCTACCAAACAGTTCAATAATTTCTGAAAGAGGTTTTATAAATCGCCATAAAATCGAGAATCGCCAAACCTCGGCAGCTTTGGTAAAAACTGCCGATAAAGCAGAGTCGAAAGATTTTGTTCATTTTTGATTGACGAACGCATCGGTTTTTGCGGGCGGATAAAAATGCGTATGAAAGTAAAAGAATTAAAAAGCATTCTCGAAAACGTTCCCGACGATATGGAAGTAACCGTATGGGCGAGTGCCGCTGATTGCTGTCATCCAATCGAATCGGCTTTTCACGTGACAACCGACAACGAAGAAGAAATCCAAGCGCAGTTTGCTCTATTCGAATATTCAGTGGATTTTGCCGACGTCATTAAAAAAGGATATATCCTCGCTCCAAACCGACGATACTAGGAAAGACGGCGAGTAGAAACGCTCGCCTATTTACTTTTGAAGGAATACCGGGACTATTGAAAAAACTTGTTGTTACTTTTCTCCCTTTGTGCTATAATATCAACAATTAGAGTTTTTCATTCCCGTTTGGATTGAAAAGATTGGTCAGGAAAGTTAGGACTTTCCCGACTTTTTTATCTTGAAAGAATATCTCAAAGAATCAAAAAGACCGCATCGTCGTTTATGCGGTCTTTTTCATTGATAAATGAAATCGAATGTTTTTGATACAATTTTGAGTTTTATCTAGGAGATAGCAATTTGAATGCCGCTTTATTACATATTTAATATAGAGTTTGCAAGTTGCAAGTAAAATTGAAACAATTTTTAGTTTGATAACGTGTTAATACTAAATAGTTCTGAATAAAATCAATTGATTTTTAATAAACAAGGATTTTCGAAATGTGTAGGAACTTTCGGAAGTCTTTTTTACTGGAAACGAAAAGATTGATTTTAATAATCGAATGTTTTAATCATCGAGCAAAATAAAGCAAATAGACCACTTAGTCTTCAACTAATTATTTTGGATTTGATCTAAAATGTCTTCTAAATACATTTTAAGCTCAATGAAACTTTTGCAAGTACTATGAGAAATCGTCGTGTCGTTTTTCCGAACTTTCGTTAAGATCGTGTCTTCTTCTTCGTCAGTGAGATTGTGCAGAATTATAACGTTCCAAAATGCGCCGTTTTTTAATCCGTCAAATTCGAGTCTTCTAGTGTTGCTTTCGAGCGATGTAAAACCATTTCTCGCGAGAAAATTATATGTTTTTTCTTGTTCGATAGAGTTCATTCCAATAATTATAAAAGATTTTTTTCTTCTTCCTCAAGCCTAATCTCTCGTTTTCTTTTTTCGCCGCGTCAAGCGAAGAAAATGGCTTAGACAGACAAACTAATTGGCGCGCACGCGCGTTTGAAGTTTCAAACGCGCGTGCGCTTTTTTGATTGCGCCTAGTGCTAAGTAACAAAAGTAATTGTAGTAATGATTAGTTTTTTGTAATCTTGAAAGATGCCAAGAAACAGACAAATCATTTCATTATCAAAAACAGACAAAAGTTCTTTGACAAAAATTCTTTCTAAAAAAGAAACCTCCGCTCGTGAGCAAAACCGTGCCAGAGTGATTGACTTGCTGGCTCGCCACCAGCATCCAGCGCAGATTGCCGGTCTTTTGAAAGTCGGCATTGCCACCGTTTATAATCTCCAAAAACGCTTTTTAGAAGAAGGTCTGGAGGCGGCTTTGAAAGATAAACCGCGTTCGGGCAAACCGCTGCGGATCAAACCGGAAGAAAAAGCCCGGATAACTGCTTTGGCTTGTTCAGATGCTCCGGCGGGAAGGAGTCGCTGGACACTCAGACTGCTGGCTGATAAAGCCGTTGAAATGGGTTATATTGACTCGGTTTCGCACACGGGAGTCGGTCGCATTCTGAAAAAAACTCGCTCTCTCCGCACAAACAAAAACAATGGTGTATCGGACAGATAACGGGCGAATATCTGGCAAAAATGGAAGATGTTTTAGAGGTTTATCATCTGCCGTATAATCAAAAACGTCCAGTCATTTGTGTCGATGAATTACCGTTTCAACTCTTGGGCGAGAAGGTTGAGCCACTGCCGATGAAAGCCGGTAAAGAGAAAAAATTCGATTCCGAATACATCCGAAACGGCGTGGCTTCGGTTTTTTTAGCCTTTGAACCATTGACGGGCAAACGTCTGGTCAGAGTTTACCCGCGAAGAACAAAAGCCGATTATTGCCGTTTTCAAAAAGAAGTCGCCAACCATTGGTCGGAAGCCGAAATAATTGTTGAGATTCAAGATAACCTGAACACTCACAATGCCAGCTCTTTTTATGAAAATCTACCGGCGGAAAAAGCCAGAGAATTGACCAAGCGATTCGAGTTTCATTACACGCCGAAAAAGGCGAGTTGGTTGAATATGGCGGAAATGGAGTTGTCGGCACTTTCCCGACAATGTTTGTCGCGGAGAATTCCTGAAATAGAAACTTTAAGCTGCGAGTTAGAATCTATTGTCAAAGAACGAAATAAATTAGCAATTAAGTTCAAATGGCAGTTTACAGTTGAAAATGCGAGAGAAAAACTAAATCGCCATTATGAGAACATAATTCTAAAAACTAATGTTACTTAGCACTAGTTATATTTATTATCGACCGGAGTAAAATCCATTCCAGCAAAATCTGAATCCAGCGAAAAAACTCGCGGATTGAATAGATAGCTTTTAGATATTACCGACACGATAATTGTTTGCGGAATATCTAAACCCGCAAAACTGTAGCTTCCACTATTGTTTGTCAGAATGGTTCGCGTTGAGCCATCGGCTTGCGTGACGGTCACTAATGCATTACGCAGACCGCGTCCGGCAGGAGTCAAAACGCGTCCGCTGATGCTAACGGTTGCGGCGGTCGGAGGTGCCGCTACCACCGGAGCCGGATTCGAGGCGAATGTTCCGGTTCCCGAGGCCGCGAAAGATCGTAAGAAGTCTCCGCTTATTGCCAGTGCCGGCTGGATCGAAGAAAAGGCAATCGCCAAATCTCTTTCGCTGGTATTACTAAAGCTGAGGAAATCTGAAGTAAATGTAACATTCTGATTTCCATTCGTTGTCGCGGCACTGAAATTACCCGAGGTGGCACCTACTTGCCCGCTAATGGATGGATTGGAATTGCCGATGGTAATCACGGCGGTCAGTAAGTTGGTTCTTGCTCCCGTTCCAACACCCGCAGAAGTCGCCGTATCACGAATTATGCTGATTGTGATGGATTGACTGAGCGGCTGCGCTAAAAAGTTTCCGAAACTTGATACCGATGCCTCGGTCGTCGTTGTCGTTATGAATAGTTTCGCGCTTTGCGTTCCGGTCAGTGCCGCATTTAGTCCGTTGATATTCGAATAGTTAAAATTAACCTGAACTCCGGTCGTCGGAGTCGTTCCAAAGGTCGCAGTCGTCGTGTTGTTTGTAAAAACAAAATTTTGCCCCGCCGGATTCTGCGTGAATTGGGCAAAAGTTGTAGTTTGTCCGTAGGTCATTTGAAATGACCCGAAAAATAAACCGCCGAATACTATCGGCAAAAACATCAATTGCAGTTTTCGCAAAACTGCATTTCTCAAAATTTTCATTTTGTTCTCCTCGCAATTAATTTTGTAAATGATTTGTCAGTGGATAGCGTCGTTTCGATTTCCAATCGGAATTTTGACAATAACTTCAGAGTAAAGTATGGGGAATATTTCTCAGTTAAGTATTCGATGCCGAATTGCCGCTTTAGAAATTCTGCCGACACTCGTATGGGCTGTTAGATACTTATTAAAAAGCAATAATAGTATCTAATGTAAGTTTCAATTGAATCAAGCGAGTTTGTCAATATTTAAAATGTCCATTTTATAAAAAATCTTCCAATCAGCTAAAGTTTTGTTAATCTTGAAATTAGAGGGCATCTGAAAAGTCACAAAAACTGCTTTCCGACACCTTTAGTCAGTCTTTTCAACATCAATCGGCTCATTGCTGCGTAAATAAACGATTCGCTCGTTTGCGTTAGAAACTCATAATCTTTGCTCATCCGCCGATTACGCCCAAGCCAAGCTATCGTTCCCTCGACTGCCCATCGCCGCTTGA
>CAXSGY010000041.1:0-28907 GCA_964237235.1 uncultured Pyrinomonadaceae bacterium
ATAAAAAAGCGATTGGTCGAACGTCTGCATTCCGTATTGCGAAGTTCCGGCGGCAATCGCGTCGCGGATTTGTCCGGTTTTTTCTTCGTGCAGAATGTAATCGCGGATCAAAGGCGTGGAAATCAAAACCTCGACCGCCGGAACGCGCGAAGTGCCGCGCGCGGATTTCATCAAACGCTGCGAAACGACGGCTTTCAAAAGTCCGGCGAGCTGTATGCGGATTGATTTTTGCTGATACGGAGGAAACGCCGTAATGATGCGCGTCAGAGTTTCCGAAGCGTCCAAAGTATGCAGCGTCGAAAAAACGAGATGTCCGGTTTCAGCGGCTAAAAGCGCGGTTTCAATCGTTTCAAGGTCGCGCATTTCGCCGACCAGAATCACGTCCGGGTCTTGCCGCAGTGAGCCGCGCAGAGCTTCAGCGAACGAGCGCGTGTCAACGTCAACTTCGCGTTGCGTGATATAAGATTTTTTGTCTTTGTGCAGAAATTCTATCGGGTCTTCGATGGTGACGATATGCGAATTGCGCGTTTGATTGATAAAATCAATCATCGCCGAAAGCGTCGTGGATTTTCCCGAGCCGGTCGTTCCCGTCACCAAAACGAGTCCGCGGTTTTCTTCGGCAATCGAGCCTAAAACCGGCGGCAAGCCGAGTTCGCTGAAATTGCGTATATAATCGGAAATCACGCGGGCGACGATGCCGATGGAATTTCTCTGCTGAAAAATATTGACGCGAAATCTGCCCAAACCGTTCACGCCGTAGCCGATGTCAACTTCGTATGCCTCTTTAAAATGAAGTTTCTGCCGGTTCGACATCATCGAAAACGCCATTTCCAACGTTTCGTCCTGCGTCAGACGATTAACGCCGGAGACGGGGCGCAGCTCGCCGTTGACGCGAATGATCGGAAACGAACCGGCGCGCAGATGCAGATCCGACGCGCCGAAGCTCATCGCCATTCGCAGTAAGTCATCAATTCTACTCGGCATATAATAAAGGCAAGAAAAGGAAAATTCCGGCTTCTGTGGATAGATTTTAAATTTGATTGTGCAAAAACTGAAATTGTCCCGCGCTTCGATTTTAGCGTTTATTGACAAGATGCGTCAATAAGTATTTTTAACGCGGATTCGACGGCTCTTTACGCTTGCCGGACACGCAATCCGCCGCAGATTTCGGCGCAGATTCGACGGTCGGTTTTGCTTGTCGGAAATAGGCGTTTGAAGGCAATAAAAAATGTCTTGACAATTTTCTAACACAGGCGTATTTTGAGATTTAAATTCTTAAAAATTTTATTTATTTAACGACCGACGACGTTAAACCAATTTGGTATTCAAAGGGAATGCCAAAAATATGCGAGAGATTTTTCTTGACGCTCGCTTATTTTGATTGGATTTAATATCGGCGGTTTTTGGTTTTGGGAACAAATTCTTTACTTAGGTTCATTACCGAAAAATGTGCAACGTTAAATGCCTTTTTCGCACTAGATATTTATAAAGGAGTGAAAATATGCAGAAAATTATCAACGTGTCGCTTGTTGCGGTCTTATTTTTAATTGCGATTTTGACAATAGGATTTGTTGGACAACAAAAATATAAAAATCAAAAGGTTTATTCAGGGAATATGAAAAATTTAACGATTAAGAACGATTTGCAAGATTATGGTGTGGAAGTAATTAGACCTGACGAACCTGAATTTAATGTGGAATTATTAAGATATATAGGTGATAGGAATGAATTAATTCCAATGATAGAATCAGCTAAACCCTTTAGCTTAATCATTAGAAATAACTCAGGTAAAGATATTGTCGGTATATCATTAAACTGGGGATTTGAGAATAGTGAAGGCAGAATTCAGGATATAGAACGTAGTTCATCCACTCCCGGAATTTTAATGGCAATGAAGCCGCTTGATCAATCTATGGTGGGAAAAACCAGTCTTTTATATAATAAAGATTCTCGCTTTTTTAGTTTTATACCGAGTATTGAGCAATCAATTATTAATACCAGAAAAAGCGTAGAAAACCCTGCCGTTGATTTCCGAACTAGTCCAGAACAAATAAAAGAATATGAGAATGAGTTAGCTTTACGACAAGCAGACGTAGATAACAAGAATTTAATATACTCCGTTGATATTGACGGAATAGTTTTTTCAGATGGAATATTTGTTGGTAAGAATGCAAACTCGCTCTTTGAACAGTTAAATGGATTAATCCAGGCTCGAAAAGATTTTGTTAATAAATTAAGACAGAATCGCCTTGAAAAAATTAATGATTCCGACAGTATTAATCAAATTACTTCAGAATTTACTAACAGGAAGATGACCTCAAATAGTGGAGATAAATTAAGCCCTCAAGAAGTATATCAAAGAAGTTATGAGTCTGAGCTATCAAGTCTGTGCAGAGAGTTAAAAATGAAAAAGACGAAAATCTCTGACGATTCAGCTATAGATTATTTCGTCTCAAGCAAAACTTCAGAATTTATCACATTGAAAAAATTAAACTAATACTATCAATTAGGAGGTTAAAAACTTATGAAGCTAAGAAAGAGATTATCACTCTTGTTTAATTTTAATTGTAGAATTTTACGGTTTTGATATATATCTATATTAACAATTCTACTTAGCGTTTTAATTTACAGCCCCGAATCTATTTCAGCGCAAATTTTTGATGAGTATGTAGATACATATACTTGTGCTCCATCCTGCAACGTCCGTAAACTCAATTCAGAAGCAAAAGTAACTTTTAATTATCATTGTACCAGCTTGTTCATTGAATCAAACGGTTCAGGTATTTTGAGAGGACAGTATGAATGCGGTAATCACGCTCCAGTATTTAACGAAGCAGATATACGATTAAAGCCTTTATGGGATGGATTTGATGGAGAGGTTTTTTCCGATGCCTATGGTCCGGTAATGAGAACTCTTACAAAGGCTTCGTATTTGTGTGATGCTCTTGTAGGAGGAAATGCCGGTCTGAGTACAATCGAAACCCCTGAGGGTGTAACCGACCTCAAAGTGGAGGACCCAGTAACTGGGAATGCATTCCCGGTTGCGGCGGCAGTTTTCGCGGCGCGGCGAACCCTGAGAAAGACGATCTAAAATCAGACTCCGCCGACGCGCCGCCCGACAGTCCCGACAATGTTGACGAATGCTGTTTTTTGACTCCCGTGCTGATTGACGTTTCCGGCAACGGCTTTGCGATGACGAGTGCGGCGAACGGCGTGCTGTTCGATTTCAACGGCGACTGCATCGCGCACCGCGTTTCGTGGACGGCGGCTGATTCCGACGACGCGTGGTTAGTTCTCGACCGTAACCATAACGGCTTGATTGACAGCTCGCGCGAGATGTTCGGCAATCAAACCGCGCAGCCGACTCCGCCGGGCGGCGCATCGAAGAACGGTTTTCTGGCTCTGGCTGAATTCGACAAACCGGCAAACGGCGGCGACGCGGACGGCAAGATCAAGAAACAGGACGCGATTTTCTCAAGTTTGCGCCTTTGGCAAGACGCGAATCACAACGGCATCTCCGAATCGAACGAACTGCACACCTTGCCGGAATTAGGTTTGCGAACGATAGAACTCGATTACAAGGAATCGAAACGAACGGACGAGTTTGGCAATCAGTTCAAATATCGGGCGAAGGTGAAAGACGCGCAGGACGCGCAGCTCGGACGCTGGGCGTGGGATGTGTTTCTCGTTCTCGATCAGCCTTAGTCGAAATCTTTAACTTCGATCTATTATCAAACGCCGGAATTTTGACAATCCCGGCGTTTTTGTCGTTTAGCTTTTAGAGCAATTAGACACGAAACGGTTTAGCGCGTAAAATCGAAAGTTTCAGATTGGAGCGGGAAAATGAACAGAGCAGGCAGAATCATTTCAATCAATCCGCCGCGCGCGATTCCGGGCGGGGAAATTATCGTCGAATGCGAAAATTTTACGATTAACGCCGAGAGCGGTTACGGCTGTTTTTTCGACGGCAAGCGCGGGCGGCTGATCGGTGCGTCGGCGAACCGCGTGCTGGCGATTGTGCCGGACGATTTCGACACGAGCGAAGTCGAGATTTATCTCGAAAGCGGCGGCGACCGCAGCGAAGCGGTCACCATCGCGGTCGGCAAAAAGCTGGCGGACAATCTGCATATGGTCGCTAATCCGGCGGTTGATCCGAAAAACGATACCATTGTCGCCACGCGCTCCGGCTCGCGCGGGCAGCAGTTGCCCGCGACGCTTTTTCGCGTCCAACCCGACGGTTATGTTAACGAATTGTCCGCCGAAGTTTTGAATCCGACCGGCATCGCGTTCGATAAATCTGACGAGATGTTCGTCACGGCGCGGGCGGACGGCGAAGTGTTGCGCGTTAATTTCGATTCGGAAGTTTCGACGTTCGCCACCGAATTGGGAATCGCCACCGGCATCGCGTTCGACGACGCGGGCGCGATGTTCGTCGGCGACCGCAGCGGCACGATTTATCGCGTCTCCGAATACGGCGATGCCGAATCGTTCGCCGTTCTGGAGCCTTCGGTTTCGGCCTATCATCTCGCGTTCGGCGCGGACGAAAAACTTTACGTGACCGCGCCCGGACTTTCGAGCTTTGACGCGATTTACCGCATTGACAAAAGCGGTTTCGATGAAGTTTTCTATCGCGGACTCGGTCGTCCGCAGGGCATCGCCTTTGACCGCAACGGCAATCTTTACGCGGCGGCGTGTCTCGGCGGCAGACACGGCATCGTTAAAATTTCCGAAGACGGCGCAGCGGAAATTTTCATCGCCGGAATGAACGTCGTCGGATTATGCTTCAACAGACGCGGCGAAATCATCGTGGCGACGAACGATACGCTTTACATTTTGCCGGTCGGAATCGAAGGAACGCTTCTAAGTTAATTTTTTCGGCTACTATTGACTCACATAGAAAAAACACGCTTTACGATGTCGTAAAGCGTGTTTTTCGTTTTCCTGTTTACAAAAAACTATTGTTCCGGCGACGGCGACGGCGCGGGTTTGGTGTCCGGTTCTTCGCCGCGTTTCTTCAGCTTCGGCGGACCGTTGCTCGTGCTGCTCGAATCGCCGTCCGAATCGGTCGGCGCGGTCGAATCCGGTTCGGGCTGACGGCGTTTCAAAGTCGGTTTACCCGCGTCGTTGTCGTCAATATCGCCGGTCACGCCCGCTTTGGCGTTCGACAATCTCAAAAGATGCGATTTGACGCGCTGAAATTCCGATGTGCTGATAACATATTCATCCTTTTCGGGAAAACGCGCGACGAGCGAAAGACTCGTGTCGCGGCGGTCGGTTGATTGCGGATGCGAAGAGAAAAGTTTAGCGACCGTGCCGGGCTTTTTCTTATTTTGCGCCGCGAGCTTTTCAAACATCGTCGCCATCGCCGTCGGATCATAACCCGAAGCGTATAAATACTGCACGCCTAAATTGTCGGCTTCAGTCTCCGCGCCGCGCGAGAATTTGAGCATCGTCAAGCCGCCCAAAATTCCGCCGCCGTTATATAAAACCTGGCTGAGAATCGGACCGCCGAAAATCACGCCGGCGAGCATTCCGTAATTCAAAGCCGTGCCTTTACCTTGATTTTCCATCGCGTGTCGGGCGCAAACGTGGGCGATTTCGTGCGCCATCACACCGGCTAGTTCGGCTTCGTTGTCGGCGGCTAAAATCAAGCCGCGATTGACAAAGAAAAATCCGCCCGGCAGAGCGAAGGCGTTCACTTCGTCGGTATCAATCACTTTAATCGTAAACGGAACTTTCGCGTCCGAATGAAGCACGATGTTTTGACCGACGCGGTTGATGTATTCGGTGACGACCGGATCGTCAACCAGCTTTGCCTGCTGTTCGACTTCGGTGGCAAGCTGTCTGCCGATTGCCATTTCCTTTTCTTTGGAGCCGCCGAGCCAGCCGAAAAATTTGTCCGAACCCGAATTGATATTGCGTTTGCCGATCATATTCGGATCGTCTTTGACCGGAAGCGCGCCTTTCGCGTTTGAAGTTTGTGACGGCTCGGTCGGCGCGGTTGACGCTTCGGCGGATTTGTCTCCCTTATCTTTTTTCTTTTTGCTTTTCTTCTCGTTTTTGTCGGTTTGGTTCGCGTCCGTCGTGGCGGTCTGCGCCGCGACGCTTGCCGGATAAAAGGCAATCGCGCTCGCCCAAATCGTCAACGCCAAAAGAAACGCGCTCGTTTTGCGAATCGAATCTTTATACATCTGAAATCTCCCTAAAAATGCTCGTAGCCGAATAAGTTGGATTTTATCTTTTCCCGAGTTGTTTTGGCAACGATTTTTTTGATGCGCGAAACAATATTTTAGTTGCGATATTTTGTAAAGTTTTTCGCGCCGATTTAAATTCTCGAAAATATGCGTTAAAACTGTTTTATTTATCGGAAAAACTTGCTAAAATACAAAAGAGCCGGAAAATCTTCCGGCGCGTCTTATCTGAAAAATCCTTCCTTTTTTGACGACCGAAACACAATGAAACGCATTCAGGAAAAAGTGAAAGACTTGGTTGAAGTTCTTTCTTACAAGAGTTTGCAGGATTTTATCGCTGATCCGGCAAAGACGCTTTCGATTTATCATTTCACCGATGTCACGTCGGATTTGATGAGCAAATGGCTCGACCGCATCGCCGCCGTCCAGCCGGGCAGCGGCGCGGCGAGCGCGTTGGCTAATTCGACCGCGAGTGCGCTCGCCGGTTACAGAGGTGTCGGCAAAAGTCATTTTCTGGCGACGCTCGGCGCGGTTGTTTCGCACCCGGAACTGCGTTCGCGCATCAGCGACGCGCACGTCGCGGCGAGCGCGCAACGGCTCAAACGCGCCCGTTACACGGTCGCCTACGTGCGGCGCGGAACGCACGACACGCTGCTCGACGAATTAAAGTCGGCGATTGCGAAAATTTTCGATAAAAAGGAAACGGATTTTACCGATTCGGTCAAAGATTTGCTCGAATTCGCGTCGGAAAAATCCGGCGATTTGCCGTTCGTTTTAATCGTTGACACGGCTTTCGAGCGCACTACGCGCGTATCGCGCGACGACGGCTTGATTCTAGGGGAAATTGCCGAAGCCGCGAAAAATTTGAATATCTTTCTCGCCGTCGCGCTCGACGACGATATTGCCGGCGCGGACGGCATCAATTCGGCGATTGCCCGGCGGTTTTCGATAGATTATCTCGACCAGGAACATCTCTACCGCATCGTTGACGCGCATATTTTTCCGAAGAACCGGCAGATGCAGCCTTTACTTCACGAAATTTACCAAAATTTTAAGGAAGCGATGCCGAATTTTCGCTGGAGCGAGCAACGCTTCGCCGCGCTTTATCCGCTGCATCCGGTTATTTTGGAGAACGCGCCGTTTGTCAGACTTTACGCGCCCGAATTCGCTCTCTTGGGTTTCGCGTCCGAAGCGGGCAGCAAAATTCTCGGTCGTCCGGCAAATTCCTTAATCGCGCTCGACGAAGTTTTCGATAACGTCGAGCCGCTGCTTCGCAAGGTCGAAGATTTGAAAAACGCCTTTGAAGCCTACGACAAAATAAACGCCGAAGTCGTCGGGCAGATTCCGGTGATGCAGAGGCATCAGGCGAAATTGGTTTCAAAGGGCTTGTTTCTTTTGTCGCTCGAAGGCGAAGGCGCGACCGCCGGCGAAATCAGCGCGGCGATGTTGATTTACGACGAAAACGATCCGCCGAAAGCCGTCGCCGAAGTCGAAGATTTGCTGCAAAAATTCGTCGCCGCCGCGTCGGAAAATATTCTTCAATTCGCCGCCGAAGGCAAAGAAAATCGTTACAGCTTAAAGGTCAGCGGCAAAGACAATCTGAATCTGGCAATCGCCGAAGCGGTGAAAACCGTTTCGCCCGAGGTCGTTCCGCAAATTTTGCGGCGCATCGCCCGCGAAAGATTCGCCGATTGGAGCTTTTCCGGAGACGAAACCGAATCCGCCGATTGGTCGTCGTGCGAAGTCGTCTGGCGCGGCGGTCGGCGCGACGGGCGTATTTTGTGGAATCTCGATGATAAAGCCGACAAAAATCCGCCGGAAGATTTACAAACCGCCGACTGGGAAGCGATTATCAACCCGCCTTCGACCGCCGCCGTCAAAATCAAAGACACCGGCAAAACGCCGCCGGTTTTCTGGCAGGTTTCGCCGCCGCGTCCCGACGAAATCGAGACGATTTTGCGCTATTACGTTTTGCTGACCGACCAGAATTTGCGCGAAGAATACGGCGAGCAGATTCGCGCCGCCGGACATTCGAATATGGCGGCGGTCGAGAAGATTTTTAACCGCGTCTTTCTCGAAGAAGCGACGCTCTGGATCAACGGTTTCGATTTTAATTTTTCCGAACGGGCGCGGACGGCGAACACGCTCGCCGGAGTTTTTTCGGATATGCTCGATCCTTTGTTCGAGAATATTTACCCGGAACATCCGCCGTTTGCGAAAACGCTCGGAATGAACGACGTTTCGACGCTCGCCAACGACTTTTTCAGCGGCGCGCGGCAAACCTTAAACGAGGTTCAAAATTTAGCCGAAACTTTTGCTCTGCCGCTCGGTTTGGTCGTCAGGCGCGGCAATTCGCTCGTCGCCGAAAGCGAAGCGAACGTCAACGCTCTGCAGTTCGTCAGGGAAATTCTCCGGCTCGTCAAAGCGAACGGTGAAAATGCGGTTTCGCTCGAAACGATTTACGAGCGACTGAAAAAATCGCCGCTCGGTTTAGGAAGTGAAGCCGTGCATTTGATTTTGACTGCGCTCGTCGCGCAGCGGCAAATCGAATTCGTCACGTCGAAAGGCGACCGCATCAACCGTCGTTCGCTCGATTTGAAAATTATCTGGGACGACATCGAAGGCGTTGCCAAACCTTCGACCGTTTTATACAAAGACGAACGCTTGACGCAATGGGCGCGAACTTTGACGGCGCGCGAAGATTTTCAAACGATTGACGCGCCCGAAGACCGCGCGGCAATTCGCGCCGGACTCAAAAAATGGCTAGCAAACTGGCATTCGGCGGCACTTCTGGAACGCTTCAAGGAATTGCCCGACGAGCTTCTGACGACGAAAATCTGGCGCATTGCGACGAACGCCGAAAAAACCTTCGGCACGGTGGCGGCGACCGTCGCGTCGGTCCTTGGCGATTCGATTTCGCTCGAAGAAGGTTTTTACCGCGTCGCCGACGCTTTTTCCGATTCGGAAAGGGAATTTTTCGACCGCCGCAAAGATTTGATCGTTCTCGAAGATTTCATCAATAGCGCGGGCAAGCGCGAAAAAATCGGCAATTACCTGGCGGTTTGCCAGCCGACGAGCGACGAAAAAATCGAATACCTGCGCGAAAAGCTCATCTCCATCGTTGATGAAAGCTATATAAATCCGGGCGAATCTCTGAACGAAGAAATGGAAAGTTTGTGGCAGAATTTTCACCGGAGCTTCAGCGAGCATTTTGCGGTGAAGCACGATTTGGTGATGCAGTCGCACACTTTGCAGGAAAAGCTCGACCAGATTCTCAGAAGCGACGAATGGTGGGAATTTGAGAGTCTGTCGCGGCTTTCGATTTTTCAGAAATCCTACTGGAAGGAAGCGCAGAAAATTTACCGGCAAATCAAAGAATTAAACTGTCGCTTCGACGTGCGCGAAATGGTGAAAACGCAGCCGTTCTGCGCGTGTTCATTTAATTTGTCGAAAATGTCCGAATGGGAAAATCTGCCGGAAACGCTCGTCGAACACATCAATTACGGACGGAAAAATTACCGCCGCGTTTTGCAGACGCTGAGCCAGGTTTTGATTCCGCAAATCGAAAAATTCGCTGTCGAAAACAACGACGAAGAATTTTTTGAAGCGGCGCATCGCCTGATCGAAGTTTTCAAGGAAGACCGCGACGCAACTCTTCTGGGCAACAACGAATTAATCGTTCTGCAAAAAGTTTTCGACGATTTGCCGACTTCGCCTCTAATGCAAATCAAGTTTCCGAGCGACGAAGGTTTTTTGAGCCACGACGAATTGCGCCTGCGCGTCAACAACTGGCTCGAAGAACTGCCGCGCGAGCCGGTTTTGCTGAAAATTTAATTACGCGGAGCGCGGACGGAAGCGTCCGCCTCTCGAGCGCAAAAGCGCGAGACACGCCGTTGAGACCAAGTTGTGCGAAAGCAATCGAACAACGCGCGCTGTCGCTCCGTTGGCGGACGCTTCCGTCCGCGCTCCGACTGACGCATCAAACACAAGATTTTAATTGGTAAATTTTGTGTTTGATGCGTCTTTTGTGTTTAATATTTCTTAATGAAAATCTCGATCATCGGCATCGGCAGGCTCGGCGGCGCATTGGCAATCGCGCTTTCTAAAAAGAATTTTGAGATAGAAAATTTAATTGTAAAAAAATCTCACACGGCTGAAAAAATCGTCGAATTTATCGAGCCGCCGCCGAATATTATAACCGACGAAGATTTATCAAAAATCGCTTCGGAGATAATTTTAATCTGCGTTCAAGACACCGAAATCGAAAAAGTCGCCGCGAAATTGAGCGAAAATTTGACGGGCAAGCCGTTTGTTTTTCACACGAGCGGCGCGCTTTCGTCGGAGATTTTGGGACGCTTAAAAAAAATTGGCTGCGCGGTCGGCTCGCTTCACCCGCTCGTTTCGGTCAGCGACGCTTTGCTCGGCGCGAAGAAATTTAAAGACGCTTTTTTCTGCATCGAAGGCGACGCGACGGCGGTTAAAACGGGCGAAAAAATCGTCCGCGCGCTCGGCGGCAAATCGTTTACTTTAGCCGCTGACAAGAAAATTCTTTATCACGCGGCGGCGGTGACGGCGAGCGGTCATCTGGTCGCGCTCGTTGACGCGGCGATTGAAATGCTCGAAAAATGCGGCTTGCCGGAAACAGAAGCGCGAACAATACTTTCGCCGTTAATTAAAAGCACCGTCGAGAATCTCGAAACGCAGACGACCGCCGCAGCTCTGACCGGAACGATTGCGCGGGCTGACGCGGAGACGCTCGAAAAACACCTCCAAGCGATAAACGAAAACGCTTCGCGCGGAGCTTTGGAAATCTATCTGCAACTGGCGGCGCGCTCGACGCATCTAGCCGAAAGGCGAGGCGCGAATCGCGCGAATCTCGAAAAAATACGCGAGAAACTTTTGTTAGCGAAAACGAATCTCAAGTGATAAGATATTTGAAAAGAAAATTTGAATTCAGAGACTATGGCGACTAAAACTAAAGATTTTCAAACTGAAAAACAAGTCTTTTCCGAGCATATTCAAAAAGCCGGTTTACGTCACACGGCGCAGCGCGATTTGATTTTGGAGATGTTCTTGAAAACCGAAGAGCATCTGTCGAGCGAAGATTTATACTGGCTCGTGCATAAACAGGACCCGAACATCGGACACACGACCGTTTACCGGACTTTGAAACTTTTGACCGATGCCGGTTTAGCCCGCGAAGTGCGGTTCGGCGACGGCAAAAGTTATTACGAGCATCATTATAATCACGAGCATCACGATCATATGATTTGCACCGGCTGCGGCAAGGTCATCGAATTTTTCTCGCCCGAAATCGAATCTTTGCAGGAGAGAATCGCTGCCGAACACGGCTTTAAACTAACGCATCACTCGATGCGGATCTTGGGATTGTGCGGCGATTGCCAGAAAAAAATCTCGGAAAGCGCGGCATCGGGAGCGCAGCCGCGCGTGCGTGTGAAATCGGTTTTCAGTTAAAAAAAATAAAAAAATGAACAACGAAGAAGCGGAAATAAAATTTGAACGCGAAGACAGAGACGGACTCGTCGCCGTCGGCACATATCTGCTCGACGCGGCGCGACGGATGGGACTCGATTTGCAGAACGAAGAGTTCGGCGAACAAGAGTTTATCGTTTTTACAATTACAAAAGGCGGCGAGCTTTTATCCGCGCCGACTAAAGCGGAACTGGACTTGCTGTCCGAAGACCGCCGCCGGCACGGCGACCGTTTCGCGTCGCACGCGAAAATCGAAAGAAGCGGAGAAATCACGATTATGACGGCTCAGAAAAAGGAAAAAGAGGCGAAACCGAAGGAAGAGGAAATGCGCGACGAATATCGCAAACAATTCGAAGATTTGCCGCTCGAGAAAAAAATCGCGTCGCTCGTCGAACTCGAAGCCATCGCGTTCAGCGACACGCTTTCGTTCGTCATCAATTCGCCGCAGATGATCGTCGGCAAACTGTTGGACGTGATGGCAGAATTCGGCTTAAAGCTCGAAACCGACCAGAAAAAACAGGCGCGCCCCGACGAGCATCAAACCGCGAACGGCGAAACCGAAAATAAAAACGGCAACGCGAAGAAAAACAAAAAAGCCGAGAAAAAAGCGAAAGACGCGGAAACGAAAGCGGCGGAAAGCGAGCCGCAAAATCCGTCTTAGAACCGCGAAGGCTGCAAAATTAAAGTCGAAATTTGAGCAACAAATTACAAAAAAAAGTTCCCGAATCGCTCAAGGAAAACACCCAGTATGTGTTGGCGTTCGGTTTAATCGCGATGATGCTCTGGGTCGCACATTTCCCGATGTTCGTAATATTTTTCTTCGGAATTTTCGCATATTTTCTCTGGAAGACGTTTTCGCAGCCGTCGCGCAACGGCGCGCGCGAGATTTTTGAATTCTACCTGTCGGCGAACGAAATTTTGCGCGACGACGAACGCCGCTGGTTCGGCTTCGAGGTGCAGGATGTCATCAACCGCGGCGAGCGCATTCTGCAATTGATGACGACCGCGCCGCCGCTCGTCTATTTCACGCTCGGCGCGTTGTATAACCGCGTCGGCGATTACAAATCAGCCGTCAATCATCTTTCATACATCGTTGAAAATGAACACGCCGACGAAAAAACCTACGTTTATCCAACGCCGGAATTGAAAAGCTACGTTAAAATTCTGCGTAAAATCGAACGCGAACCGGCGGAAGCTCCGCAGACTTCGGCGGCGATTCGCGCACTGGAGCGCGCCCGCCGCAACCGCGGCAAAGCTCTTTTGGAAACGAGCCGCAGCGAGCTTCTGCTGCTCACCGATAAAAAACAGCAGGCGATGAACGCGCAGAAAAAACAAATCGAAGAACTCGCGGAAATTAACGCCGAAACTGATTTGCCGAAAAGCATCTTTGACGAAACCACGAAAAAAGCCGATCAAAACGGCAGACGTTTGTTCGATTCTCCCGACGCGTCCGCCGATAACGGCGCGAAAAATCAAACGAATAAAAAAAGCAAATCAAAAGAAGACGCTTTCGCCAATCGTCAGTCAATTTCCGAAGTGCTGCGCGATATCTACGACCAAAAGTAAAAGAAAATTCAGACTGAAAACTAAAAAATCCGCGAATATCTGCATTCGCGGATTTTTTTTTCGGTTAGAACCTTAGGCGTA
This sequence comes from uncultured Pyrinomonadaceae bacterium, assembly GCA_964237235.1. GTDB lineage: Bacteria > Acidobacteriota > Blastocatellia > Pyrinomonadales > Pyrinomonadaceae. The sequence goes on from CAXSGY010000041.1 coordinate 13,332, forward strand.
AACGAATAATCGAACTTCAACTTTTTCAAATTGATTTCGATGCGGAACGACAATCGTCGAGGTCAGCCAGCCGCTCACGCCTTATGGTTTCGCTCTTTAACGGACGAAGGCGGACGGCACCGGACGGTCGCCGCTTGCGCCGAACTGGACGCTTGCGAAACCGGCGGTCGAACGCTGCACATACCACGTGCCGCTTGACGGACGGAAAACGGCGATGTCGGCGCGTCCGTCGCCGTCGTAATCGGCAGCCACCGGCACATCCGTTGACACGCCGAATTGCAGTGCGGTAAATCCGCCGGTCGTGCGGTTTTGATACCAAACGCCGTCTGACGGTCGCCAGACGGCGATGTCGGTTTTGCCGTCGCCGTCAAAATCCGCCGCCGTCGGAACGTCGCCGTTTGTGCCGAACTGAACCGCGGCAAACGAATTATCTGCGCTGTTCAAGCGATACCAGATGCCGTCTGACGGTCGCCAAATCGTCGTGTCCGTTTTGCCGTCGCCGTCAAAATCGCCAAGCACGGGTTTATCGCCCGCGCTGCCGAACTGTACGCCGGTAACTTGATTATTGGAATTGTTCAGCCGATACCAAACGCCGTTCGACGGGCGAAAGACGCTGATTTCAGCCCGCACATCGCCCTGGTAATCGGCGGGAACGGGAACGTCGCCGCTCGTTCCGAATTGGACGGCGGCAAACGAATTGTTCGCGCTGTTCAATCGATACCAAACGCCGTTTGAAGGACGAAACACGGCGATGTCGGTCAAGCCGTCGCCGTCATAATCCGCCGGAACGATAACGTCGTTCGCGTCGCCGAATTTTTGTCCGGTAAACGTGTTGCTCGTCGAATAACGAATATACCAGGTGCCGTCCGACGGGCGAAAGACCGAGAAATCGGCGCGCCGGTCGGTATCAAAATCGAAATCCGCCTTCGACAGATTTTTGTTCTGCTCGACCCAGACGCTGGTCGAGTCGGATTGATAAATAACTCGTATTCCGGCGTTACGCAGATTGCTTTCCGTGTTCGGTTCGATTCTGAATGTGAACGAGCCGGAACCGCTGCCCGAGCCGTTTTGAATGTCGAGAAAAGTAACGCTTTCTTCGGTTGACCAGCTACAGCCCGGTTGTGTGCTAACAAAAACAGTTCCCGTATTTTCCCGCCCGTTGACATAAAATTGGTGCGGCGAAACGTCGAATGTGCAGTTCAGACCGGCTTGATTAATCGTAAAAGTCTGATTGGCGACGGTAATTGTCAAAACGCGCGCCGCGCCGTTGTTCGCCGCGACCGAATAATTGATTGTCGCGTTGCCCGTTCCGCTGCCGTTCGCCGTCACATATTGTCCGGTCTGCACCGTCCAGGGACAGCCCGCCGGAGCAATAATTGAAAAAGTTCCGTTCGTCTGCGTCGCCGGAATGTTGACGCTCGTCGGATTAAGCGCATATGTGCAGCTCACCGACGGCTGCGTAAATGAAAATCCCTGCGAAACGCCTAAAAGCGGCGCGCTGCCGATTTGAATCGTGCCGCTGCGCGTTTGTCCGGTGCCGTTCTGCGTCACGGTATAAGTGACTGTTCCCGTGCCTTTGCCGGTGCTGTTGGTCGTCGCCGCCGAACTGACCGAAACGGCTTGCCAGTAGCATTCCGGCTGCGTGTTGACGGTAAAAGTAAATGTTCCGCCTTCCGCCGGAATATTCGCCGTCGTCGGCGAAACCGAAAAAATACACGGCTGCGCGGGACCTAAAACAAGCGTATAACCGCCGAATTGATTCGGTAGAGCCGAGTTTGCCAGAATAATATAAGTTCCGGTTTCCGGCAAAGTAACGGCGATGCGCGCCGTCAAACCGCCGCCGCTGTCGTCGTCTTCAACGACGAAGCTACCGGATTCGTTCGCCAGCCCTAAATAAGAATCAATGCTCGAAGAACTCATCGTCAGCGTAATCTGCTGTCCCTGTGCGGCGTTGAACGTATAAAAATCGGCGTAAGAACCGTCGTCAAGCCGGCAATCGGTGTCGTTCAGCGCGTTGCCGATTTGCTGTCCGATGTCAATCGCCGTCGCCGTTTCGCACGGACCGCCACCCGCCGCGTCGTTTGTTTTCGCAAAAGAGAAAGCATCTAAATCTTTCGGTGTCAATAATGTCGGAGAGTTTTTTCGGTTGGCTGAACGAACAAAGTCGGCGAGATTTTTAACCGTTGATTTTGCGGGCTTCGGCGTTTGAGCTTTTGAAACGGGAACGCCGCCGATCAGAAAAAATACGGCGAGACACAACATAAAAACATTGCTTTTCATAATACTTATTGTTTATCAGTTTGTAGCTCGAATAGTTCGGCTATTTGAATTTAGACGGAAATTTTTCGGTTTAAGGTTTCGGCGGCTGATGCTGAAAGCGGCTTTTTGCTTATTTCAGCCTGCAACAATAATAATCTACTCGCGCGGGCGAAAGCAAACAAAGTTTAACGTTACGCCTTCAGACGTGAAAAATCGTGGCGTTCAGCAGACATCTAAAACGTGAAAGCCGCACCGAATCTTGTTTGAATGCTTATTTCTGAACTATCTGACACGCCGCGAATTCTGTCGCTCGACTTTAAAGAGTGGTAAAATATTTTCGGAAAATTATATGAACGCTGAAATTATCGCCGTCGGCTCGGAGCTTTTAACGCCCGACCGCACGGACACGAACAGTCTCTGGCTGACCGCCAAACTTAACGAGATCGGTATCGAAGTAAAATTAAAAACCGTCGTCGGCGACGACGCGGCGCGGCTCGAGGAAACGATTCGGGACGCGCTCAAACGCTCGGATATTGTCGTCTCGACCGGCGGTTTGGGTCCGACCGAAGACGATATTACCAGAACCGTCTCCGCCAGAGCCGTCGGGCGCGAACTGGTTTATCACACGGAACTCGAAACGGATTTGCGCGAGCGGTTTAAAAAATTCGGACGCGCAATGCCGGAAATAAACAAACGGCAGGCGTTTATCGTCGCGGGCGCGGAGATTTTGCCGAATCCGAACGGTTCGGCGGTCGGAATGTCAATCGAGGCGGACGGAAAATTTTTCGTCATTCTGCCCGGACCGCCGAAGGAAAATCAGCCGATGTTTGAAACGTTCGTGTTTCCGAAATTAAAAGCGGCGGCGGGCGAAGTTTTCGTCAAACGCAAAACTCTGCGCGTCGCCGGAATCGGCGAATCGGCGGTTGACGAAGCGATTGCGCCGATTTATAAAGCGTATGAAAAATCGGTTAATGCTTCGATTTTGTTCAACAAAAGCGAAATCGAAGTGCAATTGACGGCGAAGACGAAAACCGAAACCGAAGCCGTCGCGCTGCTCGAAGAAATCGCCGCCAAAATTTCCGAAAAACTCGGCATCGCGGTTTTTTCCGAAAACGGCGAATTGATGGAAGAAATCGTCGGCAATTTGCTCAAAGAAAAACAAAAAACCGTTTCAATCGCCGAAAGCTGCACGGGCGGTTTGATCGGCGAGCGTCTGACCGATGTCGCGGGCGCGTCAGCTTATTTTATGCAAGGCGTGATTGCCTACGCGAACGAAGCGAAAATAAATACTCTCAAGGTCACGCCGGAAATTATCGAAAAACACGGCGCGGTTTCCGCCGAAACCGCCGAAGCGATGGCGCGGGGAATGCGCGAATTGGCAAACACCGATTACGCGATTTCCATCACCGGCATCGCCGGACCCGGCGGCGGAACAAAAGAAAAACCCGTCGGCACAATTTTTATCGGTTATGCCGACGCGGAACGGATAAAATCACTTAAAATTGTCGTGCCGGGCGACAGATTTTTGATTCGCTGGCGGGCTTCGCAAGCCGCGCTCGATTATCTGCGTCGAAAAATTCTGCAAGTCTGAATCGAAACAAACGTCAAACAACGCGTGAAATTTCACCGCAAAAAAGGAAATTAAAATGTTAAAAAATACGGTCTCTGTATTATCAATCGCGTTGCTTTTGACGGCGGCGTTTATGAAAGCGCAAGTGGCGGTCAACGCCGCGGACGATTGCGCCACACAAAACACGAACGTCGAAATCAGCGGCGCGAATAACGCCGAAAAAACAATCGCCGTGAATCCGGGTCAAAAAATTTTTCGCGGAATGATTAACGGCACGTCGTTTGAAATGCGAATCGCGCGCGAGGACGGCGGCAAACTTTCGGGAACTTATTTTTACACGAAAATCAGAAAGGACTTAAAGCTCGCGGGAACGATTGACGCGGACGGCAAATTTAAATTGCAGGAGACCGACGCGGCAGGCAAAAAAACCGGCGAATGGGAAGGCGTTTGGAAGGACGACCCGAACAGCAACGGCATCTCGCTCGAAGGCAGTTGGAAAAAACCGGGCGCGAAGGCTAACGACAGCTTTTCGTTTTACGCGACCGAGCAGGTTATCGAATTTACGAACGGCGTAAAATTGACCGACAAATTTATCAAAGAAGCGAACAAAGCGAAGCGTTCGACGATTGAAAGCGTTTACCCAGAAATCAGCGGCGCGGACGCGGCAACGACGGCGAAATTTAACCAAACGGTTAAAGAAATCGTCACGAACGCGAACGACTCGTATCGAAAAAATCTCGCTGATTTCACGGCAGACGACATTAAAACTTTGCCCGGCGGCGTGTCGCTTTCCAACGAAATCAGCTACGATGTCGCGCTGGCGAACAACGATTTTGTCAGCCTGAGTTTTTACGATTACAGCTTTACGGGCGGCGTTCACGGCAACACGAGCAGCACGACGCTCAATTACGATTTGAAAAACAACCGCGCATTGAAATTAGCTGATATTTTCGAGCCGAACGCGAATTATTTAAAAGCGATTTCCGATTATTCAATCGCCGATTTAAAACCCCGCGTCGGCGATATGAGCGACGAAGAATGGCTGGCTAAAGGCGCGGCGGCGGCGGCGGAAAACTTCGGAAGCTGGAATTTGACGAACAAAGGTTTGATGTTTACCTTCGACCAGTATCAAGTCGCGGCTTATGCGGCGGGACCGCAGACCGTCGTCATTCCGTATGCGAAACTAAAAAATATTTTGCGAAAAAATTCCTTTGCCGCAACGCTGGCGAAGTAAACTGTTTCGTTGAAGAAGTCGGAACCGCCTGCGTGAGCGGGCAGTGTAAACCGGTTAATAAAGTTTTACAAAGGTAATGTTCGATCCGCCCGCTCACGCAGGCAATTCCGACACGCGCCGCTTTTTCAATTGTTTAGAATGTGCCGGTAAACTTCCGCGTCAACATTGCCGCCGCTGACGACGAGGCAGATTCGTTTGTCTTTGAATTTTTCGGCGTTTTCTAAAATCGCGCCGAGACTGAGCGCGCCGGTCGGTTCGCATTTTAGATTTGCCAAATTGAAATAAAGACGCGCCGCTTCGATAATTTTTTCATCGGTGACTTCCAAAATCTCGGTTACGCCTTTTTCGATAATTTCCCAATTCAGATTGCCGAGCGAAAGCGTGCGCGCGCCGTCGGCAATCGTCAGCGGTTCAATTTCGTTTTGAACAATTTTTCCGGCTTTCAAAGAACGCGCCGCGTCATTTGCCAACAGCGGCTCCGCGCCGATTAAAACGGTGAGGGAACCGCTGCGGCATAAGCCTTTTGAAATTCCCGAAATCAAACCGCCGCCGCCGACCGGCGCGATGACGACATCGAAATTCTTTCGGGCGAGTTCATCGCCGAGCGTCGCGTTGCCTTCGATGACAAACGCGTCGTCATACGCGCTCGCTTGATAGGCTTCGAGATTTTCATTCATTAATTGCGCGACGCGCGCGCTACGTCCGACTCGTTTCGTGTCAACCAGATCAACCGTCGCGCCGTAATTTTTCACGGCTTCGATTTTTATTTTCGCCGAAGTTTCCGGCATCACGACCGTGCATTTTTTGCCGGTCAATTGGCAGGCGTAAGCCAAAGCCTGTCCGAAATTTCCGCTCGAAGCCGTAATGATGTGCGAGTTTTCGACGTTCGACGCGAGATTATATGCGGCGCGAAATTTGAAGCTGCCGGTGTGCTGGAAGGTTTCCGACGCGATGATCAAATCGAGATTTAAGAAAGTTTTCAGTTTTTCCGATTCGAAGAACATCGTCGGGCGAATCATTTCCTGTAAAGATTTCATTTATTTAGAATCCGACGGAACGGTTGAAGTCGTCAAGAATGCCGGGAAATTTAAATGAGTTTTGTCGCGCGCCGGGCGTTTGAAGAAAACGATAAAAAATTGGCAGACTGATTTAGCTTTTGCAGACGTTTGAGAAGTATAATCGAAAAATTATGGAAAAAGCGCAATTTGGAATGGTCGGTTTGGGAACGATGGGCAGAAATTTTTTGCTCAATGTGGCGGAACACGGATTTTCGTGCGTCGGATTTGATTTGGACGCGGCGAAGCGACAGCTTCTTCTTGAGGAAGGCGCGAAAATGAAAATCGCTTCGGCGGAAAATGTCAGGGATTTTTGCGACGCGCTCGAAACGCCGCGCCGAATAATGCTGCTCGTTCCGGCGGGCAAAATCGTGGACGGCGTGATCGAAAATCTTCTGCCGCATCTCGACAAAGGCGATATCATAATTGACGGCGGCAATTCGCATTTTACCGACACGGAAACGCGCGAAGCGTATCTCGCCAAACAGGGCATCGAATTTATCGGGGTCGGCGTGTCGGGCGGCGAAGAAGGCGCGCGGCACGGCGCGTCAATTATGCCGGGCGGCAACAAGGAAGTTTACGCGCACGTCGCGCCGATTCTCGAAGCGGCGAGCGCGAAAGTGGGCGGCGAGCCGTGCGTCGCGTATATGGGCGCGTCGAGCGCGGGGCATTTCGTCAAGATGGTTCACAACGGCATCGAATACGGCTTGATGCAGATTTTGGCGGAAACATACGATTTTATGTTTCGCGTCCTGAAGATGAATTACAAGGAAATGTCCGACACTTTCGAGGGTTGGAACAATGCCGAATTGAATTCGTTTCTGGTCGAAATCACGGCGGAAGTTTTGCGAAAAATGGACGCGGAAACCAACAAGCCGCTCGTCGAAATGATTCTGGATAAAGCGGCGCAGAAGGGAACCGGGAAATGGACTTCGCAGGCGGCGATGGATTTGGGCGTGCCGATTCCGACGATTGATTCGGCGGTTTCGATGCGCCAGATTTCCGCGCAGAAGGAAGTGCGCGTGCTGATCGCCGAAAAATTCGGCAGCACGATGCCGCACGTTAATCCGCATCTGCCCGCCGAAGACGCGCACGCGATGACGAGCCGCGAAGTGACGAGTCCGAAAGCGGCGCGCGCCGAACAGGAAGTCGAAACCGCCGTCAGCGAACATCACAAGATGCATCTGAGCGAAGACGCGCCGATGCATCTCGAACAAAAGATGGAAAATCCGACCGACGAACAGCGCAACACCGACATCCGCGAAGCGAACGATTATGAACATTTAATCGAAGAATTAAAAAACGCGCTTTTAAGTTCGTTCATCGTCACTTACGCGCAGGGAATGTCGCTTTTGCAGACGGCTTCCATCGAGAAAAATTACGGCTTGAATTTATCGGAAATCGCCCGCATCTGGCGCGGCGGCTGCATCATTCGCTCTGCGCTGCTGGAAGAAATGCGCCGCGCCTACGGCGACAACGCGCAATTGCCGAACTTAATTTTGGACGACAAGTTCGCCGAAATCTTAAACGACAACCGCGAAGATTGGCGTTCGATTAACGAAAAACTGCTCGACAGCCGCATTCCGTCGCTGTGCCTATCGTCCGCGCTCGCCTATTTCGACGCTTTCCGCTCGGAACGCCTGCCCGCGAATTTAATCCAGGCGCAGCGCGACTTTTTCGGCGCGCACACTTACCAGCGCATAGACCGCGAAGGCTCGTTTCATATGGAAGATTGGGATAAATAGATTGCCGACAAAACAAAAAGGGCGCGAATCTGACGCGCCTTTTTTGTTTTTTCTATGAATGAGCAATCAAATCGTCAGATACTTTCAGATTAATTATCTTTGTCGTTCTCGCACAGATAATCGGCGTAAACGGTCGGTTTATCTTTATCTAACCGAACTGATTCGGTCGCGCCGGGTTTGACGACTTCGATTTGAGCCAAAGCGACACTTGCGGAAAATACTAGAATGATAAATACAAATATAGGTTTCATTTCTTCAAGTGAGGTTCTTTCTGTGAACACGTTTTCGGTTTGTATCTTTCATATTTAGGTGCAGTAGAATCAGCAGGCGTAAATATTGTATATGAAGGGTTAAGAAGCTCCGAACGAAAATATACTTTGTGCTGAGGCTCGCTTAAATGAAATATGTTGCCGCCCGGTCGCTCCCAGTCATAGTTCATAGAGAAATAGATGTTCAAACCTTTTTTAAGATGTTCTTTTTTGACTGGAAAAATAACCGCATCGCCGCTGACAATATCGCCGCCGCCGCCTTGCAGCGGATGACTCGGCTGTTTTACTTTCAATTTCTTGCCTGTTATTTCGTCGCGCTCGACGTAATAATACATCTGCACTTCTTCGTTGTTCGGAATGACGAAATGCAAAGTTCCGTTTCTTGGAATCGCTTTCTTGGTCAACGGATAAGATTTGTAAGTCCAAATGCCGATCATCCAAATCGTGTTATTGTGCAGTGTCAGATAAATGTCCGTGGCGTTCTCGCACAGATAATCGGCGTAAACGGTCGGTTTATCTTTATCTAACCGAACTGATTCGGTCGCGCCGGGTTTGACGACTTCGATTTGAGCCAAAGCGACACTTGCGGAAAATATCAGAAAAGCCATCAAAATTAAATTTTTCATTTTTGTCTCCTCTGTTATTGAACGTCATTATCAAGGATTTTATCATTCAAAATACGCGAATACCTTGTGTCTTTCACTAATCCGGCTTTGATGGCTTTCATTCTGTCTTCTCTAATTTTATCGTTTGAATTCTTTTTCCAAGACGATTTCCAGACAGCTTCTCCGCCGACGTTGATGCTTATTTCAGGCGGAAGATTAAACTTCCAGGTAGTTGTTCCGCCCGTGCTGCTGAAAGCGTCTTCTCCAGTTCCGCCGCCGATGGTAAATTCCGCAAAAACAGATGAAACAATATATGCTCTTGTTTCGGATTCTTCGTGCGTTATCCGCAGTGTTCCGTGCAAAGCCGCATCAAGCGCATTTGCAGCTTTTTGCGCCTCTTCGGGTGTAAGATTTGCCGCTTCTTCATTTGAGTATGGAAAAGCCTTTATTTTTGCTCCTTGATAATCCAAATAATCCTGCGCGTGGGAGCCTTCGTGAGCGATTGTATTTAGCAAATCGGTTCCTTTTTTGTTCTGAGTATCATCAATAGTAACAAGCGCGGTGTTTTTATAGGTTCCCGGAAAACTTTGTCCCTTGATCTTATAATCTCTAAAAGTTCCGATTGTTGAGCCTAAAGTTCCTTGGGTTAATTTATTAAACTCAACTTTAACTCCGCTATCTTTATATACATTAACGGCTCTCGAACAGTATTTGTATTCATCCGAACCCGCTGTGTATTTCTTTTCGATAGCGGGAAGCAAAGCTATCGCCTTTTTCAACGCCGCGTCGAATCCTTTCTGCGGGTCGTCGTCAACGATAAAATTATCCGAATCGAAAGGCTCTAAATAATCAAATGAAATATGCGGATGTTCGGCGGAATTATAGATATTTAAATGAATTTCGCGCGATAGAAAAGGATTATAAATTAAATTAACCCTGATTTGTCTGAGCGGCATATTTAACCGACCGAGAAAATTAACTATTTTATTTTTCTTGACCGCGTGGTTTTCCGCCGGATTGCCCGAATAGATGTTGATGCAAATTATCTTTTGGGCGGCGTGAACTCCGTGAAATGCTTCAGCCAACTGTTTTAGTTTAATTGTCGTTTCCCGGTCGCTGTAATTTGAGTTTAACGTAATAGTTTCCGTCATAAAAAACTCCTTTGAAAGTCAGGTCGAGTTATAAATTTAAACGTCGAAAAACGATCATCCATTCGGATTATCTTAAAAATTTCAGACCGATAAATTTTTCAGAAGCTGCTCGACTAAATGGGTGCGAGACAACTTTAAATGATGTGCGTTTGCTTACTATACCAGAATTTATCGAAGACGGTAAAGAAGAAAATTCGCTCTTAAAAAGGCTACTGAATGCGGTGTTTTAGAGTTGTAAAAACAGGGTTAATGACTTTGGTTTTATCGCCGGAGCAATACCCGAAAATTTGACGAAATAAAGTCAGCTTCGTAACGATTCGTAATCGGCGGGAAAATTAGCATTAAAAAATATGTCTTTTGATTGGTCGTCGGATAATTTTTCCTGGTCAATAAAGCGCGGAAAAATCAGTTCGAGAAAGTCGCCGGCGGAAGCCGATTCGTTTTCTTTTATCAATTTTTCGAGCGGCGGCAAACAGTAACGCGCGTGATAGACGGCGCATAAAGGCTGCAATCTGCCGTCGGTTTGGCGCGGCACGACGGCGTTAGATTCGTTCGAGGCGAGCGCGGCGGCGACTAATTTTCCAATCGCGGCAGTTGTCATCCGCGGCAGATCCGTCGCTAAAATTACCGCGTATTTCGTTTCGCAATTTTTCAGCGCGGCGTGAATCGCGCCGACCGCGCCGCGCTTTTCAAATATGTCGAAAATCAGTTCGATTGAGGCGGGAAAATTTTTGATTGAACGCCCCTGCGTGCGGTTGAGAACGATTTTTGTTTGCGAACAGACGGGCGCGAGAATTTTAACGGCGCAGTTGATAAACGTTTCGCCGCCGATCTTCAAAAACGCTTTGTCCGCGCCCATCCGCGAAGATTTGCCGCCCGCCAGAACGTAGCCTGTAAAATCGGAAAAACTCATTCGCCTTTTATTTTTGAACGTCTGAAGCGAACAGGCAAGCGTCAAAAATCTTTTCCGAACCGCTTTTTGTGTTATCAAACGCTTTATGGTTAAATTTTTGAAAGGGAGAATGAAAAAAAATGCCTGAAGTAGCTTTTTGCCAGACGATTAGTTTTAACGCGGATAAGTTTGAATACGAAACGGTTTCGCACGAAAACGGAAACGCGACGGCGATCAAATTCATAGTTGACGAAACGCGCGTCAGTCCGGGCGACGTGGTCGTCGTGCTGTCCGGCGACGACATAAGTTTTCACGGCTTGATCGGCAAAATCGAAGACGGTCACGCCTTCGCCTACGATCCGAAAGGCTCGCTTTTAGCGGCGACCGTTCAATAAAATCTCAAATTTGGAATCTTGAATTAGAAATTCACCAACTTGACACTTTTACGGAAAAATCTTTATCATCAAATTTCACTTGTGGGGATGTAGCTCAGTTTGGCAGAGCGCTGCGTTCGCAATGCAGAGGTCAGGAGTTCGACCCTCCTCATCTCCACCATTTAGTTTCAAGCACTTACCGTGGTAGGTGCTTTTTCCTTTTTTATCTCAGGACGCGCTCACAGGACGCTTTGCTTTGAAATCACCCAAAATCCAATCACGTCCGCAGCTCCTTTTTTTATTAAATATCAAGTATCTACTGCGTTTGCAGTAGATATATTATAGCTCCATTTTAGCGATCAATCAAAAATATCTATTAAATTTCACTGCTTGGGATAAATATTCTATCTTGGCAAAATAGTACTGTATCCCGTATTGTGAAACTGAGGAGTTGAAATCCAAAGCCGTTCTGGATGAGGGAATCATCTTAGCGGCGGTATGATTTCAAGCCCCGCATACGTCCACCAAACACAAGTAATCGGCTGCCTACAATCCACTTATTGAAGCGTTCCTAATCGTTCATCTGCAATGTAAAAATCTCGTTGAAAAAAGTTCTTGACAAATCTCAAACTGATGTTATAATTAACGAGTAGCAAATAGTAACTTACTAAGCGAGTTACACGCCTTGAGAGTTTCAATAACTTTCGCGCCTAGTAAGATGATGACGACGCGGGTCATCAAAACCAGCTGGACTAATCCAAAACAATTGAATATTTAGATTGATGTCAGACTTTTTGGCATCGGCGGCGAAGTGTGCCTATTTTCAAGCGAATACGGCATTTATGACAGAGGTGTGCCTATTTTTAAGCAAATACGGCATAGAGGGTAGAAGTGTGTCTAATTTTAGGCAATAACGGCAAAAGAACGATATTTAGCATAAATAATAAGGAGCGAAGAAAATTATGGAAATGGCAATCAGTAAAAGACAATTAACGGCGGGCGATGCGGTATTAACGGGAAATGGCTTTTCAACTAAAACGGCAGAACGAATTGAATTATTAAAAACCGAAGAAGAAATTAATATGCGCCAGAATACGATTGAGCTTATTGGAATCGAGAAAATTAAAGTGAACGCCACCGAGCAATTCGACGGCGAACAGGTAAAGAGATTGGCGAAGTCCATCAAAATCGTCGGTTTGCTTAATCCGATTATTCTAACGCCCGACCTTAAACTGGTCGCGGGTCGGCTGCGCCTTGAAGCATACAAAAGTTTAGGGTATGAGACGATTCCCGCTTCGGTTATCACGCTTGGCGAACTGGAGCAGCGCATCGCGGCGATTGATGAGAACCTGATTCGGAAAGTGCTGACGAAATTCGAAGAAGCCAAGCAATTGAGCGAGCGCAAGGAAATCTATGAGACGCTCTTTCCAAAGACGCGGCGCGGCGTGGCGGGTGCTTTGGCTAAACACGGCGGTGCATCGGACAAAATGTCTTTTGCAGCGGACACGGCAAGCAAAACTGGACAGACGCAGCGCAACGTCAACCGTATAATCGCTATCTTCGAACGTCTTCATCCAGAAGTCCGCGACCTTATTGAACATTCGGCAATCAACAACAGCTTTTCCGAAATGGCGAGACTTTACGATTACGATGTTGAAACGCAAATAGAATTTGCTGGACTGATAGCGGCGAAGAAAGCGAAAACCGTTGCGGAAGCTAATCGGCTGGTTGATGCGTCATATCAGTCGGCAAATTTGTCGGGTAAAGGAAAGTTTCGGAAATCGGTCAAACTGGCGAAAAAGGCTTTGACGCAGTTGATTGACGACGAAATCGTCAAGAGTCTGGTCGAGCATACTACGGAGGAGAATTTCGCGTTCTCCCCAGAAGACACAATAGCGGATTTGGAAGCATTAAAAAAACTGCAGGAGCAGGTGCAGGTCGCCATTGAAATTTTTGAGGATGGAATCCGCCATCTACAAATAGATATGCTTGTCATTTACGACGCAGGGCAGGAGATGGCGTTAGCGAAATAACGGATGTATTGATAAAAAAGCTGAATAAATATTGAACGCTTTTAACGGAGACCCTTGAGATGAACAAGGGTCTCTTTCTCTTCCAAAATTCAGATTTTAAGGCTTATCCCAACTGGCATTCTACCTCTTTTCTTGCGGCACGATTGATGCAAATAAGGGGGGTTGAGAGGTTTATTTGCTTCTCAACTGGAAATATTTTGATAAAAGCGAGGATTTTATATGGCAAAGAGTTCAACAAATTACGCGGCAACAAAAAAGCCGATTAGCAACAGATTACGAGACGAAACTTATCAATTGACGAAGACGCATCCGAGAAATGCAGAAGCGATTCTGGAACTGCGGGCATATCCGCGAGCGTTTGCAAAGTTTATGGGGTCGAACGACGGCGCGTTATTTTTGCGCCAGTTGATTTATTGGACGGACAGACCGAAAAAGAGACGAGACAGATTTTTCTATAAATCGGTTAGGGAGTGGTGCGAGGAATTAGACATAACCGAGTATCAGGTTGAAAAGTTCCGAGACTTCTTGAAAGACAAAGGCGTTCTGGAAATGGAAAAGCATCGGATTCGCAAGAATTTCAAAGAGCAGTGGCATTACCGTTTGAACGAAGAACGGTTCAAAGAAGTCTATCAGGATTTCTTGGATGACCAATTTATCTTTCCGCACGAAGAAGATGAGAATTTCGGCTTTGATGAAGTTATTGATGATTTTACCGACGTGACGGAAGCGGATAACCTTGCCGAACTTCAGGGAACGGATAACCAATTTCAGGATTCCGTTTCCTGCGGTCAGGATGCCATCACCCAAAATGAGGAAACGATTGTCTCATTTGAGGAAACCGATTTCCGTCATCAGGAAAACAATAACAATGTACTACACAATAAATTAGACAATGAATTACACAACGAACCAATCAGTGAACCACCCATTTCTAGGAACACAGAGCCGTCCGCGAAAAATCCGCGAACGGAGCTTTTGGATGGAATTGATTGTGAGGTCGTAGATAGGAACACAGGGGGCAATAGTTCCGATGCCCGCCGCGCCCTTGCTGCTTTCCGTTCTGTTGAAACTAACAGCTTCGACGTTACAACTAAAAACGATAATGACGCTAGAGATTTTCATTATCAGGAAAATTCAAATATAGATTTGAAGTTGGAAAAAGGTATTGAGTGGTGCGAAACAAACCATCATTCATACATTGTCCGACCGCGTGGCGCAGCTTTAATACAAATTGACGATTGCAACGCCGAGACACTTATCGAACTGTCGCCGTTCTGCTTTTTTGCCGAAGAAACATCGAAAGGGAATTTTCAGGCTTGGCTGGCTTTGCCTAGAGGAACGACCAAAGAAGAATTGAAAGAAGTTCGTGACCGATTGCTGAAAAAATTGGATAGCGGTAACGGCGGTTCTTATGGTTCTACCCGATGGGTCGGCAGCATAAACTTTAAGCCGAAGCGCAACCGTTTCCGTGTGCGTCTTTTACTGGCTGAAAACGGTAGATTTACTTCCGCTGAAGAACTGGACGAGGCAGGATTGCTTGCCGAACCAGAAAAGCCGATTGAACAGCACGTTAAACAGCAATCGGAAACTATCGGCTTTAGGGGCAGCTTTCCTGATTATGACCGATGTTTGAAAGACAATGAATACGACCGCTCGGATGCGGATGCTTCTTTTCTAAAAATTTGTAAGGCGCGAGGATTTTTAAGAGATGAAAGCATCGACGCGCTTTTAGATGTTTCAAAAAAAGCGCAAGAAAGTCATCCGACTTATCTGGAGCGCACGGCAAATTATGTTTTCGGCAAGGAGAAGGAAGAAGTTTAGGAAAACTTTTCCTAAATGATTCGGAGGTTGAGAAACTATGAAAGATAGAAAAGAAACATTATCGGAAAAGTTTTCCGATAAGAAAAAGCGCGGTCGCCCGCGCCTACTACAGCCAGAGATGGAGAAGTCGGCGCGGCAAGGCAAACCCCATTGCGACCTCCGCACCCTACAAAATGCAGATTACGAAGCCCGCGCCCTTTCGGTTTTGGGTATCAAGCTGGATAATCCGCCAGATTTCCCGTTTCTGTGGCTTGGTGATTTTTCCAAAAGTGGAAACGGCAAATCACAGCGGCAGTGGTATCGAAAGACGATTCTCGCCGAGCTTGGTCGCATTGCGGACGATATGAATTTAATCGAAGCGGCGACCGCTATTTGCATCCGAAAACCAACCGCTGAAGATGCAATAGAAATGATTCGCGGATGGCGGTTAGGGCGAGCTTCCGTCTCCGTCAGTTTAGAGTCCACCGTGCGGAAAGCGATTGAAAGTTATAGAAAAAAACATTCTGAAGTAACTGAGCTACTCCCAAAAACGAGACCGCTCTAAAGTAGAGTTTCCGAGCTTCCGTGA
>CAXSGY010000042.1:0-28168 GCA_964237235.1 uncultured Pyrinomonadaceae bacterium
CGTGTCCGATGGTCCCGATGTTCACGTGCGGCTTGCTTCTATCAAACTTCTCTTTACTCATAGCTGATTTTTCTCCTCAATCTTCTATCGAAAACTGCAAATTAATTGCCTGCGCCTTTTACTTTGGCGATAACTTCTTCGGCGACGTTGCGCGGTGCTTGATCGTAACGCTCGAAATGCATCGTCGAAGTTGCGCGTCCCTGCGTCGAACTTCTTAAATCGGTCGTGTAGCCGAACATTTCTGAAAGCGGAACATACGCCGTGACGACCTGAACATTGCCGATGCGCGGCTCCATTTTTTCGATTTGCCCGCGCCGACGATTTAAGTCACCGTTGACCGCGCCCATATATTCTTCCGGCGTGACGACCTCGATTTTCATAATCGGTTCGAGCAAAACGGGTTTCGCTTTTTTCACCGCGTCCTGAAACGCGAACGAACCGGCTAGATGAAATGAAATTTCGTCCGAATCAACTTCGTGATACGAACCGAAAAGCAATCTGACACGAATATCTACTAACTCGTAACCCGCGAGGAATCCGCGATGCATCGCGTCCCGAACGCCTTCCATCGTCGGCTTGATAAACTGACGCGGAATCGAGCCGCCGGTGATTTTGTCTTCAAAAACGAAACCTTCACCCGGAGCCGGTTCGATTTCGAGTTCGACGTGACCGAATTTGCCGCGACCACCGGATTGTTTTTTGTAGATTTCCTTGCCCGGCGCAGTTCCCGTAATCGTTTCACGATACGCTACCTGCGGTTTGCCGACGTTGGCTTCCACACCGAATTCGCGTTTCATTCGGTCAACGATAATTTCCAGATGAAGCTCGCCCATTCCGGCGATAATCGTTTGTCCGGTTTCGTGATCTGATGAAACCTGGAAACTTGGGTCTTCCTGTGCCAGACGGTTGAGCGCGATGCCCATTTTGTCTTGATCCTGACGAGTTTTCGGCTCGACGGCGACGCGGACAACCGGATCGGGAAATTCCATCGATTCGAGAATAATATGTTTATTCTCATCAGAAATCGTGTCGCCGGTCGTAACGTTTTTCATTCCGCCGATGGCAACGATTTCACCCGCCGATGCCGAATCAATATCTTCGCGCTTATTCGCGTGCATCAACATCAAACGACCGACGCGCTCTTTCTGATTTTTAATCGTGTTGTAAACGTAAGAGCCAGCCGTTACCGTTCCGCTGTAAATACGAACGAACGAAAGCTGACCGAGATGTTTGTCAGCCATCAATTTGAAAACCAAGCCGGAGAACGGCGCAGTCGCGCTTGCTTCACGCGGTTCGGTTTCCTGCGTTTTCGGATTGATGCCTTCAATCGGAGGAACATCGAGCGGACTCGGCAAATAATCAACTACCGCGTCGAGCAAAGTTTGCACGCCTTTATTTTTGAAAGCCGAGCCGGTCACGACCGGAACGATTTTCATCTCGAGCGTTCCTTTGCGGAGGGCTTTGCGGATCTCGGCTTCGGAGATTTCCGCGCCTTCCAGATACTTTTCCATCAAATCGTCATCAATGCTTGAGACGGCTTCGACTAATTTCTCGCGGGCTTCGGTCGCCGCATCAACGAGTTCGGCGGGAATGTCTGTAACTTCATATTCCGCGCCTTTCGATTCGTCGTTCCAGACCAAACCTTTCATCGTGATCAAATCAACGACACCTTTAAGCTGATCTTCGAGACCGATAGGAATCTGCAAAGCGACGGCATTCGCCCCGAGACGATCTAAAATTGATTGAAAAGAACGGTCGAACGACGCGCCCGCGCGGTCTAATTTGTTGATAAAACAAATGCGCGGAACTTTGTATTTATCGGCTTGCCGCCAGACGGTTTCCGATTGCGGTTCGACTCCGGCAACGCCGTCGAAGACGGCGACCGCGCCGTCGAGAACGCGCAGAGAGCGTTCGACTTCCATCGTAAAGTCAACGTGTCCCGGCGTATCAATGATATTAATGCGATGTTCGATGTTGTTGCGCGTCCAGAAGCAAGTCGTCGCGGCGGACGTAATCGTAATTCCGCGCTCTTGTTCCTGTTCCATCCAGTCCATCGTCGCCGTTCCTTCGTGAACTTCGCCGATTTTATGCGAAACGCCGGTGTAAAACAGAACGCGCTCGGTCGTCGTGGTTTTACCCGCGTCAATGTGCGCCATAATGCCGATGTTTCTGAATTTGTCTAAACTTATCTGTGCCATTTTTTAAGTGGTAAACGGTAAGTGGTAAGGGGGGTGAGTGGTAAGAACAAAAACTTACCACTTACCGTTTACCACTTTCCACTATTATTAAAATCTATAATGCGCGAACGCTTTGTTCGCGTCCGCCATACGATGAACGTCGTCGCGTTTTTTGACGGCGTTGCCGCGGTTGTTGGTCGCGTCGAGCAGTTCGCCGACCAGGCGGTCTTCCATCGTTTTTTCGCCGCGCTTGCGGGCGTTCGTCACAATCCAGCGAATCGCCAGAGTGCTGCGGCGGTCGCGGGTAACTTCGAGCGGCACTTGATACGTCGCGCCGCCGATGCGTCTCGATTTGACTTCCAGAGCCGGAGCGACGTTATCAATCGCTTTTTTGAAAACCTTCAAGGCTTCATCGCCCGCTTTTTCGGCGACTTTTTCCATCGCGCCGTAAAAAATGCTTTCGGCGATTGATTTCTTTCCTTTCCACATAATGCCGTTGATAAATTTCGTGACCATTATGCTGTTATAAACCGGATCGGGTAAAACTTCTCTTTTTCCTGCAACTCTTCTTCTTGGCATAATTCTTAATTACGAATTACGAATTACGAATTACGAATGTCGGAATTGTTTTTTTTTCAATTCGTAATTCGTAATTCGTAATTCGTAATTGATTTATTTCTTCCCTTTCGCCGCCGGTGCCGCGCCTTTCGGACGTTTCGCGCCGTATTTTGAACGCGCCTGATTTCTATTTGCCACGCCCGATGAATCGAGCGTTCCGCGGATGACGTGATAGCGCACGCCCGGCAAATCTTTGACGCGACCGCCGCGAATCATCACAATCGAGTGTTCCTGCAAATTATGTCCGATGCCCGGAATATAAGTCGTTACTTCGATTCCGTTGGTCAAGCGAACGCGCGCGACTTTTCTGAGAGCCGAGTTCGGTTTTTTCGGCGTTTGCGTATAAACGCGCGTGCAAACGCCGCGCCGCTGCGGGCTTTGCTGAAGCGCGGGACTCGCCGTTTTATATTTGACGGCTTGGCGACCTTTGCGAACTAATTGATTGATTGTCGGCATAATCTCAAATAAATTTTCTAAAACCAAAAAGTAACCTCAAACCTGCCTCTTACCGGAAAAATTTCCAGCAGTCAGCGCAAGCAGTTACTCGCAACAAAACTTTTTTGATTAACTCTTTAATGCGGAAAGATTTTTACGAAAGCGTTTCCTTCCTTTTCAACTTTTCTGTGGCGTGGCTTTATAAAATAGGTAAGCAATACAATTTCGATTGAATTGCCCTAGACGCTTTGTGCGTTTTGTTTTCCAAAACCCGCGACGTATAGTTTTACGCCACAATATATGTTAGACACTTAATTAAAAAATGCCCGCGCTTTCAAGCAGATTTATAAGCAACCGCCTACAATCTGCATCAGACTCATTTGCCCGAAACTTTAGAATATACGAAACGGGGAAATTTTTGTCAAGCACGGAGTGAGTCGTTATTTATTTTTGAGCAAGATTGGTTTTCTTTAAGTACTTACGCGATAAAATTAGAATTCCTTGTCCTTTTGCTTGCGGATTCTTGATTTCACCCAGCGCGGACAAAACATCTTCAAAGTTTTCTTTCGGAAAGGATTTAATGGCAGAATCGAGACTGAAGTTTTTTGAGTCGTAAGTAAAATCGCTGAAATCCAACCCGGAGAAGCCGATGGCAAGCGGTGCTTTGTCGCGATTATAATATTTAGAATCTTCTTCAATAAGTTTTCCGCTTTGGTTCAAAATTTGCGCTGCTTCTGAATTTTCGAATTGAGCGTAAGCGGAAACTAGCCCAAAACCGATATTGATCCAATCTTCATCTGAAGATTTGTTTTTCTCGAACAATTTTTCTGCATCTGATAGCCAGCCGCGCGCTTGAAAGAAATCTTTTCGGTCGGCTAGTTTCTGCCCGCCGACAATTAAAATAACGGCTCTTTGTCTCGGCTCGCTGTTTTTCAGCACTGATTTGCCGGCATCATCAAATTTGTCGTTCTTTATCAAATCGAGCGAAGTTCGGTAAATCAAGAAATTGATTATCTGTTCGCGCAATTCTTTATCGTCAATATGTTCGGCGACGTTTTCGGCTTTCTCAAATTGTTCCGCGCCGCTTCGCAAAACACCTTGCGCGATAAATATATTTTTTTGCAAAGAATCGGGCATCTTTTCCGAATCTTCCAAAATCTCGTCTAACAAACGCTTTTGATAATCGCTTTGATTTTCGCCTTGTTTAATAGGCGAGACATCGTCTGGAGAATTTTGCGTTGGCGGCGAGAAATTCGCGCTCCCCGTGATTGCCGCCATTCTCGCCTGCAAAGCCTGCGCGAGTTCCGGCGAAGCGTTTCCGAGACGCGACAGCAGCACGCCGATAATTCCGTATTGTTCCCGCGCCGCTTTTTCGACATTTTCGACTGGTGGAAAAGACATTTGCATTATAGCTCGCGCTGCCGTCTGAACGAATTCTTGCGCCAAAGACGGGTAAAGTTGGGCGGCTGAAGTTATGCGCGGCTGATTTCTGCCGACCGCAATAACCGTATTGTTCTGCGTGGTCGCATCGGCGGTCGAATTGATCTGTCCGGGCGTATAAAGATATGAATAAAGAATCTGAATTTCACTTGCGCTTGCAATACCGACCGAATTTATTCTTTTTAATGCCGAGCGGAAAACTTGCGCGGCAAGCTCTGGATTTTTCTCTTGAATTTTTATCAAAACACTTTGGAAACCGAATGAAATTCCGTCGAGCAAACTTTCAGTCGCCAAAGATGCCGCCGCCTGCGGATCGGATTCAGCCGCTTGCATTGCCATTTGCAGCAAAACCGCGCTTCGCGCCGTGCGGTCGTCAAACAATCCTTTGTTTCGTTTTGAAAAATCTTCTTCGGCTAAATCGGATAATTCCTTTAGCCATCTCTTCGCTAATTCCGGTTGTCTTTTTCTCGCCACCATTAAAACTTCACGGCTGACTTCGACCCGCGTCGAATAGTTGCGAAATCTTGAAGGCTTTTCCTCAGACTCTTTCGCTTGTTTAGCTTTATCCCAAGCTCTGATTAAATAATTTTCGGCGGAAATTGCGTCGAAATCCCAGAGCAGGTCGGCAATCTGCGCCTGAATCTGCGATGAAACTTTTACCTCGTTCCAGTTTTTGGCTTCATCGGCGGTTCGATAAAGAACATTAACGATTCGCAGATTAAGCGAATCCTGAGCCCCGCGTTCTTGGTCTTTATCCTGAATATTTTGTAACGACGACGCAGGTTTAGATTTTTGAGCAAAAGCACTGAAACCAACGAAAAGAAAAAGGCTTACAAATACAACTAAATTTCTCATTTTACTTCACACGGTTTCCAGCCAATCAATAAATTCTTTCTGCTTCGACTCTTCAATCGTCGCTCCGCCCCAAACCTTTTTGATTATTCCGTCTTCGAGATAAATTTTGATTGGAACCTTTGTGATTCCCATCTTCACGGCAAGCGAGTTTTCGCCGTCGAAAAAAACCTTAAAAGGGAATTTGCTTTGCGAGACTTCCAAAACTTGCGCCGGTTTTCCAAATGAAATTATCCCATAAAATTTTACATCGTTTCTTTTTCCAACAAGATTTCTGAGAAAATCGCCTTCCTTTTCGCAGGCATCGCAGGTTGGTGAAACAAAAATCAAAATAACTTTTCCTTTTCTTAAATCCTCCTCAGACAGCAATTCAGAATTTTGATCAAAAAGTTTTGCTTCTGGTAAAGGCTTCTCTTTTTCCTTTTCGATTCCAGCCGTCGGTGAATTCTTTTCGGACTGTTGTTTGGTATAAAAATAAACAAAACTGGCGCAAAAGACCACTATCGTAAAAGCTGTTATAGCAATCCATTTAATTGATGATTTCATATTTCATTTTTACCAACTTGTACTTGATTTATCTCTTGGAAGACTTGATGTATATAATTTTCCGTTTTCATTTATGTAAAAACTCAAATAAAGTGTTTTGCGAGCTTCAGTCATATTTTCAGGCTCAAACGGAAGATAAAAAAAAACGCTTTCCTTATAGATACTTTTCTTAAGAACCGCGTCATAGATTTTCAATGAGTAGAAAATTAGGATTTCCCCAAGCATTGTTCTTTGTTTATCGGGAACTTTTTGTCTAAATAAAATCCCGCTTTTTTCCAGCGTGCGATTTAGAGCAGGCGAAGGTTTACTAAAACTTCCCTGATTTAACAAAATCTTGTTTGTAACGTCTGTTTGTTTTAACTCATCAATAGTTCCGCCTCGACTTTCAACTATGCGTTCGATTTCACCTTCGGGAACAAAATAAATGCTGTAAGAACCTGCAAAACTGCTTCCTTTCGTTTGAACTCCCGGAAGATTTACGAGCATAACTTGAAGATTCAATTTATCTGAATAAAAATTTGGCGCGTAAACATTTGGGCTTGCTCGTATAAACGTCGATTTACTTTTTTGCCCGAACGAATACTTTACAGCCAACAACAAAAACGCAAGCAAAAATAAAGAAGTTAATATATTGTTTTTCATTTCTTAAAAGAATTTTAGTTAATAAAGCGGGCAATCCATGGATTGCCCGCTTTATTAACGGTATAAATTTTATGCCTAAACGTCTGAAAGCCCGTTAAGTTCATATAATTGATCACAGGCATGGGCTGTTCCCGTGCATGTGCAACTATAATAACAATAATTCGCATCTTCGCCTGTAATGGTGCATCCAAAATGTGCTCCATAGCCTCCTCCGGCAATAGCTAATCCACAACTTGCATAAGCCGAGGCGACTCCTAAGAATAAAGCGAGGAATGCCATTCCAAAGAAAATTCCGATTCTTTTCATTCTCTAATTTCTCCTTTCGTAATTTTGAATTGTAAAAAGATTTACGAATCCAATTATCACCGCTAATTTCGAGAAATCAACAATTATTTCTTGGCGAAAACTATCTTCTTTTGGCGGATTCAATCATTCCTTGCCAAATGACTTTTCAGTTTGAGTTTTTTCCCAGTGCCGCCTGCGATATTCGGTTGGTGTTACGCCGTATTTTTTCTTAAAGTCACGGGTAAAATGGCTGTCGTTCGGCATTCCGATTTCATGCCCGATTTCTTTTAAACGAGAAAATTTTGTTTCAAGAAGTTTACGCGCCTTTTTCAGACGTATGTCGCGCAAATATGCCATCGGCGTAGTTCCGGTTTCGATTTTGAATAGTTTTTGAAGATGCGGCACTGATAATTCGACAAACCGCGCCATTTCTTCGATTGTCCAAGCGTGTCGAATGCTTTTAAGCAGTCGTTCTTTCAAACGAAATATTCTTCCGTCCATTTGAGTCTCCTGAGTTGTAGAACGATGTGCGTGGGTGGATTCTAGCACTTCCGAATTTGAGTTGCAAGACATTTATTGTTATGGTTTTTGTTTATATTTTTATGGCGAATTACATTATTTCCCGCCGTAAATATTATGTTTCAGAAGAGGCTTTATGACTGCAAAATATATAGATTTTCTAAACAAACACGACGAAAACAATTGGCTGAAAACAATCGAAAAATTGCTTCCGGCAATTCACGAAGTTGACCGCAACGCGACGCAGATTTGGTTTCGGTTTTATCCGCTCGCGCTGCACATATTTTTACAAAACGCTGAAGACAAAGCGGTCGCGGTTCAAAAATTTGTGATGCAAGGCGATTTTGAGCTCAAAGATCAAATCGATTGGTCGCATAGATTTCTTTACGGACACCGTTTCTGGCGCGAAGTGAAAAACGCAATCGTTGCCCGAGCCGAAAAAGGCGACGGCGGCGAAAGCTTAGCCGACGAAATCAAACGCATTGCTACCGCCGCCGCCGAGAAAGCAAAGTCGGTCGAATCTTTAACGACGGGCATCGCGGCAATCGGTTTGATGACTCTGGCGCAAGTCGGTTTCGAGGCTTTTAGAAACTCGAATGCCGAAACGGAAACGCCGCAGGGATTAATGAAAAAATTGCCCGCCGCAATCGTCGCCGAACGCGCTAAAGACGATTCGCAAGGGCTTTTAGGATTTTTGAAAACCGTCAATAGAGAATGGACAATCAATTATATTGACGACACCGACAGCGGAAAATTCAGATTGACGGACGACGAAGAAATCGCTTCGGGCGCGGCGCGCGACCAATCGAAAAACTGGGTCGAAAGAGATTTCCGGCGCGGCGAAGGCGTGATTCCGGTCGAGTGTCGCTCCGCTGCCTGCGGAACTTGCTGGGTCGGCGTTTTGGCGGGCGCAGAAAAACTTTCCGAAGTCGCGCCGCGCGAACGCAAGCAGATGAAAATTTTCGGCTACAACCAAGGCGACAAAGCCAAACCGATTTTGCGGCTCGCGTGTCAGGCACGTGCTAACGGCGCGGTCTCGATTGTCATTCCGCCCTGGAACGGCGTGTTCGGCAAAAAAATTTACGGCAACGTCGAAGATGTCGAACTCGAACCGGCGACGACTTCCGCCGCCAAATTGCGCGAAACGATTGCGACGGCGACGAGCGACGATTAAACGACAGTTCGCCTAAACTATTTTTTAGCCGCAGATATTCGCGGATAAACGCAGATATTTTTCATCAAATTAAATCTGCGTTTATCTGTATTAACTGCGGTTAAAAATTTTCTTCTGCGTTATAATCGCATCTTTATGGAAGCCGAAAATCCGTCGCCCCGATTTCCGCCGGTTGTTCTGATTTTGTTTGCCGTTCTGCTCTGGTCAACCGGCGGACTTTTTATCAAAATGACGACGCTCGACGCTTTTGCCGTCAACGCCGGACGCTCGCTTCTGGCGGCTTTGACGGTCGCCGTTTTTACTTTTCATAAAGGATTGCGGCTCGATAAATTCACGCTTTTGACATCTTTTCTTTACGCCGCAACGCTGACTTCTTTTGTTTACGCGAACAAAAATACGACCGCCGCGAACGCGATCTTTCTGCAATATACCGCGCCGCTTTATATTCTGATTTTGTCGCCGTTCGTATTAAAAGAAAAATTTCGCTTCGCCGATTTAATCACTGTCATTTTTTGTCTGGCGGGAATGAGCTTTTTCTTTTTTGAACCGCAGAACGCCGATAACAAACTCGCCGGAAACGTTTTCGCCGGAAACATCGCCGGGCTTTTATCCGGTTTGTTTTTCGGTTTGTATTTCGTATTTTTGCGCCATCCGCGCTCGCTGCGAAAAAATCCCGCGCTGTCGGTTTTTTACGGAAATTTGCTGATTGTTTTGGCGATGCTTCCCTTTCTGATAAAAAATCCGCCGCAGCCGAACGGCAATGATGTTATCGCCGTTTTATTTTTAGGCGTTTTTCAAATCGGCACGGCTTACGTTTTATTTACCAAAGGCATCGCCGAAGGCGTGCGTTCGCTCGACGCGAGCATCATCGGATTTGTCGAGCCTCTGCTCAATCCGGTCTGGGTTTTTCTGTTCGTCGGCGAGCGTCCAAGCGTCTGGGCTTTAATCGGCGGCGCGATAATTATCGCGGCGGTCGTCGCGCATACTTTACGTCAGCAAATTGAGAAAAAGAGACAAATCGCCTGATTCGGATTTCAAATTTCCGTGTGCTAAACTATTCAAATCTTTTTGTTCCGTAACCGAACAAAATAATTCAATGGCGATTTAATCGCCAAAAATTTTAAATTATATTTATCAAAAACAGTCTTTATATTTGGAGAAAGAAATGGACAATTTAAATATTCCCGAAAAATTGAAAAACGGCGAATTGAAAAAATGGGTGACGAGAATGGTCGAGCTGTGCAAGCCCGAGAATGTTTACTGGTGCGACGGTTCGCAAGGTGAATACGACCGTCTGTGCGATGAAATGGTCGAACACGGCACATTTATTCGTCTGAATGCCGAAAAGCGTCCGAATTCATTCTTAGCGCGTTCGCATCCGAGCGATGTCGCCCGCGTTGAAGACCGCACATATATTTGTAGCCTGGCAAAAGGCGACGCGGGACCGACGAATAACTGGATGGCTCCGAAGGAAATGAAGGAAACGCTCACGCCGAAATTCGATGGCTGCATGAAAGGGCGGACGATGTATGTCATTCCGTTTTGTATGGGACCAATCGGTTCGCCGATTTCGCAATTCGGCGTGCAGTTGAGCGATTCGCCGTACGTCGTCGTCAATATGAAATTGATGACCCGAATGGGCGATAAAGCTCTCGAAGCATTGGGCAACGGCGATTTCGTGCATTGTCTGCATTCGGTCGGAATGCCGCTTGCCGCAGGCGAAACGGATGTCGCGTGGGCGTGTTCGCCCGATCCAAAGGATAAATACATCGTTCATTTTCCCGAAGAAAGATTGATCTGGAGTTACGGTTCGGGCTACGGCGGCAACGCGCTTCTGGGCAAAAAATGCCTGGCGTTGCGAATCGCTTCGACGCTTGGAAGAGAGCAAGGCTGGCTTGCCGAACATATGTTAATCGTCGGCGTGGAATCGCCCGACGGCAAAAAGGATTACGTTTGCGCCGCGTTTCCTTCGGCTTGCGGAAAAACGAATTTCGCAATGCTCATTCCGCCGAAGGCTTTTCAGGAAGAAGGTTGGAAGGTGACGACCGTCGGCGACGACATCGCGTGGATTAAACCCGACGAACACGGTCGCATTCACGCCATTAATCCAGAAGCCGGATTTTTCGGTGTCGCGCCCGGCACTAATTACAAAACGAACCCGAACGCGATGGAAACCATCAAGGAAAACACGATTTTTACGAACGTCGCGCTGACCGACGACGGCGACGTTTGGTGGGAAGGAATGGACGGCGACGCGCCCGCGCACGCGATTGACTGGCAGGGCAACGACTGGACACCCGATTCGGATAAAAAAGCCGCGCATCCGAATTCGCGTTTTACCGTCGCTTCGACGCAATGCCCGGTAATTGATGAAAATTTTGATAATCCGCAGGGCGTTCCCGTTTCGGCATTCATTTTCGGCGGTCGCCGCAACAATGTCGTGCCGCTGATTATGCAGTCATTTAACTGGGCGTTCGGCGTTTATATGGCGGCGACGATGGGTTCGGAAATGACCGCCGCCGCCTTCGGCAACATCGGCGAAGTGCGCCGCGATCCGTTTGCGATGCTTCCCTTCTGCGGCTACCATATGGGCGATTATTTCGGACACTGGTTAAACTTCGGTCGCCAAATTCCCGAACCGCCGCGCATCTTTTCGGTCAACTGGTTTCGCAAGGACGAAGACGGCAAATTCCTCTGGGCGGGCTACGGCGAAAATATGCGCGTCCTGAAATGGGTTGTCGAACGCGCCCGCGGAAAATCGAAAGGAATCGAAATGCCTTTGGGCTGGATGCCGCGTTATGATGATATGGACTGGCGCGGAATGGAGGATTTTACGAAGGAAGATTTTGAAAACGTGATGAGCATCAATCGTGATTTATGGATAAAGGAAATCGCTTCGCACGACGAATTGTTTTTCAAACTCTACGACCGTCTGCCGAAGGAAATGACGTTTATCCGCGAGCTGCTTTTATCGAATCTCTGGCGTTCAAATCAGAAAAACAGTGCCTTCCCGGAACGTCCCGACAAAGCCGACAAAACTTTTGCGGCGACCAAAGATGCGGAAGCCAAACGCAGCGTTCCCGATAAATCCGAAGATGCGAACGCCGTCGCCGCCCCGACCGCTTAATTTTTTACTTTAATCGAAAAAAGGACGAGAATCATCTCGTCCTTTTTCACCTCGCTTGTGACAAAACTAAAGATTTGCCGGCTCGGAAAGCGCGAGCAAATCGGCGAGCATTTTTAAATTTTCCGCCGATAAAGAATAATCGGCGTTGCCGATTTTCAACGAAACGTTTTTGCCTCTGGCGAGTTTGCTTAACTGTTCGCGGCTTAATTTGAAGTTTAAATACTCGATGCCTTCGTTCTTATTCGCGTAACGCCCTTCGCCTAAATCGAGCGGCGTATCATCAACGGTAAAAATCAATCGGTGCGCGTCGGCAAATTTTGCACGCTTTGTTGCCGCCTGAAACGTCAAAAGATATTCTTCCGGTACGGCTTTTAACGTTTGTCCGGCAAAGAGAAACGCTAATCCGAAACGAAACGATTCGACCTGGTTGCGCCGGTTTTGTTCCCTGCCGAAATCCGCGCTGAAACCGTAGATTTTAGAAGTATTTCCGGCTTCGTCATACACGAGCAGAAATTCTTTATCGGCTTTCAAATCTTTTAATCGCTGCGCCATCGCCGCGTCGTTTTTCGTTTGCGAAACAGCCGCCGCGGCGGACAGCAAAATCAGGAACAATGCCAAACTTCTTCTCGTCATAATTTCCTTATCTGTAAACAAAATAAGCGATTAAAGACGGAACGCCGAGCGAAACGATTAAAATTAAAACCGAGCTGACCAGCGAATAAAGCCAAGCCGCTTTGCCCGTCTGAATTTTGAGCAGCGCGAAGAAAACACGCTTGCAGAGCATCAGAAAAATCGGCGTAAACAGCGCGGCTAAAATCAAAATCGCCGCCAGACCGACATTGCCCGCCGGAAGTTTATCAACCGCTCCGTCAAAAACAATCATAATAAAAATTACCGTAACGATGAACAAAACAAAACCGCCGACCGCCAAACCGATAAAGTTTGTCAAAGCGGAAAAAACAAATGCTCTTCCGAAATTCGTCCAGCCTTTTTTGTTCAGCCAAAACGCTTCGGCGAAGGTAAAACCGACGACGAGCAAGATAAAAGTCCAGACGATCAGCCATTCATAGAGAGTTTCAGACATTTTTGACTCCCGCGAAAATTTTTACGTTTCTAAAACTTCCGAAATTATAAATCGCGCGACGATTATAGCAAGTTATACAGCTTCGTCGGCAATTCGGTTTGAAAAATTTGCGCCGAATTATTATGACCGGCACGTAAGCACCGAAGCACACTTACCCAAACCGAATACACGGTTCGGAGACGCGTCTACTGCCCGTCGTTCAGGAAGTCCGCAAACGGCAGACAGTAGGCGCGCCTCTGAACCGATATTTGGTTTAATTTTTTTTTGTCAGTGCTTACAAATTTGATTTTCGGATATTTGAAGTTTTTTCTTATATTTGATAGTGAAATAAAAATATGAATAAGCACAAATTGAAGCAAAAACGAAAACTTTTACAGCAGCGGGCGAACAAACAGCCAATCGGCTATCACGTTTACCGTTCGGTCAACGAAAATCTGCCGTTTGTTTTTTGGGAACGCCTGACCGACGAGCTGATTGCCGAAGGAAATTTTGACGATCCGACCGCCGAAGCCGGTCAGAGATATTTTTACAAGCTCACGCAAATTGACGCGGAAGGCAACGAAAGCCAGCCGATTACGCCGAAAACGACGTTCACGGATCACGCCGGAAATAAATTCGGGCAAAATCCGCTCGTTGATTTTGTCGGCTATAATATGTATCGTTCGGCGGACAAAAATGTTCCGCTCGAGCGTTGGGAACGGCGCAATGAAAAACCGATTCCGACGACCGAATACAAAGACGAAGGCGTTCAATCGGGCGAAATTTTTTATTATTACGTCCGCGCCGTTGATTCCGAAGGCAACGAAAGCGCGCCGGGAGAAATTTTGCGCGTCATCAGAAAATAAACGCGCCGCGAAGCCGACCGGAGCCACTGTTCGCCGATTGAGCAATCGCGGTGTATGATAAAAATTGAAATCTAACCGAGGAGAATCCGAAGATGGTAAAAAAGGCTTTATTTGCGAGACTGAAAGCGAAGGCGGGACAGGAAGCCGCACTCGAAGAATTTTTGAACGGCGGTTTGTCGCTCGCCGAAGACGAAGAATTAACGGTGAGTTGGTATGCTTTGAAATTTGACGACTCGACGTTCGGCATTTTCGATACGTTTGAAGGCGAAGAAGGACGCGACGCGCATCTGAACGGCAAAATCGCGGCGGCATTGATGGCGAAAAAAGACGAGCTGCTCGCCGAAGACCCGAAAATCGAGAAAGTTGATTTGCTGGCGGTCAAATAAATTTACAAATAATTCGTAGATAAAAAGGCGATTCAAATTGAGTTGTCTTTTTTTATTGTCGTCGTCAAAATCGTTGAAATCAACCTTTAAATCCATTTCATTCATTGTCGGCGAATTGTCAAAGTAATAAAATTTTTACAGACGCTTTCGAGCGTCATTTAAATCAAGAACGAGCAAGGGAGATTTTATGAATTCTGAAGATGAAACGACGGTTTCGCGTCGTAAATTTCTAGCCAAATCGAGCGCGGCGGCGATTGCCGTCGGCGTTTTAGGTCAATCGAACAATTCAAAAGTTTACGCGCAGGACAAAAATCAGCCGCCGAAAACCGACACGCAAAAACCGATTGAGCTGCCGCCGTTTCAAAATAAAACCGAACGCCAAACCGAAACGCCGATGCCTTCGCCGCCCGCCGAGCGCGTCGGATTTGCGATTGTCGGCTTGGGTCGCCTGTCACTCGAACAGCTTTTGCCCGCTTTCGCGCAGTGCAAAAAAGCGAAAGCCGTCGCGCTTGTTTCCGGCTCGCCCGACAAAGCCAAACAGGTCGCCGCGCAATACGGCATTTTAGAAAAAAACATCTATGATTATAAAACTTACGATCAGCTAAAAAACAATGCGGACGTGCAGGTAATTTACATCGTTTTGCCGAACGGAATGCATCACGAATTTACTCTGCGCGGCGCTGCGGCGGGCAAACATATTTTGTGCGAAAAGCCGATGGCGAATTCGGTTAAGGAGTGCGAGGAGATGATCGCCGCCTGTCAAAAAGCCGGACGCAAATTGATGGTCGCTTACCGAATTCAATTTGAGCCGCACAACCGTTTCGTGCGCGAAACAATTAAAAATAAACGCTTCGGCGAACCGAAATTGATCGAAACCGTCAACGGTCAGCGGCAGGGCGACGCGACGCAATGGCGTTTGAATAAAAAACTCGCGGGCGGCGGCGCGCTGCCCGACATCGGCTTGTATTGCCTTAATACCTCGCGCTTCCTTTTAGGCGAAGAGCCGTCGGAGATTTCGGCGATGCAGTATTCAACGCCGAACGATCCGCGTTTTCGGGAAGTCGAAGAAAGTATTCTTTTTCAGATGCGCTTTCCGTCGGGCGTTTTGGTCAACGCGTCGAGCGGCTACGATTTTCACGACTCGAAACGTTACCGCGTTCATTCGCAGCTCGGCTGGATGGAAATGAATCCGGCGTATTCCTATGAAGGCTTGCAGCTTCAAACTTCGAGAGCCGAAGGTTCGAGCGAACGAACCGAACAAATCAAACTTCGCAACAAAAATCAATTTGCGACCGAGATAGATTATTTCGCTGAATGCGTTCTGGAGAACAAACAGCCTTTTACGCCCGGCGAAGAAGGATTGCAGGACCAGCGCATCACCGAAGCGATTTACGAAGCGGCGCGAACGGGCAAAACGCTAAAACTATCAACGGAAATTCAAAACGCGAAAATTCCGCGCGGTGCGGAGCCGAAGGATTAAGCATTTTGGCAATTTATTCGACGGCGGCGCGGCTTATGTATTTCAGCCAACAAAGTAACCGCCGCCGTTTTTTTATAATTTAATTGAACACCAAGGCACAATTTTTGGGCTTTGAAATAAAAAACAAGGGAGTTTATATGGATTCAAACGAAAAGCAAACGGCGTTGGTCACGGGCGCGTCGTCGGGCATCGGCAAGGCGGCGGCGAAGGCTTTGAACGAAGCGGGATTTTTGACCTTTGCGACCGCACCGAACACGGACGATTTAGCCGAATTGAAATCGCTCGGCTGCGAAACTTTGCAGTTGGACGTAACCGTTGAAGATCAAGCCCGCGAAGCGATTCGCGCCGCCGAAGCGGTCAACGGCTCGCTTCAGGTTTTGGTGAATAACGCGGGCTACGGTCAATACGGTCCGATTGAAGAAATTTCAATTGACGACGTGCGTAAAAACTTTGAAACGAACGTCTTCGGACTTTTGCGGCTGTGCCAGCTTGCATTGCCCGCGATGCGCGCAGCGGGCGCGGGACGCATCATCAACGTCAGCTCGGTCGCCGGCGAAATGTCGCAGCCGGGCAGCGGCATTTATCACGCTACCAAACACGCCGTCGAAGCGATTGACGAAGCCTTGAGAATCGAAGTCGGCGGCTTCAATATTCAGGTTGTCGGCATTCTGCCCGGACCGGTGGCGACGAATTTCGATGATGTCGCGGTCGCGCAAATTCCCGACACCGGCGCGGACAGTCCGTATTTTGTCTTCAAACAAAACCTGGCGAAAATGACGCACGAAATGTTAAAACCCGGCGGAACGGGCGTACTTGAGCCGGAAGACGTGGCGAAGAAAATCGTCGAAGCGGCGACGGCGAGCAGTCCGAGCGCGCGCTATCACGTCGGCGTGATGTCGAATGTAATGGGCAGAGTTCACGATTTTACGCCCGACGTAATTTGGGACGCGGCGATGAAAATGATGGCTCCTTCGATGGATAAAAAAGATTAGCCGTCAATCGTGAAAAAAGTTTGACAACGCGAGCGTCTTTATCATAATCTAAATGTCGGAGGTGATATAGATATGATAAATATTTCAATCGAAACACCACCGGACTTTAAAAGCCGGTAAGCCGATGGCGGCGAGCCGGAAAAACAGTTCGGAAAGGTAAAAAATTTCGGAGAAGATTTGACGAAACGGCGTTGACAACAAAGAAGATTTTGACGGTGAAAAGCATTTTTGCTCTAGTCAATATCTTCAAATTCTTCGGCTAATCCGTCGGATTTAATCCGAGCAAAACAAAAAAGGGCGACTCTAACGAGTCGCCCTTTTTTTTTCTTCGCGTCCTTTGAGCATTTGTTTTCCGCGTAACGCGACATTTTTACGGGAAAAAAGAAAAGGAAACCGATTAGCGATTTCCTTTTCTCGTATGAACGGAGTATCACTTTTACCGGTTCATATTGGGACTCATCATCATATTAGAATTCATCATCATATTAGAATTCATCATCATATTAGAATTCATCATCATATTTGAATCCATATTTGAATCCATATTGGAATTCATCATCATATTTGAATTCTTGTCTTTTTTGTTTTTCTTTTCCTTTTTGGGTTTCTTTGAATTACTGTTGTCTTGTTGTCCGTCACGGTCAAAAAATTCGCTGCCGCTAACACTTTGACCGGCAAAAATAATGCTGGTCAAAAATAATGCTGTTAAAACAGCCAGACCGCCGATTGTTGCAATTGTTCTTCTCATAAAATCCTTCCCCTCGAATGAATTTCAGACTTTTTCGAGTCTGTTTGTTGCCAATCGAAATATTCCGCGCTTCCCGCTGAAGCGAGAACTTCCGAAACCGAATCGAATGTGCCAAATGCGAAAATCGTCGCGCGTTTGAACACAAATATTTATTACTGATAATCATATTTATACACCTATCGGCATCATCTGTCACCAAAAAAACGTTAGAATTACATTTTTTTGTCTTTTTCCGTTCTTCGTCCGCACTGTTTGTGAAAGGCGAAAGTTAAAGCCTGCCATCAATTAAATTTTAGGAGAATATGAAAATGAAAAAAATTTTAATGTTTACTTTTTTAGCGGCAATGTTTGCGGCATTGCCGAATTTCGCTCAAGCGGGCGTGCAAGACCGCTTATTTGATTTTCTTGACGCTTATTATTATCAAAACGGCGTTGACGCGGCTAAGATTTTCGGGCGCAGACAAGTTGCCGGCAACGGAAATTCGGTTTTTGACACGCCGAACTTTTGGTTTCAAACGAACGTTCGCGCCGCGCGCCTTAATCCGGCTTATTCGGACAACGGAACGCCGACCTTCTGGGCGGTGATGGGCGATGTCAATAACTCCGGTTTCACAAACGATGCCGCTGGAGCGAACGCCAAACAAATTGCCAACCGTTACCCGCTTTACGTTTTTCCGACGCGCACGGGAAATCCGATTGGTCTCGGCAACAATCGCCAAGCGGACATCGTAGATTTAAGCGGCGGTTATTTCAGCAACGATCCTTTGGGGCTTTGGATTCATATCTGGATCAGCTACACCGACGCGGCTTTCGATACGAAAGACGGGCAGAAAGCTCTCGCCGATTTACAGCGCAAAAACGGCTTGGCTCTCGACGGCACACCGATTATCAAGACTTTGAGCGACTTGAATAATCTTTTAAATAAAGGCTTCGCGCAAAAACGCTTTCGCAACCCGGACGGTTCGGAAGGTCCGATGTATGGAATTTGCCCGGTGATGAAAGACCCCAGACGCGGCGCGATTGCGCCGGGCGACACGCTCGCCTACGTCCGCAACGCCGACGGCTCGCCGCTCGAGCCGGAATTCGTTCGTCAGTTCAACAGTCTGCAAACGACCGGCGAATGGGCGAAATAATTTCGCCGTCAATCCGTCATTCTCAAAAGAGCGGGCATCGGCTCGCTCTTTTTATTTTCCAAAATCGCGGCGAATTTTCGTGTTATAATTTCCTTTCAGGCGATAAAAACATTTGAATCTATTTTCAAAAATTCGCATCTAAACCAATAAGTTTGAGGTGAAAATTATGGACACGACTTATAACACATTCGGAAACAGTTCGGCGGCAGACGCGCTGCCGGAAGAACGCGCTTCGTTCATACGCAAAACTTATCTGCATCTGGCGGGCGCGGTTTTGGCTTTCACTTTTATTGAAGCCTTTATTTTTTCATCAGGCAAGGCTCTTGCTCTTACCGAAACAATGCTCGGCGGACGGTGGTCGTGGGCAATTGTTTTGCTGGCTTTTATGGGCATTTCGATGCTCGCGCAATACTGGGCGAATTCGCATACATCAAAGGCTTTGCAATACGCGGGTCTGGCAGTATTCACCGTTGCGGAAGCAATAATTTTTGTGCCTTTACTTTTCTTAGCGGCTGCAAAATCAAACAGCTATGAAATCTTCGCGCAAGCCGGAATCACGACGCTCGGTTTATTTTTGGGATTGACGGCGGTCGTCTTTCTGACGAAAAAGGATTTTTCTTTTCTCGGTCCAATTTTAATGATCGGCGGCTTCGTCGCGCTCGGCTTTATTTTCTCCGGCATCATTTTCGGTTTCGGTCTGGGAAATATTTTCTCGTTCGCTATGGTCGCTTTCGCGGGCGGCGCGATTTTGTATGATACGTCGAACATTCTGCACCGCTACCGCACCGACCAACACGTCGCCGCTTCGCTTTCGCTGTTCGCCAGCGTCGCGCTTTTGTTTTGGTATATTTTGCGGATTTTTATGGGTTCGAGAAATTAATTTTTCAAACATTTTGCAAATTGATTGACAGAGTGATTATTTATTAGATAATCACTCTTTTACTTTTTTCGGAAAGCGAATTTATGAACGACGAAAATAATTCGACCGCGCCGCCGACACAATCTGAAAACGATGTTTCAAGCCGCTTCGCCGATACGTTTCGCGCTTTGAAGCATCGCAATTTTCAGCTTTTTTTCTCGGGTCAATTCATTTCGCTGATTGGAACGTGGATGCAGAACGTCGCGCGAAGCTGGCTGGTTTATCAATTGACCGGCAGCGTCGCGCTGCTCGGCTTGGTCGGTTTCGCCGGACAATTTCCCGTCTTTTTATTAAGCACGTTCGGCGGAGCGGTCGCCGACAAATACGACCGGCGAAAAATTCTCATCGTCACGCAAACCGCTTCGATGATTTTAACGTTCACGATGGGCGTTTTGGTTTTAACCGGTTACGTCGCCGAGTGGCACATTTTCGTCATCGCCGTTTTGTCGGGCATCGTCAACTCGTTTGACATTCCGACCAGGCAATCGTTCGTCGTTGATATGGTCGGCAAAGAGGATTTGCTGAACGCCATCGCGCTCAACTCTTCGATGTTCAACGGCGCGCGCATCGTCGGACCGGCAATTGCCGGAGTCGTCGTTTCGCTCGTCGGCGCGGGCTGGTGTTTCGTCGGCGACGGATTCAGCTATATCGCCGTTATCATCGGTTTGCTTTTAATGCGAATCGAGAAAAAAACAATCGTTCAAACGGCGGGTTCGGCGTGGGAGAAAATCAAGGAAGGTTTTGTTTTCGTCCGGGAAACGCATCCGGTTCGCCGCCTTCTGCTGCTGCTCGGTCTGGTCAGTTTGATGGGAATGCCCTACGCGGTTCTGATGCCGATTTTCGCCGATCAAATTTTAGACGGCGGCGTGCGCGGACTCGGAATTTTAATGGGCGCGAGCGGCGCGGGCGCGCTTGTCGCCGCGCTTTATCTCGCATCGCGCAAAAATTTGAAAGGTCTGGGAACTTTGGTCGGCGCGTCGTCGGGCATCTTCGGCGTGTTTCTGATTTTGTTTTCGTTTTCGCGCATTTTTTGGCTCTCGGCGATTCTGCTTGTGCCAATCGGATTTTCAATGATGCTGCAAATGTCTTCATCAAATACTCTGGTTCAAGCGATGGTGCCGGATCGCCTGCGCGGGCGCGTGATGGCGGTTTATTCGATGATGTTTATGGGAATGGCTCCCGTCGGCGCGTTGCTCGCCGGTTCGTTCGCCGAATATCTCGGCGCGCCTTTAACGGTCGCGCTCGGCGGCGCGGTTTGCATCGTCGGCTCGATATTTTTCAGTTCAAAGCTCGCCGAATTCAGATACGAAGCCCGACGCATTATCGTCGCCACGCAAATGACCGGCGGCGAACCGGCAACCAAAGCGAGTTTTCAGGAACCCGTAAAAAATTGACGCGGTGTTTTATTGCAAAAAACGCGAACTGGTTTTTTGCAATTTTAATTTTCTCGCCGCGAAAATTTTCGTTACAGAAATGAGCGAAACAAAAATTGAAAACACGCATTTTTTCCGCACGCCGCGCGCCGCTTTTTCCCTTAAAAAATTTTTAAATATTTTCCCTTAATTTTTCCCAATAATTCTTAGCGAAATTTTTGTTATTTCCTCGAAAAATTTTCTGCCGAAAAGCAGACCCGTAAGAATTTAAATCGCCGCGGAAAATATTTACGCAAACAAAGAATTTTTAAATTTAAAATTTAAATTCGAGAAAATATTTCCCGTGAAAATATTTTAATCTCATTTTTTGTCGAAAAGTTTTTCGTAAATTTCATCACGCGCGAAAAATATTTTTCGCCGGAATATATTTTCGCGCAGAAATTTTTCGCCGGAATATATTTTCACATTTCAACTTCGCGCGTTTCTTATTATTGACTTTTCGAGCCGATGTTTGCTGGTCGAAAATAAAAAAAATTTGTGCGTCAAAAATTATTTTTTGCGCGTCGCATTCGATTCGAAATTTAATTTCAAAAATTTTCTCAGAAATATTTTTCTTAAAATATAAAATTATTTTTCCGAAGCGAAAAAAATTCTTGACACGCAGTATTTTTTTGCGTAAGAATTCTTCTCGTGTAGTTAAGTATTTACACAATTTTTTTAGGAGAAAATTATGCCAACAAAAAAACCAACAACTTCTGCGAAGGCAGGATCAACAGCAGCAAAAAAACCGGCGGCGAAAGCAGCCGCTCCGGTGAAGAAAGCGGCGGCAAAGCCGGCGACTAAAGCGGCGGCGAAAACAACTGCGAAACCGGCGGCGAAAACCGCAGCGAAACCGGCGGCGAAGGCAGCTGCTCCGAAGGCGGCAACGAAACCGGCAGCAAAAGCTCCGGCGAAAAAAGCGGCAACCAAAGCTGCTCCGAAGGCGGCGGCGAAAACCGCAGCGAAACCGGCGGCGAAAAAAGCCGCTCCGAAAGCGGCGGTAAAACCGGCGGCGAAACCGGCAGCAAAAAAAGCTCCGGCTAAAACGACTGCGAAAAAAAAGTAGCTAGCTCTTCAAAAGGCATCGTCGGCAAAGCGACCGGTGTCGTCACTGAAGTTATTAAGGGAGCGGCTGTCGGGGCGGTGACCGGAGCAATCGCCGGAGCGGTCGGCACAGGAGCGGAAATCGCCGGAATAGGCGACGATGGTCAAACCAAACTTGCCGACGCGACAACCACCGACGCTGATTTTGAAGAGAAAATTTCAAACGCGAAGAATAAATCGAAAGCGAAAAGTAAATCTAAATAAGACGAAATTCTTGTTCGGATTACCTTTTAATTTATTTTTGTCTGAAACAAAAAAAGTTTTGAGTTTGCTTAAGCACGCTCAAAACTTTTTTCTTTGCAATAAATTCTTTTATAAGCTACTCGCAATATATTTTCAAAACGGCGAATCATCATTGTCATCTTCGTTTTCAAAAACAATTCTGCGCTTCGCTTGCGGCTCGCGTTCTTCGTATAAAACGTTTCCCTCGATTGTTTGCAAAGTCGGATTTCCGTTTTCGTCTTTCAGCAAAACTTCGATGCGCCGTTCGGCTTGATTAAGCCGCTCCTGACATTCGCGCGAAAGCCGCACGCCGTCTTCAAACAGTTTTAAACTGTCTTCGAGCGATGAATCGCCTTCTTCCAACCGCCGCACGATTTTTTCGAGTTCTTTGAGGGAATTTTCAAAACTTGTTTTTTTCTCAGCCATAAATTATTTAAAAATGCCTTCCGCTTTTCTTAAAACTTCTTCGAGGTTCGCCACGCCGATTTGTTCGCCCGCTTTACGCACGCCGCCCTTCTGCGCGGCAACGATTAAATCCTGACCGATTTTTTCGGCGATGCGCCGCGCTAGAACTTCGTCTTTGACGGCGACGACCTGCCATTTTTCGCCGTTGCGTTTCATCGTCACTTCGAGCGGGCGGTCGGGAATTTTGCTCTTGACGAATGCTTTTTCGTTTTCAATCGTGATGTCTAAAAAATTTCCCGCGCCGGCGGCGATTGCCCAAAACGGGTAGCTTTGAAATTGTCCGGTTTTTTCACGAATCAAATTTGGAACTTCCGAACGGGCGCGTTGTTTGATGGCGGGCATCAAAGGCGCGGCGACCTGCGCGATTTTTTGAATCGTCGCCGGTGCGACTCCGCGCCCGTAAAGCTCGATGGCTTTGTCGGTAATCTGCGGCATAAAATCGTCAACCACCGCGTCGGTGTCAACCAGTTCGTCAACCGCTTTTTGGTCGTCGCGCCGCGCCGCGTCAACCAGCAGCGCGAGCGAATATTGCGGCGTTTGTTTGAGATTGCGCCAGTAAAAATAACCGCCAAGTGCGCCGGCGATTAAAATCAAACCGATTATCGCGGCGAAGATTTTCAGAAATTTCCGAAATCCGCCGCGCTTTTTCGGGACGACCTCCTCGGCGCGCTCCTTTTCTAAATTTTCTTCTGCGGAATCGTCAATTCGCGTCGCCTTTTTTTCCGTTTCGTCGTTTAGATTTACTACAAAATTTGCCATTTATTTTCAGCGTAAATTTCGCGTCTGCCGAAATTTTTAATTTGTGAGCGATTCAATTTTTCGTCTCCGTCACCGTCGCTTCGATTGTGCCGCTCGCTAATTTTATTTTCACTTTATCATTTAATTTGACGTTTGCGGAATCGCGCAGAATTTCACCCGACTCGTTTTCGGCGATGGAAAATCCGCGACGCAAAACTGCGAGCGGCGAAAGCGCGTCGAGCGATGCCATTCTGATTTTCAACCGTTCATTTTTATCGTCGGCGATTTTTTTTATCAAAGAATTTTGCCGCTGCTGCAAAAGCGCGAGCCGCGTTTTTTGTGCGTTTAACTTTGAAGCCAATTCGAGCGGCGAAATCCGATTAGTCAAACTTTGCAGCCGTTTCGATTGCGTATTTAAGTTCGTCGAAAAGTTTTCGCGCATTCGGCTCGTCAAATCCTCAATCTCATATTTCCAATCGCGGACGCGGCGCGGAAACTCCGTAAAGACGGGCGACAAAGCAATTTCCTGCAAATCGGCGCGCGATTGCAAAATTTTGTAATTCACCGTTTGAAATAAATCCTGCGTTTTGCGGGCTAGAAAACTTTCAATCGCGTCCTCGCTTTCGGCGACGATTTCCGCCGCCGCGCTCGGTGTCGGCGCGCGCCGGTCGGCGACAAAATCGGCGATGGTAAAGTCTATCTCGTGACCGACGGCGGAGATGACCGGAATCGCCGAACTTCTGATTGCCCGCGCGACTCGTTCCTCGTTGAACGCCCACAAATCTTCGCTCGAGCCGCCGCCGCGACCGACGATTAAAACATCAATTTTTTCAACGGAATTTTTATTAAGCTGGTTGGCAAATTTGATTGCCGCTTCGATTTCTTCGCCCGCCGTTTCGCCTTGCACGCGCGTCGGAATCAAACAGATATCGACGGTTTTCGTGCGGCGCGAAAGCACATTCAATATATCGTGAAACGCCGCGCCGTTAGGCGACGTGACGACACCGACACGGCGCGGAAAAAACGGCAGCTCGCGCTTTAAATCTTCGTCGAATAAACCTTCGCGGGCGAGCTTTGTTTTGATTTGCTCGAACGCGACCTTTAATGC
This sequence comes from uncultured Pyrinomonadaceae bacterium, assembly GCA_964237235.1. GTDB lineage: Bacteria > Acidobacteriota > Blastocatellia > Pyrinomonadales > Pyrinomonadaceae. Next base: position 24,452 of record CAXSGY010000042.1, read on the forward strand.
ACCTTCGCCGATTGGCTCGAGCGATTCGACCAGAATTTGATATTCGCCCTTCGGCTGGTAAACCGAAAGTTTGCCGCGCACGCGCACTTGTAAACCGTCGAACGGCTGAAAGCGAATTCGCAGATTGTTGCGAACGTAACACGCGGCGCGAAGCTGCGAATCGCCATCGTGCAGTGTGAAATACCAATGCCCGGAATGCGCGGCGGTGAAGTTGACGATTTCCGCCTCGATCCAAACGGACGCGAAACTTTTTTCGAGCTGATTTTTGACCTGCTCGTTTAATTCCGAAACCGTCAGAGGTCTGGGTTTCTCGTCGTCAAAAAGCGATTGTAGAAGTTGAGATTTCAATTTTTATTTCCCGAATATCGCCGTTTCAGCCTTCCAGATTACGTCAATGTTAAAATAAAGTTTTTTCGATTCGTTGGTTTTGGAATCAACCGCTTCAAAAACGTCGAACTGATGTCCGTCAACGCTTTGCAAACTTTGCGATTTAAATTTATAGCCGAGAAAATTCATCAGTGTATATTCTTCGTCAATGGTAATCGGCATAAATGCGGTTTTGGCGGAAAGTCCGTCGTTGCCGGCGCGAACTTCATTTAGCAAATTGAGCATCACGGTTTTATGAAATTCGGATTTCTTTTCGTCTTTTAATTCCCTGTTGGCGACAAACGCGACGTAATGCGCGTTGATTTCGACGAAGTTTTTATCGAGAATTTTTTCGGCCTGTTTTAACGCGTCCTTATAATTTTTGTCGTTCAGCGATTTGAACATTTTATTGCGCTCGTCTTTGTCGGTTCCGTCGTATGAATATTCTTCCGTCTGAACGAATGCATTTCGCAACGCTTTATAATCGATGTTCGTGTCGCCGCCTTTCAATTTCGAGACGATTTCCGCATACGAATTTTTCTGCTGGTTTTCCTGTTTCGTTTCCGTTTTGCCCTTCGCAGAATTAGTTTGCGCGAAGGCGGTCGCGTTCAGCGCGCCGAGCATCGTTAAAAATACAATTAATTTTATTTTCATAATTTTCCTCATTTCTTTGTTCGATGCGCCGCACGCACCGACCTTAGATGTTTATCGTGACCGGTTTTCAGAGTGATTTTAACTTATCCGAAATCGCTTTCAAAATTCGTGTCCGCCGCCCGGCGAGCAATAAACATTTTGGACTTTTCGCGTTTGTAAAGTATATTCAATGATTTGAACTCGGAATGACGGAATTCAAAAGACTTCTCAAATATTTGCGACCGCATTCGACGGCATTCGCGCTCGCGTTCGTGGCGATGATTCTCGGCGCGCTGTTTGAAAGCGCGACGATGGCGATGCTCGTTCCGCTGTTCAACCAATTTCAGCCTTCGACTGTGATGCCGCAAACTTTGTTCGGTTTGCAAAATCTAATTCCGATTGACAACTGGTATCGCGCCTGGATTATCATTTCCGTTCTGCTCGTCGCGTTTACGATTTTAAAAGGCATCGCCGAATATTTCTCTTCGTATTTGATGGCGAAAATCGGGCAAGCCGCCGTTCTCGATTTGCGGCAAGAGCTTTACGCGCATCTTTTGAAACAATCAACGAGTTTTTTTGAACGCCACCGGACGAATTATCTGGTGTCGAGATTGGTTTCGAGCTGTTCGGCAATCGAGATTTCGGTCGCCTCGAATATGCGCGACGTTTTGCGCGAAAGTTTGATGCTGATCGTTTTTCTCGGCGGCGGATTTTATTATAACTGGCGTTTGATGACGGGCGCGATTTTGACCGCGCCGATTATCGCTCTTCTGACCGCGAAATTTTCAAAATCGCTGCGCCGTCTGTCGGAAGAATTTATCGAGAGCAACAAACTTTTATCCGACACGGCGCAGGAAACTTTGACGAATCAAACCATCGTCAAAGCATATTCCGCCGAGCCGCGCGAGCTTGGACGATTTGCCGAAGTCGCGCGGCGCATCGCGCAAACGCATCTGCGCTCGGGAAAAGTCGCCGCCCTGTCGCCGCCGATTATCGAATTTGTCGGCGTGATTGCCGTCGTCGTTTTGCTTTATTTCGGGCTGTTGGAAATTAATTCGGGCAGAATGGAAGCCGCGCAATTTTTTACGTTTCTCGCGTTTTTGTTTCGCAGCTATGACCCGATGCGAAAGCTCTCGCGCCAGCACAATCAGATTATGCAGGCGATTGCCGCTGCCAAAGACGTGTGGGACGTTTTGGATGAAAACGACGCGCTGCCCGAAAAACCGAACGCCGTCGAGCTGCCGGTTTTGCGCGAAAAAATCACGCTCGCCGACGTTTCGTTCAATTATCAAAACGAAAATAAAACGGTCGTCCGCGATTTGAATTTAACGATTCCGAAGGGCGAAATGGTCGCGCTCGTCGGCGAATCGGGCGGCGGCAAATCGAGCTTGATAAAATTGATTCAGCGTCTTTACGATCCGACAAGCGGCGCGATTTTTTGGGACGACATAAATTTGCGCGATGCCGAAATTACAGGCTTAAAAAAACAAATCGCGCTCGTTACGCAGGAAACGGTTTTGTTCAACGACACGGTGCGCTATAACATTTCTTACGGCAATCCGAACGCGACCGACGCGGAAATCGAAGACGCGGCGCGCATCGCCTTCGCGCACGATTTTATCGGCGAATTGCCGAACGGTTACGACACAATCGTCGGCGAGCGCGGCATTTTTCTGTCCGGCGGACAACGCCAAAGGCTCGCCATTGCCCGCGCCGTTCTAATTAACGCGCCGGTTTTGATTTTGGACGAAGCGACGAGCGCGCTCGACGCGGAAAGCGAAAGATTAGTGCAGAAGGCTCTGGCGAATTTGACGGCGAACAAAACTTCCATCGTCATCGCGCATCGGCTTTCGACCGTTCGCCGCGCCGACAAAATCGTCGTGATGGAACGCGGAAAAATCGTCCAAACCGGAACGCATAAAGAGCTTCTGGAAATGGGCGGAATTTATAAACGGCTTTACGAACTGCAATTTGCGGAAGAAGAAATTTTGGAATTAACAAACGTATGAAATCAATGACCGGCTTCGGACGCGGCGCGGCGACGGGCGAAAATTTTGCCGTCTCCGTCGAAATAAAAACCGTCAACAACCGCTTTTTAGATTTAAATTTGCGGCTCTCGAACGAGCTGCAAAATCTGGAAGCGAATTTGAAACGCTTGATTCAAGCGCGTCTCGCGCGCGGGCGCGTGGACGTTTTCATCAATTACGAGCGCACGGGTGAAGTCGCTTACGAACTGAATCGTCCGCTGATCGCCGGTTACATCTCCGCGCTCAAACAAATGCAGGAAGAATTTTCTTTGACGGGCGAGCCGGATTTTAATTACATCGCGCGTCTGCCGAACGCTTTGCAGCCGAAAGCGGAAGATTTGAGCGAAGCGTTTGCAGACGGCGTGGAATCGGCGATCAAAATCGCGCTTGACGAACTCGAAAAAATGCGCGAAACCGAAGGCGAATCTTTGAAAACGGATTTGACGAATTTGCTTTCGACAATCGAAAATCATCTGCCGAAAATCGAATCGGAAAGCGAAACGGTCGCCGACGATTATCGTCAAAGATTAGAGAAACGCATCGAAAAGCTGCTTTCAAAAAGCGACGCGCAAATCGAAATTGACCAGGCGAGACTAGCGCAGGAAGTCGCCTATCTTGCCGACAAAAGCGACATCGCCGAAGAAATCACGCGCCTGAAAAGCCACATCGAACAATTTCGACAGATTATGAG
>CAXSGY010000043.1:0-27358 GCA_964237235.1 uncultured Pyrinomonadaceae bacterium
CTCTGAGCATAAAATAATTGCGAACCGAGGGCAGCGGAACGCCGCCGCGCACGATGTTGAATTCGAGCGGTTTTTCGACTCCGGCGCGTTCGATTTTAACGTTGACGGGCGTTCCCTTTTCGCCGCGCACGTTTTTGGAAACTTCTCCGCTCGTGTATTTCGTCGCGTCTTTGCCTTCGATTTCCAGAAAGCGGTCGCCGTAACGCAAACCGGCTTTGTCGGCGGGCGTGTTCGGGATAATTGATTGGACGTAAACGCCGTCGCGGTGCTGCAAAATCGAAACGCCGATGCCGTAAAATTGCGAAGACTGGTCTTCGTAAAGTTTACGAAATTCGTCGCGCGTGAAAAACGAAGAATGCGGATCGAGCGTGAAAAGCATTCCCTGCACCGAACTTTCGGTCACTTTTTCGTGGTCAATCGCGCCGACGTAATTTTCGTCAATGACACTAAGTGCTTCCTGATAATCGGCGGTGACTTTTTCCTGCGTCATCGAAGCGTCGGCGGAAGCGGACATCGGCAATCTGCCGAAAATTCCGCCGACCAGCGCGCCGACGGCGACTAAAATAATTGCAATAACGGCAAACTTTCTGTTCATTATTTTATAGCTCCGAACTGTTAAAACTATATCATAATTTAGTTGTCAAAAGTCAGCGGGCAGTTGTCAGCCGCGTCTATGAATTGAGTTCATAAATTTTTTGCCGAAATCGGCGCGCCATTTCGTCTTTTTAATTCTTGGCGCGTTTGCATTTTCGTTCCCGCGTTTGTAAATATAATTTCCGCGGCTTTATTTATGTTCGACGGCTTTCAATATCGCCGGGCGAAACTTTGAAATCCCGGACTTTGAATTTTAAATCTTAAATTTCAATTCTCAAATCTCAGATTTGTTAACTGCCGAAAAACAGCATATTTACAATTTACCGGCAAAAATTTACTATTACACTTTGTCAAATGAACAAGACTTTATCCATCATCATTCCAGCCTTTAACGAAGAGACACGGCTCGGCGAAACGACCGGCAAAATCCTCGCTTATCTCGAACGGGAAAAACCGCAGTCCGAAGTAATCGTTGTTGACGACGGCTCGACCGACAAAACCGCCGAAATCGCCCGTCAAGCCGCCGCCGCGTTTCCCGCCGTCAAAACCGAAGTCATTCGTTACGAGACGAACCGCGGCAAAGGTTACGCCGTCAAAACCGGCTTGCTCGCCGCGAAGGGCGATGTCGCGCTTTTCTCGGACGCGGATTTATCAACGCCGATTGAAGAATTGCCGAAACTCGTCGAACCGATTCAAAACGATGAATTCGACGTAACGTTCGGCTCGCGCGCGCTCGATAGAAAGTTAATCGGCGTGCGCCAGCCGTGGCGGCGCGAACAGGGCGGAAAGGTTTTCAATTTAATCGTTAAAACATTGACCGGCTTGCCTTTCTGGGATACGCAGTGCGGCTTTAAGGCTTTTAATATGGAGAAATTTCGCCCGTTGCTCGACGTGATGAAAGTTGATCGTTTCGGCTTCGATGTCGAATTTTTATACGTCGCGGCGTATCATAAACTCAGATTAAAGGAAATTCCAGTGCGCTGGAATCACTGCGAAGGCACGACGGTCAGCGTTTTCCGCGATAGCCGTCGAATGTTCGGCGAAGTCGGTCAAATCCGCCGCAACGCCAAAAAAGGAGTCTATGATTTATGACCGCTAAATTAAACGTCAACATTGATCACGTCGCCACCGTGCGCGAAGCCCGCAAAACCATCGAGCCGAGCGTCGTCGCGGCGGCGTTGATTTGCGAACAGGCGGGCGCGGACGGCATTACCGTTCATATCAGACAAGACCGGCGGCATATCCAAGACAGAGATATTTCGATTTTGCGCGAGGTCGTTTCGACGTATCTGAACGTCGAAATGGCGGCGACCGAAGCGATGATTAAAATCGCCGTCGAGATTAAGCCCGACGCGGTTTCGCTCGTTCCCGAAACGCCGAACGAGGTCACGACCGAAGGCGGCTTGGACGTTTCGGGAAATTTCGACTTGGTTAAAACCGCCGTTCAAAAACTCCGCGACGCGGGCGTTTTCGCCAGCATTTTTATTGACCCGGACGAAATACAAATCGAAGCCGCGCACAATGCCGGAGCGCAGCAAATCGAGCTTTGCACCGCCGAATACGCCGAATTGACCATCGCTGCCAGATCGTCGCACGGCGAAGGCGCACTGCGCGCCGCGCAGGAAATCAAACGGATAGACGATGCGGCGACGTTCGCCGCGCAGTTCGGTCTGGTCGTCGCCGCCGGACACGGTTTAACTTACCGCAACGTCGGCGCGCTGGCGCGAATAGACGAAATTACCGAATTTAATATCGGACACAACATTATTTCACGCGCCGTCTTCGTCGGTTTAAATCAAGCTGTCGCCGAAATGCTCGCGGCGATTCGCGGTTGAAAAGTCGGCTAAATGAAAATTTAACAATCTTTTAAATTTGGCGGAGACAACCTTTTATCCGTTCCGAATCTCTTTTCAAAAGACAAATTCACTTTGGAGATTAAAAAACCTATGCCAGCCGTTCGCTCTCTGCTTTTACTCGCACTTTTGATTTTTCCGTCGATAATTTTCGCTCAAACCGTTGAAGAAGCGGCAAAAGAAAAACAGCGGCGGCAAACCGAGTTTCTCGAACAGGTTCTCGGCGATGCCAAAAATTTGCGGCTGCCGGAAAATCGCGCTTTCGTTTTTGTCAAAGTCGGCAACGCGCTCTGGCAAACCGATGAAAAACGCGCCCGCCAGCTTCTGCAAAGCGCGGTCAACGATTTGATCGCCGCGCAAACCGAAGCCGAGACGGAAAAAGGAAATAAACAGCTTCTTAGCAATTTGAGTTACGGACAATCGCCGCGTTGGGAAATTTTATACGCGATTGCCAGTTGCGACGCGGAATTCGCGCTCGACGCGATGATGAAAACGCGCCCGCCGAAACTCGTCCAGGCGTTGGAGCTGTCGAAAGACAAGTCAAAAAACAATACTCAATCGCAGAGCCGGCAGTTTGCCGTCGCCGAAAATCAAAACGAACAGCGTTTGATGGCGATGGCGGCTGAACAAAATCCGCAGCGCGCCGTCAAACTTTTGCACGAGAGCCTGAAAAAAGGCGCGACTTACGAAACCATCAATCTGCTCAAAAAAGTCGTCGAAAAAGGCGAAGAGGAAGCCGCCGACCTCGCCGAAGAAGTCGGGCAGAAACTGCTCGACGCGCCGCTCGATGAAGAAAATCAGGATTCGAGCCTGATTCAGTATTTTCTCTCCGAATTTGCCAAACCGAAAACGCCGGAAGAAAAATCAGTCAAAATCTCCGACGCGCTGAGCCGCAGTCTGTCGGAAAAAATCGTCAAGTTTTTGCTCGGCACCGAAAATTCGTTTTACTTCGACGAAGGAGTTTTGAAAATCGTCGAAAAGTTTTTTCCGACCGCCGTCGGACAAATCAAACAAAAACAGTCGAAACTGCAAAATCAGAATATGTCCGAGCAGGACAAAAATTATTACAAGCTGATGCAGGAAGATGTTTCCGCCGAAGAGCTTCTGAGCCAGGTCGAAAAATTTCCGCGCTATCAGCGCAATGATATTTATCAGCGCGCCGCCGAAAAAACGGCGCAGAACGGAAACGTCGCACAAGCGCGCGACATCTTGTCGAACAATTTGTCCGACGAAGAAGCCGACCGTTATTTGTCCCAGTTTAATTACAACATCGCCAACAAATTAGCTTCCGAAGGCAAATTTACCGAAGCAAACGCCCTGCTTAATCAAATCGTCGACGAAGAGCTTAAACTGCCGGCTCTGATTAATCTGGCGGGAACGATTTATCAAAAAAATCCGAAGGAAAATCAAAATCAGGCGGCGGCGGTTCTCGAACAAGCCCGCGCCTTAATTCCCGATTTGCCCGAAAAAATGACCGAAATCAACGCGCTACTGAGCATCGCGTCCGGCTATGCGGAGATAGATTCGGCGCGGGCGTTTAACCTGACCGAAACCGTCGTTCCGTTGTTGAACGAATACACGGATGCCGCCGCCGTTTTATCCAAATTTAATGACACATATAATTTCCGGCACGGCGAATATCAAATAAACGCGGGCAATAATCCGATGGGCGCGTACAGCTTGCCGTATGTGTTGCAAAGATTGAAGAGCGTGGATTTTGAGCGCGCCGTTCAGATAACGAAAGGCATTAACCGGCTCGACGCGCGGCTTTCGACTCAGCTTCAGTTAATTGATTCTGATTTTAATCTGCCGGTCAGAGGCGGCGGCGAAGCCGTCATCAGCGTAACCGAAAAAATAAAAAGATAAAGCAGGATAAATTTATCCTGCTTTATCTTCGCGCTTCGTAAAACGCGACGAATTCAAATTCGATTGATTAACCGGCGGAATCGTCTTTAGCATCTTTTGTTTCATCTTCCCGCCAGCTTTCGTCGGCGGTCGAGTCGGCATCTTCCAACAAGCCGTTTTCCGTCACCGACGAATTCGCCGCCGGATTCATTTCCTTGTTGTTCGTCCAATCGCCTTCATTGTTCGCTGTGTCCGATTCAAATTCATTTTGCATAATCTTTTCTCCTTTAAGTTTTATTGGTGCTTGATCCAATCTCTCGAAAATGTCGAAGCAATGATTATGCCGACGCGAAAAAATCGGTTTTTTATTTGATTTTACTTGAATTTTTTATTTTTAGTTTCTTTTTTCCCGGATAAGTCTGTATCAAATTAAATCAAAAAAATTAAGCAATAATACAAAAGTAAGCTATAAGATTTTAGCCACAAATAACACGAGTAGACACGAATAAATTTAACAAAATAATTCGTGTTCATTCGTGTTATTCGTGGCTAATTTTTCTTAAATAAAGCTTTGCGCGGTCACTTGTCGCCAGCCGTCCTGAAAACAAGACACTACAAATTTTATCGAATTTTCCTCTGCGCTTTTATGCATTTTTTTCCGCAAAGGCGCGAAGATGGAAAAAATAATATCTTTTCAAAATTCCTAATTCAAAACGTTTTTCAGATATTGTCCGGTGTAGGATTTTTTCACCCGCGCGACTTCTTCGGGCGTTCCCGTCGCCACGATTTTTCCGCCGTTCACGCCGCCTTCGGGTCCGAGATCAATCACGTAATCGGCTGATTTGATGACATCGAGATTGTGTTCGATGACGATCACCGTGTTGCCCGTGTCAACCAACCGCTGCAGAACATCGAGCAATTTGTGAACGTCCGCGAAATGCAAGCCGGTCGTCGGCTCGTCCAGAATATAAATCGTTTTGCCGGTCGCGCGCTTCGATAATTCTTTGGCGAGCTTGATACGCTGCGCTTCGCCGCCGCTCAGCGTGGTCGAAGATTGTCCGACTTTGATATAACCCAAGCCGACATCGAGCAGCGTTTGCAGTTTCGTGTAAATATTCGGAATATTTTCGAGCAAAGGCAGCGCGTCTTCAATCGTCGTATCGAGGAGATCGGCGATTGAAAGTCCTTTGTATTTCACCGCCAGGGTTTCGCGGTTGTAACGCGCGCCGCGGCACACGTCGCAGAGAACGTAAACGTCGGGCAGAAAATTCATTTCAATCGTTTTCACGCCCGCGCCTTCGCACGCTTCGCAGCGTCCGCCTTTGACGTTGAATGAAAATCGTCCGGCTTTGTAGCCGCGCTCGCGCGATTCGGGCAGCATCGCGTAAAGTTCCCGAATCGGCGTGAAAAGTCCCGTATAAGTCGCCGGATTCGAGCGCGGCGTTCGACCAATCGGCGATTGGTCAATTTCGATGATTTTATCAACCAGATCCAAGCCTTTGATCGAATCGTGTTCGAGCGGTTCAACCGCCGATTTGTAAACGTAACGATACAAAGCCGGATACAGAATATCTTCGACGAGCGTTGATTTTCCCGAACCGGAAACGCCGGTTACGACCGTAAAAACGCCGAGCGGGAAAGTTACGTCAATATTTTGCAGATTGTGCGCCCGCGCTCCCTTCACGATAATTTTCGCTCCGTTCGGCAAGCGTCGCCATTCGGGAACTTCGATTTTCATCGCGCCCGACATATATCTGCCGGTCAGAGAATTTTCGTTTTTTTCGATTTCCGAAGGCGTTCCGGTCGCCACAATCGCGCCGCCGTGCGTTCCGGCGAGCGGTCCCAAATCAACGACGAAATCGGCGTGTTCGATGGTTTCCTCGTCGTGTTCGACGACCAAAACCGTATTGCCCAAATCGCGCAAATTTTGCAGCGTCTCGATTAATTTTTGATTGTCGCGCGGATGCAAACCGATGGACGGTTCGTCCAAAACATACAAAACGCCGCGCAGTTGCGAGCCGATTTGCGTCGCCAGACGGATGCGCTGACCTTCGCCGCCGGACAGCGTCGCGCTTCCTCGATCCAGAGTTAAATAATTCAAACCGACCGCCTGCAAAAATTGCAGACGTTCTTTGATTTCCTTCAAAACAAGACCGGCGATTTTTTCTTCGCGCCGGTTTAATTTTATCTCGTCGAATTTACCGACCGCTTCTTCGACCGGCAGCGCGGTGTAATCGGCGATGCCCAAACCGCCGACTTTGACCGCTAAAGATTCGGGCTGCAGACGCTTGCCTTCGCAAGCCGGACACGGCACGGGCGAAACCAATTCTTCCAACGCTTCGCGCACTTTTTCCGACGGTGGATTTTCCATCCGCTCGCGCATTGCCCGCACCGCGCCCTTCCAATCCGATTCGTATTTGTAACCGCCCTGCTGAAACGTCAAACGCTTTTTCGTCCCCGTCCAGAAAGACTCTTGAATTTCCGCCGGCAAATCGGCGAACTGTAAATTTAACAGGTCTTTAATTTTTAGTTTTTGGTCTTTGGCTTTCGAGTCCGCACCGGGCGAAATTTCTTTTGTGCTTTTCCCTTTTTCACTTTTACCCTTTTCAACTTTTCCACTTTCCCAACTGTTGTCCTCGACGTATCTTTCGATAATCGCCGTCAAAGCCGAATTTAAAAACTTTCCGCCGGATTTATCCGTATCGTTCAGAAACTTTATTTTACCGGCGATTTGCGTTTGGTCGGGCAAAATTTTGTTCGCGTCCATCTCCAGAATCGTTCCCAAACCCTGACATTTTTTGCACGCGCCGTAAGCGGAATTAAACGAAAACGAGCGCGGTTCGAGTGTGGCGATATTGATGCCGCAATTAACGCACGCCATCTTTTCCGAATAAAGTTTTTCCTCGCCGTCCACAATCGAAATCAAAACCGCGCCGCCGGTTAATCGAAGCGCGGTTTTTACCGATTCGCTCAGGCGTTCCTTGATTCCTTCCTTGATTAAAAGGCGGTCAACGACGACTTCAATCGTGTGATTTTTGCGTTTGTCCAACTTGATTTCTTCGTCGAGCGCGCGCAGCTCGTTATCAATTCTGGCGCGGATAAATCCGTCTTTGTTGAGCTTTTCGAGTTCCTTCTTAAATTCGCCTTTGCGCCCGCGCACGACCGGCGCGAGAATCATCACGCGCTCGCCCGTCGGCAATTCTAAAATATTCGTGACAATCTGTTCCTGCGATTGTTTGGTAATCGGCAAACCGCACTGTTGACAATGCGGCTGACCGATTGACGAAAACAGCAGCCGCAGATAATCGTAAATCTCCGTCACCGTTCCGACCGTCGAACGCGGGCTACGAGAAACGGTTTTCTGCTCAATCGAAATCGCCGGACTCAAGCCTTCGACCGAATCAACGTCCGGTTTTTCAAGCTGGTCGAGAAACTGTCTGGCATACGCCGAAAGCGATTCGACATAACGACGCTGACCTTCGGCGTAAATCGTATCGAACGCCAGCGAAGATTTTCCCGAACCGCTCAAACCGGTAATAACCGTTAATTTATCGCGCGGAATCTCGACATCTATATTTTTCAAATTATGCTGCCGCGCGCCGCGCACCGTGATTTGTTTAATGCTCATTGTGTCTTACAGATAAAACTATTGCTTTTAGCCGAAACAATTATTTTACCAATTCACCCACGCAAAGAAAAGGCAATCCGGGAGTATATCGGACTTGTTCCTGAAGCTGTCAAAATTGATAACATTTTCTTCAAAATAATCTTGCCTGTCACTTGATTAATTCAAACACTACGCAACAAGCACCAGCCTTTTATTCAAATTTTTATTGAAAATCTCAGCGAGGCAGACAATCAGTAATTATTGATTTATCCGTAATAATTCATATTTGTCGCTTTATTTAGGCAAAAAGCGTTGCAGGGCGACGTTCAACAGAAAGAATCTGCCGAAATAAGTTTTGTTTAATAGCTCAAGATTTTAAATGTTTTAAAGTTTTTGAGCAGATTTATCAAGCAGATTGCAGCACACGAAAGAGACAATTTTTAGAGTTTTAATCGAATTTAACAACATTAATTAAGGTCTTCCACAACACCTTCGTTGAATTTTTTTGTGTCAACACGGTTGTTAGAGAAGACCTTTTTTATTGTTCAAACTATCAATTTTGACGGATCAATTTACCGACTCCAAGGCTTTTCGCTTTGAAAATCGGGTTCGGAAAGATAGTTGACAATTGTTCTCTAAATATCTCCGATAATTCGACGGCAATTGACAATCGAATCGTTAAATGTCCGCTGAATCATCCGAAATCAGCGTCAACCGACGCTGTAAACCCAACGTCCGGTTTATAAAGAACCGGACATTCAAAAACAAGAAAGGAGAATTAAATTATGCCAAACAATGGTGACACGAATCTAGTCGTAAACGTCAACGGCGACAATGTTGTCGGGATCGGAAGTTATCATAAAACTCTTCCGCACAATCAATACGGAGAAGTTGTGGAAACCGCTTTTGATGATCTGGTCAACGCGACTAATGGAACAGCACTTTTTAAAGACGTGCCGGCAGGACCTTTTCAGCCGCCCGCGACGAGAACCGCGGCTTTTGTCAATCCGCAGGCGGGATTGGCGAAAGATCAACTGACCAAACCACCGTCTCAACACAGCATACCAGCCGCGCCGAAGGTTTTGTCGAACACGACGGCGACGGAAATGACGGAGCTTTATTGGATGGCTCTGCTGCGCGACGTTTCGTTTGACGAATTCAATTCCGATCCGCGCGTGGCGGAAGCCGCCGACGAAATCAGTCAAAGATTCAGCGCGGTCGCCGCCAATTCCGGCAATAATTTGAAGTTGCAGCTCGGTATTGATATTCCCGACGAAAACGGAAGTTTTAAACCGATCACTCCGCAAAATATCTTCCGGCTCGGTTTGCCCGGTGAAGAAATCGGTCCTTTCGTCAGCCAGTTTTTTGTCCGCGAAATCAATTTCGGCACGCAGAAAATTGACCAGAAAGAACGCCCCTATAAAAAAGGCGTTAATTATTTGACGAAGTTTGCCAGTTGGCTGAACGCGCAGAACAGCGGCAACGGCGACGACGGTTTAGCCTACAGTTCGGCAAACGAAGCCAGAGCCGATTATTATGAAGACGAAACCAAAATCCGATATATTTCGACACCGCGCGATCTGGCGCGTTTCGTCAATAAAGACGCGCTTCATCAGGCTTATTTCAACGCCGCTCTGCTGTTGCTTTCGGGCGGCGCGAAGTGGACTTTGGGCAATCCTTACGGCGACGGTCAGCCGTTGCAGGCGCGTGAAGCCGGTTTCGGAACGCTCGGCGGTCCGCACATTCTCGCGCTCGTTTCGGAAGTGGCGACCCGCGCTCTGAAAATCGTCTGGTTTCAAAAATGGCAGACGCATCTGCGCCTGCGTCCCGAAGCCTACGGCGGTCTGGTGCATTTGCAAAATATCGGATTGGGCGCGATCAAACGTCCATACGGTCTGCCGGCGTGGGTTGATCAAACGCAAGCCGCCAACGCCGTCCGCGATCTAAATATGGCGAACGGCGAAGATTCGCTGCTTTTGCCGATGGCGTTCACGGCGGGCAGTCCGGCGCATCCGGCTTACGGCGCGGGACACGCCTGCGTCGCCGGAATTTGCATAACCGTTCTGAAAGCCTTTTTCAAAACGCTCGATGCCGCCAATAACCCGATCAAACTTATCTGTCTCAACGAACCGCCGCCGATGCCCGCTGATCCGACGCGCAACGGCTGTTTGACGGAAAGACCGAATCCGTATCTGCCGTCCGCGCCTTTCAAAACATATTCAACGGGCGTTTACGACAGCGGCGGCGGACGGCGGACGGAAATTACCGATCCGGGAATGACGATTGAAGGCGAATTAAACAAACTGGCGATGAACGTGGCGATGGGACGCACGATGGGCGGCGTTCACTGGCGCACCGACAACGCCCGCAGTTTAACGCTCGGCGAAGCGGTCGCGGCGCGAATTCTCGCCGACATTACGACCGACTTAGCGGAAAAACCGAAGTTTGAATTTCGCACCTTCAGCCGGAAGTCGAACGGCAAACCGAAAATGGTCGTCATCGAAAACGGCAAAGTTAAAGTTGACGGCGTAATTACCAACAACCTGAGCAAACTATAATTTCCGGAAAGCGAATTTGCATAAAGTTGTCAGAAACACTCATCGAAGTGAACTTTGATTTACTGCAAATTCGCCTTTTGAATAAAAAAATGAAAGACGCAAAAATCAGTTCAAGCGATTTTGCGTCTTTCATTTTCTAAGTGTTGATAAAGTTATTTGATCGTCGCCGAAACATCGGTCGGCGGCGTGTCCGTCCAGATATGCGGCGCGATTCTCCGGCAAGCGAAAAGCGTCGTTTATAATGCGTAACGATCGAATAAAAATCTTGTCGCTTGCATTGAAATTCGTGTATTATGCATTAACACTTGCGCTTTTGAGGGGGAATTGAAATGACGGATGCTCTTATTTTTCAGAACTCGTTTGGAAACTCAAACAAAAAATCCAATGGTTTTGCGTTAAAACGAGTGGCAGACACCGACTTGCCCGTTTGCGGCAAAGAATCGTTTCCCTTGTTGAAATTGCCGGGCGATTTCAGCGGATACGATTGGAAAGGCGTTTACGAAGAAGTCAGCGATGTAAAGTATTTTTCAACCGATATTGACAAAATTCTGACCGAATATAGTCATTGCCGTTTGAAAACTTTGTTCACGCTCGAATTTCTCGAATACGTTGACCGGCAATACACGCAGTTTTCTTTTCCGAAGGAAAACAATAAGTTGAGCTTCGCCGTCAATCTTTATTTGACGATAACCGATTACCTTGCGCTTATATACGGCGACGAAGCACTCAAAATTCTGTCGTTCTATTTCGGCGGCGGCTTGATTCCTCAAAAAAATCCGTTCGCTATCCCCAATCCGTTTGCCGGCTCCAATCCGTTCGGCGACGCTAAAAACTATTTCAATATCGGAAGAGCGAATCTTTATTTGACTTTGTTTGAAGAAACTTATGTAAACCGTCTGACAAGGATATTTGTTTTTTCGAGCGAAAGTAAAAAAACTCAGAGCATACAAATCAGCGAGCAGCGAGCGCGTGAATTAACCGACACCGTCAACCGGCGGATGAAAGCCGACGTAGATGTATATTTTGTCAACGCGCGGGCGCGAGCCTTGCAGGTTCTGCCCGACGACGTGAAAAGCGACGAGCGGTTTATCCACTCGCTGCACGACGCGCGCTGGAACGAATACGACGAGACGATTAAAAAAGAAGTCGCTTTTTATAACCAGAAGTTCAGCGGCAAAGGCACTAATTTTATTCCGCTCGATTGGCGGTGGGTCAAGGCAATGTTGTGGACGGAAGTTTACGGACCGAATATCAAGAGTGGTTTTTGGCAACGTCTGCCGATGCAGATTGGCAGATTTGCTCAAGACTTTGGGTATGAAGCAGTCAGTAAAGCAGGTCAGGACGAAGGCGCGGATTTGGTGGTCGAAGATGAGCTGAAACAGAAAGTTCAGGTTAAAGGCAACGTCACCGGACATCTCAATGTCAGAGCCGGAGTTGCTTATCTTTTTATCAGAGCAACTAACGGAGTTATAGCTGAAGACACGCCTTCTAAACCGGAAACCGTATTTTCACATACAATCGAAAAGGGTGAAACAGGATTGTCTAAAATTGCCGACAATCTTGGAACGACTGTTGAAAATCTTGAAAAAATAAAGCCGGGAATTTCCTCAACCACTTTACATATAGGACAAGTAATAAATTATCAAAAATCGAAAATGGTCAGGAAGATTGCGGCTTGGAGAAATTGGCAAGAGGCAATACGTCGCTATAACAAAGGCGATGCAGAATATATTCCGAAAGTTAACAGAGCCTATAAAATTATCACTAGCCGAATGTCTGAATAAACTTGTTTGGGTTAAGTAAGAAATAAATCTATGTTTCAGTTAAAAATAATAAGCGTTGTATTATTTCTAGCGTGCTTGTGCAGTTCTTGTACTCCGTTTGTTTCATCGCAACCGAATCGAATGGCAACGACTAAAACTCCATCGAATCTCTCAAACCAAACGCCTGAAAATGCTAATCGAGGTTCTGATAATCCAAATACGAACGAAGCAAGCATTGCAAACACTAACTTGGTCGAAAACAATTCTTCGGATGAAACTGACAAATCTATCGAACTGCCATATCAAAAAAAAGCTCGTCGGAAAAGCATTAAATTCCCGGATGACTGCGAACGTGCAGTTGTCGAAGGTAGTAAGAATTGGAAGGTAAGAAGAGCTTGCGGCATTGCTTTATACAACATTCAGCCTGATTTACCGAAAGCCGACTGTGCTTACGATTTGATTGAAAGAGATATTAACTCCCGGCTTGAAGGATACAGTTCAATAAAATTTTATTCGTTAGCGACTAATAAATATTTGGTCGAAGTGCTGTGTCGGACTGCGGCTTACAACATCGATAATGTTTACCTGCTTTATGATGAATCATCAATTCCTGCCAAAGCGCGAGTATTAGAATTTCCCTGGATAAAACCGGACGACGATATTTTTAAGGAATTTTCAGACCTCAATCCGCCAACTGACGATTATATTGCCAAACATATAAAACCGGAAAGCGTCAAAATAATCGGCGGAAGATATTTCGATACGAAAACCGGGAAATTGATAGTCTTTGACAAAGGGCGCGGAATAGGTGATTTCGGTCAATACGCGAGATATTCGTTTGTTGACGGCAAAGCGAAACTGGAAGAACTTCGCGCCAAGTATTACTACGAAAAGGACAGTCGGAGTTATCAACTTAATGATGTCATCAAACATCCGCCGAAAAACTGGAAACGCTATTATCCGAAGTAAACATTACAAAACAACACTCGATAATGTCAGAAACAACGAGCGGTTATCACTTCGCTGCACGACGCGCACTGGAACGAATACGACGAGACGATTAAAAAGGAAGTCGCTTTTTATAATCAGAAGTTTGCCGGTTCGCCGGATTTTGTGCCGATAGATTGGCGTTGGGTCAAAGCGATGCTTTGGACGGAAGTGCTGGCGGGACCGGATGAAAAGAAAGGTCAATGGCAAAACCTGCCGATGCAGATCGGTGTCGTTAAAGGCGGCGTAGAAGATTCCGGTTACAAAGTCGTCAGAGATGCCGGACAAGACGAAGGCGCGGATTTGATTGTCGAAGATGAATTAAAACAAAAAATTCAAGATAGAGCTAGTGTCACGGGTCATCTTAACGTCAGGACAGGAATCGCTTATCTTTATATTAGATATGCTGACGATGTTAGAACTGATGATGAGGTCGTCGCTCCTATTTTAACTACTACGGTTTTAAAGGGTGAATCTGGATTTGAGGCTATCGCTAAAAGGTTAAAAACAACAACGACCAATAATATCAAAATTAACAATCCTGAGGTTGACTCAAAGAAATTGCGCGTCGGTCAAGAAATTAAATATCAACAAGCCAAAGCAGTAAGGTCTATTTCAAAATGGAAAGATTTGATGGAGGCTACTCGCATATATAATATTGGTGACAGTGAATATCTAACGAAGGTTAAAAAAGCGTATTCAATTATTACGAGCCGCACTCAAAAATAATTTTGACGTTCAATGAACTTATGCTTCATACAAAAAATACAATTTACGTTCTGATGATTGTTTGTCTATGTAGTTCGTGTTTATCAAGCAAATCATCCGAAATTGAGTCGAATACAACGCCTGCACATTTAACCGTGACCAAACAACCCGTTGTAAAAGTCGAACAAAATACCAATCCGGCAAATAGCATTGTTGAAGATATTCAAGACAGTTCTGACAAGATAAACATAAATCGCTCTTATCAAAGTAAACCGCGTCGTCAGGAAATTAAATATCCCACAGACTGCACGGATTATGTTCCCGCAGGTGAAAAAAATTGGCAGTTGCAAACCGCCTGTACCGATGCGATTAAATCAGCGTTACCCGATTTACCGAAAACAAGTAATATCGGGCTTAGTTCGGACGAAATAGATTGCGATTACAACAAAATTCAAAATAATGACGATTGGCTCAATGATTACGGAGCAAATTTTTATCCGCTTTCGCCTAACAAATATTTGGTAGAGATACTTTGTATTGGCGGAGCTTACAATAAGCTGAGTGCCTATATATTTTACGACGAATCCAAACTTCCGGCTCAAGCTCAAGTATTGGAATTTCCGAGATTTGAAATTGAACACGATGAAGATTCGGATACTGCCAAAAGCATCAAACAGGTAATGGTCAAAAGCGTCGGCGGTGTGCATTTCAATACGGAAACCAAAAAGTTAATCGTTTTTGTTAAGGCGCATGGAATTGGGGATGCCGGACATTATGCCCGCTACTCTTTCCCGAATGGCAAACCGAGACTGGAGGAATTCCGCGCCAGATTTGTATGGAGCGGACGCGATTATTCAACAGACGAAATTCTTAAACAGTCACCCAAAACTTGGAAAAGATATTATCCGCCGGTTAAATAAGAAATAAATCCAACTATATTCTTCGTCAATGCCAAGACGAGCCTTGCAGGTTCTGCCCGACGACGTGAAAAGCGACGAACGATTTATCCACTCGCTGCACGACGCGCGTTGGAACGAATACGACGAGACGATTAAACAGGAAGTCGCTTTTCATAACCAAAAATTCAGCGGCAAAGGCACTAATTTTATTCCGCTCGATTGGCGATGAGTCAAGGCGATGCTCTGGACTGAAGGACAGGCGGGATTAAATGGCAATCCTAAACAATGGACAAAATTCCAGATGCAGATTGGCAGATTCCATCGCCGACAATGCCAAATTTAAGTGGGAAGGGCGCGACTATCAATTATCAGGTGTTTTATAAGCCCCGCCGCAAACTTGGAAAAAATTATTATTCGAAGTAAAGCGTCGCGCTTGAGAAATTACCAAACGAAAAATAAATCCGTCTTTTTACTTGCCTAAAAATAAAAGCGCGAAGAAAAAAAATTCTTCGCGCTTTTATTTTTCCTTTACTGAGAAATTTATTTGATCGTCGCCGAAACATCGGTCGGCGGCGTGTCCGTCCAGATATGCGGCGTTTCGAGAACTTCGGATTCGGAGGCGTTTTCGAGGGCGAATCTGAGAACCTCGTCTATCGAATCAACGGCGTGAATCGTTAAATCCTCGCGGACTTCTTCCGGCACGTCGGCTAAATCCTTTTCGTTGTCCTTCGACAAAATTATCGTCTTCAAACCGAAGCGATGCGCGGCGAGCAGTTTTTCCTTGACTCCGCCGATGGGCAGAACCTTGCCGCGCAGCGTGATTTCGCCGGTCATCGCGACATTGTGCCGCGCCGGTCGTCCGGTCAGAGCCGAAACCATCGCGGTCGCCAGCGTAATTCCCGCACTCGGTCCGTCCTTCGGAATCGCACCTTCGGGAACGTGGATGTGTAAATCTTTTTTATGAAAGTCCTTCGGGTCAATGCCGATTTTCTCGGCGCGTGTGCGAATACAGGTCAAGGCGGCGTAAGCCGATTCCTGCATCACTTCGCCGAGCTTGCCGGTTAATTTAACCGCGCCGCGACCTTTGACGAGCGTTGCTTCGACCTGCAAAACTTCGCCGCCGACTTCCGTCCACGCCAAGCCGTTGACCAAGCCGATTTCCGATTTGCGGGCAATGTCCTGTTTGCGGAAACGAATCGTTCCAAGCAGCTCGCGCACTTTTTCCGCGTCAATGACGGCTTTAAAGTCATCATTTTTATTGGACACGACAAATTGACGCGCGATTTTTCTGAGACACGAGCTGATTTCACGTTCGAGATTGCGAACGCCTGCTTCGCGCGTGTAATGGCGAATGACTTCGAGAACGCCGTCGTCGGTAAATTTCACGCGCTCGACATCCATTCCGTTGCCTTCCGCCTGTTTCGGAATCAGATGCCGTTTGGCGATTTGCGCCTTTTCGCGCTCGGTGTAACCGGAAAGCGGCAAAATTTCCAAACGGTCCTGCAAGGCGGCGGGAATCGTGTGCAGAACGTTCGCCGTCGCAATGAAAAACACTTGCGACAAATCGTAATCAACGTCTAAATAATGATCGCGGAATGTCGAGTTTTGTTCCGGGTCGAGAACTTCCAGCAGCGCGGCGGACGGATCGCCGCGAAAATCCTTGCCGAGCTTGTCAACTTCGTCGAGCAAAATCACCGGATTATTCGTTCCGGCGCGTTTCATCAGTTGAACGATTTGACCGGGCAGCGCGCCGATATATGTGCGCCGATGCCCTCGGATTTCGGCTTCGTCGTGAACGCCGCCTAAACTGAGACGCACGAATTTTCTGCCGGTCGCGTTGGCGATTGATTTTCCTAAAGAAGTTTTGCCGACACCGGGCGCGCCGACGAAACAAAGAATCGTTCCCTTCGGATTTTTGACCAGTTGACGCACGGCGAGATATTCCAGAATGCGCTCTTTGATTTTTTCCAACCCGTAATGGTCTTCGTTCAAAACGCGCTCGGCTTCCGTCAAATCGTTGATTTCTTCCGAGGATTCTTTCCAGGGAACATTGATTAACCAATCGAGATACGTGCGCGAAACGGTGCTTTCAGCCGACATCGGCGGCATCGCTTCGAGCCGCGCGAATTCCTGCAAAGCTTTGTCTTTGGCTTCTTCGGTCATTCCAGCTTCTTCGATTTTTTTCTTTAATTCTTCGAGTTCCGCCTTGTCGTCCTTACGTCCGAGTTCTTTATGAATCGCCTTGACTTGTTCGTTCAAATAATATTCGCGCTGATGTTTGTCCATTTGTTTTTTGGTGCGCGTGTGAACGGTGCGGTCGAGCTGTTTTTTCTCGATTTCCATTTCGAGAATTTCCGTTAATTTGCGGAGGCGTTCCTGGACGGAAAACATTTCCAGAAGCTGTTGTTTTTCCGCGACTTCGATTCGCAGATGCGAACTCATCGCGTCGGCAATCTGCGCGGCGGAAATTCCCCGCAAGCTCGCCTGCAGCGCGTCGGTGTATGCGTCGGGTGAAACGCGCAAAAACTGTTCGACCAAAGTGTGAATTTTTTGCAAAAGCCCGTCGGTTTGATAGCCGGATTCATCAATTGATTTGATCGGCTTGACCAGCGCGTAAAACATTCCGTCGTCGTCCTGCTCGAAACGCATCGCCTGCCCGCGTTCGCGTCCTTCGACGACGACCTTGATTTGCCCGTTGTCCTGTTTTTGCGCCTGTAAAATTCTGCCCAGCGTGCCGACCGTATAAATTTGTTCCGGGTTCGGTTCGTCAACGGTCGCGTCGTGCTGCGTGGCGAGAAAAATATTGCGCTCGCTCGTCATCGCCTGTTCGAGCGCGCGCACCGAACTCGGACGACCGATTTTAAAGGCGACTTTGGTAAAAGGAAAAATAACGACATCGCGGATTGGCACCATCGGAAAGCGCGAAATATCCGAAGGCATTAAATCTGAAAATTCTTGCATAAATTTGAAAAACCTTATTTTGGAGAAACCAATTTTGACTTTAGATAAACGACTATTAGTTAGGGGATTCTAAATTTATTTATTGAATTCAATTATCGCTTTTTCGCGGCGTAATTTTCAAGTTTTTTTCGACGTAAAAACAAAAAAAACGGAAGCGAACTTGCTTAAGATTCGCTTCCGTTTCAGTCAAAGGAGAAAAACTATGAAGTTATGAGATAAAGAAAAACCTTTTACGCCAATTTCGCCACGTGCGTCGAAAGGCGCGATTTGTAACGCGCCGCCGTATTTTTGTGCAATACGCCTTTATTGACGGCTTTATCAATCGCCGAAATGGTCGGCATTAAAATTTCCTGACTCTGATTCTTATCGCCGGCGGTTAAAGCCGAACGAAGTTTTTTAATCTGCGTCCGCAAATCGCTGCGGCGGCTTCGATTAACCGCGCGGCGTTTTTCATTCTGGCGGACGCGCTTTTCGGCTGACTTATGATTTGGCATTATCTGTTCTTAAAATCCTACGCTTAAAAAGTTTGTTTCGTCTCGCTTTCAGGCGAATTACTAAGTATAAATGCCCGTCGAAAAGATGTCAAGCAGCACGAATTTCAATGCTCGAGGCGCGAGGCGGCGGTGTGCATCAGATCAACGAGCAGAACGGCAATCGGCGGATAAAAAATTGATTCGGGACGCAGCGACGCGGAAAAAACCGTCGGTATTGACGATAAAAAGGTAAAAGTTTCGAGATAATTTCCGATTAAAAGACCGATTCCGAGGCTGACGGCGGTGCCGATGATCAGAAAACACGCGGCGGCGGCGCGCGTATAAGGCTTTTCCGCTTCGGGCGCGGCTTTTTCAAAAATCGAATCGTGCAGATTTTCGTAGCTGTATGTATATTTTTCAAATCCGGCACGAAGGCGTTTGAAAAGATGCACAAGCCCGGCGATAAAGAGCGAAAACAACACGATTTTACCGATGATTTGCGAATTCGTCCAGAAATTCGGCTTGAAGACAGCCACAAAACAAACCGAGACGAAAAGCGCGACGGTCGGGAAAATAACTTTTTGCAAAGCTATCGTTTCACGGCGTTCGTCGGCAATCATCCGGTCGATAATTTCGTTGTAGCGGCGTTCGTAAGCCATCTGCCGCCAGCGTTTAGCGTGAATATTGTCCGACGAAAAAACCGAATCGCCGGAGTTTTTATACTGCGCGTTTAATAATTTACGGTCGTAGGCGGCGCGCTTTTTCGGGTCGCTCAAAACTTCGTAAGCCTTGGCGATTTTGGCGAATTCGCTCGAAGCGTTTTCCGGCGCGTCGGTCGTGTTGACATCCGGGTGAATTTTTCGCGCGAGCCGTCGGTAAGCCGATTTTATTTCGGCATTGGAAGCCTTCGGTGAAATTTTCAGGATTTGATAATAATTGACCATCAGCGCGATTCGGGAAGGAGATTTCTTTTGCAGCGGGATTTCGACTTCGGGGAAATCCCGTATCAAGCCAAAAAAATTATAGCACAAGGTTTTTTCGGATTTAAAGAAAAATTATTGCCTTCCGTTTTTATAAATTTTACCTGGTCAAATCATCAATTTGCAAACTAATCGGCGACGCACCGGCGATATTCACCGCATCTATCACTTTGACGACGCTGCCGTAATCAATCGAGCGCGGAGCTTTGATAAAAACTGTTTTCTGAATTTTTTCTTCGTTCGACAAATCGGCGCGAAACGCTTTTTCTTCGGCGTAGTCCTGATTTTCAAGACGCTGCTTGAAGACTTCCGAAAGTTTTTGCGTGAGCCGCGCCGAATCTTCAATCGTTCCCAAATTCATTTCCGAATTGAGCCGCAGCGTCGAATCTTCGTTAATTACAACGATTAAACTATCGGGGTTTGTATTCGCCTGAACCGCAGGTTCGGGCTTTTGCGGAATTTTCGCTTTGAAATCGGTCGGCTTGATCGGCGATACGACCATAAAAATAATCAAAAGCACAAGCAAAACGTCAATCAGCGGCGTGACATTTATATTCGGTCTGTTCATTGAAAAATCCTCCTCGAAAAGTCTTTTTCGATTTAGACACCGAAGCGTCGAAAAATGTTCCCGCCGCTCGACTAAAAGTTTTTTCAGAAATAAATTTCGATGGTTTAGAGGCGGGCGACTGTCCGGCGATTCGTCGTCATTATTACTAAAGTCGGGCAGTCGCCCGCCCCCAAACCGGAAAAATTTGTATTTTTGAGATAGCTTCCAATCAATCCGCGTTCAAAGCGTTAAGCAGAGCCTTCGCTTTCAAAAGCGATTCGGCGTATTCGGCTTCGGGAACGCTGTCAATGACAATGCCGCCGCCGACATTAAAAATCGCTTCCCCGTCTCGAATCGTCATCGTCCGAATCGCCACCGATAAATTAATCGAACTTTGAAGTTCGAACTTTGAACTTTGAACCGAAAAACCAATCGCGCCCATCGAAAGCCCGCGCCCGGCGGTTTCGATTTCGTCAATGATCCGCATCGTGCTGATTTTCGGCGCGCCGGTGATCGAGCCGCACGGGAAAACGGCGCGGATTACATCGGAAAATTTGACAATTTCGCGCAAATCGCCTTTGATCGTCGAGACGAGATGAAAAAGCGTCGGGTGTGTTTCCAGAGCGCAGAGCTTTTCGACTTTGATCGAGCCGAATTCGCAGATTCTTCCCAAATCGTTTCGCAGAAGATCAACGATCATCGTATTTTCGGCTAAATCTTTCGCGCTGTTTAAAAGTTCGTCGCGCAAAATTTCGTCTTCGTTTTCCGACGCGCCGCGCCGCCTTGTGCCTTTAATCGGCGCGGCTGAAATCGTTCGTTTCGCGTCTGCCGTCTGATTTTCAATCTTAAAGAATCGTTCGGGCGAAATGCTGACGACCGTATCGTTTGTTCGTTTCAAAAACGCGGCAAACGGCGCGGGATGATGTTGGCGAAGTTGCCGAAAAGCTGCTTGCGCGGTCAGCGTTTCCGGCAGACGCGCCCGAAATTGCTGGGTTAAATTCGCCTGATAAGTATCGCCGCGACGAATGCGTTCCTGAATTTCCTCAACCGCCGCGACGTATTTTTCGCGTGTAAAATTTGAAGAGATCGAACTTTTTCCGTCCGCGAAAATCGGTTCGCTTCGTTCGTTTTTCACGCCTTTAATCAGTGCGTTTTCGATTTCGTCGAACCGCGGTTCGTCGCCGGTCAGAAAAGATTTTTTCGTTTCGTAATCGTGAACGATCAAACAATCGAAGGCGGCGGCGAAAACGTCCGGCTCGTCGAAAGTTTGAAATTCCTTCGCTCGCGGCTTAATTTTTTCGAGCTTTAAGCCGAAATCGTAGGAAAGCGTAAAAATGTAGGCGACGTTCGGATTCGAAAATTTTTCATCGAGCGCGGCGAGCGTTTCGGCGGCGTTGTCAAAATTAATTTCAAAAAGTTCGAGCGGCTTGATTCCGGCGATCAAAAAACGCGAATCGGCGTAAGAAACGCCGCCGCTGTCGAGCAGACAAACCGTTTCCCGTTCGGATAAGTTGAGCAGTGCCGCAGTTAAATCGTCGGCTGAAAATTGGATTTCGCGCACGTCTGCGATTTTATCACGCGGCGAAAAATTTTCATTAAGCCGGATTTTAGCGTAAAATGTCGAAGTCATTGCTTTTGTCAAAGAAAAAAAATTATGGCTTCCGAATCGGTCAATAAGGTTACTTTGGTTCGCGCGCTCGGTTTAGTTGCGGCGATTTCGATTATTCTGGGCAATGTCATCGGCACGGGCGTTTTTTTGAAAGCCAGAGTGATGACGTGCAACGTCGGCAGCCCGACGTGGGTGATAATCGCGTGGATCGCGGCGGGCATTTTGTCGCTCGCCGGCGCGTTGACCTACGCCGAATTGTCGGCGATGAAGCCGGAAGCGGGCGGCGAATACGTTTATCTCCGCGACGCATACGGGCGCGTCTGGAGTTTTCTCTACGGCTGGATGCTGATTTTCGTCGGCAAAACCGGCGCGCAGGCTTCGGTCGCCGTTGTTTTCGCCATCGGTTTGAACGATTTTCTCGACGGCAAATTAAAACAGACAATTCTCAAAACCGACATTTTCGGTTATGGGTTCGAGCTGACTTCGCTGCAAATTATCGCCGTGATGATGATCGTGATTTTTACGACGATCAACTGCGCTTCGGTTTATTTGAGCGGGCGAATTGCGACGGTTTTGACAATCGTCAAAATTATTTTAATCGCGTTCGTCGGCATCGGCGCGTTCGTCTGGGTCGCGGGCGGCACGTTCGCGCATTTTTCACTTGTTGAGGCAGGCGGCGCGTGCGAAGGCGTAGCCGATTCGATTCGTTACGGTTCGCCTTCTTACAGTTTTACCGCCGGTTTCGGCGCGGCGATGCTCGGCGCGCTCTGGGGTTACGACGGTTGGAATAATTTAACTCTGGTCGCCGGAGAAATCGAAAAACCCGAACGAAATTTGCCGATTGCCTTAATCGGCGGCACGATTTTAATTATCTTTTTATACATTTTCGTCAACATCGCGTATTTTTATACGCTCGATCCGACGGCAATCGCTTCGGTGTCGAAGGATTCGTCGGTCGCCAAAGAAATCGTTTCGAGATTTTTCGGCGGCGCGGGTTCGATTGCCGCCGGTTTCGCGGTCGCGCTTTTTACGGTCGGCTTGATGCTGTCGTCAATCGGCACGCTGCATACTTCGATTTTGACCGGCGCGCGCGTTCCATACGCAATGGCGCAGGACGGTCTGATGTTTGAGCCGATGGGCAGATTGAGCGAAGGCACGCGCGTTCCGGTCATCGCGCTCGTCGTGCAGGGAATTTGGGCGTGCGTTCTCGCGCTGTCCGGTTCGTTCGACACTTTGACCGATTATGTGATTTTCGGCTCCTGGATTTTTTACGCTCTCGCCACTTCGACCGTGTTCGTTTTCCGCCGCAAATACCCCGACGCGATTCGCCCCTATCGCGCGTTCGGTTATCCAATCGTGCCGATTTTATTTCTGCTTGTCGCGGCGTGGCTTTTGATTACGACGATGATTTCCAGCCCGACGCAATCGTTCGCGGGAATTTTCCTGATTGCAATCGGCTTGCCCGTTTACTATTATTTAACGAGCGGAAAACGCGCGGCAAAAATTGAAAATCGCTGACGAATCGTCGTTTTATCAGAAAGCGATTGAGAGATTTTTATGACACAAGACAGAAGAAGAGGCGCAGAACGCCGCGCCGCCGAGCGGTTTCAATGCAACATAGACATCGAATGGGAAGGCTTAATCGGCAGAAAAAACGGCACCATCAGCGACATTTCGCCAATCGGCTGCTTCGTGCTTTGTTCCGGCGAAGTTGAAGACGGCGAAACCGTTAAAATATTTTTCCCGCTGACCGACGGCAGAAATATACAGCTTTGGGGCGAAGTCATCAACCACGTTTTGGAAATCGGCTTCGGCATTAAATTCATCGAATTATCCGAAGCGCAGAAGGAATTTCTCGAAGTTTTCGTGGATACCCTGCGCGACGATTAAAGCAGAAATTTTTAACGATTGATTCAAAAAAGCGGATTTTTGAAGTCCGCTTTTTTGTCTTTTTTGTATTGTAAAGAGGGCATTGCGCGAGTTTGCCGACGAAGCGCAAAAGCGCGAAAAATAAATCGTTGCCGTCCAAGTCGCGCTGATCATAATCAAGCAGCTTCGCGCTCGCTTCGTCGGCAAACTCGCGCGGCGCGCTCACATTTATATGAACAAATATAATTCCGAAACTAAAATCGAAGATTTGGTTCAAAGGTTTGAAACGGGCGCGATTTCGCGCTCCGATTGGCGACACGCCGAACATCTGACGGTCGCGCTTTTTTACCTCGCCAATCACGATTTTGAATTTGCGTCGAAGAAAATGCGCGACGGTATTTTTAATCTTTTGAAGTCGTTTGAAGTTGATTTGTCGAAGGAAATGCCGTATCACGAAACCCTGACCGTCTTCTGGCTGCGAACCGTTGACGATTTTCGCAAATCGAAACCCGATTCTCCGCCCGGCGAAATTTGCGGCGAACTAATCGAACAATTCGATAAGGATTATCCTTTAAAATTCTACACGCGCGAGCGACTTTTCTCGGACGAAGCTCGAAAACAATTCGTCGCAGGCGATTTGTAAAAAACGACGGACGGCGGAAAAAAAAGCCGCAATCCGTCGTTTCGATTATCTGAAATCAGTCAAAATTCGTTTTCGGATAAAATGAAACGGCAACAAAATTCAATTCGCCCGTTTCCTCCAGAATCGTGATGACCTGCGGATTAAATTGATGCCGCTTGGCAACGATATTGATGATATAAGTTTCGCCGCTCGGCACATTTTCAAATCGGTAAAAGCCTTTGGAATCAGTTGAAGCGATGCGCGAACTGCCGGTTCGGTCGGTCAGATAAATTTGCGCGTCAGCCAGCCCGATGCCTTTTTGCGTCGTTACGCGACCGCCGACCGAAACGCCCGCCGCCGTCGGCGCGAGCGATTCGGACGCGCCTTTATCAACCGTTCCGTTTTGAATTCTGTCATAACCCGCGCCGCGCGTGTCCGTTGTCAAAACAGCGTTATCAAACGGATCAACCGCATTGGCGTTAACGCCGCCGTTAATCGCCGAACTGTTCGGCATCAGCAGATGGCTCATCACGTTGCCGCCGTTGTCGGCAAGCGCGGCGAGCAGCGGATCAACATTAACCGCATCGTTCGTCTGACCAAATGTTCCCATCGGAAAACCGTTTGAATTTGAAATCAAATTGCCGCCGACCGACGTAATCGTTCCGCTGCTCTGATTGATGTCCGGCGAGAGAAGCGCGATGTTGTTGGAAACGATTGTGTTGCCGATGTTCAAAGTTCCGCCGTTAAAAATTCCGCCGCCCGTGCCGCCGCTCGTGCGGTTGAAAGAGATGGTCGAATTGCGAATATTCAATGTTCCGGTATTGTAAATCGCTCCGATTCCCGCGCCGCCGTCCGCGTCAAAATTGCCGCTGACGGTCGTGTTCGCTATATTCAAAGTGCCGCTCGCGCCGATGGCGAGTCCGGTGTTCGCCGAATTATTATTGATCGTCGAATTGATAATATGTCCCGTGCCGCCGCTCAGAAAAACCGCGCCGTAAGCGGTCGCAAAATTATTGCGGACGATAATTTTGTCGAGCGTCAAATTGCTGTTGTTTTCCGCCAGAATCGCGCCGCCGAAATTCGCGCCCGCGTTGCCGTTCGTCAGAGCCATTCCCGAAAGCGTAACGGTTGCATTATTCAAATGAAAAATTCGATTCGCATTGCTGCCCGTGATTCTCAACGTTTCCGCGTTTAAGGTCGGATAACCGACGATGTTGACGTTTTGATTCTGGATCAATAACTCGCTGCCGCCGGTCGAAAGATTGCCGAAAACATTCGGCGCGAAAGTGATCGTGTCCGTGCCGGAATTGACTGCTGCCTGATAGACGGCTTCGCGCAGAGAGCAATCCGTATCGCAAACAAAATCGTTGCTGTTTGTGTTTTTGGTCACGATGAGCGAAGTATCACCGCTCTGATCTTCAAACGCGCCGATGTCAACCGTTCCGGCGGCGATGCGCGGAAAACCCGCGCCGCGAGCATCGAAAGTCAGCGGCTGATTTGTCAAGGGATCAACCGCGTTTGAATTGATTCCGCCGTTTCGCGCCGGACTTCCGGCTTGCAGCGGATGCGTGGCGACCGGAAAACCGCCTTGATTAGAATTTGTCGGCGCGAGCAACGGATTAACGCCCGTGATGTCGTTTGGCTGCGTGAACGTTCCGGCGGGAGTGCCGTCAGTGCTGCCGATTAAGTTTCCGCCGACGGAAGTAATTGTGTTATTGAAAATTTGAATATCAGGAGCGTTTTCTGCGGTGTTTTGCGCGACGATTGTATTACCCAAATTTATACTTCCGCCGACGCTGAAAATTCCGCCTCCGCCAACTTCAGCAACATTATTGGCAATCGTCGAGTTGCGAATTGTCAGATTTCCGCTGTTGCAAATCGCGCCTGAGCCAAATTGGTCGTCAACGGGATCGAAGTTGCCGCTGAACGTAACGTTTGCAATATAAAGATTGGCACCGGAATCCTGATTGTAAATTGCCATGCAGGTATTAGCCGAATTGGTGGTAAATGAACTGTTTGTAATATGATGAGTTCCGGTTCGCACAATAACTGCGGCAACATTAGCCGTGTTGCCGCGAACCGCGACACGGTTGAGCGATAATGAACTGTTTTGTTTGGCGTAAATCGCGCTGCCTCTGCCGTCGTCAAAATTGCTCGACGCGGCGTTTCCCTGCACGAGAATCATATTTTTCAAATCCAATGATGCGCCCGCTTCAATCAAAAAGATGCGGCTTGTATTGCTGCCCGACAAAAATACGACGTTCGGATCGTTGATAAATCCGTCAATCGTGATGCGTTTGGTGATAACGATTTCCGAACCGCCGAGTGTGATCGTCTGCCCGATTAAATTCGGATCGAAAACAACCGTGTCGCCCGAATCGGTGTTAAAAACCGCTTCGCGCAAGCTGCAATCGGCGTTGCAAACATTGTCGTTGCTGTTCGTAGATTTCGTCACCGTCCAGGTCGCCGCGTTCGCCGTCGCGCCGATAAATAAAATTGCCAAAAGTCCGATGATAAATGCCCGTATATTTTTCATAAATAAATTCCTCGAAAATATAAACCGTTTTCCCGGCTTCAATTATTAATGCGTTTGAAACCGGCAATAACTATCATTCGGAAAAATTGTTTTTACGAAATTTAGAATTTTGTCGAAAGCGAAGATTATTCGATTGAGTTTTTTCAGAAGAAATGAGTTCAAAAATAAATTCAGCCGCCGATTAAATCATCGGGCGGCTGAATTTTTAGTTTATAAATGCCGTAACAATTTTTTTATTAAATTCTGATCAGCGAATCGAATTTGTAATACGAATGCTCGCACCTCGCTACCCCTTTTCCTGGCGAGATTTTTTTCTCATTATTCTTTTTAATCGAGGCTTGGTTGCCGTCAATGGTTCCATAAACATCTGCCCTGATTTGGTTGGTGATTATTCCCATATGATTGTCGCCGATGATAAAAATGTCGCCGGGCAAAAGCGGCGATTGCTTAACGATTTTGTCCGGATGAAGATGGCTCCATTTTCTGAGATGACTGCCTCTCCACAGATTGCCCGAATGAAACGGCAAACTCATTCCGAATTTCTTCGCCGCCTCACTGTAGCAATAATAAACGAACATTCCGCACCAGCCTTTGCCCGCGATGCTCGGATCAACGTCTTTGCCGAGCGCGTTGGCGTTTCTCAAATAAACATCAACGACCGGACCGCGATTGTTCGCGCCGATTTCCCTCGTATCTTTTAAAAGCTCCTGTTCGGCAATTTTTACCGCTTCTTCCCTGATCGCGCCGTAATAATCCGTCGGCTCGGTTTCATAACTCGCGTATTCGTCTTCCGTTTGGTCCCACATCAAATATAAAATCTCCTTAAAAAAATTACCGCGCATTTTTCGCGGTTCACTGATTTAATGCGTTGCGATTGCGAAAAAACTATCATCTAGGTTCTGTTGACATTTTATCGCAACCAAACAATGGTGCTGGCAAACTGCACG
>CAXSGY010000044.1:0-24187 GCA_964237235.1 uncultured Pyrinomonadaceae bacterium
GATTCAAAAGGAAACGATAAATGCGCTTCAGGACTACGATTATCCGGGCAATGTCCGGGAACTCGAAAACATCATCGAACGCGCCGTGATTTTGTCGCGCGACGCGGTTTTGCGACCGGAGTTTTCGGAATTGAACAGGAACAAACAAAACGCCGCCGGCAATCCAACTTTTGAAGAATTTGAACGCGGATTTATAGTTCGGACTTTAAGCCAGACCAACTGGCGCGTCGGCGGAACGGGCGGCGCGGCTGCCAGACTCGGCTTAAAGCGCACGACGCTCATCTCCAAGATGGAAAAACTCGGCATTTCGCGCCCAGCGCAACAAACGGTTTTCGCCTAATTCGTATCTCTCGACAATTAATTTCTCGTTTCTCAAGCGAGCAAAGTTAAATAAAAAGCTCTTGATGAAAAACACCTGCGCGGTCGTTTTTCATCAAGAGCTTTTTTTGTCGAACGGCAGTTTTGAAGAGCTTTGCAAATCCGGGTTTACTGCGCTTTTGGACAAAGGTGTTCGGATGCCTATTAACGCTTTAGAACAGATTTCCGCTTTGTCGAAATAGCGACTCGGCGCGCCTGAATGCCGACAAAAATATGTTGCCGAATCCGACTCTCGCCATTAAGGTCAGCAATAAAAGCCTTATATTTCGCGCCTTTTACGGCGCAGCGCCTTAATACGACGAACGGTATAAAAGTTGTTTAAGTAATTTCGGCGAAACGGCTAATGTTTTGAAAGAATCACGAAATTGACCGGCATTTGCGGCGCGACTATTTTTGTTCGCTGGTGCTGTTTACAAGACTCGGCTACGGCGCGAGTTTGTAATGCCAAAGGTTTTCCTTCAATAAAACTTATGATGTTGCGCTTCCAAGTGCAGTGCCGGAAGAGAGGCTGCTTCCAAACGCGCAACTATTTTTGAAATTTCGCCTTTTTGAATCGGCTGACCGGGCTGTCGGTTGGAAAAAGCTGAAGTGATGAAATTGAATCAAACGGACTTTGAGGGAGTTTGACTATGGAGCAAATAAAAACGGTGGACGAATCGAATGCGGCGACGGGATTTTTGTCCGGCATTGTCAAAGCGATTGGCGAAGAGCCGATTTTTAAGGCTGGGGATCGGGTGCGGATTTCGATGCGTTTTCCAATCGGTCATTTTCGTGTGCCGAATTACATTCGCGGCAAACGAGGAATCGTCGAAACAGTCATCGAACCGGCGACAATCAACAACGAAGAGGAAGGCTACGGCAGAAACGCCGGAAAAAAACGCCATTACTACCGGATTGCGATTCCGCTTCACGAGTTGTGGAACGGCTACGCTGGTTCGCCCGATGACAATCTGCGAATCGAGGTTTTCGAGACCTGGCTCGAAAGAAATGAGGCTGAATAGGAATAAAATATGAATACACACGAACACAATCACGACCATACCCCGATTGAAGAAGCGAGCGATAAAGCTCCCGATTACTTTGAAATTATGGAAAGGTCAGTGACTGAACTGTTAATCGAAAAACATTTAATCGAACCGGACGATATTCGCCGCCAGATCGAAGTCCTCGATTCGCGCAATCCCGCGCTCGGCGGAAAAGTCGTCGCCAGAGCGTGGGTTGACCGAGGATTCAAAAAACGATTGCTCGCCGACGGACGCGCCGCGTGCGAGGAACTCGGCATCACTTTTTACGACGATACATCGCTGATTGTCCTTGAAAATACCGATGCGGTTCACAATCTGATTGTCTGCACGCTTTGTTCGTGCTATCCGCGTCCCGTATTGGGACTTCCGCCCGACTGGTATAAATTGAAGCCGTATCGCGCCCGCGCGGTTAAAGAGCCGCGCGCGCTGCTCAAAGAATTCGGCACGACGATTCCCGACGAGGTGGAAATTCGCGTCAGCGATTCGACGGCGATGGTGCGCTATCTCGTGCTGCCGCAGCGACCGGAAAACACGGAAAATTTCAGCGAAGAGCAGCTTGCGGATTTAGTCACGCGCGACGCGATGATCGGCGTGATTCGAGTAAATCTCGATGCGGCTAAACAGAAGGAGGCAGCGCGATGAACGAACTGGCAAATCTTTTAAGAATACTTCCGAACGAAACCGGCGGTCAGGATTCCGCGCCGTTCGAGCGCGTCGAACACGAGCTTTTGCCGTGGGAAAAACGCTGTCACGCGCTTGCCGACGTGCTTGATCTTTACAAAATCATCAACACGGAAGAAAAACGCCGCGGCGTTGAAGCGCTCGGCAGCAATTTAGTCGTCAAACTCAATTATTACCAGCGGTGGATCGTCGTGTTCGCCGTTATCCTTTTCCAAAAAGGGATTTTAACGCCCGACGAATTGGCGGTAAAGATGGAAGAAGTCGAAGCGCGTCTTTCCTTCGGCGATGAATTTGAAGCGGCTGAACATATCAAGGAGAAAATATGCTGAATGCCGCCGAACCCGCCCTGCAAACTAAAAGGCAAGTGATCGGTCACGTCGTGATGTGCAGCGGTTGCTGCTGCGGCAAAACCGAGCGCGGAAAACCGGAAGTGCCAATCGAATGGCTGAAACGAGAATGGAAAGCGCGCGGGCTTTTGAAAAACATTCAGCTTTCCATCAGCGGCTGCTTGGGACCGTGCGATTTGCCGAACGTCGTCAGTATTTCCAATTCGTCGGATAGCGTTTGGCTCGGAAACATTAATCGTTTCGAGCAATACGAATCTCTCGTCGTTTGGGCTTCCGAGAGCAAAGCCGCCGGAACGCTTTTGCCGCTCCCGCAGGAATTTGAAACGCTTCGTTTCGATCCTTTCTGTCGCGCAAACCAATCGGCAAATGCGGCGAAAATCGGCGGAGGATTATTTTGAATGAAGTATTAATCATCGGTCTGGCTCTGGGGATGCGGCACGCGGTTGACCCGGATCATCTCGCCGCGATTGACGGCTTGACGCGCCTGCGCCCGCGCCGGACGAACGGCATTTATTTCGCGCTCGGACACAGCCTCGTCGTTATCTTGCTGGCGGTCGGAATCGGGCAGTTCGTCGCCGAGCGATTCGCGTTTTTGGGTCCGTGGACGTTAATTTTAATCGGCGCGGTTAATCTCTGGCGACTGCTCCGGCGTCCCGCAAAAGCCGCGTTGCAATCGAAACCGGCGCGCCCGATTATCGCGCAGCCGTTTTTGTTGGGAATGCTGCTCGCCGCCGGATTTGAAACGGCTTCGCAATTATCCGCGCTGATAATCGCCGGACAAAACAATCCGTGGCTGTTGGGTTTGGCGTTTTCCGCCGGGATGGTTCTGGTTGACGGTATAGACGGAAGTTTAGCCGCCGGAACGCAGCGTCTGGCGGCAATCGGGCAGACGAATGCTTTGAGAGCTTCTAAAATGCTCGGCGTGATAATCGTGATTTTCTCGTTTGGTCTCGGGGGCGCGGAACTTGCCCGCATCGAACTCGACCGGTTTATTTTTCCGCTTGGGATTGCGCTGTTTGCCGTCGTCATCGGAATCAGAATCTGGGCGCGGTCGAATAATTCGGCAACGATCAACGCAAGCCATCAAATCGCCGTAAAAGCGTTAGAATGAAAATCTAAGGAGTGAGTGAAATGTCGCACAAATTTTTCGATTTAACTTTTACGCCGTCGGTCAAAAGGGCGCAGGAACATTTCGGCACGCGAGGCAATTTCGCAAGATTTGAATCTGGCGAGCCGGATTTTTTCGGCTTGGGCGAAGAAGAAATCGAATTTATCTCGACGCGCGACAGTTTTTATCTGGCGACGGTCGGCGAAAACAATCAGCCGTATGTGCAGTTTCGCGGCGGTCCGCCGGGGTTTTTGAAAGTTTTAGATTCTAAAACTTTGGGCTACGACGATTTTCGCGGCAATCTGCAATACATCAGCACGGGAAATTTATCGGTCAACGACCGCGCCGCGTTGATTCTGATGGATTACCCGAACCAGCAGCGGCTCAAAATTCTCGCCCGCGCCGAAATTAAAGATGCGAAGGACGCGCCCGAATTAGCCGAGAAGTTAAAAGTTCCGAATTACAAAGCGCGTATTGAACGCGCCTTTGTTCTGCACGTCGAAGCGTTCGACTGGAACTGCCCGCAGCACATCACGCCGCGATTTACGATTGAGGAAATCAAACTGATGAGCCAGCCGCTTTATGAACACATCGAAAAACTTGAAGCGGAAATAAAACGGCTCAAAGGCGAGAAACAATAATAAGAGACGAAAATTTTAGGCGGCTGAGTTGGCAGTTTGAAATGTGTAAAATTTGAGATCGAAAATTATGAGTTTATTTCATACCAAAACGGTTGCCGACGAATTGATTGAAAGACTCGTCGAAGCCGGTGTCGAGCGCATTTACGGCATCGTCGGCGACAGTCTCAATCCGGTTTCCGAGGCGATGCGGCGCAGCGGGAAAATCAAATGGGTTCACGTGCGCCACGAAGAAGCGGCGGCTTTTGCCGCGTCTGCCGAAGCGCAGCTCACGGGAAAGCTGGCGGTTTGCGCCGGGTCGAGCGGTCCCGGCAGCCTGCATTTGATGAACGGACTTTATGACGCGCACCGCGCCGCCGCGCCGGTTTTGGCGATTGTCTCGCATATTCCAAGCACGGAAATCGGCACGCATTATTTTCAGGAAACGCATCCCGACCGACTTTTTCAGGAATGCAGTCATTACTGCGAGCTGATTTCAAACGCCAATCAAATGCCGCGTGTTTTGCAGATTGCGATGCAAAATGCTTTAAGTCTCGGCGGTGTCGGCGTGATCGTTTTGCCGGGCGACATCGCCGCCGAAAAACTGCCGGACGAAACTTTGGCGCACGGCATCGTCAGCAATCGCCCGACCGTTCGCCCGAACGCGGAGAGTTTGGAAAAGCTCGCCCGAATGATTTCGGAAGCCGAGAAAATCACTTTGTTTTGCGGCGCGGGCTGCGCGGACGCGCACGATGAAGTCGTCAGACTTGCTGAAACTTTGCTCGCGCCCGTCGGTTACGCTTATCGCGGCAAACAGTTCGTCGAGTATGAAAATCCATACGCCGTCGGAATGAGCGGGCTGCTCGGTTTCGGCGCGGCTTATGAGGCGATGCACGAATGCGATTTGCTCATTTTGCTCGGCACGGATTTTCCGTATCCGAATTTTTATCCGACCGAGTGCCGCATCGCGCAGGTGGACATTCTCCCGGAACATATCGGCAGACGCGCGCGGATTGATTTGGGAATCGTCGGCGACGTGCGCGAAACATTAAACGAATTGCATCCAATGTTGCAGCCTAAAACCGACCGCCGCTTTTTAGAACGGATTCTCGAAAAACATCGTGAAAAGATGGAGAACACCGAAATTTACGTGCGGCACGTCGCCGAAAACGGATTGATTCACCCGGAATTCGTCGCGGCGAAAATTAACGAAATCGCCGACGCCGACGCGGTTATCACCTGCGATACCGGAATGTGCAACGTCTGGATGGCGCGGCACGTCAAGGCAGCGCGGAAACGTAGTCTGCTCGCTTCATACTCGCACGGTTCGATGACGAACGCCGTCCCGTATGCGGTCGGCGCGCAGTTTTTATACCCCGACCGGCAAGTCATCTCGATGTCCGGCGACGGCGGTTTTGCGATGCTCCTCGGCGAACTTCTAACCGTTCTGCAATACGATTTGCCGGTGAAAATCGTCGTCTTTAACAATAGCTCGCTCGCCTTCGTCAACCTCGAAATGGAAGTCGCCGTTTATAAAGGCTATGAAACTAACCTCGTAAATCCGAATTTCGCGGACGTGGCAAAAGCGATTGGTTTATATGGCGTGCGAATCGAAAAACCCGCTGATGTCGAAACAGGTTTGCGCGAAGCCTTCGCTTACAAAGGCGCGGCGGTGATTGATGTCGTCACCGACCCGAACGCGCTTTCGATTCCGCCGCACATCACTGCCAAACAAGTCGAGGGCTACGCCGTCACGATGGGCAAATTGATTTTATCCGGCGAGGTTGACGAGATTGCGAAAAAAGTCCACTCGAATATCCGGCACGTCAAAGAAATAATTTAGTTGCCGGAAGAGTTTCAATTATTAATAAAACGGCGGTCGAATCAAAAATTTCAGGAGAAAATTATGAACGGCGAAGAAAAGAAAAAAATTAGCGAACAGGATTTATCGAGCGGCGAATTGGTTGACCAGGAACCGCTCGAAGCAATCGAAGATCCGCCGTCGCATCTTGCCGGTAACAACCAAATCCCGGATTTCGGCGACGATACCGAAGGAACGCTTCAGGAGCAGGAAAAAATCTTCCGACGGTGAATTAACAATTCCGTCATTCGGTTTCGGCAATGTCGAAATAGCGTCGCGGAAAGGTTGAAATAACGACAAAGCTGCGTTCGTTAAATGCTGCTTCGGCGATTTGTAAAGGCGTGTGAAGCCTTGTATTTCAGGCAATTTTTGCAGCACGGGTTGGTTTCCAAACGGCTGGAATAAAAGTTGTTAATAAATAAAACAAAAAAGCGAGGAGTCGAAAAGATTTATGTCACAAATGATTATCAAACCGCCGTTTACATATGAGACGGCAACAGCAAAGGTTAAAGCCGCCGAAGATGCCTGGAACACGCGCGACCCGCAGCGAGTATCGCTCGCTTATTCGATTGACACCGAATGGCGAAACCGCACGGAATTTATCAGCGGGCGCGAGAATGTAGTCCGGTTTTTGACCGCGAAGTGGGCGAAAGAATTGGATTACAAACTCGTCAAAGAACTGTGGGGTTTCCGCGATAACCGGATGGCGGTGCGTTTTGAATACGAATGGCGCGACGACAGCGATAACTGGTTTCGCTCCTACGGCAACGAGCTTTGGGAATTCGACGCCGACGGCTTGATGCGCAAGCGATACGCGAGCATCAACGATTTGCCGATCAACGAATGCGAGCGGCGACTGAATAGAGCAGACGCGAAGATCGCCTGAAGCGTTTGTTGATTTTTACCGGAAGGAGAAAAAAGAGATGCTGCAAGTTATCAAATCAAACGAAAGAGGACACGCCGATCACGGTTGGCTCAACACATACCACACGTTTTCATTCGCCGATTACTACAACCCGGAAATGATGGGGTTCAGAAGTTTGCGGGTGATTAACGAAGACCGCGTAACCGCCGGACAAGGCTTCGGCACGCACGGACACGAAGATATGGAAATTCTGTCGTATGTCGTCGAAGGCGCCATCGCGCACAAGGATTCGACCGGCGGCGAAGAAATTCTGCGTCCGCACGAATGGCAGCGAATGACTGCCGGTGCGGGCATCCGGCACAGCGAATACAACCCGTCGAAAACCGAGAATCTGCATTTTTATCAGATTTGGATTCTGCCGGAAAAAGATGATTTACCAGCCGGGTACGAGCAGAAAATGTTTGCGCCTGAAGAGAAAAGCGGCAAATTAAAACTCGTCGCCTCTCATGATGCACGGAGCGATTCATTAAAAATCAATCAGGATGTTTCGGTTTTCGATTCGATTTTAAGCGAAGGCGAGGAAATTTCCTACGATTTAACGGAAAAGCGGCACGCGTGGCTGCAAGTGGTCAAAGGCTCTTTAGAACTCAACGGCGAAAAATTGAACCGGAGCGACGGCGCGGCAATTAGCGAGGAAACGGCTTTGAAAATTAAGGCTTTGGAAAACAGAACGGAATTTATTTTATTCGATTTAGCGTGAAACCGAAAAATCAATTTGAGAAATGAACGCGGCGCATAGTTTCGCAAATTATTATTCGTTTCATTTATTAAAAGGAGAGAACAAGCAATGGCAAAAGTAGCGATAATTTATTACAGCCAGACGGGAACAACTCACAAACTGGCGCGAGCTGTCGAAAAGGGCGCCGAAAATGCGGGCGCTGAAACCCGGCTTTTGAGGGTCAAAGAAACCGCACCGGGAGAAGTTTACGGCAGCATCGCAAGCTGGAAACAACATCTGGAGGAAACTTCCGACATTAGGGAAGCGACGAACGACGATTTGGAATGGGCGGACGCGATTATCTTCGGCACGCCGACGCGCTACGGTCTGCCGTCGGCGCAGATCAAAAACTTTATTGACCAGACCGGCGCGCTGTGGGCGAAGGGAGCTTTGACGAATAAAATCGGCTCGTCTTTCACAACGACTGCGACCGCGCACGGCGGGCAGGAAGCGACGATTCTCTCGCTGAATACGATTTTTTATCACTGGAATATGATTATCGTCGCGCCTGGATACGTCGAACCGAGTCAGTTTGCGGCAGGCAATCCCTACGGCGCGTCGTTCACGTCAAATAACGCTCAACTCAACCCGGATGAAGTTGCGCTGACGGCGGCGCGTCTGCAAGGCAGGCGCGTGGCGGAAATCGCGGCGAAGTTTAACGGCGAAATGCAGAAAAACAGCGACGAAGTTTGATTATTATGAGCAGCCGAAAATGCTGATTCTACTTTTTACATCGTTGGCGATGCTTTCGACGCTCGCCGGCGGATTTGCGGCGATTCACCTGCGCCGCCGGATTCATTTGCTGATGGGTTTCGGCGCGGGAGTTCTGCTCGGCGCGACTTTTTTCGACCTTTTGCCCGAATCTTTATCAATCGCGCAGGAGCGGCAGTGGAATTCCAAATTTGTCTTAGGCACTGTCATCGTCGGTTTTCTGGGATTTTATTTAATCGAGCGGTTATTGATTCTGCACGCCTGTCCCGAAGGAAACTGCGAAAACCAAATGCATAAACAAATCGGGCGAATGGGCGCCATCGGACTGATTGCTCACAGCACGCTCGACGGAATGGCAATCGGCGCGGCTTCGCTGGTTGACTGGCAAACCGGTCTGCTTGTCGCCCTCGCCGTCATCGCGCACGATTCGAGCGACGGCTTAAACACGATTCTCCTCATCACGCGCGGCGAACAGATGGCAAAGGGCGATATTCTCTTTCTCATTATGGACGCGATTGCGCCGGTATTGGGCGGAATGCTCGCGCTGATTTTTCTGCCGTCGCCGTCGTCGCTCGCCGTCTTTCTGGCACTGGCATCCGGGTTCTTTCTCTACACGGCGACGAGCGATCTTCTGCCCGAAGCGCATCGCCGTTCGCCGAGCCTGACGGTTTCGTTAGCCGCCATCATCGGAGTTGTAATAATCGGTGTTGCCGTTGCATTGCTTGGCGTTTAAGAACGCAAAAATTAGGTCACTAGCAAAGTGATTTCACTATAGCGGTTTTCAGGATTGAGCGACTGATTTCGACGATGTAAGCTAAAGCAATGCGAGCTTATTCTTTAGATTTACGAGAGCGCGTTGTTGCCGCTTACGAAAAAGGTGAGGAAACTATTGCCGGAATTGCCGCCAAATTTAGTGTCGGTCAAACATTCTTGAAAAAGATGCTCCGGCAAAAACGCGCCACCGGCTCTTTGGAACGGCTGCCGCAGCAGGCTGGAGCGAAAAAAGTGTTGTCGGACAAACATCGAAGTTTTCTGGCAAAGCAAATTAAAAAACAACCTGACGCGACGCTCGCCGAGTTACAGGAAGATTTGCAAATCAGAGAACAGGTGGCGGTCAGCGCGGCGACCGTCAGCCGTGAGTTACGGGCTTTGCGCTTGCCGCGTAAAAAAAGTCGTTGATTGCCGGTGAGCGCAACAACGCCAAGCGAGCCTGGTTCCGGCGGCGGATGAAAAAGGTGATTCACGAGCGGCTCAAATTCATTGACGAATCAGGAGTGACCACAGTTTTGACGCGCCTTTTCGGACGCGCCGCGCCGGGACACAGAGTCCAAGAAAGTGTGCCGAAGAACTACGGGCAATCAACTTCGGTGGTGAGTTTAATCGGGCTGACGGGAGTGGAAACGACGATGCTGGTTGAAGGAGCGGTTGACACGCTCGTTTTTAATGCGTTTTGTGAAAACTTTGTGCGTCCTTGTCTGGGATTTGGCGATGTTTTAGTTCTGGATAATCTGGGAGCGCATCGGGCAAGCCGGATTGAAGAAATTGCCGAAAGTTGTGGCGCGCGCGTCATCTGGCTGCCGCCATATTCACCGGACTACTCGCCGATCGAACAAATGTGGTCAAAGTTAAAAACACACTTGAGAAAAGCAAAAGCGCGAACCGAAGAGGAACTTGACCGCGCTATCTCAGAAGGCTTGAAGTTAATAACTGAAAGCGATTGTCGAGGGTGGTTCAAACACTGCGGTTATCAGGTCGCGTGATTCTGAAAATCGCTATAATGAAGATGTTATTCCGGCTTTGATTGATTACAAAAGCAGCAAAACTCTGCTTTTCGAGCCGGGTGAAAAATGGTCGTATTCATCGGTCGGATTTCAGTTACTGGCACTGCTGATTGAAAAAGTCAGCCGGGAATCCTTTCCAGCTTATATGAAAAAACACATCTTCCTTCCGGCGGGTATGGCTGACACATACGTTCAAACTTCGCTCGTCCAAACGAGAGATAAAAATCGAACGATAAATTATCAATTCAATAATCACTATGAAATGAAATTACTGCAAATGGATACGCTCCCCGACTGGAAGGAATGGACTTATAATTTGACCGGGTTAGCGGGCGGCAACAATGTGGTCAGCAGCGTCACGGATTTATTGAAATACGACCGGACGTTATATGCGGGAAAACTGCTCAAACCCGCCGCTTTGGAAGAAGCGTTTACTCCGTCGAATTTAAACAATGGAGAGAGTAATAAAGCAATTCCGGGTTACTCGACAGGTTTAGGCTGGTTCGTTTCGACTGATGAATCGTTAGGAAAAATCGTGCAGCATACGGGCGCAAATCCCGGCGTGTCAACCATTATCCTGAGAAATACCACCAAAAAGCAGTGCGTCATTATTCTGCAAAATGTTCAAAGTCCGCCGACTTCGGCAACCGACGCGATGAACATTCTCAACGGCAAGCCTGTTAAATATAAAAAGTCATTGGCGTTTATTTACGCAAGAGATGCCTTTGAAAGAAGCAGCGAATATGCACTCGCTCATTTTAATGAATTAAAAGATAACACTGATGAGTATTCTTTATCTGAAGAGGAAATGGATCGGGTGGGTCTTGAATTTAGCCGGATAGGAAAGTTGCAGACGCAATCGCTGGCAGCCTATAAATTAAACACTCAGTTATTTCCAAAAAGCTGGCGGACATTCAATAATTACGGTAATGCTCTCTGGCGAAACGGAAAGAAAGAGGAATCTCTGACAGAGTTCAAGAAATCGCTCGAACTTAATCCAAACAATGAAAATGCACAAGAAAAATTAAAATTCAAAAATTAGTTCAAATCTTGTAGCGTTTAATTGTCGTCCCTTACTGTTCTTAAGTTTTCAAGTTCGATGAGTTGCGGTTCGTCCACGCCCGGATTATTGACAGCCAAGCCGACCGGATGGCTTTTCATATAATCAGCCGGAT
This sequence comes from uncultured Pyrinomonadaceae bacterium, assembly GCA_964237235.1. Classification (GTDB taxonomy): domain Bacteria; phylum Acidobacteriota; class Blastocatellia; order Pyrinomonadales; family Pyrinomonadaceae. Next base: position 11,328 of record CAXSGY010000044.1, read on the forward strand.
AAGGTTTCAATAAATCTTGCAAATTGTTGGCGGTCGTGTCTTCGTCGAGCCAAGCGTCCACATCTCCGGCGCGAAGAATTACCGGCATTCGATTGTGAACCGTCTCCAGCAATTCGTTCGGCTCGGTCGTGATGATCGCGCACGAAATAATTTCGTCGCCGTCTTTCTTCCAAACGTCCCAGATTCCGGCGAACGAGAAAACGCTTTCGTTTTTCATTTGGAAATAAAAGGGCTGTTTTGTTCCTCCTTCTTTTTTCCATTCATAAAACCCGTCGGCGGGAATCAGGCAGCGGCGGCGTTTGAACGAATCCCGAAAGCTCGGCTTCTCGGCAAGCGTCTCGCTCCTGGCATTAATGATGCCGTCGCCGCGCAGTTCTTTTCTCCAAGAGGGAATTAGACCCCAATGCAAATAAACGGCGTGTTTTTCACCGCTCGCGTTTATCACGCTCAAAACGTCCTGACTCGGCGCGACGTTGTAACGCGCCTTCGCATTTTTTAATTCTTTGGCGTTGATTCCCGGTATTTTGATTTTTTCCGGCTTCGTATTGGTAAAACGTCCGCACATAAATTTATCTCCCCAAATAATTAAACTTGATTAAGCTCTATTCTACAAAGTTTTCTTTGCTGAAACAATTTTTCTTTGATAATACCAACAATAATGCTAACCTACATTCTACCAGCGATGAAAACAATCACGTCAAAAAAAGGAAATCTGCGAGCCTCGGAACTGATGAATTTGCGCGTCGGCAAAGCCGTTTTTTTGCCGGTCGCGTTTGCTTCCGTGCCGGCGGGCTTTCCGTCTCCGGCTGACGATTATATCGAAAAAGATATTGATCTTAACGAATGGCTAATTGAAAACAAGCTCGCCACGTTCCTGATTCGGGCGGTCGGGGATTCGATGAACGAGGAAATTCATTCCGGCGACCGCTTGATTGTTGACCGCTCAATCGAACCGCAACCGCGCGACATCGTGATCGCTTGTCTCGACGGAGAGATGACCGTCAAAAGATTTATCAAGCGCGGCAGAAAAGTCTATCTCGCGGCGGAGAATTCGCACTATTCGGAGATTGAAATCACCGGCGAATCGGAACTGATTATTTGGGGCGTGGTCACGCACGGCTTTCATTCATTTAAGAACGGTTAGGCTTTATGAAGGAGACTTTCGGCATTGTAGATTGCAATAATTTTTACGTCTCGTGCGAGCGCGTTTTTCAGTCTGCTCTGGAAAAAAAGCCGGTCGTTGTCCTTTCAAATAACGACGGCAATATCATTACCAGAAGCCAAGAAGCGAAAAGTTTGGGAATTACGATGGGAATGCCGTTCTTCAAAGCGAAACCGATTATTGATAAAAACAGCGTCGAATGGTTTTCCTCAAATTATGCCCTCTACGGCGATATGTCGCGGCGCGTGATGGACACTATTGACCAATTCGTTCCCGCTTTAGAAAACTATTCGATAGACGAAGCATTCGTGCATCTCGACCGAAAAGATGCGGAAACGTCCGCGCATACAATCTAAGCGACGGTTAAGAAATGGACGGGCATTCCGGTTTCCGTCGGCATCGGTTCGACGAAAGTGTTGGCGAAGATCGCCAACCATATCGCCAAGAAAAATCCGATCTTCGGCGGCGTGGTTGATCTCTCCGGCGCGGACGCGGACAAATATCTCAAAGAATTTGATGTCGCGGATGTGTGGGGCATCGGTCGCCGCTACGCGCAATTTCTCAAGTCCGGCGACGCAGGAGATGACATCCAGCCTGATTTATGGGAAGCGTCGGGGTTGGCTCGCTTACGCGAAAAGCCGCGTATCGAAACGGCTTACGATTTGAAAAACTGCGATGACGAATGGATCAGAAAACATTTAACGGTGAAAGGATTGCGGCTCGTCCGGGAGTTGCGCGGCATTTCCTGTTTGCCGGTAGAGCTGTTCGAGCAGCCGAAAAAAGGCTTGTGTTGTTCGCGCTCGTTCGGGCAGGGAATAAAGAAAGTTGAAGATTTACGCGAAGCGGTAGCGATGCACGCCGCCCGCGCCGGCGAAAAACTCCGTCGTCAGAATCTCGCTGCTTCACATATCACGGTTTTTATTTCGACATCGAAGTTTCGGAACAATCCGAGAGAAATCTATTCAAACTCGGCGGCTTTGCAAATGCCGATGCCGACGGATTTCACGCCATTTTTACTTGAAAACGCGAGTGCGCTTCTGGAGAAAATTTATAAGCCCGGATATGAGTATCGCAAGGCGGGAATTTTCTTAAATAACATCACAACCTCAAATGCCAAACAACGAACTTTTCTGCTCGACGTTGACGACGAAAAACAAACCCGACTGATGCAGGCAATGGATAAAATTAACCGGCGACACGGACGTTCTACCGTTCGTCCGGGCGCAATGGGATTCGAGCATCATTGAAAAATGAAACAAGAAAAAGTATCAAACCGCTATACGACGCGCCTCAGTGAAATTCCAAATGTTCACGCTTAAGAATAATTGAAATTTTCTCTTGACGCGCAAACTAAAACAGGTTTATATTTCCGTCCAACGAGTTTTACAAGTTAAGGGTTTCTACTGAAAACCGACAACCGTTAAATCAACCGGGCATTTTGTGGGAAAAATGCCTGACAATAAAAATTCACGAGAGCGATTGATGCGGTTTCTGGGAATTTTTTGATTCGGCGCAATCGCCGGTTTTTTATCGAATTTGAAATATAATTTCAGATTTTACCGAGGAGCAAAACCGATGAGCCGATTTATCGGATGGATGAGCGAATATGAGAATCGTTTTTATTTCGATAACGACGACGGAACCGATAAACAGATGCTCACGCGAGCCGATTGGGACGGCGATTACAGAAGCGAGATAATTGATCTCGCTCCCTTCGCCGGACAATTTATCAGCGTTGATGGACAGTGGGAACACGAATGGATAATTCGCGCCGCGATTCTCAACGAAAAAAGTGGGAATGACGGTTAACCAGATCAGCTTATGGGGAGTAATTCCGGAAAAAAGAATTCTACTTGGTCAGCGTCTTGTCAAAGAAACTATCAAATTTCATTTAATTTTCTTCCGTTTATTTGACACATTCACTAATAAAAGGCGCGTTCGGCTAACCGAACGCGCCTTTTAACCTTGAGTATCGACATTTTCGCTAGTATTGCCAGTTGACGTTGACGAAACCCGTGCCGCTCGTCGGAACGGTGTAGGTATGATTCGCGCCGTTTTCATAAGTGACCGCGCCGTTGGCGGCAATTTTGACAAACTTAAAGTTGATCGTCTTGCCCGCCGGAACATTCGTGTTGATAAACCAGTTCGGGTAATTCGGCGCGAGCAGCGGTCCGATGGCACCGTCCCAGGTCGTGTTCCAACCGCTCAATTCGATGGTGTCGCCGGTCAGGAAAATATAATCGCCCGGACTCGTCGGCGCGGCGTTATTGACCGTGAAGGTGACGGGAATTTGTTTGGCGGCGAGCAGAGCGAAATTTATTCCGTTCGAGACGGAACTGCCGCGCGTCACCGTGATGCTGTAATTGCCGTTCGTAATATTCGGCACGGTGGCGACGATTTTCGCATCCGACCACGAATTGACGGTCGCCGCGGTCGTGCCGAATTTGACCGTGCCGGACGTTGCTCCGAAATCCTTGCCGCCGATGATCACTTTGATGCCCGCCTGCGCGGTCGTCGGTCCGAGCGAACCGATTTGCGGCGCGGTTGCCGCCGGCGCGGTGTACTGCCAAACGCTGACCGTGTTCGGCGACATATTAAAGCCGACCGCCGGATTGTTGCCGCCCGTTCCCGCGTTGACGGTAAGGCTCCCGCCGCCGAGCGTTCCCGTCAAATAATCCGCATAGGTTCCGGCAGGGAGCGACGTATTCAAACCGGAAATCGTGGAGGTCGAAGTCGCGCTTTTGTTGATGGCGACGAGGACGACGTTGTTGTAGAACTTGCGCTCATAAATGTAGACATCGCTGTTCATCCACCGCTGCTGCGTCGAACCATAGCCGAGCGCGGGATTGCTTTTCCTGAGATCGGACAGCTTTTTAATCAAGCCGTAGGCAACCGTCGTCTTCGAAAATCCGGGCATCTGGGGGCGATTATACGGATCGTCGCCGCCGTTCGTGTCGTTATGCAGATACTGCTCGGTGCCGTAATAAATGCAGGGGATGCCGCGCGCCGTCTCAATGAAGGCAATCGCCTGATGCAAACGGTTTTGATTGTTGCTGACCGACAGAAAACGCTTCATATCGTGGTTGTCGATGAACGTAATCAAATCGTTGTTCCAGTTAAAGTTCGAGTTTTCCTGATTGATCACCGCGTCAATATCGGAAAAATTATTCGTTCCGGCAAAGACGTTGCGAATCGCCTGATTGAGCGGAAAATCGAGCAGGGAAATGCCGCTGCGGTTGGCGAATTTATACGAATCGCGGTAGAGCGCATCGGTGGTCGTGCCTTGATACCATTCGCCGAACAGAAAGCTGTCGCTGTTCGCGTAAATCGAATTGGCGAAAGTGTATTCCCAGCCCCAGGTCACGTGCTTGACGGCATCGATGCGAAAACCGTCCGCGCCGTGCGATTGCAGCGTCACTGCCGCGTTTTTCAGGTAAGCGTCAACCGTCGCGTTCTCCTGATTGAAATCCGACAGATCGAACAGCGAGTAATACTGCACCTGATAGCGGTCGTCGAAGTTCGAGATGTTGCCGTTATGATGAAAATAATTGTTCGCGTCGCTCGGGTAATTGCCGACGAACGTGCCGTTGTCGTAGAACGCGCCGTATTCGCCGTCGTTGTCCTGATTCGTGTGATTCGGGGCGAAGTCAACGATGACCTTGATGCCGTTGGTGTGCGCCGCCGCCACCATATTGTCGAACGCCGTCCAGGCGTTCGCCGTGTCGCCTTCGTGTTCCTCGATGCGCTTGAAATCGCGCCCCTGATAGCCGTGATACGGCGCGCTCGGCAGTCCGCCGACCGGGATGCTCAAATTCAGATTATCAACGGGCGGCGAAATCCAGATCGCCGTGACCCCCATATTTTTCAGATAAATCATCTTCGCCTGAATGCCCGCCAAATCGCCGCCCCAATATAGCCGCCAGTTTGTCTGCGTCGAGTCGAACAGCCCCGCGCTCTGCAACGGATTATCGTTTGCCGCGCTGCCGTTGTAAAAACGGTCGGTAATAATCTGGTAAATCGTTTCGCGTTTGAAATCGGACGGGAAAACGGCGACCGGCGAAGCGAAAATCAAATTGAACAAAAGAAATAAAGACGCGGCATATTTCATAATTTTTTTCATTGAAAACCTCCCGGGCGCCAAAGCCCCCTGTCACTTACGGCTTATGGCAAAGCCGAATAAAGAAAAATCTCTTTTCGTCTGAATTAATTTTCAGATGAAAATCGAGAAGGAATTGTTAAATGTTAAACAATTATAAACAAATTACAACCAAAAGACAAATTTAGTTGGCGATGGAAACAAATATTAGGGTTCCTTTATAACGATAAATTTTGGCAGCAGCTATCAGGCAGAAAACAAAGTTCACTGTTCGCGTCTAACCCCGAACAAAAAGTTTTCAAACAAGTAACTCAAAGAATTTGCAGACTCGCCGCCGATAAAAATTTTATCGAACTGATTATCAAAGAACGCCCGGCAATTTTAGACGGAACTTATCAAGTGACGCGAATTGATTGTAAACAAATCGAAAAATAATTTTCTAAATCCGTTGCGTGACACAAGAATCCTTCGGTTGAGAATGAACGCCGCGCGTTGTTTTCAGTTTTGATGGGCGGGAACCAAATCCGTGTATAAATTCATAAAATTGAACTCGCTCCGAAAATTGTTTCATCCGAATTTTTAGATTTTTCGACGAGCCGTTTCAGACAATCCGAAAATCATCGTTTTTGATATCGCTTTTCAATGACCGCAAAATCCTTTTCAATCAATAAAACACAGTAAAATCAAGGGTTTGAGTTAGTTTTAGGAACGCCTTTTGCACTCTTTAAGATTGGTAGCGGTAAAGCTAATTTCCCGTTATTCACTTTCTTGAATTTCGCTATAAAAGTGAATACGCATATCAAAATTTTACGCTTAAGGAGTTTAACAAATGACTAAAAATTTCAGATTTTATTTATGGTCGCTGGCATTGGTTTTCTGCCTTTCGGCAATCGCTTTCGGGCAGGAAACCACTGGCGGCATCGAAGGAACCGTCAAAGACTCGAACGGCGCGGTCATTCCGAATGCCGCCGTGACGGTCAAAAGCACCGGCACGACCGCCGGTTTTTCCCGCACGCTGACCAGCAACGGCGAGGGATATTTTCAAGTTTCAAACGTCTTGCCCGGTACTTATATCATAACGGCAACGGGCGGCGGTTTTAAAGAACGAACGACTTCCGTTTCGGTCAGTCTGGGCAAGACCACGCCGGTTGATTTTTCTTTGGAAGTCGGCACCGGCACGACGACGGTCGAAGTGGTCGCCGACAGCCAGACGACGATTGACCCGGGCGATACGAAAATTGATACGAATATTTCCAAGCAGGTAATTGACGCGCTGCCGAAAGGCACGACCTTTACTAGTTTGCTGAAAATCGCCCCGAATGTGCGTCCCGAACCGCTGAATGCCGGATTTCAAATTGACGGCGCGTCCGGTGCGGAAAACGTCTTCGTTATCGACGGTCAGGAAGTGACCAATTTCCGCACCGGACAATTAAATATGAATAATAATGTGCCGTTTGAACTCGTGCAGGAAGTGCAGATTAAATCAACCGGCTTTGAAGCCGAATACGGCGGCGCGACCGGCGGCGTAATTAACGTCGTTACCGTCGGCGGCAACAACGAGTTTCGAGGCAATTTCGGCACTTCGTTTCACCCGTCAACATTACAGGGCGGCAATCGCCCGATTCTGAATCGCTACGGAAACGAGGCGACAGCCTTTGAAAATTTCAGATCCAACAAACCGGGGGGAACCGATTTCTTTCCGACGGGAAGCTTGAGCGGGCGAATTATTAAAGACAAACTCTGGTTTTCAGCGATTTACGCTCCGCAGATTTATGAAGTGAATCAGACGATTGATTATTTCGGCAACGCCAACGGCAATGTCGCCGATCCGAACAATCGTTTTACGACGCAATCAATTAATTATCAGTCCACCCAAAAAACGCAGGAAGCTTTAATGCGGCTCGACGCGCAGCCGATTTCAAAATTGCGAATTTACGGAACATTTCTTTATAACCCGATCAGCGTGCGAGGCGCGATTCCCGGCGGGGCGACTTCGCTGACAAGTCGAGATTTCATCGCCAATAATTCCGTCGAAGGTTTAACCGGAGTTCCGCAGCAGGCGACCTTCAACGATCCGCGCGGAACACTGGTCGGCGCGGATTTTCTCGGTCAGCAGGGCGGCAGACAAAATTCCAACAGCGTCAACGGTCAGGCGACTTATACTTTAACCAATAATATAATCTTGAACGTGCGCGCCGGTCGCAGTTTCCTAAACGAAAAACTCGGCTCCTACGGGCTTCCGCGCAACACCAGATTTTTATGTTCGACGGCGGGCGATCCGGCTTCGATTCCGGGCGGTGTGGCGGCGGCCGGCTGCTCGCGCGGCTTTACCAATTTCGCCAACAATTTTCAGATAGATTATGACGTTTCAACCCGTCGGACGATTGACGCGGACGCGAGCGTCATCGGCATCAATTTTTTGGGTCGTCACAACTTCAAATTCGGTGAGCAATACAATCGGATCAGTAATACAACCAGCCAGGGTTACGTCGATACCGGCATTGTTACTCTGTTTTATGGGGTGCCGATCAGTTCGATTCGCTCCGGTTTAACGCCGACCGCGGGGAATCTCGGTTCGGGTCGCATACAGAGATTCGGCACCATCGGTTCCGCCAGCAGCGCGTCGCTGGCTTTTTTTGCCCAAGACCAATACCAGATCGGTCAGCGTCTGACGTTTAACCTCGGTATTCGCGCCGAAAGAGAAACCGTTCCGAGTTTTACGACGGAAGGTCAAAATATCAAATTTAATTTCGGCGACAAAATCGCGCCGCGTCTCGGTGTCGCTTTTGATGTCGCCGGCGACGGCAAAACTAAGATTTTCGCCAGTTACGGCTGGTTTTATGACCGCTTCAAATACGAACTGCCGCGCGGCTCGTTCGGCGGCGATTTTTTCCGCCGCGATTATTTTGAAATTCTGCCGACGCGCGGCGCGAATTATCAAAACTACACGCTCGGCAATATTCTCGGTAACAACCTTGATGTCCTGGGCGGCAACTGTCCGACGAGCGGAAGCGGCTATTCGGTTTGCCAGGATGACTTTCGGATTCCCTCGAATCTGGTCGGTCAGAGCGCGATTGATCCGAATTTGAAAGCGGCACGGCAGAGCGAATACACCGTCGGCGTTGAGCATCAGTTGATGCGTAACCTGCTCGTCAGCGCGCGCTACACGCATAAGCAGCTCGATCATGTTATTGAAGACATCGGAACTTTCAATTCGCAGGGCAGCGAAGCGTTTATCATCGGCAATCCGGGCGAGGGTCAGTCGTGCGCGCAGTCAACCGCCGACGTTCAGCCCTGCGTCAAAGCGCAGCGCGATTACGATGCTTTTGAGATTCGCATTGACAAACGCGCGACCAATTATTTTTTCAATGCCAGCTATACCCGCAGCCGTTTGTACGGCAATTATTCGGGACTCGCCAGCTCGGACGAAGCCGGTCGTTCATCGCCGAACGTCAACCGTTTCTTCGACTTGCCTTTTGTCGCTTTCACCGTCACCGGCGAACCGAACAACGGACTTTTGGCGACGGATCGCCCGAATGTTTTTAAAGCCTACGGCGGTTACACCTTCAACTGGCGCGGTAGCAAAACCAACGCGACGACCGTTTCGGCGTTCACCTCGGTGCAGTCGGGAACACCGCTGACGACTCTTTTCCAGTTGTATTCAGTAGCTTCGGCAATCCTCAACGGTCGCGGAGATTTAGGACGCACGGAAAGATTTTCCGAAACCGATTTGTCAATCGCGCATCGCTACAAATTCGGCCGAGACGCTCGTTTCGCCATCGAACCGTTCGTTGACATTCTCAATTTGTTCGATGAAAAGAATGTTTTAACGGTTCAAAACACCATCAACAGCGGCGTTAATTTCGGCGGCGGCACGGCGGTTGACGCGAACGGCAACCCGACTTCGACGCTGCGGCTCGGCGGCTGTGCGGTTTGCACGAGCGAAGGCGCGACGATCAATTTCATCGTCAACGGCGGCAACATTCAGCCGTTTGTGATTAATTATCTGAACAATAATAACATTGGCACGATCAATCGGGTTAACGGCGGTTTGGTGCAGACTCCGTCGGCAAATCGAACGTTCAACACCTACGGGCAGCCGAACGGCTATCAGTCTCCGCGCGATGTCCGATTCGGGGCGCGCTTTTTCTTCTAATTTTTATAATTAGATGCCGGCTGAAAAAAGGCTCGTCCGAAATTTCGGACGAGCCTTTTTCTGTATTGTGGAACGACATAAAATTAATTATAAGCAGGTCGTTCTGACTTTATCCATAAATTCGCTGACAAATCTCCCGGAAGTTTTTCACGCCGACGGTGATTTGTTTTTCGCTGAACGCCGTATAACCGAGAATTAATCCGCTTCGGGAATGGTTGCCGATGTAATGATCGGAGATTGCCGTGATTTTAAGATTACTAAGGCGAGATTCTTCCGCAATCGCTTGATCACTGACATTTTCCGGCAGCTAGCCGACCAGATGCATTCCGGCATCGGTATTTTGCATTTCGACCAGTCCGCCCATGTATTTTTCACAGTCGGCGAATAAAAATTCGCGTCGTTCGTCATAAAGGTTTCGCATTCGACGAATATGTCGCTCGAAATGTCCTTCAGCGATAAATTCGGCAAGGATTACCTGATCAATAAGCGGGCAGTGAACTTTATTAAATATCTGAGCCAGTTTAAAAACTTCGATCAATTCAGGCGAAACGACCGCGCAGCCAAGCCGCAAAGATGGAAAGATTGTTTTGCTGAATGTTCCCATATAAATTACTTTGCCTGTCGAATCGAGTCCCTGAAGAGAAGCGAGCAGATGACCGGAATAACGAAATTCACTGTCGTAGTCGTCTTCGATAATCCAGGCGTTCGCTTTTTTCGCCCATTCGATTAACGCCAAGCGGCGCGCCAAATTCATCGTCACGCCGAGCGGATATTGATGTGACGGCGTGACGTAAACGAGTTTGATGCTTTCCTTAGGTAACGGCAGCGATGCACTATCGAAACCGCTGCTATCGAACGCAATCGGGATAAGCCTCGCACCGGCGGCTCTGAAGACACCACGCGCATTCAGGTAACAGGGATTTTCAATCAGCACGCCATCATCTTCGGAAAGGAAAATGCGAATTATTAGATCGAGTGCCTGCTACGTTCCTGCCGTAATGATAACTTGTTCGGGCTGACAGTTTACGCCGCGTGCCGAATTAAATAGGCGGCGACGGCTTCTCGAAGCGGACCGTAGCCCTGCGGATCACCGTAGCCGAGAATCTCAGACGGCGGATTACGATAAATCCGAGCGGCGATCCGCGCCCAAAGCTTAAACGGAAATTTGTCAACTGACGGCAGCCCGCTGGCAAACGGTTGTCCTTTAATTTCATTTGCCGCTAAATGTAAATGGTAATAATATAGTTGACTCATCAGAACCATTTGCATTAGAATTAGATTCTAGTGTAGAAAGTGGAGAATCTTATAGTCAGGTCGAGCATTTGGCATCTATTGCTTTTCCGTTTTCTTACAAGCGCAAATATATGCTAATGCTTACCGCATACTTGGATGAGACAGGGCATTCCGCAGATAATCGGCAGAAGTTTGTTGGAATGGGTGGACTTATTGCGCCTAGTAAAAATTGGCAACGATTTGAAAGAAATTGGAAAAATACGCTTAGAAGGTATAGTGTGCCTTGCCTTCATATGAAGGATTTTGCTCATTCTGCAAAGGATTTTAAGAAATGGAAAAACAATGAACCGATAAGAAGGGAATTTTTAGGCGAATTAATGCAAATTATAAAAGATGCCCAAGCTCTTCCTTTTGGCTGTTCAATTCCAATGGATTTTTACAAACCACATCCGACATATTTACAGGATTCTGTTAAAAATCCGTATTATTTCGCTTTTATGCTCTGTTCAATAATTATTTCACATATTGCCGAGCATTATCGTATGCAGGGCGAAACTGTCGCGTCCGTTTTTGCCGAACAAACTGAGTTTCAGAATACGGCAATGCGGATGTATCAAGGATTAAAACGAGATGGCGCAATAAGCGATTTAGTAGATTCTCCAATTTTCAGACCGATAGATAAATTCGTGCCATTGCAAGCGGCTGATTTTGTAGCGTATGAAGTTCAAAAAGAATCTTACAGAATGCTTTACGAGCCAAACAAAAAGCCGCGTTGGGGTTGGAAGCAGCTTGCGTCTATGCAACTAGTAGGACAAGAAAAAAGTGGGTTTGTCTTTCCGAATGAACAAAATTTAATTGACTTTATGGCAGGGATAAAACTGAGTATTATGCATAACATTTTAGGATTACCAAAACAATGAAAAAGAAATTAGAAATGAAACAAGATGGCAAAGAGTTTGCGCGATTCGACGAGTTTTTAACCGAACTCGTCCAAGTTCCGAAAGACGAAATACTTAAGCGCGAAAAAGAAGAAAAAGAAAGGAACAAAGCAAGAAAGGCTAAGAAAGGCTAGCCTTTCTTTTTCCGACCGCGTTTAGTGGCTCGTTTCGCCCCCAAAGCCGCGCAGTTCGTCGTAAGTTAGACGCTTACCGCTAACGGCTTTTAATACTCCGAGAAATTGGTCTTTGTCATTACCTTTTCGTTCATTGAAACGAAAGGTTTGCTCGTCAAGATAACGACCGAGATGAGAAGGCTCAACCGAAACGTAAGTTCCTTTGATTGTTCTTTTCAGCAACGCCCAAAAGTTTTCAATTCCGTTCGTGTGAATGTGTTCTTTGACATACTCGAAACTGTGATTGATAACTTCGTGAACATACTGTTCATCTAAACCGCGATACGAACGCCATTCATCGGTGAACAGGTTAGTTCCCATTTCGACGTTGTTTTTTACTTCGGCGTGAAGTGTTTCGCGGTCTGTTCTTTCAATTACTTTCGCCAATACGCGACCTTTGCGTTCAAGCAAGCCCATAACGGCGGTTTTGCCGACCGAGCCGCGACCTTGAATAACTTTCTCGCGTTTGGCTTTGTGCATATTCTTTGCCAGACCGCCGATATAGGTTTCGTCAACTTCGACGTTACCCGAAAGTTTTTCAAAAGTTCCGTTCTGCATAGCGAGACGAATGCGGTGCATCATAAACCACGCGGTTTTTTGAGTAACACCAATTGAACGATGAACTTCGTATGAACTGATACCGTTCTTTGCACTTGTGATTAACCAAACGGCAACGAGCCATTTGTCTAAACCAATTGGCGAATCTTCAAAGATTGTGCCGACTTTGACCGAGAATTGTTTTCTGCACTCTTTGTTTTTGCATTGCCAGACTTTGCGCGACGGCAGAAAAGTATTGTTTTTATCGCCGCATTTTGGACAAACGGCAACGCCGTCAATCCAACGGCGCGAAGCGATAAGATTAATGCAAGTTAAATCATCTGAAAAGTATTTGATTGCTTGCTGTAATGTTTTCGGTAACTCTTTATCGTTCAACATATAAAGAGTTTAGCAAATAAACCTTGATGAGTCAACTATATTATTACCTTTCATAAAATCGCTGCTTTAATGCTGCTTTGTTTGATGGTCATAGCTGATACTTCTCGCCAATTTCCACTGACCGGCTTCTAAAAGCCAAAGATTAGTGAATTTCGCGGTACCGGCA
>CAXSGY010000045.1:0-21390 GCA_964237235.1 uncultured Pyrinomonadaceae bacterium
AACTCGTGATGCGTTTTGAAGAAGAATTCGACATCGAAATTCCCGACGAAGACGCGGAAAAAATCCAGAGCGTCCGCGACGCTTACGCCTACGTCGAACAGCATAAAAACGCTTAACTTCAGAGTGGTAAGTGGTAAATGGTAAGTGGTAAGTTTTCGGATTTACATTTACCGCTTACCACTTACCGTTTACCACTATTTATGAAACGTCGTGTAGTTGTAACGGGATTCGGTTTGGTTACGCCGTGTGGGAACGATGTCGATTCCACTTGGGCGGCGATTCTGCGCGGCGAGAGCGGCGTTGATTACATCAAAAAATTCGACACGGGAAAGTTTTCGGTTAAAATCGCGGCGGAAGTCAAAGATTTCGATCCGCTCAATTTTCTCGATAAAAAAGAAGCCCGCCGAATGGGCGCGTTTACGCATTTTGCCATCGCCGCCTCGGACGAAGCGATTAAAAAAAGCGGTCTCGAAATCAACGATTCAAACGCCGAAATGATCGGCACTTACATCAGTTCGGGCATCGGCGATTTCTGGGCGATTGAGCGCGAACACGACAAACTTCTCCTGGGCGGTCCCGACCGCGTTTCGCCGTTTTTTATTCCGCAGTCAATCGTTAATCTCGCCGCCGGAAACGTCTCGATCCGGCACGGCTTAAAAGGTCCGAACACGGCGACGGCGACCGCCTGCGCTGCCGGAGCGCACGCCATCGGCGACAGTTTCAGATACATCGAGCGCGGCGATGCCGACGCGATGGTGTGCGGCGGCGCGGAATCGGCAATTACGCCGATGTCCATCGCCGGATTCGCTTCGATGCGCGCTCTTTCGACACGCAACGACGACCCGAAACACGCTTCGCGCCCGTTCGATTTGAAACGTGACGGTTTTGTCTGCGGCGAAGGCGCGGGCATTATCGTTTTGGAAGAACTCGAATTCGCAAAGGCGCGCGGTGCGACGATTTACGCCGAAATCGTCGGCTATGGAATGAGCGGCGACGCTTTTCACATCACCGCACCCGACGAAACCGGTTCGGGTCCGCGGCGCGTGATGCTCAAGGCGATGAAGGACGCGGGAATTGCGCCCGAACAAATCGGCTACGTCAACGCGCACGGAACTTCTACGCCATATAATGATAAATTCGAGACGCTGGCGATCAAACTGGCGTTCGGCGATTACGCATATCAATTGCCGGTCAGCTCGACCAAATCAATGACCGGACACGCGCTCGGCGCGGCGGGCGGCATCGAAGCTGTTTTATCGATTCTCGCGCTGCACGAAAAAACTTTGCCGCCGACCGTCAATTATGAATTCCCGGACCCGGACTGCGATTTGGATTATATTCCGAACGAACCGCGCCGGAAGGAAGTCGAGTATGTTTTATCGAACAGTTTCGGTTTCGGCGGAACAAATGCTTGTTTAATTTTCAAGCGGTTTACAGAATAGTCAGATAATAAACTTTTAGAGTTTTGCGTTAATTCGCAACGTCCCGAAAGTATTCGCCGGAAGTTAAGGCAGAACAAGCAGGTTTTATGAAAAGGTCAGATGTTATCAAGGCTTGGGGATCAATTCTCAGCGGACGTGAGCCGTCGCTCTCGATTGAAATTACACGCGAATGCCCGCTGCGCTGTCCGGGCTGTTACGCTTACGAACCGGAACATTTACAGGGCATCGGACAAACTCTGCGAACCGTCAGCGATTACAAAGGCGATGAACTCGTCGCCAGAATTCTGGAAATCGTTAAAAAACACCGCCCTTTGCATCTTTCGCTGGTCGGCGGCGAACCGCTCGTCAGATTTCGTGAACTCGACACGCTGCTTCCGCAATTAAGCGAAATGGGAATCGCCGTGCAGCTCGTCACAAGCGCGGTGCGCGAAATTCCGAAAAACTGGAACGAAATCGAAAATCTGCATCTCGTCGTTTCGATTGACGGTTTGCAGCCCGAACACGACGCGCGGCGCAAACCGGCGACTTACGAAAGAATTTTGCGAAACATTAGCGGGCAGAAAATCACGGTTCACTGCACCGTGACCGGACAGACGGCGAATCGTCCCGGCTACTACGAAGAATTTCTCGAATTCTGGTCAGCCCGCGACGAAGTGAAAAAAATCTGGTTCAGCCTTTTCACGCCGCAAATCGGCGCGGAAGGCGACGAAATTTTATCGCCGGAAACGCGCAAAAAAGTGATTGACGAACTCGAATCTTTTCGGGACAGATTTCCGAAACTGAATTTGCCGAAAATGGTCGTCAAAGGCTATCGCCATCCGCCGAAATCGCCGGAAGAATGCATTTTCGCGCGCACGACTCTGAATTTAACGGCGAACCTCGAAACAAAGGTCGTGCCGTGTCAGTTCGGCGGAACGCCCGATTGTTCGCAATGCGGCTGCATCGCTTCGGCGGGACTCGCCGCCGTCGGTGAATATCAATTATTCGGCGCGATTCCGCTTCGGAAAATATTTAATGTTTCCGATAATATCGGAAAACAGGTCAGAAAAGTTTTGAATTGAATTTCAATTCGTCGGCTAACGAACAAATATGAGAACACTCGAATATACATTCGGGCAGGATGGCGAGTTCTTTATCGGTCACTTAAATAATTGTCCCGATTATCAAACGCAGGGGTTTTCAAAAGTTGAATTGATTGAGAATTTAAAATCGCTTTTAGCCGACATTGAATCGAACGAAATTCCATTATAAGAAAAGTTGAGGAAATGGTAGTTGCCTGTTGAAAAGGCGTGATTTAATCAAATAGAAAAGTTAGGTTGCTTATTGATTCGACACGGCGGAAATCACGAATGGAATTCAAATTCGCAAACAAAGCAATTGCAGCCGGTTCCGAGACACAATGAAATTGACGAAAATTTAGCAAAATCGATTATCAAAAAACTTTCAACGGAAAAATGAAAATAATAGTTTTAATGAAGCAGGTTGCCAATAAAGACGCGGTTTTGCGGATTGGCAGAGACGAAAAATGGATTGACGAATCGGACATTTCGCATCAGACGAACGAATCCGACGGTTACGCGCTCGAAGAAGCTCTGCGTTTGAAGGAAGCAAAAGGCGAAGGCGAAGTCGTCGTCTGCACGCTCGGCGCGCAGTCGGCGAAAACGGTTTTGAAAGATGCTCTGGCACGCGGCGCGGATCGGGCAATTCACGTCGTCAACGAAAGCGAAAATAAATTGTCGCCGTATCAAATCGCCAAAGCGATTGCCGACGCGATTCGTGATGAAAACGCCGATTTGGTTTTTACGGGTTTGCAGTCGGACGACGCAAGCTACGGGCAAACCGGCGTAATTTTGGCAGAGCTGCTCGGCATTCCGCACGCGACGATTGTCATCGAAGTTGATCATTCAAATTTGAACGGCAATCTGCGCTTAAAACGCGAACTCGAAAGCGGTTGGTATCAATGGTTTACGTACAAACTGCCCGCGCTTTTGACGATTCAATCGGGCATTTCACAGATTCGCTACGCGAGCTTGAAGGGAATTATGGCGGCGAAGAAAAAGGAAATCAGAGAAGTTGCGCCGGCGATTGAAAATTTCGCTTCGGCGCAAAAAATCGAACGAGTTTATCTTCCGTTAAAAACCAAACAAACACAGATGCTCGGCGACGGCGACGTTAAACGAGGCGCGGCGGAATTGGTCGAGAAGTTAAAAACGGAGGTTCGCGTTATCTAGTGAATCGTGAATCGTTAATAGATAAAAACGATTCACGATTCACGATTTACGATTCACGAAAAGATTATGAGCATTTTAGTTTTCATCGAACATAAAAATTGTCAGCTTAACAAAATTTCGCTCGAAGCGGTCGCGGCGGCGCAGAGCATCGGGAAGGATTTGAATTTGCCGGTTACGGCGGTGATTCCGTGCGATAAGGATTGCGCTCTGGCGCAGGAAATCGCTCAGTATGCTCTCGAAAAAGTCATCGTCGTTAAAAACGAAAAACTCGACATTTATACGCCCGACGGCTACGCCGATGCCTGGCAGCAGATTATCGAAAAAACGAATCCGCAATTTGTCGTGATGGCGCACACCTATCAAGTGCGCGATTTCGCTCCGAAAGTCGCGGCTCGGCTCGGCAAAGAAGTCGTCGGCGATTGTATTCGTTACGCGAACGACGGCGGAAAATTGACGTTGACGCGACGTATTTTCCTTGGAAAATTAGATGCCGACGTGACGGTCGAAGGCGACGCGCCTTACTTCGTTACATTTCAATCGGGCGCGTTTCGCGGCGATAATGCCGAAAAGGGAACGGCGCAGACCGAAACCGTCGAGGTCGAAGTCGGCGAAATTCGTATGTCGCCCGAAGAACCGTTTCAGGAAGCGAAAGCGTCGGTTGATTTGTCGAAATCTTCAATTATCGTCGCGGTCGGTCGCGGCATTAAATCGCAGGAAAATATCCACATCGCTCAACAGTTAGCGGACGCGCTCGGCGCGGATTTAGCCGCGTCGCGTCCGATTTGCGATGCCGAATGGCTGCCGATTGACCGGCAAATCGGTAGTTCCGGTCAAACCGTCGCGCCGAAGGTTTACATCGCTCTCGGCATTTCCGGCGCGATTCAACACATCGTCGGAATGAAAAACGCCGGAACAATCGTCGCCATCAACAAAGATAAGGAAGCACCGATTTTCGACATCGCCGATTACGGCATCGTCGGCGATTTGTTTGAAGCCGTGCCGGTTTTGGTCGAAGAAATCAAAAAGGCGAAAGGTTAGTAAGTATTTCAGTGAGAAACAAAAAGGCGCGTCAAGAAAGAAATCTCGACGCGCCTTTTTTGTTTTATTATTTTGATTTATTAATCCGCAAGCGCGAGAAAGTTTTTCTATCAAGCACTCCGCGATAACTTGTAAAAAACTGCACTGGATTCGGTCTTCTCGAATGCGGAAAACCCACTGAATCTGAAATCTATTTCAAATTACTTATCTAAAATTGTAAT
Organism: uncultured Pyrinomonadaceae bacterium; assembly: GCA_964237235.1. Lineage (GTDB taxonomy): Bacteria > Acidobacteriota > Blastocatellia > Pyrinomonadales > Pyrinomonadaceae. The sequence continues at coordinate 4,933 of CAXSGY010000045.1, forward strand.
TAAGCATTTTTAAGCTTAGAAATAAACGCTTTGTGCATTTTACGAAATTCCTCATTCAGCAAAAATCTTTGATTTGATGTCTGCACCTGACCGTGTAATAAATAATAGGCGACAGCTATAACGAGAATTACAATGACAATTACCGCCGGATTAAAGCCTGAACCCGTAGCCGCTATTTCTCCTCCTTCAACAATAGGTGTTAAAAGCTCTGTCGCCTCCGCAGATAATGTCACGCCTTCTCCGCCGGCGGTTGCGCCTTCCGTAACTTCTGTCACAACTTCTGCGGTTTCAGCGGCTGCGGTTGCCATTCCTTCGCGTTGAAGCCCGGTTTTAATAATTTCACCAACAGGTTTAACAATCCGCATACCATACATTCTGCACATCTGCTTGGCAATTGATTTTGCCCCTTTGCTCAGACAAATCCGCACTTCTCTAGAACTTTTCGCGCGTCTGAATTCAGCTTTTATGTCGCTTGATAAGTTCAAGTTATAAGTATTTAATTGCATTTCAATGCTGCTGTTTCTCGGGTTGCTTATAATCATAAAATTCTCCTTATCTAACAAAACTAAAATTTCATCTCTCGGATTCTGATATTTGGAAATTTTCTCGTTTCCATAAATAGAAACCGTGAAAATTTCTCCCTTCACATACTATTTGCGAAAAGAGTTTCAAAAAACGGACATTTGCTGTAAAAGAAATTTTCAAATCCTGGGTTTTAAGTTAGAATCGCTGTAAAAATATTATGCCGGAAAAGACGACGCACGAAGTCACGAAGATTTTGGAAAAATGGCGCGGCGGCGATAAAGGCGCGGCAGAGCAACTATTTCCGCTTGTTTACGATGAATTAAAGCGACAGGCGCGTAATTTTCTCTGGCGTGAGCGCGCCGATCATACTTTGCAACCGACTGCTTTAGTTCACGAGGCTTACTTAAAAATGGTTGACCAGACGATTCTGTCGGCGGAAAACCGCGCGCATTTTTTCGGCATTGCTTCGAGAATGATGCGGCAGATTTTAGTTGACCATGCCCGACAACACAACGCCGAAAAACGCGGCGGCGCGGCGCAGAGATTTTCAATCGAAGATTTAGACGTTTTGCCCCAAAATGCCGCCGGTGATCTTTTGGAATTAAACGAAGCTCTCGAAAAGCTCGAAGCGTTTGACGAACGTAAATCGAAAGTCGTGGATATGCGCTTTTTCGGCGGAATGAAGGAAGCGGAAATCGCCGAAGTTTTAGGCGTAACGGAAAAAACCGTGCGGCGCGATTGGCAGTTTGCCAAGCTCTGGCTGTTTCGTGAGCTTTCGCAAAGCGTTTGAAAATTTTGCTCAACGCGCCAATTTAATATGCTTGAAACACGCTGGCAAAAAATCGTCGAAGCCGTCGCCCGCTTCTATGAAATCGCGCCGGAAAATCGGACGACGTGGCTCGAAGAATTCTGCGCGGACGACGCGGAATTAAAAGCTGAGATCGAGTCCCTGCTCGCGTTTGAATCCGAAGCGGAAAATTTCCTCGAAAATTCGCCCGCGCCGCTCGCCGCGCAAATTTTAACCGAAAACGAAATGAACAAAGACGGCAGCGTGGGCAAGCTGTTCGGAAATTACCGAATCGTCCGCGAAATCGGGCGCGGCGGTATGGGCGCGGTTTTCCTCGTCGAACGCGCCGACGGCGAATTCAAACAGCTAGCCGCTTTGAAAATCGTCCGCCAGACGATTCTCGATTGGGAATCGGAAAATTATTTTCGCCGCGAACGGCAAATTCTCGCTTCCTTAAATCATCCGAACGTCGCGCGGCTGCTCGACGGCGGCGTGTCGGAAAACGGCGAACCGTATCTGGTGATGGAATATGTCGAGGGCGAACCGCTGCTTGATTTCGCAAATAATCACCGACTCGATCTCAACGAACGGCTCAAATTGTTTTTGAAAATCTGTTCAGCTGTCGCCTACGCGCATCGCAATCTGGTCGTTCACCGCGACATCAAGCCTTCGAATATTCTCGTCGCGGCGGACGGCGAGCCGAAATTGCTCGATTTCGGTCTGGCGAAAATTCTGGACGAAAGTTTGGATCAGGCGCAGACGGCGACCGGAATGCGGGCAATGACACCGGCTTACGCTTCACCCGAACAATTGCGCGGCGAAAACGTCACGACGGCTTCGGACATTTATAGTCTCGGTGTCGCATTGTTTGAGCTTTTGACCGGAAATCGTCCGTATAAAGCGAACGGTTTTATGGACATCGTGCGGCAAATCGCCGTCGCCGAGCCGACCAGACCGAGCGACGCGGTTGAAACGAATCCAAATACTAACATTCGTCATCCGCAGTTAAAAGGCGATTTGGACAACATCGTTTTGACCGCGCTCAAAAAAGAGCCGGAACGCCGTTACAAAACCGTCGAAGCGTTTTCCGAAGATGTGAAGAGACATCTCGAAGGCTTACCGGTTCGTGCCAGAGCGAATACGTTTTCATACCGCGCCGCAAAATTTATTAAAAGAAATGTCGCGGTTTCAATAATCGCTGCGCTGCTTCTTTTGAGTTTGCTCGGCGGAATCATTTTGACTTCGTGGCAAGCCGGCGTTGCGCGAGAAGAGCGCGACCGCGCCGAAAAACGCTTTAACGACGTTCGCAAAATATCGAAATCCCTGCTGTTTGAAATCAGCCCGCAAATCGAGCGTCTGCCCGGTTCGACCGAAGCGCGCGAAACAATCGTCAGCCGCGCGCTCGAATACTTAGACAGTTTGGCGGCGGAATCGAGCGCGGACGAATCTTTGCAAAGCGAACTCGCGTCGGCATATGAACAGGTCGGCGATGTGCAGGGCAAACCCGGCAAACCGAATCTCGGCAATCTGGAAGGTGCGACCGAAACTTATCGAAAGGCGCAGAAAATTCGTCAATCGCTCGCGGAAAAATATCCGAACGACGCGGAAATAAAACGGCTTTTGGCGGCAAATTTTCAATCAATCGGCGACTTGCGTTTTTGGTCGAGTGATATTGACGGCGCGTTGGAAAATTACCGGCGGGCGATTTCGATTTACGAAACGCTCGTCGCCGCGCCCAACGCCGACGTACAAATTAATCTCGATTTAATCAATTCGCAGTTGGCGACGGCGAAGGTTTTTTCGGGCAACGGCAATTACGACGATTCCATTCCGATTTACCGCCGCTCGCTCGACGCGCTCGAAAAGTTACAGGCGGCGAAGCCGTTCGATACGGAAATCGCACGGCTGATCGGCGGCAGCCATATCAATCTGGCTTATGATTTAAGCTGGAAGGATGAAATGACGGAAGCGGGCGAGGAAGTAAAAAAATCCGTCGCCGTCGGCGAGCCGCTGTTCGCCGCGCATCCGAACGACACGAAGCTGCGGCATAGTTTGTGGTATTCGTATTATTTCGCCGGTTCGGTTTTTCAGGACGCGAATCCGCCGCTCGCGCGCCTGTATTTGGAAAAGTCCGTCAATCTGGCAAACGAAGCGGTCAGCAAAGACCGACTGGATTTTCAATCGAAACAGGATTTAGCGCAGAGCTATTCGCTTTTGGGAGATATTATGGATTCGCAAAAACAATCGAATCAGGCGATAGAATATTTTGAAAAAGCTCTGGCGATTTTAGACGAATTAACAAACGACGAGCCGCAGCACACAGGTTATTTTTTTGATCTGGCAAATACTTACACCAGAATTGGCGAAGCGCAGAAACAGAAAAACGATTTTGTGAACGCCGGCAAAAACTTTGAAAATGCGCTCTTGATTCAGGAACGTATGCGCGAAAAAGACGCAGCCGATAATATGCTGATTCGCGCCGTCGCGTTTTCGTATGAAAATCTCGCGCAGGTGTCGGAAAAAGTAAAAGATTGCGAAAAAGCCGAAACTTATAAACAAAAAAGTTTCGAGCTTTTCGCCGCGCTCGGACGCAAAAACGCGCTTTCGGAATATGACCGAAAGCGCGTCGAAAAACTGCAAAAATCCGCGCCGGATAATTGCCGGAACAATTAAATGCTGTCGCCTTTTGTTTTTGAATCTTCGTCCAGTTCAAAACGGTCGCGGTCGCGTTTTTCCATTTTCTCCAAAAGGTCGAGCGGTTCGTTGTCTTGAAAATCTACGCCGTAAGCGTGCGCGTTTTCTTCGACATCGGATTGATCGGGCGTTGGGTTATGACCGCCGAAGGCTTCCGCGCCGTCGTCATTCGCGCTTTCCCATTCGGCATCAATATCGCCGCCCGAATCGGCGGGCGAAGTCGAATGATGTTCGCGCAGACGTTCTCTCAATTCATCCGGAGCCTGCGGCGCGTGGGCGATTTCGTCGTCCATAAATTCTTTGATTGCCTGATCGGGCGGAGCTTCTTTTTCGTAAAATTCCAAATCTTTTCCGGTCATATTTTCTTCGTCCGTTTTGTTCATTTGTTTAGAGAATAGCACATCGGAATCGTTGTTGAAAAATTCGATTAAATGAATACGATTGACTGCGCCGACGGAATTTCGAAGCGTTTGCGGCAGCGCATATTTTTGCACATCAGCATATCGTCAACGCGCACCATATAATCGCGTGATTTTTCCATTTGGCGGTGTTCCTGCTCATTCATATTGCGCGGCAGATTTCGCTTTTTTGTGCGTTTCAGCCAGCGCACGTCATATTCGTTGCGCTCGCGGCACATCGGACACGCAAAGGTCGCTTTTTTGATTTCCTGCCGTTCGTCGAAAATGTCTCGTTCCTGCATAAATTTAACCAAAAACAAAAGTGATTACAGAACCAATTATAACTTATCGGCGACCATCTGCGGCTAAATTTTTTCGGATAAATTTCTGAGATATTGAAAAGTGTAAATCCCCGTGTCGTGTCCGTCGGAGAAGTGAAAATTCAGCGCGTAACGACCGACAATCGAAATCGAATCAAACTTTAATTCGTCGGAAACCGCTTCGGCTTTTAATATTTTTTCGCCCGTCCATTCGTTGACGCAGCCCGCGCACGGACACACGCGGCGCAAACCCGGCGCGTCGTATTTCGTCTCCGTTTCGTCCGACCAAACGATGGATATTTCCGCGTCGCCGTCTTCGATAATTTGTCTTGGTTCAATCATTTCGACGGCTTTAACCAAAAAATAAAATAATCAACGAACGATTTCTCTTCAACTATTCACGATTAACTATCAACTGTTCGCTGTTAAAAAAGGAACCCCACTTTAATAGCGAACAGTTGATAGTTGACAATTGACAGTTTATCCGTAAATAAATTCAACTTCCTGCTTTTTGTGCAAAACGCATTTCGAATGAGAATTCAAAGCGGAAAAAATTTATGATTTCAAGTTTGTTTCGATGTCGTCCGCCGTTACGTCGTAATGTGAAGCGTGATATTTGACCGCGCTGTTTTCGATGACGAAAGCCTGCGGCGATTCGTGGCGAATACCGGTGCGTTCAGCGATGGCATTTGAGACATCGCGGGCGTGTTGGACGACAATTAAATTTATATCGACATCGGCGTTGGAAACTTCCTTGTAAACGCCGTGGCTGATCGGACAAGTCGTGCTGTGTTTCAAAATCGCCACCGGCGCGGCGTTCGATTTTTCGAAAAGCGCGTCGAGTTCGTCGGTGCTGTTTATTTCATTAAATCTCGCTTTCATATAATTCAAGTATAACGTCCCGCGCCGTAAAATGCATCGGGCGACGGCGGCGCGTTGAAATTTTGATTGTGCGGCGAAGGAAAAATTTTGCGATAGGCGACAACGTAACCGGCTAAAATAATCGGCATTACAAAATATAATCCCAACCCGCAGGTTAAAACTCCGCCGACAAACGTGAGAACGATGACCGCGCCGAGCATTCCGGCAATGCCGCCGAGATTTTTCCAGACCGCGCGCGCGCTGAGAGTGATTGCCTGCCAAACGCCGACATTGCGGTCAACCAAAAGCGGAAACGAAAAAATCAGAAGCGTATGAAAACACGTCATCAAAACGATTAAAACCGCGTCAACAACGAACGCGCCGATTAGCATCTGCGTTAATTCGTTTTGACTGAGCTTCGATCCCATCGCCGCCGCCATTAAAATCGGAACGTAAATAACCGCGTAAACTATAACCAGCGGCACGATAAAAAGCAGCATCAACAAAAAGCCTGGCAAAACTTTTTGAAATCCGACCCAGAGATCGTCGAAGGAGACCGGCTGCCCGTCAATCTTTTTCAAATAACAGAAATAAATGCCGCACATCATCGCGCCGACTAAAATATAAAGCGTCGCGCCGCCGATCAGCATACCGACCAGAGTGATCGCAAACATCAGCCAATACTGATCCTTAATCAATTGCCAGCCTTCCTTTAGACATTCGACGGGTTTAATAACGCCGGTTCTGAATTCGGTATTTGTCATAGCGGTTGTTTTTGATTTTTAGTTTTTTGTCTTTAGTTTTTAGTCGTTGAGCTTGATGAATTTTTGAAAATTCAGAATGCCAAAAACTAAAAACCAAAAAACAAATCACAAATAAATTTGCTCGATATAATCCTTCAACATTCTATCGCTCGAAAATTGCGGTGTCAGCGTGGCAAGCGAATTTTTCATACGCTTCAGCCATTCTTCGGAAAAGCCCTGTCCGTTTTTCGTGTAATAAGCCGGAATAATTTCGTTTTCCATCGTTGCGTAGAGCGATTCGGCATCGAAGGCGTTGATTTTTTCCTGTTCGCCTTCTTCGTTGCTTTCGTTTTCCGCGCTCAAATCGCCGATTGAAAAACCGTTAATGCCGTTAAAGCCTTCGATCCACCAACCGTCGAGAATCGAAAAATTCAAGCCGCCGTTCATCGCCACCTTCTGTCCGCTCGTGCCGCTCGCTTCGAGCGGGCGAATCGGCACGTTGAGCCAAACGTCAACGCCCTGCACAAGATAGCGCGCGACTTCCTGGTCGTAATCTTCGATAAAAACGGCGCGATTCTGCCATTCGCCGAATTCTTCGATTCGCATCAGGTTTTGCAAAATCGCCTTTGCCTTTTTATCCTGCGGATGCGCTTTTCCGGCAAACACGAACTGCACCGGCTTTTCCTGATTGTTGACTATTTTCAGAAGCCGCGGCAAATCCGACAAAACCAGATTCCAACGCTTGTAAGCCGCGACACGCCGCGCGAATCCGATGGTCAAAACGTCTTGCGAAAATAATTTATTCGTATTTGCGTGTTCGTTAATCGTGTCGTGCGAGCCGATTTCCTTTGAAAATGTTTTCAGCCGGATAAAGGCGATCAGAAGCTGTTTCAAAAGCCGGTGCGTCCGCCAGATTTCCGCCTCGGGTATCGCCTCAATCGCTTTTTGCCACGCCGTTTGGTCTTTCAAGATCTGCGTCCAATGCGCGCCGATCTGCGTTTCGTAAAGCGTCTGAAACGCGGGCGCGATCCAGGTCGGCGCGTGAACGCCGTTGGTGACGAACGTAATCGGAACTTCGTCGGCGACAGTTTTGTTGGGAAACATCTTTAACCAAAGTTCGCGCGACACTGCGCCGTGTTTTTCGCTCACGCCGTTTGCCGAACGCGCCATTCGCAGCGCGAGCGGAGTCATTCCGAACCATTCCTGCGCGTCTTCGGGTTTCGTGCGTCCGAGCGCGAAAAGTTCTTCTTTGGAAATCTTTAAAGCGTTGATAAAATTCGTGTCGAAACAGCCGTCAATTTCATTGGGCGGAAACGTGTCGTTGCCCGCCGCGACCGGCGTGTGCGTCGTGAAAACGCATTTTTCGCGCACGTCGGCGATTGCTTCCTCGAATATTTTTTCGGGATTTTCCTGCAAAAATTCACGCGCCAATTCGAGCGTCAAAAACGCCGAATGTCCTTCGTTTAAATGATAAACCGACGGCTCGATTCCGAGTTCGCGCAAAAGCCTAATGCCGCCGATGCCGAGGATTTTTTCCTGCACGATACGCGTTTCCGTATCGCCGCCGTAGAGATGTCCGGTAATCAGACGGTCAACTTCGCCGTTCGTCTCGACGTTCGTGTCGAGTAAGTAGAGCGACACGCGCCCGATTGAGGCGAGCCACGCCTGCGCCGCCACTTCGCGCCCGCGTATATGAATTTTAACCGTCATTCGGTCGCCGTTGGCGTTCAAAACCGGAAACAGCGCGAGCGGCGAATTGAACGAATCAATATAGCGTTCTTCCTGCCAGCCGTCGTGCGAAAATGTCTGCCGGAAATAACCGAACCGATACATCAACCCGACGGCGACGAGCGGCGCGTTCATATCGCTCGCCGATTTCAGATGGTCGCCCGCCAGAATGCCGAGACCGCCCGAATAAATCGGCAAAGAATTGTGAATGCCGTATTCGGCGCAGAAATACGCAACTGGATTGTGAACGCTGATTTTTCCGAACGACTGCGGCTTTTCGGCGAGATACGATTCAAATTCGGCGGCAAATTGTCGTAAACGCTCGATATATTCCGCGTCGTTCGCTCGTTGCCAGAGCTGTAGATCGCCGACCTGTTGCAGAAACAGGCGCGGATTCTGCTCGCATTTTTCCCAGAGCCGCGCGTCAATCTCTCGAAACAAATTGACGGCTTCGGGCTTCCATGACCAGTAAAAATTCCACGAAAGCGTGTCTAAAAATTGTAAGTTTTCGGGTAAATCGCGTGTGTAATAAAAATCCGTTTTAAAGTTTTGGTCGGTTCGTAAACCGGCGGCTGATTGCATATTTGTCAAAGTATTCGTCGAACTCTCCCGCATAAATAAATTTATTTTCGCGTTTTTGTTAAGGGGCGCATCAAAAACTATAAACCATCGCGCAATATCAGACAAATTTGAATCAAGCGGGAATTTGATTAGAATTTTTGATGCCGGATGAATTTGAGCGCGTCCGATTCGGAAAAGAACACGAGATAAACCGTTTCGATTGATTGATCGGCGGCGAGAAAATCTTTAATCGCCTTTGAGGAAACTTGCGCCGCTTCGTGTTTCGGAAAATGAAACGCGCCGGTCGAAATCGAAGGAAAAGCGACGGTTCGCAAATCGTTTTCCGCCGCCAACTTTAAACTGTTTCGATATGCATCGGCTAGAAGCTCCGTGCCTCTGTCTCAATTCAATCCGTAAATCGGACCGACCGTATGAATGACGAATCGCGCCGCTAAATTTCCGCCGCTCGTAATAACCGCTTTGCCGGTCGGCAAGCCTCCGGGAAATTTCGTGCGGCGAATTTCGCGGCATTCTTCTAAAATTTGTTTGCCGCCCTTTGAATGAATTGCGCCGTCCACGCCGCCGCCGCCGAGCAAAGTCGAATTCGCCGCATTGACAATCGCGTCAACCGCCTGTGTCGTAATATCGCCGACTTTGACGCGGACGCGGCTTGCTAAAAATTCACTTTCCATCTTTCAGGTCAAAGGCTCGATTTCGATTTCGTCGAACATCGCTTGTCGCCGCAGCGTCTCGGCAAGCAGCTCGGCTTTGCGGCGGTTGAGAATCAAAGGCGACGAGCGGCACGAAATTTCAAAAACTTCGTCCTCGAGCATCGCAATTTCCAAATCGCCGAGCGGAATGCCGCTGACGGCTTGAATATCGTCAAAATTCTGGATGCGAAAGCGTCCGGTCTGCTCGACAAATTCTTCGATAAACGGATCGTGCAGCGCGTGTTTGGCTTCTTCGACCGTAAAATAATTTCCTTCGACGATTAAACAAAATTCGTTAGACTTTTCCATTTCCTAATGCGAATCGCGGAACATAAATTACCAGCAATTTAACATTGATGGAGGAAAAAAATCAATACTTTTAATCTGAGCCGGCGGCGGTTTTGTTCTTGGAAAATTTTCGAGACGGCGCGGCTGCCGAATCCGCATAGATGAATTCGGTCGAACTGAAATTCAAAATCTTTTCGTGTATAGTTAAGAAAATAAACTTTTTACAGCAGACGAGGAATAAAATTTTCAATGATCATACCCGTAAAATGGAGCGACGAAGGCGTTTTGATGCTCGACCAGCGTCTTTTGCCGACCGAAGAAAAATGGCTGACTCTCAAGAGTTTTAAGGAAGTGGCGGACGGCATCCGCGATATGGTCGTGCGCGGCGCGCCGGCTATCGGCGTGTCCGCCGCTTACGGCATCGCTCTGGGCGCGAAAAATTTCGTCGGCACGAACGTCGCCGATCTGGAAGACGAGATCGAATACATCGGCGACGTGATGGGCAAAACGCGACCGACCGCCGTCAACTTGTTTTGGGCGATTGACCGGATGAAGCGCGTTTTTCAAGAAAATAAAGATAAATCCGTTTCTGAAATCAAGCAAATTCTGATTGAGGAAGCGAAAGCGGTTCACGACGAAGACATCGAATCGCAGCGTTTAATTGCCCAATTCGGCGGTGAACTTTTAACCGATAATTCGACCGTTCTGACGCACTGCAACGCGGGCGCGCTGGCGACCGGCGGCGTTTGGGGAACGGCTCTCGGCGTAATTCGCGGCGCGGTCAATCAAGGCAAAACCATCGCCGTCATCGCCGACGAAACCCGTCCGTATTTGCAGGGCGCGCGGCTGACGGCTTGGGAACTCGTGCAGGACAACATTCCCGTCACCTTAATTACCGATAATATGTCCGGGCATTTGATGAAAAAAGGCAAAGTGCAGGCGGTCGTCGTCGGTTCGGACCGCATCGCGGCGAACGGCGATGTCGCCAACAAAATCGGCACGTATATGGTCGCGGTTTTGGCTAAACAGCACGAAATTCCGTTTTACGTCGCCGCGCCGCTTTCGACCGTTGATTTGAATTGTCCGACCGGCGAAGAAATTCCGATTGAAGAGCGCGACATCAGAGAAATCACGCACGTTAAGGACATACGGCTCGCGCCCGAAGGAATTTCGGTCAGCAATTACGCCTTCGACGTTACGCCGAACGAACTCGTAACGGCAATTATCACCGAAAAAGGCGTTGCGCGCGCGCCTTACGCGGAAAGTTTGCGGAAAATGTTTGAAGATTAGGTTTCCGAAAAGGTTAGAATCATCTGCTTTAACGGGCGGTTGAACGCTTTGATTGAAATTCGTCACTACACCGACGTAAGTTAAATCATTCGCTAACGCAAATAATTCCGACACGTCAAAAAATCAAAAAAAGCGCGAATACTTAAACGTTTCGCGCTTTTCTTTACGTCTGATATTTCGATTTAACTTTTGCCGGATGTTTTGGCAGCGGAGCTTTTTTTCGTTGTCGAAGACTTTTTAGCCGTCGCGGTTTTGCCCGCGCTCACCGGTTTTTTGCGTCCCGAACCGCTTAATTTTCCGCCGCCGTCCTGTTTGTTAACGGTTGACCAGGCGCGTTTTTCCGCTTCTTCTGCGGACAGACCATTTTCCTCATAGCTGTTTTCGATATGTTCAGCCTGTCTTTTTTGTTTATCGGTATATTTCGATTTGTCTCCTCTCGGCATAATTTCCCCCTTGTATTTTGTTGATTTTATAAAATGCTCGCCGATCTTTTGCGGAGAGATTTTTTTAAACGGGCAAACCTGATTTTCAAATTTAATCTATCGGATTCGCCTTCGATAATCGTTTGTTCAGTCGTTTCGACAGACAAAACCTCTTTGTTGTTCTTGCGAACAAATTCCAACGGAAAGACAACCGTATTATTATCTAACGCCGCAGCTTCGCCTTTCGTCATTTCTACTTCTCCCTTTCTTCAAAAAAGCCCTTGTTCCTTCGGCGATAGTAAAAATTATGTTGATACTACACCCGCAAATTTTTCGATAGAATAAGAATCGCATAAACCGGAAATATTTGGCAAGGAAATTTCCGCAGAGTCGGCGTTAAATTTCTGAAAACTTTTCGTTGACATCGGCTAAGCCATTTAGTAGTTTCGACATATAGTAAAAAAGACAAAAAAATAAAATTTACGCGAGGAATATTTAATTTAATTTGAGCAATATAAGAATCGAACTTCCGCCACGCGGCTTAAATTCGCTGTTCGGCGTGCAAGACCAAAACCTGAAATATCTCGAAACACTTCTCGGCATCAGCATCGGCGCGCGCGGCAACGAACTCGTCGTCGAAGGCGACGCGCCAAACATCCAAACCTTCGAGCGAATTTTAAGCGATTTCACAGAGCTTTTTAACGAAGGCGGTTCGTTCACCGACAAAGAATTGCGCGACGCTTTCAAACAAATCGCCGAAGACCAGGCTTATTCGCTGAAGGATTATTTCACGCGCGCCAGATTCAATCCGTCGGGCAAAAAATCCGTCGCCCCGAAAACCGCCAACCAGCGCAAATATATCGAAGCGATTCAAGATAAGGATTTAACTTTCGGAATAGGTCCAGCCGGCACTGGGAAAAGTTTTTTGGCGGTCGCGCTCGCCGTTCAGGCACTTTTCGCCAAACAAGTTTCGCGCATCGTTCTGACTCGTCCGGCGGTCGAAGCGGGCGAGAAATTGGGATTTCTGCCCGGCGATTTGCAGGACAAAGTTGACCCGTATCTGCGACCGCTGTACGACGCGCTGTTCGATTTGGTTGACAACGAACGCGTGACGAAAATGCTCGAAAAACGCATTATCGAAATCGCGCCGCTGGCGTTTATGCGCGGAAGAACCATAAATGATTCGTTTATCATTCTCGACGAAGCGCAGAACACGACCGGCGAGCAGATGAAAATGTTTCTGACGCGCATCGGTTTCGGCTCGAAGGTCGTCGTAACGGGCGACGTGACGCAGGTTGATTTGCCGCGCGGACAACGCAGCGGCTTGCGCGAAGCCGAAAGAGTTTTAAAGGGCATCGAAGAAATTGAATTCGTTTATTTTAACGAGCGCGATGTCGTGCGCCACAAGCTCGTGCAGTTGATTGTCAGAGCCTACGAAAATCAAACGGAAAGGGACGAGCGGCAGAAAGAGAATGATCGTAGAGACAGTTGAGATTGTCAATCGTCAGCGAAAAAGAAAAATCAATTCGCAAATGTGGATTGATTTTTCTCAAGACGCGCTTCGCGCGATCCGCGAGGCAAACGAAAAATCTTTCACCGTCGCATTTGTTTCCGACCGCAAAATGCGCGAACTCAACAAAAATTTTCGCGGCAAAAATGCGACCACAGACGTTTTATCTTTTCCGTCGGCGAACGAACATACAAACGAATTTGCCGACGATTTTTCAAACGGCGAAGAAAATTTTTTAGGCGACATAATTATCTCGGTCGAACAGGCAGCGCGGCAATCCGTTGAAAATAATCTTGATTTTGAAATGGAAATCAAACAGCTCATTCTGCACGGAATTTTGCATTTGTGCGGCTTTGACCACGCCGCCGACGACGGCGAGATGAACCGGCTCGAATTAAAATATCGTCGAAAACTGAAGATAAATCTTTGAAGCGAAGCGGAATTTAACCGTTGAAAATAAATTTTGTGGCAGAATAAACAGATGAATCAAATGCAAAGACAAGCCGATCCGTGCGTGATGATAATTTTCGGAGCGACCGGCGATTTAACCAAACGCAAACTTTTTCCCGCGCTTTATAATCTGGCGAAACAAAAATTTCTGCCCGACAATTTCGCCGTTATCGCCGTCGGTCGGCAGGAAATGGAAACGAAGGATTTCTGGGCGAAAATCGGCGCGGATTTGCTTGAATTCATCGGCAAGGACGCGGACAAAGATTTAATCAAGTGGTTTGAAGAACACACGTTTTACACCGGCGGCGATTTCGACGACGACAAGCAGCTTTTTAAAGACATCAAAAATCTGCTCGACGACGTAACGAAGAAATTCAACATTCCGCCGAACTTCTTTTTCTATCTCGCCACGCCGCCGCAGCTTTTCGCCAACGTCGCCGAAAAAATTCACAAAAACGGAATGGCAAAGGAAGAAAACGGCAACTGGCGGCGCATAATTTTTGAAAAACCGTTCGGACGCGACCTCGATTCAGCCAAAAAGCTCAACGCGCAGTTGGCGAAAATCTTAAAGGAACGACAGATTTACCGCATAGATCATTATTTAGGAAAAGAAACCGTCCAGAATATTTTGGTTTTCCGATTTGGCAACTCGATTTTCGAGCCGATTTGGAATCGCAATTACATTGACCACGTTCAAATCACCGTCGCCGAAAAGCTCGGCGTGGAACAGCGCGGCGGATATTATGACACGGCGGGCGCACTGCGCGATATGATTCCGAATCACATTTTTCAACTGATAACTTTAACGGCGATGGAGCCGCCTGTATCGTTTGAAGCCGACGCGGTGCGCGACGAACAGGCGAAAATTCTGCACGCGATTCAGCCGTTTACGCCCGAAGACGTTCTGCACAACGCCGTGCGCGGACAATACGGCGCGGGCGAAATTGACGATAAAAAACTTCCCGCCTACCGCAGCGAAGCAGCCGTCGCGCCCGAATCGAACACGGAAACCTTCGCCGCCTTAAAACTTTCGATTGACAACTGGCGTTGGGCAAACGTGCCGTTTTACGTCCGCACCGGCAAACGTCTGCCCGACAAGCGAACCGACGTGACGATTCAATTTAAAAAAGCTCCGTTTATGTTGTTCCGCGATACTTCGGTCGAAAAATTAACGACCAATCGCCTCGTCATACACGTTCAGCCCGACGAAGGCATAACGCTGCATTTCGGCGCGAAAATTCCCGGACCGATTGTCAATATGGGCGCGGTTGATATGGATTTCAATTACGTTGACCATTTCGGCGAACAGCTTTCGACCGGCTACGAGCGGCTTTTATACGATTGTATGATCGGCGACGCGACGCTTTTCCAACGCGCCGATATGGTCGAAGCAAGCTGGCAAATCGTCACGCCGATTCTCGATGTCTGGCAGGCGATTCCGGCGAGAGATTTTCCGAACTACGAATCGGGAACTTGGGGACCGAACGACGCAGGAGAATTGTTAGAACGCGATGGTCGTAAATGGAAAAACACAATGGATTGATCTGCTTTCGGATTATAATTTCTTACTCTTTATTTGTCGGCGAGAGATTATCCCCGCCGACAAAATTATGTAACACTTTGAGTCCTTCGGGAGTGATTTCCAAATTGATTTTACTCCAAATCACGAATAGTGATTTTGCCTGACTTAATAAATCTAAGTCTTCCGCCGGAATATCAAATGTCAAAGTTTGCCTTTTGTTATTCGGTTCAACCGTAAATTCACTGACGTTTTTAGAAATATCCGAAGTCATTGACGAAAGAGTGAATAGCTTGCCGTCTATCGAAAGCGAGACTTGCCGATCATCCTCGCCTTCAAACGAATCTCTCCAGAGCTTCTCGCAATAGAAAATTTTTAATTGGTACTTAGCAGTTTCTGGCGCGAGAGCTTTATCTTCGACAAGATAAACGATTACTTGATAATTTTCATTAGCGGTCTTCAACAACGGAAGCGATAATCTGACCGGCATTTGAGATGATTTTTGGAGGAGTCTTTTTTTAACAAGCCGGTTTTCTCTCGAAGGCGGCGCGGGAGTCGAGCTAGGAGTTTGTCCCGAACCGTTTGACGACAGCATAAATAAACTTACGAACAATAAAAATATGTATTTCATAAATTTCTCCTAATCTTTTGCACACTTTTCCCGAAATCAAATTCTCAGTTCAATTTCGGCTGATTGGTTCTCAGTGATAAGTCCTCGCTGGTCTCTTCAACTACCGGCAGTTTTTCGATAGCCTTTTTGTCAATTCGTCCGAACTTCGCGCCGTCAATTTGTTCGGGTTCGCCGTTTTTATAAGATTCTTTGACAATTTCTGATACAACATCTAGGCTAGCCGGAACTATTGTATAGCTGATAATTGCTCCGTCTTTCAATGATTCAAATTGCTTCTGTTCGAGATAGCCAAGTATTGTATGGTTATCTCCGCTTATATGCACCTGTGAAACGACCAAATCGCCGATGATGAGATATTGACCTGCATTTGTTACTGGAATTCTGACTCTCGAAAAAAGCTCGAATTCACAAACCAATTTCTTCTTTTTAAACTTGTTACCTTTTGTATCATAGTCGTCGAAAGTTAAATTTATCCGGCGAACTGCGACGATTTTGTTGCCTTCATCAGAGGATACTTTAGTCGAACTCCTTTTCCAGAACATCTGCGCTTGTTCTTTTGATTCCTCTTCGAGTTGTTTTTTCCGTTGTTCATCGGATTTAGTTTGTGTTGGAGCCGGTAAATGAATCTGATCGGCTTGTCCTAAACAATTTAGTCCCGATAACAAAATTAATGATATTTGACATAAATATTTCATCTTACATTGTTCACCTATTTAAGCAGATTTATATTGCTGAATTTTTTGAAGTTAGTTTTCGGTCTGACTAATTCTTTGTGTTTGAGTTAATTCATCTTCTTCAATAGTAGAAAGTTGCTCAACAGGTTTTTTATTGAATGTACCGAATTTTGCGCCAATAACTAATTTATTCTTTATCTCTTTTTCATCTACGGAGATCGAAGGAGTTCCGATTGAATAGGTTATAAGCGTATTATCTTTTAGTTCCATAAATTCTTTTGCCTCTAAGTGGATTGACCTCCCCCCAAAGAATCGGACAATTCTAAAGTAGAGTTTTCCGGGCAATT
>CAXSGY010000046.1:0-21236 GCA_964237235.1 uncultured Pyrinomonadaceae bacterium
GGAAACGGCGGAGCGACTTCGACAATCTGCGCGCCGACGCGGAATTGGAAGACTCTGTTTTGCAAGCCGCCGCCGGCGGTCAAATCCAGAGCTTTACAAACTTCAATAAAGCCAGGCGCTGACGGAGCCAGGATGCCGCCGCTCAATTCGACGTCGCCTTTGACCGACAACGCTCTGCCTTCAACTACTGCGCCGCCCGCGACCTTAATGCCGTTGCGTGACAGCAAGCTGCCTCTGAAATTCGTGCCTTCGCCGATTGAAATCGAATCGTCTGCCGCGAAAAATACATTCGCCGCCTGCGCGTTGTTGATCAACGAAATCATCGAATTGTTCTTGGTGTTGAGCGAACCGGCAATGCGAAACACGAAGATCGAACCCGTGCTGCCGCCGCCGTCCAGAACCATCTGTCCGGCAAGATCAGCCGATGACAAACAATAAACGCCCGCGCCGAATGTCTTGCCCGTCAAATCCGTGTCCGAGACATCCGTGCAGGGCAATTGATTGATCGCCGAAAATGCTCCCGACAAATCCTTGCGAACCAGTTCGCCTTTGGCGCTCGCGCCGTCCTGTGCCGGACTGAAAACGTTTCCTTTAATCGAGGAGCTGCCGTTGTCAATAACTCCGGATTCGGCATAAGCGGTCAAATCCGACGCCGAGCGAAAGTCCAAAGCCCGCGACAACATATCGGTTGTGGCGACTTCTTTATTAATGCCTTTCTGAGCCGAAACCGTGCCGCTGAAAATCGGCACCAGCATCAAACCCATCGCAAAGAATGCGAGCAAGGCTGTGTATCTAATAAAATAAAATGTTTTTGTGTTCATTTGGTAATCCTTCCTGTTTTGGTAATTTCTTCCTTGTGGTGCTGCACCGAATCGGCAGCGTCATTATGAAACCCGCTCTCCAGGTCGCTCGTCGCACAGTTGCCTGTCAACTCGGACCAGTTTAGGTTTCGCTTGGGATAGCGGCTCAGTCAAGGGAGAAAGAGCCATTTGATTTTGTAACGATATACAGAAATTATGAATGATCATAATCTTCCGTATTACGTTGCTCCTGTAAAGTATAATTTAAGAGTTAGCTTAACAACAAAAGGCAATATTTGTGCCAACTTAGCGGGTCAATCATTAATTCGTTGTTTATTAGTCGGGTATCTATCAAAAATTAATTTTGCACTTTAGGTTTTTCATCAAAAATACTTATGCGACAGGCTTAAAAACAGGTGTTTTTCCTATGCGGATAATTTTCGCCGATTTTGGTTTTATTTTTCTGTATAAAAGAATTAACGGAAAATTTACATCAGGTTTGAAAATAAAAATACTTTAAATGGGGAATTTAGCCACACTTGTTTTCCTGGTCTGTGGGTTATTTCTCCGCACGGCGACTTCTTGCGATTTTATAATTTTAACCGCTGAAATGTTTCCTTAAAATTTACGATAATTGAAGAAAGCGAGACGATAATCTTCTTTTAGATTTCAGCTTCCGAGCGTTTAATAACCCGGGCGAGAGTTTTGCGGTCTATATTGAGCAATCGCGCCGCCGCCTGTTTATTGCCGCCGGTGTGCGTAAGAACTTGAACGACATATTTTACCTGCATCTCGGCAAGTGAGAGCCATTCATCATTTTGTGTCGCTGACGTTTCTACAGCTCTGAATTGTTCCGAAGAGTTTTCATTAACCTGAAGTAATCGCGCGGGAAGATGCTGCGGATAAACAACATCGCCGCACAGTGAAACCGCGTGACAGACGGCATTTTCCAATTCCCTCACATTGCCGCGCCAACTGTAATTTTCCAGTATTTCCAATGCCGACGGCGAAAATGTTACAGACATATTTGACGGGCGTATTTGACGCGTGAAATGCGCGGCGAGCAGCGGAATATCTTCGACGCGCTCGCGCAGCGGCGGCAAGTGAATCATTACGGCGTTGAGCCGATACATTAAATCCTGTCGAAAACGTCCCTGCCGCACTTCTTCTTCGATGTCGCGGTTTGTTGCGGCAATGACGCGGACATTAACTTTTAGGGTTTTGTTTGAACCGACGCGGCGAATTTCCCCTTGCTGCAAAGCGCGAAGAAGTTTTACTTGAAACAGAGGACTTGTTTCGGTTATTTCGTCGAGCAAAATCGTGCCGCCGTCGGCTTCTTCCCAGAGTCCCATTCGTTCGCGGTCAGCGCCGGTAAATGCTCCCTTAGCGTGTCCGAAAAGTTCGGATTCGATTAACTCAAACGGAATCGCGCCGCAGTTGACGGCAACGAAAGAACCGCCCGCGCGATTGCTGCGCTGATGTATTGATTGAGCGACTATTTCTTTGCCCGTTCCCGATTCGCCGGTAATCAAAACCGGCAGATTCGTCGCGGCGATTCGTCCGACCGTCTTCAGACATTCGACGAATTTCGGACTTTTTCCGATTAAAGAAATGTCCGACACATAGCCTTGCGGCGCGGATGAATCCGCCGCATTCTCGCGCGAACGCATTTGGTGCTGCTCGCGGACGGCTCTGGCGATATTGAGAATGTCGTCAACCGTAAACGGTTTGACAAGATAATCGTATGCGCCGAAAGCAATCGCGTCGAGCGCGCCGGCGGCTGAACCGTAGCCGGTCATCAAAACAAATCGCGTCTCGGCTAATTTCTCAGAAAATCTTCGTAAAACTTCATAACCGTCGGTTCCGCCGAGAATAACGTCGCAAAAAACCAGCAGCCAGGGTTTTTCGGGCAGCATTTCAAACGCTTGTTCGGCAGTTCTCGCTTTGCTCACACTCCAACCGTCCGACGTTAGAATTTTAGCGATAAAATTGCTGATCAGCGGCTCGTCGTCAATTACTAATGCTTGTAAAGATTGTTTCACGGGCAAATTATATCACGCCATTTATTCAAGGATTCAAATGTGATTTAACGTCTCGAATTAAAAAAAATGAATTTTATAAATTCTATTCGAGTCGCTCATCACAACTGATAATTAAAAACGAGCAAGTTATCCGAGTTTTCAGATAATTATCCAAATTTTCCAATAATTTTAATTTTAATCCGCGTTAAATTTTCAACTGATTTAAAGACGAATCCAGACCGAATCGGCAATATCAAAAACGTCCGTTTTTGCGACAACTGAAAAACTTTTGAAAATTGTCTTTTAACATTGCTTATTTCGTCTTAAAATTCTGTCTCACAATCTATGGCGCAATTGTCGTATTCAGATTTGGCTTATGAGACACGGTTTGAAAGACAAGCGGATTTCTTTTTAAAAAACCGATTCTGCGTATGCTATCGGACATACAAACATCAGTTCAGCCAATAGCCTTGTTAACAGCATTCAACAATAAATACAAAAACGGTAACCCGAATTATAAGGAGATTTATCAATGTCGGACAACGCAAAAATGAATAAAGACGATTGTTTTGAAGAGACTGACAAAACCAATTTCAACGACCGTCGAATGTTTCTTAAAATAGGCGGCGCGGGCATTGCGGCGCTCGCTCTCGGCAACGCGAACAAGATAGCGGCATTTACTAATCCGGCGGCATCAAGCCGACAGCAGCAGACAACGGTTAATCTCGGAAGCGGCGACATCGGGATTATGAATTTCGCGTATCTTTTGGAGCAGCTCGAAGCGGATTTTTATACGCGCGTCGCAGCGAACAGTTTCTACGCCGGAGCGACCACCGAAGAACGCCAGATATTGACCGACCTTCGTGACCACGAAATCATTCACCGAGCATTTTTCAAAGCGGCGCTCGGCGCGAACGCCATTGCGCAATTGACTTTCGATTTCAGTCTGGTGGATTTCAACAGCCGCGACAGCGTTCTGACGACTTCGCAGAATCTGGAAGATACGGGCGTTTCGGCTTACAACGGCGCGGGACAGGCGATTGTTGACCCGAACATTCTGGCGCTCGCCGGAAAAATCGTTTCGGTCGAGGCGCGCCACGCGGCTGCCATCCGCGATTTGCGAATTCCGCGCAACGGGTATTTTTCGGCGCACCCGGAAGATTTCGCGCTCGACCCGCTCGCCGTGCTTGCACTCGCCAGCCCTTTTATTCCGCGAACCGTCACCGTCAACGCCAGCGGCTTGCCCAGAACAATCGTCGTCTAATCAGGAGAAAAATAAAATGGAAACCATATTCGATAACGTCAATTCCGCTCTCGTCCAACATTTAAGCGAACGCCCGGAAGCGTTTCACGATTCGCATTACCTGAAAAGCAGCGCCGTCGCGCAGCAGCAGCAAACCGGCGCATCCGATTTATTTACGCCGACCAACGGTCGCACGCCGCTCAATCAGACTCTGCCCGCGCAAATCGTCGCGGCGTTAAATTTGGCGCTGACCGCCGAATATCTGGAAACAGAATTTTACAGCACCGGCTTGAATACGAACGGCTTGATACCGAACGAACTGCGGCAGGTTTTCGTGCGCATTCTTCTGAACGAAGTCGGACACCGCGAAGTTTTGCTGACCGTTCTCGGAAACAACGCGATTCCGAAACCGTTTTTCGATTTTACGGCGAAAGGCGCGATTCCAGACGTATTCACCAATTTCGCTTCGTTCAGCGGCACCGGGCAGGCGTTTGAAGACCTCGGCGTGCGCGCTTATAAAGGACAAGCCGGAAACGTGATGTCCGACAAATTCGTGCTGGAAACCGCTCTGCGCTTTCATTCGGTCGAAGCGCGTCACGCTTCCGAATTGCGCCGCATCAACGGACAAAAAGGCTGGATTACCTTAAATTCGCGCGGCAATCTGCCGGCAATCGCGCAGGGCGTTTATAACGGCGAGGAAAATACGGTGCAGGGCGGAATTGATTTGGTCGCGCTGACCGGCTTGCCGGCGACGACCGTCAGCGAAGCCTTCGACGAACCGCTGACGGCAGACCAGGTTTTGATGAACGCCGCGCCGTTCGTCCGCTTCCGTCGCGGAGGCGGAAAAGGAAATTTCTATAAAAGCGAAAATTCCGACGCCGGCGAAACCGACAACAAAAAGTAAAGCAGCGACAGGCGAATTTATTAACAATTTCGATAAATTCGCGTCAGAAGCGGCGACTGTTTTTTTGCCGTCCGCGTTTCGCTGAAAGTCTTTGCCGACAATTGATTTGCCGGAACTAAAATACAAACTTCGACCGGCGTTTGTTATTTCTAGCTTCGAGACGGTTTCGGAAACCGCCGCGAAAAGTATTTTTGAAGGAGAGAATCGAAAAAATGTTTATCAAGACGACTACCAATCTTCGCGCGGCACGACTAATCGGAACAACTTTTTTATTTGCTGCGGTTGCCTGTTTTGCGCCGTTCGCGGCGACCGCGCAGACGCCGACGCCAACCGCAACGCCGACGGCGACACCGACAGCAACTCCGACAGCAACGCCAACGCCAACTCCGACTCCAAAACCTTGTTTTGACTTTACGGGCAGCGGACGCACGTCGTTTGCGACCGTCAATCGAGACGCCGACGGCATCATCTGGCGAATTTTGGGCAACGGCGGCACGACCGGCGGCGGCGTGCAGACGATTCAATTCGGTCTGTCCGCTCTGGACAATCCGGCTCCCGGTTATTTTGACGGCGACAACCGCGCTGACTTAAACGTCTATCGCGCAACCGCTTCGAGCTATTTTCTTCGCCCTTCGACTTCGACAACGGCAAATTCGTTTCGCGGCGTTCAGTTCGGCGCGTCAACCGATGTCGCCGGGCGCGAAGCCGATTACGACGGCGACGGCACAGATGATTTCACGGTTGTCAGAGACGGCGGCGCAAATCTGACGTGGTTTATTTTCCGAAGCGGCAGCAATACGTTTTCGTCCGTCAGCTTCGGATTGCCCGGCTTTACGAGAGGAAACGGCACGGGCGATTTGCCGATTGCCGGAGCCGATTATAACGGCGACGGTCGCGCCGACATCACCGTCATCAGAAGAAACACCGACGGCAGCGCCACTTATTTTGCCGGTGACGCGACGACCGGCGCGCTCGTCACATCGCAGCAGTGGGGCAACTTCGACACGGACTTTTTTGTCGTCGGCGATTATTTGGGCGACCGTCGAGCCGATTTCGCCGTTTTCCGCGCCTTTGCGGGCGGCACGAACGGCAATTGGTATATTCGTGAAAACAACGGCAGCGGAACAATCGTTCGCTCGTTCGGACTGACATCGCTCGCGTCGGTTACAGACCGTCCGATTTGCGGCGATTTCAACGGCGACGGCAAACAGGACATCGCCATCTACCGCTCGACGAACAGCAGTTTTTACTGGCTGAACAGCCCTGATTTCACATCCTTTTCCGGCGTCCAATTCGGTCAGCCGGGCGATTTCGCGGTCGCCGGACTGCGTTCTTTTTAAGCGAGATTTAAGACCGGATTAGCATAAAAAAGGCTGAAGGAAATGTGCATTTCCTTCAGCCTTTTTTATTCGTCAAATTGCCCGAATAATTCCGATTTCGAGTGATATTTTAATTCGCTTTTACTTTTATTCTTTGATTTCCAATTTCGGAAAACCGGCGGCTTGCAGTTGTTTGTTCAAAGCCGGAACGTCTTGCGATTCGATTGATTTCCAGCGTTTGACGATTGATTGCGACTCGCGCGAAACATCGGCGGCAGCCGTCTCGACGCGCGGTGTCGGCGCGGCGTCAACTTCTTGCAGCATACCGAAAAGCGTCGTCAGTCTATCCAAAATTCCGAGCGAAAGATTTGTTCCGCGCGGCTGGTTCGACGCGCCCGCGAGTTCGTTTATTTTTTTGCCGAGTTGGTCAATTTGCGCGATAATCGCGGCATTTTGTTTGGCGAGTTCTCTCGATTTAACCAGTTCCGCATTCAGCAAATCAATTCGCTCGCTGATCGGTTCGAGCGCGAGCCGATTGTCGTAAAGCTGTTTTGACAAATCGAACTGCGTCCGCAAATCCGCTTCCGAAGTTTTGACGCGCGGATCCATTTTGACCGTCAGAGGCTGCGTGTAAGTTTTTCCGCCGACGGTTAAACTGATCGAATAATTTCCCGGCAAAACCCACGGCGCGGTAAAATCCGGCGCGGTGTTGCGATAGACGGCGGCAATCGGATATTGCGGCGCGATGTTCGGAACGGGCTGATAATGCAAATCCCACATAAAACGGTGCGTTCCCGCATCGGTCGAAAGCGTCTGCGCCGGACGAATCCAGTAAGCCGGAACGTTATTCGTGTCTTTAATTTCGGTCGTTTCGTCGGCGCTCGAATAACGGCGGACGACATTTCCTTTGTCGTCTCTGATTTCCAGAACAATTGCGCCCGAAACATTTTTGTCTAAAAAATAATCAATAATCGCGCCGTCGGGCGGGTTTTCGCCAGCCGGTTCGTCGGGCGGCAGCGGCGTGTCGGTGTTCAGATTCCAGCGCACGCGCATCGCCGTCTGCGGTTTGAAGAGCAAAGTTTTTTGATTGTTTTCGTATTGGCGAAGCGGTGTGATGTCGTCCAAAATCCAGAAACCGCGTCCGTGCGTGCCGACGGCGATGTCGTCGTCTTTGACGATTAAATCTCGAATCGAAGTCGCAGGCATATTCAGCCGCAGAGATTGCCAGTTGTCGCCGTCGTCGAACGAAACGTAAACCGCGCGTTCGGTTCCGGCGAACAGCAAACCTTTTCTTTGGGAATCTTCGCGGACGACGTTGACCGTTTCGCCGTCGGGAATTCCTTTTGTAATTTCCGTCCACGTTTTGCCCGCGTCGCGCGTTCGGTAAATGTGCGGTCGAATGTCGTCGAGCCGCAGAGTATTAACCGCCGCGTAAGCCGTGTTGTTGTCGAAATGTCCGGCGTCAATGATTGAAATTTTTTGCCACGCGCCGATTTGTTTCGGCGTGATGTCCGTCCAATTTTTGCCGCCGTCGCTCGTCATTTGAATCAAGCCGTCGTCGGTTCCGATCCAAATTCGATTGATGTCCTGATACGAAGGCGCGACCGTGTAAATCACGCCGCGCTCGGTCGGCTGCGCGGTCGGCTGCGTTTTGAATTTGCCGACGCTCGCCGGAATTTCCCACGTTTTGCGCGTCAAATCCTGGCTGATTTGCTCCCAATTCTGACCGCCGTCCAGCGTTTTCCAAAGCGTGTTTCCGGCGAAAAAGAGCGTGCGATTATCAACCGGCGAAAAAATTACGGGTTCGGTTCTGAGCATCCGAAAATCCGCGCCGCGAAATACTTTCGGCAGAATGTTTTGCGCTTGTCCGGTGCGCCGGTCGTAGCGCGTGAGTTTTCCGCCGTAAACAATTTCCGGGTCGAGCGGGTCGGCGGCGATGTAGCCATATTCTTCAGCCGCGACCGGATGCCAATCACGGAAAGTGATTTCGCCGTCGTCGCCGCGACTCGAAACGCACGCCGAACCGCTTTCCTGCTGTCCGCTGCACAGGCGATACGGAAAATGATTGTCGGCGGAAACGTGATACATTTGCGCGGTTGACTGGTTATACCACGAACTCCAGCTTGTGCCGCCGTTGACCGAAACGATTGCGCCCTGATCGCTGCTGAGCGCGATTATTTCAGTGTTATTCGGGTTAATCCAGATGTTTTGATAATCGTCGCCGCCGGGCGCGCCGCGAAAAGCCGTCCAATTTTTGCCGCCGTCGGTTGATTTCCAGGTGACGACGCTCGCCGCGTAAATGATGTGGGCGTTTTTCGGGTCGAATTTCACATCGCCCAAATCGCCCGACGCGATGCGGTTGGTCGGGCGCGTGTCGGTTTCGATGAAATTCCAGTCGTCGCCCGCGTCGTCCGAACGATAAAGGCTCGTCGCGGTCGGAGTTCTGACGGCGGCGAACAGGCGTTTCGGATCGCTCGGCGCGACGGCAATCGCGGCTTGCGAAATTCCGGCGGGCAAACCTTTGGTTAATTTATTCCACGTCTTGCCGCCGTCAACGGATTTGAAAATTCCGCCGTTCGTGCCGTTAAATGCGGCGTTTTCCCAGGGTCCTTCGCGCGATTCCCACAGACAACCGTAAATTATATTCGGATTTGTCGGGTCAATTTCAACGTCCGCGCCGCCCGTGTTTTCGTCAACATACAGAACTCGTTCAAATGTCTTTCCGCCGTCGAGCGAGCGATAAATTCCGCGCTCCGCGTTTGCCGCGTAAGGATGTCCGGCGACGGCGACGAAAAGTTTGTTTTCATTCGTCGGATCAACTTTGATTTCGGAAATCTGCTGACCGTCGCGCAAACCGAGATGCGTCCACGTTTTGCCCGCGTCGGTTGATTTATACATTCCGTCGCCGACGGACAAATCGGGACGATGCAAACCTTCGCCGCTGCCGACATAGACGACG
This sequence comes from uncultured Pyrinomonadaceae bacterium, assembly GCA_964237235.1. Classification (GTDB taxonomy): domain Bacteria; phylum Acidobacteriota; class Blastocatellia; order Pyrinomonadales; family Pyrinomonadaceae. Next base: position 9,247 of record CAXSGY010000046.1, read on the forward strand.
TTCGGATTGGAATTGGCGACGGCAATCGCGCCGATTGAACCGGTCGGCTGGTCGTCGAAAATCGGCGTCCAGATGCGCCCGAAATCAGTCGTTTTCCACACGCCGCCGTTGGTCGCGCCGATGTAAAAAACATTCGGCTGCGACGCGACGCCGGAAATCGCGCGCGTTCGTCCGCCGCGAAACGGTCCGATGCTGCGCCAGTGCATCGCCTGTGTAAAACCCTGATTAAACGCCTGCGCGTCGGCTATTCTCTGAACGCCGAACACGAGCGCGACAATAAAAACCGATGCGCAGGCGAACTTGTTAAATTTCATAATTCAAATTTCAAATCTCAGATTCCAGATTCCAGATTCCAGATCGGAGAGAAAGGCAATTCCTGAATCCTAAATCTGGAATTTGGAATCTGGAATTTTACCGTGCCGCGAAAGTTGGCTTTAATTCGTATTCTTTCGGCGGCGTCGCGCCCAGCAAATAGCGCGTAAAATAATCCCAGCGGCGGCGCATCATATAAAAACTCGCCGCGCCGTAGCCGTGATGCGCGTTCGGAATCATCAGCAAATCGAAATCCTTGTTCGCTTTAATCAGCGCGTCAACGACGAGCAGAGTGTTGGACGGCGGCACGTTGTCGTCCATCGTGCCGTGCGCGAGCAGCAAATGACCTTTCAGATTTTTGGCGTAAGTTTCGTTTGCCTGCGCTTCGTAACTCGGTTTGCCGTTCGATTCGTCGCCGAGCAGACCGATGTAGCGTTCGCCCCAATCGTCTTCGTAATTGCGATTGTCGTGATTGCCCGATTCGGAAATGCCGACTTTGAAAAAGTCCGGGAAACGAAACATTGCTGCCGCCGTTGCGAAACCGCCGCCCGAATGTCCCCAAATTCCAACGCGGTCGAGGTCAATATACGGATATTTGGCGGCAAGCTGTTTCATTCCTTCGATTTGATCGGGCAGCGTGTTGTCCGCCATATTTCCGTAGCAGGCGTCGTGAAACGCTTTTGAACGCAAAGGGTTACAGCTTCCGTCAATCGAAACGACGACAAAACCGAGTTCGGCGAGCGCCTGATTATCGCCTCGCGCCGCGGAAAATGAACGACTGCCGACCGCGCCGCCCTGCGGACCCGGATAAATGTAATTGATAATCGGATATTTTTTCGCCGGGTCGAGATTTGTCGGCGTGAACATCAAGCCGTATAAATCCCATTTGCCGTCGCGCGATTTGACCGTAATCGGCGTCGGCGGTTTCCAGCCGCTCGCGGTCAGCCGCGAGATGTCGGTTTTCTCCAGCGTGCCGAGCAGTTTTCCGTTCAAATCGCGCATCACGACGGTCGGCGGCACGTCGGGTTTTGAATAACTGTCAATGAAGGAATTGCCGTTCGGCGACAGATTTATTTCGTGATTGGCGTCTTCGGGCGTCAGCAGTTGAAGATTTTTTCCGTCCATTCCGACGCGGTAAAAATGCCCGAAATACGGATCGCTTCCCGGTTCGCGCCCGCCCGCGACGAAATAAAGCTGGCGATTTTTTTCGTCAATTTTCATCACGCGCCAGACGACCCAATCGCCTTTGGTAATCTGATTTTTCAGCTTGCCGGTCGTCAAATCATAGAGATACAAATGTCCCCAGCCGTCGCGCTCGGAATACCACAGAACTTCGTTTGAAGCGGACAAAACGCGCCAGTTGACCGCGCCCTGACCGGATTCATACTGCGTCGGCACGGTTTCTTCCAAAACGTCCCGAATCGCGCCGGTTGCCGCGTCCGCGACTCTTAATTTCGCCGTTTTGTGATCGCGCGCGGTTGAAACGAAAGCGACTTTTGAATTGTCGGCGCTCCATTCGACATCGGTAAAATTGCCGTCGCACGAAATATCGTCGCACAAAGTCGTGCGATGCTGATCGGGCGGCATTTGAAAACGAATCACTTTCGGATTTTCGACATCAATCACGACGCGCTCGATCATTGTTACGTTCGCATCGCCCGGCAGCGGATATTTCCACGCTTCGAGATGCGGCGCGCCGACGTTGGTCGAAACCAGATACATATCGCTCGTTTTGCGCTGGTCTTGCTGAAACGTGGCGATTTTTTTGCCATCCGGCGACCACATCAAAATCGCGCGGTCGCTGTGCGTCCAACCGGCGTTGTCGGTCGCGTAGCCGAAATCTTTTACGCCGTCGGTCGTGAGTTGCGTTTCTTTGCCGGTCGCTAAATCGCGCATCCATAAATTCCAATCGCGGATAAAAGCCGCGCGTTTGCCGTCGGGCGACGGAACTTCGAGAAAAGAATTGCGTCTGCCCGCGCGCTGCGGTTCGTTCGTTGCCGTTCCGTCCGGCGCACAACCGCTTGCCTGCGCGTCGCATTTGAAACGACGATTGCCGATGTTGAACGAGATATTTTGATTGTCGGGAGAAAAACTGAAATCGGTGAACGGCAGTTTCGCCGCTTCGTATTGCGCGCCCGCCGCAGTCGAAAGCGCGGCGGCGAGTTTCGTCTGGTCAAACGCCGCTTGCCTGTTTCCGTTCGCCGGATCAACCAGAATAAATTCGCTGCCCGTCGCCGTCACGTTGCGATACCAAAAACGCCCGTCGGCGAGCCAGTTCGGGCGAATTCCGGCGCGGTCAACGAGCGGCGCGGTTTTGTAGCTCAACATATTTTCCGCCCGCGCGTAATCGTCAGCGGAAAAAGCGCGAGCGGCGTTCATCTGTTGCGCGTAACTGTTTTCGATTGCCGCCAAACTCAAAATGGCGATGGCGAATTTTAGAAAAAAAGATTTGGTCATAATTTAGATTTTTATTGTTTAAAGTTTCTCGCCATCAATCGGCGCGAATCTTAAAATTGCCGTTCAATTCGGTTTTGTTGTTTCTGTAATTTTGATAGTTTTGGTTATTGTTCTGCCGCAGATTCCGCAACCGTCGTCAACTCCCGCGAAAATCGTATAACTTCCAGGTTCGACGCCGGTTAAATCCCAAACGACTTTCGCGCCCGTTCCGACGATTCTTCCGGCTGAAACTGTGTAGTTATAAGTCAGAACATCATTTTCAGGATCAACCGCAGTTGTCGAAACGTCTATTGTTTGCTTGCCGCTCGTCGTAATTTCAGTTTGACTTAAAAGCAAATCTGTTACGTTGGCAAATTTATTGACCATTTGTGTTCTGCCATTGCGCGGTCCGCCACCCCTAGAAAACTGAAGAATAAATCCGTTGAAAGGTTTAGTAATTTGCGACAAAACATCAGTCTTTGCCGCGTCGCGTTCGAGATGCGGATAGCGCGAGCCGCCGCGATAATCTATTTTGTAAATCGTCGTCTCGTTGCCGTTTTCAGCGACGAATTCGAGCGGCGAATTGTTTTTTGTCGCGGCGACGGCGGCGCGAAGTTTGTCGGCGGAAAAATCTTCGGCGTTGACTTTCGTGATTTTCATTCCCGGCGCGAGTCCGGCTTTTGCCGCCGCGAGATCAGGATTGATGTCGGAAATTACGCCTTCTTTGTTGACGAGAACGCCGATTGAATAAAACAGATTCGTTCCGCCGCCGATGCTTTCGCCGACCTGCACATAAGTGTTCGGCTGGTCGTTGTAAACGAGTTTCCAGCCGCCGTTGGTGATGCCGCCGAGCGGCGCGTTTTTCTGCACTTTGTAGATTCTTTCCGTCAAAAAAGTTTTCCAATCATACGGCAAAACGTCGTTCAGGGTTTTGACGACTTCGTTCAAATCGTAAGTCACGACCATCGGCGCGGACGTTTGCCTGCCGTGAAATCGCTTTAAAAAATCATCGAGCGAAAGTTTGTCCGCGGATTTTTGGCGAATCAAAACGTCGGCTTCGAGCCAGATCAGAGCGCCTTCGTCGTAATAATCAACGCCGCGCCTCTCGTTGCGCCACGAACGCGGCGAGCCGTAAGTAAACTGGACGGCGCGCGCCGTATCAACCAGCGGTCGCCAGCGTCTGCCGGTTTGATTGTCCAGACTCGCGGCATCGGCGGCGAGCGTTTCGCGGTAGGTTTCCGGCGTCCACAAACCAGCGCGCGTCGGAAAAACGTGACCGAGATACTGCGTCAAACCTTCGTAAACCCACAACAATTCGCCGTGCATCGGCTGTTCAAAATCCGGGGTCGTCAAACTCGCCGGACGACGATATTTGCCGTTCCATGAATGCGTGTATTCGTGTCCGAGAAGGTCGCCCAAATCAATCAGCCGATATTGGTCGCTCAAGGATTTTTCGCCCACGCCGTCTTCGCTCGATTCGTGATGCTCCAACCCTTCCGAACCGCCGACATCGCTCAAGGTCAGCAAAAATTTGTAATTGTTGTAGTGATGCGCGCCGAACGCCGCGTTCATTTGCAAGATTAAATTTTTCCAGCCGTCGAGCGTCTGCGGCGAGTATTCGAGCGCTTCGGCGGTGTCGGCGAAAATATTAATTTCGTGCGCCGCGCCGTTGATCGTGTCGAGCGGAACGCGCTTGAAATATTTGCCGACGACGGCGGGCGAATCAATAAAAGTCGTCAGATTAACCGCTTTGAAATCAACCGCGTTCGCCGTCTCTTTTGAAACCGGAAGAGCCGAAGCGTAATGCCAGCCGACGGGAAATTCGAGCGAAGCCGTGACCTGAATTTCGTCGCTTTTCAGCGCTTCCTGATAGACGAGCAGCCGATTCCACTTGATGCGCGAAAGCTCGGCGCTGGCAATCGTGCCGGGCGTCGAAACGTCGTCGAAGGCGATTTCGATTTGCTTGACGTTCGGCGGAATCGTCAAATGAAACGCGAACATTTCCACGTCGTCGCGCCGCCAATCAATCGTTTTTCCGTTTGCCGTGACGAAAAAATTGACCATATCGTTCAAAGTTCCGGTCGGCGCGTGTTCGCCCGGAATCCATTTCGGATAAAACAGAGTCATTTCGCCCGCTCTGACTGACATCGTTTCCCGCACGCGCAAAACATTTCGCGCCGCTTCCGAAGCGTCAACCGCTGATTTGATCGAGTTTTGCGCCGCCGCAATTGATGTTTGCAGGATGAAAAGCGCGATTAGAAAAACGAGTCTGCGGGAGAAAAATCTGTTGCTGGCTGCCATATTTTTGCCGTTAATCTAAAGCCGACTTAATTTTCGGGACTATTAAAGAATTGTGTTTGAAAGCTAATCTAACAGGGATTTCGAGAAAAAGAAACTGATTTTCGACGGCGGATGTGTTTGAATAAATTATCGGAATTTTTAGAGCGCGTGATAAATGTCCGAAAAATTGCGTGAAAATAAATTTTCCGGCAAATAAAATCAGGGAAAACCGACTGAAATGCTGACTTCCGATTTAGCTTCCAACTTCCGGCGCGGCGATAAAATTTATCCGCGATTGCTCAAAACAAACGACGCCGTTTATCTGCGCGACGCGGAAGTTTTGGTCGAAATTTTTGAAGAATTCGACGGCAAAACGCGCGGCGAACTCGAAAAAGAATTGGAAGAATACGTCGGCACGGGAACGGATTACAGAATTTTGCGCGGCTTGATCAAACTTTTGCAAGACCGTTCGGAATTTGAAACGTCGAGCATCGCCGAGCCTGCGGAAATTCGTCAAAAAGTTTTTTTAGAAGCCGGAAAATTTCAGCCGGTTTTGCCCGATTCCAAACAAAAAATTGATGTCTTAGAAACTGTTGCCGCCGAATTTCAAACCGACGCGCAGACAATCATTTCAAATCTTTACGCCGATTTGTCGGCGCAGCAAAAATTAATCAAATTTGAAACGATTTCGCCCGAAGATTTGCTTGACCGTTACAATTTGGCGCAGGCTCAGGCGCTTTTGTATAAATGCGTCGAATTAAAGATTCGAGTCGCGGCGTCGGACAGAACGAATTACCGAGCGATTTTCGGCTGGATCAAGCATTTCGGATTAATTCATTCGGTCGTCGGAAATGCGGTCAACGGTTACGAAATAACCTTGACCGGCGCGGCTTCGCTGTTTAATCGGTCGCAAAAATACGGTATCAGAATGGCGGTTTTTCTGCCTGCTCTGTTGCTTTGTCAAAACTGGAAAATGTTTGCTGAAATCGCGCAAAAAGACTTTGGAAATGTTTTTTATGAACTGACGAGCGAGCAAACCGAATTGAATTCGTGCTATTTCGACGAGCCGGAATACGAAAATTCCGACGTTGAAAAGCTGAAAAAAAACTGGGAAAAATCAGTAGAAAATTGGCAGCTTTTAGAAAACAGAGAAGTCGTAGATTTGGGCAGAACGGCGTTTGTGCCGGATTTTGTTTTGGTCGCGGAAAACGGCGAAAAAATCTACCTCGACGTGCTGGGTTTTTGGACGCCGAAATCTCTGAAAAAACGGCTCGAAGAATTTCAAGCGGCGAAGTTTCAAAAATTCATTTTCGCCGCGTCAAACGAGCTGCGCGGAAGCCGCGAAGAACCTTTGTGGACAAGCGAAAACGTCATTTTCTACAAAACGAAAATCGAGCCGAAATTGCTGATTGAAACGGCAGAAAAGTTGGTTTCAGAAAACTGAATTTATTTGAATAAATTCCGATTGTCACCGGTTTTTTGATTCTGAAACTGGCGCGCGTCGGTGCGTCTTTCGCTGATGCGTTCTTCGGTCGTGTCGCGCGTGATAACTTCATACAAAACGGCTTGTTTGTCGGCTTTTTTTCGCAAAATTCTGCCGAGTCTCTGGATGTGTTCGCGGCTCGAACCCGAACCGGAAAGAATGACGGCGACCGAAGCGTCGGGAATGTTGACGCCTTCGTTCAAAACCTTCGATGTGGCGAGCGCCAAAACGTCGCCTTTGTTGAATGCGTCGAGCCAGAATTTGCGCTCTTTGACGTTCGTTTCGTGCGTGATCGCGGGAATCAAATAATCGTTTGAAATTTGATAAACCATTTCGTTTTCAGCCGTGAAAATCAAGGTTTTATCGCGCCGGTGACGAATCAATAAATCCTGTAAAACGCGCAGTTTAGCATCGGTTCCGAGCGCGATTTTTTTCGAGTTGCGATACGCCTTCATCGCGCGTCTGCCGTCTTCGCTTCGCGCGCTCTGCATCACGAACATTTTCCAGCCGTCAATCGAGCCGAACGAGATGTTTTTGGCGCGGATAAAATCACGAAAAATTTGGCGTTCGCTTTGGTATAAACGCTGTTCCGCGTCGCTCATTTCGACTTCGATTCGTTCGAGCGTGTAATCGGCGAGATATTCGCCGGCGAGTTCCTGCGCTTCGAGCCGATAGACGAATTTTCCGACGAGTTCTTCGAGCATCGAATTGTCGCCGTCGGCGCGTTCGGGCGTCGCGCTCAAACCGAGTCGAAACGGCGCAATCGCGAACTCCGCCGCGTATTTGTAACCTTCCGAAGGCAAGTGATGGCATTCGTCAAAAATGATTAAACCGAATTGATTTCCGATGCGTTCCTGATGGCGATAAGCCGAAGCGTAAGTCGTCACGGTAATCGCGCCGATTTCGTAAAATCCGCCGCCGATTAAGCCGATTTCCGCGTCGAAAGTCGAAAGCAAAAGGTCATACCACTGATTCATCAAATCGAGCGTCGGCACGACGACGAGCGTCTGCCGCCCGCACATTTCAATCGCCATCGTCGCCGCGTGAGTTTTTCCCGCGCCGGTCGGCAAAACAATCACGCCGCACCGCTCATTTTGCCGCCAAGCCTCGATTGAAGCGGTTTGATACGGGCGCGGATTTAAGTGAAATTTCTGGCGAAAATCAAACTTGTCGTATTTTTTTGCAAAGTCTTCGTAAGTGTTTTTCGCGCGGATGAAATCTTTGATGATTTCACGATATTTGAAAGCCGGAGCGCGGAAATGCTTTGTCCGTGCGTCCCAGACAAAAGCGTCTGGCACAAAATCGTTTTCCGCCGCGCCGTCCAAAATCAAAGTGCCTGATTCAAATTTGAGCTTGAAGCTAACTTTTGTCAGCGAAACTTTCTTCATTAAAAATTAATAAAAATATACAAATCCGATTGAATTTCACCATGCCGGAAAAGATTTTGATGCGAGTCGAAATAATAACTTTTTATCCACAAAATTTAACTTTTAGAGCGGGCGTTTTATGCCTCAATTTTTGCGGTATTTTTGCATATGCTTCAATTTTACAGTCAAAAGATGCTGCTTACATCTCTCTATTTTGCGCAGATTTAGGGCTTAATTGATTTTTAATTTCATTTTACTACCTTTGTATGCCCTCGTTTATAAAAACTCGCCAGAGGGCGTTTATCGAGTTTTTGTTTTTCCGTCTTTTGAGTGATTTTCAGTCGCTTTGCCCGACAAGTTTTCTGACAGCCATTTCCAGTCATCTGCGGTATAGGTATTTTCGAGACTCATCACAAATTCGCTTTGACCTCTGCCGATATATTCTACCATTGTTTTCAGAACGGTTTCTTTTGCCTGCTCGGTCAAAGGTTCGGCTTGGTAATTTTCAACGACAGATTGATCTGAATCAGCGATTCTGACGTTTGTCGGAGATTTGCCAGAGGATTTCGCCACCGAAGTTTTGTTTGCGTTTTGGAGATTTGATTTTCCATAGAGGCGACGGCGAAGATGTTCGGTTAAAAATGCCGGAACGTTTGAGATAGAGTTGGTGCGCGCGGCAGCAATCTCTAACTCCATAACCAGAATCTCCGATAATTCTTTCAACTTTTCGTTATCTGTATTTTTTAATTCTTTGCCTACCAGTTTTTTAGAAATTTTGTTAATTGCCTCTTCAATTATACCTGCGTCTGATAACAAAACTTCAACAGCTTTAAAAGAACTCCCAACACCTAGCCCCAAATCACTTTCAAAAAACAAATTATTATCAGACTCTAAAAGCGCCGCAGGCTCATCATCATTCTTAGTCTTTAAAGTCTTTAAAAAGGAAAACCCGTAAGTCCCTTTGTTTTCAACAAGATTACCCAGACCAGACCCAGACCAATTTTCGGTCTGGGTCTGGTCTGGGTCTGGTCTGGGTCTGGTCTGGGTCTGGTCTGGGTCTATTTTGACGTTTTTTTCAACCGAATTAGGTTGATTTGGAAGGTAAATTTCAAAGTAATTTCCCGAAGGTTCACCATTAAAAGATGACCGTTTTATGAATCCTCTGTCCTCAAGTTTCTTTAAATGAGCATTAATTGTCTTGATATTTTTAACACCTGACCAGCTAATAATTTGTTTGCGCGTCGCCTGAATCATATTGGTTGGATTAATAGCGCCTAGAGTCCGCAAATAAAGTGCATCATAGATAGCCTTGCTCGCACCTGGAAACAATCCTTTAGGCAAGGCATCTCGCTCTAAGCTGTTTGCTCGCCTGTTAAAGTCGCTTTCCGGAGCAACGGCGGGCTTTGAGATGGACTGTGCGGCAGGAGCAGCCAATCTAAGATTAATTCTCTGCTTATCTTTATCTGCTCCGGCTTTTAACAAATCGGCAAATGATTTTCGTGCGCTCATAAATTAGTTCTGACTATGTGCTACTCTTCCTCGCGCACTTTTGCCCTCTTTAGAAGTAGTCGGAATTAACACTTCCGGCTGTGATATTTCAATAAAATCGGATGTTATTTCCGTTAAATTTTCCATTTCTTTTATGTGATACGCAAAAGCGCAAATTTTCAGTACCGAGCGAGGAACTCCGCCGGAGACTTGATAGATTCTTTCAATAGCTTCTGGAGTGAACGGATTTTCGATGTTTTCAAACTTACAACGATGAGTAATCATGTCGCGTGTTTCTTCAAAGGTCAGCGGCGACAAGATAGAATAAGTTGAAACGCGCGAAGCAACAGCCTTGTTTCTTCTATCCGATAAACGTTCTTTCAATTCAAGCTGACCCGCAAGAACAACTTGCACAAGTTTCTGCGTATTGGTTTCGTAATTCAGAAGTGAGCGGACAAGTTCCAGTTGTTTATTATTAACATTTTGCGCTTCGTCAATAAAAATCACGACGTTTTTATCCGCTGCATAAGTTTCCAGCAAAAAAGCCTGTAAAGCGTCCTGCTGTTTTTGAAATGAACGTTCCGGCTCAAGCTTGAAGTCCATTGCAATACTTTTAAGCATCGCAAACGGAGAAGGAAAAATAGGCGTCGGTATAAGGGTTGTTACAGTGTCTTCCCTTGCTGAATACTCACCGTATAAAAATCTTAGGATTGTTGATTTACCAAGTCCTATATCGCCAAGCACACAAGTCAAGCCTTGTCTTTTATCAATTGTGAAACGTGATTTATGAACGACAGCACGCAACGAATCTGTAAGATAAAGGCTATTTGGATTAGGTGATATTGAAAAAGGGGTAAAAGAGTTGTTAGTCATAGCAATTTATGTTTGTAACATAACAAGTTGATTAAATCAATGATAATTTCGAGTTAAAACTATTAAAAGTATGTTAATTGTTACGTTGTTAGAGACAAATGTATAAAAGGTAGTTATTTCTGTAATTCCAATGCGAATTACAGATAAGCTCTCTTGCTCGTTTATGAAAAAATACCGATAATAGAAACGTTCAAGTTTAAAAATAAGTGTCCGAACAAAAGTTGAAGCTGCCCGTTTCGAGTAAGTTTCTGCTTGTGTGATGCCGGAGAAATTAATTGAATGAACGCTAATCGAATCTTATCGCATAATTCTCCAATCACCGTCGAGCATAAACACAGCGAAGCGACGTTATGCGAGAAAGAAGACGTTTTTCGCCGATTGGCGGAGTTTTCTCCGGGAATTTTAGCAATAATCCGCGAAGAACATTTTGTCTATATTAATCCCGCCGGAGCTGAAATTCTCGGCGCGGCAAATTCTAATGAATTATTTGGCAAGTCGCCGCGCGAAATAATGCCTGCGGCAGATTCCGATTTTCTTCTCGAACAAATCCGTTATGTTTTGGACGAAGACCGACTTCACAAATTTGAACACAGCCTGGAATCAAAAAAGACAAAGGTTTGGTTCGACAGCAGTATCTCGCCGATGTCACATAATTCGGTTGTCTGGACTGCCCACGACGTTACGCGGTATAAAGAGGCGGAACAGACGTTAGAGCAGAATGAGGCGCAACTTGAGCAGTCGCAAAAAATTGAATCTATCGGAAAATGGGCGGGCGGTATCGCTCACGATTTTAACAATATGCTCACCGTTATCAACGGTTACAGCGAATTGTCTCTGCGCCGCTTGAAAAAGGACGGACCTTTGCGCAGCAATATCGAAGAAATAAAAAAGGCTGGCGAACGTTCCGAATTGTTGACTTACCAGCTTTTGGCTTTCAGCCGCCAACAAATTCTTAAACCTGAAATAGTCAACCTTAACGAGATAATCGGCGAGGTAAGCAGTATGCTGCAACGACTCTTAACTAATGACATTCAGCTCAATATGCGCCTTAACAAAAAGTTGGGTTATATCAAGGCTGATTCCGGGCAAATATCGCATTTGGTTCTAAATTTAGTAAGCTATGTAAAAGACTCGATGCCGCGCGGCGGTACTCTTACAATTGAAACGGAAAATTTTATTTTTGACAAAAAATTTGAAGAATTTATCGGTCGGCAAAATCCGGTTAAACCCGGAACTTATATTAAGCTGAACATTAGCGGTTTGAGTAGCGGTATTAATAAATCAGCGCGGCAGAATATATTTGAGCCGTTTTATAGCGGCAAAAGTATTGGTCTCGGAAACGCTTCAGGATTGTCTTCGGCTTATGACATCGTTAAACAGGCGAGCGGCTATATTTTTGCGGACGGCAAAGCCGGCAAGGGAATAACCCTTAGAGTTTACTTGCCGCAGATAAACGGGAAAATTGAATTCTTCAAAAGGAAAAAGCATTCGAGTAAATTTCAAAACAAATCGAAGCTGTATTAATCGTTGATTGCCAAAATTAATCAAGCTGACCGCGAAATTTTCTAGCGAGCCGCAATATTATAGAAGCTCCTAATGGCGTCGAAACTCCTTCGGTTTTAAGAAATTAATTGACAACCGCTTTGCCGCAGATGTTGCGATAAAAAGCAGAAAGGGCGAGAATGACTTTTATTTTGAGTCATCCTCGCCCTCTTTTTTTTACTTCTTGTTCTCTGCCTTGTTCTTAACCG
>CAXSGY010000047.1:0-21143 GCA_964237235.1 uncultured Pyrinomonadaceae bacterium
TCGGCGGCAGCGGCAGCGAAATATCGTCCATCGCAATCGTCACGCGCATTCCCGGCTCAAGCTGCGCGTAAAGCGGTTTCGCATCAATCGGATGATTCACCGCATAACGAATCGCCGCCTCCCGATTCGGCAAACCCTTAATCGGCGGATTCGGATAAATCACCCGCGTCCCGACCGGCAGATCGTTAATAATAAAATCCTCGCCAAACGGCATAATGCGCGGCGCGCTGTCTTTATCAATGTAGATGATTGATTCGTGTGTTTTTCTGCGTAATTGCAATGCCATAAATTTATTTAAATTTGTCTCCCGCTTTTTTCATTTTACTGAGAAAGTCGTCCACCAAATACGATTTGAGTTGGTCTCTCAGCGACGGTGGCGCAGGAGAAACTCCAAAGATTGCCGCAGTGTTAACAGCTCTGGAAAATGGATATTCGTGAGCATAAATCAGATACTCAACCGATTCTTGATTGATTTTTGCGGCTAATTTACCGATTTTGGCTTGATATTCAGTATCACTTCCAGTTCGTAAAATGCCTGTCTTTCTCTGAGTAGTTGTTTCAACATACGAAATTTCGATGATCAACTCAGCCGATTTTTTTTGCTCCACAAAAGTAAAACCTTTTTCGGTGAGTTTCTTCATTACTACGAGCATTGCTTCCTCATCATCGGTTATCAAAAACACTTTCCTTTTTCCAATCGCCTCTTTTATATCAGCAGTTTTTTGAATAGTATTTTCTCTTTTTTCTTCTACGGTTTTGGGCTTTGCTTCAATCATTGCCAAAATTATATTCTCCGAAACCCCATTTTCTTTAAGTTTGACAAGAGCAACTGAAGAAGTGTCGAAATTTACATTTGAGTTTTTGATTTTTGCTAAAACAATACCTTCTGAGATTCCAGATTTTATCAGTTCCACGACGGCTTCATTGGTTAAAACGGAACTTTCATTTTTTTCCTGCGCCACTGAAACCGACACAAAAACTTGAAGAAAACTCATAACAGCAAGGATTCTCAAGAGAGTTGAAATTTTATTCATTTATTTTCTCCTTAAAATTAGAAATTTATTTTAGTAAGCACTCAAAAGCAGTTTGCCTTCGTAATCAATCAGCCCGAGTTTCACGCGGTCGAATTATTGCAAACTCTTATCAAAAATTTTCACCGCTTCAAGAATCGTTTCGACGGCGTGAACGTAGAATTCCTGATTGATATTCGCAAAATCGTCGGTCAGTTTATGGTAATCTTTGTGGTCTTCGACACCGAAATAGATGAACGGAATTTTTTGTCGGTGAAATGAGAAATGGTCGGATTGATTTGTCCAATCGTCTTGTCCTTGTTCGGGACGGTCGTGTCCTAAAATCAATTTTACTTTTGCGGTCTTCGCAATTTGTTCGAGCGGCGTTTTAAGCTGCGAATAATGATATGTTCCCGAAGCGTAAAGTTCGTTGATGTCATTGTGCGCGACCATATCCATATTGACATTCAGGACGATTGATTCCTTTTTGACAGGCGGCGCGGAGATGAATTTTTGGCTTCCCATCAAACCCGATTCTTCGCCGTCGAAGGCAACGAAGATTATCGAATGGACGGGTTTGTTTTTTTTGAAATATTCGGCAATAGCGATTAGCGCGGCAGTGCCGGAAGCGTTGTCGTCCGCGCCGTTATAAATCTCGCCTTTGACGATGCCGAGATGGTCGTAATGCGCGGAGACGACGATGAACTGCTCTTTTAATTTTTCGCCTTCGACGAAGCCGAAGACGTTCGCGCCTTTGATTTCCGCGCCGGCGCGGTTTGTAACTTCAAACGGCTGAAAATATGTCTCGCCGAACGTTTTAACGCCCGCCGCTTTGAAGCGTTCGGCGACGTATTCGCGCGCTTTAATGCCGCCTGCGGTGCCGATGCCGCGTCCCTGCATCGCGTCCGCCGATAAAGTTTCGTCGTCGCTCAAAAGCTGTGCGGCGTTGATAATTTTCGATTGCGGAGCGTTTGTTGTTTTTTGTTTGACGGCAGAATCCTGCGCCCAAATTGGCGAGACGAACAAAGCGGCAACGAAAAAATGTAAAATTAATTTCATAAAATTTATTTCAAATCCAAAATCGCCCAATCGTGTTGTCTTGCCGTTTGCTTCAAGCGAAAATCGGGATTGACGGCGACCGGATGACCGACGATGGAAAGCATCGGCAAATCTGAAATCGAATCGGTGTAGGCGTAAGATTCCGAAAGGCTGATGTCGTTTTTCTCGCTGTATTCGCGCATCCATTTCGCTTTGGTCGCCGAAGCCATCACGGGCGGCAAAATTCTGCCCGTCGCATAGCCGTTGACGAATTCGAGGCGATTCGAGACGAATTCGTCAATGCCCAGATATTCGCAAAGTTTTTCAATCGTAAAATCCAACGCGCCGGTGATGACGATTTGTTTTTGTCCGATTTTTTTTCCCGCCGCGATCAATTCGGGCGTGCCGTCGTAAATCGCCGGTTTGAGAACGTCCTCAAACAGCTCTTCTGAAAAATAACGTAAACGGTCTTCGGATTCGCCCGCGTAAGATTGAAAAAAGAATTCGTTGAAAACATTGCGCGAATATAAATCGGTCGCGCCGAAAAGCGGCAGTTTCACCAAAGTCGCCGCGCTTTTTTTGATGGTTGATAATAATCCCTGCTGGCGGCGCGTATAAAAGGCGAGCGTATGCACGAGATTTGTGCTGACCAGAGTTCCTTCCAAATCATAAAACGCCGCCGCGGCTTGTCCGTTTTTCTTCATTTTGTCGTCGGATAATAAAGCGGTTTTAAATAAAATGAATCGTTATTCAGTTTTGAAAAACTAAAATATAACTTATTTTACCGCTTTTTGGTAATTTACCCGTTGTAGGCAAACGGATTTTACAGTTTTATTACAATCGCTGAAAGACGAAAAGCGACAAAAAAACATCGAAGAATTTTACGAAATTCTTCGATGTTTTTTAATAATCCGCGTCGGAAATTATAATTGTTTACGGCTGAGTGATCGTTCGCTGCAATTTTATCTCGATGCGTTCCGCGCCGCGCAGAATGGTGATCGAATCGCCTTCAACTTTTTCGATAACATCGCCGATTTTAATGCCCGAACGCGCGCCGACACTATTTAGTTTTATAGATTTGACCGTTCTTTTGCCGTTTTCTGAAACTGTTTCGATGCCGCTGTCAAAAGAAAGTATCATCGCTTCGTCGGGCGATTTGGGAAGTATAATTCCAGATTTTGAATTTGATCCTATTCCCTTCGGTGTACGAGTATTGCCGCTGCTGACTCCCGAATCGTGAGTACCGGCAAATTCATCATTATTACTATTGTTATTTTTTTGACGCTGTTTCGGTGATAGTTCAGCCGTTTCATTGCGCGGCGGGCGATTGTTCAACGGCGGCTGAATCGTTTCCGGCGCGGTTTCTTCCGTCGGTTTTTGAGCGATTTCGGTCGGCGTGAAAGCCGTTTGATCAATTGGATTATTGATGCTCGGCGCGTTATTCTGCACGGTCGCCGGATTATTTTTTTCCGCGACGGAGAGATTATTCACATTTCTGTTAGAAAAATACGATGTATTGAAAGCGATTAAACCGACGAGCGCGACAACGACCGCGACGGGCAAAACGTAGCGCAAAACAGGCAAAAAGCGCGGCTGAAAATCAGTTGTTTGGGCATTAGCGATACGTGCTTTAACGCGAAAATCGAAATCTTTCGGCGCGTTTACCTGAGCGAAGCGGTCAATCATCTGCCAGATTTGCGTCTGCCGCTCGCTCAATTTCTTGCAGTCGGTGCAAATGGTCAGATGCAAAACCGCCGGTTCGGACAACGCTCCGCGATCTTCAAATTCGATTAAAAATTCTCGACAATTCATAAAACTTACAACTTTAATAAACGACTAATACTAAAAATTTATCCTAAAAATTTTTCCAGCTTTTCGCGCAGAAGTCCGCGCGCGCGGCTGATGCGCGATTTGGTCGTTCCTAAACCTAATTCTAAAATCTGCGCGATTTCTTCGTAGCTTCTGCCTTCGACATCGCGCAGCACAATCGGCGCGCGGTATTTTTCCGGCAAAGTCGCAATTGCTTTGGAAATCATCCGGCTCTGCTCGTTTTCGATTAAATTTTCGTCGGGCAGAAGCTTTTCGTCCGGCGGATTAAAATCCTGCGCGTCCTCGTTGTCAAACTGAAAAAGCCCGGTCAGCGAAAGCAGCTTGCGACGCTTGCGCTTGCGAATTTCGCTGATCGCAAGATTCGTCGCAATCCGGTAAATATAGGTCGAAAACGCATACTCCGTGTGATACCGTTCGAGCGCGAAATAGACGCGCACAAAGGTTTCCTGCGCCAAATCGACGGCTTCCTCGTAATCGTTCAAAAAACGATAGATATAATTCGTAATTGGGTTGCGATAGCGGCGCATAATCTCGCCGAAAGCCGCTTCATCGCCGGTTTTAGTCGCTTCGATTAGTTGATGGTCGGACAGTTTCTCAGTGGACACGACAGATTGTAACACCTCCGCGCCCGATTTCTCGAATTTGTCCAAAGCCATACACGCATACTTTTTTACAATATATTTTCGACTAAAACAAAAGCCGTCCTGCGTTTTCAAACACGCCCGACGGCTCGAAAAGGTTGCGTTAGTTTGTATTTTTTTATTTTGCGGGACTTTTATTCAGCCGATTTGACGGTCAAAACCAAAAACATCAGTTCGTCCGGATTAATTGTCGTCAGACTTCCGACGATGGTCGGCACGTTCTCCGGCAGACTCGAACGCTGCACGGTCAAACCGATTTGTTCGTAGTTATAAACCGGATTGTTTTTTCCGATTTCGTTTTTCGACCAGTTCGATATAACCGGAACGCGCTGACCGAAACGAAAACCCTCGAATTGAAACATTTTGCGTCCGTCCGCGTCCGGCAAATATTTCAAATCATTCAGCGTCCATTCGGAGAAAACCGGCAATTCTACTTCCGCATTCACGGTTTTTTCGCTCGACGCGCTTTTTAATTCAATAGTTCCCGATTCAGCAATGCGCTGTAAAAACGTCGAATTGAGACGATAATTTGAATATGAATAATTGGTTTTTAATTTTTTAACGATGCCCGAAAGCGGCGGCGGAACATCGGCTTTAACGTTGGCTGCATTTGAACCGACAATGGTTTGCAGAACGACTTCATAGCTCGGACGGGCTTGTGGTTTGGGCGGCGGCGTTTGGGCAAAAATGCCGGTTAGAAAACAATTGAACACCAAAACGACGGCGCAAGCCGCATTCTTTAACTTGAACATAAAAAAGTTTCTCCTGAATGATTTTTGAACTTCGGGGAGTTTCAAATCATTCCACAGAGAAACCGAATTAAAGTTGCAAATCTTTCGTCAAAAAACTTTTCGCTTAACCTTCGTTGAAAATATCTTCCTGGACGCGCTGACCGAAGCTGATAGTTTGGACGATTGTTTCTTCGACCTGTTTGTCGTTCGCCCAGAGAATTGAGCGGTATGGAACGAGCGTGCTTTGCGCGTAATTGTAATCGTAGAATTTGCGGCGATATTTCGTGTTGTCTTCGGTATATTCGAGCATCATCACGCGCAGCGTTTTAGTGCTGATATAAAAGCGCGTCTTGCGGTTTTGTTTGTCGGTGACATCGAGAACGTAAAAATCAACGCCCATCAATTTTTCGCGTTCAGCCAGCGCGAGCGTCGAACCGTTTTCCTTGTAGCGCAGCAGAGCTTCCAGCCCGTGCCAGATTTGATTTTCAAATGATTTCGACGCATCTTCGCGCGGCGCAAAAATTTTGTCGTTAAAAATGCCGAAAACTTTGTCGTTGTTGTAAATAAGAGCGTAGCGCGCGCTCGGAAATTCCTGATCGAAACGGATGCGTTCCTTTTCCAAACCATCACCGCGCAAAATATAGCGTTCGTAGTTTGCCTGTTCGATTTTGCCTTCGGCGTTGGTGATGCTGATTTTGCCGCGCTCGATGGTGGTTTTGCGAATTTGCTTCAGATAATCCCTGCCGCCGCCGCCGCTGTAAGAAAATACTGCTGATTCGGCAACTTGTTCGGGAGTCGCGTTTTTGATTAAATCGGCGGCTGATTGTTTATTTTTCTTGACGTTCGACGATTTTTCTTTGGCGGTTTTCCCGGTTTTTTCAACTTTGACGGTGCCGTTCGGTTCGGTTTTGCTTTTGTCGGGCGTGTCCTGCGCCGAAACGATTGAAACGCTCGCCGAAATAAAAATAGCGAAAAATATAAAAAATTTATAACGCGCGGAAATTCTCATAATCTGAATTGCTTGAAAATTAAACTGTTGCGGATTGTAGCACAAACGAAATGTTTTCGGCATTTAACTGCTTTTCGAAACTTATATTATTGATGACAGTTTTTATATTTGAGATGCTTTATAATATAAAAGTCGGCGGTTCGGCGCAATTCAAAGATTTCGTTCGGTAGATTAAAAAAACAGACTAATATGTTACACATCGCGCTCTTCGAGCCGGAAATTCCGCCAAACACAGGCAATATCGCGCGTCTCTGCGCGGCGACTTTCACCGATCTGCACATCGTCGGCGTGACCGGCTTCAGAATGGACGACCGCGCCCTGAAACGCGCCGGACTCGATTACTGGAACGAAGTTAAACTGCATCGCCATATAGATTTAACGGATTTACACGCCGCTCTGCCCGAATCGCGCTTTCTTTATTTCACGACGAAAACCGATCAGATTTATACAAATTTCCGGTTTGCCGAAAATGATTGTTTGGTCTTCGGACCGGAAACGCGCGGGCTGCCCGAAGCGTTGCTGAATGCCAATCGGGAACGCGCTCTGACGATTCCGATGGCGAACGAAAATGTCCGCAGTCTAAATCTTGCAACGAGCGTCGGCATCGCGCTCTACGAAGCGATTCGACAGCTTAAAAAGTCTTGAATTTCATCACAAATCTTTACATTCGGGCGGCAAAATAGTCCAACCTTTTAACGCCCGATTTCGTCTTATTTTCATAAATTATTTGCGATAAATCAGAAGGTTTTACCGCAATTTAAGGAGAAACTGAAAAAATGAGATACATCAGAAATTTTTTAATTTTAGCCATCGCAATTTTAGGTTTGACAAGCATTAACGCCAACGCCCAGAACTTTGCCCAGAGCAGTTTGGAGAGGCAGGTTTTCAAAAAAATCGTCGGTCTCGCGCGTTACGGCGTGTTCGACAACATCGCGTTTCAGGTCAAAGGCGACACGGTTTATTTAACCGGCAAAGTCGTCCAGCCGATTACGAAAAACGATGCCGAAAGCGTCGTCGAGCGCATCAACGGCGTGGGCAACGTCGTTAATAATATCGAAGTTCTGCCGCTGTCGAATTTTGACGATTCGATTCGTCTCAGAACTTTGCGAACGCTGCAAACGCAGGGCGGAAGCCTTTACAGATATTTTCTCGGCGCGAATCCGTCGGTGAAAATTATCGTTGACAACGGTCACGTCACCCTGGAAGGTTTCGTCGCCAACCGCGGCGATAAGAATCTGGCGAATATCCTGGCGAACGGCGTTCCCGGCGTGTTCAGCGTAACGAACAATCTGATCGTCGAAAAAGACCGCGTGTCTTAGTTTGCCGAACGTAAAAGTTATGTAATAAAAGCCCGAATGATCGTAATCGTTCGGGCTTTTCGCTGTTTGGCTTTCTTTAATCCGGCGTTTCGATTTTATAATCAAAAGTCAGAACCGTCTGCGTCAGCGGGCAGTTGAATTTTAATTGCTCGAAATCCAGACTGTGTAATTATAAAACTATTTAAGAATCAAATCGGCGCACTTAGTTGCCCGCTGACGCAGACGATTCTGACAAAAAGATGAATCAGAGAAAAAATCTAAGTCGTTATATCTGGCTGTCAATCGCGGCGGCGGTGTTGACGATTTCTCTGAAAACGGCGGCTTATTTCTACACGCAGTCAATCGGTTTATTGAGCGACGCGCTCGAATCGGTGATTAATTTGATCGCGGCGGTCGTCGCGCTTTTAATGATTAAAATCGCCGCCGCGCCGCCGGACGAAGACCACGAATTCGGACACGACAAGGCGGAATATTTCGCCAGCGGCATCGAAGGAACCTTAATTTTCTTCGCGGCGGGCGGCATCGCTCTGACGGCGATTCCGCGCCTTTTCGCCACGCAGCCGATTGAAAATATCGGCATCGGTTTAATTGTCACGCTCGTCGCTTCGGCGGTAAATCTCGCGGTCGGCATTCTTTTAATCAAAATCGGCAAGCAAAATCATTCCATCGCGCTCGAAGCCGACGGGCGGCATTTGATGACCGACGTTTTCACTTCCATCGGCGTAATTTTGGGAATCGTAATCGTCGGCTTCACCGGTTGGCTGATTCTCGATCCGATTATCGCGCTGCTCGTCGCCGTCAACATCGTCTGGACCGGATTTCAATTAATCAAACGCTCCGCGCTCGGTTTGATGGACACGGCATCTTCACCCGAAGTCTGCGACGCGATTAAAGAAATTCTCGACGCGCACGTCGAAAAAAACGGCATTGATTATCACGCCCTGCGAACCAGACAATCGGGCGCGAAAAATTTCATCTCGGTTCACATTTTAGTTCCTGACGAATGGACGGTTCAAAAAGGACACGATTTAACCGAAGACATCGAAATGGAAATCTTAAAAGCCGTTCCCGAATCAACCGTTTTCACGCATCTCGAACCGCTCGAAGACCCCCTGTCTTTTGCCGATTTGGATTTGTTTCGGCGGAAATAATTGATGATTTTTAATTACGAATTTCAAATTACGAATCACGAACTGCGGAATAATAGCTTCAATAATTCGTCATTCGTAATTTGAAATTCGTAATTGCGCCTACATCCCGTTTGATTTTTCCGCCCGTAAATCATATTCTTACCGTTTGCTTTAAAACGCACAATTTACATTATGATTAACCGAGAAAATATCAGAAACATCGCCATTATCGCGCACGTTGACCACGGCAAAACGACTTTGGTTGACGCGATGCTCAAACAATCCGGCACGTTCCGCGACAACGAAGCCGTCCAGGACCGCGTGATGGATTCGATGGATTTGGAACGCGAGCGCGGCATTACGATTATGGCAAAAAACGCCGCCGTCCGCTATGGCGATTATAAAATCAACATTCTCGATACGCCCGGACACGCCGATTTCGGCGGCGAAGTCGAGCGCGTTTTGAAAATGGTGGACGGCATCGTTTTATTGGTTGACGCGGCGGAAGGCTGTTTGCCGCAAACCAGATTTGTTTTGCGAAAGGCTCTCGAACTCGGACTTCCCTGCATCGCGCTCGTCAACAAAATTGACCGTCAGGACGCGCGACCGGAAGAAGTCGTTGATGAAATATACGACCTTTTTATTGATTTGGGTGCGGACGACGAGCAGATTGATTTCCCGATTCTGTATTCGGTTTCGCGCGACGGAATGGCGAAAAAGAATCTGTCGGACGAATCGAATTCGCTGAAACCGCTGTTCGATCAAATCGTCGAAACCATTCCTGCGCCGAAACAAATCCGCGACGATTCGCTGCAATTATTGGTGGCGAATATTGATTACAACGCCTTCGTCGGACGATTGGCAATCGGCAGACTTTTCTCCGGCGAGATTGCGAAAAATCAAGAGGTGATCGTCGCCAAACGCGACGGCTCGACGCAGAAAACGCGCGTCAAGGAGCTTTACGTTTTTGAAGGAATGAACCGTGAGACGACCGACGCGGCGGGTGTCGGCGAAATCGTCGCGCTCGCCGGATTCGACGACATCAATATCGGTGAAACGATTACCCTGGTTGAAAATCCGAAGCCGCTGCCCGTCATTAATGTTGACGAGCCGACGATTGTGATGATTTTCGGTGTCAACAATTCGCCGTTTTCCGGCATTGACGGAAAATTCGTGACCTCGCGCCAGATTAAGGAACGTTTGGAAAAAGAGCTTTTAGGAAACGTCGCTCTGCGCGTCGCCGATACCGATTCGCCCGATCAATTCAAAGTTTCCGGGCGCGGCGAATTGCAGCTGGCGATTTTAATCGAAATGATGCGGCGCGAAGGCTACGAGCTGCAAGTTTCCAAACCGGAAGTCATCACGAAAAAAGACGAAACGACCGGCGAGAAGCTCGAACCGATTGAGCAGGTCGTGGTTGATTGCCCGGAAGAATTTATCGGCGTTGTCACCGAAGCTCTCGGTCGCCGCAAAGGTCAGATGACGAAAATGATTAACAACGGCACGGGGCGCGTTCGTCTCGAATACGAAGTTCCGTCGCGCGGCTTGATTGGTTTTCGCGGCGAATTTCTGACCGAAACGAAAGGTACCGGACTTTTAAATACTATATTTTTGCGTTTCGATAAATGGCAGGGCGATATGAAAGGACGCGGCACCGGTTCTTTGATTTCCGATAGAATGGGCGAAACGACGACCTACGCGCTTTACGCTTTGCAGGAACGCGGCAAAATGTTCGTCAACCCGCAAACCAAAGTTTACGAAGGAATGATTGTCGGCGAAAACGCCCGCGCCGTTGATCTCGATGTCAATCCGATCAAAGAGAAAAAACTCACGAATATGCGAACTTCTTCCGCCGACGAAGCAATGCGTCTCGTGCCGGTCAAAGATTTATCTTTGGAAGAAGCGTTGGAGTTTATCGCCGACGACGAGTTGGTCGAAGCCACGCCGAAAGCGATTCGTCTGCGGAAAAGAGTTTTGAAAGCGAACGAGCGACCGAAGAAATAATCGGAGCGCGGGCATCCTGCCCGCTGCTTTTTTAGTGGCGGGCAGGATGCCCGCGCTCCGACTGACTGACTAATCTTTGAGATGCGCGCTGCCGAATTTCCAATCACGCGCGTTTTCGCCTAATCCGGCTTTAACCGGATTTAATTCGATATAATTTATCGTTTTTTCAAAGTGTTCGTAGTTGCGAATATAACGGTCGAAATATTCTTCCTGCCAGAATTTGCCGCTTCTATTCAATAATTTGTTTGCTTTGACGGCGGTAAAAGATTTTATCGAGTGCATTATATTTTTGAGTTCGTAATTTGCCATCGGTCGTATTATGAAATGCGCGTGATTAGGCATAATCACCCACGAAATGAGATTGTATCTTTTCTTATCGAAGTGCAGCAGAGCGTTTTGAACGAGTTCGGCAATCTGCTCTTGTTTTAGAAAACATTCGCCGTATCCCTGGTCAACAAATTTTTCGACGCGCCGGGACAAAATAATTTTGGCTTCTTCGTTTTTTTCGCAGTTCAATTCGACACGCCACTTATCAACGACCTTTTGAGGCAAAGCGTCGCCAAGATGCAGTGTGATAAACTGAAAAATCTCGCCGCCGTCAAAGTGAGGCAAATAACCTCGATTGTACCAACCCTTCATAATTTGAGTTTAATTGGAGCGCGGGCATCCTGCCCGCGTGTAAAGTTGCGGGCAGGATGCCCGCGCTCCGGCTAACTTTTTCGATACGAAGCCATTTTATCTGCCAGCCGCGTCGTCTCCGGCAGACGATATTTCGGCGCGCATCGTAAAACCAAATCAATCGCGGTCGGCAAACTGATGAGATGTCCGGCGGAGACGTAAACCGGCTGCACGCGGTCTTTGGTTCGCACCGCCGCGCCGACGATTTCTTTTTTGTAAATTAAATCAGCCGTCGAGCCGCGCTTTTCGCACAGGTTTTCAAACTTCCCGACTAACAAAGATTTCGCCGCGCCGAGCGTCGGCACATTCGTTATCAAACCGATATGACAGGCGATGCCGAATTTACGCGGGTGCGCCAAGCCCTGACCGTCGCAGATAATCGCGCCGGGCGTGATTTTTAATTTCTCCAACGCTTTGACGGCGACCGGCGTTTCGCGGAACGACAAAAGTCCTGGAACGTATGGAAATTGAATCGGCAAAATCGCCTCGCTCGATTCGACGAGTTCGAGCGCGGGAAAGCTCAACACGACGACGACCGCGCGGCACGTTTCGTTGGCGGCGTTGTAACCTAAATCTATTCCGGCGACGGTTTCGATTGGCGCGTCGAAGCGGTCTTCGGCGACGACTTCAAAAGCTAGTTGTTTTTGCAGCTCAATTGCCTTTTGCGGCGAAAGATTCCATTCGTGAAGCGGCGCGATTTTCATTAGAAATAGTTAATCACAAATAGAAAAAACCTTCATCTTCAAAAATTTTCATCAAGACGAAGGTTTTAATTTTTGCCATTAATTGTAACGAATTTTTAATCGTTGACGAAGACCATTCCGTCCGCCGCCGAGCCGACCATTTTGCCGTCTTTGTTATCGAGCTGCACTTTGCCGAAGCCTTTTTCCGCGCCGAAGCTGACGATTTGCTTTAAAACGTCTTTTTTCTTTTCGGCGGTGAAATGATTCCACGACGGCAGCACAACGCCTTTCAGCGTCCCTTCTTCGACGACGGCTTCGGAGAGAAAATCCTTCATCATCGAATTTTCCAAATTAATTTTCGGAACGCCCGCCGATTCCGTCGTTTTGCCGACGTTCGATTTTGTGCCTAGATAAAATGCCGTTAACGCGATGGCGACGAGAATCACCACCGAAACCATCCATTTTTTCGATTTCGCGGGTGCGGGCGACGTGTGTCGGGCAGCGATTTTCGATTCCGCTTCCTTTTGTTCGGCGACGGGAACGGGCTTGGGTTCAACCGTTTTAAGAACGGCTTTTCGTTGTCTCAAAAGCTCGAGCAGCGAAAGCGTTTTGCCGGTCGCTTCGGAAATCGCCTGATCGTGCGACAAGCCGTATTTGTTTTCGAGATTGGCGACGTTGCCGATGATTTTTTCTCTATCGAGCAGTTCGATGTATCGATTGCCGACGCGCACGTTCGATTCTATCGCCGCGGCGACGATTGTCGGGGCAAAGAAACTTTCATTCGTGTTTTCCTTGAATAAGCGCACGCGGTTGAAAAAATTCGCGTCAATCAGAGCGTCAAAATTCTGCGAGTCGTTCGCTTCGGTCGTAAAATCACCGAATTTTTGCAGGATTTGTAAAAGTTCGGGATCGTTTTCTTCGGTCGGATAAAGCGAAACGCTCGACCATTCGGCGTAAAGCTCCTGGATATGTTTGATTAGTTCGTCGTGTGTAAAAACGGTTTCGCGTCGGTTTTCGTCGGTTTCTTTGGAAAAAAGTCTGGTAACGACCAAATCATATTTGCTTCTGATCGTTTCCGAAAACGGCGCGTTGCGGTAAAATCTGGCGAGCGCGGCGAGCGCGGACGAGCTTAACTGCGGGCGCGTCGTTTCGCAGAAACGGCGCAGATGAGCGGTCATAAATCGCGCGTCGCGCGCCGATAAAGACGCATACCAATTTTGCGTTTCCCGCAAAAGCTCCGCTTCGGCTTTGCCGAATTCCGGCGATTTTACGTCGTCGGAAGCCTGCATAAATAAATGCAAAACTTTTTTCACCTTCAAATCGTCGAACGGTTTCGGAATAATTTTCAACTGCTCGCGCTCGACTCCGGCGAACGCCGATTCGACCGTTTGCAAAAAAGCGACTTCGCCGGTCGCCCGCCGACGATAAAATTCCGCTTCGCTGACAATTTCTTCAGTTTCGACTTCAAACGAATCGTCAACGGTTTCCGCCGTTTTTTTTTCAACCGGAACGGCGGCTTTCACCGGCTCGATTGTTTTTGGCGCAGGATTCGGCGCGTGCGGTTTGTTTTTCGAAACATCAACTTCCGTCGCCGATTTTATCTCGGTCACTTTCGCGCTCGGCAAAGGATTTTTATCGCTGACCGCATTTTTCGCCGCCTGTAAAGGCTTTTCAAGTGCTGCCGTTTTCGCTTCGGGCGTTTTCGGATTTTCCGCTGCGCCGGTTTCGATAATGGTTTCTTCGATTAAATTCGCTTCCTTTAATTCGTCAACTAAATCTTCAAATATATTCATTTTATTTAAACGGGAATGTTCGGGCATAAAATTGACACGCGGGACTTCGCCAAAATTTTCGAGTCGGGAGAATTCGGCTGACGACTCGAATATTAGATTAGTAGTGACAAAAGTTGACACATTGTTTTGACAAGTTTCGACACTTTCGCGCGTTCAGCCAAACGGCGGAAATCTTGTTTCGCGCATATAATTGTTGAGGTTCGCGGCTTTAGAGCGTCTCATTGGACGCTTGTGCCGCGAATGTCTCCAGCAATATTTATGCCAGCCGATTTCCTTAAACCGACGGCTCGAATTCGACGCGGAAATAAAACTTTACAAAAATATTTTGATTTTTTTTGGAAGTCGTGAATTTTTCGCCGATTTTTCAGTTATACTAAATCAGACACATTACTTTCGGAGAAGAATATTGAGCGCAATCATCGAGCAGACGGTTGAAACCTACGGTATTGAAAATTGGGGAGCGGGATATTTCGGCGTAAATCGGAAAGGCAATTTAATCGTCCGCGCGGCTGAAAACGACCAGCTTTCGGCGGATGTCAAGGAAATAATTGACGATTTGAAAAAACGCGGCGTTCACACGCCAATTTTGCTGCGCTTTCCGCAGCTACTCGCCGGACAAGTCCGCAAACTTCAAAAGGCTTTCAAAAATTCGATCAAAGAATTCGACTATAACGGCGGACATATGTGCGTCTATCCGATGAAGGTCAACCAAAACCGCGCCGTCGTCGAAGAATATTTGCGCGAAGGCAAACGCTATAACTTCGGACTCGAAGCCGGTTCCAAAGCCGAGCTTTACGCCGCGCTCGCGCAGGAACAATCCGAGGAAAGTTTGCTCGTTCTGAACGGCTTTAAAGACCGCGAATTTATCCAGCTCGCCTTTGCCGGAGCGCAGGCGGGAAAAAACGTCGTCATCGTCATCGAAAAATTAAGCGAACTTGAAAACACGATTAAAATCGCCGAAGAAACGACCGCTGAAAATCCCGAAACAAATCTGCCGATGATCGGCGTGCGCGTCAAACTTTATTCGAAAGGTTCGGGCAAATGGGAAAAATCGGGCGGCGAAGCGGCGAAATTCGGCTTGACGACGACCGAAATTTTAGAGTGTATTCGCCGTTTGAATGAAACCGGACGAACCGATATGCTGAAACTCCTGCATTTTCATATCGGCTCGCAACTGACTGACATCAAACGAATTAAAGGCGCGATGCGCGAAGCCGCGCGAACTTATGCGAAAATCCGCCAGATGAATATTCCGATTGAGTATCTCGATGTCGGCGGCGGAATGGCGGTTGATTATGACGGCTCGAAAACTTCGTTTGAATCATCGGCAAATTACAACGCGCAGGAATTTGCCAACGACGTTGTTTACGTCATCAAAACGGTGTGCGACGACGAAAACGTGCCGCATCCGACTTTGATCCAGGAATCGGGCAGATATTTGTCGGCGTATCACGCGATTTTAGTGACGAACGTGCAGGACGAAATCGAAACGGTCGTCGAAGATTTAACGCCGATTACGATTACCGAAGACGATCCGCCGGTCGTTAGAGAACTGCACGATTTGCGCGAGAGCATCAACGGTAAAAACTACGGCGAATATTACCACGACGCGCTGGAAAACCGCGAAGAATTGTTTACGATGTTCAATCTCGGTTTGATTTCATTAGAAGCGCGCGGCAAAGGCGAAGTTCTTTTTTGGGACGTTTGCGAACGCGCCGACGAATTTGCCCAGCAAAAAAAATACGTCGCCGAGGAATTCGACGATTTGCGAAAACTTCTGTGCGCGAAATATCTGACGAATTTTTCCGTTTTTCGTTCGATGCCGGATAACTGGGCTTTGGAACAATTGTTTCCGATTATTCCGATTCATAAATTAAACAAAAAGCCGACCGAATACGCGACGCTCTGCGACATCACTTGCGATTCGGACGGCATCGTTGATAAGTTCGTTGACTTGCACGATGTCAAAAAAGTTCTGCCGCTGCACAAGCTCGAAAAAGACGAACCGTATTATCTGGCAATGATGCTGGTCGGCGCGTATCAGGAAGTGATGGGCAACAATCACAATCTGTTCGGCGTGCCGCACGAAGCGCACATACACATCGGCGAAGACGGCTACATTATCAAAAAAGTTATTCAGGGCGCGACGCTCGGCGAATCGCTTGTAACCGCCCGTTTCGACACGGCGACTTTGCACGACCAATTCAGAAAAATCGTGATGCAAAGAATCAAAGACGGCGAGATTTCGTCGAAAGAAGGCGACAAATTAATCGAATTTTACGAAACGCAATCG
Source organism: uncultured Pyrinomonadaceae bacterium (assembly GCA_964237235.1). Taxonomy (GTDB): domain Bacteria; phylum Acidobacteriota; class Blastocatellia; order Pyrinomonadales; family Pyrinomonadaceae. The sequence continues at coordinate 16,160 of CAXSGY010000047.1, forward strand.
GACGGCTATACCTATCTGTCACCGAACGGGCAGGAATAATTTGACGGAGACAATATTTTATGGCTGATGACGCGAAATGTTTGAAATGTGCCGGCGAAATGATTGAAGGATTTGTGATTGACCGCAGTGCCGGCGGCGCAAAATTCCAGCAAATGTGGGTCGAAGGCATTCCCGAATCATCATTTTGGTCGAACGGTTTGAAAACCGCCGGCAGAACTGCTTTTTACGTGCAGTCAATGCGTTGCGCGAGCTGCGGATTTTTAGAATTTTACGCCGCTGCCGAAGTTGATGCGGACGCGCTCGGCTCGCTTTTCGGCGATTAAACACGCATTTTTTTCGCCGAGACAAATAATATGCGCGGCGAGATAAACGATTTTTATTTAATTAATTAATTTACTTGGAGATTTTATGGTAGCTCAAAAAAAATCGAAGGCTTCGAAATTTTTGACCGTTCCGACTCGACCGATTCCGGTTGACCGTGACCGGTCGGTGGCGGGGCTTTTAGAGAAAATGGAAGGCGCGGGTTTTGGCGCGAAACAACTGGCGGAAGCGCACCGCATCTGGCTCGATATGCTCGACGATAATTCGACGATCTATCTGTGCGGTTCGGGCAATCTGATTCCTTCGGGAATGCGAAGATTGCTGGCGTATGTCATCAAAAACCGATTCGTTGACGTAATTGTGATGTCGGGAACGGTTTTGTTTCACGACATCCACGAAATTTTGGGACGCAATCACTATCAAGCGCATCCATCGATGTCCGACGAAGAACTCGAATCTTCGGATGTCGCGCGCGTCGGCGATCTGCTTGCCAACATTGACGAATATCACGAAGCCGACGAATGGGTCGGCAGCGTCATCAATCAATTAGAACTTTCGCGTTCGTATTCGGTCAGGGAATTTCTGCATCTTTTAGGACGCGAACTCGCCGAAATCGCGCACGAAGACGGCATTTTAACCGCCGCTTACAAATCGCGCATTCCGGTTTACTGCCCGGATATTTTGTCGAGTCCGCTGTCGGTCGGCATTGCCCGCAGCCGTTTTGAAAAGAAAAATCAATTTAATTTCGACATCACGCAGGACACGATGGAAATGATGATGATCGCGCAGAAAACGCGCAATTCGGGCATCATCACGCTGGGCAGCGTGTGCAGTCAAAGTATGGTCAATATGGCGGAAATTTCGTCGTATATTACGCGCACCACGCCGCGCGGACACAAATACGCCGTCTCGATTACGACCGACAGCGTGCCGCTCGATATTCGCACGCCTTCGTTCGGCGGCAATCACACACAGACCTTCGGCAAACTTTTAAAAACCGCGACGACCGCGTACGTGCCGTCCGATCCGTCAATCGCTCTGCCGATGATCATCACCGCGCTTTCGCAAACCGCCGCCAAATTTATGAAGGGCAGAAAGCGTCCGAGCTTCAGTTTTCAGGGGAAAGATTTGGGGATTGATGTTCCGTAAATTAGTCTCAAGTCTCAAGTCTCAAGTCTCAAATCAATCTGGTTTCCGACTTGAGACTCTGAGAGTCTGAGAGTCTGAGACTTTAAATAATGAGTGAATCCGCTAATTTGCCGATGAATTTCGGCGGCATTGCAGAAAAGAAATTTTCCGATTTTGATACTTCGCAAGTTTTGATTTTTCCCGTCGCTTACGAAGGAACGGTTTCTTATGGCGGCGGAACGGGCGCGGGAGCGCGGGCGATTATTGACGCTTCGCGCAATTTAGAGCTTTACGAAGAAGAAACCGACGCGGAAGTTTATCGAATCGGCATTCATACACTACCCGAATTTACGCCGCGTTCGTCGCCCGCAGCGATGATGTCCGCGCTCTACGAAGAAGCGAAAACGCTTCTCAAAAGCGACAAATTCGTGTGTATGCTCGGCGGCGAACATTCTATTTCCGCGCCGCTTATTCGCGCCCACGCCGAAAAATTTCACAATATCTCGATTCTGCAAATTGACGCGCACGCCGATCTGCGCGACGAATACGATGGCACGCCGCATTCGCACGCTTCAGTGATGGCGCGAACGGTCAAAGATTTGAAAATCCCGGCGGTGCAAGTCGGCATTCGCTCGCTTTCGGCGGACGAAGCCCGCAGCCTCGACGATTTGCCGCACACAAAAATTTACTGGGCGAAGGATATTGTCGGGCGAACGGATTGGATTAATTCGGCGATTGAAAGTCTAACGGAAAATGTTTACTTAACGATTGATATCGACGGTTTCGATCCGTCGCTCGTGCCGACGACAGGCACGCCCGAACCCGGCGGTCTCGGCTGGTATGAAGTTTTGACTTTACTCAAAAAACTCGCCGAAAAACGCCGCGTCGTCGGAATGGATTTGGTCGAATATGCCTACGTCGAAAATCAACCCGCGCCCGCTTTTCTATGTGCGAAGCTCGTTTACAAAACGCTCGGTTACATCTTTCAAAACGATACGCCAAAAGTTCGCCGCAAATAATTGTTTATCAAAAAATTGAAAAACGGAGCGATATTGTTTGTAATGTATTGTTTCGATTTTTGTCAGGTTATAATTCAAATCTATCTCAAAAGTATTGCGAAGTTTATTTATCTTCCTTTTGAAGCGGAATAACGTGGACGGCGGCATTCTCGACTTCACTTAGAAAACGGTTGATGATCGAACCGTGCCACAAAATCTGCCAGCGAGTACGCGCCGACTGTCCAAAAATAACGTGCGTAATCGCGTTTTCACGGGCAAATTTTAAGAGCGTGTCGGCGACATTTTCGGATTTTAATTTGTAAATCTTCGCCCCCAGATTTTCTGCGAAGCTGATATTTTGCTGCAAAACGGCGTACGTTGCCGGATCAATTTTTCCCGCCGCTTCTTTTGAAGTTTCGACATAAACCGCGCACCAATCGCCGTCTGCCAAACGTCCGGCAATGCGCGAACCGACGCGCAAAAGTTTTTTCGCCGAACCGCGTGAAGCCACACAAACCATTACCTTTTCGGGCATGACGGCTTGCGCCAAACCTTCGCGCGTCCGGTATTCCCGGTCTTGAATCGATTCAAACTGCGCCACTTGCCGCAATGTAAGCTCGCGCAGCGCGGAAAGATTTCCTTTGCGAAAAAAATTGTTCAGCGATTGTTCGATTTTTTCGGGTTGATAGATCTTACCCTGCCTGAGCCGCGTCCGAAGTGTGTCAACCGAAACGTCAACGTCAATAATTTCGTCAGCGCGTTTGAAAAAACAATCCGGAACCGTTTCGCGCACTTTGACGCTCGTCGTGCGGCGAACAACATCGTTTAGCGATTCGATATGTTGAATATTTACGGCAGTTATTACAGAAATTCCGTTTTCGATAATCTCGAGAACATCTTCGTAACGCTTTTTGTTTTTCGAGCCTTCGATGTTTGAATGAGCGAGTTCGTCAACCAATACGACCGCCGGTTTACGCTCGATTATCGCCGCCAGATTCATCTCCTCAAAGATGTTTCCGCGATATTCTATTTTTTTTGACGGAACGATTTCAAGGTCTTTGATTTGTTCCAGTGTTTCCGTCCGACCGTGAGCTTCGACTGCGCCGACGACGACATCAACGCCTTGTTTTTTCAGGGCGTGGGAATCCTCGAGCATCTGAAAAGTTTTGCCGACACCAGCCGCCGCGCCGATATAAACGCGCAATTTCGCCCGCTCTTTTTCCTCGATAATTTTTAAGAAAGATTCGGGAGAAGGACGTGAATTTTCGCCGCTGTTTGGAATTTCCGTGATGTGCGTGTCAACAAACATTTTTCAAGGTTTTTATTTTACGCGACGCGCAAAAATTAATTTGAAAATTCTTGCGTCTTTGCCCCTTAGCGACTTTGCGTTAGAAATTTTTCTCATCCAAAGCTAAATTTATCTTTAAAACATTCACGCGCGGTTCGCCAAAAAAGCCGAATTGACGATTTTCGGTAGATTGCGCGACAAATTTAAGCAAATCCGTCTCGCTCATATTTCGCGCTTTGGCGATGCGCGGAATTTGAAATTCAGCCGCCGCCGGAGAAATATGCGGATCGAGTCCCGATGCGGAGGTCGTAACCAAATCCGCCGGAATCGTTTGGGCGGGATTTTCTTTCTGCAAAGTTTCCGCGTCCGCTTTGATGCGCTCAATCAGCTTTTGCGAAGTCGGTCCGAGATTTGAACTGCCTGACGCACCGGCATCGTATCCGCTTCCCGCCGCACTCGGACGCGAATGAAAATATTGTTCTCCCGAAAAGTTTTGCCCGATCAATTCCGAACCGGCGATTTTGCCGTTCTTTTTAATTAGCGACCCGTTCGCCTGGAACGGAAAAACAATTTGCGAAACGCTCCAAACCGCCAACGGATAAATTATTCCGAGCGTAATCGTTAAAACCAAAACCATTAAAACAGATGTAATTAAATCTTTCATACTTTTATTTCCGCTTACGAAATACACAAACAAATTTTCTTTTTTTGGTTTCATTTGTGCCTTCTGCGGGCAAATGATTTACGCCAAACCTAAAGCCGTAATTATCAAATCAATAATTTTAATTCCGATAAACGGCGCGATTAAACCGCCGAGTCCGTAAATCAATAAATTTCTCTGCAAAAGCGACGAAGCCGACAAAGCGCGATATTTTACGCCGCGCAGGGCAAGCGGAATTAAACCGATAATGACAAGAGCGTTAAAAATCACCGCCGACAAAATCGCCGACTGTGAAGTTTTCAAAGCCATAATATTCAAGGCGTTCAAAACCGGAAACGTCGCGGCGAACATTGCCGGAATAATGGCAAAATATTTCGCGACATCGTTGGCAATCGAAAACGTCGTCAACGCGCCGCGCGTCATCAAAAGCTGTTTACCGATTTCGACGACTTCAATCAATTTTGTCGGATCAGAATCCAAATCAACCATATTTCCGGCTTCTTTGGCGGCTTGCGTTCCCGTGTTCATCGCCACGCCGACATCGGCTTGCGCGAGCGCGGGCGCGTCGTTCGTGCCGTCGCCGGTCAT
>CAXSGY010000048.1:0-19436 GCA_964237235.1 uncultured Pyrinomonadaceae bacterium
CTTTGCCGGTCGTCAAATCCATAATCGGCTGATTGCCGCCGCGATGCCCGAATTTTAATTTGTAAGTTTCGCCGCCGAAGACTTGTCCTAAAATCTGATGTCCGAGACAGATGCCGAACATCGGCACGTTTTCCGTCGTCAGCTTCGTGATTTCTTCGACGACGCGCCGCATCGCCGACGGATCGCCCGGACCGTTCGAGAGAAAGATTCCGTCCGGCTGCAAAGCCAGAACGTCCGCGGCGGAAGTTTCCGCCGGAACGACCGTAATGCGACAGCCGTATTTGGCAAATTCGCGCAAAGAATTCGTTTTTACGCCGAAATCAAACGCGACGACGTGAAATTTTGCTTCGCCGCTCGCCGAATAATCGAACGGTTTTTCAATCGTCACCGCACTCGCCAATTCGCGGTTCGTCATTTCGGGCGAATTCAAAACCTTTTCCAAAAGACTCTTTTCGTCCAAATCAACCGAAGAAATCGCGGCGCGCATCGCGCCTTTATCGCGGATATGGCGCACGAGCGCGCGTGTATCAATGTGTTCGATGCCGACGATTTTGTGTCGTTTCAAATAAGAATCGAGCGTTTCCGACGAACGCCAATTCGACGCGACGCGGCTCGCTTCGCGGACGACAAAACCTTCGACCCAGGGACGGCGCGATTCGACATCTTCTTCGTTCACGCCGTAATTGCCGATCAGCGGATACGTCATACAAACGATTTGCCCGGCATAGCTCGGATCGGTCAGAATTTCCTGATAACCCGACATCGAAGTATTAAAAACCATCTCGCCAAAACATTCGCCGTCCGCGCCGAACGATTCGCCGCGAAAACTGCGCCCGTCTTCTAACACTAAAATCGCTTTTTTCGATAAATTCATTTTCATTTGAATCAACAGGGATGAAGAGGATAAAAGGGATTTTAAATCCCTTTTCTTATCAATCCTTTGTATCCTCTTCATCCCTGTTAATTTACTTCATAAAAACTATAATTCGACCGCCGCGCCGAGTTCGTCGGATTTCCGCGCCGCGTCCATCAAAAGCTGAACTTGCAAGCCGTCCGCGAACGTCGCCGCGTTTTCAACCGTTGTTTCGCCGTTTTGAATTGCCCGCACGATTTCCGACGCTAATGTTAAAAAACCGTTGTTCCAACCGGTGTCGCGCGCGTTTTCCAAACCTTCGTTCAAATCAAATTCGACTTTGTTCCAGGTTTCGCCGTCGGGTTTACCGATGAAAAATTCGCCGTCGTATTCGACGCGAATCGCGCCTTTCGTGCCGAAAAATTCGACGCGGTTTTGATACGAAGGATATTCGACCATCGAAAGCGAGACGTTCGCCGTCGCGTCTTCGCAGAATTCGCCATCGGCAAAACGCAGAATCAAATTTGCCTCGTCGTCGGTCGTAACCCTTTTAATTTCACTGCTTTTCGGATCGCGCCTCTGCTTGACGTGCGTTTGCAGTTGGCAAAAAATCTGCGCGATTTCCGCGCTTGTGAACCAGCGCAAACTATCAAAAACGTGCGAGCCGATTGCGCCCAACGCGCCGCCGCCCATCGAAATTTCCGACCACCAATTCCAGGGCGAATCGGGCGAGCCGCGGTGCGGAGCGCGAAAATTATATTTGGCGTGGCGAATCTTGCCGATTTCGCCGCTTTGCAGAATTTCTCTCGCCTTGCGTCTGCCGTTCAAAAATCTGAGTTCGTGGTCAATCAGCGCGAGAATGTTTTTTTCGGCGGCTTTCTGCGTCATTTCACGCGCCTCGTCCGCCGTCATCGCCATCGGTTTTTCGCACAAAACGTGCTTATTTTCGGCGAGCGCGAGCAAAGTCATCTCTTTGTGAAAAACCGGCGGCGTGGTGATGCAAATTAAATCAACGTCTTCGCGTCCGACGGTTTCGCGCCAATCGTCTGTAAAATGCGCGATGCCGAATTCACGCGCCACACGTCCGGCGTTTTCCGCGTGAGCCGACGCGACCGAAACGACTTCGACGTTTCTGATTTTTTGGAAAGCCGGAATTTGCACGGTTCTGGCGAAACCCGTGCCGATAATTCCGACGCGAACTTTTTCATTCATCTGAAAAATTAAATCACGAATCGCGCAAAGAAAAAAGCGCGGGACATTTTTTCGTTCCGCGCTTTTGATTTTTCGTTTCTGTAAAAGCTCTCTCAAAAACATTCCTTCCTTTGCGGCTTTGCGCCTTTGCGGGAAATCTTGTTTTATTTCCCGCAAAGGCGCAAAGCCGCAAAGATAATTTGTGATAAAAACCGATTTTATTTAACGGCGCGGTCAATTCCCAATTTGAGTCCGCCCGTATTGCCTTTCACGCCGCCGGAGCGCAGAAAGTATTCGTAAACTTCGCGGTGTTCGTCGGAGATTTCCGTGATGCTCGCGCCGACCAGATATTTTCCGACCGAAAGGTGCTGGTCATCAACGGGTTCGTATCTTTGACCGACGACTTTCATCGAAACCTTGCCGCCCGGCAGATCGAGTTCGGCGTTCAGCGTGCGCCCTTCGCCGACCATATAGTTTTCCTTGATGCGAACGGTCGCCACGACGAATGCGATGCCGGTCGCGCTTAAATCTTTGGTTTCGCCGGTGATATACAAAATCTGCGGCGGCGCGCTCAATTTTCCGGTTTTCCCGCTCGGCTCGAACGACAGTTTGATCGGAACCGCCAGATTATGCCGCGCGGAGACGACACGCTCCACCATTGATTTATTAAATTTCGCAATCAATTTTCGTAACATAGCCGTTTGATTTTCGGATGCCAGATGTCGAAGCCGCTGTAAAGACAGGTGGTTTAAGTTTTATAAACCTTTTTACAAGAGATTTCAACACTTTTTTTTCCGCGTTTAAGAATTTCTCTACATTTTGAAGGATTTTCCTTTGGTGTCCTTGCTCTTGATGCTCGATATTTGGTTGCCGTCCGCCGCGAATTGATAAGTTAATTTGCCGGTTTTGCCGTAAACGGCGGGCGTGGCGATTGCCGTATATTTTTGTTTGTCGTCCGAGATTTGAATTTCGTAATTATAGCCGGTCGTGTCCGGGGCGGTAATATCTTTCGGCAGGAAACCTTTATCGAGCAACTCCGGCAGCGAACCGTAAAGCCCTTGATTTTGCACGGCGTAAACCATCTGCGCCTTGTGAATTCGTTCGAGCATCGCTTTGGCTTCTTCGTGATGCGTTTTTAAGCGCAGGGCGAAAAAGTAATTTCTTCCTTCTTTGCGAACTTCCTTCTCGACCGTTTCATCAACGGTCAAAACAATCCAAACGCCGTCGTTTCTGCGGAGATTGATTTTCTGTATGCCGACTTTTTCCGTCTCAACGTCGGGCAATTTGGCGGTCACCGTCGCTTTGCCGCCGGTCGTGATTTCGCCGTTGATTTCGACTTCCGCCGGAATTTGCGCCGCCAGAGCCTCAAAATCAACCTGTAAATCTTTTAGCTCCGCGTCGGTCAAGCCTTCGATTGCCGGACGCAGATTCGTCAAAAACATCGCTTCTCTGAATTTGCGTTCGCGTAAATCCTTGTAAAAAACCCGCACCGTGTCCGAAGGCGAATTCGGCTCGATTTTAATCGTCGCCGCGGCGGGCTGATTTTTCGCCGCCTCGAGCGCGGCAGTTTCGGTGCGCGCCGTTTGTTTGTCGCCGGTCGGATTGTCCTTTGCCGCTTCGACCGCGCAGCCGGAGAGCAGCGCAACGCCGAAAATTAAAGCCAGAGAAAAATTTCCGCTTTGAAAAAAATTATTCATCATTGGTTTTTAAGTCGGGATTTTAAAGTTGAAACTAAAAGGGATTATTCGCGGGCAGGACGTTTTAAAGGGGTAAAAAAACGCGCCAACCGAAGTATAGCGCGTTTTGTCCGCAAAGGTAAAATGAATTTTCGCTCTATCTCGCCTTATTTGGGCAGGACGAGCGAAAGTTTCTCGGTTTCGTTCGATTTAACGGTGACTTTCGCGGCGTTTTTGACGGCATCATCGAGCCATTTGTCGCATTCTTCGTCTTCGTTCTGACATTTATTTTCGTCTAAAAAGATAATGGCGTATTCGTTCGGCGCGATTTTCGTCTCGAATTCGCCGTTCGGATTGGTTTTGACGCGCCGGAAAAGGCTCAGATTTTTGCGCTTCGCCGCCTCGACCGGGACGAGCGAAAATTCCGCGCCCGCGGCGGGTTGTTTTTCGCCGTTGACGACGGTTCCCTTGACCGTTCCGACTCCTTTTGAAAGAACGATTTGAACGTTTCGCAAATTGTCGCCTTCCTTCAAATTGAGCGGATTGACGAGCAAATCCGCGCCGTTGAACAAAATGCTTTTGACATAAAAATCGCTGTCGCCGACGACGACACGCAGATCGGTTTTACCTTCCGCCACGCCTTCCATTTTGAATTCGCGGTTCGGTTTGACAGGTTTTGCGCCGCCTTCGGAAAAATTATAAACGGTCGCCGAACTGCCTGCTTCGTCGCCGTCCTTGCCCGTCGAAATGACAACTTCCGAAGGCAGTTCTTCGCTGTTTTCGGTTGTTACCGTTCCCGAAATATTCGCGCCGTAACCGAGTTCGACGACGACATCGGAAAGGCTTTTATCTTCCAAGACAATGCTTTGCGTCTTTTTCGCCAATTTCGGCTTCGGCGGCGCGTTCGATATTTTGTTGCTCATATAAACATTCGCGTTTCTGAGATTGTCAGGATTGTTCATATAAGCCTCCGGGTTATCCTCGTAAGATCCGACGTAAGGCGGTTCGACGACGATCTTATAATCGCCTTTCGGCAATTCCTTAAAAGTCCAATTTCCCTGTTCGTCGGTGGTACTGGTTTGCTGTCTTTTGCCGATTTCGTCGAAAATCGAAAAAGTTTTGTCGTTATTGAGTTTGAGATAAATTCTCGCGTTTTTAATCGGAGATCTGTCTTTCGCCGCGACGACTTTGCCTTCGACGCGGAAAAGATTCCGGTCGGGGATCGTGATGTTGATTTCCGGCTGTTCCAAACCGAGCGCGACGTTGATAATCTGCGCCTTTTGCGTGTTTGACGCGTCAGGAAAATAAGTCGTCAGAAGTGAAGCAGCACCGCCGAACAAATTTTCAAACGGATTGTAAGATTCGTTTTTGCCGTCGCCGTGCGACGCGCTTTCGGTTACTTTGACGACGTATTCGCCCGCCGGCAAACCCGCAAACCGAAAAACGCCGCGGTCGTCGGTTTGAAAACCGCCGCCGCCCATCAGCGAAAACATCGAAGACATATTCGGAATAACGGCAAGAAATTTATCCTTAACCTTTCGCAAAACCTCGACCTTTACGCCGATTGCCGGATCGCCGTCCGCATAAATGACGCGCCCGCTGATCGCGCCGCCGCGTTTTGCCGGAACCTGCACGAAAATATCGCTCAAACCGTCGGTGACAATCGGCTGAAAATTTTCCACCGCGTCTCCAAATCCTTCGTTACGCGATTTTGAAATATCGGCAAAGGCGAGCGGCGAAACGACTCCGGGCGCATTGACGAAGGCGTAATAAGTTCCGGCGGGAACATTCTTCATCTCAAAGTTTCCGTCGTTGTCGGTCAAACCGGAAATCTCGCGCCCGCGCCCGTCTTTGCCCATCAACATAATCGAAGCGCGTTTGACGACACGCCCCGTGTCTTCATAAAAAACGCGCCCGCGCACCGCAGATTTCGGCGGTTCGGGTGTCGGCGCGATCATCATATTCGACATTCGCCGCCCAGTGTTGACGGCGACGTTCGCGTTCTGCATAGAAGCCGGCTGCGGCGCGAACAGCAGAGTGATGAGCGATAAACCGAAAAGACACGATAAAGTTTTGACGATGAAAAGTATTTGACGAGAATTAAAAGCCGTTTGATTTTTCATATGCCTCCAGAGAAAATTTGAGAAAGATTTTTGAAATTTAAAAAGCCGTCCCGCAAATTATATTGCAAAACGGCTTTTGTTTCTACGATTTTATCGAATCTTTGAAAGGCTAATTTTTCCTGCCCGTCAAAATCAATTCGCGCCCGACGTAATACAAAATCAGCGCGAGAATCCAGAACGGAATCATTCCGAGCCAATCGGCGTTCGGACCGTCGAAAAACGGATTGCCCTTCGCAAGAAAATGTCTCACGCTTTCAGACGAATTCAAAAACCAATCGTAATTAGAACTTTCCGGTCTTCCCTGTTGCAACCACAAAGTAGATTTTTCTACTATTTCACCGCCCGCCCAATCTCCAAAGCTTCCCTGAACTCTTTTCAAAAACGGCACGACTGCGAAAAGCGCGACCATAATTCCGGCAATCGCGCCGCCTGCGATGTAACCGGAAGCCATCAAAACGCCGTTCGATTTGTCGGTCTCGGCGATGATTTGTTCTTCGGTCAAATTCTCTCTGGCAAGTTTCCGTTTTAGATAAATATCAACCGCGTAACGCACCAAACCGCCGACGAAAATCGGCGCGGAAGTCGAAAGCGGCAGATAAAGCCCGACGGCGAACGCCAAAGACGGCACGCCCGCGAGTTCCAGCACAACCGCAATCATCGCGCCGATAATCACTAATCCCCAGGGCAATTCCTGCGATAAAATTCCTTTGATGATGTAGCTCATCAAGGTCGCTTTCGGCGCGTCGTAGCGCGTCAATTCTTTGCCGTCCTCGTCTTTTTTGATAATGCCGTTAATGCCCGGATCAACGAAATAGACCGGCTTGCCCTGCGTATCAACGAAATATTTGCCGACCTGTCCTTCCTTCGGATCGGTGTTTTGCCAGACGCGATAAGTTGCCGTATCAACGCCCTGATATTTTCCGCTCGCCACCTTTTCAGCCTGCAACTGCCCGTTCTGGCGGAAAAGTTTGTCTTCGGTAACGCGCACGTTGGCGACCGGCGACGACGGATCAACTTTTTGATAATAAGTTTCGTTATTGTTCAAAAGCAGCAGCAGCGGACCTAAAACGAGAGCCGAGCCGAGCGCGCCGACGAGAATCGCAATTTGCTGGCGGCGCGGAGTCGAACCGACGAGAAAGCCGGTTTTCAAATCCTGCGAAGTCGTGCCGCCGTTCGAGGCGGCGATGCAGACGATGCCGCCGATGGACAGCGCGGTCACGAAATACGGATCGGGTTTTGTCCAGCCCAAAAGCAAAAAGACGAGACAGGTGAACAGCAGAGTCGCCACAGTCATTCCCGAAATCGGGTTTGAAGACGAGCCGACTTCGCCCGTCAGGCGCGACGAAACGGTCACGAAAAGAAAGCCGAGAATAATAATCAGCAGCGCGCCCAAAAACGAAACGACCGGATTCGAGAAAACGCTTAATCCAAGCTGCGGCGTAAGCATAATCGCGGCGATCAAAACCAGAACGCCGACGACGACCCACTTCATCGAAATGTCCTGATCGGTGCGCGGCAGCGTCGCGCCTTCCGCGTCCATTCCGCCGCCGCGCAAATCGGCGAGTCCGCCTTTTAAGCCGTGCCAGATCGTCGGCAGGCTGCGGGCGAGCGAAATCATTCCGCCCATCGCCACCGCGCCCGCGCCGATGTATAAAATATACGCGCCGCGAATTTGACCGGGCGACATCTCGCTGATGGTTTTCGAGAGTTCGGGCGCGAGCGGCGCACTTAAACTCGAACCGAAAAATTTAATCATCGGAATCAAAACCAAATAAGACAAAACGCCGCCGCCCATCATAATTCCGGCAATATACGGTCCGATGATGTAACCGACACCGAGCAGCGCGGGATTGCTTTCCAACGCCATCGAGCCGCCTTTCAGCGTGTTGTCGGAAAATTCTTTTTCCGGCTCGCCCTTCCACAAAGAGAAAACCTGCATCAGCACGTTATACAAAAATCCGAACACGAAACCGATGGAGATGATTTTGCCGCCCTGCAGCGCGGCGGAATCGTCTTCTTTGATCACTTCGACTGAATGTTCGCGGGCGACGGCGCGCGATTCGGCGGACGCGCCAGCCTTTAAAACTTCAGCGCACGCCGTTCCTTCCGGGTATTTCAAAATGCCGTGCTGGTCTTTAATTAAAGCGCGGCGCAGCGGAATCATCATCAAAATGCCGAGCAGTCCGCCTAAAATTCCGACCATCATCACGCGCCAGAATTCCAGATCGAAACCGAGAATCATAATCGCGGGCATCGTTACGCCGACCCCGAACGCGATTGATTCGCCCGCGCTGCCCGCCGTCTGCACGACGTTGTTTTCCAAAATCGTCGCATCTTTAGCCAGACCGATTTTCGATAAAAGTCGAAACAGCGTAATCGAAATAACGGCGACCGGAATCGAAGCCGAAACGGTCAAACCGGTTTTCAAAACCAGATACAGCGACGACGCGCCGAACACGATGCCGAGCAGAGTTCCGACAATCAAAGGAAACACCGTCAACTCGCGCATATTGACGACCGATGCGGGAATATACGGGCGAAACCGCGCTAAAAAAGGATTATTCGTCATAAAACGAAACCGAAGCCTCCTAAAAATTTACATTCCAAAAAAGGAGAGAAAAAGCGTGAATTGAAATCAGCGTTAAATTTACCCTGCAAACGCTTTTCAATCAAGTTTTTATGAGATGTTTGATAATTATAATTGAATTTATCGCTTTCACAGACTTTCGCTCTCTGTCATCAGAATCTATAAATTACGACGAAAACAGACAAAATTTTTCGACTCGCCTAAAATCAGCGCGCGATTTTTCGCCTTTTCCGGCAAAACTTCGAACGAAGATTTGTCCATTATCACGGTCGTCGTTTTTTCAACGGCTAACGCTGTTTCGATTTCACTCAAATCCTTTGAATGCCTGCAAAGCCGGTTGCCATACCAGAGCAGCTGATTCAAATAATTCCATTGATATTCGCCGGAAGTATAGAGCAGAATTTTTTCGTCCGGCGCGGTCGCCGCATCCGAAATCGGCGCAAGCTGGCGCATATCTTCACCGCGCGCCAGATAATTCGGGAAAATCACCGCCGCGAGCGCAGCGACGGTCAAAAGCGCGACTGCCAACTGCGAAAATTTGGGCAGACGATTTTTGGAGGCGAGAATTTGCCGCAATCCAACGGCGGCGAGAATGGCGAAAGCCGGAAACGCGGGCAGAATATAGCGCAAAACTTTGCTGTCCGCCGCGCTGAAAGGAATCACGACGACCGCGACCCAAACGACGAGCAAAATTTCCGCCGAAGCCGTTTTGCCCGCGCTGAACGCGCGGCGAACGACGAGAAAAAGTCCGTAAAACATTAAAGGAAACCACGGAATATAAAGTTTGACGAGCAGAAAAACGTATTCAAAATACCATAGAATTTGTTGCCATGCGGAACGCGCCGCGAGTGCCGACGGCGCGGCGGAATGCGCGAGAAAATTGGCGAAATGAAGTTTAAGAAAAACGTCGCCGAAAATCTGATATTCGCGCCAATACCAAATCGCCGGAATCAGCACGGCAAGTAAAACGCCGCCGGTGAAATAAATTGAAAAAAGCGATTTAGCGCGGCGCGTTAAAATCGAATGCAGAACGACGATGCCGAGCGGAAAAAATCCCATCGGCGCGCGCATCAACATCGCCAGACCGGCGGCGATTCCGCAAGCCGGTAAAAATTTCCGATTCTTTAAAGCTCGAACGTAAAAATAAACGGCGAGCGTGAAGAAAAAAGTGAACGGCACGTCGGTCATCGCGTGGCTGGCGTATTTCAAAAAATACTGCGTTGTTGCCATCACCAGCATTGCCAGAACGGGCAACCATTTTCGCGCGAAACCGTTTTCATCTTCGTCGGCAAACAGCTCTTTCGTTAAAAAATAAACGGCGATCACCGTCGCCCAGCCGAGCAGCGCGACGGGCAGCTTGGCGGCAAAATCGTTCGCGCCGAACAGCTTGAACGACGCGGCGAGCAGCCATATAAAAAGCGGCGGCTTATCAAAATCGGGAACGCCGTTCAGATGCAAAGTCCACCAATCGTTCGTCTGCAAAATCGTTTTCGCTTCGTGCGCGTAAGCCGCGTCGTCGTAACCGCTCAAATCGCCGAGCGGCAAAGTCGAAAGCAAAATAAAACCCGTCCAGACGGCGACAAAATAAAATAAAAATTCGGGCGCAGCGGCGCGTCGGCGGATTTTTTGAAAATGGTCGAAAATGAATTTCATCGATCTGATTTTCAATTTGTAATTTGCGCGATTTCCGTCCAGGTCGTGCATTCGATTTTTGAATCGGCGATTTTTTGCCGGAAACGGCGGCTTTGCAACGCTTCGTATTCGATTGCGCCGCGCATCTTCGGATACGGAATCGCGTCGTAAAGGCTCGGATGAACGACCATTTCGGTAATGCCGTCCTTTAAATTTTCCAGGTCGGCGAGCATTTCGTTTTCGCCGTAACGACCGGCGCGTTTGAAACCGAGAAGGTGCCGGTTAACCGTTAAATTGCGATTCGGAAAAAAGATTCTGGAAACGCCGGCTGATTGCCGCAGAGCGAACGAAGAAACGCGGCGGGCGGAAATTTCATTTTGCTCGCGCGGCAGACGCGCCGCCGGAATTTCGTATTCGCGGCAGAGTTTTACGAAAATTTTCCAGAACGGCGGAAAAGCATGGATGTGTTGATGCGAATCGGCGTGGGCGATTTTTAAACCGCTTTTCAGAAGCATTTCGATTTGCGCGCGCCATTCGATTTCGACGGCTCTCGACACGGCAAACGGCGCGCGCAAAAAGCGCAAAAGAACGCCGCGCAAATTCAAAAATTGCTTGCGCTCGTCGAGCAGAATTTTAACGACGGCGACGGGCGCGAGCGCGAAGCCTTCGACGATGTTCAAGTGAACGCCGACGCTCGTTTCGTCGTGTTTTTTGAGAAAATCGGCGGCTTGTTCGTAATGCCGGGAATTTACAAGCACCGAAACGTTTCGCAAATTTCCCGCCGTTATCAAATCTTCAATCGCCGCGTTGACTTCGCGGCAAATTCCGTAATCGTCCGCGTTGATGATGAGTTTTTTTTCGCTCATTCGGACGTGAAAAGTTCGAGCGGTTCCTGAACGGTTTTCGCGCTGCGGACGGCAATCAGCCCGGAAAAATTTCCCAAAGCGTAACCGGACATTTCCTTTAAAATGCAAAGAATGACGCTCGGGCGCGAAAGCGTGGAAAGTCCGCGCTCGCGCGGCAGATATTGCAGCGGCTGTTCGTAAATTTCCAAACCCAAACGCCTCGCTTCGAGCAGCATTTCGACATCAATAAACGAGCCTTCGGAATCAATCGCCGCGTCGTTC
Source organism: uncultured Pyrinomonadaceae bacterium (assembly GCA_964237235.1). Taxonomy (GTDB): domain Bacteria; phylum Acidobacteriota; class Blastocatellia; order Pyrinomonadales; family Pyrinomonadaceae. The sequence continues at coordinate 11,190 of CAXSGY010000048.1, forward strand.
AGAAAGCGTTTCGGAAAAATTTTGCAGGCGAAATTCGCGTCGCGCATTTGCAGACCGAAAACGAGCCGCACGATAAAATTATAGCCGCGCGTCAAAATCAGACGGCGCAAGCCTTCGCCGCGATTCAGACGGCATCCGGCGACGACTCTCTGCTCGTTCGCCAGCGCGAACAGCTGCGGAATCAAATTAAAATCGAACGGCAAATCCGCGTCGGTATAAAGCGCGAAATCGCCGCGCGCCGCGCGCAAGCCGGTGCGAATCGCCGCGCCCAAACCGCGGTTTTCCGCGTGCCGCACAAGCCGCACGCGGCTGTCCGCTTCGGCTAATTTCAAAGCCAACGACGCCGTTTCGTCGCGGCTTCCGTCGTCAACCAGAACGATTTCCAGAAAGTTGGGATGCGTGCCGGTTGCTTCAAAAATTCTTCGCACGAGCGGTTCGATATTTTCCTCTTCATTAAAAAGCGGAACGACAATTGAAAAAGTGTTTTCAAGCTGCATAAAAGTATTTGTCAAAGCAGTTTGCCGCGTCTGATTTCTTTGTTCGGCGATTGAACAAAGCGAGATTTTGCGAATAAAACGAGTTTTCGCAAAAATTCAGAAACGGATAGATTGCTTTTGATTTCGGGCTGGAAAAATCCCCGAAGCGGTTGCTGAAACCGAAATTGTTAGCCGGTTTTGTTAAGCATTGTGCGGCAGAACAAAAAAGCCGTCTATCGGCTGGCTTCGGTTTTTTCGGTCGGTCTTTTTCTTTTGTTTTTGTAGGATATTGTCTGACGCGGCGAAAATGTTTTGTTGATTTTATGCGGTGTGAAGCAATCTATAAAAGTTTGAAGTCGAGGGCATAGCGCGTCAGTTCGGCGTTGGTTGTCATTCCCATTTTTTCTAAAATGCGGGCGCGGTAAGTGCTGATCGTTTTGACGCTCAAATTTAATCGGTCGGCGATTTGCCCGACGGTTTGACCGCCTGCCAGAAAGCTGAAAACTTCAAACTCGCGGTCCGAGAGCGATTTGTGCGGCTCGCCGGAAAAGTTTGTTTCGACGTAATCGGCGAGCAGCTCGGCGACCGACGGGCTGATATATTTGCCGCCGCGAAACGCCTTGCGAATGGCTTCGACCAATTCTTCGGGCGCGGATTCCTTGGTCATATAACCGGACGCGCCGGCTTTGAAAACGCGCACGGCGTACTGATCTTCCGGGTGAATGCTGAGAACGATGACGGGCATCATCGGGAATCCGCGCTTGATGTCTTTGAGCGTTTCCAAACCGTTTCTGCCGGGCATCGAAATGTCGAGAACAATCACGTCCGCCGCCGTTTCGCGCAGCAAATTAAGCAATTCCGCGCCGTTTTGGGCTTCGCCGACGATTGTCATCTGTTCGTCCGCGGCGACGATGTTTCGCAAGCCCTGCCGGACAATCGCGTGGTCGTCGGCGATTAAAATTTTGATCATTGTTCCCTTCATTTCCCTTTCTAATCGAGCGGCGCGGTCAGCAAAACGACGGTTCCGTTCGGCTCCGCGCCGAAAACTTCCAGCTCGCCGCCGATGAGCCGCGCCCGTTCGCGCATTCCGAAAATGCCGAGCGAGACGCTGCCGTTCTTTCCCGTGTCGGTTTGAATTCCTTTGCCGTCATCTTCGACGCGCAGAATCAGCTTGCGGTCTAATTTTTTTAAGTTAACGGCGATGGTCTCGGCTTCGGCGTGGCGCGTGATGTTGGTTAAGGTTTCTTGAAAAATGCGAAAAACGGCGGTCGAAAACGTCGAATCAAGCTCGATGTCATCGGCGTTCGTCGAAAGAATACACGGCGTTCCGGTGCGCTTCTCAAATTCGCGCGCCTGCCATTCAATCGCCGCCGCCAATCCTAAATCGTCGAGAATCGGCGGGCGCAATTCGGTGGCGATGCGGCGGACGGTCTGAATCGTTTGGTCAATCGAGCCGAGCAAATCGCGCATTTTCCCGCTCGCTTCGACCGGCTTCAAAGGATTTTCAGTTTTTTCCAATTGTTTGACGAGCGAATGAATTTCTATTTTCACGCCGGTCAAAGCCTGTCCTAGTTCGTCGTGAACTTCGAGCGCGATGCGTTTGCGCTCGTCCTCGCGCAAAGTTTCCTGACGCAGCGACAACGCTTGCAACTGTTCGCGCGAAGCGTTTATTTGTTCGACGGCATCGGTGCGCCAGGTAATCAAACGACACATCACAAAACCTTCAATCGTGAAAACCGACAGACGCACGATGTCGTCAAGATTGCCGCTCAGTTGATACTGCGGCGAAATGAAAAAATAATCGATGATTACGCCGGAAAGCAAGGTAGCGAAAACGCCGGAGCGCAATCCGCTTTTCCAAGCCGCGATTATAATCGCCGCCAGAAAAAGCGGCGACGCGAGCGGTTTGACGAACGTCCAAATCAGCAAAGTCAAAAGCAGCGCGCCGCCCACCAAAAGCAACGCCGTTCCGTAACGAACGGCGATTGACCAGAAAATTGATTCACGAAATTTTCGATTCATATTTATTCGACATTTGAATTGTTTTGCTAATTTAACACAGAAATTTTCACGAGCTGAAAGATTTTCTGCTTTTTATAAAAACGGCGCGTCGCAAGGAGCGCGGACACTTTGTCCGCCAGCGGCGCAACAGAGGCGTTGCCTGATTGCCGTTACGCAACTTGACGGCAAGGGCGCGTCTCGCGCTGTCGCGCTTCGTTGGCGGACAAAGTGTCCGCGCTCCTTACGACAACTAATTTTGTTAGAATTGATTCAAATTCAAACGGAGCTTTTCAAAAAAAAATGATAATTAAAAATTTTCCGGCATTTCTGCGGTTCAGCGGATTCGTTTTTCTGCTCACCCTTTCCGTTTTCGCGCAAACGAAAATTCCCGCGCCCGTTGACGTTTTGGGTTTTACGCCCGGCGATGACCGCAAGCTCGCTTCCTGGAATCAGGTCGTTGATTATTTCAAAAAGCTCGACGCGGCGAGTGACCGCGTAAAGTTTGAAGAAATCGGTAAATCTACCGACGGCAATCCGTTTGTTTACGCGACGATTTCTTCGCCCGACAATTTGAAAAATCTTGAAAAGTATAAACAAATAAACGCCAAACTCGCCGATCCGCGCTTGATAAAATCGAACGATAAAACCGCGCAGAATTTAATCAGGCAAGGCAAAACGATTGTTTTAATCACCTGCGGCGTTCACTCGGACGAAGTTGGTTCGTATCTTTCATCAATGCTCATCGCCGATAAATTGGCGACGGCGACGGACGCGAAAACTTTGCAGATTTTGGACAATACGATTATTTTGCTCGTGCCGTCTTTGAATCCCGACGGCGTGGACATTATCAAAAATTGGTATGACAAAACGCTCGGAACGCCGTTTGAAGGAACCGACCCGCCGGAGCTTTATCACAAATACGTCGGACACGACGACAACCGCGATTGGTATGCGTTCACGCAAATCGAAACGCAGTTGACGGTTGATAAAATCCACAACGAATGGCATCCGCAGATCGTCCACGACATCCACCAGCAGGGCGAATACGGTTCGCGTCTGTTCCTGCCGCCGTATCTGCCGCCCGTCGAACCGAACGTGCCGCAGAAATTAGTCGAAGGCTACACCGAACTCGGCAATTTTATGGCGAAAGATTTGCGCGGCAAAGGTTTGGCGGGAATTACGACCGATTCGACTTACGATGCCTGGACACCGGCGCGCGCCTATTCGCACTATCACGGCGGCGTGCGGATTTTATCCGAAACCGCGTCGGCGAAATTAGCCACGCCGATCACCGTCAAATACGAAGATTTGCGAAACGGTCTCGGCTACGATGTCCGCCAAGACGCGCCAAACTTTTCGCCCGTCTGGAAAGGCGGCGAATGGCATCTGCGCGACATCACCAACTATATGACGACCGCTGCGTTTAGTTTGATGAAACACGCTTCGGACAACCGCGAAAAATGGCTTTCGAGATTTTACGCGATTGGCAAAGAAGCCGTTCGACCGCGCAAAGATGGCGAATTGCAAGGCTTTGAATTGAGAAAATTTCCAAATGAACTTTTAGAAATTTTAGACAGAAGCAGCGTTTATTATTATCCGTCAAAAAGAACAATCAAAAATGATGAAAATAATTATTATGATGATTATTTTTATTATGTTCCGATAGCGCAACCTTACGGAAACTTTGCAAAAGCGATTTTGGAAAAGCAAGAATATCCAAATTTAAAAGATGAAAAAGGAAATCCGATTCCGCCTTATGACGTAACTGCTCACACTTTGTCTCTCTTGATGAAAACTGACATTCGAGCAATTTACGAGAAATTTCCGAAGGACAAGAAAATAAGGATAATTGAAGGACAAACTATGATTCATTGGACAGATGCTAACAATCCATACACTTATACATCTGTTTATAAATCTTTCGTTCCATCAATGGATGAAGGTTGGACGCGGTGGGTTTTCGAGAACAAAAAAGAAGGATATTTTTCAATAAACAATAAAGATATTTCTACGAATGAAATCACCTATCTTGAAAGACCGACAATTATTGATAGAAGCAGATTCAGCTTAATTGCAAAAACAATTATCTTCCCCGACCAATCGCCGAATCAAATTTTGAACGGTTACGCCAAAGGCACAATGCCCGACGAATACACGGGCGGCGTTGGGAAAGACGGCGTGGCGAATTTGCGAAAATTCGTCGAAGCGGGCGGAACTCTGGTTTTTCTGAATCGCGCTTCCAGATTTGCGATTCGGGAATTCGATTTGCCCGTCCGCGATGTGACCGAAAATTTGCCGCGCAAGGAATTTTATATTCCCGGCTCGATTCTGCGAACCAGCCTCGACACGACCAACCCGATTGCCAAAGGAATGCCGAAAGAATCAATCGCGTGGTTTGAAGATTCGCCCGCGTTTGAAATCACGGACAGCGCAAATGTGCAAATCATCGCCAAATATCCAGATAATCCGAAAGACGTTTTACTGAGCGGCTATGCTCTCGGCGCGGAAAAAATCGCCGGCAAAGCCGCGCTTGTCGAATTCACCATCGGCAAAGGCAAAATCGTTTTATTCGGCTTTCGCCCGCAATATCGCGGGCAATCTTTGGCGACGTTTCCGCTTTTGTTTAATGCGATAGGAAATTAAAAGATAAATTAGCCACGAATAACACAAATTACACGAATTATTTCTATTTGTTTTATTCGTGTTATTCGTGTTATTCGTGGCAAAATGCCTTCTTATGTTTGAAGAAAAAATTCTTTATCGTGAACTTTCCTACAAAATTATTGGTCTGGCAATGCAGGTTCATACTGAACTCGGCTATGGTTTTTTAGAGAAAGTTTATGAAAATGCGCTGATGATATTACTCAGAGAAAACGGTATCAAAGCCGAACAGCAAGTTCCGATAAAAGTAATCTTTCACGGTCAAGTCGTCGGCGAATATATCGCCGATATTTTGGTAGAAAACAGCATTATTTTAGAACTCAAATCACAACCGAATCTTGCGGATATTCATAAAGCGCAAACTTTAAATTATCTAAAAGCAACCGGATTAAAATTGGGTTTACTGCTCAATTTCGGAAAACGAAAGTTGGAGTCCGAACGACTGATTTTATAAAAATAATTTGTGTAATTCGTGTAATTCGTGGCTAAAAAATTCTTAAACTTTCTCGTAAACTCGTCGTATATCAATTTTGTGAGGGCAACGCTCGGAAGTATTTTTTGAAACTTTGCAATTGAAAAAGTTTCGCGTTAGCTTCTTTTAGATGCTTCTCTTTATCATAATTTTCTTCGCAATGGTGATAATCGTCGGAACGACGGCGATTATCGGATTCTCCGTTTATCTCAGACGCAAAACCAAAGCTCTCGAATCGAAAAATCAGAGACAATTTGCCGGTAATGAACCGCCGCCGCGTTCGCTGTTTGAACCGGACGAAGCGGAAATTCGTGCGTCCGAACGCGCCGAAGCGGAAATTAACGCCGCAAAAACGGCGGACGAAGCGCGTCTTTTATCCGAAGAGAAAATCGAAGACGCGCGGGAGTTTCAGAAGCTTTGGGCGGAAAACCCGAACAGATCAAACACCGTCGAACTTTTTCGCCGCGCCGCCGAAAGCGGAAATGCCGGAATCTTTTCCGAATCGGCGGAACGGATTATGGATTTTTGGCGAAAAGGCAAAATTGAAAATTTAACGGCGACAGATTTGGCTGACTTGTTGGACAGTCATCTTTTAACTCTTCCCCAACAGGAAAGATTTTCAGGCGCGATTTTCTGGATCAAACGGGAGATTGAAAATTTGCGCGGAAAATCAGAGTGAAGTTTTCAGCGGCGAATTGCGCGATTTAACACGAATTAAAACGGATGATTTTCTGTGCGTGAAATGTTTTATGTTCGAACGTCTTATATAATCGGAGAAAACATCAGCGAAAAATAATTTATGTTATTTGTGTATTTTGCGGCTTATTTCTTGATTAATTGAGGAAACTACAATGAATGAAAATATAGGTGCTTTAATCGCTTTGGCAGTCGTCGTTTTGATTGTTTTGGGCATCGTTTGGTATGTAATTACGCGCTTTCTGGTGAACGTTGGCGCGACCGAAGTCGGCATAAAGGAGCGGCGTTACGCCGGTAAAAAGATGTCGCAGGGACGCGTCGTCGCCACCGACGGCGAAATCGGGATTCAAGCCGACGTTTTGAAGCCCGGTCTGCATTTCGTTTTATATCCGATTGAGCGTGTCATTCAGAAAGTGCCGCTGGTGGAAATCGGCGCGGACGAACTCGGCGTGATCGAAGCGGTTGACGGCGAACCGATGCAGACCGGCTCGATTTTCGCACCTGACCGCGCTCAGAACGCGCATAATAACTTCCAGGACCCGATTGCGTTTATTAAACAAGGCGGCGTAAAAGGCATTCAATTGAGAACTCTGCCGCCGGGCAAATGGGCGATTCACCCTTATTTGTTTCGCGTTTCGATTGCGAAAGCGGCGATGATTCCGACGGGCAAACTCGGTGTCATCACGTCAGCCGACGGTTCGCAGCTGACGCAGGGAAGATTGTTCGGACAAGCCGTTAAAGGTCATAAAAACTTTCAAGATGCGGAAAGTTTCATCTACAACGGCGGGCAGAAAGGAGCGCAGGTCGAAGTTTTATCACCCGGAACTTATCGAATTCATACGAATTCAATCGCTTTGGAAAATGCGAACGATATTAAGCCCGGACTTTTTAACATCAAGTTATTTGACGCGACCGTCATCAGCGAAAATTCGGTCGGTTTGGTCGAAGCATTGGACGGCGCACCACTGGACCCGCGCGATTACGTCGCCACGCAGATTGCCGGACACGATAATTTTCAGGACAGCAACGTTTTTATCTCGAACGGCGGACAGCGCGGACCGCAGAAAGATATTCTGCTGCCGGGAACTTATTACATCAATCCTTTGCTGTTCAAGGTCATTCCCGATTCGGCGAAGGAAGTTAAACCCGGCGAAGTCGCGGTGATTGTCTCGAACGTCGGCAAAGACCCGGGCGAAGAAATTCGGCAAGCAATGGCGGCGAAAATCCGCGAACGAGTCGAACGAGAAGAAGAAGAACAGGTCAATATCGCGGCGGAAAAGCTCGATAAAGTGGACGGCGACGATATGACGATTGATCAAATCAAAGCCGAACTCAAAAGCGATCCGGCGGATAAACGGCTCGACAGCGGAGCGCACGAAGCATACGTCGTGCCGGAAGGTTACCGCGGCATTCAGGAAATGGTCGTCGGACCCGGACGCTATTACGTCAACACTTTGGCGACCACGCCGATTATTATTCCGACGACGAATATGACGGTCGAATGGACGGCGGAAGACGCTTCAAATTCGTTTGATCCGTTCTCGGTAATTTCCAAGGACGGTTTCACGATGCAGCTCGAAGTGCGCGTCGTTTTCCGCGTCAAACCCGAAGATGCGCCGTTTATGGTGGCGAAGATCGGCAGCACGGAAAAATTAGTTCAGAACGTGATGCATCCGCTGATTGACTCGATTTTCAGAAATCAGGCATCGGAAAGTTCGGCGATGGCTTATTTGCAGAATCGCCACGAAGAACAGGAACGAGCCGAAGCAAGAGTCAGAATGCACCTTTTGAAGTATCACGTTGATGTCGTCAATGTTTTGATCTGCCACATCAAACTGCCCGAAGAATTGATGAAAACGCAGACCGAAAAGATTCTGGCGGAACAAAAACAGGGAATGTTCAACGCCCAGCGCGAAGCCGAAATCAAACGTATCGAACTCG
>CAXSGY010000049.1:0-14117 GCA_964237235.1 uncultured Pyrinomonadaceae bacterium
ATTCCGAAAGGCATTTACAAACCGCTCTGGGTGACGGAATTTCCGATGTTTGAATACAACGAAGAAACCGGAAATTACGATGCGATGCATCATCCGTTTACGTCTCTGATGGACGAAGACGTGCCGAAGTTCAAAAAAGCCATCGAAGACGGCGAAAAAGATTTATTAGGCGAAATCCGCGCCCGCGCTTACGATGTCGTCATCAACGGTTATGAGATCGGCAGCGGCTCGATTCGCATACACCAGCGCGAGATTCAAAATCTGATTTTCAAAGCTCTCGGTTTAACGGTGGAAAAAGCCAAACAACGCTTCGGATTTTTCCTCGAAGCCTTAGAATACGGCACGCCGCCGCACGGCGGTTTCGCCGCCGGAATCGAGCGGCTCGTAATGCTCCTTCAGGAAACCGAAAACATCCGCGATGTCGTCGCCTTCCCGAAAACCGCGTCGGCGCAGGATTTGATGATGGATTCGCCGGGTGAAGTTGACGCTTCGCAGTTGAAGGAATTGGGAATAAAAACTGTTGAATAAAATGGAAAAGCGAGATGAAATTTCATCTCGCTTTTCCGTTTTTGGATTTGTAATAAGCGGTTATTTTAATTCCATATTTTAGTTTGATAAAAATTTTCCGGTTTTGATGAATTATAAAAATTCTTTGTAAAGTATGTTTTTTTTCATCATCTATTCCGGTAACAAATGATTTAAAGTTAAATATTATTTGATTTTTGCTCAACTTCACGGCATCAACTGAATATGAAACTTCGCTGGGCTGATTGGCATTACATTCACCGCAACCCCATCCGCCTCTTACCCGATACCTATTTCTGTCGGATTTACTTATCGGCACTTTTAGATTCGCGGCATCATAACCCGGAACTGAGAGCCGAACAATCATAACTCCCTTTGCTTCTACATTTTTTTGGGCAGACGCTTTTATACTAAAGAACAAAAACGCAGTAAAGAGACACAACAAAATTGAGAACTTTTTCATACTTTTCAAAAATGATGAGGCGTATCTTATAATCGTTGTCCTTGATCGTTAAAGTTTCTGAACTAACTTTGATAAAATATCGTAAAGTCTTTAAATAATGGCAAAGAAAAAATTCGACACCAATCCGCTCGATCCGACGTTTCCCGAAAGAGTTCAAGAGGAAGCCGAAACTATTTCTTTACCGAAAAATCAATTCAGAACGGCTGAATTTCCGCCGCCGTCCGTCACTGAAGAACAAACGCGCCGGTTTGATACGCAGCCGTTCGATCAATATCAATCCACTTATAACGGGCAGAATGTTCCGGTAAATTTCAGAACGACCGAGCTTGCCGATATGAACCGCGCCAGCTCGCGCAGTGTTTCGAGTGTCGGAATTCCCGAAAAATGGCTGTGCGGTTTGCCGTATATTCCTTTGTATATAGGCTTGGTGGCGAGCATTATCATTATGCTGGTCGTGCCGAAAAGCGAAACGAAAGTCCGCTTTCACGCCGCGCAAGGGCTGGCAGCGCATTTGGCAATTTTGCTTGTCGTTGCGATTCTCGGCGGTCTCGGTCACGTGACGAATTTTGCCAACGTCGGCAACGACATTTTTCAAATTGTCACGGCGACTATGCTGATTATCTTTGCCATTAAAGCGTGGCAGGGCAAACCCGTGCATATCGAATCAGTGGACGCTTTGACCGAATGGCTCGAAGAAAAAATTAAGCCGCAGAGATAATTTTTTAGAATCGGAGAAATTAAAATGTATTGTTCGACCTGTGCGGCTGAAATCAAAATCGGACTCAATTATTGCAGTCGCTGCGGTGCGCGGGTTGATAAATTGGCGACTGTTGAAAAATCATCTCGCGCTTTGGGAGTTCTTTCGGCGGGAACGAGTTTTGTCGTTCTCGGCGGATTGGGAATGACCGTCGGATTAATCGCCATTCTGCTCAAAAGCGGTGTTGTTATCGAAGCCGTCGTGATGCTCGCGCTGGCATTTCTCGCCACCGTTTTCGGCATCAGTTTTTTGATGATTCGCCAGATTTCACAAATGACGAACAATTCTCAAACGTCTCAGAAGAACGGGTTTGAAAATCCGCAGTTAAATCCGGCAAACACCGCCCAACTCGAAGAACCGCGTCAACCGGCGCGAAGCGTCACGGAAAACACGACCCGGACGTTAGAACAGGAATTGATTAAGTAGTCGCGCAAAATACACTTGAAGATTTTAGCCACGAATAACACGAATAACACGAATAAATTTAAGTAATATAATTCGTGTTCATTCGTGTTATTCGTGGCTAAAATCTTCAAGTGTATTTTGCGCGACTAATTGAATAAATTCTCTGAATCAAACGATTTTACCGCGCGTCCAAATCGTATTCGCGCAAACGCCGGTAAAGCGTCGAAGATGAAATGCCCAGAAGCTCCGCCGTTTTGCCGCGATGCCAACCGGTCTGCTCCAAGGCGCGGAGAATTTGCTGTTTTTCGATTTCGTGCAGAGCCGTCGGCGCGTGGTTTTGAAACGAACTCGTCGCGGTCTCGAGCGGCAAATTATAACTGACCGAAACGCTCGGTTCTTCGCGCCGGAAAACGATTTCGGGCGGCAGTTCCTTCGTGGTGATTCTGCCGTTATCAGCCAGTAAAATCGCGCGTTCCAGACAGTTTCTAAGCTGTCGAACATTACCCGTCCAGTTAAACGAGCTGAGCGCGTCAACGGCGTTCGGCGCGAGTTCGGGCGCGTTTGCGCCGGCGATTTTATTTAAGATATGACGCGACAAAGGCTCGATGTCTTCGCGGCGTTCGCGCAGCGGCGGAATGTGAATCTCAAAGCTGTTGATGCGGTAGAGCAGATCGGCGCGGAAAATGTTTTCGTTAACCGCCTGCGTCGTGTTGCGGTTGGTCGCCGCGACGAGCCGCACGTCAACCTCGACTTTTTTCACGCCGCCGACGCGGAAAAACGTGCGCGTTTCCAAAGCGCGCAGCAGTTTCGATTGCAGCTGCGCGGGCATTTCCATTACTTCGTCTAAAAATAAAGTTCCGCCGTCGGCAATTTCAAAAAGCCCTAGTTTTCTCGCCCGCGCGCCGGAAAACGCGCCGGCTTCGTGTCCGAACAGCTCCGATTCAAGCAGCGAATCCTGCAGAGCCGCGCAGTTCAAATCAATAAAAGTTTTGTCTTTGCGGCGCGAAAGCCGATGAATCGCCTGCGCGATTAGTTCCTTTCCCGTGCCGGATTCGCCGGTCACTAAAACCGATGTATCCGACGGCGCGACGCGCGAAACAAGCCGCAAAACTTCCTTCATCTGCGCCGATTCGCCGATGATTTCAGGCATATTTTTATTCGTTCGCTCGACCTGCGCCCGCAATCTCTGGTTGTCAATTTTGAGCTTTTGTTTTTCCGCCGCCTGCATCACCAGCGCGCCGAGTTCGGTGATGCGGTAGGGTTTCGTCAGATAATCATACGCGCCGAGCTTCATCGCTTCGATAGCCGATTCGACCGTCGCCTGTCCGGTCAGCATTATCACTTCCGGCGGATTCTGAGATTTTTCGCGCAGACGGCGCAGCAGCCCGATGCCGTCGAGACGCGGCATATTGATGTCGCACAAAAGCACGTCAAAGTCTTGCCGTTCAAGCAGTTCCCACGCCGCTTCGCCGTCCGAAGCAGTCGCCACGTCGTGTCCCTGTCGGGTCATTTCCTTCTGCACGACGAGGCGCAAATTGTTTTCGTCATCAACTACAAGGATTTTGGGCATAAATTTTCGGGTTGAGTTTTAATTTTCAATCGGCGGGATTTAATTCTTAAAATCTAAGATTCGGTGTCGGAAATTTCCGGTTTCGGAATCGGCAGGTAAATCGAAAAAGTCGTTCCCAAGCCGAGGCTCGAACGAACGCTCAAGCGTCCCTGATGTTCGCTGATCACGCCGTAGCAAACCGCCAGTCCGAGTCCCGTGCCTTTGCCGATTTCTTTGGTCGTGAAAAACGGTTCGAAAATTTTCGATAAATCTTCGGGCGCGATGCCGTGTCCGCTGTCCTGCACTTCGACGACGAGCCGGTTGTTCTGCGCGAAGGCGCGAAAGGTGAGCGTTCCGCCGTCGGGCATCGCGTCAATCGCGTTGGTCGAGAGCGCGATAATTGCCTGCTGCATCTGTCCTTCATCGGCGTTGACGAGCGGCAGATTTTCTTCGAGATTAAAGTCAATTCTAACGTTGTTGCCGCCGCGTTTCTGATGCGCGATGAGCCGCGCCGAAGATTTGATGACCGCCGCGATGTCTATCGGAAAGCGTTCGCCGGTCGTTCGCATTCGGCTGAAATCGAGCAATCCGTTCGTGATATTTTTACAGCGAAACGCTTCGCTTCTGATCAAGCCGAGATATTCCTGCAAATCTTCGACATCCGGCGTGTCCGCACCGAAAACGCCTTCCTCGACGCGCGATTCCAAAGATTCGGCGCAGGCGGAAATCGTCGCCAAAGGATTGTTGATTTCGTGAACCACGCCCGCCGCGAGCCGTCCGATGGCGGCGAGCTTTTCGGCGCGTCCGACGGCGTGAATCGCTTCGACGCGAATCGTTACGTCTTCGCCGACCGTAATCACGTGCGTGATTTCGCCGGTTTCGCGGTCGCGCATCGGAACTTTGCTGACCAGCCAGTGCGTCGTCGTGCCGTCGTCGTCGGTCGTGCGCTGTTCGATGCGCTCGATTTTGCCGGTGCGAAACGCGCGCTCGAATTCCTGCCGCAGCTTGCCCTTCGGCTGTTTGGCTAAGACCTCGAAAACGTTGCGCCCGATCACCGAATCGCGCGGAATGCCCTGCACGCCGATTTCCCGGTGGCGGTTCCACGTCACGATGCGAAATTCGCGGTCAATAACGTAAATCGAAACGGGCAGCGCGTCTAAAACCGATTCGGTAAACCGCCGGTGTTCTTCGCGCGCCTGATTCATCGAATCGTCAAAAGTCGCTTCGTAATGCGCCGAAAGATTGATTGACAACGCCGTCATCTGCGCCGCCGCGTCAATCATCTTTTGCGTCGGCGGCAAACAATCTTTTTTGTTTTTAAACCCGACGATAATCGCGCCTTTGACTTCGCCGTTGATATGCAGCGGCGAAACGTATTCGAGTTGGTGCGTTTTTTCCTTGAGCAGCAAATCTTCTTCGGTTTCAATCAGATAAGAAACCTGTGAAGGCAAAAATTCGATGCGGTGTTTGAATAAATCTTTATGAAAAAACGTCGAATCTTCACCCTGCGCGCGCGTGAAAACCGAGGCGACCAAACCGATATGTTCGAGTTCGACGACGACCGCGCAGCACTCCGCGCCCGTTTCCGTCTGAATCGCTTCGGAAACGCGCAACGCGACTTTTTTCGGATGCACGGCGACGAGTAAACTGCGACCGAGTTCGGTGATAAACTTTAATTCGCGCGACGAATCCATAATTTTCCCGGCGGCGGAAAACGAATCTGTTTCGCGTCTGGCTCGTTTTGGGGCTAACATTATTATTCCTAAAAGGCTGTTCGACAAACCGCTTTCCGTAGATTTGTCATCTGAGATGCGGGCAGGCTTTCTGAATCGAGAAGTTTACAAACTTCCTATTCAATTAAAAAAGATTTTTAACATTTTGTCAATAAATTTAACAATTATTTGGCGGCAACGATTGACAGGCTTTTTGATTCTGAACAAAAATCAAATAACGTTATGAAACCGGCAATTTTTCGACTAAAAACAATTTCCATCGCATTCGGTTTGCTCGTTTTGACTTTGGCGGCGATTTCTCAGGCGGCGAGCGCGCAGACGGTTGTGGATAAAACGGTGGCGAGCGTCGGCGACGGCGTGGGTGAGCCGCAATTAATCACTTATTCGGATTTGCTCTGGCAGCTTGCTTTAGAGCCGGACGCGCCGCTCGACCCGCCGACTTCCGAGGATTTGAACCGCACCCTGCAAACGCTTATCAACCAACGCCTGTTCGCCATCGAAGCCGAACGAGTTCCGCAGGCTACGCCGACCGAAGCGGAAACGAACGCGGAAATCAAGCGCGTTCTGGCGCAGTTTCCTTCGACCGCCGAATTTGAAAAACGCTTGCGACTGGTCGGATTCGATTCGGTTAAAGACGAAAATTTCGTCCGCATAATGGCGCAGCGCGTCGCCATCGTCAAATATACTGATTTTCGTTTTCGCTCGTTCGTCGTGATTACGCCAGTTGACGAAGAAAAATATTTCCGCGAAGTTTACACGCCCGAATTTCGCCGCCTTAATCCGGGACGCATCCTGCCGTCGCTCGATGAAAAACGCGCGGAAATCAACACGGTTCTGACCGAAGAAAAAGTGGCGGGCGATATCGAAAGATTTCTTGATTTCGCCAAACGACGCAGTGAGATTATCGTTTTGAGCGAAGTTTGATCGAAGTTTAAAAGTGAAAAAGTTTAAAAGTGAAAAAGTGAAAAAGTTGAAAATACGTTTATTAACTTTTTCACATTTTCACTTTTAAACTTTTTCACTTTTTCTCGCTTTCGAGAATCTTTTTCGCTTCTAAAAGACTCTGCCTCTGCGCTTCGGTGATTTTTGGATACTGCAGATTTAACGATTCCATTTTTCGGATAATAATTTCGGAAACGACGGCGCGCGTGAACCATTTTTTGTCGGCGGGAATGATATGCCAGGGCGCGTTTTTGGTGCTTGTATTTTGAATCGCGTCTTCAAAAGCCTTCATATAATCGTCCCAAAAACCGCGTTCCTTCGCGTCGCCGGCGGAAAATTTCCAGTTTTTTTCCGGCGTTTCGATGCGCGCCAGAAAGCGTTTTTTCTGTTCTTCTCTCGAGACGTTGAGAAAAAATTTGACGACGTGAATGCTGTTTTCCGTCAAATATTCTTCAAAATTGCGAATCTGCTCGAAGCGTTTTTTCCAGAGGTTGCGGTCGTTTTTAATCTTTTCGGGCAACGGCTGAAGCTGTAAAATTTCCGGGTGAACGCGCACGACCAAAACGTCTTCGTAATACGAACGGTTGAAAATTCCGATGCGCCCGCGTTCGGGAATGCGCCGCATCGAACGCCAGAGATAATCGTGGTCGAGTTCTTCCGCAGAAGGCTGTTTGAACGAAGTTACTTCGCAGCCCTGCGGATTCAAACCCGACATCACGTGCTTGATCGCGCCGTCTTTGCCTGCCGCGTCCATCGCCTGAAAAATAATCAGCAGCGCGTGTTTGTTTTCGGCGTAAAGCACGTCTTGCAGCTCAGCGAGCCGCGCGACGTTTTTTTGCAAATCGGCGACCGCTTCTTTTTTGTCTTCATAATCGCCCGTAAAATCCGTCGGATGATTTTTCAGATTCAGCTTTTTGCCTTCGCCGGCGAGAAATTTTTCGATATTCATAGATGGTTTTCGCTTTTGATTTTTCAGGTTTCCGCTTTACCGCTTTTCAGTTCCGAAAATTAATCGGTCATAAATCGTTTCGGTATAAAGATACTTTGTAAATCGCTTAATAATCAACTGCGAATCATCAAATGAATTTTATTAAGAATCGAAAAAATCCAGCAAAAATTCGATTAAGGCAGTAAGAATTTGCATATAAAGCATTGATTAAATCCTCCCTGAAATATAATTTCGGAATTGCGTTGCGAGATGCGCGAATGCCGCATATTCTCACACATAAGCGTCTGAACTTTAAATTTTTCTATTGCAGTTCTTCGGTTTCCGCCGGCATAATTTCCGGCAAGATTCTGTCGTAAACGCGGCGCAGAGTGAAGATTTCTCGCGACTGTTCGTTCTCGAAACGGACGATTACAATCAACTTTTTGCCGCCGTCGGCGATTTCATAATTTTCAATCATATGATTTCCGCGCGGACTTTCGGTGACGATCTTCAGCGCGTCGTTTTTTCTGATTGCCGCGACGGAAAAGCTCGCGCCGTTTTCGAGTTCGTTAAATCGCTTTAAGCCGTCGGTCGAAACAGTTCGCGTGTAAACGATTTGGCTGAAATTCTCGTTGATCGTGACTGATTTTTCGTCGCCGTCGTCGGCTAAAACAATCGTTTCCGGCGGGAAAATTGAAATGCTCATCGGCGGCGCGTCCGCGTTCGCCGCGCTTCTTTCATCGGTCGTTGCCGTCGCCGATTTGCCTTGCAGCATTGCCCGCATTTTCGCCATCGGATTGTCGGATTCGGCATAATTGACGCGCCACGCGCCCGTCATTTTCGTCACGACCAAAATATTTGCATTCGCATCGCCTTCACTCTGCGCTCGCGCCGCCGCTGTCAACGTCAAAACAAGAACTGAAAAAACCGCCGCCTTTAAAATTGCCTTCATATAATTTTTCTCCAAAAGACTGAAAAAACTTCACTGTTTGAAGAATTATACGCGCTCGAAAACGCGTCGGGCATTAATTTTCGGTAAAGGCGTGTAAAGAATTGTGAAGCCGTTCGATTATCAAATTTGCTTTCGCCGCGCGACTTTTCTATTTTTGTAAACGATGAAGAAATCCAAAATCCAAAATCCAAAATCCAAAATCCAAAATCCGCTGGTCTCGATTATTATGGGCAGCCAGTCCGATTGGGAAACGATGCGAAACGCGGCGGACGTTTTAGAAGAATTCGGCGTGCCGTTTGAAGCGCGCGTCGTCTCAGCGCACCGCACGCCGGATTTGCTTTTCGAATTTGCTAAATCAGCGGAATCGCGCGGGCTTGAAGTAATCATCGCAGGCGCGGGCGGCGCGGCGCATCTGCCCGGAATGTGCGCGGCGCAAACCGTTCTGCCCGTGCTGGGCGTTCCGGTGCAAAGCAAGGCGTTGTCGGGAATTGATTCGCTTTTATCAATCGTCCAGATGCCGTATGGCGTTCCGGTCGGAACTTTGGCAATCGGCGCGGCGGGCGCGAAAAACGCCGCGCTGTTCGCCGTTTCGATTCTCGCTAATTCGCGTTCCGAACTACGAAAAAAACTTCACGAATTCAGAGAAAATCAAACGCGGACGGTTTTAGATTCCGAGCTGAAATGACTGTTGCGGAAATAATCCAAAAACTCGCATTACTCGCAAATCCCGTAAACGTCGCGGGAATGAAGCGTTTCGGCATCGTTACGAAAAAAGCATTCGGTATTTCCGCGCCGATTTTGAAAAATCTCGCCGGAGAAATCAAAAAGCAGACCGAAAATCGCCACGCACTCGCGCTCGAACTTTGGACGACGGAAATTCACGAAGCCAGAATTATCGCTTACCTGATTGATGACGCGGAAAAAGTTGACGAAAAACAGATGGACGATTGGGTTCGGGATTTCGATAACTGGGCGATTTGCGATTCGACCTGCGGAAAGCTTTTTTGCAAAACCGTCTTCGCGTATCAAAAGGCGTTCGAGTGGTCAGAGAGCGAAAAGGAATTCGTCAAACGCGCCGGAATCGTTCTGATGGCGCAGCTCGCCGTTCACGATAAGAGAGCGGCGAACGAGCGCATCGCAAAGTTTTTGCCGGTTCTCGAAAAACATTCCGGCGACGAAAGAAATTTTATTAAAAAGGCAGTCAGTTGGTCGCTTCGACAAATAGGAAAACGAAATTTGGAGTTGAATAAATTCGCCGTCGAAACCGCCGGGCGCATCCGAGCGAAAAATTCCAAAGCGGCGCGTTGGATTGCGGCGGACGCTCTGCGCGAATTAAAAAACGAGAAAATAATCGAACGGCTTCAAAGAAAACCGAAAGAAAATTTCGTTCAAAACTAATCTTCATTTTCTATAAAATTTCATCACGCTTCTTCAAAAGCCGCGCCGGATCGTTGGTGATAATCGCGCCGATTTGATAATCGAGCGCGCGTTTTACCCAAACCGGATTGTCCGCCGTCCAGATGGTGACGGGCAGATTTTTTTCACGCGCCGATGCGACAAACTTCTTCGTCGCCAGCGAATAATGAATCGAGATTTGATCGGCGTGATGTTTTTCGGCTTCGTCTAAAATCATTTTTTTCTTTCGCAGAATCGTTAAAATCTTCGGCTCGAAAAGCGCGGCGGTTTGCGCTTCGGGCAGAATTTTTTTGATTGTTTTAATTGCTTCGAGATTGAAGCTTTTAATGATAATGTTCGGCAGCAAAGCGGTTTGCCGAACGAGATTGCAAACGCTTTGCGCGAACGTTTCGGCTGCCGCGTTTTTGCCTTTTAATTCGACGTAAATCAAGCCCCGATAACCGCGCAGAAAATCGAACAGCGCGGCTAACGTCGGCACAAATTCGCGGGCAAAATTTTCGTCCGTTTTTTGCGGAAATGCGCGGTTGAACCAACTGCCGACATCAAGGTTTTTTAAATCTTCGCCCGTTAAATCCGCAATCCGTTTTTCGATTCCGGCGAGACGTTTAAGCGTCGAATCGTGAACGACGACGGGAATCGAATCCTTTGTCAGGCGAACGTCAAATTCGATGCCGTCCGCGTCCGCGTCAATCGCTTTTTTAAAAGCGGCGAAAGTATTTTCCGGCGCGCTCGCGCTCGCGCCGCGATGCGCGATGATTAAAGGTTTTTTCAAATTCACTTTTTCTCTAAAAGAAAAATAATCGGATTGATAAGTCATTTATGGACAAGAGTTTATGGAGATTCCTTATTTTCGAGATACAAATAAGAGGCAAAAGCAGTCAAAACAGCCGTCTTTCGATTGAAATCAAAGATAGATTTCTGTTAGACTGCTTTTGCTTAAAACACATATTCAGTTGTCAAAGAGCTGAATGGAAAGCCTTCGATTACGAGTCGAGGGCTTTTCTCGTTTTACGAATCTTTCAATGCGCCGGAGAAAATGTTTTTTCTAGCTTCATATTTTTCATACTTTCCATTTTCTCAAGGCTAAAATTGTTTCCAGATAGCGAACGCGGCGCACAGAATCGCAAACAAGGCGACGTTCAATCTTATAACAAGATGGATCAGCCGGTTTCTCTCGCGCAGAGCTTCAAGCCGTTCAAATCTTTCGATCCGCGCGTCGCAGCGTTCCAGGTGATCTTCAATGTCTCTGATCGGCATAATTTTACGGAATCAGCGGCAAGCCGTGGTAAGCGCGAATTTCGTTGCAGTCTTTCTTCGAGAGCGGGCGCGTTCTGATGTCCGCCGCAACCGTCGCCTCGACCGGATTCTTTTTCTCGTTCATCCGCCGCTCAGCCGTGCGAACCTGACTCGGTGTCCAGTATGGAAATCTGCCTTTTTCTTTAATCGGTTTCGGCAGAATTCCGTCTTTGACGAGCGCGTCTATCCGGTAATCCGTAACGAGCCACAGTTCGCGTAAATTTCTTCGATTAAAAATTATTCGATTGTCCATAGCATTTTTCAAATACGCTGGGTAAGGCAGTATCAAAAGTATCAAAAGGTTAAAAGTTTTTAGAACAATCTCTAAACTCAGCACTGACAAAAACTGACGAAACTAATTTTCGGCTTCGGCTTTTTCTTTTGCCGGTCTGCCAGCTTTTCTGTCTTTCACAAGTTCTAAATCCAATTCTTTAATAACGTAATATGTTCCAACTTTCTCCGCTGGCAGTCTTTCCGACTCAATTAACTGCTGAACCCTCTGACGATTCACGCCAAGAATTTCTGCTGCCTGTTTGACGCTCAATAAAATTATTTTATCTTTTTCCATAAACTCTAGTCAACTTACTATATTTCAGATTGACAAACAATAGTCAACCTGCTAGAGTTGTTTATAGATTGAATAAATCATTCATTCCAAATAAACGACAGGAGAAAAATCAATGATTGAAATTACCGACAAAGACAGATTCGCACAGGTCATCGCCGATTCAATTGCACGAGTCGAACTGACCGCGCCGAATTCGCAAACCAAAAAACGATGGATTAACGCCATCGCCAAGGCAACCGTCGAGATTGAACAAAACGGTGTCTTTATGACATGGCAGGAAGAGAATCATTCGCTTCTGATTTGGAGTCAGAAGAGCAATCAAATCTACACGGCGAACGGAGTCTGCCAGTGCCGCGCGTTCGATGAAGGTCAGGCGTGTTTTCACCGGGCGGCTGCTCGTCTGGTTCGTCTGTATATGGAATTGGAAACGGAAGTGATGAAACCGGCGGCGAAACGCGCAGAATTGACTTATCTGAAACCGACAACGACGTTCAAAGCCGAAAGAGTCGGCGGAATCAGAGTCAACTAAATACGAAAGGCTTTGATAACGGCAAATTATCAAAGCCCTTCATTCCCAAATTCAAATTAAATTCAGGAGCTATTAACAATGAAAAATATACAGCAAAAACAACCCGAATTCCAAAAAGCCGATCTTGATCGCGTGATGAAGCGCGTAAGGCGGCTCAAAGGATTCTTTGAAACCGTCCCGGCGAACAGTCAGGAAAAAATCTTAGCGATGCTCGCCTCGGAGATTAAACACGTCGAAGATGAAGCGATTCGACTCTGGCTCGGTCGTTTCCGCGACATTCTCAGCACGATTCATCGAGAAGTGTGGGCGAACATTTAACGATCAGCCCGCTTTAACCAAATGGCGAAAGGCTTAGGAATTTCGCAGAAACCTAAACCTTTCATTTCCCCCAATAAATTAGGAGAAACAGTAGAAATGGATAATACAACGACCCCAACTGAAAAACAAAAAGAAGACTTATTTGAGAAAGAAAATTACGATAAATGTATGAACGTCGTTCGCAAGTTCATTCAATCGCCGTTCGATAAAAGGAGGCACGTTTTGAATCTGCTGAAAGACGAAATCGCTGATCTTAACAACGCAGAAATTAAAGATTTAGCGATTGAAATGCGCGGCGTGTTTCTTGAGAAACATATCAAATTAACCGTTGCGGAAGTCCGCGAAAAATACGGCATCACAAAGAAACCGACCGCCGCCGATTTTCGCAAGATTTGCGAAGGCGAAGGCATCACGCTCGTCAACGATTCGACCGAACCGCAGACGAAAGTTCTCGAAAAATATCCGTGTTATTTTCAAACTTCAAAAGACGGTATTTTCATCGCTTTCGACGGCAATCTCAAAGGCAAAGATTTGCTTCATCAGCAGTTTCAACTGCTCGGCAATCACTTTCTGCACCGCGATGATTTGCCGCCGGTAAACAATTTTGACGAGATTCTAGCCTTTGACAACGTGCGCCGCTATGAAGCGATAGGATTCGCGCTTCAATTCGTTGATACCAAGCCGGAGGTGAAAAATGCCGAAAAATAATATTATTCATATCACTAAAAATCCGCGCTTCAAAATGCGCGTGGAAAGCATTGAAAAGCCCGACAACGTAACCGATTCGGACAGTCTTGTCAGTTACACGATGTCGAGTAATGTTTTTGGCTTTTGCGTCGGCGACAAGATTATTTGCCGGACGAATTTCGACGAGAGCGAAATAAGACCGAACACGCTCGTTGTCGGTGAAACCGAACACGGTCGGCAAGTAATAATGGCTGGCTTGGTGAACGAAGTTTTGGCAGTTGTCGTTGCCTACCGACGGGAGGTAGGGCGATGACGAAACAAAAGAGATCAAGACGCGAATTTTTAACAATGATCGCTCTCGGCGCGGCTTTCGCCAGACCGATTATTGATGCTGTTCAAGGGGAAGAATCTTCGGAATGGTTTAATTTAGAACTTAAACCGTCCCTCAAAAAGATGTGCGATACATACAAGAGATTACCGCCGGAAAAACGAGAATTATTTATTGAAAAATTTACCGAAGTGATAAATGAAAAAACTGAACCGGGCGATTTCTCAAGAAGCGCGATGAACGCATTTCGAGACGGTTTGGTTCAAAACTTTGAGTAAATTACGGAGAATTTAAAACGATGAATAATCTAAAGCAAATCGGCGTGGAAACATTTCCGCGCCTCGCCCAATTCAGAACCGTGCGCGGTCTGTTCGGCAACGATTCAGAAGTTTTTTCAGCCGTGCCGATTTACGATAATGCGCTCAAACATCTCGGCATTTTATCCGGCGATATGCTGATCGTGAAAATCACCAAGTATTTCAACGAAGCGAATCTGTATGTCTGGCGAACGCCGGTCGGTCAGATGGCGAGATTCGGCGAGACGAGCTGCGCGGAGATTGTTTTGAGCAACGGGAGAAACAGGCGCGAAACTTTCTTTCGGTCGGAAGTCGAAATGCTCGGCGTTGTGGTCAGAGTTGAGAGGGATTTGAATATCAGGCGGTGAATGTCGGCGCGAAATCCGCATTGACGTTCGATGCAAATCAGGCGACGTTTTCAAAGT
>CAXSGY010000050.1:0-11730 GCA_964237235.1 uncultured Pyrinomonadaceae bacterium
AGCCGCCGAAGAGACGCGCTTTCGCCGACGATTTCGGCAAAGTTCGATTTGGGAGAAAAAGTTTTTTCGGCAACAACTCCCTTATCGCGGCGGATGTCGCCGACTTTGACCGCCGGATTGTAAAAATCACCCGTATATTCTCTTGTTTGTACGCTTGCCAACATAATTTCTCCTCTTTTCTTTACCCAAATTAAAATCAACTTTATTGCCGAACGAATGGCTTTCGACCTATTCTTTACGCCCGTTTCCCGCTATGTAATAAAATAAATTCTTGACTTATAATTTCTGCCCGTTTTTTTTTGAAGCCGGTATGAAAATCCTTCTCCGCCCGAAAAGCCGCGCGTCAATCGAAAACGCTCCGGGACCCAAAAATACCAGCGCAATTAAAATGCTTAATAACATCAAAAGTCCGATCAAACCGAAGCCGCTTATTTCGAGCGGACTCGCTTTAACAAATCTTAAATACACTTCGATGACCATAGCCAGAGCTATTATCGGAGCGGCGAAAGGCATCATCAGCCCCAATATCAGAAATACGCTGCCGGAGATCAGCACCAAACTTAAAATAAAACAGCTCACATACGAAAGCTGAGCGTGCTTGATTTCATCAAGACGACTCAAAAGAATAACGCCGTAAGCGGCAGTCGCCGCCGCTGCAACAATTCTTAAAAACAGGAGACCGATGCCGGGCGTGCCGTCAGGAAATGTTGAATAACTTTTACGCAAAAATGTCCTCATTAATATGAAATTGTTAATTTTCTACATTTACGAGGATATTCGTTTTTCGGCGAGCGCGAATCCCTAAACAGAGTATCGAGGAGACTACTCTTTAGAGGAGTTTTTTTATTTTTATATTCAGATTATGATTTTTAGAGCCGGATAATGCCGCGTCGGAGAGCGATGGTGACGGCGTGAGTGCGGTCGTGGGCTTCGAGTTTGGAGAGCGTGTTTTTAATGTGAAATTTGACGGTTTCTTCGGTAATGTTGAGTTCGCGGGCAATTTGTTTGTTGCGGTGTCCGGTCGCTGCCAGTTGCAAAACTTCGATTTCGCGGCGGGTCAGCAAATCGCCGCCGTAATGCTCGGCGATTTGCTCGGCGACTTCTGTTGAAAGGCGTGTTTTACCGGCGTGAACAAGCCGGATGACATCGAGCAGTTCTTTCCGCACCATACTTTTTAAGAGATAGCCTTTGGCTCCGGCGGCAAGCGCGCGACCAATTTCGACATCGCCTTCAAACGTCGTCAAAATAATAATTCGCGCCTTTGGAAATTCGCCGAG
This sequence comes from uncultured Pyrinomonadaceae bacterium, assembly GCA_964237235.1. Lineage (GTDB taxonomy): Bacteria > Acidobacteriota > Blastocatellia > Pyrinomonadales > Pyrinomonadaceae. Next base: position 1,278 of record CAXSGY010000050.1, read on the forward strand.
AATAGCGATGACGGCATCAATGCCGCTCATATCGGGCAGACGCAAATCCATCAAAGTAACATCCGGCTGGTGCCTGCGAAACTGCTCGATGCCTTCGCTTCCGCTCGACGCTTCGCCGGTCATCGTCATATCGCTCTGGCTGCCGATAATCGCCGCGAGACCCTCGCGCAGAAGCGGGTGGTCGTCAACGCTCAGGATGCGAATTTGCTCGGTTGATTCGCTCATATTTAACATTCTCAATTTACGCTCAAGCAAAGATTATTCCATTTTTCCAGTTCCACTCGTTTTTATTCCGAAACGATGGAACACTGGATAAAACGGTAATTTGCGCGGAAATCTGACGATTCACTTAACAGTCTAACGCATAAGCCTCAGTTTTTCTAAAAATGCTTTTCTGTGAACTCGAACAAGTAAGACGTGTCGAGACGGAATACCGACATCAAAATTAAAATTGCGTCAAAGTAATTCTTCTTTTTGTCTTAAGACTCATCGGCTTTTATACAAAATCGTTAAACTTTAATAAAATGAGCCAAAAGATAAGAGTCGTGTATATTTGGAACGAGAATTGAATTGCCTTACCGGAGACAAAAGGAAAAGGTTTTTTATTAAGGCGAAAATTATTAAACTGATTCTTATTTTTATATCACAAGAGTTTGCTGTTAAATCGTCGTGACGAAAAAACATTTGTGAGCTAAAAAACCGAGACTTTTTCCGCTCAGTTTGTAAAGCGTAAATGAAAAAAAAGAGTTCTAATTCAAAAGGGGCGATTTCAAAGCATTTGGGACATGCTCTTTTGATCTATATTGCCGGCATTGTCTTGTGCGTTTCGGTCTGCGGACTCGACCGTGACCGCTCTATCGCCCAGTTTCACCACACCGCGTGGACTGCCAAAGACGGCGCGCCGAGTCAGATCAGCGCGCTTGATCAAACGACCGACGGTTATTTGTGGATCGGCTCGGCAGTGGGATTGTTTCGCTTTGACGGCGTGACGTTTGAGCAGTATAAAGCGCCTGACGGAATGCAGCTGCCGTCCTACAATATTTATGCGTTGATGGCGACACCGGACAACGGTTTGTGGATTTCGTTTCGTCCTTCGGGACTGGGATTTTTGAAAGACGGAGAATTGAAGCTTTTCACCCGTCCCGAAGAATTACCGACATCGCAGGTTTACCGCTTTGCCCGAACGCCCGACGGCAGAATCTGGGCTGGCACGGAGGACGGACTGGCGTTGTTTAACGGCGCGGGTTGGGATGAGATCGGCGCGGACTGGAATTTTCAGCCAAACCGCGTTCAAGCAATTTTTACGGATCGCGGCGGGACGCTCTGGGTTTCTCAAGAATATTCAATCGTTAATTTGCCGCTCGGCTCAAAAACTTTTCAAACGTCGGAAAAGCCGGATCATATGGTCACGGAAATTGCACAAGCGAAAAACGACCGGCTTTGGGCAGGTAGATATAGGGATTTGGTCACTCCGCTAAAAGATGCGGTTTCGGAGTCAGCGGGGGCGAAAAATCCCGTACTCATGACCTCAGCCTATAGAATGCTTTTTGACCGTGACGGCAGTTTGTGGATAGCAGGCAACACTGAAGTTAACCGCATTCGCTTTCCAGAGCAGTTAAAATCGAGAACGATCAAACGTGGGGACAGCCGAATCGAATCCTTTAACGAAAAAGACGGTTTGTCGGGCAATTCGGCGTTAGTAATTTTCGAGGATCACGAAGGAAATGTCTGGGTCGGCACATTTCAAGGATTGGATCGTTTCCGTTACAGCCCGATTGTTCCTTTTAGCTTACCGGGTTCGGTTCAAAGGCTGACACTGGCAGCTAACGAACGAGGGGAGATTTGGGCAGGAATCTCATCGGATGATTATTTTCTGCATCTATCCGGCGAGCAATTCGAATCGGTAACTATTAAACCGAGAAACATTTATACTACCTCACTCTATCGAGATGACGACGGCAATACCTGGTGGGGAACAAGCGGCGGAATCTGGCATCAGCAAAATACAAAGTTCAGGTATTTTCCGCCGCCGAAAGATGTGCGCGGCGTGTGGGAAATCATTAGAGGTGAAGGAGATGGCGGGCTTTGGGTTAGTTTCGAGGGGGTCGGATTAGTTTATTTTAAGGACGGTGTTTGGGAACGGCGCAAGCCTCCTGACGGATTGCCGAATCGCGGTCCGAGCGCGTCTTTCGAGGATGAACAGAAGAGAATCTGGCTCGGCTACACGGAAAACAGAGTCTGCTTTTTAGACGGCGGGCGAGTTCAGTGTTATACAAGCGCGAACGGCATTGAAATCGGGCGAATCAAAGTCATTCGCGGGCGCGGAGGAAATTACTGGTTCGGCGGCGAAACGGGTTTGGCTTTCTTCAAAAATGACAGATTTTACACGGTGAAAACCGATGGCAAACCGTTCGGCGCGGTGTCGGGCATCATCGCCACGGAGAACGGCGATTTGTGGCTCAATGAAGTTCACGGAATCGTCAACATTTCGGCTGATGAAATTCAAAGGTTAAACGAAAATCCCGAACACGGGGTCAAATATCAGCTCTATGATTTCGAGGATAATTTGCCGGGCAGTCCGCAGATGAATTTTACGGTTTCGACGGCAGTTGAAACGTTGGACAAGCGTTTGTGGTTTGCGACAGACAACGGATTGGCGCTCATTGATCCGGCGCATCTTGAAAAAAACGCCGTGCCGCCGCCCGTAATAATTAAATCCATCCTTGCCGGCGATAGGCTTTATCAAGTTGAACCTAATACAAGCTTTCCGGCAGGCACGGCAAATGTGCAGATTAATTATACTGCCACGAGCCTTTCGATACCGGAAAGAGTCATCTTCAAATATCGTCTTGAAGGTTACGAAAAGCAATGGCGTGAGGCGGGAACGCGCCGCGAAGCATTTTATACAAATCTTCCTCCCGGCAAATATCACTTTCAGGTAATCGCTGCCAATAATGACGGTATCTGGAATGAACAGGGCGCAATTCTAGAGTTTGAAATTCTACCGTTGTTTTACCAGACCAACTGGTTTCGGGCGGTTGGTTTACTCTTTGGTTCGCTAATCTGTTTCGGGTTGTTTTTGCTTTTTTACCGCTGGCGGATTTCGCAGGCGACCGAGCGATTGAATATGCGGTTTGAAGAACGTCTTGCCGAGCGAACGCGCATCGCGCAGGAACTGCACGATACTTTTCTGCAAGGCGTTCTGGGTATGACGATGCGGCTTCAGGCAATCTCGCATTTGCTTCCGGCGAAACCTGAGAAAGCTAAGGAAAATCTCGAAAATGTCCTTGACCAGGCTGACGATGTAATCGAAGAAAGTCGCCGCGGCATCTGGGAAATTCGCGCTTCGACCGTTACCGAAAATGATTTGGCGCAGGCGTTCACGCTTGCCGGCGAAGAATTAAATAAAACATATCCGGCTAACTTCATCCTCACGATTGAAGGCGAAAGCCGCCCGCTTCACCCGCTTATCCGCGATGAAGTTTACCGCATCGGGCGCGAAGCGTTGACCAATGCGTTTCGCCATTCAAAGGCGACCGAAATTGAAGCCGGAATCGAGTATTCTCTAAAATGCTTAAGAATTTTCATCCGCGACAAAGGCTGCGGCATCAGTCCTGACTTTCTGCGTGCGGGACGCGAAGGCCATTTGGGATTGACGGGAATGCGCGAGTTCGCCGAAAAAATCGGCGCGGAATTAAAAATCTGGAGTCGCGCGGAAAGCGGAACCGAAGTCGAATTGATTGTCCCTTACCACATCGCATACAGAGGAAAATCTTCCGGAGGTTTATTCAAATGGCTGAATGATTTATACAGTCGGAAAAAGCCCGCGCAGTCCGGCAAAACGAGCGGGAACAATAAAAGCCGATAAAAATATTACGCATCTGGAAAGGTTTGCAACCGTCACAATTTTGCGCCGGAATCAAGCAAATAAATGAAAACCATTGCCAGAGCGACGATCAGCAACAGCATCAGAACAATCAAAGCGCGATCTGAATTTTGTAATTCTGCATCTTCGCCTCATATTATTTAACGACCTTTCAAAGCTCGTTCTTGCCGCCCTGACTGACTTCGTAGAGAAACCAGACGCGCCTTTCGGTTTTATCGAGAACTTCCTGCAAAACATTGCTCGTCGGCGTGTCGCGCCGATCTTCGCAAATCTCGATGGCGGCGCGCTGACGGTAGGCGATTTGCAGATTGTCTTTGATTAATTCGGCAATCATTTCGTCGGGCGCGACAAATTCTCTATTGTCGTCATTGATGGTTTGCAATTCGGCGACGTGCGAGACGCTTTTTAATGTCGTTCCGCCGATTCGCCGCAGACGCTCGGCGAGCGGGTCAACGGACGCGAAAATCGAATCCGCCTGCTCGTCGAACAATAAATGGTATTCACGGAAATGCGACCCGGAAAGATGCCAGTGAAAGTTTTTGGTTTTGATGTAGAGCGCGAAAGCGTCGGCAATCAGCGGATTGACGGCGGCGACGATTGCCGCGACTTCTTCCGGTTTTAAGCCGGTCGGCGTGGCAAGCTGTCTCGGTGCCGGATACGCGCCTGTTATGTCGTTTGCCTTGTTGTCGTTAGAACCGATTGTTTGAGTTGCCGCAATTTTATCTTTCATCTTTTCCATCATTTCTTTCTCTGCTCTAAAATTTATCGAAATTTTTCTAACTTATTTTTGCCCGCCGGTTGAATCATTCAAGTTCCGCTTGTCTATTTTTATTAGAAGACTCGCTTTCGTGATTCGTGCCTAAAGTCCACGATGGCGGATCGCTCGCCGGAAAACTTTCCTCTAGTGTTTCGTCAATTTCCTGCTCGCTTTCCTCGGTTTTAAACGATTCGGCGGGCTTGTTTTTTGCATCGGTTTCTTTCGGCATAACAATTAAAAGCCTCTTTATAAATTTTATATTCCAATCGAATTTTTAAGTTTTAATTGCGCCAATTCGCCTAAAGCAATTCGGGTTTTGATTTCGGTTTGTTTGCGCCAATCGGCAATCCAATTTTCTACCGTTTCAACGGCTCCCAGCCCGGCTGATTTCGGCGGTAATTCGCCTTCGTTCGTCTTTAAAGACGCGCTCTGCTCGTTCAACTCTTTCTTTTTTATTACTTTTATTTTCAACATTTGCTTTCTCCTTTTCGGTCGTCTTGCCGATTGCTTTTCCCATTTCTTAAACAACATTCATACCAAACGCCGCCGGGATACGCGGAAACAAAAAATCGCTTTGATTATCGGGCAATTCTTCAGCACTTTAGATTTGTTAAGTGAAGTTTCGGAGCGGCATCAAGTCGGCATTCAGGCGCGCCGGGACGTTATTTCGACATCGCCGAAACTTTCGATTCGTAGAAAGGCACGTAAAAGACGGCTTTCCGGCAGCCGTTAAGCAAAGGCATTCGATTTGCAAAACAACTCCGTATTAACCGGGCGGCGAAAAACCACTTCGGGCAACGGGAGAAAGACATTTATGGAGCATCAAATCCTGCCGAAAAACGGCGTTATCGAAGTAGCGAGTAAAAGTGCGGTCGTTGAAACGATTGACCGGCTTGAACAAATCGTTAAATCAAAGGGAATGATTGTTTTCGCGCGCATCAATCACGCGGCGGCGGCGAAAGCAGTCGGACTCGAAATGCGACCGACCGAGCTTCTTGTTTTCGGCGATCCGCGCGTCGGAACTGCTTTGATGAACGGTTGTCCGCTGCTAGCGATTGATTTGCCGCTCAAGGCTCTCTCCCGCGAAGACGAAAACGGGCAAGTTTGGCTCGCTTACAACAGTCCGGCGTATGTGCAAAAAAGGCACGGTCTTGAAGACACGCCGTTTCGGGGAATCGGCAATTTGATTGACGAGGCGGTCAAATAAATTCAGGACAAAATAATTCTACGCCTTTGTTGCGACCACGAAAAATGTCAACATCAAAGCTATGGATTTGAAACGACAGGCGGGGACGCGAGCGGCGGAGTTTGTCGAGGACGGAATGACCGTCGGGCTTGGCACCGGCTCGACCGTTTACTGGACGATTCTAAAACTCGCTTCGATGGTCAGGGACGGATTGAAAATTCGCGCCGTTCCGACTTCCCTTCAAACCGAAAAACTGGCGACCGAACAAAAGATTCCGCTCGCGGGCTTAACCGACGTTCGAGAACTGGATTTAACGATTGACGGGGCGGATGAGATTTCGCCGAAACTCGATTTAATCAAAGGCAGAGGCGGCGCGCTGCTGCGCGAAAAACTCGTTGCCGCCGCGTCGAAAAGATTAATAATCATCGCCGCCGACAGCAAACTCGTGACGGCTCTTAACTCATCTCCTTTGCCGATTGAAGTCGTCTCGTTCGGTTGGAAAACGACTGCCAGCCGCATCGAAAATTTAGATTTGAAATGGACGTTGCGAATGAACGAAGGAGAGCCGTTTCAGACCGACAACGGAAATTTAATTTTGGACTGCGCGGGACGAGAAATTGAAAATCCGGCGCAACTTCACCGCGAGTTAAAACTGCTGACGGGCGTGGTCGAAACCGGGCTTTTCGTCGGAATGGCGAGCGCGGCGGTCGTCGCGGGCGCGGGCGGAATCACAATAATCGAAAAAGGCGCGGAAAATTTATCACCCTTTTGTCGTTAAGCGATAAATTCTTCGCCGGAGCAAATAATAAAATTTGTAAATTCAGGATTTCTGACGTTTGAAAACGTAGTAGAAATCCTTGCTAGTCGGCGTAATGATAACTGAAACCAATTCCCAATCTTCCGCGCCGAGCGCGTTCAATTCCATTTCGGTTAGCCATCCAGCCATTAATCTATATTCCCATTTTTGCATAACCTTTTGCGCCCGCGACTTTTTCGAGTGAGAATTCTTTGAATTCCAGATTTTTAGCGATAAATCCAGAGAGCCTTTCGCAATGCGAAAGTTGGTATTTCCGCTCCTCGAAAAGAATTTGCTGCCCGGCAGAAATGACTCGTAATGTCACTTCTGCCGGGCGCGGCTTTTAAGCGGCTGAAGATTTTAACTCGGCTGTTTTGACGAACTCGAACAAATCCTCATTAATCCGGTCTTTATGCGTCTGACACATTCCGTGCGGCAAACCCGGATAGACTTTCAAAACAGCGTCTTTGACGATTTTAGAAGACAGCAACGCCGAAGCCACAATCGGCACGATCTGGTCGTCGTCGCCGTGCAGAATTAAAGTCGGCACGTCAAACTTTTTCAGGTCTTCGGTCAAATCGGTTTCGGAAAAGGCTTTGATTCCGAAGTAAGACGCGGGAAAACCAGCCATACTGCTCCAGAGCCAGAAGAAATCTCGCAATCCTTCGGAAATTTTCGCGCCCTCTCTGTTAAAACCGTAAAATGGCATACTAAGCTCTTTCCAAAAAGCGGAGCGGTCTGCTTGGACGTTCTTGCGAAGATCGTCAAAAGCCTCAATCGGCAAGCCCAACGGATTCGCGTCAGTCTTCAACATCAACGGCGGAATCGCGCTGATCAGCACCGCTTTGGCGACGCGCTCCGTGCCGTATTTTCCGATGTAACGGGTCACTTGTCCTCCGCCCGTCGAATGACCGACTTGAATCGCGTCTTTCAAATCGAGAGCCGTCACCAGATCATTAAGATCGTCGGCGTAGGTGTCCAAGTCATTGCCATGCCAGGTTTGCTCCGAACGTCCGTGACCGCGGCGGTCGTGGGCGATGCAGCGGTAGCCGCGTTCTGCCAGAAAAAACATCTGATCTTCAAAAGCGTCCGCCGAAAGCGGCCACCCGTGGCTGAACACAACGGGCTGTCCTTTGCCCCAGTCTTTGTAAAAAATTTGTGCGCCGTCTTTGGCTGTAATCATCGTCATCGTATTTTCTCCTTTTTGTATTGTGCCGTTAGGCAATGTCGTTTTTTCATTTTTGGGATTGGCAGTCTTTGTTACTGCATTTTTAGCGAAAGTTTTTTTAGATTTGCGCCGCGCCGCCGTCAACGAAAAGCTCGATGCCGGTGATATAGCTGCTGTCGTCCGATGCCAGAAAAATTACCGCTTTGGCGATGTCGTCGGGGATACCGACGCGTCCCAGAGGAATTTTATGCAGCTCCGCCGCCAAAATTTCTTCGGTAATGCCGAGATAATCGTAAGCCGGTGTCGGAACTAAACCGGGGCTGACGACGTTGACGCGAATTTTTCTTTCCCGTAAATCAACCGACCAGGTGTGCGCGAACGAGCGCACGGCGGCTTTGCTCGCCGCGTAGACGCTAAAGGCGGGTTGACCGATGGAACCGGAAATAGAACCGTTTATTATCACCGAGCCGCCGTCTTTCAGCAGTGCCAGCGATTTTTGCACGGTAAAGGCGGTGCCTTTGACGTTAATGGCGAATGTTTTATCGAAATGCTTTTCGGTAATGGCTTCGAGCGGCACAAACTCGCCCCAACCGGCGTTGGCGAAAACAACGTCGAGCGTTCCTTTCTCCTCCTTTATGGTTGCAAACAGGCGGTCCAAATCCGCCAGATTTGAAATGTCGCCGCGCACGCCGCGCGCGTTTTCGCCGATTTCCTCAACCGCCGCGTTCAATTCCTTTTCGCGCCGACCGGTGATGAAAACAAACGCGCCTTCGGCGGCGAAACGTTTTGCCGTCCCAAGTCCGATGCCGCTCGTGCCGCCCGTAACAAGCACAATTTTATCTTCCAGTTTTCTCATGGCTATGTTCTCCTTTTGATTTTCTCTTCAACCGCAAAATGCTTTTGGCGCACCGAAAATCTTTTTACGCCCGCTAGTATGCTCGCTTGCGACAGAGGACTTATCGCTTTTGTTTTATTTGAAAAATTCAATGAGCAGCCGCGAGACGATTTCGGGCTGTTCCTCCTGCATAAAATGTCCGCTGTTTTCGATTTTTACCACTCGAAAATTCGTCGCTTTGGGCGTAACGGCGGCTTGCAGCCAAGCATAGCCGGTTGCGCCGAGACCGAGAACCGGCATTTCCAACTTTTTATATGTCCGGGCATCACTGATGTCCTGGGGAAAAGTTTGATACCACGCATCACCGGCGCGAATGGCATCCGTGCCGGCATAAGCGGCGTGATAGACGGCGCGGTCTCGCGGTCCGATTGATTTTGAATCTTTCAACAAATAATCAAACAGAAAATCCTGATAGATATCAAAGCGACCGGCGAGCAGCTTCTCCGGCAGTCCTTTTACCTGATGAAACGCAAACCACCACGGATAACCCGGATGCTCGTCATCAATTTTCTCGCCGAATTTCCCCAGTTCGGGAAGCATTTTCAGTTCGGCAAAAAACTCGTCCGGGTGCGGGACATCGAGAAGCGCGAGTTTCACTGTTGCCTGCGGATAATTTGCCGCAAAGCTGAATGCGACCATCGAACCGATGTCATGACCCGCGATGTTGACTTTATCGTATCCGAGCTGCCGCACTAGTTCGTAGATGTCTTTCGCCATCGTCTTTTTGTCGTAACCTGCCGCCGGTTTTTCCGAGCCACCCATTCCGCGCAAATCAACGGCGATCACCCGAAACTGCTGCGCGAGCTTCGGCATTATCCGGTTAAATTCCCACCACGTCTGCGGAAATCCCGGCAACAGCATGAGCGGAGCGCCTTTGCCGCCGGCGACATAATGAATGCGCGTTCCGTTAACTTTGGCATAACCGTTTTCAAAACCCGGCAGAGACTTTACCAGTGCCGCATCGGATGTATCCGCCGCGGATTTCTGCGCCTTTGTTTCAATCTGAAATGTTAATATTAAAAACGCCATCAGGCAGCAAGCCGACAAATTGCGCGACAGCCCTGGAAAACTCAAATGTGTCTTTGATTTCATAATCTCTTCCCATCTTTTCAAAGCGATCTTCGCCCCGACGAGCAGCGCGTAGATTTATTGAAGAAGAACAAATTTAACTTTTTTCGCTAAACTTCCCCGTTTACCTGAACAAGTCTCATACCAAGCATCACTGCGAATAATTTCGACTCAAAAATGCCTGATTTTTACGGCTTTTTACGTTTTTATTCGGTCAACGCAAAAGCATTCGGGGCGGATGTTTTTCGTCGGCATTTCAACAGGCGTGACCGTATTTCGACACGGCTGTAAACAATGATGAATATGCCTTCGCGGACTCCAATTTAAAGTTAAGTCGCGCCGGTGAAATTTCAGTAATGCCCCGCGCGCCGAAGATTTAATTAGCAGAAAGACGGTTGCGCCGCCTGCGGGCGCGAAATGCCGAGTTTCTCCATTTTGGAGATGAGCGTCGTGCGCTTTAAGCCGAGTTTAATTGCCGCTCCGCCCGTCCCGCCGATGCGCCAGTTGGTTGCAGCCAAAGTTTGCAAAAGAAGTCCGCGTTCAAAATCTTCGAGCGTTTGACTGTCGCCGCCGTTCAAAATTCGTTTTTGCGGACAAGCGGTTTCAATCTGCAAATGTTCGCATTTGAGCGCGCCGCTTGAAGCGAGAATAACGGCGCGTTCGATGATGTTTTCCAGTTCTCTGACATTGCCCGGAT
>CAXSGY010000051.1:0-10065 GCA_964237235.1 uncultured Pyrinomonadaceae bacterium
AAAACCGGCAAAACGCGCGGTGAAATTACGAATCCGGCTGAAGCGGGAACTCTTCTGGTTGAATTCGGAACGTTGAGCAAATTGACGAAAAAGCCGGTTTATTACGACAAAGCGAAACGCGCTCTGGTCGAGATTTACAACCGCCGCTCGCCAATCGGATTGGTCGGAACGCGCATTAACGTCGAGACGGGAAAATGGACAAATACCGACAGCCACATCAGCGCGGAAATTGATTCTTACTACGAATATCTTTTGAAATGCGCGATTTTGTTCGACGACGCAGATTGCCGGAAAATGTGGCAAGAATCAATTGCAGCAATCAATAAATATCTAGCTGATGAAAAATCTGTTGAAAGAAAAAGTTTTTTAGGCAAGCTGGATTTTCCTGACCAACTCTGGTATGGACACGCCGATATGAATTCGGGCAAGCGAACCTCAACGATTTACGGCGCGCTGGACGCTTTTTTTCCGGCGGTTCTGGCTTTAGACGGCGATGTCGAACGGGCGAAAAGATTGCAGGATTCTTCGTATAAAATGTGGATTGCAAACGGCATCGAACCCGAAGAATTCGATTATCGGAAAATGGAAACGGGCGACGCCGGCTATCCGTTGCGCCCGGAAATCGTCGAATCAACTTATTATCTTTATCACTTTACGGCAAACGAAAAATATCTGCGAATGGGCAAAACTTTCTTTGATGATTTTGTCAAATACTGCCGAACCGAAGACGCTTACGCCGGATTGAAAAGCGTCGTTACGAAAGAAAAATCCGATACGATGCAGAGTTTTTTATTCGCCGAAACTTTCAAATACTATTATCTTCTGTTCGCGCCGCCGCAAACTCTGGATTTCAAAAAAGTCGTTTTCAACACCGAAGCTCATCCGATCAAGAAAACCCGGTAGAATTTCGCGCTTTTCCCTAAATGACATTTTCCGTTAAGCGGCATTTTACGGCGATTCATTGCGAAGAAATCGGCGGATTTCTCGCAGCTTAAATTCAATCCAAAATCAACACCGCGGCTTCGCCTCTAACGACAACTTCGCCCGTCTGTCTGGCGCAGACGGTTTCGAGCGTCACAACCGGTTTATCTTCGCGGATATTCGTTACGGTTGCGATTACCGTAACAGTATCGTCGAGAAAAACCGGCGCGACGAATTTCAGCGTCTGGCTCAAATAGACGACTCGGCGTTCTTTGAATTCGTAACCGAGAACGGCTGAAATTAAAGCGGCAGAAATCATTCCGTGCGCGATTCTCTTGCCGAATCGCGTCGTTCGCGCAAATTCTTCGTCCAAATGAATCGGATTATAATCGCCGGAAAATTCGGCGAACGCGCGAACAACCGCGTCGGTTATTTGTTTGCTCTTGGAAAATTTATCGCCGATTTTTATGTTCATAATTTTTGACTTAACCGGAAATTCTAAGCCCTAAATGGTCGCACGGCGCGTCGGTCAAATCCTGTTCGACGCCCAGATATTTCTCGGTCGTCTGAATCGAATCGTGTCCCAGAGATAATTGAATTTGGTCAATCGGCGAGCCGCCTTTGTGCGCGAGTTTGGCAAACGTCCGGCGAAGATCGTGCGGCGCGATTCCTTGATTTTCGAGTCTTTCGGCATAACCGCTGACAATATCTCTGATTGCCTGCGGCGTGATTGATTCGCCCATCAAATTATCGCCTTTGTTGACTCTGCGAAAAACGAATCCGTTTTCCAGATGAGCGACGGTTTTCCAGGCATCAATCGTCGCTTTCGCCCACGAAGGCATCGGAACGGTTCGCATTTTGTCTCGTTTTCCGACAATGTCCACAATCGTCCAGCGACCTTCGCGCTGCTCGATATGACGGAAAGATAAAATCGAGGCTTCGGCGCGCCTCAGTCCGCTGCCGATTAAAATCGCCAGCAAAGCGCGGTCGCGCACGCCTTTCAAAGTTTTTACATCCGGCGCGTTCAACCATTTCTGCGCTTCGTCTCTGGTCAGCCAGTTGCCGGTTCGGCGCCCGCGAAACGGCACGCCTTTGACGGCGCGAATGCCGTTTGCCAGACGCGAATCAATCAAATTATTGTCTTCGGCTTCGGTGGCTAGCTTTCTGATTGCCGATAGTTTTTGATTGATGCTGGCTGACGAGAGTTTTTGCTCGCGCAAAGTTTTGACATATGTCTGAATCAGAGCTTTATTTAATTCGGGACGATTTTGCGCTTGATGCCAGACGAAGAATTCTTCCAAAGCTCTCCGGTAGGCGCGGCGCGAATTCTCGGACGGCAAACCGTCAATGACCAGATTGACAATTTTCCTCTCGGCGGAACTTAATTTCGGTTTGACGAGCGCGGCGGCGGAATTTTTCATTTTTTGAACAAAATCCTGGAAGTGTAAAATATCGGCGGAAGTTAAAGAATATCCTGAATCGGTTAAAAATTTACCACACCCGTTTTCCCGTGTAAATAAATTTCGGTAAAACAGATTATCATAAGCTATTTTGGTTTTATCGAAGGTAAATTTCAACTCGCCAAATTCGGATTGAGGTATAATTTTTTAAGTTTCGATTTTAATGATTTTCTTTTTAGAAGCTGTTTGGAAACTCGAAAATCAAAGAATTTATCCGCGAAATAATACTGAATTTTACGAAATCCAAGCCGACTTATGTTTTATTTGGTGTTCTTTTCGTGTCATTTCGCGGATAAAAATGTCTGAAAAATAGTTTTTAAACAGCTTTTTAGAGAGCAGGAGAAAAATGAAGAATAATTTGCGGATACTTTTAGTTTTAGCCGGAACGTTAATTTTCGGCGCGGCTTGTCAGGAGTCGCCGGTGGCGTCGAATCAAGTTGCCGCCAACGCCGAAAACGTTAATCAGACGGTGACGAATGTGAATATCACGAAAGGTTTTGTCCGACCAAGTTCGCCCGCCGCGGCGGACGCGCCGTATGATCTGCAGTTTTTGGATACAATGACGGCGCAGTGCCAGAGCGCGATTGATATAGCGAAACCAATCGCCGCGAAATCCGATAATGCCGCGCTCAAGTCATTTGCCGCGAAAATTATTCGGGACCGGAATAATCAAATCGCGCAGATGAAGATTTGGCGCGGGAAATGGTTTGCAGACAAGCCGCCGGCGGTAAATATGGAAATGCCCGGAATTACGGATTCCGTAAAAGGCATAAATATGAAAAAGCTGGAGGCGGGCGACGGAAAGCAATTGGATTTGAGATTTCTCGACATAATGACGCAGCATCACGAAGGCTCTTTGATAATGTTGAAAGAAGCGCCGGATAAAGCCGAACACGCAGAAATCAAAACGCTGGCAAATGAGATAATCAAAAATCAAGAGAACGAAATTAAGCAAATGCAGGCGTGGAAAGATGCCTGGAGCAAGTAAATACGACGGAAACAATTTCGGAAGCCGTAACTTCCTTGCTTTGACCGGATAAATTGGTTGCTTTCAGTTAATTAAATCAATCCGGCGGACGATTGTCGAACGGATTTGGGCGTTACCGGAAAATACAGCTTTGAACTTTTTGTTATTCGCTCTTGAAGAAATAAGCTGTTATAGGCTATTTTATTCACTTAGCAATTTAAATTTTAGGAAAAAGGACGAAAAAAATATGGCAGACAAAAAAAGCGGTTCGGCAAAAACAACGAGCGGCGGAACGAAAAAAGCGGCATCCGGCAAAGCGGCGGCGACAGGCGGCAAAGAAAAATCAATGACCGAATTGATCGGCGTGCTGTCTGAAAAAGCGGGAATTACAAAAGCCCAAGCCAAACAAGTTTTGGAAGCGCACGCGGAAATGTTGATTGACGAACTAAAGCAGAACGGCAGCGTACAGGTTGCCGGAATCGGAAAACTCAAAGTCGGTCAGCGTGCCGAACGACAAGGACGCAACCCGGCGACCGGCGAACCGATTACAATCAAGGCAAGCAAAACCGTGAAATTTTCGGGCGGAAAGCGGTTCAAAGATAGTTTTAAATAATATCCAAAAACTAACTGTTTTCTTTATTGCCCGTGAAAAGCGGAGCAATTCCAAAAGCAAGGGCTGATGCGTTGACGCATCAGCCCTTGCTTTTGCTCAATGATAACGAGAACGAATATGTTGAATAATTTCGGTATTTGGAGTTTTACTGAAAAACCGGCGAAATTGACAATTCGCAAAATCCGCATACAAGCGATTCTGAGCGATTTTTTTATGCCGGACATACCCTAAGATGGTTAGATGGGTTTCTCGCGTTTTAAGAGCCTGTTACGCCTCTTAAAACGGGTTTTGACTTCTAACCAAAACCGCGAAATTATCCAACTTGAAAATTTCGCGGTTTTTTTCAAAAGCGCATCGCTCCGATAAAACCGGTGAAATTATTTAGAATTTTCCGGGAATTATTTTCACGGCAAACTATTTTTTATCAGACGCTTCCAGATTCTCTGCCAGCCATTTCCAATCCTCTGCCGTATAGGTATCCTGTAAGTTCAAGACAAATTCCTTTTGTCCTCCGGCAATGTATTCCCGCATTGTTTTCAAAACGGTTTCTCTTCCCTGTCCGGTCAAAGGCTCTGCCTCGTAAGTTTGAATTTCATAATCGGGCGATTCGGTCGCTTTGCCGGTTGGCAAAGATTTGCCGACTTTCTTTTTGCCGGAAACATTTTCGGGTTTTTGTGAAAGGCGACGACGAAGGTGTTCTGTCAGAAACGCCGGCACGTT
This sequence comes from uncultured Pyrinomonadaceae bacterium, assembly GCA_964237235.1. GTDB lineage: Bacteria > Acidobacteriota > Blastocatellia > Pyrinomonadales > Pyrinomonadaceae. Next base: position 4,682 of record CAXSGY010000051.1, read on the forward strand.
TGAAATCGAGCCGGTTCGAGCGGTTGCGAGTTCGAGTTCCATAACCAAAATTTCAGCCAGCTCTTTCCATTTTCCCTTTTCATTTTTGCTTAAACCCTTTTTGGTCAGTTTGCGCGAAACTTCATTCATCGCGGCGGCGAAATCCGTGAGCGCGCTCGCGGGCGCGGATGCGCTTGCGTCATCATCATTCTTTAAAGTCTTTAAAGAAGTCTTAGGGAATCCGTAAGTCCCTTTGTTCTCAACGAGATCAACCCTACCAACGTACCCAAGAAAGTTAGTAATGTGATTACTAACTTTCTTGGGTACGTTGGTAGGGTTGGTTAGGTTAGTAAGGTTGGGTGGGTTAATCTCCTCCGGAATGAAGACTTCATACCAATTTCCTTCGTGGCTGCCGATGACAAAATCCACCTTTAGCAAACCTACGGATTTGAGATGTTTTATGTGCTTATCTATTGTTACATCGCTTACTCCAGCCCACCTTATCAAATCGCTTCGGGTTGCTCTGATTTTTCTGACCGGATTTACCGCGCCCCTCGTTTTCAGGTAAAGAGCGTCGTAAGTATTTTTGCTCATACCTTTGAATAATCTCTCCGGGACAGCCGTGCGGGTAATGGAATTGGCTACTTTAGTATAATCATTCTTTGGCGAAACATCATTAGTTGCATCATTTAGATCGGGTTGGTCGGGTTGGTTATGTCCTTCGATTCGCGGTTTAGTTTCCGGCTTGATTTCTTCGATAGGGAAGCTGAAAATTTCAGCGACCGGATGTGTAAACGGCGTTACATTTTGAAAGAAATTCGGTTTGTCTTTCGGAGCGCGTTTTTTGACTTCAAATTTTTTGGGCTGTTCCTCCCGTTTCTTTTTATTCATAATTAACTCGCCACATCAACTACCCGCAGATTGGTTTTCACTTCCAGCCGTTCTAAAACCTCTTCGGTTAAATCAAAATAATCGTCCGCGCCGTAACTGTTCGGGTCGTGTTCATAAATGGTCTTTTTGAGAGAAGGCGCGCTTCTCAAGGTTGTATTTTTGCGTATGTCAATATTGAATTTTAGCTCGCCGAATTTTTCTTTGACCGCTTCGAGCGCTTGACCGCAAATCGTTTCCCGCTGGTCAAATTCCGTAACTAAAACGCCTAAAAGATTAAGCTGCGGATTGCCGGTTTTTGTATAATGAATCGTTTCAAGCAAATCACCGACGCCTTCCATCGAGTAATAATCGGCTTTTATCGGAATAATAACGTGATGCGCGGCGACAAGCGCCTGCGTCAGCGTATTGCCCAGATTCGGCGGACAATCGAGAACGACAAATTCGTAGTCGGCAAGAGAATCGAGCGCGTTTTTCAATCTGTAAAGCTCCTGAAAGCCGGCAAATTTATCGAGTTTGCCGACGCGAATATCAGAGGCGATTAAATCGAGATTTTCCAAATCGGTTTCGAGAATTACTTTTTGAATCGGCAGTCGCGTTCCGTCGCCAATCAGCGCGTCGTAGAGCGAATGCGTAATTTGATTGCGGTGAAAAAACGAAACGGTCGTATTCGCCTGCATATCAAGGTCAACCAGCAAAGTAGCAAAACCTTTCATTGCGAGACCGGCTGATAAATTAATCGCGGTCGTCGTCTTTCCGACTCCGCCTTTCTGGTTAGCGATAGCAATTATTTTCATAGTTTATGCCGCCTTTTTCGGTCTGCCGCGTTTTTCGGGACGAGTCAAAATAATCTCGACGTATTTAGAATCAACCATATAATCGCGCCCGAACTTTTCGGCTTCGATAAAACCGTTTTGAATCAATTGAATAATGCGGATCGGCGATAATTTAACTTGTTCGGCTATTTCTTTGGTGGTTAATTTTTTGCTCATAACTCGATGAAAAATTACATCAAATTTTTACTTTAAGCAAGATTAAATTTAATTATAAAATAATTTAATCTAGACATAAGTATTTTTCCGAAAATTCAAGCGGGCGACGAGCGTTTTATGAATTAACGAATCAATTTTCGCGCCGCATTTCAAGTTCAATTTACTCTTCGATTTTCAAAACAGCTATTTCGACACCAATCGCGTCTTCGAGCGCGCCGAGAGAAGCGGCTTTAAGGTTATGTCTCAAACTCCGAATCATTCTTTCCCTTTTCATCGGGTCATCTTAACATTAAGCGGTTTCGACAGAGATTCGCGGAAAACAAAATCTCCGCCGGAATTCCGCTTTCTTCGCCTTGTCTCCGCGACGAAATTTTTCGTTTTCGTTTGGTAACCGGCAAATTGGGTTATATTATCTAAAAGCTACAAATCGGCGAATCTTTTCGGAAATCAAAAATGAAAAAACTATTATTCGGCTTTGTTTTATTGTTCTCGCAATTGAATCTAATGGCGCAAAAACCTGAAAATTACGTCCGATACGTCAATCCTTTAATCGGGACCGAGAAAATGGGACATACTTATCCGGGCGTGACCGTCCCGTTCGGCGCGGTACAGTTGTCGCCCGACACGGACGAACAGCCTTATTTAATCGGCGGAAAATATAACCCCGAAACCTATAAATACTGCGCCGGTTACAATTACGACGATAAAACGATTGTCGGTTTTTCGCACACGCATTTTTCAGGCACAGGGCATTCGGATTTGGGCGATTTTTTGATTATGCCGACCGTCGGCGATTTGCAGCTCGAACCGGGCGACAAAGACAATCCGAAATCTGGATTTCGTTCGGCGTTTTCGCATTCGACCGAAGTCGTCGAGCCGAATTATTACAAAGTTTTGCTCGCGGACGACAACATTTTAGCCGAATTGACGACAACCGCGCGCGTCGGTTTTCACCAATATACTTTTCCCGAAAGCGATAACGCGCACATCATTCTCGACTTGATGCACGGAATTTACAATTACGACGGCAAAAACGTCTGGACCTTTGTCAGAGTGGAAAACGACCACACGATTACGGGTTATCGTCAGACAAACGGCTGGGCGCGAACTCGCACGGTTTATTTTGCGATGGAATTTTCCAAGCCTTTTACGAGCTACGGTTTCAGAGATTTCAAGCCGTCCGCGTATAAAGGTTTCTGGCGCAAATTCGACCAGACGAAAAACTTTCCCGAAATGGCTGGCGAACAGCTTCGCGCATATTTCGATTTCAAAACCGCGAAAGATGAAAAAATCAAAATAAAATTCGCCATCTCGCCCGTTTCCACGATTGGCGCGATGAATAATCTGCAAACCGAAACGCCGGATTGGAATTTTGAGCAAGTAAAAAGCGAAGGACAAGCGGCGTGGAACAAAGAACTCGGAAAAATCGCGGTTACGACGGAAACGAAAGACGATTTAGTCAATTTTTACACGGCGATGTATCACGCCTTTATCAGCCCGACCGTTTATATGGACGCGGACGGCGAATATAAAGGCTTAGACCAGAACATTCATATGGCGAAAGATCGGACAAATTACACGACCTTTTCGCTGTGGGATACTTACCGCGCTCTGCATCCGCTTTTCAACATCGTTCAAGCGAAGCGCAACCGCGATATGATTAATTCGATGCTCGCGCATTACGACCAGAGCGCGGAAAAAATGCTGCCCGTCTGGTCGCATTACGCCAATGAAAATTGGTGTATGATCGGCTACCATTCCGTTTCGGTTATCGCCGACGCGATTGTCAAAGGCAACGTCGAAGGCATTGACGCTCAGCACGCGCTCGACGCGATGACGCGGACGGCGCGAACGAAGTATTACGACGGCTTGGAGTTTTATATGAAACTCGGTTACGTGCCGGAGGACAAAAATTCGTCTTCGGTTTCCAAAACTCTCGAATACGCTTACGACGATTGGGCAATCGCGCAGGCGGCGAAAAAATTGAATCGGACGGAAATTTACAATGAATTTCTAAAGCGTTCGGAAAATTGGAAAAATGTTTACGACGCTTCGACCGGATTTATGCGCCCGAAAATGAGTGACGGAAAGTTCGGCGAAAAATTCGACCCGCTGAAAACCGAAGGTCAGGGATTTATCGAAGGAAATTCGTGGAATTACAGTCTTTACGTTCCGCACAATCCCGGCGAAATGATTGAAATGATGGGCGGAAAAGCAAAATTCGCGGCGCATTTGGATGAACTTTTTACGATGCATTTGCCCGACTCATTTTTCGCTGAAACCGAAGACATCACGCGCGAAGGAATCATCGGCGGCTACGTTCACGGCAACGAACCTTCGCACCACGTCGCGTATCTTTACAATTGGACAAACGCGCCCTGGAAAACGCAGGAATGGGTGCGAACGATTTTAAAAAATCAATATAAAGCCGCGCCCGACGGTCTCGGCGGCAACGACGACTGCGGGCAAATGTCGGCGTGGTTTATCTTTTCGTCGCTCGGTTTTTATCCGGTCGCGCCCGCGTCAGACCAATATCAAATCGGAAGTCCGGCAATCAAGACGGCGATTTTGAAACTCGAAAACGGCAAAACTCTGACGATTGAGGCAAATAATCAAGCGGATAAAAATGTTTATGTGCGGGAAGTTTTAGTCAACGGAAAGCCGATCAATCGAAATTACATCACGCACGCTGAAGTTGTGAACGGCGGAAAAATTACGTTTATGATGAGCGATAAACCTAAAACATAAAACAGTTTGAAAACATTTGAAAATTCAAAAGCGAACAACAAAGACGAAAAAAACTGTTCACTATAAACTGTTCGCTATAAACTGTTTATTCGGAAATTTGATTTTCTTCTGATAAACAGTGAACAGTTAATAGCGAATAGTGAACAGTTTTTCTGTTGTTTCTTTGATTCGGAATTTTCAAAACGGCTTCCCGGAAAAAATTTCGTGATTGATAATAAACACGACTGATGAAAATGGTAAAACTTATAACTTCAATCTTTTTAGTTTTAACAATCGTTTCGACTTCGCTCGCTCAATCGAAACCAAAAGTTGATAAACAACAAATGGCGGCGCGGGTCAAAAGCGAATTTCTGCACGCCTGGAACGGCTACAAAAAATACGCCTGGGGACACGACGATTTGAAACCTCTGACAAAAACTTACAAAGATTGGTATGGACAAACGCTGCTTATGACGCCGGTTGACGCGCTCGATACGCTGATTTTGTTGGGTTTTAAGACGGAAGCGAACACGACGCGCCAACTTATCACATCGAAACTTTCGTTTGACAAAGACATCGAAGTTCAGAATTTTGAAATCACGATTCGGCTTCTCGGCGGTTTGCTTTCGTCTTATCAAATGACCAATGATAAAAAACTTTTGAGTTTAGCCGAAGATTTGGGAAATAGATTATTACCTGTTTTCGATTCGCCGACGGGAATTCCGTATCGTTACGTCAATCTTAAAACCGGCAAAACGCGCGGTGAAATTACGAATCCGGCTGAAGCGGGAACTCTTC
>CAXSGY010000052.1:0-7549 GCA_964237235.1 uncultured Pyrinomonadaceae bacterium
TGAACCATTCCCGAACCGCCGAGTTCGATCCAGCCCGAACCTTTGCACGGGCGACATCTTTCATTTTCAAAAGTTCCCGTGCCGCCGCATTTGAAACAGGAAAAATCGAATTCCGCGCTCGGTTCGGTGAAAGGGAAGTAAGACGGACGCAGGCGGATGCGCGTTTCCTTGCCGAACAAGCGGCGCAAAAATTCGAGCATCGTGCCTTTTAAGTGCGCCATTGTAATTCCTTTTTCGACGCACAAGCCTTCGACCTGATGAAACATCGGAACGTGCGTCGGGTCGGGCGTGTCGCGGCGGAAAACTCTGCCCGGCGCGATGATTCGCAGAGGCACGCCGCGCCGCTCCATCGCGCGAATTTGCACGGTTGAAGTCTGCGAGCGCAGCGCGAATCCGTTCGTCGTGTAAAAAGTGTCCTGCGATTCGCGCGCCGGATGACCTTCGGGAATATTGAGCGCGTCGAAATTATAATAATCCGTTTCGATTTCGCGGTCGTCTTCAATCGTGTAGCCCATCGAAACGAAAATGTCCTCGATTTTTTGCCGCAAAATCGTCAACAGATGCAGATGACCCTGCCGCGGGCGCGTTCCGGGCAAAGTAACGTCAAGCCGTTCGCGTTCGGTTTTCTGGTCGCCGATAAAATTTTTCAGCGCATTTTCGGCTTCTTCAATCGCACCGACGATTTCTTTTTCCACCGATTGAACAAGCTGTCCGAACTCGCCGCGCATTTCCGGCGCGACGCGTCCGATCAACTTTTTCGCGCCCGCAATTTCCGATTTTTTGCCCGTGTGTTTCAATTTGAATTCGTTCAGCTCACGACTCAGATTCTCCGCATCAGCCAGATTCAGATTGTTGATTTCAGTTTGTAAAGAAGCGAATTTAGCGAAATCCGCCACGAAATTTTGGCGAATCGTTTCAACTTGTTTGATTTCTTCCGACATAAAATTTTTACGATTTTTGAAATTATTTCTCCGTGTGATAAGCCAGCGAAAAGACGATTAAAATAATTCCGGCGATGAAACAGAAGGCAGCAATCAACGGCGAAACGTCTATTTTAACGGCGAGATTGCAAATCGGCAAAACTACCGAAATTATTACGCAAAGAATTCCTGTCAACATCAATAATTTCGCACTATTTCTGTTCATCAAAAAATAAAGCGTCCGAAAAAATGTCTCGAACGCTTTTCAATTTTTCCGCTTAATCCTTTCGGTTGCATATTTACTGTTCGTTCAACCAATTTTTAACTTCTTTCGTCCACGCCAAAAAGCTGTCTTTCAAACCTTTTTGCAGAAACTCCGTCGTTTTTTCAGACGCGAGAAACGGAAATGCCTGACTGTTCGGAACCGGCTGATAAAACCCGCCGTAGAGCTTGTAAAATTCCACTTTTTCGCCTTTGTAAAGCCAAACCTCGCCGACTCCCAAAGCCGCGTAAATCGGCATCTTATTCAGAGAAGGACTTTTTACGTCAACTTCGATGACTAGATCCGGCGGCGGGTCGTGTTCCAGACTGATGTCGGTTTTGCCGCGAATTTTTAATTCATTCTGAATATAGAAACAAGTGTCCGGTTCAACGCCTTTAGCTTTGGCTCGTTTTCGAAACGTGGTTGAACCGGCATTAATCACTTCGATTTCCTTTTCGACGCAAATAGTCGTTACCAGATTCTGCAGAATTCGATTTGCTGATTCGTGTTCGTATAAAGGCATTTCGACTTCCAAAAAACCGTCGTCATAGGCAAAATGAAGCGCGTTCGAGTCGGCAAACTCCGCTAAAATTCGTTCGTAGAAATCCCATCCGACACCCTGCAAAATCAACTTTTGATTGATCGCGGCTTGCGCCATTTCTTTAAGAGAAGGGTTTAGAACTGTTCCCATAGCTGAATTCTAACACAAATCAGTTTTTACCGAACCAAAAAACAAAGCGTCCGAATTGACTCTCGAACGCTTTGCGGGTTGATTCAAATGTTGAACTTTTTAAGCATTTGCCTGTTTGCTGATTGCGTCCTTCGCCTGTCCGGCTAAAGTCGCAAACGCTTCCGGCTGTTTGACGGCTAAATCGGCGAGGACTTTTCGGTCGAGTTCGATGCCGGCGACTTTTAAGCCGTGTATAAATTGCGAATATTTCATCTCGTTCAAACGGCACGCCGCGTTGATGCGGACGATCCAAAGTTTTCTGAAATCGCGCTTTTTCAATTTTCTGCCCGTGTAGGCAAAATTCAGTGCGCGTTCAACCGATTCTTTGGCTGAACGATAAAGTTTCGATTTCGTTCCGTAATAGCCTTTGGCTAAGGCTAAAATCTTTTTGCGCTTTGCGACGCGCTTATTACCACGTTTTGCTCTTGGCATTTCTTCACTCCTCATTTGATTTTAGATTTTAGGTTTTGGATTTTGGATTTCATATTCGATGAAATCTACAATCTATCCCAAAACCAACAATCCAAAATCCAAAATCTAAAATCCAAAATGGATTAGTTTCTTCCGTAGGGCAGCATTTTCTCAACGCGCTTCTGATCGCCTTCGGACACCAACGCGTCAATATCGAGATTGCGTTTACGTTTCGATGTTTTCTTCGTCAAAATATGACGCGCGTGGCTGTGTCCGCGTTTGAATTTGCCGCTCGCCGTCGAGCGAAAACGCTTGGCTGCGCCTTTGTGTGTTTTTAATTTTGGCATTTTTCTAACTCCTCGTTTTTATTTGCGATTTTCGATTTGCAATTGGCGATTATTAAATCCGCTCGCCGTCAAATTAAAATCTTTGTTCTTAAAATAATTATCAAATACTTTTACGGTTTCGCCGATTTTTTCGGCACGAAGATGACGAACATTTGATAGCCTTCCATCTTCGGCGACACTTCGACATCGGCAATGTCAACCAAATCGTCGCGCAGTTTCGCCAGAAGGTTCGCGCCCAAATCGCGGTGCGTCATTTCGCGTCCGCGAAACGCGATGGTCGCGCGAACTTTGTTGCCTTCGCCGATCCAGCCCCGCGCGCGTTCCATTCGATAATTGTAATCGTGATCGTCGGTGCCGGGACGAAATTTGATTTCCTTGACTTCGACCGTCACCTGTTTTTTCTTCGCTTCGTGCTGGCGTTTCTTTTCTTCGTAAAGAAACTTGCCGTAATCAATGATGCGGCAAACCGGCGGTTTCGCATTCGGCGCGACTTCGACTAAATCTTTGCCTTCATCGCGCGCTCTCTGAACCGCGTCGCGCGTGTCCATTACGCCGAGCTGCCCGCCGTCTTCGTCAATCACGCGCACTGACGGAACTCTGATGCGCTCATTTGTTTTGTGAAGCGGACCGCGCTGAAAGCGATTGGGACGATTCTTATTAAATCTTGTAGCGATATTTATTTCTCCTTTTTTAAATGGTTAAGAAATTTTTCCTAACCGAGCCAGATAACAACGCGCAAAGCGAATTTATTTCCTCAAACTTTACTTCGCAGCCGTTTCGAGCGTCACGTCGTAATCTTCGACACCTTCTTTCTCAAATTTCTTTTCGACGGTTTTGTAGCCGTCTTTGACGAACGAAATTTTAGTTTTGCCCGGGTCTGCGCCGATTAAAGAAACTTCATACAAACCATCGGCTTTAGTAACTTCTTTATGCGGCGTAAATCCTGGTTTTTCGATGGTTACCGCTACGCCTTCAACCGGATTTCCGCCCGTATCTTTAATTTTTCCTTTCGCGCCGATAATCGGATCGCCGAAATATTTGCAGCCGATCAAAAAGATGCCGGCGATTAAAATCAATAAAATTACATTAAGAAAATTCGCTTTTTTCATTTCCGAAATTTTCCTTGTCCTGGATAATTTTCAATATGATTTTCTAAATTTTCCGAAGACGTTGCGCTCGAAGGCGATTATTTCGCAGAAACTTAATTCGGCGATTCTTCAAAAGAAATGCTTCGATTGAACTTCAAACGCCGCGCCGTTTCCTTAAATTCTTCCAATGTCATTACGCCTAAATCGCCTTTGGTTTTTTCGCGGACGGCGATTTTGTTGTCTTCTAATTCTTTGTCGCCCAAAACGAGCATAAACGGAATTTTTTTCATCTGCGCATCTCTGATTTTCGCGCCAATTTTATCGGATTTTAAATTTGTTTCGACGCGAAAACCTTCGGTTTTCAATTCGTCGGCGATTTTCTCGGCGTATTCGTTAATGCGGTCGGTAATCGGCAGAATCGTCATTTGAACCGGCGCGAGCCAGAACGGAAACGCGCCGGCGTAGTGTTCGATTAAAACGCCGAAAAATCTTTCGACCGAGCCGAATAATGCGCGATGCACCATAATCGGGCGATGCTTCTGCGCGTCTTCGCCGACGAATTCGAGTTCAAAACGCTCGGGCAAATTAAAATCGAACTGCACGGTCGAAAGCTGCCACAGGCGACCGATTGAATCTTCGACTTTGATATCAATCTTCGGACCGTAGAAAGCCGCTTCGCCTTCGATGCGGTCGTATGGAATCGAACGCAGATTCAGCGCGTTAACCAGAGCCTTTTCCGCGTTTTCCCAATCGGCATCCGAACCGAGATAACCTTTGTTGTCCACGCCGCCGCGCACCGACAGTTCAACTTTGAATTTATCGAAACCGAAGGTTTTGAAAACGTCGTAAGCGAAATCAACGCAGTCGCCCGCTTCCGCTTCGACTTGTCCGGGCGTGCAGAAAATGTGCGCGTCGTCCTGCGTAAATCCGCGGACGCGCATCAAGCCGTGCAAAGTTCCAGACAGTTCGGCGCGATAAACCGTTCCCAATTCCGCGTAACGAATGGGAAGCTCACGATACGAGCGCGGATGCGATTTATAAATGCCGATGTGAAACGGGCAATTCATCGGTTTCAGACGGAATTCCGTTTCTTCGCCGAATTTTTCCGGCATTTTCATCGGCTCGAACAAAGAATCGGCGTAATTTTCTTCGTGACCGGAAGTTTGCCAGAGTTGGCGTTTGGCGATGTGCGGCGTAAAAACCATTCCGTAACCGCGTTTCTGCAACTGTTCGCGCAGATAGTTTTCCATCTCGGTGCGAATCGCGCCGCCTTTCGGATGCCAAAAAATCAATCCCTGCCCGTATTCTTCCTGAATCGAAAACAAATCGAGTTCGCGTCCCAAACGCCGATGATCGCGTTTTTCGGCTTCTTCGCGCTGCTTGAGCCACACGTCGAGTTCTTCCTGCGTCGCAAAGGCGGTTCCGTAAATGCGCTGCATTTGCTGGTTGTTCGCGTCGCCCTTCCAATACGCGCCCGACAAGGCGAGCAATTTGAAAGCCTTTAATTTATTCGTATTCGGAACGTGCGGACCCAAACAAAAATCAACAAACGCCGTGTCGTCTATATAATAAGCGGTCGCTGTCCGGTCGGCTTTTTCGTTAATCAACTGGCATTTCAAAGGCTCTTCGCGTCCTTCAAAAAGTTTCACTAATTCTTCTTTGAGCAGAACTTCGCGGCGATACGGCAGATTGCGTTTGGCGATCTCGCGCATCTTTTTTTCGATGACCGGCAAATCGGCTTCGGTCAACTGACGCGGCGCGATGACATCGTAATAATAGCCGTAACGCGGGTCGTCCATCAGCGCGGGTCCAACGCCGAGCTTCGTGCCTGGAAACAAATCAAGCACCGCCGCCGCCAATAAATGCGCGGTCGAATGGCGAATCAACTCCAAACCGTCGGCGGTTTCCGGCAAAATCGGTTCGATTGATAAAACTTCGTCCGTCCGTTCGAGCGGAAATGACAAATCTCTTTCTTCGCCATTGACGCGCGCGCCAATAGATTTTTTCACCAGATCGCGGTCAACGGATTTCAAAGCCTCCGCCACGCTCACGGGCGCGGGAAAACTTCTTTGGTTTTCACCAATTTTTACGTTTATTTCGCTCATACTTCTGTTAATTATTATTTGTTCTTCGTTAATAGTAACGATTAATTGCTCCATTTTTTTGAAATGAACGCCTTTCGGGCAATTTCGCTTTCAAATCAGGAAAATCAATTAACGATTAGCGAATAACGACTAATAATTAACAACTACTACTAAAAAAGATTTGATTTGATAAGAGCGACTTTGCCTTAGCGTTCGGTTTTAGCCAACGCCGATATACGCGCCGTTAGAGGCGCGTCGTAGTAGTTCGTGTCGTAACCGCAAAGTTCTTTGAAAGCATCTTATCAAAATAAAATGGTAGTCAGTAGCAGACTTGAACTGCTGACCCCTACCGTGTCAAGGTAGTGCTCTACCACTGAGCTAACTGACTAAACCGTCCGCTTCGATTGTCGAAAAGCGAACTTCTAAAATACCGAATCCGTTCGATTGGTGTCAAGCAAAAGATGAAATTTCGAGGCGGCGTAGGTATCTAAGCGCGAGCCTGTGTTTAAGAATTTCCGGTCGTAATGGTCGAAGGAATAATCTCGAAATCAACTTTACCTTCTTCTAATTCTCTCATCGCGATGCGCGTCGCTTTGCTTTTACGCACGTCCATCTCGACGCGCGGGTTCGCACCGCGCTGTAACTGTTTGCTGCGCTGGGCGGCTAAAATAATTTTGCGGTATTTTGAATCAACTTCGGGATTAACGCGCGGTTCCTTTTCGGTTTCTTCGACGAGTTGTTCGGTTTTTTCAGCCATAAATTTAAATCTGTCTCCGGTGGTTTTAATTTTTCGATTGCTCGAAACTATCTAGAATACCTTTAATTGCAAGGCTTTGTCTATCGCGCCGGAGTCTTTCGGCTGAAATTATCAATTCCAAATCGGCAAACGCCCGCGCGATTTCGTCGTTGATAACGACGTATTCAAACTCGGTGAAACGGCTGACTTCATCGAATGAATTTTTCAAACGCAGAGCCAGATGAGCGTCTTTTTCGGTTGCGCGGGCGACGAGCCGCGCGCGCAGAATCTCAAACGACGGCGGCAGAATAAAAATGCTGACGGCTTCGGGAATCTTCCGTCGAACGCTCGCCGCGCCCTGCACGTCAATCTCCAAAATTACGTCGCGTCCGGCTTCGATTTCCTTTTTGACCTGATTTATGGAAGTGCCGTAAAAATTATCGTGAACCGTCGCATATTCTAAAAACTCGCCCTGCTCAATCAATTTTTCAAATTCTTCGCGGCTAACAAAAAAATAATCCTTGCCGTGCGTCTCGCCGACGCGCGAATTTCTGGTCGTATAAGAAACCGAATAACCGATGTTCGGCAAAGTTTTCAGAACTTCCTTTATCAAAGTTCCTTTGCCGCCGCCCGACGGCGAGCTGATGATGATTAAATTTCCGGTCATAAAAAATGGAAAATGGAAAATGGAAAATGGAAAATGAAGAACTAACTAATTTTCCATTTTCCATTTTCCATTTTCCATTTATTCTACTCTACGTTTTGAACCTGCTCTCGAATCTTTTCAATCGCCGATTTTATCTCCAACGCCGATTCTTTGACGGTTAGATTCTGCGTTTTCGAGGCGATAGTGTTGGCTTCGCGGTTAAATTCCTGCGTCAGAAAATCGAGCCGTTTGCCGACTTCTTTTTCTTCGCTCATAATCTGTCGAAATTGTTCGATGTGGCTTTTCAGGCGCGTGATTTCTTCGG
>CAXSGY010000053.1:0-6608 GCA_964237235.1 uncultured Pyrinomonadaceae bacterium
GCGTCTTCGTCGGGAATTTCGATGTCGAATTCTTCTTCAAAACGCATCACGAGTTCGACCAAATCGAGCGAATCCGCGCCTAAATCTTCGATAAAGCGGGCGTTTTCCGTCACTTCCGCTTCATCTACCCCTAATTCATCAACAATAATTTGTTTAATTTTATCCTGCACTTCTGACATAGTTTTCTCCTCAGTTTTTTATAAATTGTTTAATGCTTCTTTTAAACTTACCGAATTTTCGACGTTCAAACAACGAACGTCCCGATTGATCTGGCGAATCAAACCGGATAAAACTTTTCCCGCGCCGACTTCGACGAATATGTTGACTTCTTCGATTATTAAATTTTCGATTGACTGCGCCCAGCGCACCGGTTTTGAAACTTGTTCGATTAAAGCGTTGCGCACCCGTTCGCCGCTCGTATTTTGTTCGGCGGAAAAGTTTTCAGTCAACGGAAATTTTAAATCTCGAAAATTAATTTCCTGTAAATCCTTTGCCAATTTTTCCTGCGCCGGAAACATCAAATCGCAGTGAAAGGGCGCGGAGACGTTTAATTTTATTGCCCGCTTCGCGCCGCGTTCCTTCAAAATTTCACAGGCGCGGTCAACGGCGGCGGCGTTTCCGGCGATAACGATTTGCGTCGGCGAATTTATATTCGCGGGACTGCAAACTTCGCCCTCGGCGGCTTCTTTACAGGCGATTTCAACCGTTTCGAGCGGCGCACCTAAAATTGCCGCCATCGCTCCCGTTCCGATTGGCACGGCTTCCTGCATATAATTTCCGCGTTTTCTGACCGTTCGCACCGCGTCGGTAAAACTTACCGCGTTCGCCGCGACGAGTGCCGAATATTCGCCCAAACTGTGTCCGGCGACAAAATCCGGCGCGGGAAAATTTTCCGCCTCCATCGCTCTTAAAGCGGCAATCGAAATGGTCAAAATCGCGGGCTGCGTGTTCGCCGTCAACTGCAAATCCGCTTCGCTGCCGGCAAAGCACATTTCCGACAATTTAAATCCGAGCGCGTCGTCGGCTTCTTCAAACACTTCGCGCGCGACGGCAAAATTATCAAATAAATCCTTGCCCATTCCGACGGCTTGCGAACCTTGTCCGGGAAAAACGAACGCAATTTTAGATTTTGGATTTTGGATTTTGGAATCTTCTGTCATCGAATTTCTGCTTTTTCGTAAATTTATTTATGATGTGGATAAAAACTCAATCCAAAATCTAAAATCCAAAATCTAAAATCGCATCACCGTTCCGCCCCACGTCGCGCCGCCGCCGAAAGCGGTTAATAAAATCAGACTTCCCTCTTTGATTTTGCCCGATTCGATGCATTCGTCCAACGCAATCGGAATCGAAGCCGACGAAGTGTTGCCGTGTTCGGCGATGTTTGAATAAACTTTTTCTTCCGCCACGCCGAGACGCGAAGCGACGGCATCGGTAATTCGCTGATTTGCCTGATGCGGAATCACGAGGTCAATGTCTTCGACCGTATAACCGGCGCGGTCGAGCATTTCCTTTGAAATATCCGCCATCGAACGCACAGCGACCTTGAAAAGCTCGTTGCCTTTCATTTTGAAAAAATGGTCGCGGTTGTCTATCGTTTCGTGCGTCGTTCCCAACTTCGTGCCGCCGCCGGGCGCATATAGAGCCTCTTCGTAACGACCGTCGGAACGAATTTTCGTCGCTAAAATTCCTTTGCCTTCTTCGACCGGCGCAAGAACGGCTGCGCCCGCGCCGTCGCCGAAAATGACGCACGTCGAGCGGTCTGTGTAATCAACGTATTTGGTTAAGATTTCCGCGCCGATGACGAGCGCATGTTTGATTTGCCCGGTGCGAATCATTGATTCGACCATCGTGAGGCCGTAAATAAAGCCGGAGCAAGCCGCGAAAATGTCCATTCCGGCAGCGTTCGTCGCGCCCAATTGTGCCTGAATCAACGCGCCGGTCGAGGGCATAATCTGATCGGGCGAAGTCGTCGCGCAGACGATAATGTCTATGTCTTCGGGCTTGAGATTGGCTCTTTCCAAAGCCTGTTTCGCCGCTAAAGTTCCGAACTGCGAAGTGTATTCGTTTTCGGCGGCTTTGTGGCGTTGTTTGATGCCCGTGCGCGTAGTTATCCATTCATCGGTGGTTTCGACGATTTTTTCCAAATCGGCATTCGTTAAAATACCGCTCGGATAAGCGTGTCCCATTCCAACGATGCCCGCGTTGTGGTTAGTCATTAATTTGAATTAGAACTTAAATTTCGAAAAAATTCAAAAGTCTATTCTGATTCTTTGACTTCGATAATTTGACGACCTTTATACATTCCGGTCTTCGGGTCAATACGATGCGGCTTCATCGCCTCGCCGGTCTCTTTATCTACATAAAACTGCGGCGTTTTCAGCGCGTCGTGCGCGCGTCTCTGGCGTGTTCTTGAATGCGAATGTCTTCGTTTCGGATTTGGCATTTTTTTACTCTGTAATTCTAGGTTCTGGATTCCAAATCTAATCTGGAACTTGGAATCTGGAATTTGAAATCTATTTTAAATTTTTCAGAGCCGCCCAGCGCGGGTCAGTCTCTTCATCTAAACAATTACAATTTATCAAATTTCGGTTCGCGCCGCATTTTTGGCACAAACCTCGACAATCTTCCCGGCAAAAATTTTGTTCGGGCAAATTCAGTAAAATCTGCTCGCGGACCAGTTCGCCGATGTCAATTTTGTCGCCGTCGAAAACGGCAATCGGCAAATCGTCCACGCCGATTTCCGCTTCCCTTTCGGCGGTGTAATTTTCCGGCGTAACAAAGCTGACGCTGAACGAAATTTTCAAATTTTCGTTAACTGCCAGCAAACAACGGCTGCATTCAGTTTCAATTGCGGCGATTATTTCACCGTTCACATCCGTTTGCGCGATGTGTCTGTTCAGCTCGCCGGAAATTTCGGCGTTCGTTTTCAACCGCGCCGTTTCGTCTTCCAAATCAACTTCTGCGGGCGAAACGGAAAACGCGAACCGGTGCGGCGTTTTTTTGATAACGGTTAAATCGAGAAACATTGCTTCACAGAACGATTTCGCATTTCAAACGGCGCGAAACGCAAAGGATTTATTATAGCTTTTGCACAAAGAGTGTCAAACCGCAGTTTGATTTCAGCGATGATTCGCGCCGACGGCTTCGTCTAAATCTTTAAATCCTTTTTCACGCAAAACCTTCGCTAAACCCGTATTAATTTGTTTCGCAAACGAAATTCCCCGGTAAACAAAGCCCGTGTAAGCCTGTATGAGCGACGCGCCCGCAGCGATTTTTGCGCAAGCGTCTTCGGCGGTAAAAACGCCGCCGACACCGATAATCGGCAGATTTCCGTTTGAATATTGATAAATTTTTGAAATAACTTCGTTTGAACGATTTTGCAAAGGCTTGCCGCTCAAACCGCCGGCTTCGTTGACATTCGACTTTAAATTTTCGCGCGAAACGGTCGTGTTCGTCGCAATGATTCCGGCTAAATTTAATTTCAACGAAATATCAACAATCAACTCAATTTCCGCGTCGGTTAAATCCGGCGCGATTTTAACGAGCAGAGGTTTTAAGTTCTGAGTTCCGACTTCAGTCGGCTTTCCCCCGGCGTTTTGCCGACTGGAGTCGGAACTCAGAACTTTGTTTCTTTTCTGTAATGCTCCGAGCAATTCTTCGAGCTTTTCCGCCCGCTGCAATTCGCGCAAGTTCGGCGTATTCGGCGAAGAAACGTTGACGGCGACGTAGTCGGCGACTTCAAAAGCCAAATCAAAACTTTGCAAATAATTTTCAATCGCCGCTTCGTTCGGCACGTTTTTATTTTTGCCGATGTTCACGCCGAGAACGCATTTCGGATTGATTTTTTTCAATCTTTCGACGACTTCGCGCGCGCCTTCATTGTTAAATCCGAGCCGATTAATCAAGGCTTCATCTTCGGACAGACGAAATAATCTGGGCTTTTCATTTCCCTTCTGTGGATTAAAAGTTATCGTCCCAACTTCAACAAAACCGAATCCGAGCGCAGCGAGTTGGTTAACGACGCGACCGTTTTTGTCAAAACCGGCGGCAACGCCGAGCGGATTTTTGAAAGTCAATCCGAATCTTTCAATCGCGCCGAATGAATCTTCGCTCGAAAACTTTCCGGCGGCGAGTTTTTGCGCCGCTTCGGAGTGCAAACCGACGCGCAACGCTTCGATGCCGATTTCGTGCGCCGTTTCGGGCGATATTTGAAACAGCATCGGGCGAACGATTTTTTCGTAAAATTTCGACATCGGCAAACTTGTAATGATAAAGGATAAATGACAAATGCAAAAGAAACTTTGAACTTTAGCGGCGCGTTTGTTACGATTTTCGGCAACAACAATATGGCAGATGAATTTGGATTAGTCGAAAAAGCGCGAATTATGGACGCGGCGCGTATGAAACGCGCTTTATCGAGGCTCGCGTCGGAAATTGTCGAAGAAAATCAGGGCGCGGCGGATTTATATATCGTCGGCATTCGTCGGCGCGGCGTGCCGCTCGCCGAACGAATCGCCAAAACAATCGCCGAACTCGAAGGCGAAAAACCGCTCTACGGCATTATTGACATCACGCTTTACCGCGACGATTTATCAACCGTCGGCGCGAATCCGATTGTCAACCGCACGGAACTCGACACCGACATCGAAGATAAACGCATCGTTCTGGTGGACGACGTGCTTTACACCGGCAGAACGATTCGCGCCGCGATGGATCAGCTGATGGACTTCGGTCGCCCGCGCAAAGTGCAGCTCGCGGTTTTGATCGACCGCGGCAAGGAACACCGCGAACTGCCGATTCAAGCCGACTTTATCGGCAGAACCGTGCCGACCAAAAAAGCCGAAATCATCAAAGTGATGCTCAAAGAATACGACGACGACGAAGCCGTCTGGATTTACGAAAAGCCCGCGGAATAATGGCGAAAGACGCTTATCACGAAACGGTCAGGCACGCGCTCGAAAAAGACGGTTGGACGATTACGCACGATCCGTTTCCGATTCGTTTTGACGATTTGCGCGTCTATGCCGATTTAGGCGCGGAGAAAGTTTTTACAGAACAAACGGAAAGTTATAAAATCGTTATTGAAATAAAGGTTTTGGGCGGAGTTTCAAAGATCGAAGATTTTGAAAAAGCACTCGGTCAAATCAATCTTTACCGGGTTTTAATGGAAGCGACAAAGATTAAGCGTGAGATTTATCTAGCTGTTTCCGACGAAGTTCATAACAAATTTATGCAGCGCAAAGCTATTGATTTGGTTATTCAAAAACAAAAAATAAATTTGCTGATTTTCAATGTCGAGGAGGAAAAAATAACACAATGGATAAAGTTGCAAAATATCGTAAAATAATCAAAAACATTCTTCTCGAACAAGCGTCTTATACGGCGGATGACCTTGAAATTGAAGATGTTCCGATTTTAGACGAAAAAACCGACAACTACATTTTGTCGAGCATCGGCTGGCATTCCAACAATCGTCGGCAACACGGTTATCCGATTCATATTCGCATCAAAGAAGATAAAGTTTGGGTCGAATGGGACGGCACGGATCAGGAAATCGTTCAGCAGTTGATTGATAACGGAATTGACGAAAACGATATTGTGCTTGGTTGGGAAAGACCGCAGGAAATTTTAAAAGCCGCCTGACGTTTCAAAGCAAGGTTAAAATGCCTTGCTTTTTTTGTAAAAAAAATGAATAAACCGTTTCGCCGCCGCGATTTTTTGGGAATCCGCGATCTGTCCGCCGCAGAGATCGTCGGAATTTTGAATACCGCCGAAAATTTCCGCGAGATAAACACCCGCGAAATTAAAAAAGTGCCGACCCTGCGTGGGAAAACCGTCATCAATCTTTTCTTTGAAAACTCGACCCGAACGCGCACGTCGTTTGAACTGGCGGCGAAACGGCTTTCGGCGGACTCGGTGAATATTTCAATTTCCTCGTCGAGCGTGGCGAAAGGCGAAACGCTCGTTGACACGGCTCTCAATCTCGACGCGATGCAGCCCGACTGCATCGTCGTCCGCCATTCGAGCGCGGGCGTTCCGCATCAATTAGCGAAAGTCTCAAAGGCGGCAATCGTCAACGCGGGCGACGGCGCGAACGAGCATCCAACGCAAGCCCTGCTCGATGCGATGACGATCCGCGAACGCAAAGGCACAATCGAAGGTTTAAAAATCGCCATCGTCGGCGATATTCTGCACAGCCGCGTGGCGCGCTCAAACATACATCTTTTAACGAAGCTCGGCGGAAGCGTGCGCGTCGCCGGACCGAAGACGCTCGTGCCGGACGATTTCGCTTTTCTGGTCGAAAAAAATCTCGAAGTTTGCCCGACCGTCGAAGGCGCGATTGAAAACGCCGATGTCGTGATGATTTTGCGAATTCAGAAAGAACGGCAGGATTCGGCGTATTTCCCGACCCTGCGCGAATATTCGATTCATTACGGTTTGACCAACGAACGGCTCGCGCTCGCCGAAAAAGACGCGATTGTTCTGCATCCCGGACCGATGAACCGCGGCATCGAAATCGCGTCGGAAGTCGCCGATTCTTCGCGCTCTTTGATTTTAGACCAGGTAAAATACGGCGTTGCCGTCCGAATGGCGGTTTTGTATCT